>CAWEME010000078.1:0-3451 GCA_963810055.1 uncultured Alphaproteobacteria bacterium | reverse complement strand
CTCGGCCACCTTGTGATAGGCCGAATTGTTGACCAGGATCGCGGCCAAGAGCGCCTGCTCGGCCTCGAGATTGTGCGGCGGCGAACGGTAGCCCACGTCGCCCTCGCGCAGGGGCGTCACTTTCGACAATGCGTTTTCCATGAAACGACTTTAGCACCGCCGCGCCGCCAAAATACAAGGCGCCAATTGCAGGACGGGCCCTGTGAGTTGGTTGAATAACGGTGTTAAGAATTTCCGAATCGGAAATTCGCCCGCGAACTCGTGTTAACTCCTGGGCCGCTGCGCGTTGTTAACGCGGGACTTATTCCGTTGACGCGGCCCGGCCGCGAGCCTGGCCTTAGTTCCGGTCCGCCCGCGTGTTTGTCCTTGTGACTCACAGGGCGGGAAAACTTTGCTGGGGCAAGTCAAGGGAAGGCGCGATTGCGGTTTGTCCGGCCGCCGCGCGGGATTGCCCGGTTTAGGATTGCACCGGATGCTTGCCGGCCTGTTGCGGCAGAACGAGCAGGCAGGCGAGAATGAAAGCCGCGATGATCGCCGAGGCCAGCGGACGGCTCAAGGCGAGACCGCCATGGTTGACAGGCTTGTCGAGGAAATCGCCGACGGTCGCGCCCAGCGGCCGCGTCAGGATGAACGCGGCCCAGAACAGCGTCACGCGCGACACATGCGTCCAATAATAGGCGGCGGCGGCCACCGCCAAGGCGGCGGCGAAGACCAGCGCGCCGCCTTCATAGCCGAGGCCGGTCGAATTGGCCATCCAGTCGCCGAGCGCGGTCCCGAGGGTCTGGGAAAAGGTGATGGCCACCCAGTAGAAGGCTTCCACCTTCGGCGCGTTGACGGTGTCGACCGATATGGAGCCGAGCGACCAGTGCCATAGGCCGAGCGCGGCGAGCAGGCAGAGCAGCAGGATCGACGAACCTCCGGCGTAACCGATGCCCAGGGAACGGTCCGCGAAATCGGCCATGGTCGTGCCGAATGTGGTGGAGGCGACGATCGTGGCCCAATACAGAAACGGGTGAAACTTCTTCGCGACGATCTGAAGGGCGACCAGCACCACCAGGACCGTCAGGAAAAGAGCCGTTCCGACCAGGTAGCCCCAATTGAGCGTCATGGTCACGGAGTCGCCGCCGGTCTCGCCGAGCGTGGTCGCGGCAATCTTGATGATCCAGAAAACCAGCGTTACCGCGGGCACCTTGCTCAACGTAACCTGCGTAACCTCGCCCATATTTGAATTCACTCCGTCACTCCCCGGCGGAAGCAAGAAAGCATAGGCATTTGCGGTTGCAGCGCAATCAACGGAAAATAAAATATCCGTAACCTGATCGTGGTTTCGGTCTTCCGCCGCCGGTTATCGGCATACCGGGATTGCCTCGGGCTTGTCTCGCAAAAATGCCTGGCTGGCCTCGAGTTACCTCGATCTCGCCTCGATGCCGCCTCGATAATACCTCGGGTTCGTATCCGGGCCGCGCGCCCCGGAACTGCTCAGCCGGTCTTGCGTTCGCCGCCGGCGATGAAAACGTTTTCGCCCGCGTGCCGTTGCTTGAGCGCCCGTTCTTCCTCGAACATGTAGTCGCGCGTCAAGGGCGCGGCGTCGGGCGTCTTGCCCAGCAGCAGCTGGAACACGGTTATGCCGGAATAGAGAAAACCGGCTTCGCAGGCGAGCAGATAGAACTCCCAGGCGCGGTAGAACTGTTCGCCGAATTGCGCCACGACCTCCCGCTTGTGGGATTGCAGCGCCGCGTGCCAGCGATAGAGCGTCTTGGCGTAATGCAGGCGCAAATTCTCGCAGTCCAGAATCCACAAGCCGGTGCGCTCGGCGGCGGAAGCCAGCTGCGACAGCGAAGGCAGGTAAGCGCCGGGAAAGATCCGCCGCCTGATCCAGCTATTGATCGGCGAAGGCGGGCCGCGCCGGCCGATGGTGTGGATCAGCGCGACGCCGTCATCCGCCAGCAGATCGCCGACCTTGGCGAAATACTCGCCGTAATGGTCCTTGCCGACATGCTCCAGCATTCCGACCGAGACGATGCGGTCGAAGCGGCCGGACACCAGGCGGTAATCCTGGAGACGGAAGTCGAGCAAGGGGGAGCGGCGGTTCTCCTGGGCGTAAGCCTGCTGGTTCTTGGAGAGGGTGACGCCGGTCACCTGGACGCGGTCGTAATTCGAGCTCAGAAAGGCCGCCAAACCGCCCCAGCCGCAGCCGATGTCCAGCACCTTCTGGCCCGGGCGCAGGGACAGCTTGGCCGCGATGTGCTGCATTTTCGCGACCTGCGCCTCGGCGATGGTCTCCTTGCCGGTCTCGAAATAGGCGCAGGAATATTGCATGGCCGGGTCGAGGAACAGGCCGAAGAACTCGTTCGACAGGTCGTAGTGGAATTGCACGTCGCGCCGCGCCCGGTCGATGGTTCCGACCTTGACCATCCAGTCGATGACCGAGGACGTGGCCTGGCGCAGCTTGTCGAAAAAAATCGGGTAGGCGCCGTCCTTGACGCCGCTCATCAGCACGGCCAGCATCTGGCGCAGATCGCCTTCCTCGATGACGAGATCGCCGTTCACGTAGCCTTCCGCCAGGAAGAAGCTCGGCGCCGCGAACAGCTTGGCCAGGAATTTCCGGCTTTTGATCCGCACCGTCACCCGGGGCGAAGGGCTGGCCGCGACGCAATCGGAGGCGCCGTCCGGGCCGATCAGTTCGATCGTCCCGGTCTTGACGATGCGTCTAAGCAAGGTGCCGAACAGCATCTCCCCCACCCATGATCATGGGTTGCCACCACTAAACTACACGCGGCGGGCGGCTGACAAGGGGCCGTTTTTGAATGGCCCTAAAGCATCTCCAGGGCGGAACGGCGAAGCGGCGGCGGGAAGGCGCGGTCGAGATCGGCGAGATCGGCGGGCGACAGTTTCAGGTCGAGCGCGCCCCGGTTTTCCTCGACATGCCTCGGATCGGCGGCCTTGGGGATGGCCACCACGCCCTCGCGCCGCAGCACCCAGGCCAACGCGATCTGGGCCGGGGAAGCGCCCAGCTTTTGCGCCAGCTGCTTGAGGACGGGTTGGCCCAAAAGCCGGCCCTGCTCCAAAGGCGAATAGGCCATCACCGGGAGCCGGCGCTTGGCCAAGGCGGGCAACAGGTCGAATTCGACGCCGCGCCGGCCGAGATTGTAGATCACCTGGTTGGCGGCGCAGCCCTTGCCCTGGGCGAGCTTCCACAATTCCTCCATGTCGCTCAGATCGAAGTTCGACACGCCCCAATGGCGGATCTTGCCTTCGCCTCGAAGTTCCTCGAAACCCGCCACCGTCTCCGCCAAGGGCGCCTCCCCCCGCCAATGCAATAGGTACAAATCGAGGCGGTCGGTGCCGAGCCGCTTCAGGCTGCGCGCGCAAGCGGCCCTGATCCCCTTGCGGCCGGCATTCGACGGAGGGACCTCGCGAGCAATACGCAACCGAACCAGTGACGGCAGCA
>CAWEME010000077.1:0-51813 GCA_963810055.1 uncultured Alphaproteobacteria bacterium | reverse complement strand
TGCTGCCGGCAAACGACTGTATTGCTGTCAAATCGGGACAATTCCCTAAACCTGTAAAGCTCGGGCCCAGAATCACCGCTTGGCGCGTCGAGGCCATCCGCACTCTGATTGAGGGAGGCATTCAATGAAAAATGATCCCCAATCCCCGGTGCCGCCTCTAGATACGATCATGTCGCAGATGTTCAAAAAATCATCGGCAGGCGACCCGTCGAACGAATTGTTCTGTCCCCAAATTGGCGATCAGTACATCCCACCTAGCGGTGGGGACAAAACTACATTTGAGAGGCCGGAGCGTAAGCCGGGATACAACTCTTGGGCGGCGATGAAACAGAGGTGTAAAAACCCGAAGCACAAGGACTACCCAAATTACGGCGGCAAGGGCATCAGCTATTGTGCCGAGTGGGAAACATTCTCCCAGTTCATCTCTGACATGGGGGTCCCGCCGTCTGCCGACGCTACGCTCGATAGAATTGATAACGCTGGTGATTATTCTCCACAGAACTGCCGTTGGGCCGACAAAACGGAACAAGCACGTAACCGTGTTACTAACCGCCAAATTACGTTCAATGACCATACCTATCCATTAGCGCAATGGGCCGCTCTCTATGAAATGAAGCCTGCTACGCTGAGTGAGCGTATCAACGCAGGTTGGTCAATCGAAGAAGCCCTTAAAATCCCGGTAAATAGGGGCGGCGACCGCCGGCAGGCTCGGATAGTTAGTTCACGTTCGGGTGGGGGCGGCCCATGGCCGCCTTCTTTGAAAGCTGTCGAATTGTGTGAAAATCTTTATCAGCGTCGATCGTCCGATGACAAAGAAATGTCACGTGCAGAATTCTTCCTCTTGAAAACTCAGTATCTCTGGAAACACCTCAGTGAGGAACAATCAGGATGTGATCCCGATTACATATCAGATGAAGATAAAGATCAAGCAAAGCGCCTGGACGTTATGCGTAGAGAAGCTCGCGAGATCATCAAGCAGAGCAAGAAAAACTTCTGACGGCGCAAACAACCACTTCCTTAGGACCATCCCGATGGAACAACCTACACCTGTTACAGCCATTGCAAATGAGTGCTTTCAAGAACTGGGTCGTGCTGATCAAACCCGGCGGGGGATCACTGCGGCTCGAGCTCGGGGTGTTGTCTGGGGACGTGCAGGGAAAGAAACAGCCGCTAAAAACCGAGCTGCGGCACTTGTATTTGCCGAAAGCCTGCGTTCCATTCTCACGGAGTTGATGGCCTCGGGTGCTAGGTCACCTAAGTATATTGCCGAACTGCTGAACAAACGTGGCTTAAAGTCCCCGAGTGGTGGCCGGTGGCATAGTATGACGGTTATACGCCTTCTCGAGCGACTAGGCCCCTCCTTGAAGGAAGAAGTGGCCACTGCGAAGCAGATAAAGCGAATGGCGGTGATCATGACAGAGACGTTCGCCATCGAGGACGCGCAGATTAAACAAGTCAAAGCCTACGTTCAGCTACGCCGTCGCTCTCGATCACGCGGCAGAAAACAAACTAAGGTGTAAAACCAATACGTATATTTTCAATGGTGGGAGACTTTGACACACGGCCCCACCCGTAACTGACCCCATCCGTGAGGACGATAAAGCGGAATCTCGTGTCTCGCATCTGTCATCTCTTGCCGACCGATCATGAGTGCAGACTATCAGATTTCTCTCAGATTTTTCTCAGGACATATTTGCAATCCGATCGAATTATGACGCTGCCACCCCCCTACCGGGGGTAGACCAACGGCGTCATAATTACCCCAAAACCTATCAAATCGACCAACTTGACCAACGCCAAGGAACGACCAAATCGACGGACTTTTTTCTGAACGATTCAGAAAAATCTGATATGATTCGCAATGTCATTCAACCATGATAATTCAACAAATTATCCTGCGCTGAATGAACTATGTGGCAGACATCACCGATACCGGGATCTCATCGAGTGTGGCGAGACCTGGCGCCGCTATAAAATCGACAACCGGCCTCAACGGCTCGAAACCTACGCAGCGATGCGCGAGCTGTGTCTGCGGGTGCTCGATCCCGTGGTCGATCACTTCGGACCCGTAGAGCTTACCTACGCCTTCGCTTCACCGGCTTTGGACAGGCTGGTACGCCTGCAGCCTTACCCGCGCACGACGCGCCACCTGGACCAGCACGCGGGGTGCGAGCTCAACCGTGATGGACAGCCCTACTGCTCGCGCCTCGGCCTTGCCGTCGATATTCGGGTGCCCGGAGTGAGCTCTCTCGTGGGTGCCCGGTGGGTGATCCAGAACACTGGGTACGACCGGCTCTACTTCTACGGCGCCACCAAGCCATTCCACATTAGCGTGGGGCCAGAGAACGCCAAGGTGGTCTGGTATTCGCCCTACAGTCGCCTGACCGGGGCCCCGGCCCATGACGGGGTGTCGGGCCAAATGGGCCGTCGAAGCGGGGTTTCTGACCTCTGATAATGTTCCCTTATCAAAGGTCAGGTAGATGGGACTGACCGCGTTGGTGCCGGCGGGGATCGCGGAGCTCAAGCTGCTCGATCCGGCAGTACGAGATTATGTCCAGGCGGCGCTCTCCGCCAACACGCGGCGGGCTTACCGGTCGGATCTTCAGCACTTCATCGCCTGGGGTGGCTCCATCCCGGCGTCAGTGAAAATAGTTGCAAAGTATCTCGCCGACCACGCTACGAGTCTTTCGATGGCAACGCTCGCCCGGCGCCTGGTCGCGATCGGCAAGGCGCACAAGACGCAAGGACTCACCTCGCCAGTGAACTCTGAACTGGTGCGGCTGGTGTTTCGTGGCATCCGTCACAGACATGGCCGCAGGCAGCGGCAGATGACTCCTGTCAGGCCTCGCGACCTGCTGGCTATGGTTGGGGCGCCACGATGAGTCTCTACGCGCCCAGCGCGATCGTGCGTTGCTCCTGATTGGTTTCGCCGGAGCGTTCCGAAGATCAGAAATCGTTTCGCTCGCATTCAACGACATTCAACGAGTGCCGGAAGGCATCGTCATCACGCTGAGACGCAGCAAGACCGATCAGGAAGGGAAGGGGAGGCAGGTGGGTATCCCGAACGGTACGGGACCACTCTGTCCGGTGCGGGCGCTCGAGAGTTGGCTCCAAGCATCGGGCATCAATGAGGGGCCGGTATTCCGGTCAGTCAACCGGTATGGGCAATTGGGCGAGCAGGCTTTGTCCGGCGAAGCGGTAGCGCTCATCGTGAAGGAGAGAGCACGCGCCGCAGGATTGGACCCTAACCGGTACTCGGGCCATTCACTGCGTTCTGGCCTGGTTACCAGCGCTGCCGCTGCCGGCGCAGCGTCCTGGAAGATAAGGCTGCAAACTGGTCATAGCTCCGACGCAATGCTCCAGCGCTACATCCGGGACACCGGCCTGTTTATTGACAATGCGGCGGGCACCGTCCTCTAATTGACGCTTCCTTTCCGGTAATTGACGCCATACTTTCCGGAAGGGTGTTAATGCTTGCGATCCCGCTGCTGCGAGCCAATTGTAAATCACCGATCCGCCAAGAAAGTTAGACTACCTAGAGCCACTGCTAGGGCACGCTGAAAGATGTTGTGGCGCCATCGCCGCTGTACGCTGCGATCAATTGCAGTGCACCACCCGGGATATTGCCGAAGGTGAGCGGTCGTGGCGCCGCCGCGTCCGAAAATGCGATGTGGACTGCTTGCTCATTCTCTTTCATTTCGACGATAGGAATGCCCGAACGAGCTTCCTGTGGATACACGAACCAAGGCAACCTTGAAATGCGCAGGGCGATGTCAAAGAGAGATGGCTGTATTGTGCTTGTTGTGGGTGGGGCTATATCAGTACGGTCTTGCAATGTGGTGGGCGAGGACACAATACCAGGACAGACGGCCATTACAAATTTCGCGAGGTTCTCTCCCACCACGAAAATCGTGCAGAATAACCATCGTAATTCATGGGCGAACGAGGTGGCCCCGACGTCTTGTGGGCGTGCCTTTGGATGCACCTGCTTATCGGGCCCAACAGTGTTCGGCGCGATTATTGCCTGCACGCTGTAGCCAGGTATTCGCACCATCTTATTGACGGCATGAAACAATGCCAGTCGAGCCTGGCGATGTTTCATTGCATTAACGATCCGGCCGAGACGATCGCGATTTAATCTTACGGACGTCCGAAATTGCTGGAGTATTTGCTCCTTCCCAGTGAAAGATTCTTTTGGGAAGAATGCCTTAGCAATATTGTCGCAATCTTCGACATGCTCAAGCATCGCATAGAGAAGCGCTTTGTGGGCGTCGAGCAAAGCGATGCTTGCTATTTCCATTGGTTGCCCGCCTCCAGTAAGAGGATATTTTCGAAGCTCATCGAGGTGGTCGAGAACCTTGCTAAAGAGGCGTGGCAATGACGTGAGAGAGATGTTGTACATGCCCAAAGGCTGCCGAACCCCCCACTCATGGTGGTAACTAGATGTCGCCGGTAACGATCTTAGGGTTTGTTCGGCGTCAGGCCATTGTTGGTCCCGCGACACTGCCGAAAGCCGTTTGTCCAAATTACACCGATCGCCATTGAGCGATCACGTGGTTATGAATCGCTTGTTTGATGGGAACCTCATGCTGATACATGAGCGCCGCTCGTAAAGTGACTTCTTCTGGCACTTAGACGCGGCCCTCATAGCCAGTCCCTCTGCTCGGCGCTGAGGTCTTCTCGGTTGGCGTCCACTTCATAGGTGGTCGCGATGCGATCCAAACAGGCCGCTGTGCGAGGCCAGTCGAACCGCAGAGCTTCTGCGTCTCGGCGGTAACGTTCAGCTAAGGCCCGCTCCTGTCCGCCGCCGTCATGGGGCATGCGGACGGTGACGCCGCGCCGATTGTAAACGCCGATTTCCAAGCCCCGTTCGAGGGTGCGGCTACGGGTCAGTTCGATGATTTCGCGTACTGGCACAGGAGGCCACGGCTGATCTGGCTCGCGCTTGGCGGCGGATAGGATCTCACCGATCTTGCTGTCGCCGATCTCTCCACGCCCAGCCTCGGCTAAAAGTTTGCGGGCTCGCTTCACCCAATCTTCCAATACCACTGAGTCGATGGCGCCTTGACCATCAGAGCCGGGGACATGGGCCCAGTCATGCAGCACGTCATAGGCTTGCCTCGCCAGGTTGCTGGCCGCCTCCATATCGGCAATTTCGGGCTCGACGATCCCGCTGTCCTTGGCGGGTAGGTAGATCAGTTTGAGCAGATAGGCGAAGAACTCTGGATCGCGGGCCAGAGCCCGGTGCAGAGTGCGCGCCTGCCGTTGCGAGTGGCGCAGAGCTTGGAAGTAAATCCACTCCAGCTGGACAACCTCCTTCTCGGAAACCTTGGGATCAGCTTCGAGGTAATCGAGCAAGATGCCGACCCAATGGCTAAGCATGGTGGCGTCATTGCCTTCCGCGCGCTTATCCGACTGGGCGGCGGCCCGCATGGCGCGAACCACAAGTGCGCCGTTCGGCTTGATCCTGATGTTGTGGCCAAGCCAGCTGACCGCATCCCGGCCACGTCCGACCGCCAGCAGGCGCTCGACTGCATAGGCAGGATCGGAGTCATTAGGGATTCGGTAGGCGGACAGAGTGCGCCAGTAAGCGTCGGTCAAGCTGACTGACCGCGTCTCGATCTCAGCCCAGGTGGATGCGGCCGGGGGCAAGTGATGGACGATGCGCATCTCTGCCTGGTCGCCCCAGGACTCGGCAATGGCCTGACGCCACAGCGTGCGCACCCAGGCGTCTCCTTTATCACCGGCATGGACCTTTAAGCCAAACAGGATGCCCAGACCGACATCGGCTTCAGCGGGTTCATTGGATAGGAGGCCCCGTTTCATCAGCGCGTGTTTCACCGTGTCGGACGCCGTTGTCTTGGCGATCGCGGCGCCCAACTCGTGATGCATGGTAGTGGTCGACGCGAAGGCGAACAGCTGATCCGGCGACAGCTCCGCCAGGAGGTCCTTGGCGGCGTCCGCTTGCTGGGCCTCCAATTCGGCCTGTTGTTCCTTCCAGTCAATATTCGCTCGCAGTGCCGCCGCGCCTTGACGAAACAGCCAGCGCACCCGATCTTCCACTCCGACGGGCTGCAAGGCAGAGAACACCTTGTCGAGTGGCTTCAAGTACTTCTCAGCCATAGCCCACTGCGCGTCCTTGAAGCCGCGATGGTGAGCCAGAAGGGTGCGCAGCTTGTCGCGCATCGCCTCGATCTCAGCCGGATCATTGAGGGCGCGCACGTAGGTCTGGAGTTGCTTGGCCGCCGCGGTGCGCCAGGCCGGGTCGAAGTTGGACCAGAGATCCAGCAAGCCCCGCCAACGCTTGCCATCGTCTTTCACCTGCTCCAGCAGCCGCTCACCGATGGCGCCAGCTGCGGCTGCCACCGATGGCCAAGTGACCACCTCCGGTTCGTCCGGTGTGAAATCGCGCCAGTTCGGCATGGACGACGGCTCCGATGTGTCGTGGAACCTCGGCGCCAAGGCCAAGAGCAACTTCCAACCCACCGCGGGCAGTTGCTGGACGATGCGGTCGATCACCTTCAGACGCTGCGCCGGCGTCGCGTAGGTTTGCGGGGACCAAGTCACGAAGATACGGCGCAGCGACGCAGACGGCCGATTGCCCCATTTGCCGCCGGGATCGACGTCGTCTAGGTGGGCCAGGAGGAGGGCGGAGCGCATCAGGTAGTCGGGACTCCGGGCAAGCATCTCCAGCGACCACAGAAGGTTCGAGAGATATTCGGTGGGATGCAGAATTCCTTCGTCGCTGCGGAATAGCGACATGACAGACGGATCGTCTCCTTCTAACCCTGTTTCCAGGGCGTCCAAAAACGCCTCCGGAGCTGCCTCGGCGATATTGTGGAAGTCACGCGACAGCGACCACCAGAGTGCGGGGGGCGCCTTGTCGAGAAGCCTACGGACGGTGCGGTTCACCCGACCGGCGACGTCAGTAATCAATCCGGCCTGATCGGGGAACACAGCCAAGGCTATCAACGCCTCGGTCAGGCCTCGTCGAAGCGCGCCGGATGGCTCTTCGCCGAATTCACCCTCCGCTTCGTAATAGATGCTCTTCGGGGGGGTGGCGAACCGGGGATTGATAGCGCCAAGGACGGTCTGGAATGCGGTTTCGAACTGAGCAAGTTGACTGGGGGTAACCTGGCCGCCGATCTGAGCCCACAGGTCGCGCAGCGACACGACTTTCCAGACTTCGCCAGCGTGCACGAGAGGGCCGCCCATTGCGGCCAATGGGGCGAGCACGGCTTCAACTTCCTCATATGGTCGCCCGGCCAGTTTGCTGACGATTTTGCGGTCCTGTGCGGATGACTCGACCCAAGTACCGGCGAACATGGCGGCGATAAGCTCCGGCGATGCCGGCTCCGCCCAGCGCGCACGATAGCTGGGGGCGGCTGGCATGAGCCGCCGCAATACCGTGATGCTGCGTCCTGACGCGTGGGCGAAGCGATGGGCGTCCTCGTCGCTGAGTCCTGCGCGCGTCAAGGCCATCTGCAAATCGAACTTCCAGGGGCGGGGAAGTCGACGCGCCCCGACGAAATCACTGGCCCCCGGGCCATACGCGGCAAATACATGGTGCCCGTCGTCAACCAGTCGCTGGGCAAGGCCAGCGTCCGGGTCGTTGATGACGATGATCAATGGGGTGCCCAACCCCACTAGCTGCCGAGCGGTCTCGTTCGTGTCGGCAACCACGCAGCGGCTCCAGTAGGACAGCCGGTATCGCTCGGGCAGAGGGCTGATCGCCGCGTACAGGAAGGCCATTGCCTCGTCTGGCGCTTCGGCCTGGATCGACAGGAGCTGCGCGGCACCCCGCAGCCATTTCAACACCGCAGTCTGATCTTCGTCGCGACCGGTTAGAACCACGTCGGGCGTCAACGGCGTCTCCGTGGCGCGGATCCACTCGGTCCACACCTCCTCCATATTGCGCAAGCCCTCGGGACGGCGCCCAATCTTCACCGAAAGCCACTGCGCGACCGCCGGGTAGCTCTCTAGCCAGTGCACCAGATCGTCGCCATCGATGGCGACCACGTCCCGCCAGAAGCCGAGCGCCTTCTTCTCGGTCACCCACGCGTCCTTGCCAACAAACCGCTGCGGCGTGACGAAGACGAACGTGGTTTGGCGCGGATCACGCCCAAGTGGATTGGCCGAGCGCTTGGCGAAGTCCTTATCCGCCTTCGCCCGGATCGCGGTGCGCTGAGCGCCGATCTCCCAGACGAACTCACCGCCAGGAACCAATCCCGCACCGGCGGAGACGGTGCAGACACCATCCCAGCCGGGGTACTGGACGCTTTCGTCGGAGGGGAAACGCACCGACGCGGCCGGTCCCAGGGTCGCATAGATCAGTCGGCTCAGGAGTTCGGGCATGCCCGCCTGACCGTCGCGCCGCTCGCCCCATTGGGATAGGTGAGTGGCGTTCACCCAGCGCATCAGCGTGCCGGCCTTCAAACTCGGAGGCGGCGGCATCATCGCTTTTTCCACGACCCCGCCAGCGATGAATTGCAGGCCCTTCGCCTCTAGCGCTTCGCGGATCGCCTGGGCGTTGTTGGCTACTGGCGTACGTGTTCCCCGCTCGAAGTCCGCCACGGTGGAGGTAGCAACGTTCGCTTCCGTCGCCAGCTCCTGCTGTGACCAGGCCAGGAGAGCTCTGGCGGCCTTGATTTGCTCGGGAGAAAGGACTTCTGTTATCGATGTCATAGTTTTGATATGACATAATCATATAAGTTCTTGACTTGTTCGTCAACAGCAACGCTTCTTTTGTTTTCGCAGGGCCGTCTGGGCCAAAATGACAGCGGCGCTTTTCAGCAATCTGCCGTGGCTACCGGTTCTTCAGCGCGAAGGCTACTCCTGGCAAACCACATAAGGATAAGCTCCGACTTCGGCACACGCAGAGAAATACGACATCAGCAACCAGTAGAGCTGCACAAAATGCGACGTTGGTGCTTGGCCTCGACGAATAGCCGCGAATGTATCTTCGAGTTGGCGACGGCTTAGCGAAGATGTGACGATAAACACCCGTCGGATGGTGTCGGGCGAAGCAAGCGCATCCGATGATTTCTGTCGAAGCGTACCGGCATTGCCCTTTACGATCCGCTGAATCGATGTCTGCACGTTGTCGTTGCTGTATCTGGAAGTCCATTTCGGTTGTTTAGCTGCAATCTGGTCGACGGATAAACTCATTCGTCCGAGATTCTTGGTCGCCTGGCTCACGGCCACATGAAAGGGCGATGCACCAAGTGAGAGAGGGCCATGCTTCGCATGGTAGAAGCTGATGGTCTTTGGTTGAGAAGTCGCATTGATACCGATGAAATCCGCCCATTCGTCGACTAGATCGTCGCAAACCAGAACCTCATCACCACCCGCAACACTGTCGATAACAATTCGGAAAACAGAATTCGGATCGAATGCGCGATGCGCCGCCGTGAACGTCCCCTTTTCACTCACTGCGGTGTTCAGCCGTGGGTCGGAACGGATGTATGAGAGAAATACTTCTCCACCGCCGGCTACGGAGTCGTCCCGGTAAAGAGTACCGCCCAGATACACGATGGTGAAATCGTTGAAGAGAACAGTGAAGAGATCATTTTGGCTGATGTAGCGTTTTAGCCCCACGCCGATGTTATCTTCGCCAGGAACCGGGACAACGTTCTGGACATAAATTTCTTCAATCTCGGGCACCTCGAAGCTACGCAGCGAAATTCTCGCTTTACCGATGGCAATTTCTCCAATCCGAACATCGTTATGGGGATCAAGGATTCTCAATTCCGTTCTGACCTTCCGAATGGGGAAGGCTTGATCGAGAGCAGCCAGAACGGCATCGATCTCGGCCTTGTTTAAAACCGTGACATCGTCCCCGGTGCGGCGAACGAGCCGCTTAATGTCAGGCGCCTCGAATAACTCTTCGATCAGCGCTGGTACATCAACTGCGATGAAACTGGGCTGGACTTCCGTAGGTAAGGAATCGAGATCGATCGGGCGCGCGAATGCACGGATGAACGATGAGGGAACGGCGTTTTCGTCAATGAGCATATCAACGATTGCCACGGCCCAATGAACAAGCTCTTCATATCCCGTTCGGTCGGATCGCAAGGAAATACGGCCGGTGTTGGGCACCGTCGAGTAATGATCTCCACCACGGCGGACGCGATATCCGCGAGGGATGTACCGATTAGCACTAGCTGGGCCTACGACGCTTTGCAGGTCGTTCGCTTCGAGCGTCTTTGACCGCATCGCATGCTTGGACGGGGCCATGTTTCGCAAACTGATTTTCTCGAATGTCGCATCGGCGCGGGCGATGGCAGCTTCGACCCTTTCATCACCGACGCGCTGCAAGTATTCGGTCTTAAATGCCGAAGGCAAATCAATGTTTGATTTGAATAGCACGGCATAATCGCGGTGTTCCACGAGCAACAAAAAGCCGCAAACGCGCTCTCGCGTATGAGCTGCGGGCTGTTCAAAGAAGGCAGGGTCTCTCTCATGGAGAAAAGAGATGGCCGACCAAGTCGCGCCGCCTAGAACTTCCTTCACATGACGAAAAATGTTGTTGGATGGTGCTTGAGAATTTTGTCGAATGTTCCCAAATAGTTCGACGATTGCGTTTTTCGGAATTCGCTTTCGCTTCTTATAGAAGTAAGCAGATTTAGCAACGCGCAACCAACTGATCATTTTGCCCTCTGGCACGAAATTCGGTGAAAGGTCGTATTCGCGAAGATGTCGTCATGCACTACGGACGACGCTCTAATAAGCGCGAGTATAACACCGCGCTAGATCAATTGTTAATTGTGCCCAGTGAGCCGGCATAACCTTATAGCGAACCGCTATGTCGGCGTTAGTCTCGGCCGCGCCAGCACCCGGCGGATCAGCCGCAGTTTGGTGAGAACGGCGTTGAGCTCGTGGGAGCCTTGCCAGCTCGCTCACATGCCTAACCTCTGATAAGCTTCGATTATCAGAGATCAATCGGCTGTCTCCCCCAGGATCATCTCGGACTTACGGTGAATTGTCTCGGTACACGCGATCAACAAATGGGCCTATAGTATTTGGAAGAAGGTCTTCCGGATGATCGCCTCCAAGTGTCCACCAACTGCTGTGAGCCTCAAGAACAGAATCGCTTATGACCTTGTCTGTACCTGTTTCGTAAACTTTGATACGTATAGTTATTCGATTTGGTTTGCCTGACCACTCGGTCGCGCGATGTTCCCAGTGCAATATCAGTGGCTCGAAGAGGTATGCCGCTCCAGCCTTTTTGGAATCGGTTAAATCAGCATTGTGTGTCTGATGGGATTTTCCCATAACGCCGGGCCCGTGTTGGGATACTGCGGCGAGAATTGAGATGGCTGTTTGATTGCCTGACCCCGGGTAAACATGATCGCCGTAGCGCCCATCTTCAGGTATTGCAACATAAGCTGTCCGAACGTTGCTAAGTCCAACTGAAGGGGCATTGTATGAATCTACTTTATATTCGGCAGTATAACAGCCAGTTAGCACGAATAGGGTTAGCGCCAACATCGTGATAATTTTGTACATGTCATTCCTCATTGAGATGGATCGCTAATCTCAATACATGTGATGCAAATTCAAATCCCCAGCCCGAAACCATAGACAGCATACGCTTTGCGCGGCATCTCCTTCAATAAAGCTATTGTCGCCGGGGTGAGGTCGGCCATGTGTCGATTGGGGGGCAAGCGATGGCCTGGCTTAACCACGCCGTTAGAGTCTTGGTGAAGCTCGTTTCTGCGACGTTGCTTGTGATCTCGAGTGGCTCTCGATCAACATGTGTCTCGAGCGTCGGACCTCTTCTAACTGCAACACAAGATCACGGTTTGAAGACTACTGAGCGACGCCATTCGAAGAAATTCCGATTCTCATCGTGGCTCCAGAAAATTTGGAATTTATTGCAACTTCAAGCTGCTTTACATAATGTATCGAGCCAACTGCTTTTCTTAAAACCGAAATGCAATCAATCATACATCAAAGAGCCCAGCCAGATTTCAGCGATGTCAGAATATCGCATGTTGCTGAAACCCGATTCGGGACCTGGTTTATCGGCACCGATATATGGGCAATTCACGTCATTTGGTGGGCGATTTGCGATCTCGATCGTCTGATAAGGAATCGCAAAGATTCATATCCTGTGATTGTTGATTTTGGTTGTGGTTGGGGTCGCTCATTCAGGTTCCTCAAGAATCGCTTCCGACCCCGAAGAATGATCGGCATGGATATTGATCCGAAACTGCTCGATGCCACCGGGCGCCAGGCGCAGAAAGACAATATCTCCGTCGAACTTGTGCCAGTCGTAGGCTCACGATTTTCGCTACCTGAGGCCTCGGTCGATTTATTATTTTGTCACCAAACCTTTCATCATTTGGTGGATCAGAGGACCGCAATCAATGAATTTTACAGGGTTCTTAAACCTGGCGGTCTACTTCTCTTTGCTGAATCTACAAGCGTCTATATCGAATCATGGATTATTCAATTGCTATTTCGTCATCCAATGGAATCACAGAAAACCGCACCGGAATATATGGCAATGATTCGTAACGCGGGTTTTCACGTTGATCCAGAATCAATTTCCTGTCCTCATTTGTGGTGGAGTCAGGCGGATTTTGGAATTAAAGAGCGATTATTGGGGCCATCGCGCTGGGAAATTCATGAGGAAACATTGTTAAATCTAGTTGCTGTACGGCAGTGACTTTGTCATGTGATTCTGAATTTACGAACGCCGGAAATACGAGGGCCAATGAATATTTGTTCAAAACATTCTGGTGACAGCAGAACCATTCGTTATTTTTCGTAGCGATTTTAAAAACCTTAGTGCCTTGATCGATGTGAAAGAGGTCCTTTTGGTTCACGACAAAACCAAAATCCTTTCTCAAGGCCTTAGTTAGACCCTCTCGCAAGGTCCAAATACGATAGAAAGACTCGGCGCCATTTTCTTTCACCACTTCGGCTTCTTTTCTACCAAATGCGAACCGTGCAATGTCATGAAAAGGACGTTTTGAAGCGTGATATTCCACATCAATACCGATAGGACCGAGATCTGAGATCGCACCAGCAACTAAAAGATGGCTGTGCGATAAGGTTAGATGAAGTGAATCTCCGTTGCAGCCTATTGGTGCGAGCGTTTCACCTTGAAGCGCACTATTTATCCGACAGGTATTTTCAATATTACCAGAAACGTCGGTGATCATCATGCGTAGAAGAATACGGCCAGCGAGACTTTGAAAACGCCGGCTGTAACGTTTGTACCTTTGGGTAAACTGATAATCGGAATCCGTTGCATGGGCCGCAACAAATGTTCGGCTCGCTTCGTTTCCAATGTCTAAGAGGCCAATTCTGATCATTTTAAATTTTAAAATTGCTCGCTTCAGGATTTCAGAAGATAATCATGCCAAAGTATTAACAGCTTATATAAGCTTGCACTGGGGGGCCAAATGATCAAAGGGAAATATCTATTTCTTCTTGTGATATTGCTGAGCCTTATAGGCAGCGATGCGCGCGCCAGTCGCGTCGAACCTATCTATAATGTCGTCAATCATCCGATTCCGACTTTAGCACAGAAGCTGCCGCTTACAGAAATAAGCAAGTCAATCATGATTGCAGGAGTGCTCCGTCATTGGCGGATTGATCCCGATGGGCCGGGTCGAATGCGAGGCGTTTATTCTCATGGGAAACATGAAGCGACTATCGCTATTACATTTTCTCGACAGGCATTCAGCATCACGTTGGTGAGCTCGGTAGATTTGCTGCAGAATGGAAACGAGATTCACCGCAATTACAATCGGTGGATTCGTAATTTAGAGCAAGATATCGACAACCAACTGACTATCGCAGGTGCATCCGCAAAATGAGAGACGCTTGTCCGATTGCCCTATCGCGCACGCAACGAACAGATGGGTTTGAAAATCAGATCCGCTTCCGTGTTTCGGATTGGATGGCTTGCTCACCTGAGCGCGGTTCGAAGGAATATTGGATAAAATGGTCACGCGGTGAGCCATCTATCGCAAATACGCCACTACCGCCTTTGAAACCAATCTTTCGACGCCGGATCACTCCAATAGGTCAATTGGCGTTCCGTGCTGCGTCTGGTTTAGAAGAAAAAAACTTGACCCGCTTTATTTTTTGTTCTCGGAACGGTGAGTTTGATAGAACATTAGGTTTGCTAAAAGCATTAGCAGCGCGCGAGCCACTTTCGCCGGCAGAATTTGCTCTATCCGTACCAAATGCATTGGCTGGTCTGCTCTCGATTGCGTGGAAAAACCAAGCTGGTCACACAACGATTGCCGCCGGATCCGACAGTTTTGGATATGGGATGCTCGAATCGGTAAATTGTCTTGTTACTGAGTCCGATAAAGAAGTCCTACTTCTTTATTTCGATTGTTCACTTCCTGGAGAATATGCCGAACTCAATGTGGCCAATGAGAGCACTCTTGCTCTAGCACTACTGCTGGTGCCTCCAAAAAACGACAATGGTGATCTCTTCTTGTCTTGCGAACCGTCCAGGGTGGAAGCAGGTATGATGCCCGTCGAAAACCAAGCGCTCGATTTTCTTCGTTTTCTTATTGGCGGTGCGACCGAGCATGTTTCGAAAGGCGGCCGAATACACTGGAGGTGGTGCCGTGCTACTTAGTCGCCTAAATCACGCATGGCGTCTGGCAATGACCGGAGTGGCCTTTATCGGGCTTTGGTTGGGAGGTTTCGTCCTCGCTATCGTTATTGTTCCACTTGCGACGGTATTCAAACGGGACCCGATCGCCCGAGGCCGCATCGCCCGTAGTATAATTCACGTGAGTTTCCGCTTTTATTTAGCGGCGCTGCGTGCGGCGGGACTTATTGTTCTTGATGTGACAGGAAAGGATAAATTGGAAGCTTCACACGGCATTATCGTTGTTGCCAATCATCCGACATTGCTCGATGTCGTTTTGATAATGTCACTGATTCCAGATGCGCAATGTGTCGTTAAACATGAACTTTGGAACAGCATACTGCTACGACCACTTATACGAGCCGCTGGATACATACGTAACGATAGCGATCCAGAAATTATGGTTGAAAATTGCCGCCGTGCTTTAGCCGAGGGCAGCAATCTGATTATTTTTCCTGAGGGAACTCGTTCGATTCCAGGTAAGCCTCACCGCTTTCAACGCGGGTTCGCGCACATTGCTACTTTGACAGGGGTAGACCTTCAACCGATCATCATCCATTGTAAACCTGCAACTCTGGTGAAGGGACAGCGCTGGTACAAGATTCCTGAAACCCCACCGCGTTTTGTGGTCGAAGTCTATCCACGAATCCAAACGCAGCCCTTCCTGCAATCAGGGTCGCGTGCACGTGCTGCGCGCAGACTCGTTTCACATCTCGAATCATTTTATGAATGGGGTTTGCAGCGTGGATGATCTCGAACTCGAGATCAAACGTCTGATTGTAAGCTCTTTGAGCCTCGAGGATATTTCACCGGAAAAAATCGATAGCGAAGAACCGCTATTTATCGATGGACTTGGGCTTGATTCAATTGACGGACTCGAACTTGGTATGGCGCTCCGTAAAGCCTACAAACTCAAGATTGAGACTACTAATGAAGAGTTGCGGAAGATATTCTTCAATGTACGAAGCATCGCTCAATTCATCGCCAGCCGACGGGGCGATGGCCGATGACTTCTCGGGATGAGATATTGGACAAGCTCGTGTTTTACATCCATGAGCTTTTTGAGATACCGACAGAAAAAATTGTGATAGCTGCGGATTTGTCAGTCGATCTTGGCCTCGACAGCATAGATGCTGTTGATTTGATGCTGAAACTCCAAGAATACACTGGCAAAAAGATTTCACCTGCACAATTTAAATCAGTCCGCACGGTTGGTGATGTGGTTGAGAGGATCTATGAGCAACTCAAGAGCAAGACTTAGCCTCGATACATTTGCCATTGGGGTTAGTTTGGCTTACCCGTTTTTTGTTTATATCGGGCTACGTTATTTACCGACCACGGCTTTGTTGTACGGATTGATAGGATTTTTGATCCTAAGGCTTATTCTCTCAGCCGTGGCAAGGCACAGTCTTAGTAAGCTGGCTGATGTTGGTGTGATGGTTGTGGCTGGTGGCGGTGCGTTAATTGTTTCCATGATATCGCCTGTAGCGGGTCTTAAATCCTATCCAATATTTTTATGTTTAAGCCTTGCTGCCTTTTTTGCTTATTCGTTGTTGTCACCACCAACAATCATTGAAAGGATTGCTCGACTTCGGGAGCCGGACCTTCCCATTTCGGCAATACACTATCTTCGCCAAGTCACAATCGCATGGGTCATTTTCTTCCTTTTGAATAGCGCTATTTCATTGGCCACTGCGCTCGGTGGCAATATGGAGTTATGGACTCTCTATAATGGATTTATTTCATATGTTTTGGTCGGAGGCATGTTCGTCGGTGAGTATTTAATCCGACGATTTGTGCGATTGCGAGATCGAGAAATCATGTGAGTATCGTTCCAATCTCACAGATCCTTTTGGGGTCGCGGCCTAATACCACGCGGGTTGCAGTCCGAGGAAGCCAGTCTATAGACCTTGGTCAATTACGGGGACAGGTTGCACACACCATTAAACGCATTTACGAGCGTAAAATTCATAAAGCGCTTTTGGTATGCGAGGATAGCTACGATTTTGTTGTCGGTCTTCTGGCTCTTGCCTCCACTGGTTGTAAGATCATTCTTCCCCCGAACGCACAGGCTGGTACGCTTCGGGCCCTAGCCGGGTCAGTCGATGCGATAATTACGGACAGAGATACTGCGCATCTCAATTCGACTCTTATCATTGACTCGACTGGAATTGAGCCTGGTCGAATATCAATAGAGAGCGAATCTTCTCAGATTGATTTCTTCACATCGGGATCAACTGGTGAAATGAAGCGCGTCTCTAAAACGCTGGCATTACTGTCGCGCGAAGCGTTGACCTTGGATCAACTATGGGGTGATCGACTGGAGGATGCACTAGTCTTTGGCACTGTGAGTCACCAGCACGTATATGGACTGGCGTTTAAAGTATTGTGGCCGCTTTTGTCAGGGCGAGCATTTGCTGCCGAGACGTCAGGCGCTTGGGAATCTCTTTTAAGCGAACTTACCCCTGGTGCAATGATCGTCACTAGCCCAGCTCATTTAACGCGTATAGCGGGACTGACGCCGCTGCTGTTTGATATGCAACCACGGCTCATTTTTACAGCAGGCGCACCACTTCCTGAAGCAAGCGCAATAGAGGTCAAGAGAATCCTTGGTACTTTCCCCATCGGGATATTTGGCAGTACCGAAACTGGAGCCCTAGCTTGGCGGCAGGAGACACCCGGGCAAGAATTTTGGCAGCCATTGCCAGGGATTGAGGTGAGTGTCGATGAACAGAACCTGCTCTGCGTACGATCACCTTTTGTTGCCGGTGACGGGCATTGTCGACTATCTGATCAGATTAAACTCTATGCCGATGGACGTTTCAGTTTCCTAGGCCGCGCGGATCGCGTCGCCAAAATTGAGGGAAAGCGAGTCAATTTACAGCATCTCGAAAGCCAGATCGCCGACCTGCCTTGGATCGAGTCTGTTGCTGTGGCGCAGATTGACCATCCCCGTAATGCTCTTGGCGCGGTTGTAACTCTTACGAAAGCAGGTTTGCGCGAACTAGAAATTCATGGAAAATTTCGCTTTGAACGGCTGTTACGCCGTAGTCTGTCTCAAACGCTGGACCCTGCTGTGCTGCCGAGGTTTTGGCAATTTGTTGATCAAATTCCGATTGACCACATGGGTAAGCGACGCCACCAGGACATCTCTAGTCTTCTGATGGCAAGCAAATGAAAATAAACACTCGGGCTAAAGACGTTATGGAGCCTGAGATAATCAATGTGAAGACTTCGGGTCTTTCAACGGATTTAACGCTGCGCATTCCTGAAGAGTTATATTATTTCAATGGGCATTTCCCGGGATTTAAGATCCTTCCGGGCGTCGTCCAACTTGATTGGGTGGTTCGATTTGCGCGGCGGTATTTTTCTTTTAGCGGCGTATCTGCCAGTAATATCCGCGTGAAATTTATGCGGCCGATTCTGCCGGGCGTTACTCTCAAACTTTCCTTGACGCATGTTTCGGAAAATCGAATTGCGTTTAAATTCGATGCTAACAGTGTGCCATGCGCTTCAGGACAGATTACTTTTTCAGCCGATGCCATTTAAGCCTTGTGCCATTATTCCGAGCCGCAATCATTTCCTGGCTATTGGCGGGATAGTTGAGCGTCTACATGCGGCAGGATTGCCCGTATTTATTATTGACGATGCCAGCGATGAACCCGCACGCAGCGCACTTGCCGCCATGAATTCGCCAGAACGAAACGTGGTTGTACGCAGGATAGAATCACGTGCTGGCAAAGGTGGTGCCGTGCTTGCTGGATTTGCGTTGGCAGACTCGTCAGGGTTCACTCATGCCTTTCAGGTTGATGCCGATGGACAACATGATCTTTCGTTAGTTCCAAAGTTTCTAACCCTAGGGGAAGCCCATCCCGAAGCGATGGTAATTGGGGTTCCAAACTATGACCGATCGGCGCCATTCGGGCGCCGTATTGGACGTTGGATCACACACTTTTGGGTATGTATTGAAACACTTTCAACGCGGGTGGTGGATACCATGTGTGGTTTCCGTCTCTATCCGCTAACGCCCGTGATGGAAATTGTTCGGCAAGAGAGACCCTGGAAGGGAATGGAGTTCGACACCGAAATCTTCGTGCGTTCCGTTTGGAGAAATCTACCATTTATCGCCGTGTCGGTGAATGTAACTTATCCCATAGGCAATATTTCTAATTTCCGTTTGTTTCATGATAATTTCCGTATTACCGCCATGCATACGCGTTTGGTATTTACAATGCTGTTGCGGCTACCGAGTATCATCCAAATTCGTTTTAGTCATAATAAACAGCCGCGCCCATGGGCTTCTCTCTCTGAACGCGGAAGCTACTGGGGCTTACGCTTCCTAGCAGCGGCATACCGACTCACCGGCCGTTATGGTTGTGCGGTAGCTGTATTGCCAATCGGTGCTTATTTTTATCTTACCGGCTCCGAACAACGGCGTGCCTCAAAGCTGTTCTTGCAGCGCGCCTTTGCAAAACGAGGTGAAGCCGGTCGGCCAAACACGACCGATGGATTGTATCATGCATTAGGTTTTGCCCGTAAAACGGTCGAAAGTTTTGGTGCGTGGCTTGGTGATATTGATAGTAGGGAGATTGATTCGCCGGATCAGGCGGAGATTAGCAGTGTCCTAGCAAGCCGGCACGGCATTATCTTAATCGTATCGCATTTGGGTAATATTGACATAACGCGTGCCATGCTTAAGCGTGAAGATCTCGAACGTATAACGTCGCTCGTTCACACTAAACACGCTCAGAATTTCGAACGACTTTTGCGCCAGTTTCAGCCAGATGCTCTTCTGAATACCTTTCAGGTTAGTGAAGTCAACCCCGGCACCGTTCTTACGCTAAAAGAGAAGATCGAACGAGGAGATTGGGTAGCAATCGCAGGCGACCGGATACCGATTCAAGGTGACGAGCGTGTCTCTTATGTTCCGTTCCTCGGCTATCTAGCGCCATTTCCACAAGGACCCTATATCCTCGCTCATCTTCTCGGATGCCCAGTCTATCTCATGTTTTGCTTGCGTGAGCGTGGTCGCTATCGAATCAGCTTTGAGCGTTTTTCCGAAAGAATTGAATTACCTCGACATGAAAAAGATGCAGCGCTCACCGAGTTGGCCGAGCGCTATGCGCAGAGACTGGAAGCGTATTGTCTACGTGACCCCCTCCAGTGGTACAATTTTTTTGATTTCTGGGCTTCCCCGGGGAAACAGATGAAACCGTCATGATCTCAGTTGAGATAACAGTAAAAGCTCAGTTTTATGACATTGATGCCATGCGGATCGTTTGGCATGGAAATTATGTTCGTTTCCTAGAACAAGCGCGCTGTGCGCTGCTTGATAAAATTGAATTTAATTATGACGAGATGTCACGGAGCGGATATCTGTGGCCGATTGTTGATATGAGGATCAAATTCATCCGACCAATGCGGTTTGGTCAGGAGGCAAAAGTTCTAGCTACCATTGTCGAATTCGAGAACCGATTAAAAATTGATTATGTGATAACTGATGCCACCACAGGAACCATCATAACCAAAGCCCATACCATTCAGGTAGCAGTTGATGCGGCGACCCAGGAACTTTGCTTCGAAACGCCGACCATATTCCGCGAGAAAGTGAACCTTAAATTATGATACGAAGACTGCTCATCGTGCTGGTCGTTTTGTTAATCGCAAACGACAATGCTTTTGCCGAACTCAACAGAAAACTATTGGGTCCCGGAGATGTTCTTCAAGGCCATTTTGTACAGGAGCAGCACCGATATGGATATACTACGGTACTCAGAAGCGAAGGCAGTTTTGTCCTCGTAACAGATCGAGGACTCCTTTGGCGCACCGCAAGACCAGTCGACACAACGGTCGTAATTACGACAGTTGCTTTGCTTCAGTTAGCGGCAGGCAAGGAAGTTGGGCGTATTTTGATTTCCCGCGCTCCTGCAATAGCCCATTTCTATGAGATGCTCGAGTCTGCTCTTGAGGGTGATTTTACTGCGTTAAAGCAAGAATTTTCAGTTGTCGACAAGACTGAAGGACAAAAATGGGAATTGATATTATCACCACTGAAGAATGACGAATTGGCTGCGGCGCAGATTCAGCAGATCACAATTACGGGTTCAGCTTTCGTTGATACTGTTGTTATTCAGCGTGGCAATGGCGATACGCAGCGGCTGATATTTAGCCAGCAGGCATTATCTTCGGGGCCGCTGTCATCAGAGGATGCCGGGTTACTCGCCGATGCTAACCAATGAGACGAGCGGCATTCCTGTGGTTCATTGTAGTCGTCGTTGCCACGATTTATTTGGCCCTCAGGATATATGCTGGGATTGATCTTCGAAGTGACCTTCTTGCGCTGTTACCGCAGGATGAAAGTGATCCTGCAGTAGAAGCAGCTAAGAATCGGATTAGCGAGGTTCTTGGTGGGCGAGTTGTCATACTGATTGGACATGAAAATCGTGATGTGGCACGAGCAGCAGGTGAGGATCTCTACCAAAAGCTGCACGATTCAGTTGTTGTTTCGGAGGTTATCTATTCAACACAAAATAAAGAGCTACGCGAGCTTGGCAAGATTTTATTCCCCTATCATTTTGGACTTCTATCTGAATCTGATCATTCACGACTCATTGAAGGTCGTGGAGCCCAGATTGTCGCGCGCGCTCTCGCGACTATTTTTGGGCCGATGCCGTTTGCGGATGCTTCATATTTACAGAAAGATCCATTTCTCATTTTCCCTGCATATTTAACCGCTTTGCCAAACCCTCTTCCTCGACTATCCGTCGACGACGGCGTTCTCTCGGTACGCGATCACGGCAAGACTTATGTCCTGGTGAGTGCGCAATTGCGAGGAGATCCAACTGCGCTGCACATCCAGGATAAATTTATTACCTTTTTTGATGCAGCCGAGCGAGACCTAGTAAACCGATATCCCGGGATCGAAGTCGATCGATTAGGAGCGGCGTTTTATGCTCATGCTGCAGCACAAACGGCCAGTACTCAGGCCTTGGCGATCAGCATTGTCTCATTCGTTGGGACAATTCTCCTTATTCTCCTTGTCTTTAAAGCTATGCGGCCACTCTGGCTTACCGTGCTTTCCATCGCGGTCGGTGTTATTTGCGCTTTCGCCGCTAGTTTGTGGTGGTTTGGTAGCCTACACATTATCACACTCACATTCGGCGCAAGTTTGATTGGCATCGCGATCGATTACTGTATGCAGTATCTCGCTGACTATTTCGATATTGAAGATACTACTCCTAGGAGACGCTTGCGCCGTGTCTTGCCAGCTATTCTGATCGGATTCATCACAACGATGATCGGGTACCTGACGCTTTACTTGGCGCCATTTCCAGGATTAAGGCAGATTGCATTTTTTTCTGCGGTTGGGCTTACCGCCAGCTTTATAACCCTTATCCTTTGGATACCTATTCTCGATCGAGCCCAGAATTCTCATCGTGGTGCTCGTATTCTAGCCACGGTTGATATGCTTTGGATGTTCTGGGAGGCTCCAAAATTCCATTTCTCTCGCATTATTGTTGTTTTGATCATCGCAACGCTATCGATTATTGGTGCGACGAAGATTTCAGTTGACGATGATGTGCATCATCTTCAAACGCTTTCTTCAGAATTAAGACGGCAGGAATTTGAAATTCAGCGTTTGACTGGATTATCTGCAGGAGGCCAATTCTTGGTTATTCAGGCTAAAGACGATGAACATGCATTACAAACCGAAGAGATGTTATTGCCCCGCCTTGATGCGGCAGAGAGAGATAAAGCTCTTGCTGGATATCAAGCCATTGCACAAGCGATACCATCAGCTGCAAGGCAAAGCGAAAATCGCGATCTCATCGCAAAGCAACTTTATCGGCCATTTCTCACCGATTACATCGCGCAAATTGGGATATCAGGGGTAGTTCCGATTCAGAAACAACCAGACGCATTAACAATCGACCAAATTCCTGCAGATTCACCAATCTCCTATCTTAAAACGTTTGCCATCGCGAACGTGGTTCCAGGCTCAGTGCATATCATCACTTTGATCGGCGTCTCGAGATTTGATGAAATCCGACGTCTAACTGCAGATATTCCAGGCGTTACTGCCATTGACCCGGCTGGTGACATCACGCGGTTGCTTGGAGAATATCGCCGCCGCGCGTTGGCCCTTCTATCCATCTCAGCGGTATTGATGTTGCCAATCTTGATATGGCGTTATGGCACGAAGGGCTGTGCGCATGTCTTGATATCCCCGATCGCGTCAGTTCTTATTACACCGGCTCTGCTCGGATTGTATGGTATGCCTTTCACATTTTTTCACGCTATCGCGTTGATTTTGGTGCTTTCAATTGGATTTGATTACGCCATCTTTTGCCGAGAAACAGATTTAAGATATAAATCTGTCACGATACTCGGTGCATCGTTGGCAATGATCACGACAATACTTTCATTTGGTTTACTTGTTTTTAGCGACCTATTCGCGTTGAAAGCATTTGGTTCAACGCTTCTTCTAGGTACGGCTGTTGCCTTATTGGTTTCGCCATTGGCTCGCCGCACGTAATCAAGATAGAATGAAAACAAAGCGGAGGTAATCGGGCAAAGACGCGAATTATTGGCAAGAGGCGCGCTGGTCGATTGCTGACAATTAAACAATCTACGTAACGCTGGATCAGCGATCGGTACCCAATGAAACTATTTGTCAATGCCCTGGGAATTGTGACACCGCTAGGCCGCGGTAAAAAAGAGGTCGCGGCCAATCTATTTAAAGGCAGTCGTGCGGGACTCGTAGAGCGGCATGATCTGATACCAAACCGTTCGGTTTGGGTTGGTGCAGTGTCTGGATCGCTCCCGGAAGTACCTGATAAATGGTGGCGTTACGAGTGCCGTAATAATCGATTGGCACTTGTTGTGATTAATGAGATCCAATCCGAGATATCTGCGGCTATACATCGTTACGGCGCTGATCGTATTGGCGTAATCATGGGCACAAGCACTTCGGGTATCGCCGAAGGAGAGGCAGCTCTTGCCGAACGTATAGCAACTGGTCAATGGCCTGAGCGCTTTAGATATGAGCAACAAGAGATTGGCAATCTCGCAGAGTTTGTTGCCGTCTATCTTGGTCTGACGGGGCCGGCCTATACCATCACTACTGCGTGCTCTTCGAGTGGCAAAGCTTTTGCTTCAGCACAGCGATTGATTGATGTTGGACTGTGTGATGCTGTGTTAACAGGTGGTGTTGATTCATTGTGCCGGTTAACTTTGAACGGATTTAATTCACTTGAAGCGCTTTCACAAAAACAATGTAACCCGTTCAGTCTGTATCGTGATGGCATAAATATCGGGGAAGGCGCAGCAATCATGTTGGTTTCGCGCGAGCCAGCAGTTGTTTCGCTTCTTGGCGTCGGCGAGAGTTCTGATGCTTATCATGTGAGTGCACCCGATCCACAGGGTCATGGCGCACTTCGTGCTATGGAACGTGCGCTGAAGGCTGCCAGTCTTCCTGTCAAGGCTATCGATTACATCAATCTACACGGTACTGCGACACCCTTAAACGATGCTATGGAAAGTCGTGCGATCTCTGCATTGTTCGGTGAACATGTCCCTTGCAGCTCAACTAAATCCATGACCGGACATATGTTGGGCGCGGCGGGTGCCTGCGAATCCGCATTCCTTTGGTTGACACTCAATCATAATTATTCCGAAGGGCTCCTTCCTCCTCATGTGTGGGATGGCGCAGTCGATCCGGAGTTGCCGCAGCTCAATTTTGTTGGTCCGACCTTCCGTAAAAATTGCGATGGCCCCAGTGCGATGATGAGCAATTCCTTCGCCTTCGGCGGCAACAATGTCGCTGTTATTTTTGGTGCTAATAAATGACGATGAAACAGTGCAACTATTCTCTCGCCGAAGTCCTACCGCACAGACCCCCGATTGTTTTGCTGGATGAGATAACTGGTTATGATGAAAGCTCGCTTGTAGCGAGTTTAACTGTCAGGCAGTCGAGCATGTTTTTCGATGTCGACGGCATTCCTGCACACATTGGTCTCGAATATATGGCCCAGGCTTGTGGTGCCCATGCTGGTGTGTTAGCGCGCGAACATGGGAAGCCGGTTCGAATTGGCTTCGTTCTGGGAACTCGTGACTACACTGCACTTGTTCCAAAATTTAAACTCGGTGAGCATCTGCAAGTGTATGTCACGATGGTGTTCAACGATGGGCAAATAGGAGCTTTCGATTGTCGAATTGAGATCAGCGGCAAGACTGCTGCAAAGGCTCGCCTTAATGTTTACCAGCCTGATCAAACGCAACTCTCGGCCTTAATTGCGGGAACACGGCCATGAACCGATCAATTCTCGTTACTGGGGCTAGCAAGGGAATAGGTCGTGCTATCGCGAAGCGCTTGGCACATGATGGTTTTTCTATTATCGCTCATTATGGACGTGACCGCGCTGGCGTTGACATAACCTTGGCTGAAATTGAAGCCGCAGGAAGCGAAGGTCGGGTGTTGCAATTCGACGTCACCGATCGCACCCAGTGCCGTGAAATACTTGAAGCCGACATATTAAAGCATGGCGCCTATTACGGAGTGGTCCTCAATGCAGGAATTACACGTGACAATGCTTTTCCCGCGATCGAGGAAGAAGAATGGGATTTAGTATTGCAAACTGATCTCGGCAGTTTTTACAATATACTGCGACCTATCGTGATGCCGATGGTATCTGCGCGTAAGCCAGGCCGAATAGTTACACTGTCATCCTTATCCGGTCTTATAGGCAATCGTGGTCAAGTAAATTATAGCGCTGCTAAGGCCGGGGTGATCGGCGCTACCAAGGCACTCGCAGTTGAATTGGCAAAGCGCAAAATCACTGTTAATTGCGTTGCGCCGGGGTTGATAAGAACGACGATGATAGAAGGATTACCTTTGGACGAGATTACAAAAACCATTCCAATGCAACGTATCGGCGAACCCGAAGAAGTGGCAGCCGTCGTGAGCTTTCTATGCTCTGACGACGCAAGCTACATCACGCGCCAAGTTATTTCTGTCAATGGTGGATTGCTTTGAGCCGGCGTGTGGTTGTCACCGGCATGGGTGGTGTCACTTCCTTAGGAGAGGAATGGCCTACGATTCGTTCCCGTATGGAGGAGGGTAAGACAGGCATCAAACGAATGCCCGAGTGGGAACGCTTCAGCAATCTCAATACGCGTCTTGCCGCACCAGTGGAGGACTTTGACGTTGACCAGCGATATGAACGTAAGTCGCTTCGCACCATGGGGCGAGTATCACGCTTGGCGGTTTATGCTTCCGAGAGAGCATTGGCGGACGCAGGATTAGTTAATCACGCCTGTATAAAAACTGGCCGAACAGGAATCGCTTATGGTTCATCCTTCGGCAGCCACCATGATGTACTTGGATTCGCTGAAATGATGACGGCTGGATCCTCTAAAAACCTGACGAGCACCAGCTATGTAAAAATGATGAGTCACACGGCATGCGTGAATATTGGACTATTTTTTGGGGTTACGGGTCGGATCGTTCCAACGTCCAGCGCCTGTACGTCCGGCAGTCAAGCGATCGGCTACGCCTATGAAATGATTCGCGGTGGTATGCAGGACATTATGATCTCTGGGGGTGCCGAGGAGCTGTCGGTATCAGATGCGGCAGTGTTCGACACGCTGTTTGCGACCAGCGTTCATAACGATGCTCCGAGCACTACGCCGAAGCCCTACGATAAGGATCGCGACGGGCTCGTGATCGGGGAGGGAGCTGCGACCTTAATATTGGAGGAACGGGAGCACGCCAAGAATCGCGGGGCTAAGATCCATGCCGAAGTTGTTGGTTTTGGTACGAATTCGGACGGTCACCATATCACTCAGCCTTCGGTTGAAACGATGGCTGGCGCCTTGCGTCTCGCACTGGAAGACGCGAAGCTCTCCGGTGATTCTATCGGCTTCGTCAGCGGTCATGGTACGGCCACCGATTGGGGCGATCTCGCTGAGAGCAATGCGACCATACTGGCTCTTCGAAAATACGTCCCAATTCACTCGCTTAAAAGCTATTTCGGCCATTCATTGGGTGCCTGCGGAAGCATCGAAGCTTGGTTGGGAATCGAAATGATGAAGGAAAATTGGTTCGCGCAAACCGCGAATTTGACGAATGTCGATCCGCGTTGTGCCGATTTGGATTATATAATGAGTACGGGTCGGTCAATTGACATCGAATATCTCATGTCCAATAATTTTGCTTTCGGCGGCATCAATACATCTTTGATATTCCGAAAATCGGAATAGTTGTGCTGCGCAATTATTTTTTTGCCGGGAGTGTCTGGCTAAGCATGGCCAGCATGCCCGCTCATGCGGCATTCTATGAAATTAATCCAGATGTTACTTCGATAAGTTTTTTAGTAAGTCATCTTGGGTTATTTTCGACTAGTGGCGATTTCAATCGATTTCATGGTGAATTGGATCTCGATCTTCGTCATCCGGAACAAAGTCGTGTTGATGTCCTTGTTGATGCGAATTCTGTGTATGCAAATCGCGATGATGCAACCAATATTCTTAAATCTGCGGAATATTTTGACGTCCAAAAGTTTCCTGATTTTAGATTTTCTACCGTTGATGTTCGGGCAGTCTCAGAACAAAAAGTTATTATCCATGGCAATTTAACAATTCGAAACATCACTCATCCGTTGACGCTAGATGCTGATTTGGTTGATAGGCATTTCGATGATAAATTGAAGGCTGAGGTTGCTGTATTCAAGGTAGTCGGACAATTGCGACGATCAGATTATGGAATGGTTGCTGATCAAGTTTTTGTTTCCGATATTGTGAATTTATCGATTGACGCGCACATACAGCTTGATCCAAGGGAAAATGTCCCCTGAGACTGATGGATGGAGTTCTGGACAGCGGCGGCTTCATTGGCTGAGCGCTGCGTTAGTCTTATGCGGGTTTGTTTTAGGTTTAATTATGGTGCAGGTTCCTATTCGCGATTTGTTGCTTAAATTTATTCTTTATCAAACGCACAAAACTATTGGCCTCACGATATTCGTTCTGGCCTTAATTCGAATCTATCTGAGGATTCAGCATGGAAGGCCACCGTTTGGGTCTTTGCCGCGTTGGCAGCAGTACTCGGTGATGGCTGTTCAGGCGCTACTCTATTTTCTATTGGTTACGGTTCCTGTACTTGGCTACTTTGTGGCGGCAACTGCACCAGAACGCATACCAACTTTTTTCTTAGGGTTGATTCCAATCCCACATATCGTGGATGTGTCGGAACATTGGTTTATGATTTTACGATTGATACATTTAGCATCAGCCTGGTTTCTAATTGTCCTCGCTATATTCCATGCGACCATGGGTATCTATCATTATGTAGCAGGCATAAAAATACTGCTGCGGATGCTAACAAACGCCTGATAAAATAAATTCGATAGTGCGTAGCAAATGGGACGCTCATGGCTCGATACCTGATTACTGGCGGCTGCGGCTTCATCGGATCGCATCTCACCGATACCCTGGTCGCCGAAGGACATGAAGTCCGCATTCTCGACAACTTCTCCACCGGCAGCCGGGAGAACGCGCCCGAGGAGGCCTCGCTGATGATCGGCGACGTGCGCCTTTCGGTCGGCTCTCCGGCGCTCGCGACTAAGCGCCTCGGCATCACTCCCGATATACCTTTGAAAGACGAGCTGATGATGACCTTAGCAGCGAAGAAGAAGCGGCAGGCGGCGTAGCTGTGGTTCGCGCATCGTCCGCTATAGTCCGGCCAAATCCAATTCATGTTTGTGGGTTGGTTTGTGGGTACTGAAAAAGCAGATTCAAAAGCCATTGATATTATTCGACTATTGACGACAATTATCGGACACCCTCTCCGCCAGTCAGTCAGAGTTTCTCCGCGGTTCCGGATACGAAGCGGAGAAACCCGCCCATTTCCGCGCCATTGCCGCCGTTTGGAGGGTCTTTCCCTGACCCAATACCGCTCCCGATCAAAAATGACGCCAAAGTGGAGCCGTTTTCTCCGCCCCAGATTCGGTGGTTCCGTTCGTTGGGTCTGGCTTATGAAGGGGTGTGCCCGAAGCGCCGCTCTTGAGCGCCCCATGCGATTGGTAAATCGGCGATGAGTTGATCGAGTGTGAGATCACTCGGCTGTCTTCCGGCCAGGATCATCTCGACCAATCGCGGCGATATGTAGGTGAGATTGAGGATCTCGCGGACGTAGCGAGGAGAAACACCGGCCATCTTTGCGATGTCGTTTGTTGTGGAAACGCGGCCCTTGAGTAAGAGTTCACGCCAAACGTGGGCGCGCGCTACGGCTTTTATCAGCGCGGGATTGGGTCGTGATGGCCGATCCTTTGGATTCTCGTCAGGTGCAATGAGGCGCACTTCGCTGCCGTAGCGTTTCAGTGTCGCCGCGACAGTGAGTGTTGTCCGGCGCTCATCAAGCTTCTTTAGAATTGCCCCTGACAGGGGCTCGCTTTCTTTGTCATGGGCAATAAGTGTCGTCACTAGACCGCGGTGTACAATCTCGATCAACAGATCATGGTCATCGATAACGGTGCGATGAATGATCTGCTTCAAAAGTGCGAGCCGTTCTTGAACAGCCTGATGATCCCAGGCCGCTGCTAGCGCATTGGCCTGGCTAACGAGACGCCGTGCGGCCGCTGCCGTGAGAAGCGGACCGAGTATTTTCGTAATTACAGGACCGTCGCGTATGAACCGGAGCATTGCGTCAACCACAAGGCGCTCAAGATCATGGGCCGGGATACGCATAACCCGGCTGTCCTTGGTAGGGCTTTCGGTTAGAGGACGGCTTACGTAGTATCGGTAGCGCTTGCCAGATTTGGTCGCGTGGCTTGGGGTCAACCGATTGCCGCTTGCGTCAAAGAGAAGTCCCGCGAGCAAGCTCGGTTCCTTGGCAAGACTGCGGCTCGTGTGATCCTTTCGGTTCTGAGCCAAGAGTGCGTGGACCTGCTCCCAGAGGGCCTGATCAATGATCGCGGGATGTGTGCCGGGATACGTCTGCTCTTTGTGGACAATCTGCCCGAGATAAATCCGGTTCTGGAGAAGCGCATAAAGGGCGCCGCGTGAGAATTTAACGCCGCCGAATAAATTACCGGTTTGGCTGGTACGCCGCTTGCTGAGGTAATTCCAGGTATCGAGCCAGGCCTTGAGTTTATGGACGGATTTGAGTTTGAGGTATTGCTTGAAGACGGTCCGGACCAGTTGTGCCTCTGCCGGAACAATCACCAGGGTCCGTTCCTTAGCGTCATAACCCAACGGAGGATGGCCCCCCATCCACATCCCTTTGCGCTTGTCCTGCGGCCGAAAATCTTGCTGCTGGATGAGCCTTTCGGCGCACTTGACGAGCAAACACGCATCTTGATCGGCGATGAACTTGCCCGGCTCTGGGGGGACACGCACCCAACGACACTTTTGGTTACGCACTCAATCACCGAGGCCGTCCGTCTCTCAACCCGGGTGGTCGTCTTATCTGCGCGGCCGATGGTCATTAAACAAATCATCCCGATCGATCTGAAATGGCCGCGGGCCAATAAGGAAGCCGCTGAATACGAACAGCAGATCTGGGAGTTGCTCAAAGACGAAGCTACACGGGCTATGCTCGGGAGAACCGATGCAAATTGCGGCTAGGATTTTCGTATGTAGTCATTGGCATCATTTCGGGCCAATTCCTTGTATCGACAGGCGGTTTGTCGCTTGCTGGCGTTTAAGATTGGGCAAGCTAGTTGCAGCTTACTATGATGAATTCCAGGTAGCCCATGTCTACGCCGCGGCAATGTTCATCATACTTCTGTCAGCGTTGATCAACGCCCTTCTTGAAAAATTACGATGAGATTAGCGATCAATCCCACGCTGGTGGTGGTCATAATCGGGCTCGGCCTCTGGCAAGCTGCCGGTCTGTGGGGCTCACCGCTTGTCGGTCTAACCGGAACGCCTTTGTCAGTTGCACAAGCTTTCGGGTCGATCATCGCGAGTCAGGCAATGTGGATCAACCTCGGCACCACCGTGTTCGAATTAATCTTTGGGTTATTGCTCGCGATCTGTATTGGCTTGGTTGTGTCGTTAGCTTTCGGAACCGAAGCCTTAGCTCATGACGTTCTCGGGCCCTTTTTCATTGTTGGTAACACGGTACCAAAAGTTGTTTTGCTACCAGCGTTTCTTATGCTGCTCGGTATTGGTTATGCCTCGAAGATTGCCTTTGGTGCCTTGCACGGCGTCTTCCCTATCGCCATCATTGTCTCAAATGGAGTCAAGAGCGCGCTGTCGAGTGATCAGGTCCGTGCGGCGGTAAGTCCACTCCACACGGATGTATTCGTATCCGTGCGGAGCAAGTGAAATACAAGGGCGTGCGAGGCGCTATCGAATTCCGTATCGTTAAGACCATTGATTGGTCTGCCATCGAGATACAGCACATAATCTGAGGGATTTAGTGCCACTGTTCCGTCGAGCATTACCTTCAATTGCTGGCCGAGGCCGATTGAAGGTTTAGAGTTTCCGTTCGAATCGCTAATGCTAATAATTTTGGTTGGCTGCGTAGCGTTTTGCTGCGCGAAAGAGTTTTGGGCGAAGCTGAACGTTAATAATATGATCACAAGCCATATGAAAATTCGCATTGTCAGCCCCCCACTTGACGGCGCGAACAGTGAAATAATTTATTACAGTATGATGATTAGTCATGCGTTGGTTTGCGCCACGCACCTTAAACGTAGCATACACAAATTTTCAGCTTAAGTTAGTGCAAAAATATATTATTAATCAGATCCCTAAATAACTGGTTTTACCTCTCGGTGGTTGCGAATCCAGGATTTGTACCTTCGCCTTGAATGATAACTGTATGTTATCAGTCATTCATAACGACCCCTCATCAATGTCCTCTTTACTCTCAGAAGCGGACATTCAACCTCGGTCACGGAATGTCCGCTTTGTGCCATAAGTAAACATTCCCCCTTTTAACCAAATTGCTGATCGGCAGCGATCTCAAACCGAAATGAATTGCCGGCTCCTTATTCGATCACCTCGTCGACGCGGCAACCTGATCCGCTAGGTGGTCAATTGAGCGAGTCATGGCCGAAGCAAAGGCAGCATCGCCGTTGTTGGCCGCTTGCTCGACGAACGTGCCGCGTCCGCTGTGCAGGACGTGAAGGCCGGCTTTGGCGATGGCCCATCGCGCGGTCAACAGGCATTGGCCGTCGGACTTGATCTCGAAGGCCTCGACATCGACCAGGATCTGCTGCGCCGGTGGCACAATCGGTTGGTCGGCGACGATGTCGGCGCCAGGCAGTCGGGCGCTTAGGGCAGCGGCCAAGGCCCGCGTCAGGCCGACCGACAGACGCTCGGCCCAGCGTCCGGTGGGGCTGGCCTTCACCTCGTTTTGCTCGTTGCGAACTAGGATGTCATGGGTGTCGAGATAGTCGGGAACCGTCACGGGTAAAAGCTGCATGACGAGTCGCCCCGACAGCTTCGACACGCCGGGGGCCGGATTCGGCGGATCGCCGAGTAGATAAATCTTCGGGGCCGGAGGGCCTGCGCAGCCCGCAACAAGAATCAGCAGCGCAAGCGGCCGCACCAACATATGGAGGTGCAATCGCTTCACTGGCCACCCATCCCGGTCAGGACGACAGAAGGATTGCGCTCGACTTCGTGGCTAAAGTTTCGCAGCGAGCTGGCGGTCGCGGCCAAGTCACGGATCGCCGCGTCAAGATTTGCGCGGGTCTGCGATCGTGGCGATATCATGTCGTTCAGAGAACTCGCCGCTTGGTGGAATTCGCTGGAGGTTTTTTGGACATTGTCCATAAACGGGCCAATTCTGTCACCAAGCTGATCCGAGATCCGCTGGATGCTCCTGAGCGTTTGCTGCGAGGTGTCCACCAGCTGAGGCAAACCCAGTCCCGCGAATAGCTGTGAAGGAATCGCCGGAATCTCAGGCACGCCCAGATCAGCCCCCGTCACCGATGCCTCGATGTCCGGCCGCAGATCGAGGTCGACCTCGAGCTTTCCGGTAAGGAAACTGGATGAATTGAGTTGCGCCTTTAGACCGGATTTCACCATGCGTTCGATGCCCACCTCACCCGCCGGAATGGTGCCGCCGACCATCGAAATCGACATCGACTCTGGCTGCAACTCAAGATAGACGGGTATGCGTGCCGTCAGATCCTTGGCATCAACACGTAACAAAATGCGCTTCACCGAGCCCACGTTAACGCCTCGGAAAGTAACCGGGGCGCCCACATCCAGCCCCACGACGGAACCTGGAAAGACCACGACCGCCTCTTGTGTTTTGCTGAAGAGATGGAGACTCCCGAATAGCAGGATTGCAGCAACGCCAAGCGCCAAACCGCTTAGCACGAAGCCGCCTATGATTGCTGGTTTAGTTGCTGGCATGACTTTCTCCTTTCGTCTCGTTGACACCCTGGGAACCTTTTCGATTCATGAAGGCACGGACCGTTGGATGCTGACAGCTTTCGCGCAGCGCCTTGGGCGAGCCGTGCGCGATGGCTGTTCTGGTCTCGGCATCAAGGAATACGCCGTCGTCACAAATGGCGAACAGGCTCGGCAATTCGTGGCTGACCAGCACCACGGTCACATTGAAGCCGTTGCGCAGTTCAAGGATGAGATCATCGAGACGTGCCGCTCTGACCGGATCGAGACCGGCGGAAGGCTCATCGAAGAACAGGATCTCCGGATCGAGCGACAGCGCCCGCGCAAGTCCGGCCCGTTTGCGCATGCCGCCGCTCAGCTCGGCGGGCATACGGGCACCCTCGCCGGGTAATCCGACCAGTGACAGCTTCAGCCGGACCAGAGCGTCGATCGAGGCGTTGTCCAGCTGCGTGAACATCCGGAGCGGCAATGCCACATTCTCGGCGACGGACATGGAGCTCCAGAGCGCCCCGCTCTGGAACAGCACGCCGAAGCGGCGGCCGAGGTCTGTGCGCCGCTGCTCGCTTGCGGACCAATAGTCCTCGCCGTTTACGCGAATCGTGCCGAAGGACGGCCGCACCAAGCCGATCAGCGCTTTAAGGACCGTGCTTTTGCCGCATCCGCTGCCACCCATGATTGCGAAAATCGAGCCTGATTTGACCTTGAATGAGAGATCATGCTGCACGGTATTCTCGCCATAGCCGACCGTCAGGGCTTGCACGAGAAGCTTCGGATTATCGGGGCCGGTATCCATCTGTCAGATATCCAACGCGTTCGCGCAGACGGCAAACAGGGCGTCCAGCGCGATCACGCTGACGATGCAGATCACCACGGCCGTCGTGGCCGCCCGTCCGACATCCGCCGCACTACGTCCGGCTCGCAAGCCGACCCGGCAGCCGACAAAAGCCACCACCCCGCCGAAAACGACGCTCTTACTCAGGCCGAGGAGGAACTGATAGCCGTTAACCGCGGCGCGTGTCTGTTCGATGAAAATTACGGGGTTGAGGTCGAGCGTGACGATGGCCACGACCATGCCGCCGAGGATGCCGACCGCGCAGCCATAAAGATAGAGGATCGGCATCATGCAATTGAGGGCGCCGACTCTCGGCAGGATAAGGTATTCAAATATGGGAATGCCGAATACGCGCAGGGCGTCGATCTCTTCGTTACCCTGCATCGTGGCGATGTGCGCGGCATAGGCGCCCCCGGTTCGCCCCGACATAATGATTGCAGTCATTAGCGCCGCCATCTCTCGCACCACGGCGATGCCAACCAGATTGGCGACATAGATACCTGCGCCGAAGCGGCGCAGCTGCACGGCGCCCACAAAGGCGAGAATGCCGCCCACCAGCACGTTCACCACGGTGACGATCGGCAGGGCGGCAATCCCCGCCTCCCACGCGCAATCCATCACATCGGTAAACCGCATGGCCGCGCGGCCACGTAACGCGGGCACCGTCCGCAATACGGTCTCGCCCAGAAGGGCGAGGACCTCGACCGTCTCCGACCAGCCGGCGATCACCCGATGTCCGACACGATCCAACAGCCCCTTATTTGCAGGCGCCATCGTCGACGGCACGACGTCGATTGGAGCCAACGCGAGCAATTGTTGTGCAGGTTGCGGCAAGCCGGATTGGTCGAACACCACGCCGCACTTCGCGGCCTTTAACCGGAGAGCCCATAGAAAGACGATCAGCGCGCTGTCCCAGCGGCCGAGTTGGGTTGCGTCGAACGATACCGCGCCCGTGCTCTTGGTCGTCAGCAGACGCTCCGCCGCAGTGGTGTCTACGCCGATCTGCCGGGCAATCCAGTCTCCTGACAGAACGACCACGATTCCGGATTCCTGCCTACGGGACATCCACCCGGGACCTGCGATAAGCGTAGTCGCTAACGGACCCATCGCGCAGCCGCCCTCCAATGCAGGGTAATGCTGCGAAGCTCTGACGATTCGATTACGGCTTCAAAATTCTTGAAGCTCATAAAAAGGTCCCTCCGACCTCGTCTCCCGGACGCTCCGACAAGCAACCCTACGTTTCTCGATCAAGGCAACCCCACATTTCATGATCTCGATACTAGTCCGTCACTGAGTCTCAGGGCAATTCGATGGAATGTCATGAGCTTCTCCGGCATGATTATTCCTCTCATGCCGCAATTTCTTCAGAATCACCACCCGCTCCTTTAACCGTCAACATGGCTAACTTCTTTTCCTGCGACAGCTTCGCTTCAATCCGGTCGACGATGGAACAACCACTTTTTTTTAGAATTATTCAGAGCGAAGTGTTCCGAGTTCAATTCGGCAAGCTTCGCTAAAATCGCGTAGGGGGTCGAATGAGTGGATTGACCCAGTTTTCACCATCTCCCGTAGCTCGGAGAAAGTCTTGTTCGGCGCTGCGTACGTGTCGAGGATGATCTGGACGATTTTTTCGGCGCTTTTGACGATCGTTGCTGAGGACAGGACGCGCATCCTGCTGACCTTTGCATAAAGCCCGACCAGGGCGGCAAGGTCCGCAGTTTCGTGATGGAACGCGTCGATAAAGAGCTTCGAAGCTTCCTCGATGAATTCTTTGTAGAGTTCTTGTTGCCGATGTTTGTCCTGCGCGAGCTCCTGCGCCCTCACCTGTGCGCGTTGAGTCAACAACGAAGCGACGAGAGATGTCAGTCCGCCGACGATGGCTCCAATCAGTATTGCGAGGGCGGAAAGAACCGATGCATTCATGAGATAATCACCGGATAGGGTTTCTATTCATGAGCGATCCATGCCAAACCTAATGGGCGCCACTTGTGTTGATGGGGCCGCGGGGACGGGGTGCCATCCAGATCAGCAGCGCCGCGAATGCAAACACAAACGCCAAGACCGCAAACATGTGGAGTGTCGCCAGCATCACGCTTTGCCCCTGCACAATCTGATCGAGGCCAGTGACGGCCTGATCCCGACTCGCTCCGCCCGCGACCATGGCATCGATCGTCAGATCGCCATGTGTCATCGCGCCTGCAAGTTCCGCGTTGTTGGTGCGCATGGCATTGGACCAGCCTGTTTGCACCAGCGATGTCGCAAAGGCGCCCGCGAGCGTGCGCATGAAATTTGAAAGTCCTGCCGCATTAGCCTGCTCCTCAGGCGCGACACTCGCCATGGCCAGGCCGGTCACCGGCACAAAGAACATGACCATGAAGGGCCCCATCAGCAATGTAGGCAGGCCTATCTGAAGGAACGTAACATCGGAATTGAACCCCATCCGCCAGACATCCATGACGCCAATGCCGACGATGCCGAGGGAGATAATCAGGCGTGGATCGAAACGCTCTAAGGCTTTGCCCACAAGCGGCGCACAAACCACCGCCAGGATACCCATGATACCCGTGGCATAGCCGGCCCAGGTTGCCGTGTAGCCCATGTTCTGCTGGAGCCACAGCGGCAGGAGGACGATGGTGGCGAAGAATGCTCCGAATCCTGCCGCATAAGTGACAGCGGCGGCGGTGAAACCGCGATAGCGAAAGATGCGGAGGTCGACGATCGGGTTTCTTTCCGTCAATTCCCAGATCAGGAAGGCGCCGAAGCCGACAGCGGCGACGACGCCGAGCCAACGGATTTCCTCGGCGGCAAACCAGTCGTGATTGCGCCCTTCATCCAGCATGATCTGAAGCGCCCCGACCCAAATGACGAGGAGACCGAGGCCGATGCCGTCGATGCGCGCATTCTCGGTCGGATCGGGTTGGCCCCGCAGGAGCGCAAGCGCCGTCAGTCCGCCGGCCAAGGCGATGGGGACTTTGATATAGAAGATCCATGGCCAGCCATAGTTATCGCAGATGATACCGCCCAGAATCGGACCGATAACCGGCCCCACCAGCGTCGTCATCGCCCACAACACCGTGGCCTGCGTTGCCATTTTCTTCGGCGTGACCCTGAGGAGCAAGAGCTGCGATAATGGCATAATCGGCCCGCCGACGAATCCAAGGAGGACGCGTCCGCCGATTAGCTCGCCCATCGAATTCGCGAAACCGCAGAGCAACGATACGGCGGCAAAGCCGAGATAGCAGGCGATGAACAACCGCATTGCGCCGAAGCGCTTGGACAGGAAGCCGGTCAGCGGGACCGTAATCGCCTCAGCCACAGCATAGGCAGTGATGACCCAAGTGCCTTGGGTGGGCGATACTCCGAGTCCGCCCGCAATCGTCGGCACGGACACATTCGCGATGGTCGTATCGAGCACGACCAGGAAATTGCCCATGCCGATGGCCAGGCAGGCCACGAGTAGCTTGAGGCCGGCGAGAGGCGCTGAAGCGGATGACTGAGATTCCGTAACCATGTTGGTCATGGATCAAATTCCTGGGCGAGAGGTCAATTCTCAACACGGACATCGGCCGTCATCGACAGGCCGACGCGAAGCGGATGCTGCTCCAGCTCCTTCGGGTCGAGTGCAATACGCACGGGCAGCCGTTGGACCACTTTGATCCAATTTCCCGTCGCGTTTTGCGCCGGGACGATTGCGAAAGCCGCGCCGGTTCCCCCGGAGAAGCCGACCACGCGGCCGTGGAACACAACATCACTGCCATAGAGGTCGGAGTAGAGAATTGCGTTCTGGCCTGGGCGGACCTTGGCGAGCTGATTCTCCTTAAAGTTTGCATCAACAAAGGCCGCTTCAATCGGCACGACGGTCATGAGTGTCATTCCGGGCTGCACGCGCTGACCCACCTGCACCTGCCGTTTCGATACGACACCGTCGATGGGCGCGCGGATAATCGTGCGCTCAAGGTCGATCTGAGCCTGGTCGCGCGTGGCCTGAGTTGTCTTCAGATTGGCGTCTGCCACGCTGTACGCACTACGTGCCGAGGTGAGTTCTTCGCCCGAGACCGAGCCCGAGGCAGACAGGGCTTTGCGCCGGTCAAGGTCGATCTTGGCTTTGTCCAGTTGGGCTTTGGCGGCGAAAAGTCCAGCCTCGGCGCGGGCTAGGGCGAGCTTGGCGTCGATATCATCCAGTCGCACCAGTATATCGCCCCGTTTGACGGGATGCGTGTCATCCACCAGCACCTCGAGCACCGGTCCGCCGACCAGCGGCGTCACGAGCGCGACATCGGCCCCGACATAAGCGTTGTCCGTCGTCACATGGTGTGAGGCGACGAGCACGTCATAGGCATATGCACCTCCACCCAGCACGGCGAGAAAAACACCGAAGGCGATGAAGAGCCGCTTGCGCTTGCTCAGCCGCTCGGATGCATCAGCGGGGCTTTTCTCCTCGTTTGGGGGCTCGGCATAGACTTCTTTAATCCGGCTTATCTGGTTCATGGCTTGGTTCCTTTCTTTCATCAATTGGTTCATGGCATCTCTCTTCTTCGTTCAAGTGCGATACCCGCCGCCCAAGGCGCGGATTAGAGCGATGTCGAGCGTGAAGGCATGCGCTTCGAGACTGGCGACAGTGCGGCGTGTCTCGATGAGCGCATCTTCTGCGGTCAGCACGTCGAGATAGGTGGCGAGACCGCCGCGGTAGCGGTTGTTGGCGATCGTCCAGGCAGTCTCCGCGTCCGCCTCGGCGGCGCGGCTGCGTTCGAGCCGTGTGGCGAGGGCGCGGCTGCTGGCAGCCGCGTCCGCGACTTCGCGTAGCGCCTGCGTCAGCGCGCCGTCATAAGAGGCGACGGCTTCGGCATAATCGGCCTCGGCACCGCGATACTGCGCGCGTAGCCGTCCACCGTCGAAGATGGGGAGCGAAACTGCAGGCCCGACAGCGCCAAACCTCGAACCGGAGAGAAATAAATTGCTGATCCCCAACGACTGATAGCCGGCGAGAGCCATGAGATCGACGTTGGGGTAGAAGCCGGCCTTGGCCTGCTTGATCTGTTGCGCGGCAGCTTCCACGCGAAAGCGGGCGGCAACCACATCCGGCCGCCGGCCCAAGAGTTCGACCGGTAGACTGGAGGGAAGACCAAAGCTTGTCGGCGGCGGAAGCAAGGGGCGGTTGATCGCAAGACCGCGATCGGGTCCCGCACCCATCAGTGCGGCAATCTGGTTACGGACGATCGCGATCTGCTCGTCGATCGCAGCAAGCTCCGCGTCGGCTAGGTCCTCGTTGGAGCGCGCGCGCGCAACGGCGCCCTCGTTCTCCAGCCCCTGGCGTTGGCGTTCCGCCAGGAGATCGGCGGTTTTCCCGCGCACGGTCCGTGCATCCGCTGCGGCGTCACGCTCTCTATAAAGACTTGCGAGATCGGCATAGGCGGCGGCTATTCCGGTCGAGACCGAGAGGCGCGCGGCTTGCGATTCTGCTTGTGCAGCCTGCGCTTGAGCCTCAGCGGAGTGCAGCGCCGCTCTGTTCTTGCCCCAAAAATCGAGATTCCAGCCCGCGTTGAGCGAAGTTTGCTCGATATCATGCCATCCGTGGGGGACCGCGTTGCTGGGCAAAATGGAGTTGTAGCTCGGCCTCACCTCAACCGCAGTGCCCCCGACGCTGAGAGAGGGCAGCAGCGCGGCACGCGCCCCGCCCACTTCAGCGCGTGCTTCGGCGAAGCGCGCTTCGGCGATCCGCATATCGCTCGCGCCGGCCAGGGCCTCCGTGATCAGGGTAGAGAGTTGCGGGTCGCCGAACTGATCCCACCAGTGATCTGCAGGCCAATCCGCGGTGGGCGCGGCAAAGGATTGCTCGGCGGCATAGGCGCTCACCGGCTTGGGATCAACACGGGTTGCCGGGGTCGGCATCGTGGCGCAACCCACCAACGCCAGAGCCGCACCCACCATAAGCACCGCGGCCATAAGCAACGCGGTCTGCGCCCGCCGCGCGGACATTTTTGAGGAATCACAAGGTGTTGACATCACCGGTGCACTCCTATATAACCATACCGTACAGTTTGTTTATCTTATGCCCATTGCGGATGTCAAGATAAAACTGTACAGTCTGGTTTAGATATGTGGAGGCATGAATGCGCGTTAAAACTGACGACCGCCGGCAGGTGATTATCGAAGCGGCGACCAAAGTGTTCCGGAAAGAGGGCTACGCCCGCAGCAGCATGGATGGTATTGCCCGGCAAGCCGGCGGCTCCAAGGCAACGCTCTACGGATATTTCAAGTCCAAGGATGAGTTATTCGCAGCTGCCATGAAGGCGGTCGTGGAATCCGCAGTAAAGCGAATCAGTCCCCTCCTCGATGCGGAGGCCGAGAATTTGCAGGCCGTCCTTGAACGCCTTACTGAGGCTTATCTCGCCTTCATCGTGAGTGATGAAATTCTACCGATTACACGCGCGATCGTGAGTGAAGCACACGCCAAGGGGCTGGGAGCCGCGCTATACGACCAAGGGCCGCGAAGAGGAATTGGCCTCTTGGCAGAGTTCTTTAGCGAAGAAATGCGGCGCGGCCGTTTGCGGGATGCTGATCCTCTAACCGCAGCTTTGCATTTCAAAGGATTGATCGAATCCGACCAGCTTGAGGCCGCGCTTTACGGCGCCAAACCCTCGCGGGAAGGTCGTGGTGCCATTGCCGATGCGGTCGCAGCATTCATGGCGGCTTACCGACCGCGGCACGGATCGTGATGCGGGGTCGGGCAACGAATGCACCAGGCGGCATGTCCGCTTCGGGTCAAAAGCAGACATTCCACTCTCGTCTAACAATGTCTGCTTTTGGGGGCAAAGCGGACATTGATTATCCACGCGGCGGCGCAGGGGGTGCATTGCTGGCTGATAATTGGCAGTTATTGGTCTTGATCTAATTGGATTCCGTGATCCGTTTGAAAAGTTCCCTGTTCACGTCGACAAATTCCCTGATAGCTCGAAATAATTCCCTGTTCCTCTGAGTAGGGGTACTAGCTAACTCGTCTCCGAGCCGCACTTTTGGCACCAACCCTCCTGGGCTGGCCCCTAGAGTTGGGCGCGGCCGGGCGGTCAGCGGTGAAGGTGATTGCGGAGAGGTGGTTGTTATACTTTACAAACCACGTCCAAGCCTTAGTGGTGGTTGTTTACGAGTGACCTAGCCATTTCTTCAAGAACCAATGACATCGGCTTGTTCGGTTGCTTGCTGCACTCATCGTAAAGTTGGCTCATCACGGATTGCGTTGTTGCGCCCCGTAGGATGTCAATGCCAGTACCCTGAGCGACCCCCGAAAGGAACCCAAGCGCCCAGCCTCCCAATGCGGCCATCTTGGCTGGTGGGTCTCCCGTTTTCATCGCATCCACGAATGCAGCACACGAATCATCAGTTGGCGTGAGAACCTTGATTGATTGCTGAGCGGCACTCGGACTAGTGAGCGTAACAATCACCAGCAGGATCCCAACCGCTCTAATCATTATGACTGTCATTGGGTCCTCTGATGATTTCTCACATTAGAGCAGAGGGTAGTTCACAAATATATCTGATCAACTTCTTTATCCGCCAGCCAACCGACCCCAGAAAGATTTTTTTATAGATCGCAGCCGACTAGATGTGAAGTGGCTGATTTCCGCACGGCGCATACGGCTGAAAAATTCCTCAGCCCAAGTCGTGCAAGCGCCATCCAGCAAATAAGATTCCTCGTGATTGATCCGCTTAGAGCTGGTGAGTAAGCAGACTTAGGGCCTGAGAAAAAGTCGCCGCTGCCGTGAAAGCGGCCGCGCGTACGTTCCATTTGGACTGCGCCCGTACTGTCAAATAGACGTTCGCCTCTCCGTGAAAAAATCCTCCCGCGTCAGGAGCATCCTCGCGGGTAACAATCACATACGAAGCTTTTGCCCAAAGAAATGCCGCGATCAGCGCCATCAGTACCGCCAGCCATGAAAATACCTTTTCCATCAATTATCCTCGTTGGTGCCGGACTTTACCGGGTGAGCCGGAGGTTTGCGCACTGGTTCCGGCAGACCAGCGTTCTAATCCTCATCGGTTGTGTAATTGTAGCCGTCTTCACCGATCACGCCAAAAGTCGGAACAGAAGGTACGTATTGAAGGCAGAATCCAATCCGATGTCTTTTTCTAAAGATGTCAGTGTATCGAACATACCCCAGCACAAATAGCCGTTGTTCGTCAGCTTGTGTAGCGGTCATGAGTGGATTTCTGAAATCAGGGAAACAGTGCAAACCGAGCGGCGCTGTGATTCCCACGCTTACATGTGGCGGAGATCGGTCCCCGCGTTCAGTCGCAACATCTATTGGTGGTGGCAAATCTGTTCCGAATCTCTGCAAAAATGCTGATTTACCCATAACTTCCGTAATGACAGCGGGAGTTCTTCCGCGATTAACAACATCAAATCCAAGGCCGCCTCCTTTGGGAACGCAAATGTCTGGCCCATGAATATCTCCATACAGATTTTGACCAATGACGGAGGGGATAAATTCAAATCCGATATCCGTAACTTTATCGAAGAAGAGATAGGCGCGCTCCAAGATGGGCAAGGATTCGGCAGCAGCTTTCGCCGCATTAGCAGAGGTACGAGTGACACCCCAGAGCAGAAGAGTGGAGAGAGTCAGGAAGAACGTAAAAATGGCGGTCCAACCTCCAGCACCGGGCAACGGGATTTCAATTGGTTTCTCGTAGGCTGTGGACTCGGTGTGATTGTTTTGTTTGTAGTTTTGAGCCGATGACCACGCACCCCACAGCGCACCACAAAGTGCTGCGACTACAAATAGTAAAGGCCAAAAGCGACGGAAACGCATCATTAGCATCCTCTGATTGCCTCTCCGAAAATGTCCGGGTTGAGCCGGTTAGCTAACTGCCCGACAGGGCGGCTAAATTCCCGCTCATCAAGATTGTCGGCCTCTTTACCGATGGGCAGAAAGGCTAGCGCATGAATATGTCGGCGGCTTAGTATGCCCCGCTCATCATAATTGCTGCCCCAGAATTTGGCTTCGGGATGCATATGGTACCGTACAAGGCTACGAGCATAGGATTTCAGCCATGAGGTTGGAATTCGCGTAAATTCTGGTTTGTCCCGGTCGAAAGCATTTTCGTATGTCTGTTCTTTGCCATCGGAATAAGGCGCGGCAGGATGTGGCTCACGCCGATACCATAACGGACCTCGAAGGGCATCCATATCGGTTTTCGCCATTTCAAATTTCGATTTGATCTGCAACGACAAAAGGAAATTAAACGGCTTAACTTGCTCGACGTAGGATTTGGGGTCGCTTTTGATCCCGTTGTAACCATCGAACCATTTCAAGTAAGTGATGTTCGTCGCTGCGTAACGGCTGGCACCTGGCAGGTTGAAATTTCGCAGTGCATCGTAGTGGACCTCATCGGCTTTGTCCGAATCCGCCGCGCGGATAATCTCGCTCCATAAATCGGCTTGCCAAAGGGGAACGCCAATTTTCCTGATACGTTCCCGCCGGTCTTTCGGCGGCTCGTCATAGGGCGGGAATAAATGGCCCAGCCCATGACCTTCGTTTCATACCTGATTAACAAGGCGCGGCAAGCCGGGTTGATAAAAACGAAAAAATAAGCCCAACGCCTCCCGGAGGAAGTAATACTCCCCGCTCACACCCGCTTGCCGACGCGAGCTTCCGGCAGGCCCCGCGTCCTTGACCTGGGCCAGGGAGGGAGAGGTGCAAGCTCCGATATCAATCTGGTTTTTGGGAATCCACCCATGGCAAAACTCGATCATCGTAAAACTCTTCTAAAAAGTCTCTGAATATACGCAAAAGGGGCAGCGCTACATCGTCGACGAGGTCGAGGAAGGCACCGTCTATTGCTCCACCGAGAGCGGCGCCGAAACCGAATTTCCCGAAGCGAGCCTGCTGACCGAAACGGAATGGGCGGCGCGGCTGGACAGCAAAAAAGGCCTGATCTACGCCCGGCTGAAACAGGGCCGGCTCTATACCATGCCCCCGGCCAAGGTCGAGCGCGCGGCCGCGGAACAGATGCTGGCGAAAGTCGAGCGGTTGAAGCCCGGGATGCTCGATTTCACGGCCTTTACCGTGGCATCGCGGAGCCTGGCCGAGACCGGCGACGCGGACCAGGCGGCCGAGTTGTCGATCGCCAAATGCCGCGAGATATTCGACGCGGCGAAACCCGAGCTTCGCGCCAGCTTGCTGGCCGCGGTCATCGACGCGCCGCCGGCGGCGCTGGTCGGCGCCGGCAGGCTGGGGGACAACCTCATGCGCGCGATGCTCGACAAGGGCATGGCCGAACACGCCGCCGCCTTCGAGCAATTCAGCCAACGCCGGCGCGATTAGCACGGCGAATTGGGACGAGGCGCCGTTGGAAAATGCCGGGGCATGACGGAAACAGACTCCGCCCATGATCGCGGGCAAAACGGGGAGCAGGCCGGACTGCATCCGCCGCCAGCCCGTCCTTGAAGCCGAGATGAAGTAACGGAACCGGCACAGGCGGCGCGGTGCCGCGTCCGGAATGAGAAGCCCGGCTTGATTGATGATTGCCGGTCATCAGCCCGCCGGCGGCGAGTCCTCGATCCGAACCGGCACGGGCCATCGGTTAGGATTTGACTTTCATCGTGAGCCTGTTCTTCTCCTGGGAGGATTGGGCTCGGTTCCGGAGAAAACGAATGGCTGAAATCGCTTTCCGCGGCGTCTTCCCTTATCTCGTTTCCCCGATCGACGCCTCCGGCGGGGTCATGGACCAGGTCCTCGCGCGGCTCTGCCATGACCTCATCGCTTCCGGCGTGCATGGATTGACGCCTCTGGGTTCGACGGGAGAATTTGCCTATCTCTCCTGGCCCCAGCGCCGGCGCATCGTTGAAGTTGTTGTCGAGGCCGCCAAAGGCAGAGTGCCCGTGATCGCGGGTGTCGCATCGACGACGATCGCGGATGCCGTATTTCAAGCCCGTGAAATGGAGAGTCTCGGCTGCGACGGCATTCTGGCCATTCTTGAAGCCTATTTCCCGATTACCGAGGAAGGCGTTTTTTCATACTTCAAGGCAATCGCCGAAGCGGTGTCGCTGCCTATCGTGCTTTACACCAATCCGAATTTTCAGCGGTCCGACCTCAGCCTGTCTGTCATCGATCGTCTCAGCCATATACCGAACATTCGCTATATCAAGGATGCGTCGTCCAACACCGGCCGCCTGCTTTCGATCATCAATCGCGTCGAAGGACGAATGAAGGTGTTCGCCGCTTCCGCGCATATTCCAGCCTGCGTCATGCTGATCGGCGGCGTCGGGTGGATGGCCGGACCCGCCTGCGTCGTTCCGCGGCAAAGCGTCGAGCTTTACGAGCTTTGCCTAAAGGGTGCTTGGGACAAGGCGCTGACGCTTCAACGCAGGCTTTGGAACGTCAATCAGATCTTCGCGAAATACAACCTGGCTGCATGCATCAAGGCCGGGCTTGAGCTTCAAGGCTACGCCGTAGGCTCGCCTTTGCCGCCGCAACAAGCGTTATCGCATGAAGGGATCGAGGAAGTGCGGCGTATCCTCGAAGAACTCGGGGCCCTGCCTATGCGGCGCGGGTAATAAATGGATTAGGCTTCGCACGACGGCTCGGGCCTGAACCCTTCGACAAGCTCAGGGTCGGCCCTCGGAGCGGGAATTGATCCAGATCAATATGACCCCGGAAGGGCGTTGCTAATCTGTTTCCTGCCGTGAACGGCGGCATCGGGCTTTAAGAACCTAAAGAATTCCGGGGAGTCCATGGGCGAAACGCACGAGGTGCGGATTCACGGGCGGGGCGGCCAAGGCGCCGTGCTGGCCTGTTCGATTCTCGCGCAGGCGCTGATCGACGACGGCAAACATGCGGTCGCGATCCCGTCCTTCGGCTTCGAGCGCCGCGGCGCCCCGGTCGCGGCCTTTCTGCGCTTCTCCGCCGACCCGATCCGGGCGATGACCAATGTCTATCATCCCGATTGCGTGGTCTGCATCGATCCCACGGTTTCGCGCAGCGTCGATATTTTCGCCGGCATGAAGCCGAACGGCACCGTGGTGCTCGCCACCAAGGCGAAACCGGCGGAGCTCAAATTCCCCGATGCCGTTTCCCGCATCGGGCTGTGCGACGCGGTCGGCATCGCGCTGGCGATCTACCGCAAGCCGGTGACCAACGCGGTCATGCTCGGCGCCTTCGCGCGCACCACCGGGCTCTTGACGCTCGCCTCGCTCAAGGAAGCGATCGAGCAAATGGATTTCCGCGACGCCGGATTGGCCGAAAACCTGGCGGCGGTCGAGCGCGGCTACGCCGAGACCGCAGTGTTCGAATTGACGCGGGAGGCTCATGCCGCGGCAGTCGCGTGATCATTTCGACGCCTCGACCATTCCCGACGATCTGGCGCCGATCGCCACCGTGCTGAGCGGGATGCTGCCCGGCGATTGGCGGAGCATGCGGCCGCTGATCGACCGGCTCAAATGCGTCAAATGCGGGCTGTGCTGGCTCTATTGCCCGGTGCAATGCGTGGTCGAGAAGCCGCGCTGGTTCGATTTCGACCTCGCCGTGTGCAAGGGCTGCGGGATCTGCGCGCAGGAATGCCCGCATCGCGCCATCGCCATGGTCGAGGAGGCCGGACGATGACCACGACCACGCGCGAAACCCGCCCCGCCTCCAACAAGCCGCGTTTCACCGTGTGCGAGGGCAACGAGGCGGCGGCGATCGGCGTCGGCTTGGCGCGCCCCGACGTGGTCGCGGTTTATCCCATCACCCCGCAATCCTCGCTGGTGGAACACCTCTCGCAGATGATCGCCGACGGCCGCCTGAAGGCCGATCTCATGAACGTCGAGGGCGAACACGCGGTGATGAGCGGATTGCAAGGCGTGGCGCTGGCCGGCGGCCGGACTTTCACCGCGACCTGCGGGCCCGGCCTCGCCTTCATGTTCGAGCCTTATGTCCGCACGCCCGGCTTGCGGCTGCCGATGGTGGCGTCGCTGGTGACGCGCGATCTGCTGAGCCCGCAATGCGTCTGGGGCGGGCAACAGGACGCCATGGTGGTGCGCGACGCCGGCTGGATCCAGATGTATTGCGAAACCGTGCAGGAGATCCTCGACACCACCATCATGGCCTACAAGATCGCCGAGCACCGCGACGTCATGCTGCCGGTCAATGTCTGCCATGACGGCAATTACCTTTCATTCGGCGTCACCCGGGTCGAGCTGCCGGACCAGCAGGACGGTCGACGACTTCCTCGGCCCGCCGGACATCAACTGGCACATCGCGCTCGATCCGTTGCGGCCGATGGGAGTCGATCCGCTGACCGGCGGCGCCGGCGGCGCGGGCCCGCGCAACTTCGTGCGTTACCGCAAGGGCCAGTGCCGTGGCATGCAGAACGCGCTCCGGGTCATCGGCGAGGTGCACGCGACCTGGGGCGAGAAGTTCGGCCGCTATCATGCGCCGCTGGTCGAGGAATACCGGCTCGACGGTGCCGAGTATGCGCTGGTCACCATCGGCAGCATGACCGGCGCCGCCAAGGACGCGATCGATCTCGCCCGCAACCAGGGCGAAGCGGTCGGCCTCATCAAGATCAAGACCTTCCGGCCGTTCCCGCTGCGGGCGATGGCGGAAGCGCTCGCGAAGGTGAAGCGCGTCGGCGTGGTCGACCGCTCGGTGAGCTTCGGCTGGAACTGCGGCCCGGTCTATCAGGAGACCTTGGGCGCGCTCTATCACGCCGGCAAATCCATTCCGGCCATCAGCTTCATCGGCGGTCTCGCCGGCGCCGACATCACCGTTGAGCATTTCGCCCGCGCCATCGCGCTCACGCGCGAGGCGAAAGCGGGCGCCGCCGCGGACGATCCGGTCTGGCTGAACGAGAACGACTGAGCGCGCCATGAACAGCAAATACATCATCGTCGGCAGCAGCCACGCGGCGCTCGAAGCGGCAACGGCGATCCGCCTGATCGATGCCGACGGCGCGCTGACGCTGTTGACGCGCGACGCGCATCTGCCCTATTCGCCGACCATCCTGCCTTACCTGGTGTCCGGCCGGGCGCGGCCCGACAAGGTGGTGCTGCGCGGCCCGGATTATTTCCGCGACAACGCCATCGCCTTCATATCCGGCGCGGCCGTGGTTTCAGTCGATCCGGCGCAATCAAGCCTGCGCCTTGAATCCGGCGAGACCTGGCGCTACGACCGGCTGCTGATCGCCACCGGCGCCGCGCCCGCGCTGCCGCCGATCCGCGGCCTCAACGACGTGCCGTTTCACGTGCTGCGGTCGATGGACGACGCGGTCGATTTGCGCCAGGCGATCGGGCAAGCCCGCTCGGCGATCGTGCTGGGCGCCGGCCTCATCGGCATGCACGCCGCCGAAAACATGGCCAAGGCCGGGGTGGCGGTTACGGTGGTCGAATTGCAGCCGCATGTGCTGTCGGGGTATTTCGAGCCCAAGGCCTCGGCGATCATCGAGCGGACCTTCGCCCGCAACGGCGTTCGCCTGTTGCTGGGGCAATCCCTGAGCAGCGTCGAGCGGCAAGGCGAGGGCTGCCGCGCGACGCTCGCGGACGGCAAGACCATCGCGGCCGACCTGCTGCTGGTCTGCACCGGGGTCAAGCCCAACATCGGATTCCTGGACGGATCGGGCATCGAGGCCGATGCCGGCATCCTGGTCGACGATTGGATGCGTACGAACCTGCCGAACATCTGGGCCGCCGGCGACGTGGCGCAGGCGCGCGGCTTCTGGGGCGGCAAGGTCGTCAACGGCATTCTGCCGAATGCGGTCGAGCAAGGCCGCATCGCCGGGCTCGGCATGGCCGGCGATGCGGGCGTCAAGCCTTTTCCGGGCGCGGTGCCGCTCAACACCTACAGTTTCTTCGGCCAGCAGGCGATTTCCGTCGGCCGCGGCCGCGCCGGCGGCGGAGTTCGAGATTGAGGAGAGCGGCGACGAGGCCGACGTCTACCGGCGCATCGTCCTCAAGGACGGGCAGCTGGCCGGCATCGCGACGATCAACGATTTCGTCGATGCCGGCATCATGTGGCAGCTCATCCTCCGGCGCACCGATCTGTCCCCGGTCAAGGCCGCGTTCATCGCCGATCCACGGCGGACCGGGCGGCAATTGATGTCGCAGATCTGGCGTTAGGGGCGCACCGTGGGCAAATGCTTCGACACCCTGCAATTCCATGCCAGCCGCTGCGACGGCTGCGGCGACTGCATGACCGCCTGCGCGCAGGCCAAAGCGAATTCCAACGATCCAGCGCACTCGCGCATCCGCATCTTTCCCGAGGCTACCGGCGGCGGTGTCGAGCTCGCGCTTTGCCGGCAATGCGCCGATCCGATCTGCGTGATGAATTGTCCGTCCGGAGCGCTCGTCGAAGAACGGCGACACCGGGGTCATCGACTGGGCCGAGAGCAAGTGCGTCAACTGTCTGTTGTGCACGGCCGGCTGCGCCTATGCCGGCATCGTCTATGAGGCCGCGGTCGGGCATGTCAGCCAAATGCGATTTATGCAACGGCGATCCAGCCTGCGTGAAAGCTTGTCCGCGCGAGGCGCTCGAGTATCTCACGGCCGCGCGTATCTTCAATGCCTACGCCGAGGAGGAGGATATGTTCTGCCGTGGCCTTGCCGCCTGTCACGGCTGCAACTCCGAACTCTTGATCCGCCACACGATGCGCATGGTGGGCCCGGACGCGGTCGTTGCCGCGCCGCCCGGCTGCATCCCCGGCATGGGGACGGTCGGCTACAATGGCCAGACCGGCGCCAAGGTTCCGATCTTCCATTCGCTCTTGACCAACACCGCCACCATGCTGGCCGGGGTCAAGATGCAGTACAACCGCGTCGGCCGGGAGGTCACGGCGATTGCGTTGGCGGGAGATGGCGGCACCGCGGATGCCGGATTCCAATCGGTCTCCGGCGCGGCGGAGCGCAACGACCCGATTTTATTCATCTGCGTCGATAACGAAGGCTACATGAACACCGGCATGCAATCGTCCGGCGTGACGCCCTACGGCTCGTGGACTTCGACGACGCCGGTCGGCGGCCAAATGCAGGGCAAGCGAACCGAGGCGAAAAATCTGCCGGTGATCATGACCATGCACAATTGTTCCTACGTCGCCACCGCCTCGACCGCATTCCTTGAGGACTATTACGCCAAGCTGGAGAAGGCGATCGAAGTCGCGAAGACTGGTATGGCCTATCTGCATGTCTACGCCCCCTGTCCGACCGGGTGGCGCTTCCCGTCGGCCGTGACAACGCAAGTTTGCCGGATGCAAGTTCGCACGAATTTTGTTGCGCTCTGGGAGTACGATCCCGGAAATGGCTTGCAATTTACCCATCCGATCGACAGACCGGAACCCGTTGCCGAGTACCTCAAGCTGATCGGCAAGTATCGCCACCTCAGCGAGGAGCAGGTCAGCCACATCCAACGCACCGTCAATGAAAAGATCGCTTTCTTGCGGCAGTTGACGCAGATCGCTGCAGCCCGCCGCCCTGCACCGATTCACTAAATCGCGGTACAAAGGTCTCCTGATTAGAGTCCTGGCATGGAGTTCCCGCGATGCGGAAGGTTCTGCCACCGCTTGGGGCCTTGGGGTTTTGGCTCCTGTTGTGCGGCTTTTCCGATCCCAAAGGCGTCTTCACCGCCGCCATCGATCCGCACTGGCAGATGGTGAAGGATTTCGGCGGCCTTTATGCCTTTGCGCCGGACGGCGACCGCAGCCGCGGCGGGTTGACGATCGGCACCGTACCGCCCCAATCCTTGTCGTTGCTCGGCGAGGCCGTCGCCACGGTCGGCGATGCGGCGCATTTCATGATCGAGACTCCCTATACCATTGCCGGCATGCCCTGTCTTTTCACCGAATCACGCGAAACCACCCCGGGCGGCGTCGCTACCGTCACCCACAACGTTTTCTGCTATCTGCAAACCACGCTCAGCGGCATGCCGAAGGCGGTGTTCGTGATCTCGAGCACGTCTTCCAGTGAAAATCTGGCCGAATTCGATGCCGTTTTCTGGCCGGTCGCCCGCTCGGTTAGCTGGGGCCCCGCGGTCCGCTCGCGTCATTCGGCTCCGTGACGGAAACGGTTTCAAACCGGTATTGCCGGCGGCGGCGGTAAGGACTAGATACCCGGCATGAGCAAGCTCGGTATCGTGGTCGCCGGCCTCTCTGTCGCTCGCGACCATTTCGGTTGCGGTCTCTGCCTGGATGGCCATGGGCGCCGTCACCATCTCCGTCGAAGGCATGATCTCTCTGGTGCTGGGAGGGCTCGCCACCTTCGCCTTGGGCGCCGGGCTCATGGCGCTGGTGTTCTACAGCAATCGCCGGGGCTATGACGATGCGGCGGGCGCACCGCCGGATAGAAAACCACCGGAAAGAAAATCGCGTTCTCGTTGAAAACCGAATTGACGATCACGGATTCGTGATCGAATGCTGGTAATCGTCTGGCGGCATGGATATTCTTTCTCCGCGCGATGATACGGGGATCATTGCTGGGGGGATGAATAATGGCCGACGCGAAGGCGCGAACGCGCCCGACGCTTGGTCAATCGAGCCGCAAACGGCGCACGGTGCGCGAAAACGGCCCCAATCCGATTGATGTGCATGTCGGCGGACGCCTGAAGCAAGCCCGGATGATGGCGGGCATGAGCCAGGAAGAGACTCGGCCTTGGCATCGGCGTCTCGTTCCAGGCGGTGCAGAAATACGAGCATGGCGAGAATCGTTTGTCGGCCAGCCGTTTGTTCCGCGCCGCCAAGCTGCTCGGCCATCCGGTGTCATTCTTCTTCGATGAATTGCAGACAACCGCGCCGGATACGGATGGGGCGGGGCTGTCGCGCGATGAAATCAATCTGCTGCGCGATTTCCGCCGTATCGCCAGCGAGAACGTGCGCGATCACCTGCTCCAAGTGGCCAAGGGCATCGCCGATGCCGGCGTTTCTGTCATGCCCGGTCGCGGCATCCGGAATTCATCCTAATTCTCCGTTTCCTATCGGCTATTTTCTGTTTCCGGGATGCCGGCCCCATACCAGGCGCGGCACCTGCGAA
>CAWEME010000076.1:0-22721 GCA_963810055.1 uncultured Alphaproteobacteria bacterium | reverse complement strand
GCAGATACCAGGTTTTGAGCCCACGGATTTCAAAGAATTATTCAATCGGGCAGGCATTCCCGATGCGTTCGTAAACTACGCCATTCTCTCGAGAGATGCCGCCCACCCCTCGGCTCAATCTTTGAATTGATATTTGATTCGAGGAAGTGGCGAATTCCCCCTACAGGGAATGCGGTGGGGAGCCTACGCCAGCAATGTGGATGAGATTTCGCTTACGCTCAACATGGCATGTCTTGCCGCGCTGGAGGTGTTTGAGAATACATGTCACATCCTTTCGGACGCGGAGAACCTGACAGAGGTAAAGGCGCATCGAGCCGTACATGACAAGCTCAATGGCGGAAAGCTCTAAAGCGGTGTCGTCCCAATTGCAGAAGTGCTCGGCCCCCCGTTCGGCTCATAGCAGTAGTCGTCAATCGGCACCCAACGTAAGTTGAATGTTCCAGATGCGTTCGCAGCAAATGCTGTCGTGTTCATCCCTGCGCCATCGGCTGCGGCTTGGACCGTTTCGCTGCGATTTTGGAAAGACGAACGCGAAGGTCATTTGAAAGGCTCGGTCTGGCCGCTGCTTCCGTTGCTAAAATCATGTTTGCCATGCGCTGCATGGGCGTCTCCCCATTCTCGAGCGCCGCCAGTATGATCGGTCCATTGGTTTGTGGGCCACGCACCGAGAACGACCGCTTTTCGAGAATTTCCGGCCAAAGCCGCTCATAATATGACATGAGCACGGCGGCCACGGGCCGCGCGAAAGGGCTGCCATCCAATAGCTGGATAGCATAAATGGCAGACAGGTAGGCATCACTGGCGGTGATGATGTCGTCCTTGAGAATACGGCCAACGATGCTTGGGATAATGACATTAATATCTTTCTTATCGTCCGACGGGGTGTCCATGACCCGGAATAAGTCTCCAACAACTTCCGCCAGCCCCGGCACGGCTAGAATTTTGGCTCGAAGTTCTGCGAGAAGATCGGCACGCCCCTTCGTAGCGCATGCCAGCATAAATGCGAGCACCGCATGTTTGGTCGACTCCGATATCTGGAAATTTTTCCATTCGTCAGCGCCGATCGGCGCCAGGTTCCCCATCGGCATGTTAAAGGGATCGAAACCTACCTGGGTCTGCATGCGGGTAACGCCTTCGACGATCGCTCTCGGATAGGAATTCAACACCTCTAGAAAATGGTCGACATCTAGTTCCCGCGCAGCCGCCTCAGCGAGATGTGTCGTAAGCGTGGTTTCGAGTAGCAACAGGCCGCCGGACACCGTGCGTTTGCGTAATTCCGCAAGAACCGTCCTGTGACGCGATATCTCTGCCTCCAGTTCGGCGAGCTCATACCAGACAAGAGCGGGCTGTGACTGGCGCTGTTCGCGAAACCATTCCTGCGGTGCCGGGTCGCTGCACATTCCATAAATCCTGGCCTGTCGGAAGGTCGGGAAATCAGACGCGGCACCACGCATATAGAGTATCGCAGCGATATGGATGCGCTTGACGAAAGCCTGATTGAGGCCAGCGCTCGGATCCAGGTCGTCGGCCTCCAGCAAAGCGCGCCTCATAAGGTCCAGCGCATTATCTTTATTGCCGATATCGAACTCCAGTATTGCGCAATCCGCGGATAGGCCCGCAGTCATAGGCTTCATGACGTCGCCGCAAAGCCGCGCAGATTCCCAGGACTCGCTGAAAAAGTTCCGCGCCCGGGCGAGGTCGCCGGTTTCCGCCGCGCTCCGTCCTGCCTCACGCATGGCATGGGCTCGATCGACAGTACGCTCTTTCGGAAACCGGTCCTGAAACTTCTCGAATTCCGCTAGGGCCTCGGCATGCTGATCGTGGTGGTAGAACACCTTTTGGCGCTGGCGGTTGAGGCGATAATCGTTGGGGTAGATCTCTTGGGCAGCGCGAAGAACCTCCAGTGCCCCATCTTTATCATTCGCATAGTCATCGAGCATGATCGCTTGCGCACACAGAAGTTCAACGGCCAGATCAGGATTGTCTTTCGCAGATTCTGATTGGCTCAGCTTATGATAAGTCGCTGAGGCGGCACGCGGATCAAAGTCTGGCCGCTTCACCTCGGCAAGCCACGACGCCGAAACGATCATGTGCAGGCTCCGGTTGGTCCGGGCGGCAGCACTGAGATATCGGTCCCGTACTGCCTTCGGCTGCTGCTCGAGCGCCTTTATCAGCTCGGACAGCTGCTCTATCGATTTCGTGGCGCTCGCCCGGACGATAAAAAACATTTCCTCGTGTGAGGCGGCTGGTGGAAGGCTGCCGAACAAGCCGTCGGTCAGAAGCGGTTGAGCGAATATCTCATGCATCTCAGGTGTGGCGACCAGATCCTGAAGCATCGGCAACCAGCGCTTCGGTTCGATGGGAATCTGGGGTTCCAGCATTACCATCATGTAGACCATCGCATTGCGCATCCTTCGCTGGACTGGCTTGTTAAGAGGAATGTTTTCCGCCAGCGCGCGGTCCACGAGGATCGCTGCCTGTTTCATATCGTCCGCGGCTATGGCCACCCGGAGCTGTGCAAAGCGCAATAGGGTCGAAAGGCGAATATCGCCTGGAATAAGGAGTTTTCCACTTCCGCGGTCAAACAGAGCAAATGGTAAGACTTCTTGTGCCAAACGCTTAAATTGGGATTCCTTTGGTTTGCCGGCTGCCACCATGATGGCGTGACCGAACCAGTTGAGCCCTTCACGGTTATTCTGCTGTAACGCGATAAGGAAGACCTGGAGCAGCTGGTCGGCAGGAAAAGGATTCTGGCCGATCAGATATTTCATGACCCGGGTCTTAATCGACACCTGTAGCGGTGCCGACAAGCCTGCCTTGCCGCTATCATTGAGCAGAGGCGATATACGATAGCGTTCCGGCCCTAGCTGTTCGATCCACGGGCCGACGAGGAAATCGAAAATAAGTCCGGCCTTAGGAATTTTGGTCCGCGTATCAGCAACTACCATTGCCATATGGCGATCGAAGTTGCCGTGCAGCAGCGACAGTCGGAGCAAAAGGTCCGTCTCGGTCGGCTTGAGCTCCTGCAAAAGCCGACTTCGCACGGCTTTGCGTTCCTCTGCCATATCGTTCGGCGTATTCTTCAGCGGTACTATGTCGGCGAGGATTTCCTTTACATCCCAGCCGCGCTGCTCCAATCCCGCGATTCGGGCGTCTACGAGTTGCGGATGGCCGCCACCCGCGAATGCACGAATGGGACGCGCCCATTTCTGGGGATCGCCTCCCGCTGCCTGAACCATCTCGCTAACGTCCTCCTCAGTGAGATAGGGAACGTGGATGATGGCCTCAGGATTCATGCCGAGGCGGCTGGCAAGCGTCGGCTGCGGGGGTTTCATGCTGGTAATGATCAGCGACCCGTCCACATCTGCTACTGCCCGGGCAACCTGGCCGACGGCCGAAATCAGAGAGTTATCGGCATCCGCTGGAATATCGTCTAGGATCAGGCCGTGCGCTTTTGTCTGTCGAAAAGTACTTGCTATGCCCGTAAGGATTGACCGAACTGCGGACGCGGGCATTTCCCGCAAATCTACAATCCGCCAAGAGACTTGTTGGGACCGGGCTAAAAGCAGTGCGAGGGTGGTCTTTCCCAGGCCACTGCTGCCATGAAACCAAACTGAACCTTGCAAGACTGGGGCAAGCTGAAGCTGTTTGACTTCCACCGCGCGGCTGGCCGCGCGCCTCGCCACTGGGACTTCCGCCACGTCGCGCACAATCTGCTCAACCGGCGTGAGCGGAGTCGCCATACCTGGAGACGCTAGCCCCTGAAAAAGGTTCGGGGGCACCGTTACCAAAGTGTTCTTCTCGAAGATTTCTATCAGATCAGCTTTGGTGACGTAGCGCTTTGCGGCAGGTTGTTTGATAGAATCCAGTAGTGCGCCAACCAGAAAATCTCGCGTATTTTTCACGGGTACCGCCGGAACACCCAGCTGCGTTCCAAGATAGATCAGTTGTTCCTCGACCTCCCGGCGCAGCTCATCCGGGCTCGGGCGGTTTTCCAACCATCGCAATGGGCGAATGATGCGTGCCCGCAATTCGTCGGCCGGCGCATCACTGATAAATGTGTGTAAGTCTTTGGGCAGGGCAAGACATAGTAGGGCCGAGCGGATCGGCTCTACATCGGCACCAGCGCGAGCGGCAGTGCGCCAGTAAATAAGGCCTGGCACATCGCCAGGAAAGGACATGTCCTTTTCCTTGCCGATGCCGCTGGTAGTGAGGAGTGCCCCGGTTACCCGTCGGGCGGAGTTATTTTTCTGGAAATCCCATACTGCAGTGATCAGCTTACCGACGCCATCCGATCGCAAGGTGATATTCATCGCGATGCGCTTGACTTGGCTCAGGTCAAGCCGGTCGCTGCCTGAAACTGCCAAGTCTTCTGCGAACTCGATGTGAAGCACCTCGTCTTCATCGAGCGTCAACCACGTCATTACCGTTTGATCAAACTGGTAGACATAACCGCCAAGCGCGTCCGTCGCTTGGCGTGCGACCTCGCTCTCAGGGACGTTCACAGTCGTGGGCGGTTTATCTGTCATAGGATTGGCAGAGCTGCCAGCCGTCGGAGAATTGCCGCGGGTGGCTGTACTAGACTTCTCTATATTAACACTTTGTTGGGGTTATCGCCCGCGCCAACTTCACGCCCGCCCTCGCGCGAAGGATCGCCAAGGCACGCGCGACCGCCCGCTAGGGCTGAGGAAAAACGCCGGGTCCTTCCGGCAGTTATTACGCACCGCGGGTATTTCGCGATCCCGGTAAAACACCTTTGAAATAAAAAAGAACGCCTAGTGTTGCTTTTCATCATTCCGCTTGGGGCGTAGACCCAAATCTTCCGTCCGTGATGTCGCTACGGTCTATCGAGTCGCGATTGTGCATAAGTCATTGGCCGTTTAGAGTTATGTCTAGACGTAGCTGCTATCCGGGTCCCAACGAAATGTCGCCAAAGTCACGCCCTCGTTTGTATAGCTCGAGTGCGGGTGTCTCTCCAGAGAACGCGCTCTACTATGGCGATAACCTCGAGGTTTTGCGGGCAAACGTCCAATCTGAAAGTGTGGACCTCGTCTATCTCGACCCACCGTTTAACAGCCAGGCAACTTATAACGTTCTTTTCAAATCCGCCTCGGGTGAACGGTCTCGAGCACAAATCGAAGCATTTGAAGACAGCTGGCATTGGAATAAAACAGCCGAGAGCGCTTTTGATGACGTGATGCAAAGCGGAAATACTGCCGCAGCGGAAATGTTGCGGTCGATGCGATCGTTTCTCGGCGAAAACGACATGATGGCTTATCTTGCTATGATGGCTGTGCGGCTTCTTGAGCTGCACAGAATTTTGAAATCTACCGGCACGCTATATCTGCACTGTGATCCTACAGCGAGTCATTATCTTAAGATCCTATTGGACGCTGTCTTTGGACCTGTCAACTTCAGAAACGAAATCTCGTGGCAACGATCAAATCCCAAAAGTCTTGGGACCAGGAATTTCCCAAATTGTCGTGATATAATTTTCCGGTACACGAAGGGTGATAACTTTGTATTCAACAAATTGTTTGGGGAGCATGATCCAGAATACGTCGAATCAGCTTACAAATATGAAGAGGATGGGCGTCGATACAGACTTCTACCATTGCTGAATCCAAATGATAACCGTCCAAATCTGACTTACGAGTTCCTGGGTGTTACGCGTGTGTGGCGTTGGACCAAAGAAAGAATGCAAAAGGCATATGATGAAGGTTTGGTAGTTCAATTAAAGCCGGGAGCTGTGCCGCAATATAAAAAGTATTTAGATGAATCGGAGGGAAGAACAATCACAAACGATTGGGATGACATTAAACCCATTGCTTCGGGTGAAGAACTTGGATATCCGACGCAAAAGCCCTTGGCACTTCTCGAACGGATCATTTTAGTTTCGAGCAATGAAGGAGACGTAGTGCTCGACCCATTTTGTGGCTGTGGGACAACTGTTCACGCAGCACAAAAGACTAAAAGACACTGGATTGGAATTGATGTTACTCACCTCGCTATTTCCTTAATCGAAAAACGACTCAAAGATGCATTCCATCAGATCAAATACGAAGTACACGGCACGCCAAAGGATATAGCCGGGGCGAACGCTCTGGCCGAGGCTGACAAATTTCAATTTCAGTGGTGGGCAGTTTCACTAGTAGATGCAGTTCCATTCAGAGGACACAAAAAGGGTGCCGATACAGGGATTGATGGAATCATTTATTTTAGGCGACGTTACACTTCCCATACCAATATACCAGGAATGCGTTCGTTGATCCGAGACCTAAGCGACCCCATTTAAATAGTTTTCCACAGAAAACGATTTTTCTGCCATAAAATCTGGGTTGAATTTGGGTCCTTTATTCGACTCTCTGTAAATTGTGGATGAAATCCATTTTTTCCCTATTCTAACTCGCTGAATTTGTTTATTTTCTGTCGAGTCATTAACTGTAACGCGAAGATCATAAATCATTTCTCATGTCAAGAATAAAGTTGTGGGTTTTGTGATTTTGTGTTATGAAATTTATGTCCGGGTAGGCGTGTTGTGGGTCGCGTAGAGAGTGCTTCTCTAACCGCGCCTTTCCGGCTGGGTAAACTAAGAATGCTTGGGAAGGGCGAACAATGTCGTTGTCATGGGGTCAGAAAGGGCCGCCGCCGGAAGTAACCTTGCTTTATCGCGAGGTAGGGAAGACTCATGTCTTCACTGCCGACCACGATAAACTGAGGGGCTTCCATATTGGCAGTTCCGATCTTTCCCGCGCTTTTCACCAAGCAGCTATTGCTCTAGGCGAGCATGTGTCGCGTGTGTTTGGCTGCTCGGCTAACTACACACTTGAAATTAGCTTCACAGAATTTCAAGAGCGACTCGGCAAAGATCATGATGTTCAGCATATTTTGGCTGGTGGCCTGCTCATCGCAAAGCGCGACGAAAGCCGAGTTGCTGCTCCTGCTCTAGCCTGACTCTAAAGTATCTTCCACGTAACCGAGAAATATTGTAATAATTCTCGGTTACTTCCGTGTCTTCGAAATTCTGACCTCGGCTCTGCAATTTTCCTAGGTGTAGAGCCTGTTAGGCCATGATTGGAATTAAGAAACTGACGAGGCGAAAATGCCGCATACGGATTTTCCAATTACCTTCAAAGAGCTACAAGCTCTTATGAACAGTATTGGGGTTTTCCTCGTTCAAAAAGATTTAGACAAAATAAAGCCCAGGCTTCATTGGGAAAGGGATCGGAATGTTCCGGTGCCCCCTGGTTTTCAGAATACGCCAGATAAAGTAACTACGCTTTTGCCAGATTTTGAGTCTGAGGATCACCAGGTGCCGGTTTATGATCGCGCCTATGTTGAGGATCTTCTGACCGTAATTATGGGCGCAAGGGTAGTTGACGCAAAACACCGTATTCAGGCCATTCTTTCCTGGATGAAAAAGACGGGCTGATTTTCTAAGTAGAATTGGGCGATTAGTGCGTTATGGGCAACTCGTTCCACCAGCACAATTCTGTGGATTATAGGCTCCTCCATTGTCGCTGTTACCATTCCACGGGCCAGCGTAGAGCGTCGCGGGGGCAGCTAGCGCGGCGAGACAAACGCAGAGAATTAGAAACAGGGTCTTTTTCATATTCAGTCTCCTTTGGTTGCGGATTAGGAGGATGCCTTTTTCGTAATAGGCTTCGTGATCTTCTTGAAAGCCCGATCAAAAGCTTCTGGCGATTTATCTGCGCCAACTAACTTCGCGGTTTCGAGGAACCGTTTATATTCCTCGGGGTCGCAGGACTTCACGGGCTTTGATGCCGGTTTATGGACCATACCTGACGCTATATCACAAAGTCCGTAGGATTGCCATTCAGGCAAGATCAAACTTGGCTTGCAATGCCCTCGCAATTTTGAAAGCTCGCGGGCATACCACTTCGTTGCCCTCCACCGTCCACTGTGCATCCCAACTTTTTTCCAACGGCCTGATAATCGCAACGCTTATGACATGATTGCACTCCGGATTTTTCCGAAGTTCCTTCATAAGCAACGCCTCCAATTCGGTTGAAGATTTCTTTTCCTTGATAGGCATGTTCATTCTCCTAAAGGCAGCCGTAGTTGGCGCGGATCGCCATTAGGCTTGCGCCCACGCCGTTTGCGATGACGTTCAGCTCGCCCGCGCTTCCGTTCCCCGTCCACTACGAGCAGTTCGATAAGTCAACCGCTTGCCCTTCGCACCAATCAGGGCGCGATCAGCCCGTTCAATATCGCCGACGCCGAGCTTTTCCCGATTGGAATATCGGAAGTCAAACTCGGCCAGATACCGTTTCAAGTGAGCCTCGGAAACGTGCTGATAGGTTCCGTACACGCCACGTTTGAGGATGCTGAAAAACCCCTCGACGGTGTTGGTATGAACGTCGCCGCGCACGTACTCGTCTGCGCTGTGCTTCACCGCCTCATGGGACTTGAAGCGGTGGCCTAGCAACTTATAGGCCGACAGTTCATCGGTCATAAGGTGCGAGTCATGCGAAACCTGACCATGCAAGATCGGGCGCAAGGTATCGGCCCGCACAGTCGGGACATGGAAGGAACGGGCGGTCCCGTCGCGCTCGACCAGCGCAAAGACCGGGTTCATATGCCCGAAGCCACGGCGGACTTTGCTTCCCGGTTTCCGCCCCACATAGGTTTCATCGGCCTCGATCACCTTACCATCGCCACCGATGGGAGGCAGTCCGTCATTCCGCGCCATGGCTTCGCGGATACGATGGCCGACGAACCATGCGGTTTTCATGCTGCAACGGAGCATCCGCTGGATTTGGCGGGTGGCGATCCCCTTCTTGCTGGCGCACATCAAGTGAATGACTTGCAGCCAGAGACGAAGCGCGAGGTGGGACGACTCAAAGATGGTTCCCATACGCACAGTGAAGGGCTTCTGGCACTTGTAGCACTTGCAGAGACCGGGACGGGTGGTCTTGCCGCTCAAGCGTCCAACGCGCTCCTTTTCGCCGCAGAAGGGGCAGACCGGGCCAAGGGGCCACAGGCGAGCCTCGACGTAGGCGAAGGCAGCGGGTTCATCCTGGAAGTGCGGGGCAGACAAAACAGACTTAGCCATGGGGTATCTCCTCTATGGTCTAAATCTACTCCTTGGGGCCAAGTATGTCAAGTGTAACGTCACCTTATTTTAAGCCTGACGGCAAATCAACAGAGCGGGCTATTGTATCAGTTAAGGGCGGGCAAAATGTCAACGTTGCGATGATTAGAGACTTCATTCATGTCGTTGAACGCGAGAAAGCCAAGATCGGACTGTTTATAACGCTAGCTCCGGCCACAGCTCCAATGCAAAAAGAAGCGATCAGTGAAGGCTTCTTCGAAACTAGTTATGGCCGATATCCGAAAATTCAAATTTTAACGATTGAAGAACTGCTCAACGGAATGAAACCTCAGATCCCGCTGGTTGATACTGCATCCTTCAGCCGAGCAAAAAGAGAAGCAACTGGGAAACAGCATTCGTTATTTTGAGAATGATGACCCCATAGATGCCATCGAGATTCGTCATCAGTGGACCGGGACGCCAGTCGTTAAAAGAAGAGATTGATCGTGAAATTGGAGCTAGTAGACCACCGGCGGTGGCGCTTGCGGTCGCATACGTCTCAATATATGGCGCGCAGTATGTTCGCGAATTGAAGGATCGAATAGGAATTGAGCAAGTCGCGTTGGTTGCGGATATAGGAGATGCGATTTCCCACCCGGCGGCATTAAGTCTTGCTCTAGATGAAGGATGGCACGTTCGCGCGGTTAATGCAGACGGGACATTTCACCCAAAAATGATTGTTTTCGGAGATTCGGTTAGCGTCGATGGTCGCGTTATGGGAGCAAAATTATCGCTCGTGGGTTCGGCCAATCTCAGTAAGGGCGGTCTCCAATTAAATACGGAGTGCACATTTATAAGATCCTCGGCGGACGAGCTTACAGGGGCTGCAACGGCTTTTCGTTCATTGTGGCGATTAGGCCGAGAATTTGATCGTGAGCAACTTCGCGATTACGAAAAGGTATTTGCGCGCCGTAATCGAAACAGAGCTGCACGAGATCTAGAAATCCTTGGTGTTGCGGACGAAGCCCCTATTGGGGAAGCGTTCGCCGAAAGTACAGCGCCCGCTGTTGTTAGGCATAAACCGGCGCCAGCTCCGAGCGAAAGAAGCATCACTACTGGTGCAGCTGCCGCAGCGTGGACTGGGTTAGAATCATTTACAGGCGAATATACGCTTCAAGTTGAATTTCCTAGAGATGCCGGCGAAGTATTACGACGCATTTTTGCCGCTCATAGGGCTGGTCAAGACGTAGAGCTCCTTTGCACCGATGGGATGGTTCGGCCGATGCATTTTCAATTTTATGAGGACAACGCGATGTTCCGGTTAAATGTTCCGAATGAAACGCCCAATGCCGCATGGGCACGTGCAAGCCGAACCGGCCTGGCCTTAGTAGAAGAAAGTATGGATGGAACACTTCTTTTCAGGATTGTCCGTCCGGGAAGAGACGCTATGGATATTATTGGTCGCTCGATGGCTCTCGGAACATGGGGGAAAACACCAACAAGGCTTTATGGCTGGTACTGAGGTGCTTAACTGACTCACGACTCTACTGATTGACGCTCTAGCTCCAGAGGAGCCACAATCGCACATGCCGAATCAGCCCGCCTACCTCGCGCCCACGCGCTTCATCGACAGTGACGCACCGACCGTCATCGCCTTCGCGCGAGAGGCGACGCAGGGAGCGGCCGACGAAATCGATCGCATCGTGCGGCTCTACCGGGCCGTCCGCGACGGGATCATTTATGACCCTTACGTCAACTTCAACGATCCTAATGTTTACCGGGCGAGCTACGTGATCGCAACCGGTCGCGGCTACTGCGTTGGCAAGGGCGCGGTGCTAGCGGCTTGCGCACGGTCTCTTGGCATTCCGGCGCGCCTCGGTTTCGCTGACGTCCGCAACCACATGACCTCGGCAAAATTATATGCAATGTTTAAAACGGATGTATTCGTTTGGCATTGCTATGTCGACCTTGCCATCGACGGAAAATGGGTCAAGGCGACACCGGTCTTCGACGCGAGGTTGTGCGAGAAATTACACTTGGCTCCGCTTGATTTTGACGGGCGCAATGATTCGCTGTTTCAACCCTACGATTCGGCCGGACGTCGTCGGATGGAATATCTATGTGATCACGGCACCTTCGCCGATGTGCCAGTCGAAGCCATATTGGCTGCCTTTCGCACCACATACCCGGCGTCGGCGCTGCAACAGAAGATCAAGGGCGACTTCGCGGCTGAAGCAATCGCTGGTTCGTGACATCTCCGTCTGGCGCGGTGGCCCTGGGCTATTGCGCAAGCTTCCGCCGCGCGGTCACGAAGGCTCCCAGGGCGGCCTGGAATTCGGCGACGTCGCGCTCGGGCACGTCGGCGCCGCACTCGTAGCAGCGATTGGTCATGCGATCGAACCAGCGGCAACCGCATTCATTGCAGGCCAACTCGGGAGCGCCGGTGGGATTTTGGAAGATCATGTTCCCCCGGTCAGCGACACGCGCCCATGAAGATGAGCCCCAGCGAGTCCAGAAACTCCTCATAGCCGAGCTCCTGCAGCGTGGCCCGGGGCTTGACCACGTAGAGCAACGTCTCCCGGCGCCGAACCTTGTGCTTCAAATCGGCCAAGGGCGCTGGATTGGCGCGATCGTGCAGCCGGCGGAGAGTCTCGCCATCGGCGATGAAGAGGAGGTCGACCTCGACCTTCTCGAAGCCTGGAAAGGGCCGATAGTCCGTCACCATGCCGTTCCCGGTCGCTTCCCAGACCAGCATCATCGCCGATGGCGATTCGAAATCCTCTTCCGGCAACAGCCCGATGCGCGAGCCCGGCAGTATGCCGGCAAAGATCTCGGAATGGCGATCAAGCAGCGCCTGCCAACCGGCGATGTCTAGCGCCCCAGGCCTCTCCGCCGTGGCATCCATGCGTATCCCCTAGATCCGGCAGCCGAGCCGATAGCCGTCGTGAATGGCCTGCGTCAGGCCGCGCGGCACCATGGCGTCGCCGCAGCCATGGAGCTCGTCGATCGACCATTCGAGCTCGGCGAACAGCTCCTGGTTGCCGCGTGAAGGCGATGCGGCGATGACCATATCCGCCGGCAGCGTCGTCTCGTTGCCCTTGCCGTCGACGACCGTCACGCCGTCCTTGGCAATCCGAGTGACGCGGCAACCTGTCATGGTCGGGATGTTCAATTCCTCGATCCAGGAGGAATGGCGCCACTTCCATGCCGGCATGACGTCGCCGGCAATGCGCCGATCCCGCTCGACCACGACGACCTCGGCGCCGGACGTCTTGAGAGACTCCGCGAGAGTGAGTCCGACCTTGCCGCCACCCAGCACCACGACGCGCCGTCCAGGCTGCCGTTTCCCCAGCGCAACGTCCATGGCCTCCACCAGCAGGCCCTCCTCCTCCGGAGCGGGTAGCGCCTGCAAATCCACCCGCGCGCCCGCGGCGACGACGACAGCGTCAAATTGGTGGAGCATGCTGCGCATCATCTTGGGATCGACCGCGGTGTTGAGCCGCATCTCGATGCCGAGCTTCTCCGCCATGACGCGATAATACTCGACGACGCTCGCGAGGTCGTCCTTGTGCGCGAGATCATGCGCGGCATAGCCGCGCAGACTGCCGCCGATCCGCTCGCCGCGCTCGTAGACGGTGACATGATGCCCGCGCCTTGTTGCGGCGATGGCGCATTCCATGCCCGCCGGACCGGCGCCGATGATCATGATCTTCTTGTGTACCGCGGCTGGCGTGATCGCGTACTCGGGCTCGACCTCGTGGCCCAGCGCCGGGTTCATCGTGCAGGTATAGGGTAGATCGCGAAATAGCCGGGACAAGCAATTGAGCGAGCCGACACACCGCTTGGTCTCGTCCAGGCGCGCTTCCGCCGCTTTCTTCATCAGCTCCGGGTCGGCCAACAGCGGACGGCACACTTCCCAGAAATCGAATTGTCCCTCGGCGAGGCATCGGTCGGCCATCATCGGATCAGGCAGACGGACGCCAAAGGCAATCGGCATGTCGGGCAGGAGCTTCTTCGCCCGAGAAGCGAGTCGGTTCCAATGTCCCGGCGGCACGTCCCGGCCAATCGACGATTCGGGAGCCTCCTGCCACCCCACGGTGACGCTGATCATGTCGACGCCGCACTCCGCCGCCTGCTGCATCAACGCGAAACACTCGTCCTCGTCATTGCCGCCCCAGCGATCCATCAGTTCCGCGCCGTTAAGCCGGATGACAAGCGGGTGGCCGCTCCCCATCGCCTCCTTGATGGCGTAGATCAGCTCGCGCATGAAGCGCCCACGATTGGCGATCGAGCCGCCGTACTCGTCGGTGCGGCGATTAGTGAATTTCGAATTGAAGTTGGCCAGCAGGTAGCCCATGAAGCTGGTGACTCTCGGTGCCGTCGAATCCGGCCTTGACCGCTCGTTTCGCCGCATCGGCGTGCTGCTTGATGGTTGTCGCGGATCTGCTCCTTCGTGATCTCGCGCGGCGGCCGGAAATGCGGCAGCGTCTGCGGCACGACGGAGGGCTGGATGCAGTAGCCGAGATCGATGCCGCCATAGCGTCCGGCATGCAGGATCTGCTGGATAGCGATGCCGCCGCCATCATGGATGTAGCCGGCGATCTTCTCGAATTGCGGGATGAATTTGTCGTCGAACAGAGCGACCTGGCTGAAATAGGCCTTACCCTCGCCGAGCGGGTCGGGATAGGCGCCCTGGTTGGTGATGATGCCGCAGCCCGTGCCGGCGATCACCTTGGTTCGTGCGAGCTCGCGCTCGGTGATGAAGCCGTCGCGGGTGTTGTAGTTGGAGACGCAGCAGGCGCCGTACTTGATGCGGTTCTTGATGGCGAATCCGGCCCACTTAACGGGCTCGAACAGATGGGGCAGTTGCTTCTCGCCGGGCCGTTGCGTCATGAACGTGACCTCGTCTCCATGTTTTGCGCGCTCGCCGAGCGGCTCCGCATTTGTTGCGAAGGCTATCAATCCTGGGCGAGCAGGCAATTGATGTAGATCAGTGTCCGGATAACAAAAAAACCGTCGGGTCACGAGGCTCGGCCCGGAAGCAATCCTCTTTCTTGCCAACTTTGTTCGCGCCCTAGATGAAGCGGGGCTCGTAGTCGTCGATATTGTGATAGGGCTGGGGCCAAGTCATGCGGTAGCCCTGCTTTGTCGCCATGTGGCGGGTCCAATAGGGATCGTAGAGGTGCGCACGCGCCAGCACGCAGAGATCGGCGCGGCCGGCGGCGAGCACGCTATTGACGTCCTCAAAGGTCGAGATGTTGCCGACCGTCATGGTCGGGACTCCGGCCTCGAGCCGCACCCGGTCCGAGAACGGCGTTTGGAACAGGCGGCCGTAAACGGGCTTCTGATAGGGTACGACCTGGCCCGCCGAGACATCGACGATGTCGCAGCCATGGGCCTTCAACGCAAGCCCCAGCTGGACCGCATCCGCGCCATCGAAGCCGCCTGGCGCCCAATCGGTCGCGGAGATCCGCACGGAAATCGGCTTGTGCGCGGGCCAGGATCCGCGAACCGCATCGAATACCTCGAGCGGAAATCGCATGCGGTTCTCGAGGCTGCCGCCATAAGCGTCGTCGCGCTTGTTGGTGAGCAGCGAGAGAAAGCTGTTCAAGAGATAACCGTGGGCGAAGTGCAGCTCGAGAAGGTCGAAACCAGCTTCCTCCGCCATCTGCGCCGCGCGGACGAAATCGTCGCGCACCTTGATCATGTCGGCGCGGCTCATCGCGCGCGGCACTTGGCTGTGGTCGAAATAAGGAATGGGTGAAGGCGCCATGATAGGCCAGGCGCCCTCCTCGAGGGGCTCGTCGTAGCCCTGCCAGCCGAGCTTGGTTGAGGCCTTGCGGCCGGCATGGGCGAGCTGCATGCCGATCTTGGCGAAGCTGTGGCGATGGACGAACTCGACGATGCGCCGCCAAGCCGCGACGTGCGCGGGCAGGTACATGCCGGCGCAGCCCGGCGTGATCCGCCCCTCGGCGCTGACGTCGGTCATTTCGGTGATGATCAGCCCCGCGCCGCCGAGCGCCCGGGTGCCCAGATGCACCAGATGCCAATCGTCGATCAAGCCGTCTTTCGCCGAATATTGGCACATGGGCGAAACCACGACACGGTTCTGCAACACCATGTCGCGCAGGCGGAACGGCGTGAACATCGGCGGCGGGGCCGGCGTGGTCGGAACATTGACGCCTGACTGGTTGGCCGCCTTCTCCGCGTACCAGCGGTTCACCCGGTCCACGAACTCGGGATCGCGCAGTTTCAGGTTCTCATGGCTGATGCGCAAGGAGCGCGTGATTAGGCTGAAGGCGAATTCGATTCCCTCAAGGTGGTTGTAGTAACGCTCAGCCTCCTCGAACCAGCGTTGGCTCACCAGCGAGGCGCGCTGTACGGATTCCACCGCCGGACGATGCGCCGCCTCGTAAGTGGCAAGGGCCTTCCCGACATCCCCTGGATGCGCCATCACCGCGTCGCGTAACGCGATGGCATCCTCCATCGCGAGCTTGGTTCCGGAGCCGATCGAGAAATGCGCAGTGTGGACCGCATCGCCGATCAGCACGACGTTGTCGAAATGCCAGCGGTTGTTCCGGATGTTCGGAAAATTGCGCCAGATCGAGCGGTTCTTGAGCAGGGGGTGGCCGTCGAGATCGTCCTTGAACAGCGACAAGCAATAAGCAACCGCCGCGTCCTCGTTTTCCGGATCAAGGCCACTGCGCGCGAAGGTCTCTTCCGTGCATTCAACGATGAAGGTCGCCTGACCCGCCTCGTATTGATAGGCATGGGCGCGCCAGAGGCCGTGGGCATTTTCCTTAAAGATAAAGGTGAAGGCGGGAAAGCGGTAAGTCGTGCCGAGCCAGATGAAGCGGTTCGGGCGAAAATCGATTTCCGGCTCGAACTTGTCGGCATATTTCTTCCGCAAACCGCTGTTGACGCCATCCGCCGCGACCACGAGGTCGCAATCGGCGAAGGGGGCGATGTCGTCAAATTCGTGCTGGAACAGCAGCTTCACGCCGAGCGCCCTAGCGCGCTCTTGCAGGATGTTAAGCAGCGCCTTGCGCGAGCAGCCGCAGAACCCATGTCCCGTGGAGCGCCACATCTCGCCCTTGGCGTAGATATGGATGTCGTCCCAATGGGCAAGATGGCGCCGCATCTCGGCATAGCTCTCGGCATCCGCCTCGCCGAGGTTGGCGAGCGTCGCATCCGAGAAGACCACGCCGAAGCCGAAGGTGTCGTCCGAGCGATTGCGCTCGTAGACCCTGATCTCGGCGTCGGGCCGAGCATTCTTCATGAGGATGGCGAAGTAAAGTCCCCCCGGGCCGCCGCCCAAGCACGCAATTTTCATCGAACAATCCCCTCGGCCTTCATCGCGGTGTCGGCGGCTCAGCCCTCTGGGCCCTGATGCGCTCCAATTCGAGCTGGCGCAGCTTGAAGCGTTGAACCTTACCAGTCTCGGTACGCGAGAGTCGGCCCACGTATTCGACCATACGCGGATATTTGTAGGGCTCAATCTCGTCCTTCACGAAGTCCTGCAGCTCCTTGACCGTCGCGGGCTCGGCATCGGCCGCATTGCGCAGCACGACGAAGGCTTTAACAATGAAGCCGCGGCCCTCGTCCGGCGAGGCGACCACCGCGCATTCCCGCACCTTGGGATGGTCGAGCAGCACGGCCTCGACCTCGGGACCGGAGATATTATAGCCGGCCGAGATGATCATGTCATCGGCGCGCGAATGGTAGTAGAAGTAGCCGTCCTCGCCTAGCACGCGCGTTATCGCCAATGCCGATCTTGTTCCAACTCTCCAACAGCGCCTTGATCCCGATAGCGACCTTGACACTCGTCCGTTACGCGATGCCATCACCCGGGCGGCCGGCACGGTGCAATGCGAGTTCATCGCCGCGACTGAAATCGCCGAACAGGCGCTCGGCGATTCAATTTACGCCAACATGGTGATTTTTGGGTTCGCCTGGCAAAAAGGTCTGGTGCCGCTTGCATTCAATGCGATTGATCAGGTGATTTCGCTTAACGGCACGGCGGTCGAGGCCAATCGGCTCGCTTTCGCATGGGGACGGCTTGCGGCGCACGATCCTGCCGCGATCGAGCAGTTGCTGCGCTCGGTGCGCGCGGATGCCGGCGAATCAAGCTTCGATGCACTCGTCCGCCGTTACGCCGACGTGTTGACGGCCTATCAGGATGCGGCCTACGCGCAGCGTTATATCGCGCTCATTGATCGCGTACGCGCCGCCGAGCGCCGGGCCGGTCAGGTCGATGGGCTCCTCGCCTTTTCGGTTGCACGCGGGTATTTCCGGCTGCTCGCCATCAAGGACGAGTACGAGGTCGCCCGCCTCTACAGCGACGGCGCGTTCACGCATGACTTGCAGCGGCGTTTCTCCGGCGCCTACAAGGTCCGATTCAACATGGCTCCACCGCTGTTAGCGCGGCCCGATCGCGCGACCGGCCAAATCCGCAAGCGGCATTACGGCGCGTGGATGGGCAAGCTGTTTCCCCTGCTGGCACGGATGAAAGCCCTGCGCGGCACTTGGCTCGACGTCTTCGGCTACACGGGCGAACGACGGGCAGAGCGACGGCTGATCGGCGAATACCAGCAAACAATCGACCATCTGCTTGCGGCGCTCACCGCGGACAACTATCCACTTGCCGCAGAAATCGCCGCGTTGCCGGAGCACATCCGCGGCTTCGGCTACGTCAAGGCCCGCAATATGGCCCGCGCCAAGCAATGCGAGGCCGAGTTACTCGCGGTCTTCTCCGGCGCGCCGCCCGTCAACCGCGGTCATGTTCCGTAAGCCGATTTCGTAAACGCGAATCAATGGAGGCTAACCTATGTCCATCCGCCATCTGCTCCCTCTCGACTGGGCGCCGCCGGTCGGTTATTCCAATGGCATTGAGGCGCAGTCTGGCCGCCTGATCTTTGTCGCCGGTCAGGTTGGCTGGGACGCCAAGCAGCAATTCCAAAGCAAGGAACTGGCCCCCCAATTCGAGCAGGCACTCAAGAATGTGCTCGCCGTGCTCGCCGTAGCCGGCGGCGCGTCTCGCCATATCTGCCGGATGACCGCCTTCTGCACCGACAAACCTGCCTATCTTGCCGCCCGGTCGGATCTGGGCCGCATTTGGCGGCGGTTGATGGGAAACCACTACCCGGCCATGAGCATGATTTTTGTCTCGGATCTGCTCGACGCTCCCGGAAAAATTGAACTCGAGGCGACCGCCGTTATCCCCGCAACGGAACAGGCGCCGCCCGCCGCCGGGTAAATTCCGCGATTTCAGTGGGTTTGCGCCGGACTCTGCTCTCCGCGTATAGTAGCATTAACGACATATTTGGTTTATGTCTGAAATTCATCAGCGGAGCGTGTCTTGGCGGAACGGTCCTTTGCCAAAGAAGTGCGGGATTTAGAGCTCGTCGCCGGGCAAGAGTTCCGCGGCGAAGGCATCCTCGCAATCACCAAGGCGCTGCTGCAATCGGGCGTCGGCTATGTCGGGGGCTACCAGGGCGCACCGATCTCCCACCTGATGGACGTGCTCGCCGATGCGCAGGACACCCTCGGCAAGCTCGGCGTGCAATTCTCCACCTCCGCTTCGGAAGCCGCTGCCGCGGCTTCTCTGGCAGCCTCGGTGATGTATCCGATCCGCGGGGCCGTTACCTTCAAGTCGACGGCCGGCACCAATGTCGCCTCCGACGCGCTTGCCAACCTCGCTTCCGGCGGCGTCATCGGCGGCGCACTAATCATCGTGGGCGAGGATTATGGCGAAGGCTCCTCAATAATGCAGGAGCGGTCACACGCCTTCGCCATGAAGTCACAAATATGGCTGCTCGACCCACGACCCAACCTGGAATCGATCGTCAAAGTGGTTGAGGACGGTTTTGAGCTGTCGGAAGTCTCCAACACACCCGTGATGCTCGAGGTGCGCATCCTCGCCTGCCATGTACATGGCAGCTTCATCGCCAAAGACAACAAACCGCCGCCATTCACACTACGGGAAGCGCTGGAAAATCCGGTCCGCGACACCAGCCGGATCGTGTTACCGCCTGCTTCGTATCTGCACGAGAAGGATAAGATCGAGCAGCGCTGGCCTGCCGCCGTGGAATTCATCAAGGAGCGCAAACTCAACGAAGTATTTGCTGGCGAACTTGCCGATGTCGGTATCATCCTCCAGGGCGGGATGTACAATGGCGTCGTTCGCGCGCTGCAGCGGCTCGGTCTCGCCGACGTCTGGGGCACAACCCGCGTACCACTCTACGTGATGAATGTGACCTATCCGCTGATCAACGATGAGCTGGTCGAGTTCTGCAATGGCAAGAGGTCGGTGCTGATCGTCGAGGAAGGCCAGCCGGACTATATCGAACAGGCGATCAATACCATCCTGCGACGCGCGGACATCGGCACTAAGATTTCCGGCAAGGACGTGCTGCCGATGGCCGGTGAGTACACCGCCAATGTCATGATGGAGGGCGTTAAGGCATTCCTCGCCAAATACATGCCATCCGCATTGTCAGCCCAGGCGCGCGCGCCGAACGAACAGACGATACACGACGACGAGCGGGTGAAGGCACTGGCTACCACGGTACCTCCGCGCCCACCGGGCTTCTGCGTGGGCTGCCCGGAACGGCCAATCTTCGCTGCCATGAAGCTTGTTGAGAAGGAGCTCGGTCCGCACCACGTCGCCGCCGATATCGGTTGCCACCTGTTCTCGATATTGCCGCCATTTAACATCGGCGCCACCACTATGGGCTACGGTCTCGGTCCAGCCTCGGCCGCTGCTTTCAACGTCAAGGCTGACAAGAAGTCAATTTCGATGATCGGCGATGGCGGCTTCTGGCACAACGGCTTGACCAGCGGTATTGGCAATGCCGTGTACAACCAACACGACGGCGTAATTATCGTTGTTGATAATTACTATGCATCAGCGACCGGGGGCCAAGATCTTCTTTCATCACGCGCCGATACCCGGTTGCGCTCTACCAAACACCCAATTGCCAAGGCTGTCGAAGGCGTGGGCGGCACCTGGGTCCGCCAGATCGATCGCACCTATAACGTCGCCAAGATGCGTGACACACTGAAGGAGGCGCTAACCAGCAAGGAGCCAGGGCCCAAAGTCATCGTGGCGTCCTCGGAATGCATGCTCAACAAGCAACGCCGCGAGAAGCCCACCTTCAATAAGGCGGTGAATAGCGGCGAACGGATGGTGCGTGAGCGGTTCGGCGTCGACGAGGACGTTTGCACCGGCGATCACGCCTGCATACGGTTGTCCGGCTGCCCATCGCTTTCGGTCAAGCACACCGACGATCCGCTCAAAGACGATCCAGTCGCTGCCATCGACAATACCTGCGTCGGCTGCGGCAATTGCGGAGAAGTGGCCGAGGCCGCGGTGCTCTGCCCATCGTTCTACCGCGCTGACATCATCCACAATCCGACGCGCATGGACCGTTTCCTCGCCAGAGTCCGCAAGGCCGTGATCGGCTATTTGCAGCGGCGGCGCGAGCGGCGGCGCGTCGCATTCGTCTGAGAGGCGGAACAGCGCGATGACCGCTGCTGGCCAAATCCGCTCCATTACCCTTGATACCACCAACCCCGTGTCGATCGCGGTGCTGGCAATGGGCGGTCAAGGCGGCGCCGTGCTGGTCGACTGGATCGTTGCGCTCGCCGAAAGTCAGGGCTGGATGGCGCAATCGACATCGATTCCTGGAGTTGCGCAACGCACAGGCGCGACTATCTATTATATCGAGGCCCTACCAGTCCCGCGAGGCGCACTCGCCGGCCTGCGTCCCGTGCTCTCGCTGATGGCGGTGCCGGGCGAGGTCGATATTGTCATCGGCGCTGAACTGATGAAGGCCGGCCGCGCCATCCAGCGCGGGCTGGTAACACCCGATCGCACAACGTTAATCGCATCCACGCACCGTTCCTACACTGTTCGGGAAAAGTCGGCGCCTGGTGATGGGATTGGCGATGCCGAAAAAGTTTATGCGGCTGCGCTTGCCGCCGCCAAGTGCTTCATCGCCTTCGATATGGAAGCATTGGCGGCAAAATCCGGCAGCATAATCTCGGCAGTCCTGTTTGGGACGCTAGCGGCGGCGAAGACGCTGCCATTCACGCGTGAGGCGTTCGAGGCCACAATCCGAGCCGCTGGTATCGGGGTCGAGGCCAGCCTGTATGCCTTTGCACAAGGCTACGAGCAGGCAACAACCGAGCTGCAGGCTGGCATGCCGTCGATTGCGCGAAAGTCCGCTTCAGCATCTAAGCAGTTCCCCGCTTTGGTGCCGGTCGGCCACCCGGCACTCGATGCCTTGGTCGCGCGTGTCCAATCGGCATTCCCGCTGGTAACGCACGACATGATCACAGCCGGCCTGCATCGGGCAATCGACTATCAGGACCCCGCCTATGGCCGTGAATATCTCGATCTGCTCACTGAGATCCTGGCGCTCGACGGCGCTGCTGGCGGACAGACGAAGGGTTTTGCCCTCACCCGCACGGCGGCTAAGCACATTGCGGTCGCTATGGCATATGACGACGTCTTTCGCGTGGCTGATCTCAAGACCCGATCGAGCCGCTTTGTCCGCGTGCATAGCGCGGTCGCGGCGGCGCCGGACCAACTTGTCTACATGACCGAGTTCATGCATCCACGCATGGATGAGGTCGCCGGCTCGCTGCCAGCTTGGCTCGGCCGCATTATCGAAAGACGCCCAGGCCTATTCAAGGCGCTTGACCGCATTGTGAACCGCGGCCGGCGGGTGCGTACAGGCACTATCGGTTGGTTCATGGTGCTTTATGTGCTAGGCGGCCTCAAGCGTTTTCGGCGCGGCACATTGCGCCACATTCAGGCGCTCGCGCACCGCGACGCGTGGCTTGCGCGCGTGAAGGCAGCCACGGCCATAGATTATGCGCTCGCAGTCGAGCTTCTCGAGACGAGACGGTTGGTCAAGGGCTATTCCGACACCCTTGCGCGTGGCCAATCCAAGTTCGCCAAAGTTATGGCGGCAGCAGCCCGACTCGAGGGCCGGGTAGATGCTGCTGACTGGGTGCGCCGCCTGCGCGAGGCGGCACTATCTGATGAAGACGGAGTAGCGCTCGATGGCGCACTCAAGACCGTTGACAGCTTTCTGCAGTCATTGTCGTAGGACCTTTGCCTTGACTCAGATCGCTAGGGCCGTCGGACCTGACGAGTTGATCGAGTTGTGGTGCTTAAATTGGTCAACGCATCATCAACACTAACCACATCGTTCGGTGCCACGATTGGATCTCATACGGGCCACTCAATACAGTCGCCATATGTAATGCGTAGCAGCGAATCGTCCGGCGATTTTGATCAGTGTCGGACGTGAACACGGGCTTTACCTCAGCGCGCCTCGGCCGTATTAAAGATCCGCTTCCTTACTCGTGCCAGTAGTCGACGAGGCCGAGATATGCCCCATGCCCGTCCGTGACCAGAGTCGTCCCGGGCTTGATGTTGGCCTTGATGAATGGATGAATGTGCTTGGCCTCGTTGCTGGAGATGGCCTGGAACCGGACGCGGCCCGAGAGCGTGTCGAAGTATTTGGCCCCGAAACCCTTGGGTTTTTGAGCCTTTCCGGTTCGCCGATCGTGGTTCTTACTGCGCGAGAGGCGTGTGGCCATGGCTCAACTCCATCCCTGTCTTATTCCGGAATCGGCGCGCGCGGGGCCGAGA
>CAWEME010000075.1:0-9545 GCA_963810055.1 uncultured Alphaproteobacteria bacterium | reverse complement strand
GAGCATACGCAGCATCTCGGCCAGGCCCATGGCGTCGGCGACATTTTGCGTCTCGTCATAGCCGGCCATGCGCTTCATCCAGTTGATGTCGCCACCCGCCGAAAAGGCCGTGCCCGCCCCGGTCAGCACCACTGCCCGCACATTATCGTCCGTCCCGAGTGTCCTGAACGCTCCGGTCAGTTCGCTTATCAACGCATCGTCGAAAGCGTTGCGAATCTGCGGCCGGTTGAGGGTGACGGAGGCGACGCCGCGTTTGTCGGTCGAAAGCAGAAGGGCGCTCATGTCACATCCGGAACACGCCGAAACGGGTGGGTTCGATCGGCGCATTGAGGCTGGCCGAGATCGACAGGGCGAGCACGCGGCGTGTTTCCTTAGGGTCGATCACGCCGTCATCCCACAGCCGCGCGCTGGCGTAATAGGGGTGGCCCTGGGTCTCATATTGCTTGCGGATGACGGACTTGAAGTCTTCCTCGTCCTTCTTGCTCCATTTCTTGCCGCTCGCGCCCATGCCGTCGCGCCGCACCATGGCCAGCACGTTGGCCGCCTGCTCGCCGCCCATCACCGAGATGCGGGCATTCGGCCAGGTCCACAGGAAACGGGGTGCATAAGCGCGGCCGCACATGGCGTAATTGCCGGCCCCAAAGCTGCCGCCGATGATGACGGTGAATTTGGGCACGTTGGCGCAGGCCACCGCCGTCACCATCTTGGCGCCGTCCTTGGCGATGCCGCCCGCTTCGTATTTCTTGCCAACCATGAAGCCGGTAATGTTCTGCAGGAAGACCAGCGGAATGTTGCGCTGGGCGCAAAGTTCGACGAAATGCGCGCCCTTGAGCGCGCTTTCGGAAAACATAATCCCGTTATTGGCGACGAATCCCACCGGATAGCCCCAGATGCGCGCGAATCCCGTCACCAGCGTCTCGCCGTATAGCGGCTTGAACTCGTCGAGCTCGCTGCCATCGATGAGGCGAGCGATCACCTCGCGCACGTCATAGGATTTTCGCGGATCGGCCGGCACGATGCCGTAGAGCTCCTCGGCCGGGTAAAGCGGTTCCCGTGACTTCTGGATCTCGATTTCGGGGCGCTTGGCGCGGTTGAGATTGCCGACGATGCGCCGCATCAATTCAAGCGCATGAGCGTCGTCCTCGGCGATCTGGTCGGCCACGCCCGATTGCCTGGCATGCACCTCGGCTCCGCCCAGCTCCTCGGCCGAGACGGTCTGGCCGGTGGCGGCTTTGACCAATGGCGGCCCGCCTACAAAAATGGTGCCTTCGCCGCGCACGATGATGCTCTCATCCGACATCGCCGGAACGTAGGCGCCGCCGGCGGTGCAGGAACCCATCACCGCCGCGATCTGCGGCACGCCCAGTGCTGAAAGTGTGGCCTGGTTGTAGAAGATGCGGCCGAAATGGTCGCGGTCGGGAAAGACCTCGTCCTGGGCGGGCAGGAAGGCCCCACCGGAATCGACCAGATACAGGCAAGGCAGGCGATTTTCGCGCGCGATCTCCTGGGCGCGCAGATGCTTCTTCACCGTGATCGGATAATAGGTCCCGCCCTTGACCGTGGCGTCGTTGGCAATGACCACGCATTCGCGCCCCATCACCGGGCCGATGCCAGTGACGACGCCGCCCGCCGGAACGTCGTCGCGATAAAGGCCGAAACCGGCCAGCGCCGAGAATTCCAGGAACGGCGCGCCCGGATCGAGCAGCAGGCGGATGCGCTCGCGCGGCAAGAGCTTGCCGCGCGCCAGATGCTTCTTGCGCGCTTCCTCGCCGCCGCCCTTGGCTATGGCGGCGAGATGCTTCTTCAAATCGTCCGCCAGCGCCTTCATTCTCTTGGCGTTGGCGCGGAAGGAATCGGATCGGGGATCGAGCGAGGATTTGAACACGGCCATCACGTCACTCCGCGGTTAAATCTTCAAGATAGAGATCGTGTTCTGCACAAAGATCAATAATTGGCCTCAGCATTTCCTTCTGAAAAATTTCGACGAGATCGGTGAGCTTAAATACAAATAATTTTCTGCGATCCGATTTTACAATTACAACAGGCGGGATATTTCGATTCGGTAATGTTACCAATTCGTAGAGATCATATTTCACTCCCGACAAAATGTGCGCCTTTAGAGTACTCCGAATGATCTCGATATCTTCGTGATGAACAATCACGTTAATGAGTGCCATCACCTGTACTGGTGTTTGATCGGAGCGGTGATGCGATTGAATAGACACGCAGCTAAATCGTTTTTTCTTTGTCGTGTTTTCGATTAATCGTCTTGCATGAATTGCAAAATCAACGAGATCGTCATGGGCAAGGGTTTCCTGGCGATCGTCAATCGGACCAGAAGTCGCCGTGCGAGTGCCTGTCGAAAATGAGGCCAGCCTTGCACATGCAGTTACAACTTGTTCGTACGCGTGCCGAATAATCTTATGAGACCGCTTCTCGATCTTGAATGCAGGCCACTTGCCCAATTCTGCAAGGTTGTTTGTTTTAGAGGTATTCACGCGGTCTCCTCGAACAGCTCGCGGCCGATCAGCATACGGCGGATCTCCGAGGTGCCGGCGCCGATCTCGTAAAGCTTGGCGTCGCGCAGCAGCCGCCCGGTGGGGTAATCGTTGATGTAGCCGTTGCCGCCCAACGCCTGGATCGCCTCCAAGGCCATCCAAGTCGCCTTTTCGGCGGCGTAGAGGATGGCGCCGGCAGCGTCCTTGCGCGTGGTGCGGCCACGGTCGCAGGCACGCGCCACGGCGTAGACATAGGCCTTGGCCGCGTTCATCACGGTGTACATGTCGGCGAGCTTGCCTTGCATAAGCTGGAATTCCCCGATCGGCTTGCCGAACTGCTTACGCTCGTGGAGATAGGGGATCACTGCGTCGAGACAGGATTGCATGATGCCCAAGGGTCCGCCCGCCAGCACCGCGCGCTCGTAATCGAGCCCGCTCATCAGCAGCTTGACGCCTTCGTTGAGCTTGCCCAGCAGATTCTCCTCCGGAACTTCGCAATCCTCAAACACCAGCTCGGCCGTGGGCGAGCCGCGCATGCCGAGCTTGTCGAGCTTCTGCGCCGCCTTGAACCCCTTCATGCCCTTCTCGATCAGGAAGGCCGAGATGCCCTTGGGTCCGGCCGAAGCGTCGGTCTTGGCATAGACCACCAGGGTGTCGGCATGGGTGCCGTTGGTGATCCACAGCTTGCTGCCGTTCAACACATAGCGCCCGCCCTTCTTCTCGGCGCGCGTTGTCATGCCGACCACGTCCGAGCCTGCCCCCGCCTCGCTCATGGCCAGCGCCCCGACATGCTCGCCCGAGATCAGTTTGGGCAGATATTTGCGCTTTTGCGCGGCGGTGCCATTTCGCCGGATCTGATTGACGCAAAGATTGGAATGGGCGCCGTAGGACAAACCGACCGATGCGGAACCCCGGCTCACCTCCTCCATCGCCACCACATGGGCGAGATAACCCATGCCGGCGCCGCCGAGTTCCTCCTCGACCGTGATGCCCAAGAGGCCGAGCTTACCCAAACGCGGCCAGAGTTGGCGCGGGAATTCGTCGCTCCTGTCGATCGCAGCGGCGATGGGCGCGATCTCGGACTCGGCGAAGCCGCGCACGCTGTCGCGCAGCATGTCGATCTCGGACCCCAGCTCGAAATCGAGCATCGGATAGCGATTGGCGGGCATGGTTCGGCGTGCCTCCCCTTATTAGACGCAGTCTAGCTGCCCATTGCGTTGCTGCAAGGATGGCGGCGCTCCAGCTATCCCTGCCGAAACTTGACTGCCGATGGATTTCACAGATCGCCCGCGCTCGGTTCGATGCGTTCCTTGTTCACGCTAACGGCTTCTCTGATAATGCGAAGCAATTCCTGGTTGCCATCATGGCTGACGGCTGCTTCCGGGTCGAGTATCGGGCGGTTTCTGGCATTAGTCTGCCGGGCGGGTTTCTAAGCGCCCTGCAATTCTAGATGGGAGAAGATCAATGACGCTCAGGCTTCGCCGGGTCGTGACCGGCCATGACGAGAACGGACGCGCCGTCGTCAAGATCGACGAGGTGGCAAAGAATATCACCGCGAGCCGGCCCGGCGTGTCGGCTTGCGTCATCTGGTCGACCGATACGAGCCCGGCGGATAATTCCGGCGATTTCGACGGGTCGCTCCGGAAGATCGGCACGACGATCAAGACCGGATCGGTCTTCCGGATCATCGAATTCGCTCCCGGGGCGGCGCCGCGCAATCATCGAACCGATTCCGTCGATTACGCGATCGTCTTGTCCGGCGAGATCGACATGCCGCTCGACGGCACCGAGGTTCATCTCAAGGCTGGCGATGTCCTGGTCCAGCGCGGCACGATCCATAACTGGGTCAATCGCGGGACACAACCTTGCGTCATCGCCTTCGTCCTGATCGATGCGAAACCGGTCATGGCCGGCGGCAAGACGCTTAACGCGGTCGGCTGACGATCGTCCCATGCGCTCAACGCGCCGGCGGTACGTGCCGGTAGGGACGATAGACCGGGTTCCAGATCTTGGCGCGAAGGCGGAGTTCGAGCGTGATTTCGTCGCAAGGTGCTGCGAGCCCCTCGGCCTGCGCCTGCTTGGCGACGGCGCGCGCCACGCCCAGCGAAATCGCGCGCGAATCCCCGAGCGGGGGCAGCAGATTGGCGCGGGGATCGCGGCGCGCCGGCGAGGTGACGGCAAGGGCGTGGGCCGCGGCCATGAACATGCCGTCGCTGATATGCCGCGCCTGCACGGCGAGCGCACCTAGGCCGATGCCCGGATAGACATAGGCGTTGTTGGTCTGGTCGATGCGGAACGGCTTGCCCTCGCGCATCACCGGCGGGAACGGACTGCCGGTGCCGATCACGGCGCGGCCTTCGGACCAGGCGAGAAGATCGAGTGGCGTCGCCTCGCTCAGCAGCGTCGGGTTCGACAGCGGAAAGATCACCGGCTGCTTGGCATGGGCCGCCATGGATGTCACGATTTCGCGGGTGAAGGCGCCCGGCTGGCCCGAGCAGCCGATCAGCACGGTGGGGCGGGCATTGGATATCACCTCGGCAAGCCCGATACGGTTCGGGTTCGGGAGATTCCATTTTGCGAGATCCGCGGGCTTCTGCAGAAAGGACGCCTGGAAAGGGTGGATGCCCGTCATGCCTTCGACCAGCAAACCCTCGTGATCGACCAGAAAGAAACGCCGCTTCGCTTCGGCCTCGGAGAGACCGTCCGCCACCAATGCCCGTAGGAGGAGGGCGCTGATGCCGGAACCGGCCGAGCCCGCGCCGAACACGGCGATGCGCTGCTGAGACAGGGGTATGCCGGTGACATTGATGGCCGAGAGCAGCGTGCCGACCGCGACTGCGGCGGTGCCTTGGATGTCGTCGTTGAAGGTGCACAGCCGGTTGCGATAACGGGCCAGCAGGCGGTTGGCGTTGGCAGTCGCGAAATCCTCCCAGTGGAGCAGGACATGCGGCCAGCGTTCGGCTACTGCCGCGACGAACTCTTCGACGAAAGCGTCATACTCGGCGCCGCGCACCCGGCCGTGGCGCCAGCCGACATAGATCGGGTCGGCGAGCCGTTCGGAATTGTCGGTGCCGACATCGAGCAACACAGGCAATGTCTTGGCCGGATGGAGCCCGGCGCAGGCGGTATAGAGCGACAGCTTGCCGATCGATATGCCCATGCCGCCGGCGCCCTGATCGCCCAGGCCGAGAATGCGTTCGCCGTCGGTGACGACGATGGCTTCGACGCCGTTGAATTGCGGATGCGCCAGGATGCGGCGGATGCGATCCTTGTAGGGAATGCTGAGGAACAAACCCCGCGATTTGTGAAAGATGCGGCTGAATTGCTGGCAACCGCGCCCCACCGTTGGCGTGTAGACGATGGGCATCATCTCCTCGAGATTGGCCAAGAGCAGGGCGTAGAACAGAGTCTCGTTGGTATCCTGCAGGCCGCGCAGGAAGATGTAGCGGTCGAGATCGTCCTGGATCGCGCGGAATTCGGCCAGGCGCCTTGCGACCTGCTCCTCGAGCGCAGCGACGGTCGGCGGCAGCAGCCCGTAGAGATCGAAGGCGTCGCGTTCGGCCTCGGTAAAGGCCGTACCCTTGTTAAGCAGCGGCGTGTTCAACAGATCATAACCGGAACGGGAAACCTCCATGGCTCCCTCTTCCGGCGTCGCTGTTTTTTTTGCTTTCGGGATCATAGGGTGTCGGGTTGGCCACTCGGTTGCGGCTTCGGATTAAGCGTTCTTCGGCCCGACAAAGATGACCGGTCGAGCCGCCCATGTCCATCGCAGGGTTGCCCCGTGTACCGATATATTGTTCACTCCATCATCCAGGAAGCAAAGGGTCTGCGATGACGGAATCCTCCGAAGCCGGCCCCGGCAAAAACGAATCGCCGTTCTGGCGCTGCTCCTTGCGTTTTTACGCGCTGCCCGGCGTGGCGCCCGCATGCCTCGTCTTGCAGGATGAAGCCAAGGCCGACGTCAATCTGATGCTTTATCTTTTCTTTCTCGCCACGCAGAAACGGGCGCTCGGCCGTGACGAGATCGCATCTCTCGATCAGGCGATTTCGCCCTGGCGCGAGCAGGTGATCAAACCGTTGCGCGGTTTGCGCCGCCATCTCAAGGGCGGCATAAGCGGCATCGATGGCAAGACCGGCGAAGCATTCCGCAACAAATTGAAAGGGCTTGAGCTCGAAGCTGAGCGCATCGTCCATGATACGCTGGTGCGATCCTGGCCGCCGCTGAACTTCCGCGCCGATGCCGCCTCGCCGCAGGATGCGGCGCGAGCGAGCCTTGAGGCTTACGGGAAATTTCTAGGCCAGCTGCCGGACGAGCCGGTCCAAACCCTGCTCGGCGCTTTCGCAAAGCTTTAATCGCGGCTGTTGCCGCCCTTCTTGTCGAGCTGGTCGGGGCGGAACTTGGTTTCGGGCTTGACGCCCTTGCGCTTCAGCTGCGCGCTGATCTTGCCGTTATCGAGATAACGGCCCTCGGCGGCGCGCTTCGCCGCCTCGTCCCATACCGGCAGCCAGTCGCCGAGCGAATAACCATGCCAGGGCGGTTGCGGATGGAGGCGTTGCAGCCCGAGCTCTTCCCAGATCTTCCTGGCGCGCTCCATGTATTCGCGCTTGGGCAGGGCCAAGGGCGGCATGTCGCCCTTCATGGTCGCGTCCATCAGCAGCGTCGAGTCTTCTTCGCCGTCGTGTTCGCGCTTGGGTCCGTGACCCTGGCCGCGATGCGGCACTAGCTGGACGTCCGCGACCGGATTCATTCGATAAGCCATCGCCCAGAGCAGCGCGTCGGCATTGCCGGGCTCGATATCGTCGTTCACGGCGATACAGATCTTGCCGGTATCGCCCTTGAAGAAGGCCGCGCCGTAAAGCGCGCGCCACACCTCGGTGCGCGGCATGCCCCTCTCCAGCGTCACGATCAACACGCGCAGCAACCCGGTCAGCGGTTCGTGCAAGCTGACGCGCTTGACGCCGCGGATGCCGAGCGCATTCCTGAGATGCGCGAGGAACAGCGGCTCATAGGCGACGCGTTTGATGACGCTCGATTCGCTCGGCGCCACCTGGCTGATATAGGACGGAATGACCGGGTGCTTGCGGTGCGTGATCGCGGTCACCCGCATCGGCATGTTGTATTCCTCGAGCGCGACATGGCCGTGCGATTCGCCGAACGGCGCCTCGGGCTCGACATATTCCGTGTCGATCAAGCCCTCGATCACCATTTCGGCCTCGGCCGGCACCAGCAGATCGACGGTTCGCGCGCGCACCACGTTGATCGGCGCCCCTGCCAATCCTCCGGCGACGGTGAATTCATCCACGCCGATCGGCAGCTTCTGCGGCCCCATGAAGGCGACATAAGGCGGGCAGCCGAGCACGATGGCGCAGGGCATGGTCGCATCGCCGCGCTTTTGATGCTTGACGTAATGGAGATAACCCTCGGCGCCGCCGACCCGCGTCGCCATGCGCACCACCAGCCGGTCCGACGCTTTCAAGGCGGCGCGGTATGTCCCCATGTTCTGCACGCCAGTTTCGGGATCCTTGGTGATGACGTTGGTCGCAGTCAGCGTCGGCGCGCTGTCGAAACCGGGGGTGGAAACCGGGATCGGGAGCGCGTCGAGGCCCTTGCCCTCGCCTTGGAGATCCTTGCCCTCGATCACCACCTCTTGGCACACCGCCTTGTTGACGATGCGCGGCGGGATCGGGTTGGCGATGGCGTTATCCCATTTGGCCTGGATCTGTTCGACCGGCGCGCCCATGCCGACGCTGTAGATCGCCGGGTTGGCGGCAATGGCGCCAACCACCACTGGCATGCCGTATTTCCGGCCCTTGGCGTCGACGACGTTGGTGAACAGGAAGGCCTTGCGCTCGGATTCGTCGATCCCGCCGACGAATTGCCAGCGCACCAGCGGATGCAGTTCCGAATCCTTATCGATCGGCCGGTCGATGGTGAGCAGCAGGCCGCGCTTTTTGAGCGTTTCGAGATGCTCATGCAGATCGGGATAGGAGCGGGCTGAATCCGGCATGGCGGTCAGATGGTCTGCGCCTTGGCTAGGGCTATCACCCTGGCGCGGTCGAAGTTGTTGGCCTCGTCGATCAGCACGTTGGTGTAAAGCGGCTTGAGGTCGGGAATCTTGAGATTGATGAAATCGGCCTCGCGCCGCAATTCGGCCTCCTGGATTCCGCCCATCTTAATGCCAGGATAGGGCGACCGGTAGAGCAGGATGCGGCGTTTCATCGCATTGGCGGTCTTGATCGCGGCTTCGGTGGGGCTCAGGCCTTCGGGCGCCTGGCCGGGATAGAGTTCGAGGAACGCCTTGGCTCCGGCCGGGGGGTTGGCGAGGATGTATTCCGAGGACATGGCGATGGTGCGCGCGAAGGCGGCGCACAGCGCGTGGTTTTTTTCGATGAAATCCCGGCGCGCGCCGATGAAGAAGCCGCCGATGAACGGCACCTTGGGCGGGCGCGGCAGGTAGCGCATCTGGATTCCGGCGTTCTCGATCAGGCCGAAGCCGGTGTCGAAATACGCGAGCGCGTCGATATCTCCGCGGTCGAGCGCCACGCCCGCAGTCACGCCTTCGCCCACCACGACCCAAGACACGTCGTTGTCGGGATTGATGCCGAGATTATTGAGCACCTCGCGCGTCACCGGGTAATCGGTCGCGCCCAAATTGGAGACGCCGATTTTCTTGCCGCGCAAATCCTGATAGCTCTGGATCGGCGAGTTCGGCTTCACCGCCACGTCCCATTTATAGGGATAGCTGTATTCATACATGCAGCGGATCGGCGGCAATTCGCCCTTGGCAAAAAGCGGCAACGCCACCGACGGGCTGATCACGCCGAACTCGATGTCGCCGCGGTCGAGCGCGATGAAGGTCGCGCTCAAGGAGCCCAAGGACAGGCCCTGGAGCTGGAAGCCTTGCTGGTGAGTGAAGCCCAGCGGCTCGCCGATCATCACGTTCATGAAGGTGATGTTGAGCAGCTTGAGGCCGACGCCGAAACGGACCTGGCGCAAATCGGCCGCCAGTGCGCGAGATTGACCCAGTGCGGCCAGCGCGCCTCCAG
>CAWEME010000074.1:0-3751 GCA_963810055.1 uncultured Alphaproteobacteria bacterium | reverse complement strand
AGCAAGAGCTGCACCGCGATGGCGAAGGAAATGGTGGCGCGGCTCCAGCCGAATTCCTGCTCCAACGGCACGATCAGCACCGCCGGACCGGAGCGCAGGCCGGCCGCGACCAGCAGCGTGACGAAGGTGATGCCCATCACCACCCAGCCGTAGTGGAACTTGATCTGCCTGGCTTTTTCCTCGGTTACGGCCATTATCCTCGAACCCCCGGGCGCCTGAAAGCGCGCCATTTTGGCAAACCGGCGCGGCAAAGGCCAAGGAATCCGCCGCATGGCAGGGATGCGGCGGGACCGGATTCGGGCCGCTCCCGCCAAAGGTTTCACATCCCTTTTAATGGAGCTTGGCCATGCAAGATGGCCCGATACGGCATTTCCGGCTTTCGCCGGTGGGTGGACGCGGCGTTTCTTGCGATGCCGATGGCGCCTTCGTTGGCCCGGTTCCCCTTTTTTAAACGCATGAACGATTTATCGGGGCGCGAAGCGTGGGCGCCGCGTTCGACAACGGCGCTCAACGCCGATTTGGGCTTCTGTTACGGCCTGCCGGTCGATGTCGCATCCAGAGCCGGCAGTCTCATGGTTATCGCGCGGGCGCTCAACGACGGAGCGGTCCTTCGCGCCAAAATCGCCACGCTTCATTTGCAATTCCCCGATCTGCCGCCGCTCACGCGGTCGCATGAAGAAGCCGCCGCGCTGGCCAAGGCGCTCTATCAAAGCGGGATTCTCAAGGTGGATTGGGATCCGGCAAAACATCCGCGGCTCGGCGGACCGCCCAATGCCGGCTGGTTCGCGCCGGTTGGTTTCGGCGGGAACTCTCCGGAAATCCCGCAGAAGGAACCGCCGACAGAAAAGGCAAAAAATGCCGTCCGCAAGGCGGTCGCCCGGTGGTTGTTACGGGCGGCCTTATCCGCCGCCAACGTCGATCCCCGCACCCGCTTAATGGTAGAAGCCTCGGTTGCCGCAGCCGAATGGCTCGCTCCCTATGTTAATGCTTATCTCGATCCGCCCAAGAGTCTGGCGGAACTGCAAGAGGCTGCAAACAATCCGCAAACAGGCTACGATATCCACCATATCGTCGAACAGAGTTCGGCCGAAGAGGATGGTTTTCCCCGTTCGCAAATCGATGCGCCGGATAATTTGGTGCTCGTTCCAAAGCTCAAGCATTGGGAAATCAATGCTTGGTTCGCGGTTCCAAATGAAAACTATAACGGACAATCGCCGAGGGATTATTTGAAAGGCAAGGATTGGGACGAGCGGATGCAGGTGGGATTGGACGCATTGATCAAGTTTGGAGTGCTGAAGCCATGAAACCGGTTAATCTGAAAGCGATGACGGTGGATCAGTTGGTCGAGCGCTTTGCCGAGATCGGCGTGGCGCAAGATAAATCACTCGAGGAAGGAGAGGACTGGATCGACGGGAATGTTAATCATGAGTATAACCGGTTATTCGCGCAGATGAACGAAGTGGACTTGGAACTGCGTTCGCGAGGTTCGGATGCCCGTCTTGCTTTGCAACGACTCTATGAACATCCGAACATGCAAGTACGACTAAAGGCCGCTGTTAGGACTTTAGGCGTTGCGCCGGATGCTGCACGACAGGTTATCCAAACAATTGCTGATTCAAAATGGCCACCACAAGCCTTTCATGCCGGCATGACGCTCAGCAATCTCGATAATGGAACCTTCAAACCCAACTGATGCCCACACGTGCACGGCTTTAAATGTTGGCGCTTCTTCGTCCGCTCGGACGTCAATGCCTTTTGGAAATGTGTTGATGATTGTGAGAGGAGGGCGGGCTGATGGACTCTGATTTCGATCCAAACTTGGCAAGACACGTCTCGAATGTTTCATGCCAGCTATTGAAGGAACTCGAAGAACTGCGATCTTTTATGGAAGTTAATTGTAGGGGAAGGGCCTTCGACCCTTGGAAACGGGCAATCTTGTCGGTCGAAACCTGCGTCAATGATGAACTCTTGGCTCTGGCATATTCGGCCTCCCCTGGGTTGAAAGCGGAGGTTTCGGACAGAATTCGCCGATTCGGTGAATTCATCCTGGGCTAGGGAGGCATCGGTGGACAAAAGTTTGGCCAAGCATGTGGCGATGACGGCATGGCAAAGTTTTGGAAGGCTGGAACGCCTGATCCCTCTCCTCAAGAAAGATTGCGATCAGGACGAATTTAAAATCTATCTCAAGGCGATTGCCGTCGCCGGGAGCTCAATCCATCAGGAAATCTTGGATCGGGTAATTTCCGAACATCCCGAGCTTGAAAAAGATTTGGACGAAAAGATCGCCAAGTATCAGAAGTGGATTTAACGCCTCTTCGTCCGCTTGGTCGGCGCTGCCGCGAGCGGGTCTTCGGGCCAGGGATGCCGGGGATAGCGGCCGCGCATCTCGGAGCGCACTTGCGGATAGCTGTTGCGCCAAAATCCCGCCAGGTCGCTGGTCACTTGTAAAGGTCGTCCGGCGGGGGAGAGCAGGTGGATGACCAGGGCCACGCGCCCGCCGGCGATCGCAGGCGTTTCGCGCGCGCCGAACATCTCCTGCAGCTTGACCGCCAGCGCCGGAATCTCGCCCGAATAATCGATGGCGATGCGCGAGCCGCTCGGCACCGCCACGTGCGAGGGCGCGAGCCGGTCGAGCGCCTGGCGCTGGGCGTGCGACAGCCGCGCCGCCAGCGCCGCGGCCAGGTCCAGGCCCTGCAGCTGCGCGCGCCGCGACATTCCCGCCAGATAAGGCGCGAGCCAATCCTCCAAGCTTCCCATCAAAGCTTCGTCGGATAAGTCTGGCCAATTATCGCCTTCAATGCGCCGCAGGAACGAAATCCGCGCGCGCAAGGATTCCGCCTCGCGGCTCCAGGGCAGCGCCTTCAGGCCCAATTCGCGGATGCCCTGGATGAGCGCCGCCGTCACGCGCGCGGGATCGGGCGCGGCAAGCGGCTTGTCCTCGAGCGCCAGCGCGCCCAGCCGCAAGCGGCTTCGCGCCTTTACCGCCGCTGCGCGTGAATCCCATTCGACGATCTCCTCCGCCGCGATATCGCCGGTGAAATCCTCCTCGATTTCCGCGCGGCTCAATGGTGCGGCGAGGAAAATCCGCGCCACCCGCTTGTCCCCGTCCAGATCCGCCACCGCCAGAAAATCCTCGCCCGCCAGCGCGTCGGCTTGTTGCAGTTCCGCGCCCTTGCCGTTGGCGAGCAGGAACTGTCCCCGCGCGCCCGGCCGCTGCTGCGCGATGCGGTCGGGATAGGCCAGGGCCAAAAGCCGCCCGGCTTTGCGCGCGTCGATCTCTCCCCCGCCGATCCTGAGATTTTGCCCGATCTGCCGCGCCGCCTGGCGCGCGCGCTCGGCCGCACCGCGATCGAGCGTCATTCCCGCCGGCAGATTTCGCGCGGCGCCTCGCTCCCCCATCATCTCCACCCGCAAGCGCAGATCGGCGTCGCGCGTGCCCGGCTTCGCGCGCAGGATGTCGCGCTCCATCAGCAGCGCGGCGATCGCGGCGGCTGTTGCACCCATCCCCCTTTCTTTTCCCAGCAGGACCATATGCGCCAAGCGCGGGTGCAACCCCAGCGCCGCCATAGCCTTGCCGTGGCGGGTGATCCGGCCCTTGGCGTCGAGCGCGCCGAGGCGTGTCAGCAGCGCCTTGGCTTCGGCATAGGCGGCGGCGGGCGGCGGATCGAGCAAGGCAAGGGCGGCGGGATCGGAAGCGCCCCATTGCGCCAGCGCCAAGGCCAAGGGCGCCAGATCGGCTTCGAGGATTTCC
>CAWEME010000073.1:0-14913 GCA_963810055.1 uncultured Alphaproteobacteria bacterium | reverse complement strand
GGCGCCCGATGCGGGACACGATGCGGTCGATGGGGTACGTTAGGTGCTGGGTTGTCTTTGAACGACAAGCCGGTGATTTCCAGCTTGCCGCCGCGTCGACGTAGACGCGGTCGAAACGGTTGACGAGAATGTCGGAAATCGTCGATCTTTGAGCAACGGTTCGAGCGGGCCCAGGCCGAAGATTTCGTCGAGGATCTCCCGTGACAACTGCTCGCGCTCGGCGAAACGAGAGGAACCGCCTCGCTGTTCACCAAACTTCGGATAGGATGAATACTTCTTCACGCGCCGAATCTCCGGTGGTGCGGAGAGTTTTTCCAGGTCCAGACGGTCGAGGATCTTGCGGTGCAGATCCGCCTTGACCTGCTGGTACTGGCTCCGTTCGAAGGCTTTGCAGATTGGCCATCGTCTTAGACTATTCTCGCTTTTAACTCTAGGCTCTGAGATTTTGTAATTTTGTAATCTGGTAATTTTGCAATTTGAAACGCCTCCCGCGTCGAAATTACCAAATTTACAAAAATTACCGAAAATGCAAATATTCAGCTCTACACCGTCTTAAACAGCGGCCCGGCCGTGCGCTTCACTTCCAAATCGTCCTTGGTCAAGTATCCCGCCAGCCCCAGAAATGGAGCGGGCAGTTTGGTAATTCCCTGCTACATCAAGGGAACGCACGCGAATGGATGGCGGTCGAAAACCGGCAGTACTGATTCGGGAATTCGCCACAAGGCCATGGCGGTCAAGGAGACGCTCCAGGTCTGGCGCGACCCGTTCAGTCTGTTGATCGCGTTGCTGATGCCGCTCATGCAAATGCTTCTGCTCGGTTACGGTTTGAGTCTCGACATCAAGCACCTGCCGGTTTGCGTCTACGACCGTGAATCAAGCCAGGATAGCCAAGCGCTACTGAAGCAATTCCAGGCTTCGATCTATTTCGACATCGTCCAGGTCGCAGGCGACTACCGCGACATCACGACATCGCTCGACCGCGGCAAGTGCGTGCTCGCAGTCGTGATCCCGCCGGATTTCACCGAACGCCTCAACGACACCGGCGTAAGTACGGTCCAGGCGATCGTCGATGCCACCGATACCAACACGGCGAACATCGCCGTGGGCTATGCTCAGGCGGTGGTCGGCGGGTTTTCAACCGCCGCGCAAATTTCTGCCGTCGACGCCCAGGGCCGGCCCTTGCAATTCATTCAACCGGTGGACGTGGAATCGCGCGTCTGGTTCAACGAGGCTCTCGAAAGCCGCAATTTCATTATTCCCGGCGTCATCGCGTTGATTATGGCGCTGGTCGGCGCACAGCTTACCTCCCTCACCATTTCGCGCGAATGGGAACGCGGCACCATGGAGCTGCTGGTTTCGACGCCGGTTTCGCCGATGGAGGTGATGCTCGGCAAGCTCGCGCCTTATTTCCTCATCGGCCTGCTCGACGCCGCATTCTGCCTCGTCTTCGGCGTATTCTGGTTCGGCGTGCCGTTTCGCGGTGCCGTATTGACCCTGTTCATCGCCACGTCACTTTTTCTCGTCGTGGTGCTCGGCATCGGTTATCTCATTTCGGTCAAGATCAAGAGCCAGGTCGGCGCGGCTCAGATCGGGCTTCTTGTCACGTTGCTGCCGACCGCGCTGTTGTCGGGTTATACCTTTCCCATCGATCAGATGCCGCAGCCGGTCCAAGCGGTGACGTATCTAGTGTTCGCGCGCTATTACGTCACCGCGCTCAAGGCGCTGTTCCTCAAGGGTTCGGGGATTTTCGATCTGGCGCCGCAGCTTCTGGCGATGGCCGCCTATGCCGCGGTCATCGCCTTCCTAGCGGCGCGCGCCTTCCGCAAGAACTTGGACTGAGATCCCATGTTCGACCGTATCTGGCGCATGGTCATCAAGGAATTCATCGAGCTCAAACGTGACAAGTGGGCGCGTTTCCGGCTGATCGTGCCGCCGCTCGTCCAGATGCTTGTCTTCGGCTATGCCGCCACATTCGAGGTCTATCACGTCTCGACCGTAGTGCTCGACCGCGACCAAACGCAGGAGAGCCGTGAACTCCTATCGCGCTTTACCTTTACCGACCGCTTTAAGATTGTCGAGACGGCATCCACCGATGCCCAAGTCGCCCGTGCCATCGATCGCAGCGACGCCGCGGTTGCACTCGTCATCCATCCTGGCTTCGCCAATCTTTTGCGCAAGGGCCAGACCGCGCCGTTCCAGGTGATCGTCGATGGCACCAATTCGAACACCGCGTTGATCGCGTTGGGATATGTCAATCTGATCGCGGGGCAATATTCCGCGGATTACGCCGCCGACCTGGCGCAGCGTGTCCTTATCGGTCCGAATGCCAGGCTGGTGGCGGTCAATCTCGAGCCGCGGCCCTGGTACAACCCCGATCTCAACGGCCGCTGGTTCTTCGTGCCCGGCGTGGTCGGCACCTTGAACCTCGTTTTGGTCGTGAGCCTAACCGCTTCGGCTATCGTGCGCGAACGTGAGGTCGGCACGCTCGAACAGCTCATGGTCAGCCCCATCCGGCCGTACGAACTTATCCTCGGCAAGACAGTGCCGTTCTTTCTTATCGGCCTTGCCGAGGTTGCGCTGGTCGCGGTTTTCGGCACGGTGTGGTTCCAGGTGCCGTTTTTCGGCGATCCATTGATCCTGCTTCTGGGCACCGTGCTGTTTCTGTTCAGTACGCTCGGACTCGGGATCCTTATTTCAACGGTGTGCAAGACACAGCAACAGGCCTTCGCTTCACAATTCTTCGTGCTCAATCCGATGTTCACGCTGTCGGGCTTTGCCTTTCCGATCAGCAGCATGCCTGTTATCCTGCAATGGCTCACTTATCTCGACCCATTACGCTATTTTCTCGTCGTCATCCGCGGCACTTTCATCAAGGGCGTAGGGTTGGACGCGCTCTGGCCCGACATGCTCGGTATGGCAGTGCTCGGCGTCAGTCTGCTGGGAATCAGCATCCTGCGCTTCCATAAATCGCTCGATTAGGCCGGATTGATCCAGATCAATGCCGGGCGCCGGCTACGGTCTATAATTATTAATATATTCAAAACAGAGGAGACTGTTCATGGCCAATGCTCCAACCTCTGTGGCCGTCAAGAAGCAGGCCACCACTCCTGATGTTTGGACTTCGTTCCGCAGTGAGATGGACCGTCTGTTCGACCGTTTCGGTGTCCCATCCTTCCCATCCTTCCCGTCTTTATTCGGCGCTTCGCCGGATCTTTTCTTCACCGTTCCTGCGGTCGACGTGACCGAGGACGACAAGGCCTACAAGATCGCGGCTGAGATGCCGGGCGTCGAGGAGAAGGATATCGAAGTGAATGTGAATGAGGACACACTCGTCCTCAAGGGCGAGAAACGCCAGGAGAAGGAGGAGAAGGGCAAGAACACGTACGTCTCCGAGCGCTCCTACGGCTCGTTCCAACGCGCCTTCGCGCTGCCCCAAGGCGTCGACCGCGACAAGATCGCGGCCGATTTTTCGAAGGGTGTTCTGACCGTGACGCTGCCCAAGACCTCCGAATCCCAAAAACAGCAGAAAAAGATCGAAATCAAGACTCATTGACCGCTTTGTTGCCTTGGGACCGTCAGTTCCCCTGCGGTCCCCAGGCTTACTGTCCGGCGCCGAACCCCATTCGGCGCCGGTTTCTTTTCCACAGTCCGGGATAACGCTTTTGATATGAATCAATGCCGCCATATTGGGGGCTGGCAGACTGATTGGATGACGACTTTTGACGAACGCGAACGCGCCTTCGAGCGCAAGCTCGCCGCAGATCAGGAATTGGCTTTTAAGGTCTCAGCGCGGCGTAATTCTTTGCTCGGCTGGTGGGCGGCGCGGCACATGGGAATGACCGTCAAGACAGCCGAGGATTACGTCAAGACCCTGGTGACGGAGGAGGCCGTGCAAACGGAGCCCGGCGCCATAGCTGCGCGCGTCATGCGGGATCTGCTCGCCCGGGGTGTGCCCGTGAGCCGCGAAGATATCGAGGCCCGAATCCAGCAATTCACCACCAAGGCGCGGGCCGAAATTGTCCGCGGCGAGCTGTCGCGCTAATCGCCCTATACGTAGAACTACGTAGGTACAACTCCGAATTTCGTCCGTATTCGTGCGCGCGTATTCATGGTCCCAAGATTACTGCATCGGGAGAGAAACCATGCCGCTCGCCGCTTCCATCTCTGCCCATCCCGTAGCATTTCCGGTCATCGCTCAGGCCAATGCCTGCAAGAACTGCTTGGCACGGCCTCATGGTCTCTGCGCTGCGATCAAGGCTGAGAACTTGCCGCGCTTTTCGCTCACGCATACGTCGCAGGACATCGAAGCCGGCAAGACCTTCCTCAACGAGGGCGATCCGGCGACCCATTTTTTCACCGTCACTGAAGGCACAGTAAAGCTCTTCAAGCTGCTGTCTGACGGCCGCCGTGCGGTCACCGGCTTCTTGTTCCCGGGCGATCTTTTAGGTTTTAGCGACGCGGACAAATACAACTACAGCGCCGAGGCGGTGACGCCGGTGAGCCTGTGCCGCTTTCCGCGCCGCCAGCTCGAACGCATGTATTCCGATTTCCCCGGCTTGGAGAGCCAACTCCTGAAGCTGGTTACACGCGAGCTCGCTGCCGCGCAGAACCAGATGGTTCTGCTTGGCCGCAAAACCGCGCATGAGCGTGCGGCCTCGCTCCTGTTGTCTCTCGTCCGCCGGCAGGGCCGGTCCGGCCGCAATGCCGGCTGGATCGAGTTGCCGATGACCCGCACCGACATCGCCGATTATCTCGGCCTCACCACCGAAACCGTGAGCCGCGTCTTCACCGTGCTGAAAGGCAGCGGCTGCATCGCGCTGGCAGGCGGCAAGGTGCGCGTCGCCGACGCCGAGGCGCTGGCCGATCTTGCCGACGGAATCGGCGGAGACGACGAGTAATCACCAGATTGGAAAGTTAGCCCCGTGATTTATATTCTCGATGACGACGACGCGGTGAGGGATTCGCTGACGCTGTTGCTCGAATCCTACGGCTTCAAGGTTGCTAGTTTCTCCTCGGCGGCGGAATTCACTAGGGCCTATAAGCCGGATGGCAAGGATTGCCTGATCCTTGACCACCACCTGCCGGGCATGACCGGGCTCGATTTCATGGCCTCGGCCGAAGGCGCCAGCAGCGATCTACCGGTGATCTTGATCACCGGCGGCGCCAATTCCGTCATCCATAAGCGCGCGCAAGAGCTCGGCGTTGTCGCATTTTTAGAGAAGCCAGTAACCGCAATGCCGCTGCTTGGCGCCATCCGCGACGCGCTGGCGGACGCATAGACGGTTGATCTGGGTCAATGCGTGGCCCTGCCGCATGACGCAATTTATCGACAGTGAAACCAAAAGCGTGGGAAATCGTGAATTACCAATTCCTGAAACCCTTGTTCGGCTGAGAGGAGGGATGCCATGTCCACCGGTGAAATCGCCTATCTGAGCCTGGTCATAATTGGGGCGATCGCCTTCATGCTGACGCTGGCCTGGGAATCTTGGCGCAACCCCTAAAATATACGAGAGGCATCTGGTCATGACCACGACCATTCTCGCCCCCACCAGCGGCGGCTCTGCCAGCGATGGCGCAGTTGAACTCGCCTGCCGATTGGCCAAGCGCTTCAACGCACATCTTGAGGGCTTTCATGTGGTTCCCGATCTGCGCGATTTCATCGTCGCCGCCGGCTTTGATATGCCGGTTAACGCCGATCTGGTTGATCGCTTCGTTGAGGACGGCAAGGCGATCGCCGCCAAGGCCAAGGCCGGATTCGAGAAATCCGTAACTCGACACGGCCTTTCAGTCGGCGGCCCTACGGGCCGGAATACGCCTTCGGCGACTTGGCGACAGGAAACCGGCGATGCTCCGGCCAGCGTCGCCGAGCGCGCGCGCTTTTTCGATCTGGTCGTCCTCGGCCGTTCGGATCGTGTCATCGATCAGCCGCATAGCGACACGATCGAGCAGGTTTTGATCCGATCGGGCCGTCCGGTGCTGTTGGCGCCGGCAAAGCCGCCGGAATCGGTCGGCGAAGTCATCGCTATCGGTTGGAATGGGTCGCCTGCGGCGGTGCATGCGGTCGCTCTTTCGCTGCCGATACTGCAGGCGGCGCGTAGCGCCGTGGTCATCTCGGTAGCAAAATCCGGAGAAGAAACCGGTGACAAGAGTCTACTCGAATACCTCTCTTGGCACGGCATCACGGCGGCGCATCGTAGCATTTGGCCGGTCCCCGGTGCCAATCCCGGTGGGCAAATTTTATCCGCGGCTCGTGATGAGGCCGCCGATCTGCTGCTGATGGGCGGTTATGGCCATGCACCCTGGCGCGAATTCCTGTTCGGCGGCGCCACCCGCGAAATCGTCGGTAACAGCCTTTTGCCCGTTCTGCTCTCGCATTGATAGGGACGACGATGTCCTGGATGCGCATCCGCTTGGAATTGGCACGGGCTCCCAGCTTTCCCGAAGGCAGTCATCGCCACGGCTACGAATTCGTTCTGCCGTTGCAGGCGGGTGGCCGTTTCGACAAAAAAGCCTACGACAAGACGCCCGAGCTCTGCACAGTTCATCGCTTCTGGGAAGGCGAGGACGACAAAGTCGGACAGATATTGCACACCGCGCGGGGGCGCTGGGCGTTCTCCTACGAGCCGGGTGACGCGGATGATGAGCCCGTCGTCCATCTCGACAAGCACAATTTCCGCCCGGATGAATACATAACGGTGCGCGAATCGAAGGGCCCGGAACACACCTTCCGCATCATAAAAGTCGAACCGGAGCCAGGCCTGACGGCCAACCGGTCCCGATAACCCAAGCGCTTATCCGGATGCCGGCTCGACTCCGGCGGCCAGCGCCATGCGTACGAGTTCTGACAGGCTGCGCGCCGCCATCTTCTCCATGACGCGCGCGCGGTGGATTTCCACCGTGCGCGGGCTGATACCGAGATTATAAGCGGCGACCTTATTGGGATTGCCGACGACCATGTGCAACAACACTTCGTGCTCGCGCGGGCTGAGTTGAGCAAGGCGTTCTTTAATGGCCGGATCAGCAGCCGATTTTGCGACGGGTGCCTTCAACGCGCGCTGGATAGCGTCGAGCATGAGTTCGTCAGTAAAGGGCTTCTCGATGAAATCGACCGCACCGGCCTTCATTGCCCGTACCGCTAGGGGTACGTCGGCTTGGCCAGTCATGACGATGACGGGCAGTTTAATACCGCGTTTCGCCATCTCGTCCAGCAGTTGAAGGCCGCTCATTTCCGGCATGTGAACGTCGAGTAGCAGGCAGGAGTGCTGAGGCAGCGCCCGCTTGGCCAGGAATTCGCGGCAGGAGCCGAAGGTCTGGGATTTCATCCCCACGCTTTCGATCAGCATAGAAAGCGAATCGCGCACTGCATCGTCGTCGTCTACAATGAAGATGGTCGGATTTTCCGCCATGGCAGGGGCCTTCACGCCTTGAGCGGCAGGGTGAATGCGAACACTGTGCCGCCGCCCGGCCGCTTCGCGGTCGATATACGACCGCCATGAGCCTCGATGATTGAGCGGCAGATCGAAAGTCCCACGCCCATGCCGCGCGACTTGGTGGTGATGAAGGGCTGAAACAGGTTTCCCGCCACTTCGGGCGGCAGGCCGGGGCCGGTATCGGATACCCGGAGCTCGAGCATGCCGTCCTTAGTCGCGGCCTCGATGGCCAGTATGCGCTCCTCCGACGATTCCATAGCCTCGAGTGCGTTACGAATAAGATTCAACAGCACCTGCTGGATCTGCACCTTGTCCATGACGACTGGCGGAAGATTGGGGCGTAGCGTGATGCGCGTGGTGACGCCGGCGCTCTTGGCGCCGATCAGGGCGAGCGCCGCCGCTTCCTCGATCACGGTATTGACGTTTTCTTCCCGGCGGTCGGTCTCGCCACGGGCGACGAATTCGCGCAAGCGGCGGATGACCTGCCCGGCGCGTTCGGCCTGGGCCGCCGCCTTTTCCATGGTCTCGGCTACCCGCGGCGGGACAGGCATCTCCGCCGATTGCAACATGCGCTTTCCGGCCTGGAGATAATTGACGATGGCTGAAAGTGGCTGATTCAGCTCATGCGCCAGCGCGGCACCCATTTGTCCCAATTCACTCAGCCGCGCGACATGCGTCAACTCGCTTTGGAGTACTTCGATACGGCGTTCGGCGCTTTCGCGCTCGGTCAGGTCGCGCACGAAGCCCGTGAAGACGCGCCGTCCTTCGAGTTTCGATTCGCCGACCGAAAGCTCTATGGGAAACAAGCCGCCATCCTTGCGTTGTCCGGTGACCAGCCGGCCGATGCCGATGATGTGGGGCTCGCCGGTGTTGAGATAGCGGCCGAGATAGCTGTCATGCTGCGCGCGATAGGGCTCCGGCATCAGGATCTTCACGTTCTGGCCAATGACTTCGCCGGCGGCATAGCCAAACATCTTCTCGGCCGATGGGCTGAAGGATTCGATCAATCCTCGTTCGCCGATGACGATCATGGCGTCAGGCACGGCATCGAGAATGCTTCGGAGCCGCGCCTCGCTTTCTTGCCGGACCCGCTCCGCCTGGTGATAAGCGCGCACGTCCTCGACGATCGAGATCCGGTAGGGTATCGGGCTCTTCATCAGCGACGACGTCACCCGCACCCGCACCGGCTCGCCGCTTTTGTGGATATAGCGCTTCTCAATGGTGTAGCTGGCGATCTCGCCGGCCATCAGTTGGGCGAATTGGCGGCGATCCTCGGGCGCGTCTTCGGGATGGGTGATGTCGTCATAGCGAAGCGCCAGCAGCTCCGCGCGCTGGAATCCCAACAGGTTGCAGAAGCTTTGGTTGACTTCGACCAGCCTGCCGTCGGGCGCGCTCCACTTGATGCCGATCGCCGCTGCGTCGAACAGCTGGCGATAGGGGTCGCTGGTGGCGTTTTGCGCCGTTGGATAGGATTTCCCTTCAGCCATGATGCGTGCCGCAGCATGGCGGGACCGGCGCGCGTTTACAAGAGCAGGCCTTTTATCCCCGCTTAGGCCTTTATGGCAGGTTTCATACGGGCTTCAGGGGCCTTTGATCTCGCCCGTATCCGGGTTGATGGTGACCTTGACCCGGTTGCCGTTGCTGTCCGGGACGCTGGCGCTGAAATTCGTGCCTTCCGGGCCGAATTCGGCGAAATCCGGATATCCCTTGGCTTCCAGCAGATTGAGGGCATCGGTGGCCCGCTGCGCGGACGGGTTGTTGCCCATTCCATGCGGCATGTGCAGCTTCGATGGGGCCTGGTGGGGCATGGCCATGGGCGCGGGGGCGGGCGATCCCAGCGCGTGAGGCGGCGTTCCCATGGCTTGCGCCAGCGCCGGCCCGGCCGAAAGCGCAGTGATGACTAGAGTGATCCAAACGGTGTTCTTCATGGCAAGCTCCGTTGACGGACCAAAAATATGGTCATTTATAAAAGATTCGTGGTGCAGCCGGCCTTGATCTGCATCAAGGCCGGTGTTCCGTGCGATGACGATGGTTTCGGTGCATATTGAGGTTTCCATGCTGTCCATGACGCTCGATCAGCCCGGAACGCCGTTGCGGCCGGTGACCCGGCCGCATCCCCCGGCGCCCGGCCCGGGCCAGATGCTGCTCCGCGTGCGCGCCTGCGGCGTCTGCCGCACCGATCTGCACGTGGTCGATGGCGAGTTGGCCCAGCCCAAGCTGCCCTTGGTTCCGGGCCACGAGATCATCGGCACGGTCGAATCTCTCGGGCCGGGCGCCGGGCGTTTCAGAAAAGGCGATCGCGTCGGTGTGCCGTGGCTCGGCTGGACTTGCGGCGAGTGCATCTATTGCCGCAGCGGGCGAGAGAATCTGTGCGACCGCGCGCAGTTCACCGGCTATCAGATCGACGGCGGCTATGCCGAATACACGGTGGCGCATGAGAATTTCTGCTTCGCCATTCCGCCGGGTTTCGGCGATGTGGAAGCGGCGCCGCTGATGTGCGCAGGTCTCATCGGCTACCGCGCGCTGCGTTTGGCCGGCGACGCCAAGCGCCTCGGGCTTTATGGCTTCGGCGCCGCCGCGCATATCGCCGCCCAGGTGGCGAGGCATCGCGGTCAGCAGGTCTTCGCCTTCACCCGGCCGGGCGATGCAAAGGGCCAGGCTTTCGCCCGCTCGCTCGGCGCATCCTGGGTGGGCGGCTCCGACCAGAGCCCGCCCGAGAAGCTTGATGCCGCGCTCATTTTCGCGCCAGTGGGAGGACTGGTGCCGGCGGCGCTGGAAGCGACGGCGAAGGGCGGCACGGTGGTCTGCGCTGGCATCCATATGAGCGATATCCCGAGTTTCCCCTACCGCATTCTGTGGGAAGAGCGCGTGTTGCGCTCGGTCGCCAATCTGACACGGCAGGACGGCGAGGAATTCCTCGCCATCGCGGCGCGAGTGCCGGTGCGTACCACCACCATCTCCTTCCCTCTGGCCGAGGCTAATACTGCGCTCCAGCAATTACGCGCGGGCAGTTTTGAAGGCGCTGCCGTCCTGGTGCCTTAGCGGCCGGAAATTATCTTCTGCGCCGCGCGCGCTTCGCCTGCCACGTCGCCAGTTGCTTCCAGATAATGCCAATCGACAACGCCAAAATCCAGATCAAGCTGGCGGCGCAACACCGCTGCACCGGCATCGGACGCGTCACCGCGCCTGTCCGCCAACCTTTGTTCCAGGAGATTGGTTGGTGCTTCGAGCCATAGTCCCGAAAACGGTACGCGCGCCGTGCGTGCCGCTGCAGCGATGGCCGTGCGTTCTTCGGCGCGCAGGAAAGCGGCGTCGGCAATGACCGCCTGGCCAGATACCAGCGCGGCGGCGGCTTCACGATAGAGCGCGTCATAGACGCGGGCATTCGTTTCCGGCACATAGGCGGAATCGGGCAGCCGGGTCTCGGGCGCCATGCCGTGTAACCGTTTGCGAATGACGTCGCTGCGCAGGATGCGGGCGCCGGGCGCGCAGCCGAGCCCGGGCGCTAGGGCCTGCGCGAGGGTGGTCTTGCCGGTGCCGCTGACGCCGCCAATGGCGACCAGAACCGTGGGTTTCGGCTGAAGGATATCACCGGCCAGGCGGAAGTAGCCTTGCGCCTGTTCCGCTTCGCCCGCCGCCGCCAAGACATGGGCGCGGATGGCGGCACGCATGGCGAGATAAAGCGGCATCAGAGCCAGGCCGCCGCTTTCGCCGGATATGTCGAGATAGCGGTTGAACACCAGATTGGCGAATTCGCCGTGTTCCCGGTGGATCAGGTCCATCAGCAGAAAAGCCAGGTCGTAGAGCACGTCGACCGAGGATATCGCGTCGTTGAATTCGATCGGGTCGAACAGCGTCGGCTTGCCGTCGAAGAGGCAGATGTTGCGCAGATGCAAATCGCCGTGACAGCGGCGCACCTTGCCCGCGCGATTGCGCTGCTCGATCAACGCGCGGCCGGCGCCGAATTGGGCTTCGAGCTGCGCCGCGAGATTCCCAACATCGGCCGGCGCAAAGATTTGCGGAAAGGATTCCAGGTTCCCGACAATGTCGCGCAATACGGCATGCACGCGATCGGGCCCGCCCCATTGCGGCGCCTTCTCCGCCGTTTCGTGGAAGGCGGCAATCGTATCAGCGAGGTCGCGCATCAGGGTTGGCGTCAGGCCGCCATGCGCGGCCAGGCGGTCGAACAGGGCGTCCTGATCGAAGCGGCGCATCTCGACCAGCCAGTCGATGGCCTCACCCTTGCCGTCAAGCGCGAGAGTGCCGTCCCGGTTGCGAGTCACCGCATGCACTGCGCGGTAAAGTCCAGGAGCCATCATCATGCCCAAGCGAAGCTCGGCTTCGCAGTTCTTCCGCCGCATCTCCGGCATCGAGAAGTCGAGATAGGAGAGGGCGCGGGCTCGTTTCAGCTTGAAGACGCGATCTCCCACCAAAAACACGATGGAAATATGGGTCTCGATTCGCTCGACCTTCGTAGCGGGCTCGCCATAAGCCTCGCCGCGGCTTAGGAAGGCGACAGTTTCGGCTTGCGCAGGGGAGGACATGATCCGGGATGATTCGGGCTCGCCGGCCATGGCTTCATCTTTTTCGCGACGGCGCGGCTCAGCAGCAGTTCAGGCTCGGTTCGCTGCGGCAGCGGTCGATGAAATGGCGCAGCACCAGCTTGAGCTTGGCGGAATGGCGGAAATCGCCGCGCGCCTGGGCGGCCAGGATATCGTCGCGAATGATGTCCTTGATCGCGCGCTGGCCCGTGGCGGTATGGATGAGATAATGGCCGAGTTCGGCCGCGATCACCTCGGGCAGATGCTCATGCTCGGCGATCGCCTCGAGCTCGTCGCGATCAAGGTCGCATAGGCCGAGACAATCCTCCAAAGTCAGCATGTCTTTCCCCGTTAATTCTTACATCATCGGGCTTCAAGCGCGCTGCCGCCTTGATCTAGGTCAAGGGCAGCACATGGGCTGAAGGCAGTGAGCTTCGTGTTATGAAGCGTTTCAAGAGCCGGCTGGGATGACGGACAACAGCGCCGCCCCTTCGCTCACGGGATCTCCCGCCGCGCAATGCAGCTCCGCCACCACCCCATCGGCGGGCGCGGCCATCGCATGCTCCATTTTCATGGCCTCGAGCACCAGCAGGATTTGACCGCGTTTCACCTTATCGCCGCGCCCGACCAGCAACGCGACGATCTTACCCGGCATGGGCGCGGTAAGCCGCCCCGGCGCGGCGCGCTCATCCGCCGGCTTAACGCGCGATTCGGCCAAGTTGAGGCGCCAGACGCCTTCGGCCAGCGCCACCACCACCGCTTCGTCCTGCCACAGCACCGATGCCTCGACATGCTTGCGGCCAAGGGTGAAGGCCAGATCGTCCCCGGACATAGACCAGGCCATCGCCTCGGCGCTGCTTTTGCCGAAATGCAGACGCAGGCCATGCGCCTCAAACTGGACGCGGACGCTGCGCGGCTTGCCGTTGTCGATGACGCGCAGCTCGAAGCTTCCTTTGCCCTCAAGCCGCCAACCGTCGCGCAGCCGCCAGGGCGAATAACGGTCGCCACCCCCGCCGGGCACGGCGACAAGGCGCGACAGGACGGCCGCGGCTAGCGCCGCATCGGGCGCGGGGCCGGGTTCGGGCAGCAAGACATGCTGGTGCCGTTCGATGAAGCCGGTATCGGCCGGGCCGGCGGCGAAGGCGCGGCTTTTCGCCACACGCAGCAGGAAATCACGGTTGGTGGCGAGCCCCAGCACCCGCGTTTCGGCCAGCGCCGCGCCGAGCCGCGTCAGCGCCGCCGCGCGGGTTTTGCCCCAGGATGCCAGCTTGGCGATCATCGGGTCGTAGAATTCGCTGACGCGGTCGCCCTGGCGCACCCCGGTCTCGACCCGCAGCTCGGGCGTGGCCCGAGGCAGGCGCAGCCGCGCCAGGCTGCCTGGCGATGGAATAAACCCACGCGCCGGATCCTCGGCGTAAAGCCGCGCTTCGATGGCATGGCCCTTGAGCGCGATCCGGTGCTGATGCAGGGGCAGCTTCTCGCCCCGGGCCACGCGGATCTGCCATTCGACCAGATCGAGCCCAGTGACCAGCTCGGTCACCGGATGCTCGACCTGAAGCCGGGTGTTCATTTCAATGAAATAGAAATCCTTGCCTTCCAGCATGAACTCGATCGTACCAGCGCCGACATAATCGATCGCGCGCGCCGCCTTGATCGCGGCGGTGTGGATGGCGCCGCGCAGCTTCGGCGAGAGATCGGGCGCGGGCGCTTCTTCGATCACCTTCTGGTGGCGGCGTTGCAGCGAACAGTCGCGGGTGAAGAGATGGACCAAGTTGCCGAGTTTATCCGTAAAAATCTGAACCTCGACATGCCGCGGCCGCTTCAGGTACCGCTCCAGGAACAGGCGTCCGTCGCCGAAGGCGGAGAGGGCTTCGCGCCCGGCACCGTCGAGCGCATCGCGCAATTCCCGCTCATGCATGACGACGCGCATGCCGCGCCCGCCGCCGCCCGAAGCCGCCTTGACCAGCAGCGGAAAGCCCAGGGCCAGGGCCGCTTTGCGCAGCGCCTCGCCCTGCTTCTCGTCGTGATAGCCGGGCACCACGGGCACTCTGGCCGCCTCCATGATTGTTTTGGCGGTGGCCTTGTTGCCCATCGCCTCGATCGCCTTGGCATCGGGCCCGATGAAGGTGATTCCGGATCTGACACAGGCGCGGGCAAAAGCAGCGTTCTCGGACAAGAAGCCGTAGCCGGGATGGATCGCCTGGGCACCGCTTTGCCGTGCGGCCTCAATGATGCGGCCGATATCGAGATAGCTTTCGACCGAGGGCGCAGGGCCGATATTCACGGCCTCATCGGCCATGACGACATGCAGGGAATTCTCGTCGGCATCGGAATAGACCGCGACCGTGACCATGCCCAAACGCCGCACGGTGCGGATGACCCGGCAGGCGATCTCACCGCGATTGGCGATGAGGATTTTCTTGAACATCGCGCGCTTCCCGTCAGCGCCGGAAGTCGGGCTTGCGTTTTTCAAGGAAGGCGGCAAGACCCTCGCGCCCTTCGTCCGAGGCGCGGGCTTCCGCGATTGTCCGGGAAGTGTGCGCCATGAGCGCTTGCGTCACCGGCCGTCCGGCCACCTCGGCGATCATGCGCTTGGCGCGGGCCTGGGAAAGCGGCCCGCCATCGAGCAGCGAGGACAGTATCTTCTCGACCTCTTCGTCCATTGCGGGCAAAGGCGCGATCTTATGCACCAGGCCCAGGCGCATCGCCTCGGCGGCCGAAAAGCTCTCGCCAGTAAGGCAATAGCGCCGCGCTGCGCGCGGGCCTATGGCGGCGACCAGATAGGGCGCGATGGTTGCCGGCACCAAGCCGACACGTACCTCGGAAACGGCGAACATGGCCTCTTCGGCCGCCACCGCGATGTCGCAGCAGGCGACCAGCCCGACGCCGCCGGCAAAGGCCGCACCGTTGACCCGCGCCACGACGGGCTTGGGCAATTCGTT
>CAWEME010000072.1:0-20210 GCA_963810055.1 uncultured Alphaproteobacteria bacterium | reverse complement strand
GGGGAAGTGGTGGGCCCGGCAGGATTCGAACCTGCGACTACACCGTTATGAGCGGCGTGTTCTAACCAGCTGAACTACGGGCCCGCTCCAATCTAAGGCGGGAGCCCGCGCCGCGTCACCTGGTATCGAGACTCAGGTGTCGAGGAAGCTGCGGAGCTTGCGCGAACGCGAGGGGTGCTTGAGCTTGCGGAGCGCCTTGGCCTCGATCTGGCGGATGCGCTCGCGGGTCACCGAGAATTGCTGGCCGACCTCCTCGAGGGTGTGGTCGGTGTTCATGCCGATGCCGAAGCGCATGCGCAGCACGCGCTCTTCCCGGGGCGTCAGGGACGCCAGAACCCGCGTGGTGGTTTCGCGCAGGTTTCCGTGGATCGCCGCGTCCAGCGGCAGCACCGCGTTCTTGTCCTCGATGAAATCGCCGAGATGGGAGTCCTCCTCGTCGCCGATGGGCGTCTCGAGGCTGATCGGCTCCTTGGCGATCTTGAGCACCTTGCGCACCTTTTCCAAGGGCATGCCGAGCTTCTCGGCCAGCTCCTCGGGCGCGGGCTCGCGGCCGATCTCGTGCAGCATCTGGCGCGAGGTGCGCACCAGCTTGTTGATGGTCTCGATCATGTGCACCGGGATGCGGATGGTGCGCGCCTGGTCGGCGATGGAGCGGGTGATCGCCTGGCGTATCCACCAGGTGGCGTAGGTCGAGAACTTGTAGCCGCGGCGGTATTCGAACTTATCGACCGCCTTCATCAGCCCGATATTGCCTTCCTGGATCAAATCGAGGAATTGCAGGCCGCGATTGGTGTATTTCTTGGCGATGGAGATGACGAGGCGGAGATTGGCCTCGACCATCTCCTTCTTGGCGCGGGACGCCTCGCGCTCGCCGCGCTGCACGGTCGAGACGATGCGGCGGAATTCGACCGGCGGCACGCCGGCCTCGGCCGAGGTGGCGGCGATCTCGGCACGCATGGCCTTGACCTCGGCGCCGTGCTTGGAAATGAGCGAGGTCCAGCCCTTGCCGTGGAGCCGGCGCACGCGGGAAACCCAGTCCGGCTGCAACTCCTGGCCCATGTGCTGGCCCAGGAAATCCTGGCGCTTGACGCCGGCGTGCTCGGCCAGTCGCAAGAGCTTGCCGTCCGCGGCCAGCAGCCGGCGGTTCAAGGAATAAAGCTGCTCGACCAGGTATTCGATGCGGGCGTTGTTGAGATGGACGTTGTTCATCGCCTCGACCATCTCGGCCCTGAGCTTGTCGTAGCGCCTCTCGGCCGGCTTGCCGATCTCGTCGCCCCCTTTCAGGACGGAGAGCCGGCTTTCCTGCATCTTGTGCAGCCTCTTGTAGAGCCCCGCGATCTCGTCGAGATTGCTGAGGACGCCGGGCTTCAATTCCTCTTCCATCGCCGCGAGCGAGATCGAGCCTTCCTCGCCGTCGCCCTCGCCTTCGGCCTCGGGCGCGCCTTCGGCGGGCTTCGCGCCCTCCTCGCCCTCTTCGCCTTCCTTCTCGGGATCCTTGCCTGCCTCTTCTTCCGCGGCTTCGGCCTCGGCGGCTTCCTCGTCGAAATTGCTGCCATAGGTCGCGTCGAGATCGACCACGTCGCGCAGCAACATCTTGCCTTCCATCAGCGCGTCGCGCCAGGCGATGAGCGCGCGCATGGTGAGCGGACTTTCGCACAAGCCGCCGATCATCATCTCGCGGCCGGCCTCGATGCGCTTGGCGATGGCGATTTCGCCCTCGCGCGACAGCAGTTCGACCGAGCCCATCTCGCGCAGGTACATGCGCACCGGGTCGTCGGTGCGGCCGATATCCTCGTCGTCGAGGTTGCCGCCGGTCTTGGCCTCGGCCTCTTCCTCTTCGCCTTCCTTGGCGGCCGGCTCCTCGCCCTCCTCGTTCTCGACGATGTTGACGCCGAGCTCGGAGAGCATGGTCATGGTGTCTTCGATCTGCTCGGACGACACCTTCTCGGGCGGCAGCGCTCCGTTGATCTCGTCATAGGTGACGTAGCCGCGCTCCTTGCCCTTGGCGACCATCTTCTTGATCGCGGCCGTGACGGTGTCGAGCGGCGACGCCTCGGCCGCCTCTTCGCGCGCCTCGGGTGCTTCGTCCTTCGCGGTGGATTTACTCGCCATGTCGATCCTGCCTTCACCTGGCCCTAAGGGCCTGCCTATAAAATCAAAGAACGGGCGCGACGGCGCATGATGCGCTCGCCATCCCGTTCGCTGTCACCCTTGCCCGAGCATCACCCAGGCCGTCAATCCATTCCCCCACCCGCCGCGCCGTCATCCTCGGCCTTGCTTTGCAGCAAGGGCTGAAGGCGCGACCAGGTCTCGTCGGTCCCATCCGCAGCCCGGCGTTCCGCTTCCGATATCTGCGTCGACAACAGCCGCCGCTCCTGCAACCGGGCCTTGGTATGGCTCCACCCCAACCTGACGTCCTCGGCATCCGCCCCGGGCCGCGCGAAACCGGCGTGATTCAGGACCTGGGAAGAGAGAATCCCAGCAATTTCCTGGCCGAATCCGCTGTTGGATAGGTGGAGCTTCAGGGCCGCCGCGTCAAGGTCCGGGTGAAGGCTGTGCAGTCTTAAAATCTCCCGGCAAAGCCTGTCAAGGGCGCGGTCGGGCAGCTCGAACTGGGCCAGTTCCTCCCCCACCTCGGCCAGCAGGAAGGGGTGGTTCAAAAGCAGCGCCAGCAGCACTTCCTGGGCGCGGCGCTGCAACAGGCCGGGATCGGCCGCCGGGGGCTTGTCATGGGCCGGATGGGCCGCGCCGCCGCGCAGGGGCCCGCCGCCCCTGCCCTGACGGCGAATCGGGCCGACCCGCCAGGGGGCGAATCGGCCCCAGCCGAGCCGGCCGGAGGCCCGCGCGCCGGGATTGCCCCCGGGGTTGAAGACCTCGGCCAGGCGGGCGCGAAAGAAATTGCGGTAATGCTCCTGCACCGAACGGTCGGCGATGCGGCGGATTTGGCTTTCCAGCCGCTGCTCCAGCGCGGCGCGTTGCTCCGGCGTCTTGAGCGGGTGGAAGGTTTCGATCGTCCACAGCACCTCGGCCAAGGGCCGGGCATTGTCGAGCACCGCGCGCATGGATGCGGCACCCTGGCGGGCGATCAGCGTGTCGGGATCCTCGCCCGCCGGCAAGGTGGCAAAGCGCAGGGAGAATCCCGGCTTCAAGAGCGGCAGCGCGCGTTCGAGCGCGCGCGCAGCCGCGCGCTGGCCGGCGGCGTCGCCGTCGAAGCACAGCACCGGCTCGGGCGCGAGCTTCCACAGCTCCTCGATCTGGGTTTCGGTGAGCGCCGTGCCCAAGGGCGCCACCGCGGTGTGGAAGCCGGCGCGGCGCAGCGCGATCACGTCCATGTAACCCTCGGCGACGATGGCCGAAGGCTCGCGCGCGGCCGCCGCGCGCGCCGAGGCCAGGCCGTAGAGCACCCGGCCCTTGGCGAAAAGCGGCGTGTCGGGCGAGTTGAGATATTTGGGCTGGACGGAATCGTCGAGCACGCGCCCGCCGAAGGCGATGATAGCGCCGCGGCGGTCGCCGATGGGGAAGATCACCCGGCCGCGGAAATAATCGAAAATGCGGCCGTCGTCGGATTTGTGCAGCAGCCCGGCCTCGATCAGCAGCGCCTCGGGGAATTTTCCGCCCAGCGCGTGTTTCAGCGCCTCGCGGCTGTCGGGGGCATAGCCCAGGCGGAAGCGCTTCCAGGCGGATTCGTCGAGGCCGCGCTTGGCGAGATAGTCCCGCGCCCGGGATCCGCCCGGCTCGCGCAGCTGTTGTTCGAAGAAGACGCAGGCCGCCTCGACCGCGCCTTGCAGGGTCTGGGCGCGCTCTTCGCGCTGGCGTTCCTCCGGCGTCGCTTGCGGCACTTGCAGCCCGGCCTTGCGCGCGAGTTGTTCCACCGCCTCGGGGAAGGTCAGGCTCTCGGTCTGCATGGCGAAGCCGATGACGTCGCCATGCGCGCCGCAGCCGAAGCAGTGATAGAAGCCCTTGTCCTCGACCACGCTGAAGGACGGCGTCTTCTCGTTGTGGAAGGGACACAAGCCGATATATTCGCGGCCCCTTCGCGTGAGCTTGACGCGGCGGCCGACGATCTCGGCGAGCGACACGCGCTCGCGCAACTCATCGAGGAATCGCGGTGGAAAAGCCATGGCCCTCAGCCTGCTTCCGGAACGGGATTGTAGCCCAAGCCGGCGTCAGCCCGCCCAGTCTTTTTTACTCACGCCGAAAGCAGCTTCTTGACCGTCTGGCTGGCCTGGCCGGGGTCGAGCTGGCCGGCATATTTCTCCTTCAGCGCCGCCATCACGCGCCCCATGTCCTTGATGCCGGCGGCGCCGGTGGTGGCGATCGTCTCCTTGATCGCCTTTTCCATGTCGGCGGGCGACATCTGCTTGGGCAGGAAACGCTCGATGATGGCGATCTCGCCCTTTTCCTTGGCGGCGAGCTCGGGCCGCTTGCCCCGCTCGTAAAGCTCGATCGATTCGCGGCGCTGCTTGATCATCTGCAGCAGCATCTGCTGGATCGCCGGCTCGTCGATCTGGTCGGCCTTGGGCCGCGCCTCGATGTCCTTCTCCTTGAGCCGCGCCAGCACGAGTCGCACGGTGGAAAGGGCAAGCGCGTCCTTGTCCTTCATCGCCTGTTTCAACGCGTCATTGAACCGTTCGCGCAGCATGGAGCCTCCCGCCAGCCGCCCGGAGTTGAGCGGCTTGACGGCATCCTATGCCCGGTCTATCTCAATGTCTTCAAGTCCGATCGCTGTTTTGCCGCGCCGCCGGATCGCCTCCCGCGGCGCGTTTTGACGCGAGCGGCCCCGCGACTCTGGAGACGAAGCCCCGCCGCATGAACGCCGCGCCCACAGCCCCCGCGCGCCCAGCCGCCGCGACCGCCGTTTTGGTCCTGGCCGATGGCAGCGTGTTTTGGGGCAGCGGCGTGGGGGCGGAAGGCGTCCGGGTCGGCGAAATCTGCTTCAACACCTCAATGACGGGTTATCAGGAGATTCTGACCGACCCCTCCTATGCCGGGCAGATCATCACCTTCACCTTCCCCCATATCGGCAATGTCGGGGCCAATCCCGAGGACATCGAGACCGTGACCCCGGCGGCGCGCGGGCTGGTGCTGCGCGAGGACATCACCCAGCCCTCCAATTGGCGCGCAGCGCAGGGGCTCGATGCCTGGCTCAAGACGATGAACCTCACCGGCATGGCAGGCGTCGACACGCGCCAGCTCACCCGCCGCATCCGCGACGGCGGCGCGCCCAATGGCGCGCTGTGCTTCAACGCGGGGGCCAAGTTCGATCTCGACGATCTCCTGAAACAGGCGCGCGACTGGCCCGGCCTCGAAGGCATGGATCTGGCGAAAGAAGTGTCGTGCCGCCAGAGCTATCAGTGGGACGAAGCGGGCTGGAGCCTGGGCCAGGGCTACGCCAAGCTCGGCCAGCCGCGCTTCAAGGTGGTGGCGGTCGATTACGGCGCCAAACGCAACATCCTGCGCATGCTGGCGAGCGAAGGCTGCGCCGTCACCGTGGTGCCGGCCACGGCCAGTTCCGAGGAAATCCTGCGCCATAAGCCCGACGGGATTTTCCTGTCCAACGGGCCGGGCGACCCGGCGGCGACCGGCGTCTACGCCGTGCCGGTGATCCAGGATTTGATCAAATCGGGCAAGCCGGTGTTCGGCATCTGCCTAGGCCACCAGCTCCTGGCGCTGGCGCTGGGCGGCAAGACCCGGAAGATGGAGATCGGCCATCGCGGCGCCAATCATCCGGTGAAGGATCTGGCGACCGGCAAGGTCGAGATCACCAGCCAGAATCACGGCTTCTGCGTGCTGCCCGAGACCCTGCCCAAAGAGGCCGAAGTGACGCATGTCTCGCTGTTCGACGGTTCGAACGAAGGCTTGCGGCTCAAGGACAAGCCGGTGTTCTCGGTGCAATACCATCCCGAAGCCAGCCCCGGGCCGCAGGACAGCCGCTATCTGTTCGAGCGCTTCGTCAAGCTGATGGAAAGGCGGCGCTGATGCCGAAGCGCACCGACATCAAGAGCATTCTCATCATCGGCGCCGGGCCGATCGTCATCGGCCAGGGCTGCGAGTTCGATTATTCGGGCGCCCAGGCCTGCAAGGCCCTCAAGGAAGAGGGCTACCGCATCGTGCTGGTCAATTCGAACCCGGCCACCATCATGACCGATCCCGGCCTGGCCGACGCGACCTATATCGAGCCGATCACGCCGGCGACGGTCGAGCAGATCATCGCCAAGGAAAAGCCCGACGCGCTGCTGCCCACCATGGGCGGGCAGACCGCGCTCAACACGGCGATGGCCTTGGCCAAGAGCGGCGCGTTGAAGCGCCACGGGGTCGAATTGATCGGCGCCAACGAGACCGCGATAGCCAAGGCCGAGGACCGCCAGCTTTTTCGCGAGGCCATGGACCGCATCGGCCTGCAATCGCCCAAAAGCCGCATCGCCAACTCCATCGAGGAGGCGCGCGCGGCGCTGTCCTTCGTGGGGCTGCCGGCCATCATCCGCCCGTCCTTCACGCTGGGCGGCACCGGCGGCGGCATCGCCTATAACGCGCAGGAATTCGAGGACGTGGCCAAATACGGCCTCGCCGCCTCGCCCGCGCGCCAGATCCTGGTCGAGGAATCGGTGCTCGGCTGGAAGGAATTCGAGATGGAGGTGGTGCGCGACAAGGCCGACAACTGCATCATCATCTGCTCGATCGAGAATGTCGACCCGATGGGCGTGCACACGGGGGATTCAGCGTCACTGTGGCGCCGGCGCTGACGCTCACCGACAAGGAATACCAGATCATGCGCAACGCCTCGATCGCGGTTCTGCGCGAGATCGGCGTCGACACCGGCGGCTCGAACGTGCAGTTCGCCGTCAACCCGGCCGACGGCAGGCTCGTTATCATCGAGATGAATCCGCGCGTGTCGCGGTCTTCGGCATTGGCGTCGAAGGCGACCGGATTCCCCATCGCCAAGATCGCGGCCAAGCTGGCGGTGGGCTACACGCTGGACGAGCTCAAGAACGAGATCACCCGCACCACGCCGGCGAGCTTCGAGCCGACCATCGATTACGTCGTCGTCAAGATGCCGCGCTTCACCTTCGAGAAATTCCCCAGCGCCGAGCCCATCCTCACCACCTCGATGAAATCGGTCGGCGAGGCCATGGCGATCGGGCGCAGCTTCGCCGAGGCGGTGCAGAAGGCGCTCAGGTCGATGGAAACCGGCCTCACCGGCTTCAACGAGGCGGAAATCCCCGGCGTGGCGCCCGGCGACAAGGAAGCCTGGCGCATCGAGTTGACCAAGCCCAAGCCCGACCGGCTCTTGACCATCGCCCAGGCCTATCGCGCGGGGCTGAATACCGCCGAAATCCACGCCGCCTGCAAATACGATCCCTGGTTCCTCGAGGAAATCGCCAAGGTGGTGGCGGCCGAGGCGCGGGTGAAAAAGGACGGGCTGCCCAAGGACGCAAGCGGGCTGGCGCGGCTCAAGGGTTTGGGCTTTTCCGACGCGCGGCTGGGCGAGCTCGGCAAACTCGACGAGGCCGAGGTGGCGGCGCGGCGCGCGAAGCTCGGCATCCACCCGGTGTTCAAGCGCATCGACACCTGCGCCGCCGAATTCCCTTCGGCCACGCCCTACATGTATTCCACCTATGAAAGCCGGGATTCGGGCGCGCCCGAATGCGAAGCCGATCCGAGCGCGCGCGACAAGGTGGTGATCCTGGGCGGCGGCCCGAACCGCATCGGCCAGGGCATCGAGTTCGATTACTGCTGCGTCCACGCGGCCTATGCGCTGAAGGAAGCCGGGATCGAGACCGTCATGGTCAACTGCAATCCGGAGACGGTGTCGACCGACTACGATACCTCGGACCGCCTCTATTTCGAGCCGCTGACGGCCGAGGACGTGATCGAGATCGTCCGGGTCGAGGAAAGCCGAGGCAGGCTCAAGGGCGTGATCGTGCAGCTGGGCGGCCAGACCCCGTTGAAGCTCGCCCAGGCGCTGGAGGACGCCAAGATCCCGATCCTCGGCACCTCGCCCGAATCGATCGACCTGGCCGAGGACCGCAAGCGCTTCCAGGAGCTGATCCAAACGCTCAAGCTGCTCCAGCCCGAAAGCGGCACCGCCACCACCGCCAAGGAGGCCGAGGAGATCGCCGCGCGCATCGGCTATCCCATCGTCATCCGGCCTTCCTACGTGCTGGGCGGCCGCGCCATGGAGATCGTCCACGACGATGCCGGCCTCAAACGCTACGTCACCCAAGCGGTCAAGGTTTCGGGCAAGAACCCGGTGCTGATCGACCGCTATCTCCAGGACGCGATCGAGGTCGATGTCGACGCGCTGGCCGACGGCAAGCAGGTCTTCGTCGCCGGCATCATGGAGCACATTGAAGAAGCCGGAATCCACTCGGGCGACAGCGCCTGCTCGCTGCCGCCCTATTCCCTGCCCCCAGCGGTGGTGAAGGAGATCGAGAAGCAGACCGCGGCGCTGGCGCGCGCGCTCAAGGTGGTGGGGCTGATGAACGTGCAATACGCGGTCAAGGACAAGTTGGTCTATGTGCTGGAGGTCAATCCGCGCGCCTCGCGCACCGCGCCCTTTGTCGCCAAGGCCACCGGCCTGCCCATCGCCAAGATCGCGGCGCGGGTGATGGCGGGCGAGAAACTGGCGAGTTTCGACCTCAAGCCGCGCGCGCGCCACGCGCATATCGCGGTGAAAGAGGCGGTTTTCCCCTTCGCCCGCTTTCCCGGCGTCGATCTGATCCTGGGGCCGGAGATGAAATCGACCGGCGAGGTGATGGGGCTCGACGCCGATTTCGGCCGCGCCTTCGCCAAGTCGCAACTGGGCAGCGGCACCGCCCTGCCGCTCAAGGGCGCGGTGTTCGTCTCGGTCCGCAACCGCGACAAGCCCGCCATGATCGCGCCCTGCCGGCGGCTATTGGAAATGGGCTTTACGCTGCTGGCGACGCGCGGCACCGCCGCCGCGCTGGCGGCGGCCGGGCTCGCCGTCGAGGCGGTCAACAAGGTCCAGGAAGGCCGCCCGCACATCGTCGACCGCATGCTGTCGGACGAGGTGCAGCTGGTGTTCAACACCACCGAAGGCGCACGCGAGATCGCCGACAGTTTCGCCCTGCGGCGTTCGGCGCTGGCCAATTCCATCCCTTATTACACCACCGTGGCGGGCGCCCGGGCGGCAGTGGAGGCCATTTCCGCCCTCAAAAGCGGCGGCCTTGAAGTCGCCTCGCTACAATCCTATTTTGAGGGATCGTATTGAGCGTCTCCGGCCGTAAGGCCTTGGGGACGCTTGGTTTTTTCGTAAACAGCACGAATCGAAGGTACAATGAGGCCCAAAAACATGGCCAAACTGCCAATGACCGCCGATGGCTATAACCGGCTCCAGGAAGAGCTGAAGCGGCTCAAATCCGTCGACCGGCCGGCCATCATCCGCTCGATTTCCGAGGCGCGCGAACACGGCGACATCGCCGAGAACGCCGAATACGCCGCCGCGCGCGAGCGCCAGGGCTTCATCGAGGGCCGCGTTTTGGAGCTCGAGGACAAGATCGCGCGCGCCGAGGTGATCGACGTCTCCAAGCTGTCGGGCAAGGTGGTGAAGTTCGGCGCCACGGTGACGCTTGCCGACGAGGAAACTGACGAAAAGATGGTCTATCAGATCGTCGGCGAGGACGAGGCCGATATCGGCAAGGGGCGACTCTCGGTGACCTCGCCGCTGGCGCGCGCGCTCATCGGCAAGAGCATCTCGGATTCGGTCGAGGTGACGACGCCGCGCGGCGGCGCGCGCAGCTTCGAGATCGTCAAGGTGCAGTTCAAGTAGAGGCGGGCTTCCGGTTCATCATCACTTCCGCGAAAGCGGGAGTCCATATGCGAGATAGTCGATTGCGTGAAAGGTCGCAACGCAAGCAAGAAAAGCATGCCGCACAGAGGCAGGATTTTTCTTGAAATCATCGATTGTGGGATCGACGACCGTCTTCAGATATCGTTCGAGGTCTTCCATTTGTAACTCCAGCTACAAATACCGCCGCCCTGGATTCCCGCTTGCGCGGGGTTGAGGGGGAAGGTGCAGGCTAGTGGTACAGTTTCCGGTCAGACGGACCCCTGATCCAGTTCAGTCAGCCGGTTACGAATGATATCCCAGTTGTTTTTGTACGGGTCCAATTTTTCGATTAGTTCATGGTAACGTGCCCGGGGCCAATTCTTCGGGCCCGCCTCAAAGTAAGTCGCAATAACTTTTGACGGCGTGATAAACACGTCGGGTAACTCTACAAAGTTTTTTAAATCGACCAGTGCAAAAAACAAGTTTGGAATGTTCAGGCGAGCGGATTTCCAACCAATGTCCCATTCGTAATGGTGCGGCTTCCTCTCGTCGCCGCGACCCCTCATACGCAACCCATCAGTCGTTGTTTTTACCTGCAACGAGGCCAAGGCCGAGCCGTTAAGGCTGCTCACAAGAATGTCTACACTTGGAACATTTCCAAATGTCGGCGCGCATTGAAGATTCATAGCGTTAAGTCGCGCTGCGACAAAGTAAACACCGGCGGTGCCTGTCAGCGAAGTATGCATTGCTTTACCTCCTATACCTCTGCAACCGTGGCCTTATCAGTCATTTCTAAAAGCCAGGCATCGCAACGAGTTACATGCGAAATCCATTATACAATCAGCTGTAATCAGAAAATGAGAAGGAAGGTGGCGTTGCCAAATCTGACCACTGCTCTCCCTGGATTCCCGCTTGCGCGGGAATGACGAACCGCGAATTTTTCAAGGCATGGATGCCCGGAACAAGTCCGGGCATGACGGCCGATCCCGGGCTCGCCTGAACTTCATTGATCTTTATAAGCCGGCGTCGAGTTCCGCTGGGCCGCGGCCTCGGCGCCGGTGACGATGTCAAGAAGCTCCGCGGTAATTTCTTCCTGCCGGACCGCGCGTGCCGCCATCCTGAGGTCATCGAGTTTCTCCTCGACGTTCCGGCGCGCGGCCTGCATTGTCGCCAGGCGCGCCGCATTTTCGCTCGCGAAGCTTTCCATGGCCGCATGCGCAAGCCGGGCGAAGAAATATTCCTCCAACATTCGCTCCACAAGATCCATCGGCGGTAAATTCACCAATGGCGGCAATCCCGTTCGGACTTTCTCCGGAGGCAGGTCCACGGGCAGCAGCGTTCTGAGCCTCACGGTCGAACGAGTTCCGCCATCGAACCGGGCGACGACAATCCCTACACCACTCACCTCGCCACGGCTGAAGCGCCGGTATAGCTCTTCCGAAATGCGCCGCGCCGTCGTGGTGACCGTGCTGACATGGGTCGCCATCGGACAGCTCCAGGCGACACTTAATCCACGCTCGCGGCAGGCTATGGCGCCGCGTGTGCCGACGACGAAGAGCAACGACGGCCCGTTTTTCCGAATGCCGCGAATCATCCGGTTGTTGAAATCGCCCGCCAGACCATGCTCGGCGCCGAAGAGAATGATGCCGGTCGGTGCGCGGCTGCTCCGCGTCGAAATCCGCGATGTTTCGGGCAGCAAACTGATGGCGCGCGACAACGACGCACGCACGATATCGGCGTAGGCGCGCGTGCTGGCAAGACTGCGCTCGGCCTCTTGGATGCGCATCGCCGCCAGACCGCGCATGGCGCTGACGATCTCATGCAGTTCATGAACGCTGGAAATGCGGCTCTCGAGCTCGGCAAGGCGTTCGGTCATGGCGTCGCCGTTTCCGGAGCCGATGCCGCGAGCTTCTTTGCAAGCTCGGCAATCGATGCGAGAAGAGCGGCTCGATCGTCGTCGGCAAGCTGGACGCCGGTGTTCAGGCGCTCGATGACGGTCGGTAACCGTGCTTCGAGCCAGGGCCGCAACTGCGTCTTGAAAGAGTTCATCGCTTCCAGCGGGACGGAATCAATCGAACCCGACGAGATGCCAAGCAGCAGCGCGACCTCGAGGGCAAGCGGCCACGGCGCGTAAGGAGGCTGTTCGAGAGCGGCGCGGATCCGGCGGCCGCGCTCGATCGTGCGCCGCGTACGCTCGTCGACCATCGCGCCGAAGCGCGTGAATATTTCAAGCTCGAGGAACTGGGCATAGTCAAGCCGCAGGCTTGCCGATGCCGTGAGCAGCGCTGGCGGTTGCGCCTTGCCGCCGACGCGGCTGACGCTGCGACCGACATCGACCGCGGGTTTTTGTCCTTCGTAGAAGAGTTTTGCATCGAGGACGATCTGGCCGTCGGTAATCGAGATCAGATTGGTCGGTATATAAGCGGTCAAATTCCCGGCCTGCGTCTCGGCGATCGGCAACGCCGTGATCGAGCCGCCGCCGTGATTGGCGGCCAGCTTTGCCGACCGTTCCAATAGCCGCGCATGGAGATAGAAAATATCGCCCGGATAGGCCTCGCGTCCGGGCGGCTCGCGCAGCAAGAGAGCGATTTCGCGATGGATGGCGGCATGCTTGGCGAGATCGTCGATGACGACCAGTACATCGGCGCCGCGATCGCGGAAAAATTCGGCCATCGTCATGCCGGTAAAGGGCGCGATCCATTGCAGGCCCGGCGCGCTGTCGGGTTCGGCGATCACGAAGATGCAGCGCTCGAAGGCGCCGTAGGTTCGAACCGCCTCGATGACTTGCCGGGTGCTGGACGATTTTTGTCCGATGGAGACGTAAATCGATATGACGTTTGAATTGCGTTGATTGATGATCGTATCCACGGCGATCGCGGTCTTGCCCGTCGAACGGTCGCCGATGATGAGTTCGCGCTGACCCCGGCCGATCGTGAACATCGAATCGAGAACCAGGATTCCCGTCTGCAACGGCTCGTTCACGAGATCGCGGTCGACGATGGAAGGCGCCTCCCGTTCCACCGGATCGAAACGCTCCGCCACGACCGGCGGGCCCGCATCGAGCGGCCGCCCGACCGGGTCGACGATGCGGCCAAGAAGCCCGTCTCCGACCGGGACGCTCACCACCGTGCCCGTGCCATGCACCTTATCGCCGGCCGAGATTCCCGAATCCTCGCCGAACAGAACGCAGCCGATGCGATCGGAGTCCAGCATCAGCGCCATGCCCAGCACGTCGCCGCGAAACCGCAGCAAATCCTCGGCGCCGATATCGGACAAGCCGGAAACAGTCGCGATTCCATCGCCAACCGTGAGAACGGTCCCGATTTGCTCGACCCGCGGTTCGGTCTTGAACTCCTTTGCCCGGCTGATCGCCGCAGGGAGCCAGGCCTCAAGGGCGTCGGCGAGTTTGCTCATCCTGTGTCAATCCTTTGAGCGTTTCCGCCAGGCTGTCGCGCCAATTGTTGCGCACGATCGAGTTCGGGAAATGAAGCTCGATGCCGGCGATCAGCGTCGAGTTGTCGGCGAAATCGAATGTCGCGCTATTTCCAAGCAGCGCCATTAGCCTTGTCCGGCACAAGGCTTTGTCCGCATCCGGCAAAGGCTGCGCCGTGACCACATGCACGGCATTGCCGTTGAGGCCGTTCGCGAGACGTTGGCGCTCGTTGGGCGCCATGGCGGCGATAGTCGAACAGACGCCATCGATGAACGGCGCCACGGCGGGCCCGGGCGCCGACGCCAGCAGCTTTCGAGCCACTTCAATGCCTAGGGCGGCGGCGTTCTTCTGCAAGGCGGCAACCGCTTCCCGGCGTTCCTGTTCCACGGTGAGGCGCGCTTCGGCAATCAAGGTTTCGGCATCGGCTTGAGCCTTGGCCAGCACATCCTTGCGATCGTGTTCCGCCAAATCATGCGCTTGCTTCAAGGCCTGTTCTCGCTCTGCGGCGATCGCCGAACGCTGCGCATCGAGATCCTGCTCGATCTTCTCGGCCGCGTCCTTGGCCGCGCCCGCTTTTCCCATCAATCCGGCGATCTCGGCCTGACGGCGGGAAATGACGGCCAGAACCGGGCGATAGAGGAATCGCTGCAACAGCCAGACGAGAACGAGGAAATTTATCGTCTGGAGCCCGAGTGTCCACCAGTCGATCGACATCGGATCAATGGATGAAAGGGTTGGCGAACAGCACGAGCAACGCGACAACGAGGCAATAGATCGCCATCGTTTCGATCATCGCGAGCCCGACGAAGAGCGTTCGCGAAAGCGTCCCCGCCGATTCGGGCTGTCGCGCGATCGCGTCCATCGCGGCGGCGACCGCGCGGCCCTCGGCGAGGGCCGGCCCGATCGCGCCGAATGAAACCGCCACCGCAGCGGCGATAATGCTGATCATCTCGATGGTCATCGTGCTCTCCTTATCCCGCTTCGGCGCTTCCCGTCGCGGCGCTGATGAAAACGGCAGCCAAAACCGTGAAGATATAGGCCTGGACCAGGCCGGTCAGGATCTCGAGCAGCATCAGAGGCACCGGCACGAATAAGCCGGCGAGCGACAGGACGATCGCAATGACGAATTCCCCGCTCATGATGTTGCCGAACAGCCGGACCATCAGGGAGAACGTCCGCGTGATGCCGGAAATCACATTGAGCGGCAGCATGAGGAGCGTCGGTTTTGCGAAGCTGCCGAGATAGCCGAGGAAGCCGCGGCTGCGAATCCCGTAATAGTGCGTCGAGCAGAAGACGATGAGCGCCAGCGCGGCCGTCGTCTCGATATGGGCGGTCGGCGGATTTACGCCCGGCACCGCACCGCTCAGATTGGCGACGACGAGAAAGATGAACAACGTTCCCAGCAACGGCAAAAGGCGGTGGGCCGGCGCCCGCGTGGTCTCGCTGATCTGTTGTTCGATGGCGGTCACCAGAATCTCGATCACCGCCTGGCCGCGACGGGGCCTGACTTCGAGGCGACGCGTGGCGGCATAGGAAACCGCCGTCAGAACGGCGATCAGGGCCCATGTGGTGACAACCGGAGTAGTCACGGGAATCGGTCCCGCGTGGAAAACCACCGTGGTAACAAGCGGCGAGACGGTCATGGCGCGCCTCTCGCTGTCCTAACCATCATCTGGCGGGCCAATAGGAATCCCGCGAACAACGCCAAAACGGCGCTGGCGCCGCCGAATTCGACGGCAAGGACGAAAGCGCCGCCGGTCGCGACGATGCGGAACGCGTGCAGGGCAATGGCCAGCCAGATCCGGTCGCCAGAGAGATAAAGCCCGGTGTTCGCGCGCAGTGTCGAAAAATGCAGCAGTCCGAGAGCCACGCCGGCGGCACAGAAGATCAGCGCATGAGTTAGAAGAACGATCGTCATGCTTCATGCACCCTTCGCCAGGCAAGAAAACAGCCGATGACGACGCCGGTGAACAGCAGCGACACCGTCCAGAAGACTCCGGTTCCCCACCGCGCGTCGATCCAACGGCCGAGGAAGATGCCGATCAGAATTGGCGTGACGACGAGCCAACCGAGTACGCCGATCCAAGCGAGGTTCTGCCCGAGCGTGCGCTCTCCCTCGCGTGCCCAGCGCTCGCGGCGTGCGCGTTCCCGGCGCACCGGCTCGGCAAGCGTATCGTGGTTGGGTTTTTCGGTCGGCATGGCCGTTCACTCTTGCGGCTCGGCCGCGCCGGCGTCGTAGGCTCGCAATCCGCCCAGCCTCGGCGCGGCGCGTTCGGGCCGCAAATAGGCGAGCATGCTCCGCACCGCGGCCAGATAGAGCCGCGCAGCACTCGAATGCGCCGCCTGTTCCTCATCGAAAGCACGGCGGAACTGTACGAGAACCTCGCGCTCGAGCTTTGCGAGATCATCGCTGACAACGGCTTCCCGCGTTGCAACCGAAACGGTCTTGCCGCCGGTGACGTCCAATACCCCGCCGCGAACCGCGCAATGTCCTTCCTGCCCATCGCGGCGGCGCCAGCTCAGGACCGAAATCGCAAGGACCGTCAGCAGGTCGGCATGCCGGTCGAGGATGCCGAACTTACCGCTCGAATCCTCGGCACGAACCGCCACCGCGTCGCCGATATCGGCTACGACCAGCACGGGTGTGGCAATGACGAGCCTCATGGCGCGGCCTGCTTGGAAGCGCTTTCACGCGCCAAAGCCTCGTCAAGAGTGCCGATCATATAAAGCGAGCTTTCGTTCCAATCATCCGCGGCGCCGTCCAGAATCGCGCGGCATCCCTTCAGCGTCTCGGCCAACGGCACGACCCGGCCCGGCTTTCCCGTGAAGGATTCGGTCACGACAAAAGGTTGCGTCAGGAAGCGCTGCAGACGGCGGGCGCGCGCTACGGTGCGGCGGTCACTCGCGCTGAGCTCCTCGATGCCGAGAAGAGCGATGATGTCCTGCAACTCGCGATATTGGGCGATGGCGGCGCGCACCTCCTGCGCGAGGCGATAATGCGCATCGCCGACCACGTTCGGGTCGAGCAGGACGGAGGTCGATTGCAAGGGATCGATCGCCGGGTAGAACCCCTCGGCCGCCATGCCGCGCGACAAGACGATCGAACTGTCGAGATGCCCGAAGATCTCGGCGACCGCGGGATCGGTGAAGTCGTCTGCGGGCACGTAAACGGCTTGGATGGCGGTGACGGCGGCGCCTTCGGTCGAAACCAGGCGCCCCTCGAGTTCCGAAACCTCGGTCGCAAGCGTCGGCTGGTAGCCGACCCGCGACGGCAGGCGGCCCAAAAAGCCGGAAACCTCGCCGCCGGCCTGCACAAAGCGAAAGACGTTGTCCATCAGAAGCAGGACGTTCCGCCGGTCGACATCGCGAAAATATTCCGCAATCGTCAGCGCCGTAAGCCCAACTCGCCAGCGCGCGCCTGGCGGCTCGTTCATCTGGCCAAAGATCAGAGCCGTGCGCTTGAGTACGCCGGAGTTCCGCATTTCCAGCAACAGTTCGTGACCCTCACGCGAGCGCTCGCCGATGCCGGCGAAGACCGAAATGCCGGCGTATTTCTGCACCATGGTGTTGATGAGTTCGGTGATGAGCACCGTTTTGCCGACGCCGGCGCCGCCAAACAACCCTGCCTTGCCGCCGCGCACCAAAGGAGACAACAGGTCGATCACTTTGATGCCGGTCTCGAATACCGTGCGGGCCGGACTTTGGCGGGCGAGAGGCGGTGCGTCGCGGTGGATCGGCCAGCGCAGGGTATCCATTGGCAGCGCCGGACCGCGGTCGGTGGGATCGCCAATGACATCGAGAAGGCGGCCCAGCGTACAATCTCCGACGGGGATGCTCAGCGGCCCGCCCAGCAACTTGACCGGTGTTCCGCGCCTCAGGCCCGCCGTTCGCTCAAGCGCGATCGTGCGCACAAGATGCGCGTCGAGATGGCTGTGGACTTCGGCCAGCAAGCGGCTTGCTCGCCCCCATGCGATTTCGACCGTATCGCGGATGGCCGGCAACGGGCCGGCGGGAACCGCGATGTCGATCACGGAGCCGCGCACCGCGACGACGCGTGGCATCGAGGTCGAACCGAAGCTGGGCGCGCCTTCGGCGGGACTCTTGTGAAGAATATCTGCTTGAGTGTTCATCCGTGTCGGCCCGGGAGAACGAACCCATACCGTGGGTAGGGCGCGAATCTGTGCGCAATCACCACCTAAGTCATTGAGCTAAATCAATACCCGGCCTACGTTCCACCGGCGATCGTCGTGCAGCAGGCGCCGCGCCGCCTCGGCCTCCATCAAGCCGCTGGAATTCTCCGGGTCCCGGATTGGGGTCTTCCCGTGTTGGGCTTCAAGCGTCGATTTTTCTTGGGTTACATCGGCCTCTTTGCCATTCGATCCGCCCGAAGCGGGGCGGAATGCCGTCTAGGACTTGTTCGGAGGTTTCGGGCGCTGATCGGGCCGCTGGCCGGAATCAATCCACGTCATGAAATCCTGGACCGTGCCCGTCAAATCGTCGGTCACCTTTTCGATTTCCGCCTTCACGTCCTGCCGGAAGCCCGGCCCTTCGCGATTGAGCCTGCGCAGCCGGTCTTCGAGCATCTGGTGGCGCCGCTCCAATTCCTCGATCTCGCCGAATTCCTCGATCTTCTCGACCCCCTTGGATTGGCTCATCTTCTGCCGAAGCTGGGCGATGCGCTCCGCCAAAGCCGTCAACCGCATTTCCAGCCCCGGATGCAAACCCTTCTCTTTCATGTCATCTCTCCGCGATCCCGTCCAAGCATGCTGCATGACGCCGCTGTAATCCGGGCGACCAAATGAGTTCCGCCACCCGATGCGAAGAAGTTAATCGCTTTTGGCCTTCTCGCGGTTGATCCAAGTCAAGGCCCTAAAGGCCCGCGTCTGCTCAACTCATAGATCTGGATCAGATCCTTGACGCCTACGACACGTTCGGACGCGCCGCGGCTACCCACGCGCTGAAAGTCATCATCGCCGCGTAGAGGGCGCGCGGCTTCGAGATCGTCAAGGTGCAGTTCCGGTAGAGGGGGCCGCGCGCGCGGCCGGTTCAGCGGATGGCGGGCGCGGCCCCGCTGGCCAGGTGGCCGGCCGGGTCGGCGCGCAGATGCTCGAGATAGGCGACGATGTCGCGCCGCGAGTTCCGCTCCAGCACCTTGACCGGCATCTTGCTGCCCGGCGCCAGCGCCTGCGGGTCGGCCAGCCAGCGGTCGAGATTGGCGATGGTCCAAATCAGCCCGGCCTGCTTCAGCGCCGACGAATAAGGATAGCCCGGCGCGGTTGTGGCGGCGGGACGGCCGAAAACCGCGCCGAGCGGCGGACCGATCTTGGCAACGCCGGGCGCATGGCAGCCCGCGCAGCGCTCGGCGAACAGCTTGGCGCCGCGCACCGGGCTGGGCGGCGCGTTGGGATCGAAGCGCGACAGCTCCTCGACGTCGTCGGGCTTTTCCGAACGGAAGAAGGTGTAGGACAGCGTGATGGTGTCGACGTCCTTGTCGTCGGGGTCCTTGGCGAGCGCCGGATCGACGAAGAAATCGACCGGCATGGTCACGGTCTTGCCCGGATCGAGCTTTTCGTCGCTGAAGCAGAAGCACTGGATCTTGTCGAAGTAGAGGCCGGTCTTGACCGGCGTGACGTTGAAGGTGGCGTGGCCCACGACCGGCTTATCGCTGAGATTGGTCGCGGTGAAGAACACCAGTTTCTCCTCGCCGAGATGGACCTTGACCGATTCCTGAAGCGGCGCGAAGCGCCAGGGCAGGCCGGGCGCGACCGTGCTGTCGAAACGGACGGTGACGACACGGCTCGAAACCTCGCCGGTGTCGGAATCCGCGCGCTGGGTCGTGCCGGCGTAGCCGGTGGCGGCGCAGAACAGGCGGTAAAGCGGCACCGAGAACGCGACCAGCGTCAGCATGAAGGCCAGCACGCAGCCCAGCGCGATGACGGTGCGCCGCTTGCGGCGTTCGAGCGGTCCCGCCACGCCCGCCCTATTTCGGCATGGCCATGCCGGGCATGTCGCTCATGCCGCCGCCCGTCGCGGCCGGCATGGCGTCCGTGGCGCCGGCCTGCATCGCGCCGATCTTGGCGACCGTGACCTGGACCACCTGCTTGCCCGATTTGGCGAAAACCAGGGTCAAGGGAAAGGTGTCGCCGTCCTTGAGCGGCTGCTTCAGGCCGATCAGCATGACGTGATAGCCGCCGGGCGCGAGCGAAACCGCCGCCCCCGGCTTGAGGTCGAGCGCCGGAATCGGACGCATCTTCATCACGCCGTTGTCCATCGTCATTTCATGGATCTGGGCCTCGCCCGCGACCGGCGTCGAAGCCGCCACCAGCCGGTCGCCGGTTGCGCCGTTGTTCACGATCGTCATATAGGCCGCGCCGGTCTTGGCGCCGCCCGGCGTCGCCCGCGCCCAGGGCTGCTGCACGGATATGCCGGAAGACTGCGCCCAGGCGAGCGAAGCGCCCAGAACGGCGAACAGGATAATCGCGACGATGCGTTGCACGGCGGATGGCCTCCTCAGCCCGGTGGTCCCAGTCGAAGCTCCGATCATACCACCCCGAAGGGCCGGATGGGGGCGCGGCGCGCTGCCGCAGAAAGCGGAGGCGGAGCCGGGCTCAGGGCGCCTTGAGCCGCGCCAGGGCGCTGTCGGGCGAGGGGTGGATGTCGATGATGGCGTCGAAGCCGCTGATCTTGAACACCTCGGCGATCTGCGGATTGAGCGAGCACAAGGCGAGGCGCCCGTTCGACGCCTTCGCCTTCTTGGCCGCGAGCAGGACGACGCGCAACCCCGCGCTGCTGATATAGGCCAGTTCGGAGAAGTCGAGCAGCAGGCGCGCGCCGCCGCCGCCGATGGTCGCCGCCAGTTCGGCCTCCAAGGCCGGCCCGGTGCTGGCGTCGAGCCGGCCCTTGGGCTTGACGATGCGGGGCTCGGCGCTCACGCGGCGACTCCGGCGAGCGCGGCGTCGGGCCGGTCGTAGATCGGGATCAGCGCAT
>CAWEME010000071.1:0-7278 GCA_963810055.1 uncultured Alphaproteobacteria bacterium | reverse complement strand
AAGGTTCGCTTCGCACGTCAGGTGCTACGCGTGATGCGCCGCGCGTTTGCGGCCGGTCTTTTAATCTTCCTCGGTTCCGCATCTGCCGCACTGGCCTGCGGCCTGGGCGACGCGCCCAACGCGCATTGGCGCGTGGAAAAGCTCCAAGGCGAGGCCTGGCTGGTCGACCCCTGCGGCGCGAAGCTGTTTTCGACCGGCGTCAACGTGCTCGATGGCGGTTATTCTGTCGCCAAGCTCGACCGGCCGCGTTACGACTGGCACCGCTACGACGCCTCGCTCGACCAGTGGATCGGCGAGACGCGGGCGCGGATGGCGCAATGGGGGTTCAACACCGCAGGATCCTGGTCGCTGCCGCCGCAGCAGTTGAGAATGCCCGGAGTCATCAATCTCGAATTGGGGCGCAACGCCAAATTCCACTGGTTCGACCCGTTCCGGCCGGACATGGGCAAGATCATGGACGACAAGGCGCGCGAATTGACCGCGCCTTACCGCGCCAACCCCTACCGCATCGGGTATTTCTCCGACAACGAGGTGGGGTGGTGGGACGGCGCGCTTTTCACCTTCTATTCGCGCAAGCCCGCGGATAATTACACCAAGCGGCGTCTGGTGAGGACTCTCGAGGAATATTACCACGAGGATTGGCGGAGATTCGCCGAGGATTTCGTGCCGCCGGCCGAGGCCCATTCCTGGAACGGTCTGCTGGCGAGCCAAGCGACGGCCAAGCTCAGGCCCGGCGGCCAGGGCGCGAAATTCATCGCGCTGTGGACGCATATCGTCGCCGAGCATTATTACGCGCTCTCGGCGCACGCCATCCACCAGGCCGATCCCGGCGCGCTCTATTTCGGCGACCGCCTCCCCATCTATTACGACCCGGCGGCGATCCGCGCCGAGGCGCCTTATGTCGACGCGATCTCCACCAATTACAACGTCGACAGCCCCGAGGGCTGGGTCGCGCCTTATTACTTCGACGGCTTGCGCGCACTGACCGGCGGGAAGCCGGTGCTGATCTCGGAATGGTTCTATGCCGCGCATCAGAACCGCACCGGCAACCGCAACAACGGCCATCTCATGACGGTGGACACGCAAGCCGAGCGGGCATCCGGCGCATCGGCCGCCGCCAGGAATTTCGCCGCCATCCCCGAGGTGCTGGGGCTGCACTGGTTCCAGTATTACGACTATCCGGTGGGCGGGCGGCAGGACAGCGAGGATTACAATTTCGGCCTGGTCGACATCGAGGACCGGCCTTACGAGGAACTGACCGCGGCGCTGGGCGAAGCCAACCGCGCCTTGCCCGCCATCCATCAAGATGCCAAGACCATGCCGCGCCAGGACCGCGCCGCGATCGTGTTGCCCAAGGCGGCGATCGACCCGGATCACGCCTCGCTGGCCGACTGGCCCAAAGCGCCATCGCTGCTGCCGCCCTTGCGGACGGAAAAGGGCGACGTGCCTTTCGGCGAGGCCTATCTCGCCTGGAGCGACCAGGGGATCGATCTGGCCACCATCGGCCAGGATTATTACGACGTCGAGGTGCTGGCCTATGACGGGGCCTTTCCCTTGAGCGAGGCCTACCGGATCGAGCTCGACCTCGACGCCGGAGCCGGGCCGAAGCGCTTCACGCTCTATTTCATCCCGCCCAAGGGCAAGACCCGCGACTATCCGCCGATGGCGCCGATGCTGTGCGCGGGCGCGCCGGCAGAGCATCACGGCACGTCCTGCCCGCCGGTGCCGGGCGCGACCACGCTCTATTTCGGCGCCGACCAGCCGCGCATCGTCGCCGAGACCTTGATTCCCTGGCAGGCCTTCGGCCTCTCCGGCCCGCCCGAGAAGCGGCGCGTCAGGTTCGAGGTTTCGGCGCGCAGCTGGTTCCGCGCGCGCTGGATGTCGCTCTCGGGGCTCACGCCGGAAAAAGCCTCGGCCGATCCCGCCGCCTGGAGCGAAGCCACGCTCGGCGGCGACGCGGCGGCGACGCAGTAAACACCGGGACGCAGGCTTATAGAGACGCCGCTGCCGGAAACGGCCGGGGGCCGTTCGCGTTCAGGCCGGGCCGATGAAATCGCGCTTGCCGATTTCGACGCCGTTATGCCGGAGAATCGCGTAGGCGGTCGTCACGTGAAAATAGAAATTGGGCAACGACATGGCGAGCAGAAAAGGCTGCCCCTTGGTTTCCACCGTCCGCGACGGGAATTTGATCACCAGCTTCCTGTCTTCCGAGCCGTTGATTTGCTCGGGCTTGAAGCCGCCGGCGAATTCCAGCGCCTTCGCTATCCGCTGCTTCAATTCCTTGAAGCTGGTCTCGGTATTTTGAAGAGTGGGCATTTCCTGCCCGGCCAACAGCGCGCAGGCCCAATGGACATGCTTGGTCGCCTCTTGCACCTGTCTCGCCAGCGGGTACATGTCGGGGTAAAGCCGGGCCGTCAGCAGGGCTGCGGGATCGATCTTCCTGGCTTCGGCATGGGCTTCGGCCTTGTCCAACATGGCGGACAGGTTCGTCAGCATCCGCGTAAAGACCGTTACAGAGGCGTCATACATTCCGAGCGGCATCGGGTTTCTCCCACAAAATTACTTGGCGGCGGTCAAGTTCAATAACTTGATTCACGCGCGCTGTCTCTAGTGCCGGTTGGACGCCGGATAACGCGGCTCAACCGAACTCCGCTATCGCGGGCAAAGCGGCGGTTCACGGGACGCATCTTCCGTGCTAGGCATGCATCCGGGGCGCCGGCGAGGGGGATTTCATGCAGTACCGTCTTACGTGGCTCGCGATCATCCTGACTTTCTTGTTCTTGGTTCCCGGGGAAGTCGTCGGCCACATTTTCGCGTTTCTATACCGGTTTGTCGTCTCGGGCCTGTTTTTCAGCGGCAACACCATATTCGACATGTCCACGAACGGCTGGTTCTCGAGAATCGGTTCGGAAGGGGTCGCCAGCGGAATCCAGGGTCTGGTTGCCGCCCTGTCGGCCGCTTGGGTCTGCGACAAAATCACGAATTCCGCCAACTTCCGCATGGTCGCCTATTCGAACACGGCCTTGGTGGCGGCGATCACGATTTTCGGTCTGCTGACCAGCTACGCCCGATCCGGACTCGGCATGACCAACTTCGTCATCGTGGCCAACACCATCGGGTTGGTGGCCGGCCTGTTTGTCGCGGCCGAGCATATACGGCAGAAACAGAACGAACGAAATCGGACGCTCGAAAATCAATCGAAACCCAAGCGCGCCGTCAAAAGCTGAGTCCACGGGCCCGAAACGGATAGCGGGCGCGGGGCGCGCAGCTGGACCCCCGCCACGGAGCAGGCACCGGGACGCGGCCTAGCGCCATTGCAACGCCAAGCACCCGTCTTTGAGCGGCGCGACGCGGATGCCGAATTTCGCGCTCTCCCGGTCGAGCGTGTCCCGCAGCCAGGCGACGTCCCGGCTTGACGCCCGGCTCAGGCGGAAGTTTCTGACGGCAAAGGGCATCAATTCGCACGCGACCAGGTTGCCCTCGGGCCATGACAGGCGCGGCAGATAGAGGACGGCGAGGTCGCCGCGAAATCTCTCATATCCGCTGATACCCTCGTAGTCGTTCAGGAAATCGCCGCAGCCATAGAGGATGAGCTTCTCCTGGTAGACCTCGATCCCTTTGGCGTGGTGCGAGGAGTGGCCGTGAACGAGGTCGAAGCCCGCCTCGTCGATCAGCCCATGGGCAAACCGCCGGTGTTCGTCGGGTATCCGATACCCCCAGTTTCCGCCCCAGTGAATCGAGGCCACGAAAACCATGCCCGGACGCTTGAGCTTCCGCAGCTTCCCGGCGATGCGCGAAACCGAGCCGCCGGAGAAGTCCCGAAGAATATTCAGCCCCGGTTTGCCGCGGCCCGCCGCCCAATCCGCGGGAATGCCGCTGTCTTCCGATCCGAAGGCGAAAACCCGGACGCTTCCCTTGCCGGCCATTTCGAGGATTGCGGGCGCCGCCGCCGAGTCGGCGTCGTTCCCGGCGCCGGCAGTGCGGATGCCGGCCTGTTCGAGCGTCCTCAGGGTTTCCGAAAGCCCGCGTGGGCCCCAGTCGAGCACGTGATTGTTGGCCAGAACACAGCAATCGACCTTCGCCGCGGTCAGACAGCCGACATTCCCGGGGTTCATCTTGTAGTTGATGCCCTTGGGCAGATGATCGCGGCTCTGGGTGACGCTGGTTTCGAGATTGACGATCACCAGATCGGGCCGGGCCTCTGCGAGCGCCGCCAGGGCGTCGCCCCAGACATAGGCGAAATCCACGGGCCTCGGGATCGGACCATGGGCCGCTTCGGCCAAGGCGACATAGACCAAGGCGGAGTTGACGTGGGACTCGTAGAGGCGGGGATCGCCGGGGTGAGGCAGAATCTGGTCGATGCCTCGCCCCAGCATGACGTCACCGCAGAGCGAAAGCTTAATGAAACCGGACAATGGACCCTCGCCGCTTTCGCCCCTCGCGCTGAAAAACGAACCCGCCAAAAATCACGGCGCCGGCGACGCGGGCCGCCGTTCGAACAGGGTGAGCTCCCACTCGGCACGGGCTTCGTCATGGCGGAGAATATAGAGCGCGCCGTCCTCGCCTTTCACCTTGACGTAGCGGTAATCGCGCCCGGGCCAGCAGTCGAGGATTTCGGCGACCGCGACGCTGCGGCCATCGAAGCCGAGCCGGATCGGCGTTTCGCCGCCCTGTTCATCGCGCGCGCATTCGACCTGGATCCGCATGAGAAGGCCCCGGCTCGCGTTTCAAGCCCGACGATCGATACGCCAAAATGGAACAAGCCCGCACTCTTCCATTCTTCCACCCCGTGAGTTTCCTCCGAGGCGCTCGAATAGAGGCGTACGGGCCCTTCCGCGATGGTTCGTCGAGGAATGGATCGCCGTCTCGAGGTCCGCGCCCTAACGGGCGCTTCGTCTCCACGGCCTGCCCATCACCTCTCCCCATCACAATTTGCATATTTAACTCTTTTTGTCGCCGGACAATGATCTAGATCAACCACGCGCGGCCGGGGTTCCGGACAAATCCGGATCATCGGCTGAATTGCGGCGCGGGGCGGAAGGACGATCATGCCCGAACTGCCGGACGTCGAATTTTTCAGAAGGCACGTCGATCGCACCTGCCGCGGCCGGACGATCCGGCGGGTCCGGGTGCTCGACCGTGGATTGCTGCAAGGCGTTTCGCCGGCGCAGCTGGCCGCCCGGCTTACGGGCGCGCAAATCGCGGGCGCGCGCCGCCACGGCAAACATCTGCTCGTCGATCTGGGGAAGGCCGGCTGGCTGACGCTTCACTTCGGCACGAACGGTTCCCTCCAGCACGTCGCCGCGAATGAACCCGAGCCGCCCTATGCCAGGTTGTGGCTGGATTTCGCCGGCGGCGACCAACTGGCCTACATCAATCCGCGCCGGATCGGCGGCATCGGCTTCGCGCCGGATTTCAAGACCTTCATCGCGGCGCACGGACTCGGTCCCGATGCGCTCGATGCCGCCTTCGACTTACGCCGTTTTGCCGCGGCGCTGCGCGGAAGGCGGCGCGATCTCAAATCGACGCTGATGGATCAGGCGCTGTGCGCCGGCATCGGCAACGTCTTCGCCGACGAGATCCTGTTTCACGCCGGCCTGCAGCCGGCGACGCAAGCGGGCGCGCTCGATCAAGCGGCGCTGCGGCGCGTGTTTCGCGCGATGAAGACCGTCCTGCGCGCCGCCGTCCGGCGCGGCGCCGGCGCCGAGCAGCGCACCGACCGCCTGCCCGCGGGGTATCTGATTCCGCAACGCCGGAAAGACGGAAACTGTCCGCGCTGCGGCCGGCCGCTCGAAACGGCGCGGCTGTCGGGGCGGCCGACCTATTACTGCGCCCGCTGCCAATCCCGGCGTTGAATCATGACGCCCCTGGTCCAGGCGCAAATGGTCAACGACCCGTTCGGCGACGCCGGACTGTATCTCGATTTTCGCTTCGGCCGGCGCGCCATCCTGTTCGATGTCGGCGACGTCCATGCCTTGGCCCCGCGCATGCTGAGCCGCGTGAGCCATGTCTTCGTGTCGCACGCGCATATGGACCATTTCAGCGGTTTCGACCGCTTGCTGGCCATCTGCCTCGCCCGGCGCCCGCGTCTCGATCTCTTCGGCCCGCCCGGCTTCATCGAACGGGTCGAACACAAGCTCAGCGCCTATACCTGGAACCTGGTGGCGAAGAATGCGCAGGACTTCGCCGTCGGCGTCGCGGAACTGCACGGCAGCTTGCTCGGCGCCGCGGCCGAGTTCCACACCCGCGACTCGTTCCGGCGCCGCGACGCGCCGGTGCCGGCGGCGGAAGCCGGCGTGCTGCTCGACGAAGAGGAATTTCGCGTGCGCGCGGCCACGCTCGATCACGGCATTCCCTGTCTCGGCTTCGCCTTCGAGGAGAAGCTTCACATCAATGTCTGGAAAAGCCGCCTGACGCGCCTGGGCCTTCCGGTCGGCCCCTGGCTCAACGAGCTGAAGGCCGCGGTGCGGCGCGGCGTTCCGGACGAGACGCCGTTCACGGTCTCGTGGATTGCGGCCGGAACCCGCCGGGAGACCACGCTCCCGCTGGGCCAAATCAAGACCGAGGCGCTCCGCATCGCGCCCGGCCGGAAATTCGCCTATGTGGTCGACGCGGTCTATAACGCCGAGAACGCCGCGCGCATCGTCGCGCTGGCGCAAGGCGCCGACGTGCTTTTCATCGAAGCCGTTTTCCTGGACCAGGAACGCGACCTGGCGGCGCAGAAGTTCCACCTCACGGCCGCGCAGGCGGGGTCGCTCGCGCGCCGGGCCGGCGCCGCGCGGGTCGAACCCTTCCATTTCTCGCCGCGTTATATCGGGCGCGAGGCGGATATCCGCCGCGAGGTCAACGACGCCTTCACCGGCGCGCGCCCGGCGGCGCCGGAAGCCGCCGCCCCCGGCGGCAAAGCGGCGGCGACTCGAGTAGGCGTGTTCCTCGTAGAGCGGCGCGATCTTGCCGCCCCAGCGGCCGTGGTATTCCTCCAGCAGCCTTTCGGCCGGGGTGATGCCGTTGGCGACGATTTCGAACAGGGTGTCGAGGAAGATGCTCTCGTCGTCGCGCGTCTCATCGAGTTGCGTGCGGGCGTGCAGACCCGATGCCGATATGTCCAGCACGTCGAGCGCCCAGTCCTTCAGGGTCCGGCCGCGGAATTTGGTCTTGAGGCCCTGCTTCGGCACGTCGCGCCGAAGCGCGGCGTGATCCTCGTGGGTCCAATCGGAGACTAGCTGCAAGGCCTGGTCGAGCGCTCCCTGGTCGTAGAGCAATCCGACCCAAAAAGCC
>CAWEME010000070.1:0-36446 GCA_963810055.1 uncultured Alphaproteobacteria bacterium | reverse complement strand
CAGGCGACCCGGCGCACCCGGCGAGGCCATATGCCAATGCGACCATGACCAATAAGGTGATGCAATTCCGAAGGCGGTGCATCTCACATTTGCCGCGCAGCATCATCACCTTTGAACGCACGAAGTAAACCCCACGGTGGAATCGGCGCATCGCGATCGCGTCTGCGCCTAAGGACTTCGCTCACACGGCACCCGTGTATTCACCCCTCGCCGGGTAGTCGTTCTTGATCATGAAATCCACGGCCTGAACCATCTCACTGAAATTGGGCCGGACGAACGGCATCGACTGCACCGAGAGATAGTAGATCGTTTGATCGGGCTTGATCAGAAACAAGCCGGGCTCGGAGAACAATCTAGGCTCCTCGATCCCGATCGAGGTCTTTCCTCGTGAGGTTGAGATGTAGAGACCCCATCCCCGGGCATCGCTTAACTTCAAACCGTAGGCGATCCGTAGGCTCTTTGCGCCGATCTTTTCCGCCATCTGGCGCGCACGCGGCTCTCCATCCGAACTGATCGCAATGGTCGCGACGCCACGCTCGGCGAAAGCTGGCGTCAGGCGCTCTAACTCCTTTAGATAGTTTGCGCAGATCGGGCAGTGCAGACCGCGATAGAAGCAGACGAGCGTCAGGCGCTCAGGTCTTTCGGCGGCGAGGTCGAAGCGCCCATGGTTGAGAGTTTCAAGGACTAAGTCGGGTGCTTTCTGCCGAGGTACGAGCATGGCTGCTCCTTTTGCGGACACCAAGGGCTTCCCACCTTGAAGGTTGGTGAGGCCATCATTGCGGATGGTGGTAACTCACCCGGGTAAGGGAGACCCCATAACTCTGTCCCTCGTGCTCGAGTGTGAGTGTCACCGTCGTCCCGACCTCGCCACGGATCATGTGGGCAATGTCCCGAAGACTTTTCCCAGTGACCGGCTTGCCATCGATCGTCACGATTTCATCGCCCCGCCTAACTCCAGCTATTTGTGCCGGACTTCCCTTTATGACGTGCTCGACAACCAACCGAGCGGGAGCACCGACCTTTTGGGCCGTGAGGCCAATCGCGATGCCCACGATTCCATGGCTCGCGGTCGTCGCTTCCTGGGCTTCGACAATTGGAGCGAAGACACCACCAGCAAGGAAACTCAGGCCAAGAGTGACACAAAACGCGACACGGATCGCCACACTCCCCAGCTTAGACATCTCAGTCCTCCTCGACAGACCTTTTATGTCTTTTGCAAAAGCGTTTCGGGCACGATACCTCTCACCAATGACCTGATGACTCTTGTTCGATTACGATTTCACGGGCGTGGAGCCAGACCATGGGCCTGAAGAAGCGCTTGGCGCGCGCTCACCGGCGCGTTCCTGGATCGTCTCCTTGGCCAGCGCGGTCAAGCCCGCGATGCTGCCGAGTTGCATGGTTTCAACGGCAGTGCTCGGAACGATGACGATCGACGCATTCGCCTTCAGGCCCTCATACAGCATGTTCATGGCGCGCAGATGGAATGCGGTTGGATTGTTGGCGTAGGTCTTCGCCGCCTCGACGAATTTCTCGGCCACCTGGCGCTCGGAATCGCCGAGGATGACGCGCGCCTGGCGTTCGCGCTCAGCCTGCGCCTGCATCGACATCGCGTCTTCCAAGGCCGAGGGAATCAGCACATCCTTGACCTCGACCGAAATGACGTTGATGCCCCAGGGCTCGGTCCGCACATCGATGATCTTTTGCAACTCGGTGCTGATCTTTTCCCGGCCTTCTAGCATGTCCGAAAGCATGGTCTTGCCGATGACATCGCGCAGCGCGGTCTGCGCGGCCCAATTGATGGCGCTGACATAATCGGCAACGTCGAGCGCCGCCTTCTTCGGATCGACAACCTTCCAGAACAGCACGGCATCGACATCCACCGGCACCGTGTCCTTGGTGAGGGTCTTTTCGGCCTTGAACGCGCTCGTGATCACGCGAATATCGATCCAGTAGGGGACAGTCTCGATGACCGGAATGATGAAAAACAACCCCGGGCCTCTGAGGGCGCGGAAGCGACCGAGCCGCAATACCACAACCCGTTCCCACTGATCCGCTACCTTGATGGAGTAGGACACAATGAAGGCAATGATCACGGCACTGACAACGATCGACATGCTTTCGCTGTAGTCGGAAAGCGTGAAGGTTGAATAGGCAAAGGCCAAGCCGATGCCGAGAATGATGATGAAGATCAATGCTGGCAGAGAATTTGGTTTCCTCATTTCGACCCCCTCACCATATTGCGATATTGCGTTTAGCTAACCGTGCCGATGTGGAGCCCTTTGATGTTCTTAGTGCGCAAACTCATTCGACGCTATTTGCCCGGGCCGCGATACATGTTGGGATCGTCGTAAGGGCTTGCGAAAGTAACCGCAGTAACCTCCCCACTCATCGACCGAAAGTAGAGCGTATAGACGGCGGGCGCGGCATTCGGATTCGGTTGGCAGCCGAAGAGCCCGAGCATCACCGCCAGATATGCGGAAATCAGAATACATTTTTTCATGATCGACTTTTCGCATTGCGGCAGTGATTAAGGGCGATGCGTTGATACTAGAGGATCGCCAGATAACCGCTTTGATCTAGATCAGCCAACCGGCTTGAATTTGTGCGCCTGAAATTATGCGAGTGAGTTGAATCACGTCAGGATCGTGGTCGAAACGGAACTCTCAGCAGCTACTGCGTAGTGATTCAACTGGCGAGATGTGACCACAAGCCGGGGGTAGGATTACGGTAGTAACACCAGTGGGCGAAACGATCTCTTCTCTTCTGCTAGCTACCGTGACTTCTTGTGACGATTAAGTGCGTTCGACCATCCTGATGGCCAGAAGGCCAGCACGAAAATAAAAAACACGAATAGCAGCAACGCAATCGATATTTGGATTGTACTGAAATTAGGTGCGTCTTTTGCCACCAGCCAACCCGCAATGGCTGCGGCAACAAGTAGTAAAGCGCGGGCGATTAAACTTATCATGGTCTTCTCCACGACCCAGGTGTGGCACCGTGACCTGCCCGGGGTCATATCGGCACGTATGTTAGTTGGGCATCTCATTTGATGCATCTGGGAATGATCGAGAAGGCAGTGGGAGGCTAAAGCATCCACCGGTTCGCTTCGCCTAGTGTTTCCGGACTAGCTTTGCAATAGAGATAGCTGGAGACACAAACATTCGAGCTATTTGGCCTCCCATCGGCGCACCCGCATGGCATCGCGCACCTGCGTCATGGCGAACGACACCGCTGCTGCACGCGGAAGATCGTTCGATCGTTTTGCCTGTTCGAGCACCAATCGAGTATTGGCGCGAATCTTCTCGTCGATGGTGGCGAAGGCCTGCGTTTGTGTACCGTGCTGATATTCGGTAGCGGCGCAGATCACGCCACCAGCATTAGCAATGAAGTCGGGGATGACGAGCACGCCCCGGGCGGCGAGTGCCTGTTCCGCTTCCGGCGTGCAGGGAATGTTGGCGCCTTCCGCGACAAGACGCGTGTTAAGCCTCGCGACATTGCCCGCAGTGATGATGTCAGGTCGTGCTGCCGGAATCCAGATGTCGCAGGGGACATCGATGATGGCGTCAAGATCGAGCGCGCGACCCGCCGGGTGATCCTTGAGCGGCCGCCCCGCGGCCTTGAGAGCGATGAGGGCGGCAATGTCGAGCCCATCACTGTTGATGATTGTCCCCCGAGAATTGCTTGCCGCCACCAAAACAACGCCTTTCTCGCCGAGGTACCGAGCGGCATGCTTACCGACCGCGCCGAAGCCTTGGATAGCGACCCGTGAGCCTTTGAGGTTGAGACCGATATATTGGCTCGCCACGTCGATTGTCGCTGCCAGGCCGAAGCCGGTCGCGCCGATCTCGTCGAGCGGGATACCACCAATCTCGCGCGGCAGGCCAACGGCGCGACCGATTTCGTCCGCGATCCAGCCCATGGCTCGCTCATCGGTTCCCATGTCGGGGCCGGGGATATATTCGGTGATGTCGCGTATGGCCGAGGCAAAGGCGCGTATAAGTTGCTCCTTCACGCCAAGTGTCACCTTCGGATCACCGTAGATCACCGACTTGCCTCCGCCGTGCGGAAGGCCAGCCGCCGCGTTCTTAAGGGTCATTGCACGCGCCAGACGGATGGCTTCCTCGGTGCTCACGTCTGGAGCCATGCGGATACCTCCGACCGCAGGTCCGCACGCGACGTTATCGACCACGACGATCGCTTTGAGCCCGAGCGATGCCCGATGGATATGCACGATCTTGAAAGGTCCTAGCGTGTCGGCAAACCGAAACACGTCTTTCACTTTGTTCTCCATGGCGCGGTGCTTTTTGCAGGATGCGTTTATGAGTTCACGCCCTGGTCTTCGGTGCCGTCCAGCCCGCGCTCAGGCGTTTTTCTGCAAGTCGTCGATCATTGCCTGCAGGAACCGTCCCGCCTCACCGCCGGTGGCGACGCGATGATCAAAGGTGAGCGACAGCGGCAAGAGATGGGTGAATTTGAAAGGGCCTTCGCGCGGCACGGCCTGCTGGAAAATCCGTCCGGCGCCGATGATTGCGACCTGCGGCGGCACTACGACCAGGGCCGCCTGGCGTCCCGCCAACATTCCGTAATTGGAAAGCGTGATCGTCGGATTGCGAAGATCGGCGATCGGCACGGTGCGGGTGCGTGCGGCAGCTTTCAGTCTGTCGACTTCGGCGCGCAGGGTGGCCGGAGCCTGCTTGGCCACATCACGAACCACGGGGACAATCAGCCCGCCTTCGAAATCGACCGCGATGCCCAAATCGATCCGGTCAAGAGTTTGAAGAGTCATTGCTTGGCCGTTGTACCAGGAATTAAGGATCGGCATGGCGGCACAGGCGGCGACGATGGCACGGATCAAGCGCACTGTGATGTCGCCATGCCCGGTCCACCACGAGCCGATATCGGCCTCGTCCCACACCGTGGCCGGGACCACTTCGGCATGGGCCTTGGCCATGTTGAGGGCCATGCTGCGCCTGATGCCGGTGAGTGCGACTTGGCCGACCGCAAGTTTTCTACCGCCGGCGGAGCCGGCGCGCTCAACATCGGCGCGCGTGATCGTGCCATTGGGTCCGCTTCCCGTAATCCGCGTCAAGTCGACGCCGCGTTGATGCGCTAGCGCCCGGATTGCCGGAGATGCCGTAACCTTCCCTTGGACGGGAGCCGCCGCTGCTGCGGGCGCGGGTTTCGCAGGGGCCGGCTTCGCCGGTGCCGGTGCCCGAGGCGTGCTGGGTTTCGCAGCGCCCAGATCGCCCACCACCGTGCCGGTATCGGCATGCGGCGCCTCGTCGAATTCAACGATTGGCGCGCCGACCTTCACCCGTTCATGCGTTTTGCCCAGCAAACGCTTAATATATCCCGAACGCGGCGAGGGAACTTCGACCACGGCCTTTTCGGTCTCGACGGAAACCAGAGGCTCGTCAGCGACGACGTGATCACCTTCGGCCACGTGCCAGGCGACGATCTCGGCATCCGTGAGACCCTCGCCGAGATCGGGTAAATTAAACGTGCTCATGCGTAGGCCATTGCACGCTCGACCGCACTGCCGATGCGGGCCGCATCCGGCAAATAGATGTTCTCGAGCTTCGGCAGCGGCATGACAGTGTCATAACCAGCGACGCGTTCGATTGGCGCCAACAGGGAACTGAACGCACCTTCCGCAACTCGCGCTGCGATCTCGCCGCCGAAGCCGCCGGTCAGCGGCGCCTCGTGGACAATCACGCAACGGCCGGTTTTCTTGACGGAATTGATGATAGTCTCGGCGTCGAGCGGCTTCAGGGTCGCAACGTCGATCACCTCGGCGCTGACGCCCTTGGTTTCCCACTGTTCCGCCGTCTTCAGCGCCTCGGGGATCATGGCGCCCCAGGCGACGAGCGTCACATCTTTCCCTTCGCGCAGTACGAAACAGCGGTCGACCGGCAGGTCCTTGCCATCATCCGTCATCTCCTCGCGCGCACCGCGATAGAGCTTGGTCGGCTCCATGAAGACCACGGGATCCGAGCCGCGGATCGCGGCCAGCAGTAGTCCATAGGCGCGGCGCGGCGATGAGGGAATAATCACTCGCAGGCCTGGGATATTGGTGAACATCGCCTCGGGGCTTTCCGAATGGTGTTCGGGCGCGTGGATGCCGCCGCCGCAGGGCGCACGCACGATCATCGGGCAGCTCAAATGCCCATGCGTCCGGGTGCGGAACCGCGAGGCGTGGTTGTTGAGCTGGTCGATTACAGGAAAGATGAACCCGGTAAATTGGATCTCAGCCACCGGTTTGAAGCCGGCAGCCGCGAGACCGACCGAAATGCCGCCGATGCCGGCCTCCGACATGGGCGTGTCGCGAACCCGTTCGGCGCCGAAGCGCGCGTACAGCCCGTCGGTGGCGCGGAAGACGCCGCCATCGGGGCCGACGTCCTCGCCCAGAATGATGACGCGTTTATCCTCAGTCATGGCGCGTGCTAGTGCCAAATTGACGGCTTGAACCAGCGTGGTTTCGGTCATTGTCTACTCCGCGGCTTGGCGCCCGGGCGCCGATAAGAGGGATTTCAGCATCGCCTGCTTTTGCGCCTGCAATTCGGCGGGAAGTTTCGCATAGGTGTAATCGAACATGACTGCCGGATCCGGCGCCGGGGTCGCGAGATAGGCCTCCGCCGCGGCGTCAATCTCGGAATTGACCTGCTTGAGGAGATTGTCCTCGTCGTTTTTGTTCCAGAATCCCGCCGTTGTCAGATATTGGTGGAGCCGTTTGACCGGCTCTTCCTGCCAATGCGGCGTCACGTCGCTATCCTTGCGGTAGCGGCTGGCGTCGTCCGCCGTGGTGTGATCGCCGAGACGATAGGTCACCGCCTCGATGACATGCGCGCCTTCGCCCTTGCGTGCCCGTTCGAGCGCGGCGCCGACGACCGCGCGTACAGCGACCACGTCGTCGCCGTCGACCTGTTCGCCGGGAATCCCCGCGGCAATCGCCTTCTGGGCCAGAGTCTGAGCGGCGCTCTGTTCATTCCGCGGAACCGAAATCGCCCATTGATTGTTCGAGATCACAAACACGACCGGCAGCCTCCAGACGCCGGCGAAATTCATCCCCTCGTAGACATCTCCCTTTGATGTGGCGCCGTCGCCGAAAACACAGACAACGACGCGCGACTCTTTGCGCAATTTAAGCGCAAGAGCCACGCCTGCCGCGTGCGGCGCGTGGCTGCCCACCGGCACGCAATTGGGAAAGTCGTATGGCGCCTTGGCGAAGTAATTGCCGCGCTCGTCACCGCCCCAATAGAGGAAGAGTTCGGTTGGCGTGGCGCCGCGCCACAGCTGGCCGCCATGCTCGCGGAAGCTCGGGATGAAGATATCGTCCGGGCGCATCGTGCTCGCCGCGCCGATTGATACGGCCTCTTGCCCGATCGACGAGGCATAGGTGCCGAGCCGGCCGGTGCGTTGCAACGCCACCGCCTTTGCGTCGAAAGTCCGGGTTCGCACCAGGGCGCGGTAGAGCGCGATTAAGGTGGCCTTATCCGCGTCCTTCGGCAGCGTCTGGACGGGTTTGCCAGCCGCATCGATGTAGCGCGTGTAGTTGATGTCGAAGTGAGCGGCGATCCTTTTCACGGCGATCTCCTTACTTTTCATTCTGCGGCGTAGTCCGCCCCCGCTGTCTCGTCCCGGCCGGCTTCCGCCGCCTTGAAGAGCGGCGTCAGCACCACCGAGACGATCAGGTTAAGAATGCCAGAGGAAAGGGCGATGTAGCATGGGATGGTGATGCCGAGGATGTGCAAAGGATAGACGCTCGACGCGAAGCCGAGCGAAGCGACCATCCAGGTGCCGGCGACCATGCCGACCAGCCAGCCGATGAATACGCTCCCGCCGGTGAGCCAGCGGCGCATGAACAGGCTCAGCCCCACCGCCGGAAGGGTCTGGATGACCCAGATTCCGCCCAACAGCTGGAACTGGACGACGTATTGCAGCGGGATGGCTACGACGAAGATCAAAGCCGCGGCCACCATCAGCAACGCGAAGATCTTCGCTATGAAGGTCTCCGTCATTTGCCTGGCTTCGGTGGTGCCGGTATGGACGAACTCGCCCCAGATGTCGCGGGTGATGATGTTGGCCGAGCCGATCGCCATCACCGAAGCGGGAACCAGCGCGCCAATGGCGATCGAGGCGAAGGCGACACCGACGAACCAGCCGGGAAAGTATTTGATCATGATGGCAAGCAGCGCGTAGCTCGACCCGTATTGCTTGAAACCGTCGGCAAAGGCCGGGTCGTTGCTCACGCCAGAGGCGAAAGCAACGAAACCAAGCACTGCCAGGAAAGTCAGCAAGATGGAAAAGATCGGTAGGATGATTGCGTTCTGCTCGATCACGCGGCTGCTCGACGCACTCAGCAGGCCGGTCACGGCATGCGGATAGAGGAACAACGCGATGGCGGAACCGAAGGCCAGTGTCGAGAAGGCGCTGAACGAGCCCCAGTTCGCCGCGGTCGGCCAGGCCAGAAGCAGCTTCTCTGGCGGAATCTTGGCGAAGACCGCACCATAGCCGCCGAGCTGGGCGGGAATGACGATGATCGCGACCAGCACCGTGACGAAGACCAGCACTCCCTTCAGGATGGCGATAAAGGCCGAGGCGCGCAGGCCGCTCATAACGCTGAAACCCGCCAGGATGACGAAGGAGATGATCAGCGGCAGATAGGTCAGCCAGCCGCTGCCGGTATAGCCGATCGCGCCGAAGATCACTTGGGTCCCTACGAGCTGAAGGGCGATGTAGGGCATGGTCGCGAGGATGCCGGTCAAGCCGATGGCCAGCGCCAGCCAGCGATTGCCGAAGCGGCCGCGCACGTATTCAGAGGCAGTGATATAGCCGTGCTTGTGCGCAACCTGCCAGAGGCGAGGGAAAATGAGGAAGAGCAGCGGGAAGGCGACGGTCGCATAAGGGACGGCGAAGAAGCCAAGCGCGCCGACACCGAAGACGAGCGCTGGTATGGCGATGAAGGTGTAAGCGGTATAGAGATCGCCGCCCATCAGGAACCAGGACAGGACGATGCCGAGGCGCCTGCCTGCCAAGCCCCATTCGTTGAGCTTGCTGAGATCGGAACGCTTCCAGCTCGAAGCCAGGAATCCGATCACGATAGCGAGGACAAAGAGTACGGTGAAAACGATTAAAGCCATGGCCGTACCTCCCTTGGGCTCCATCGGGAGCCGGTCAATTCATCGCCGGTAGACGATCCAGGTGCAGAACGACGTCAGCGGTATCCAGAGCAGCTGGTACCAGTAGAAAAACGGCACGCCGCCGATCGACGGCTCGCTATAATTAAACAGCTGCGGGACAAGCATCGCGATGAAGGGGATGACCAGTATCCAATAGAGACGCCGCCGGCCGGTATCGGCGCTACTTTTTTCGGAGGGTGCGTTGGATTGAAGATTGCTGGGCGGCATGGCGCTTCTCCTTTTTGTATCCCTAAGCAATCGCCGAGGTTTGCCACCATCCCCGGTCCGTCGTTTGCATCAAGTCTACAAGTCCGGCGGCGCCAGTCATTGATATAAATCAAGTCGCACTACGTTCATGTTTCAAATTAGTTTCATTGGCGCGATCGCCCGCGCGGAACAAATCCCAGCTATGGCGCGCGATCATCAAATCTTCATCGGTCGGAATAACCCAAGCCGAAACCGCGCTGCCGCGTTTCGTGATGCACGGTCCACCCGCCTCATTGGCCTCCGGATCGAGATCGACGCCGATCCAGGCGGCATCCTGGCAGACGCGGCGTCGGATGGCGGCGGCGTTCTCGCCGATTCCGGCGGTGAACACGAGCGCATCGAGCCCGCCGAGACAGGCGACGAGCGCGCCCAGCTCGCGACCGATGCGGTAGACGAATACATCGATCGCTTCCGCCGCATGTGGATCGCGGCTCGCGAGCAGTTCGCGCATGTCGTCGCTGACGCCCGACATGCCGAACAATCCGGAATCGTTGTAGAGCAAATGGCTGATCGCTTCCGCGTTCATGCCTTTCTGTTGCAACAAATAGAGCACGACGCCGGGATCGAGATTGCCGCAACGCCGGCTCATCGGCAGGCCGTCAAGAGCGGTGAAGCCTGTCGTCGTCGCCACGCTCTTGCGCTGCTTGATGGCGCACATGCTATCGCCGCTGCCCAGATGGCAGATGACGACACGTCCCTCAGCACCTTCACGCCCGAGGAAATCGGGCAATATCGAGGCGATATATTCGTATGACAGGCCATGGAAGCCGTAACGGCGGACGCCTTCCTCGGTCAGGGCCCGCGGCAAGGCGAACAGCGTCGCTACCTTCGGCTGAGTGACATGAAACGAGGTATCGAAGCAGGCGAATTGCGGCAGGGCCGGGTGCAGCTTTGCCAAGGCGTCGATCGCGGCCAGATGATGCGGCTGGTGGAGCGGCGCTAGGGGGTTCAGCGCACGCAAATCGGCGATGATGCGGGGGTCGAGCCGTACCGGACCTCGGTACTTATTGCCACTCATCGCCACGCGGTGACCGGCGGCGATCAGCGTGACGGTTTTGAACTGGCTTCCGATCCATTGGAGCAGAACCGCCAGCGCGTCTTCATGCGTGGTGTCGCGGGGCAAGGTTTTCTCGACCAGCGTCTGGCCGCGCGCGTCCTTCGCGACAAATCGGACGGTGTGACCGATCCCGTCCATCTTGCCTTCGCATAGCAGGCCCTGTTTTTTGGGGCGTGCCATCGCCGAAAACAGCGAGAACTTGATGCTCGACGATCCGGCATTGACGACCAGGATCGCCTGATCCGTCTTGGATCTACCGTTACTCATCTGATCGCCTTGCCCGCAATGCGTTCCCCGTGGCGGATCAGGAGCAATGCGATTGCCGAGGAGGCAAGGCGCGAAGCGGTTTTGTCGGCACGGCCGGTGAGAATAATGGGAATCCGAGCACCGGCCACGATCCCGGCGAGGGTTGCATGCGAGATATATTCGAACTGCTTGGCCAGCATGTTGCCGGCATCAAGATCGGGTACGACCAGGATGTCGGGTTTGCCGACCACTGGCGAAACGATGCCCTTGGTCTTCGCAACTTCTTCCGACATGGCATCGTCGAAGGCCAATGGTCCATCGAGAATGCCGCCGGTGATCTGGCCGCGGTCCGCCATCTTACACAAAGCTGCGGCGTCGAGCGTTGATTTGATCTTGGTGGAGACCGTCTCGACCGCCGACAGGACAGCGATCTTAGGCGTCGCCACGCCAAGCGCTTGCGCCAAATCGATCGCATTTTGCACGATGTCCCGTTTGTCTTCCAGCGTTGGATAGACGTTGATCGCGGCATCGGTGATGAATATCAGCCGCGTAAAGCCAGGTATGTCGGTTACTATGACATGGCTGATGCGCCTCGCCGTTTGCAGGCCCAGTGTTTCATCGACGACCGCATGCATGAGTTCGTCGGTGTGCAGACTGCCTTTCATGATAGCCTGCACTTCGCCTCGGCGCGCCATGGCGACAGCCTCGGCTGCGGCTGCGGCGCTGTGTTCGGTGTTCACGAGCTTGAACTCCGCCAAGTCGAGATTGGCCGAATTCGCGGCAGCGCGGATTTTCGCTTCTGGACCGACCAGGATGGGGACGATCAGATGCTGACGTGCCGCCTCGATCGCGCCGGACAGCGTAACCTGATCGACGGCGTGAACGACAGCGGTGCGGATAGGCCCCAGCCCGCGCGCCTTTTCAACCAGAGCACGAAGGCGCACTGCATTGCCGAATATGCGGCTCTCGAATGTCTGTACGGCTTTTTCCATAATTAAACGCTAGGGAAACGAGTGAAATCGAGCATTGATCTGAATCACTCCGTTTCTGTGCAGCTGTGCGCGCACTGAAAGTCATCAATGCTGCATAAGTGGGGCACGATTCTTTCGGTGGGATGCAACCCGGGAAGGCCCGTCGCGTTGCCGGCCGCGCCGTGTCGTTGATAGCAATAGAAAAAGGCAATATCGTGTCACGCATGGTTCTTCATTCACGCCGTCGCATATTGGCCGCCGCCGTCTCGCTCGCTGTGCCATGGGCGGTCCCGGCGCGCGCCATGTCCATTGGCAAGGCCGATTGGGTGCTGGTAATCAAATCGCTCCGCCAGCTCCAGCTCTTCCGTGATGGGCGGCTGCTCAAGACCTATCCGATCGCACTCGGCACCCATCCCGTTGGCACTAAGCTGAAGGCTGGCGACGGCCGTACGCCTGAGGGTGTCTATCGAATCGATGGCCGCCTTCCCAACAGTGCCTATCATCTCGCACTCCATGTCTCCTATCCCGATACGGCCGACATCGCGCGGGCGCGCGCCGCAGGCGTCGATCCAGGCGGCAAGATCTTCGTCCACGGCCTGCCGGCGAGTTTCGGCCGCATTGACTGCAACAGCTTCACGCGCGATTGGACCAATGGCTGTATCTCGGTTGGCAATCTAGCGATCGAGGAGATTTGGGATGCAGTCGACGACGGCACGCCGATCCAAATCCGTGCCTGAGACCTGAGCTTGGCGTCCGCTGACTAAACACATAGAACGCCACCACCATCATGTCTTCTCCTGGCACAATGCGAACGAGCAAGATCCGTATCTTCAGGCCAAAATAGATATGGGTTATTCCGCTATTTAATACTGCGCTGCTAGAGGCGAAGGAACATTAACGGGTAGTATCATTTCATGTCGCAAAAAAGAGCCGCCAGAAAGCTTGAAAACTGGCGGCCCGATAAGGTGGGGGTATGTGGACCAGGGGAACCCGAATCCACATCCACGCACCAATTAGCTACCAGTCTTTATTACATCGCATTGACATAGATCAAAACAGGTGAGGCGGAATGTCCGCTTCTGGCACAAAGCGGACATTGATTAACCGTTGCTCGACAATCTAGGCTTTATGAGTACACGGCCTAATTCACTCGTTCGCTTTCACCGGGCCCGTTTTTTTGTAGTTCATTTATTGCTTTCACGATCTTCTTGAACACGCGCTGTCCTTCAATATCGCCTTTGGCCAACAACTCATCGGCACGTTGCGCGGCTATTAGCGCGGCATCATCACCATGTTGTTTGATGAGGGTATTGGCAGACCGCCAGATATCGAGATCTGAAATCATATTTTCTGGCCGTTTCCCGTTGCTTGGTTGAGGGTGCGTCATTCCCCGGAATTATTCATGCCGGACAGTTTTTTCCAGGCCGCGGTTCCGAAATCCCGGATATGCTCCTCCTGGCAAGAATCGCAGCGGTAGGTGCGCATGTCGTCGCCCGACATCGAGCTGCGGTCCACCAGCCGCATCTCCTTGCCGCATTTAGGGCAGATCGTCAGAGATTTCTTCGATGCCGGCGTGCGCAGGTAACGGAGCGTGATCCAAGAGGGCAATTTCATCCCAGTCATCCCGGATTCTCCCGGCGATTTTCAGCCCGAGAATTTCTCCAGCCAAACGCTAGGCTGGCCGTTCGCGGCGACGATGCCGTCCGAAATATATGCCTTGCCGTCGCTGCCCTGGGACGCGAGCGTCCGCACCCGGCCGTTCTCCTTGATGATGACCACGTCGAAGACCAGCCCGTTGGTCGCGCCGTAACCTGGATCGTCGTTGCGGATGTGGGTGTCGAGGGTGGTGGCGTTCACGATCTGCGCGCTGTCCACGGCGCTCATCAAATTCGTCCGGCTCGGGCCCAGATCCACCCGCCGCCGCACCACGCCGCTCGAATCCAGGTAATAGGACATCCAGTAATTCGACGGGGCCGGCGCGGTCTGGCAAGAAGGCGACCAAGTGCCGGTCAGGCCAAAGCTCTGCATCGCGTCCCAGGCCGTCTGGGCGAAGGCCGCGTTCGCCAGCAGCGCAAAGAACGCGGCCAAAACCGCCACACGAAGATAGCGCATGAGCACCCCCCTGATTTCTGCGTCCAGCCAAGTTGCTTTGCATTGGACGGACGGTCAGTATAATTCAAGTCTACACCAAATTCCCACTCGGCGCTTTTTACGGCGCCGAAAACAATTAACTGCCAAAGTGTGCTCTAGTTCAAAGGCGACATGGCGACGTGTCAATGGCATGTCCGGTTTACACCCGATAGCGGACATTAGTTGATGCGAGTTGAATGTCTGCTTTGTGCCAATCTCAGACATTCCGCCATTCATTCGATCACGGCATCGACGCGGTCGAGCACGAGGCCAACGCGCTGCGCCAGTTCATCGTCAGCGCCTGAGCCGCGACGCGATCCCCGTCGTTCCCTAGATTTCAGCGCAGGGAAGGTGGGCCGCGCACCACCACGACGTCGTTCTCGGTCTCGACCGAGAAACGCAGATCGGCGGGCGTTAGTAGCGGCGGTTGCATTTGCTGGGGCGACGACGTTACCGGCTGGCTTGTGGGGGGAATCGCCGCCTCGACCGGTGGTTGCGTTTGCTGAGGCGACGACGTTACCGGCTGGCTCGTGGGGGGAATCGCCGCCTCGGCCGACGGTTGCGGTTGCGGTTGCGTGGATGTTTGTCGCGGCTTGACCGCGACGCCATAGACCATTACCGCCGCGACGATGATGGCAGTGCCTGAGATCATCACGCAGCGTAACCTTGGCCGATGCATCAAAGACGAAGACACGGCAGTGGGTTTGGCCCCTTGATCTCCTTGTCTCGGGCGGGGCGCGGTTTTGCGGCAACGCGTTTCTTATCCGTCTTGGGTTTGGGCGTATGCATAACCTTCCCCCTCTTCTCTAAAGCGTTCAGCCCATCAACCTCGGTTTGGGTTTCATCTTCGGTCTGGAAAAGCGGCCGCGGATGCTAAATTTTGCCATGGGTAGTCCTTTCAACGACCCATCCCACTGCTTTTCTCTGTCGCCACGACTGAACAACGCGATATATCGCCATACCGCCAATATGGCACGGTTGGTGGGCAAGCCAAAGAGCATCGGAAAGTCAAACTGTACCACTACACGACAAGGGGTATGACAGCGATGCCGTCCATCGCAAGATCGAGAGCAAGGGTGCCGAGCCGAATACCCCGCCCAAGGCCAACCGGCGGTGAAAGAACTACTTCTCCCCTTTAAAGAAATCGCATCGCCATCGAGCGCATGTTCGGGCGCCTCAAGGACTTCCGCAGAATCGCCACACGATACGACCGCCTCGCCCATAATTTTCTCGCCGCCGTGTGTCTCGCCGCGACCCCGGGCTACCGGTTATGAATCCGAAGCCTAATAATAATCTGAAATTTTAAATAACTTGCACTCGATATCCTAAATTAAATATTGAACAAGCAGCCATATTGGTTAATTCTTCCCACAACGCTGGGCTTTAGAAGTGGTTTCGAAAGGGGGCACCGCGCACGCGATGGGCGGTAGCAATTAGAGTTCCGAAACTTTCCAGCCTTGAAAAAGCAAGTAGTGGAACATCGCGTTTAAAGTGAGGGAAACGGCGTATGCTTCGGATGATGGCGAAGCAGTTGCACGACGCAACCCCCTATCTTGGGATTGGCCTCTATTACTTTCGGCCCGTTACTGGAGAAGATCCAAGACAAGCCGGCTGGGTGAACGTCACCTTGGCAGCCCCGCTCATCCTGAACAGCAGGCAGGCGCGCATGCTGATCCAGAAGTACGGAACCGATTCCGCGGACGACGTCACCGCGATGGCCGGCGCATGGACGCTGCGGCGCGAAATCCTCCAGATGGGGCATGACGGCATCATCGCCGTCGGCGCGAGATTGAATGAAGGTCGCCTGACGATCGTGGAGCTGAACAGAGACGTGCCGGACACAGTCCAGGCCAACGCTGGTTACCACGAAGAGCGGAAGACCGCGCAAATCTATCGCATCGGTCAGGAGGTTAAGCCGCGCGAGTTGTCCGTCATCCAGCCAGAAACAGTCTCGAACCATCATTGGTCTTTTTTTGGTCGCTTTGAATCGCGAAACGCTCGTTTTAGGAATCCTGTTTATGGGTCCGGAGCCTAATTCGAATTTAGGAGTGTCCTAATTACCCTCAAAACCGGACAGCACCGACCGGAACATTAGGTATTGTTGAGGACGGCATTGCCGGAGCTGATTCCGGCGACCGTCGCCGTACTAAAGAAGAAGGCGTCCGTGATAGAGCCAGGCTGCATGTTGGCAATGCTTTCCGGCTGGGCAAAATAGAGCAGCCCGAAGATCAAGTTCGTGATGAGATAAGCCGCCGCCAACAACGCAAAGAACGGAACCCAGCCAATCCGCCGCAGATGATGATAGATGTCATATCGGGCGACCTGGCGATGGGCGATGCGCTGGATCGCGGCAAGTTCACGGAGCGAAATATACCGTTTCCCCGATCGCGGTTGAATCTCGATGGTTGACATATTCGTCTCCATTTTGGTGGGTCGTTTTGATCCTATAACACCGGCATAATTGGGAAACGAAGACGCATTCAAGGATCTCCGCGGCGATGGTCGCGCCGTCCAAGCTGATAATTTTGTGGCAAACGATGAGCGGGGAGACCGCCGGGAGAAATGTGACCGATGTCCGCTTTGGGTCAAAAGCCGACATGGCGGTATGACATTGGAATGTCCGCTTTTGGGGACAAAGCGGACATTAATTACCCACGCGGCGAGGCTTGATCTTGGCATGCTGGATCGCCTGCCATACCGCGAAAGGCGTAGCCGGCATGGTGATATCGCGCACGCCCAGCGGCAGCAGCGCGTCGAGGATGGCGCTGTGGATGACCGCCAGCGCCGGAGTAGTGCCGCCCTCGCCGCCCGCCTTGATCCCGAACGGATTGGTCGGCGACAGTACCTCGACAATCTCGGTGGCGAAGGACGGTAGAGTGTCGGCGCGCGGCATACCATAATCCATGAACGAGCCGGCAAGCGGCTGACCCGACCGCGGGTCGATGTAGCAATCCTCCCACATCGCCTCGCCGACGCCTTGCGCAATGGCGCCATGCGTCTGGCCGTCGACAATCAGCGGGTTGATGCAGCGCCCGACATCGTCAACCGAGGCGTAACGGGCGAGCGAAAGGCCGCCGGTGTCAGGATCGATTTCGATCTCGCACACCGCGCAGCCATTGGGGAAAACCGGGTCGTGCATCTCGTTTTCCATGGCGACGGCCAGGCCGTCCGCCAGATCCTTGGGCAATTTCAGCCGCGCCGCCTCGCGCTCCAGCTCGAGAAAATCGAAGCTGCGGTTGCTGCCCGGCGTAGCGAAACGCCCGTCGGCAAAGGCGATGTCGGCCGGAAGCGCGTCAAGGATGAGCGCCGCGATCGCTTTGCCGCGCTCGATCAGCGACCGGCCCGCCATTCCGATCACGGTGGCGGCGTGCCGCATCGAGCGGCCGGAATGCGAGCCGCCGCCGACGCTGACTACGTCGGTATCGCCCATGACCACGTCGATACTGTCGACCGGCACCGACAGCAGATCCGACACGACTTGGGCGAAGCTGGTTTCCTGGCCCTGGCCGGCTGGCTGGGTGCCGATCACCAAACGGACGCGGCCCTCGGGCAGGATTGTGATCTCGGCGCGCTCGCGCGGCGAACCAATCGAGGATTCGACGATCCGTAGGCGGCGCCGAGACCGCCACCGAGATGGCCGGCCGCGAGCAGGCTGGCGAAGCAGCCGGCATAAGGTCCCTGGATAATCGGCAGCCGCAACAGCAGCGTCGATTGCAGGATGGTGACGATGCCGCAAACTGCGAAAGTCATGCCATAAAGATAGGCGATCTGTTCCGGGGCCAAGTTGAAGGAACGGCCGAGAATGCCGGGAAACACAAACATGCCGGTCATGCCGAAAATGTTCTGCAGACCCAGTACCAAGAGCTGCGCCGGGGGCAATTTTCCCTCGATGCCTACTTCGAATATCTTACCGGCGGTGTCCCGCGATTCTTTGACTGCCATGGCGATTTTCCTCTTGGTGAACTTGTTTATGATTGGAATGGTTCGATACGGCACTCACGGTCTTGGCCCGATAGATTTTCTGTACCAGGTGGAATGTTAGATTACTGCATTGGTTGGTACGGATCGAGGGGATATGGCTTTGGGGTATCTACGGCACGTCTGCTTTACCTCCGACAATGGACATACTTCCAATAGTTCGGTAGCCGGCGAGGCGGCGCTGGAACCTGTCGATGCCGGCCCCAAGGAATAGCTGACTCCGGCGCCGCCCGGCGCTAGATTCGCTCCCCTCATCAAGGACGGGACGAGGGAAGCACCATGGCGCTCGATCGGGCAAGGGTTGAACAGTTGAAGGCGCGGTACATGACGCCCAAGGATCTGCCGTTCAAGATCGGCAAGCTCGGGCACATCGTCATCAACTGCGCCGACATCGAGCGCTCGCTCAAATTCTACACCGAGGTGATGGGCTTCGAGTGCTCGGACATCTACACCGACGACATGGCGCCGGGCGGCATGGCCTTTTTGCGCCTGGGGCCGGATCACCATTCGATCGCGCTGGTGGGCTCGATGAAGCAGGAGGCGCCGAGCGACAATTACGAGTTGAACCACATCGCCTTCGAGGTGGCCACATTGGACGAAGTGCTGCGCGCGCGCGAGCATCTGAAGCGCCACAACGTACCGCTCGATTTCGAGGGCAGGCGCCGGGCCGGCGCGCAGATCGCGGTAGAGTTCCGCGACCCCGACAATCACCGGCTCGAGATCTTCTGGGGCCTCGACCAGCTCGCGCCCGGGCAGAAGGCGCGGCCGCCCGAGGAATGGAAATGGGCGCACAGCCTTGAAGAGGCGATCCAGAACCCGGTGAAGGGCCAGGACACGCGCCTCAAGGACCCGGCGCTGGCGAGGAAGCTTTCGGATGCGGAGATCGCCGCTTTGCGCGAGCATTCGATCGCGACCCAGACCAAGAAGCTGGGCGGGGGGAAGAAGTAAGCCTATGCGTTCGCGCCATCGTTCAAGAGACAACTGGGCTTATCCACAATAGGTCGCGAAAAGGATCTTAGAATTTTGGCTAACGTCGTTTCCGTTCAACATATGCAAAATGCGTTGAGTGTGACAGATCGCCCCAATAGACTGCGAGTCGCATGGACATCTCGCCAGCTTCACGCCGGCTGAAGCAACTGCGTAAGAAAGCCAACCTCTCCATTCGAGAAGTGGCTCATGCGCTGGGTATGGAATACGGCAGCTCCTACCAACACTACGAAGATCGCTTCAAAAAGCCTTTTCTCCCAATCGATCTGGTTATGAAGCTCATACCAATATTGGGGCGTGGCGGTATTCATCCTGAAGAGATTTATGCCCTAGCCGGGCTTGATGGTTCTGGCGAGCTACCCCTGCCCTTTGGGGCCTCCAATGAAGCAAATCAAATCGAAGATGGCAGATTGAGAATTGAAGAGATCGACCTGCGGACTGCAACCAGCTTAACGAGCGATTCTAATAAGCCCGTCACGACATGGAATCTGCCAAACAGCTTTTTGCAAGGCTATCGCGCCACGTCACCCAAGGATTTACGAATTGTCACTGTTGTCGGTGACAGCATGGAACCGACATTAAGATCTGGTCAGCGCTTGCTTCTCGACATTGCCGATCGCATGCCAAGTCCGCCAGGAATTTTTGTCCTTCGTGATGGCCGCGGATTCGCTATCAATAGAGTTCAGATTGTCCCGCAAAGTCAGCCAGTACGCGTAAAAATTTCTTGTGAAAATTCCAAGTACGAAGCTTACGAGAGCACTTTGGAAAAAGCTGATATCCAGGGCCGCGTTATCGGCCAGTGGAGATGGTTATAACTTGGATTGAGAGTCATTGGTCTAAGCCCTGCGCCCGACTCTTCGCTATTCCCAGCGAGGAAGATTACGCCAGGGCCAAAGCCCGGCGTTAAAAAACGTGCCGACCGATGAGATAGAGCGCGGCCCAGGGGAGGCATGCTACGGCAAGCCAGACCACAGCCTTGGCGAAATCGAAGGATGAGGCCGGTTTCGAGCTGACGATATGGTGGGCGCGGACGGCTTTGGCGCTCATGGGGGAACTCCTTGTTCCCCCGAGCATCGCGGCAACGGAGTTAAGACGGGGTTAATGGCGGCGATTCGCCTGGCGAGGAGGCCACGGATGGCGCGGGTGGATGGGTCGTCCCATGCGGCTTCGAATGGCGATGTTTCTTCTGGCGTTGTAGCGACAGATTATCGCGGTAGCGATAGCCTAATTTGAAGCCTGCCCAGAAAATGCCCGCGGCGATAGCGATCAGAAGCAAGAGGCCGAGAATATCATCCATGAATCACACGAATCAGGGCAGGGATTTCGGTTTGGAATAAGGGCGCCAGCAACCATCGCCTTTATAGAACATGCGTTGTCAAAAATCATTCACAGAAGTGTGATGGTGCTAGCGGCCGGGCCGCGCCTGATTTTCGAGATATGTCCGGATGAATGGGACGAGCGGCTGGGCAAGAGCGGCTTGGGGGCTCATTAGCGCCGCGCCGATCACCTCGCGGCCATCGAGATGCAAGGAAGGCGCCCGTTCAAGCCGCAGCTCGAAAAGCGACACGTAGTCATAGCGCCACTCCCAACGCTCGAGCACCCGACCGACGAAGCGCAACGAGTCGTCGGTGATATCGAGTCCGGTTTCTTCCATAAGCTCACGCCGTGCCGCTTCGACCGGCGTCTCGCCGCGGCGGACGCTGCCGCCCGACCAGCTCAGCCAGTTGCGACGATAGGAGTGACGGATCATCAGGATCTTCGGGCCCACCCAAATTGCGACGACTGCGCCGTAGTGATTGGGCCGGCGCACGAACCACCACATCAGCAGGATGTGGTAAGCGCACCACAGCGCCGCGCGCATCGCCAAATCGAAAATGTGACTCGGGCTGGAGGAGGGCCGGATCGTCGGCTGCGGAGATACCATCGTTCTCAAACTACGTCGTGGAACAGGTGTTTGGATACTTGAAAGCCTGTCTTAGCAAATTCCCTGTTTATCAGGGAAAATACAGAGAATTTCAGAGCAGCCACCCAAGAACTGATCCACGTACAAAACGCCAATAGCCCCTTTGCTTGCGGATTTCACGTTCGAATCCCGTTGTTGGAGCTCTCCAACTAGCAAGGAATTTATAAAAGCCGAACGGGGAATTTGTTGACGTCTTACAGGGAAAATGGAGCAACAAGCAGCGATCACAACCATAGAGGTATGCGCTGGCACCGGGGGGTTTTGGGGAATGGCGGCATGATTGACCGCCATTCCGGCAATCAGCTTTGCCGCCGCCCGAAGTCAAGTCATGTTTGAGGGCTATGACTAAATGGTATCTTAAGCTTGTTCGCTATCTCCTTGAGAAATTCAAGTTCAGCAATCGAGAGCACTGACCAATCAGGTTTTGGTTCTGACGGGGATGTGGGCTCAGATGTTGACGTTGATGAGGGCTCATCGGACGAAGTCCAAAGGCCCGCTCTGTCGAATAATTTTGTAGTCAGCCGCACGGCATGTAAATCGCCGGACGCAGCGTCGTTGGCCAGTTGGGTACAAGCTATTTTCCATTTGGAGAGCGCTTTTCTCCGGCCATTCTCGACAACAATCACCTTCTTGTTAAACGCCTTCATGAGATCGTCGTTGTAATTGCTCTTACCCTTCGGCCTGCCCTTCGGATTGCCTGACTGGCCCGGTTTGAAGCGAGTCTCATGGGGCGGCTTGCCATATCCGACCCCATAGTCACCGCCATCAGCTGACATGGGGCGCCTCCGCTTCGGTTTCATGCTCAGCGAAGGATTTCCCGGTCACCGCGTGTTGTGCAGTTTGGCCGGTATAGGACTGCCAGCGCCGGATAGTGGTGTCGATGTAAATCGGCTTGAGTTCAAGGCCGTAACAACGCCTTCCCGTGCGCTCGGCCGCTATCACCGTCGTACCGCTGCCCAAGAAGGCATCGAGGACGATGTCGTTTTGATCGGTGCAATCCATGATGGCATCGGCGACCAATGCGGCAGGTTTCACGGTCGGATGAGGGTCTAGCAAATTAACCCCATCGGTCGTACCTCCACCGAAGGATATCCCGCCGTGGTAGCGCCAGACATTGCTGCGATTGCAGCCTTGCTTAACTGCCCAAATGGGTGATGCCCTTCGTCGCTCCAAATTTGCGAAACGAACCCATTTTTACGAGCGCCGCTTTAGCCGTACGCCCGGCCCCTCGCCGTTACCTTCGATGAAGATCACACCGGCCGTTTCAAGGACACGGCGTATTACCGCAATCATCGCTCGACGAGGTTCCGTTGTGTCTCTTTCAAATTGGCGTAGACTCAGCGGATGCCGTAGATCCGCGCCGACAAGATCACGACCTTGAGGCCAAGCCTGACGCGAAGCACGTTTCGCATGACGCCGCGGACGGTTGATAGCTGCCAGCCCAACCCACGCCGTTTCCAGAAATTTACGGCCTTATTGTCGAGCGCAATGACGACAAGCGCGCGACCGCCGATCAACCTGGCGCTGGAGACGCATCGTATCAGCGCCTGGCGTAGAAGACCGTTTCCAATTCTCAGACCAGTCCAGGCTTGATCGCGCGCGAGCGATTCAAGAAACTCCTAGCGGCAGAATCTCAGTCTAATCAGCAACATAAGTCGAAGGTGTGACTCCTGTTGTATTTGCGTGTAATATTGACTATTATGACTATATTGAGTCATTAGAGGTGGATCATGAGCACAGGCACCTGGACCGTCGCCGAGGCCAAGGCGAAATTCAGCGAGGTCATTGACCAGGCCAAGTCCCGAGGGCCGCAGACTATCACCAAGCACGGCCGTAGCGCCGTGGTGGTTGTGGCGGCCGAGGAATGGCAGCGGAAAACCAAGCGAGTCGGTAACCTAGCGGAGTTCTTTGCCAGTTCCCCGCTTCGCGGCTCTGGGCTGAAAATCAAGCGCATCAAAGGCCGTCTTCGGAAGGTCGAGTTGTGACCTTCCTACTCGACACCAATGCAGTTTCGGAGTGGGTCAGGCCGCAACCCAATCCAGGCCTAATCGCCTGGACAGAGGGGGTGGACGAAGACCGTGTATTCATTAGCGCCGTGACGTTGGCGGAGCTTCGTTACGGGATCGAGCGGCTACCGGCCGGCGCAAAGCGGAAGCGACTCGATGAATGGTTGCGAGAAGAACTACCCTTGCGTTTCGAAGATCGAATCTTGCCGGTTGATGGCGCGGTAGCTGATGCATGCGGGAAGATTTTCGCACGGTGTGAAGCCGCCGGCAGGCCGATTGAAGCGATGGACGCCTTCATTGCCGCGACGGCCGAAGTTCATGATCTGACGCTCGTGACTCACAACGTCTCGGATTTCAAGACCTCGCTGAAATCCATCCTGAACCCCTGGACCTAGAGTAAGCTTACAGTCCGAGCTTCTCGAGGGTTTCGAGGGGGAGGGAAAGCCGGCGCGGCTTACTGGTAAAGGCACGAAAGCCATAGCGTTCATAGAACGCTTGAGCGCGCTCGTTCTTGGCATCGACGATGATCGCGTACACGGCGATCGTCGTACTCGCTCGGATGACGCGGTGGATCGCATCGAGCAGCAGCGCCTCGCCAAGCCCCTGCCCTTGCTGCTCACGATCGACGGCGAGACGACCGTGCACGGCCGTCGGCACGGGATAGTGCGGCAGCCGCTTCGCCTTCGCCGGTGGCAATGCTCCAGCCCAGGAGTCTTACGGCCGCTTCCTGAGCCGCACACCGGGGCCGTTTCCGTTGCCAGCCTATAGTATTGATAAATGTATGTACCTCAAGTATCTAATATAAAGATGGATCCAAGAGTTGCTGGATTTGAGTGGGACAAGAGAAACCGGGATAAATGCCAGAAGCATGGCGTCTCACTGTCCACGATCGAGAGCCTGTTTTACCGACCCTTGCCGTGTTCCCGGATCCCGCGCATTCGACAATCGAGGAACGGTTCAAGGCGATTGGATGGGCGGATGATGGACGCGGTGTGTTAATCGTGTTCACTTTGCGGAAGAAAGGGCGCGACACGTTTGTCCGTCCTATCAGCGCCCGCTACATGCACCGGAAGGAGGTTGGGCACTATGAAAAAGAAACTGCCAAAACTGAGAAGCGATAAGGAAGCTGAGACGTTCGTCGCGAAGTCAGATCTGACGGAATATGATCTGTCAGGGATGCGAATGATGCGCTTCGAGTTCCAGCCTAAAAGCGAACGGGTAAATATGCGCTTGCCGCGCCGGCTTCTGGACGCCGTAAAAGCGAGGGCCGCTAAAGCCGGGGTTCCGTATCAGCGCTTCATCCGGCAGGCGCTCGAAATAGCCGTGCAACCGCGTAAAGGGCCGTGATGGCTCTATCGCGTTGAAGGTTTATATTTATAGAAGTAACAAAATGACACGCAGCGCGAAGAAACCCGAATATCAGGTTAGGCGACCCCTTCAGGTTGCTCCGGCTCACCCTGGCGAGTTGATGCGCGAAATCATCGAGGAGCACATTAGGCTTCCCATTGCCAAGGCGGCGCGAGAGATGGGCATTACGCGTGCGGCTCTTTATAATGTGCTGAACGGCAGGGGACGGGTGACGGCCGACATGACGCTTCTATTTGGCAAGCTGACCGGCGCGGCGCCTGATCTTTTCTTGCACATGCAGGATAGCCACGATCTTTGGCATGCCCAGCAAAAGCTTCGCGTTAAGCTTGCAAAGATCAGGTCGGTACGGTCCGACCATGCAGCGGCGTAGGCATAGATTAGGGCGTATTAAAATTAAGTCCTGAAATAAGCCTTCGTATTCTCTTGGACGTTGGCATTGGCGAGCAGCTCGGACTCGCTCATTCAGCGATAATCATTATGTTGGGTGTCCAAATGAATAGCGTCCGTAGTTTTGTGACACTAATATTTAATAGATAATATTCTGATAGATCATATTCTGATTGACTCATACTTACTGAATGCCCGAATTTAAATCAGAAGCAAATAAATGAATCCTGCAAATCCCGTTGCACCGCCATAATTGCCGGGGAGCGGGAGACTATGAACGGCGGGGGCTGCGTGTTCAGAATATTTTGTCTGGTTGGATTGCTGATCGCCGCGAGCGGTTGCGCTGCGACTGCACCGGTGGCGCCGCCGCCGTCACCCGCGGCGATACAAGCCGTGCCGCCGTCCGCTCAAGCGCAGACCGTTTCACCCGCCGTTCCGCCTCAAGCGCAGGCGCCGCAAGCCGCGCCGGCGCCGAAGCCCGTCGTCAAAAAACACGTAGCGGCTAAACCGCCAGTGCCGAAAGTCGCGGCGGCGATCCCCGCTGCGCCGCCGGCCCCCGCGGTGACGCCACCGCCCGTGCCGGCACCGGTGCCCGCGCCCGCTCCGCCGCCAGCGCCTGCACCCGCACCGCCGGCCCCGTCCGCCGCGACGTCGCCCGAAACCGCCCAGCCGGGACTGATCGCCTCGGCTTTTGCCGTGATCGAGGATTGGCGGGATTATTGGTATGTCGATCTGGGCTTGCTGGTCCTGCTGCTGCTTCTGCTGTGGCTGCTGACGCGGGGGCGATCCGAGCCACCGCCACCCCCGCCGCCGCGTAGCGCCGCCGGCCCGCCCGGCACGGCACCCCGGCCGCCGTCTAGTCCCGCCGAAACCGGGACCAGTTTGCCCTTCGCCTGTTCCGGCATCACCATCGGCAAGGGGTCGGAGTTCTGCGTCCTGCGTTTCATCAATCAGGGGCGCGAGAAGGCCCAGATCGAGAGTCGATGCCTGGTGCTGGCAGTCGAGCGCGCCCTGCCGCCCATGCCCACCTACCCTGCCGAGGCAGTGGAACGTCGGGCCGCGCCTTTGAATGTTGAGGCGCGACAGCAATTCTCGATTGAGCGTCCCAACCCGGTCACCGAGCCAGAGTGGGAACGTATCCAGCGCGGCGAGGCCGCGCTTTGGCTCTATGGCTATTTCGACTACCGCGACGCCCAGCGGGCCCTGCGCCGCCAAGGCTTCTGTTATGCCTATCCGCCACCGGCCGCCATCTCATCTTCCTTTAGCAATGACCGCAACGTCTCAATGGGACCTCGCGCTTATACCTATCTTGCTCAGGCGAGTGATGCTTTCCCAGGGGAACCCTTTGAACTCGGTAAAACCGATGCGAGGGAAAATTCGGTTCATCTATAATTTGATTTCAGTATTTGCGCGGGCTTATGGAGTAGGACGATCTGATGCGTGCAGTGTTCGCTGAACCTTATGTGCAACTTCATTGGCGCTTACCGATTGATTAAGTCGATTATTTTATTTTAGAAACGAACCCAATGCGCGAGCCTAAAATGCTGACGGTCGCTTCCTGAGCTGCACACTCGGCCCCTCGCCATTCCCATCGATGAATATTGCGCCGGCAGCTTAGAGGACGCGGCGCATTGCCAGCATTTTGGCCGTCAAGCCATCTCATCGATAGAAGGCTAAGCAGCTTCGTTAAGATACTTTTAGGTTTTCAAAACTAGGCTCCGGCAACCTAGAGTTGGAAAATCTGATGTCTCTCTATCGCTATTATTTTTTCGATAAAGCTGACCGCCTCAAAGGCGGCGACTGCGTTCAATGTTTTAATGATAGAGCAGCCATTGCTGAGGGGTCTTTGCTTCTTATCATGAAGGAGCCAGCGGTGGTCGCTGTTGAGATTTGGCAAGACGAACAATTTATCGGCGGTGAAAGACGCGACGGCGCTTCTTATGTCACGACAAGAACATCGGATAATTCACTTCGTACCCATCCGATGTTTTCTCTCGATACAAAGGTGTCCTAGGCGCTATTCCTGAGCCGTCCTATCGGCAGATTAGTAGTGGTCAGTTTGAATTTATTAGGCGTTCTTAAGAGGCACATGACGATAAACGAACCGCTCGCGCTCCCATATTTCGAACCCATCGGATTTGTCTTTGCATTCGCTAAATAGGATCGCGGCTTGTTTGATAGCCGTCGCATCTTTCAGATCGTTCGCCTTGGGCGAAATGTCCAAAAGTTTTACTTTAATGATATGGCCTAATTTCATGAAATAACAGCGCATGGGAGAAACCTACGCCTAATCTTTGTATTTAGGCAAATGCTGGTTTTAAGAATGGCTTAGGAAATTAGACCGATTGTAAAGCTATCTCTACGTTTCTCCTGGGTGCGCGGAGCATGATGATCCCCTCTCGCTTGTTCCGCGATGAGTCCGGCGCTTCAACCATCGAATACGGGCTGATCGCCGGACTCAGTCGCCTAATCGATTTCTATCGCCGCCTCCTTGCAATAGGCGCGAGCGATGAGCTTAAGCAAAGATATTTAAGTGAGATCACCAAGGCGGAAGAAGAATTGGTCGCGATTGAGAAGGAAAGCCAAAAACACCACTAAGTGCGTTTGCTGCTAATGCCGCAAAAAATGGCCGCCAGTATCCAGGCGGCCACTGGAGTGACGAGACAGCAATTCAACAATTAGGTATCTTACGACACCTCTAAAGTGCGTTTGCTACCTTAATACGGCGAATTTACGAAATGAACCCATTTTATGATTGCCGCTTAGGCTGCCGGCTAAACTGCGATCAAGACCTGAAATAAGCTTTCGTATTCTCATGGACTTTGGCATCGGCGAGCAGCTCGGCCTCGCTCAAGCGTATCACTTGGGCGAAATCTTCATCATCGAGTTTTGCCATGGCGATCAACCTAATGGATTCGTTTTGCAAAATTCATTTGTTGGCTGATATTTTTCGTTGCTACGAATTTGCGAAACGAACCCATTTTACGAGTGCCGCTTAAGCCGTACGCCTGGGCCCTCGCCGTTCCCATCGAGGAAAATCACACCGGCTGCTTCGAGGGCACGGCGTAAATCAATGAGTGTGCGTGGTCGCGGAATTCGGGCACCTCTTTCAAAGTCAGCGATTGTCTTCTTCGCAACCTTGCTAGCTTCCTCGAGGGCATCTTGTGACCACCCGAGCAATGAGCGCGCCGCCCTGCATTGAGCCTGGGTTATTACATTATTAATGTTATTTGACAATTTTGATGTTGACATCTCTGGCATCATATTACATCATTAATGTCGAATTAGCCGACCGTTTGAGAGGAAGGCAAACATTATGGATTCGACACTTGGCCGACACCTAGCCGAGTACCAATACCTTCGCGAGCACCTCCTCGCAGAATACCAGGATATCGACGACCAGACCCTACGGGACACGCTGGAGGGCATCAGCGACCTCCCTGAGGCCCTCGCCGCGGCTGTACGGAGCTATTTGGGCGACCTTTCCCTAGCGGCCGCCCTGGGCATGCGGATAAGCGACATGCAGGAGCGCCTGTCGCGATTCGAGGCGCGGGCCGAAAGGATGCGGGCGCTTCTAACCCAGGTAATGGAACGGGCCCAACTGAAGAAGCTGCAGGAGCCCGATTTTACGGTATCGCTTCGGGCGGTTCCACCGGGGCTGGTCGTCTGCAACGAGGCTGATATCCCTGAAGTGTTCTGGAAGCCGCAACCAGCCAAGCTCGACAAGAAGGGCCTGCTCGCAGCGCTCACGGCCGGCCAGGCCATCCCCGGCGCCAATCTCGGCAATGGCGGCACTACCATCTCCGTGAGGACGAAATAATGGCCTTCAGCCAAACCCAGATCCGGAAGCTCGCCGGCAAACTGCCCGAGCGCTTTGTCAAAACCCGTAACCAGCGCGGCCAAACGCTCTCCTATATCGAGGGCTGGCATGTGATCGATGAGGCCAACCGGGTCTTCGGATTCGATGGTTGGGACCGGGAGACCATCTGGTCCGAATGCGTCTGGCAGGACGGGAGACAGGATCCCAAGGCCTGCACCTATTGCGCGCGGGTGCGCATCCGGGTCAGGGCCGGCAAGACATTGGTCTCGCGTGAGGGAAGCGGCGTGGGCCATGGCACAGGATCCACATTAGGCGAAGCACACGAAAGCGCCCTCAAGGAAGCCGAGACCGATGCCACCAAACGGGCCCTAACCACATTCGGCAACCTCTTCGGATTGGCGCTTTACGACAAGGATCAGGTGGGTGTGGCCCGTACTAAAACGGATAGTGCGGCTCAGAAGGGTGACGCTTTACCTGTAACCTGGACCCTCTTCTCCAGCACCGGTGCACCTTTCCAGAAATTCGATAACCCGCAAGGCTACTGCTCGGCAGCCAAAGAGGCCCTGCTCAATTCCAAGGGGTCGGGCGACCTCGAGGACTTCTGGAAGGCCAATCAATCATCCATAGCCCAGCTGCGTTCGGTCTGGCCCGAACTCAAGACCAGGCACGGCGTCCATTATGCCGATGTGCTGGAACGGCTTTATCGCTCACAGATCTTGCACTGGGAACACGACGACAAAAGCCGCGCGCGGCAGGGCGAGGGCGCGATTGATAAATCCGGTCTTGCTCTCCCTGCCCCTAAACGCATCCGGGACGAACCCCACCTCAAATTCATCGCTTCCCTGCCCTGTTTGGTCTGCGGCCGTACCCCAAGCCAGGCGCATCACTTGCGTTTCGCCCAGCCCCGCGCCATGGGCAAGAAAGTGAGCGATGAATGGGTGGTCCCGCTTTGCGTCCTCCATCACCGCGCGCTTCATGACGTGGGCTCAGAGGAGACCTGGTGGCAGGAGCATCACATCGATGCCCTAACAGAAGCCGAAAAGCTCTGGCGGCTAAGTCATCCGGCACAAGTATCGGCATTACCGGAGGCAACGGTCCAGCCCGCATTACCGGCGTCGGCCATAAACGGCGGCAGTAGTTAGCCGAACGGCACTGATGCCTGATTCATCACACGAGTCGTCGAAAGCCTCCGCTTTACAGATCGCTGCCAACCGGCGCAATGCGCTTAAAAGCACGGGCCCTCAAACGCGATCGGGCAAGGCCGCCTCACGAATGAATGCCCTGAAACATGGGCTCACAGCAGAGCAGGTGGTTTTATTCGACGAGGATGTTGAGGAATTCCAACGCTTCTTCCGCCAATGGGTGCGATCATTCAAACCTAAGGGCTTTATTGAACATCAGCTGGTGGAACGTATCGCTATCTGTGCCTGGCGGCTGCGGCGTGTTTATCGCATCGAGACGCAACTATTCGAAAAATACCGGACCGAATGGATCAATGGTGCTACCAACCTCTCAAACGAAATCGATGAGGTTTTCTTCCGCCTCACAGCCGCTGACAACACGCTCGCCAAGCTGACACGATACGAACGGCATATTGAGCGCGCCCAGAGATTTACGTTCCGCGCGCTTGAGCACTGCCAAAGTAAGAAGGTGTCTGATTAGGCTACCATTCTTGTGCCTACCAACTCATCACGCCGCAGTGCGCGCTAGCGCAGGGCCAGAAGAAGGCGCTCAATGTTTCAGGCGGAAGGCTTAGCGGCTCAATTGACGACGCGGAGCGTCGGGCTTTTCTTCTCGCCGCCCTCGGTCAAGAGGCGGTCGAAATAGGCGATGGTGTGCTGCAAGCCGGTTTCGAGCGGCACGCGCGGCTGCCAGCCGAGCGTGTCCCTGGCGCGGGAGATGTCCGGGCAGCGCTGGATCGGATCGTCGACCGGCAGCGGGCGGTGCTCGATCTGGGAGCGCGAACCGGTCATGGCGATGATCTTCTGGGCCAGCTCGATGACCGTGGTTTCGACCGGATTGCCGAGATTGATCGGCCCGGTGACGCTGTCGGGCGCGGCCATCAGGCGCACGAAGCCCTCGATCAGGTCGTCGACATAGCAGAAGGCGCGGGTCTGGCTGCCGTCGCCATAGACCGTGATCGCCTCGCCTTTCAAGGCCTGGACGATGAAGTTCGACACCACGCGGCCGTCATTGGGGTGCATGCGCGGCCCGTAGGTGTTGAAGATGCGGGCGACGCGGATGCGCAGCTTGTGCTGGCGGAAATAGTCGAAGAACAGCGTCTCGGCGCAGCGCTTGCCCTCGTCATAGCAGGCGCGCGGGCCCAGCGTGTTGACGTTGCCGCGGTATTCCTCTTTCTGCGGGTGCACGGTCGGGTCGCCGTAGATCTCCGAGGTCGAGGCCTGGAAGATCTTGGCCTTCACCCGCTTGGCCAGGCCCAGCATGTTGATCGCGCCCAGCACGCTGGTCTTGGTGGTCTGCACCGGGTCGAACTGGTAGTGGATCGGCGAGGCGGGGCAGGCGAGGTTGTAGATCTCGTCCACTTCGACATAGAGCGGGAAGCAGATGTCGTGGCGCATCGCCTCGAAATTGGTCTGCGGCAGGATGTGGGCGATGTTGTCCTTGCGCCCGGTGAAGTAGTTGTCGACCGCGAGCACGTCGTTGCCCTCGGCCAAAAGCCGTTCGCACAGATGCGAGCCGAGGAAGCCGGCGCCGCCGGTGACGAGAATGCGTTTCTTGGTCGAGGTCATGGGGGCTTCCTTTGGGGTTAAGTCCTATTTCTTGGCCACATATAACTGATGCGCGATCTTGTCCTCGAGCTTGTGGACGCAAGCGACATCAATACCAAATTTGGTGAAACACTCACCCGAAACTAGGCTAACGAATGATAGCATTCTTAAGGCCCTAAGCAAAATCCATCCGCATATCTATCATTATACCAGCGGGCCCGAATAACATCGACATTGCAGTGAATTGACCCGTTGGGGCGTCTGGGCATGTCGATATCATTGGCTGCCCGACTAATTCTTTTACAATTCCATGTACTGCAAAACATAGTTACGGCCAGCTAAATCTTGCCGCTCGTAATACAATTGTTATAATGTTATTATAATATAATCGAATAAATGTTCGATCAAAAATGATCGACGGTATATCGGGGGCATTGGTCGTGTTTCAGACACACGAAAGTTTCAATACGACTCCTTCGTATCCGATCACGGATTCCGCAGGGAGCTATATTCAAATACCTGACAGCATGACGGAGGATTTCCGCTACTTCCGGCCCGAACAAATGGACAAAATCGAGTGATCGGTCAGATTGATGAATGATGGACACTCGCGTACAGCATTTTGAATCGACAAGCTACGCTCCTCGCACGCGGACGCGTCTGATCTCGTCGGAAACGTTGCCGGGAGCGATCAAGGCGATCGATTTCGTCACCGTGCTGTTCTGTGCGTTGGTAGCTTACATTTTGTACATTTCTATTATTCTTGGCGATCAAGAATTGGCCGACTTCGGCGAGTACGTCTTCATCTCAACGGTTGGCGCAATTCTATTCGTGATGGGCTTCGAGCGCATCATAGGTTACAAATTCGAGCGTCTTTCGCGTTTGCGTTGGCAGTTTACGCGCGTAACGCTTATTTGGTTCTGCGCACTATCCATTCTTCTGCTGGTCGCATTCGTTACTAAGACTTCTGGATCGTATTCACGCGGATGGGCGATTATCTGGGGCGGATCGACCCTGGGCTTCCTATTTTTGCAGCGGGTCGCACTTCAGTCGATGATCCATCATTGGACAGGTCAAGGCGTTTTCTCGCGCAGCGTGGTTATCGTCGGTGCCGGCGAGCCCGGCGCCAGGTTGATAGAGCGGCTGGGTCAGACGAATGCGGGCCAGGTGAAAATCCTTGGTGTGTTCGATGACCAGCAGAGCCAGATCGCGTTGCGCGAATGGGGCCCTCGCATGCTCGGAACAATCGACGATCTTCTTCAATATGCCAGGCACACGCCAATCGACGATATCATCATTGCCTTGCCGCTCAGCGAAGAGCAGCGAATAAAGGCCATTGTGGACAAGCTTAAAGCCCTTCCCGTGGATTTACGCTTGAGCGCGGAGCAACTTGGGGAAGTTTGCCCAATCCGTAGGCTCGACCACAATCTCGGAGCCTTGATCTTCGATGTGATCGAGAGCCCGCTCAAGAACTGGAGCGGAATTGCCAAATGGTTCGAGGACAGGCTTTTAAGTAGCGCACTGCTCATTCTGTTTGCTCCCGCCATGTTTCTTATCAGCATTGCCATAAAGCTCGATAGCCCGGGACCGGTGATTTTTCGTCAGCGGAGATACGGCTATAACAATAAAATTATCATCGTATACAAATTTCGGACCTTGCGGATTGAAGCAACTGATGCTGACGCAAACAAACTGGTCACGCGCGACGACGACCGCGTTACTCGCATTGGCCGTTTCCTTCGGCGATTTAGTCTCGATGAATTGCCGCAGCTTTTGAATGTTTTCAATGGTGAGATGTCGATTGTCGGTCCCCGGCCACATCCGATGCAAGCGAAGGCTGGCAGTCAGCTCTATGACGAAGCCGTCGATACCTACTTGGCGCGACATCGCGTTAAACCAGGCTTAACCGGGTGGGCCCAGGTCAATGGCTGGCGCGGCCAGACGCAGACTACCGAACAAATCCAAAAGCGGACCGAGCACGATTTGTATTACATCGAAAATTGGTCGATCTGGTTTGATCTATGGATCATTTTGAAAACGTTTATTGCAATATTTCAGCAGGAAAACGCGTATTAGGCACGAACTTGGCCGATGCGATCCGTCCATAACCATAATAAGTAGGGCACGTTACGGACGCGTCGCTCATCAGCCGGAAATGAGCCGGGTTGCAGCGTGCAGAGAGATGAGTGCCGTCGACAGCCTGGATAAGGACAGAATGAATCTGGCGATGCTCGCACGCCTGCTTTGCAAGCGTAAATGCTCCACTAGGAACCCGAGGGCACGTCTCGGTAGGATACCCAGCAAAATGAACCACAAAATCCACATCAACCTTCCGAAGAAATTGAGGTCCGGCGCCGAAATGATGCTACGAATGCCCAACCAAACCAGATTTCTGGCTCGATCTGCCGGCAATGGGTGTAATTCCGGACAGAGCCTCAGCGACAGAAGACGCAATTCTATGTGCTTCTTATTTTTCAATGGAATCGTTTTCGGGATTTCATAGCCCAGCGTATGAGCGCGGTCACGAAAGTAGTCTCGGCGTTCCATCTCGTATTTGACATTCGCGGCATACTTTTCCGGTGCGAGCTTTTGTTGAGCCAAGACATTGTCCCCATGGATCCGATAGTCGGCGAGTATGTCGGGCATGGTGACGACGGGGCCATAAAGGGGAGCAAGTGAATTCAACAATCCATCGGGTGCTCGCTTGAACTGCACAGGAATCGGTAGCTCGGTCTGTAAAAATGCCCTTGAGAAAGCATTGCCGCTGGCGCCCGGCCAAGCATAGGTTCCGACGCGTAACAATTGACGTCGTGCCTCGGTAACATCCTCGCGAAGCGCCCGTATGTAGTAGGGAAACGGCATGCGAAGGTCATGACCTTCGGCATCGATCGAATTCAACCGATATTGAACCTTGGCGGTATCCGCACTCCAAACACTCATTACTCTCTCGACGCAATCCGGATATAGCCGGTCATCGGCATCGAGAAAGATCACCACATCTCCGGTGCTCGCCTGGAATCCGGCATTGAACGCCGAAGTCTGGCCGCCATTCTCTTTATAAATTGCCTTTATCTGACCTTTTTGAGCCGTGATCACATCGCGCGAGTTATCAGTCGAACCGTCATCGACGACGATTATTTCAACGTTCTTCCAGGTCTGTGACAAGGCGCTATCAATGGCTTCATTAATGAAGTTACCGTAGTTGTGGTTTGTTATGACGATGCTGACAAGCGTAGATCCGAGTTTCGTTGGTAAGGGATATCTAGCGCTTTGCTTTGAGAAATCTGAGGAACTTGAAAAACGAGAAGATAGTCTGGCGGTAGTCTGCCGCGATACCGTGCTTTCTTTAAGGCGCCTCCGGCTTAAGTTGACAAGAATAATCGCGATCGATGCTCGAAAGCTCTGCATGCGCAGTTGGCTTAGCAGATAGTTCAATGCCCGTTTCGGCATAAAGCCGATCGTCGGAAACCAAAGGCTCCATAAAAGCCGCCCAAATATATTTATGTCAGGCGCCACCCAGGCGCTACATATGCCGAGCCAGACGAGTTTGGTCACCGGCTCCCCAGGCACGGGATGTTTGTCCGGTGAGAGCCGCCGCGACAAGATGCGGCTCTCAAGATGGCTCTTATTCAGCAATAGAAGGCGATCTTGGATTGGGTAGCCTAGTTTGGTTGCCTTCTCTTTAAACGCTTTAGCCATGTCGAGTTCGTATCCCGTCGATACCGCATATTTACCGCCGCTTGCATTACTTTGAGCCCAGATATTGGCGCCATGAACCCGATAAGCAGCGAGTATGTCGTGCAGGGTTTCAACATCGCCATAGAGCGGAGCGAGTTTACTCAAATATCCGTCTGCGATATTTCGGAATGTATCGGGAATCGGAAGAGCCTGCGCTAGAAAGTCTCGCGCAAACACATTACCGCTGGCGACGGGCCAAGGGTAAGTTCCAAACGTAATCGAGCGGGACTTGATTTCTTCGGGTAGAAGAATTTCCGGATAAAATGGGAACGTGAAATTCAGGTTGCGGCCGGCACCATCGATGGTATCCAGCCTGTATTGGAGCTTTGATATGCCGGGTCGATAGCGGGGTACGACGCGCGCGACACAACCTGGATATAGCATATCGTCGGCATCAAGAAGGATGACGAGTTGCCCTTTGCTGTGACGAAAACCCATATTGAACGCGGAAGCTTGGCCACCGTTTTCCTTGCGGATCGCGATGATGCGCCCGGCATAGCGAGCAATGACATCCGGAGATTCGTCGGTCGAACCATCGTCGACGACGAGTACCTCGACATTCTTCCAAGTCTGCGCGAGAGCACTTTCGATCGCCGCGCCGAGGAAACGGCCATAATTGTAATTGATGATGATGATACTGACCATCAGACCCTGATTGTCAGCAGTTCGTATGTTCGTCGGAATATCTTGCATGCGTCGATGGCCTAGCGGCGTGTTTCGTCGTTCGATTTCGGCCGCCAAAACTCGCCGAGGGAATCGGCGTATCCTGCCTCGTCCGATCGCGATACCGATGAGAAAGCCGGTGTCGGGGGATTCGATAGATTCGACGTGGAACCAGTCAAACGTTCGACCAGCGCGGTGATCTTTGCACGAAAGTTTATGATGCTAAATCTTAATGCATTTTCCCGGCACGCCGCGGCGGTTATTCTGTCGCGCACAAGTTCGAAGCGCTGTACGGCGTGCACGATCGCTTCGGATGTCTGCGATTCGAATAAAATTCCGGTCGGCGACTCAGACTCAATATCGATTACAATCTCGCTTGCGCCGCCGCGGCGATAAGCAATGACGGGCGTGCCGCAGGCTTGCGCTTCAACCATCGTGATCCCGAAATCTTCCTCAGCCGCATAAATGAACGCGCATGAGCGCTGCAGTAAATTTATGAGCTCTATCTTCGACACCGGTGCTTTGAATTCAATATTCTTGGCTCCTCGCGCCGCCGCATGGATACGCGAACGTTCGGGGCCATCGCCGACGACCAACAGCCGATGCTCTGGCATCTCAGCAAAAGCTGTGACGATGAGATCAATTCGTTTGTATGGCACGAAACGAGATACCACCAGGAAGAAATCGTCTTTATTGGTCTCGAGTGTGAAATCCTCAACTGCTACAGGAGGCGGAATAACAATCGAATCGCGCCGATAGGTCTTCTGTATACGCCGCGCGATGTACGCGGAATTCGCAACGAAGACATCAACGCCATTCGCGCTTCTCGCGTCCCACTGTCGCATTCTGTGGAGAAGCCAACGCGTCAGCATGCTCTTGATCCCGCGCTCAAGCCCCATCTGGCGAAGATATTGATGCTGTAGGTCCCAGGCGTAGCGCATCGGAGAATGGACATAG
>CAWEME010000069.1:0-49868 GCA_963810055.1 uncultured Alphaproteobacteria bacterium | reverse complement strand
GGAAGAAATCGTCTTTATTGGTCTCGAGTGTGAAATCCTCAACTGCTACAGGAGGCGGAATAACAATCGAATCGCGCCGATAGGTCTTCTGTATACGCCGCGCGATGTACGCGGAATTCGCAACGAAGACATCAACGCCATTCGCGCTTCTCGCGTCCCACTGTCGCATTCTGTGGAGAAGCCAACGCGTCAGCATGCTCTTGATCCCGCGCTCAAGCCCCATCTGGCGAAGATATTGATGCTGTAGGTCCCAGGCGTAGCGCATCGGAGAATGGACATAGCTGATGTGAAGCTGATCCGGACCCGTCAGCACGCCTTTCGCGACAGCGTGATTGCTTGATATGACGACGTCATATCCCGTCATATCTAGCTGTTCGATTGCAAGCGGCATGAGGGCAAGATACTGCCGAAACATCCTACGGGAGAATGGAAGATTCTGTATGAAGGACGTCCGCACTGGCCGGCCCTGCAGAAACCCGCGCGACTGCTTCGGCAGGAAATCGACAACGGCGAACAAATCAGCGGCTGGAAAGCAGGCGATCAACTGTTCAGTGACGTGTTCGGCGCCTACATAGCTCTCGAGCCATTCATGAACTATCGCTACCTTCACTGAACTGTTCCTTCGCCCTCTTGCTGATATCTTTTGATAAGCTCTGAGAGCGTCCGCGCCGCATTATCCCAAGTGAGTGTCTTCACGCGATCACGGCCGCGTGCGCGTAGCGCGTCGGCAAAACCAGGCTCGTCGATCACACGGGCGACAACGGCAGAGAAGTGCCGCGGAAAATCTGGGTCGCAGTAAAGCGCCGCGTCGCCGCATATTTCCATCACGGCGCCCGCCGTGCCGGCAACGACAGGACAGCCGCAGGCCATCGCCTCGACGGGTGGAATTCCATAACCTTCATAGCGCGACGGAAACACGAGGCAGATTGCCTCCGCATAGAGCGCGCGCAATGCGCCATCGCTAACCCTGCCGAGATAGATCGCGGGCTGGGGCAAGGTCACCTTTTTGGTATCGAACACCCGCGCTGAAATACCGCCGGCGATGGCAAGCTGAAGCCCGCGGCCGGCGAGCATCTCCGCGAGGTCGCCGAGTGATGACAGGTTTTTGTGAGCGACGAGGCTGCCCGCAACCAGTACGTATTTACGGGAAGCGAGACCATGCTGTCCCAGGAAAGCGCTATCCGCGGGGACGCGAAGAATATGGTCGGCTCCCTCGGTAAGGAGCGCAATGCTCGAAGGCTGAATATGAAGATAATGCGCAATTTCGTCGCGCGAAAATGCCGACACTGTCGCGATCCTCGCTTTCGAACGGACCAGTATCCGTTCGAGCATCGCATGAAAAAGGCAATAGCCTCTTGAATATGCCTCGGGATGTGCAAAAACGCTAGCATCATGCAGTACGACAATTTGACGGCGCACAATTATTGGCGCCGAATTGGCAAGATTAACGAGAATTCCATCTCTTGTCCGCAGCGGGAGTTCGAATTGTTCCCAAAGATGGCCGCTCAAACGGCCAATTTTGCGCACACGAATTTTTTGATAGTTCGGGACTTGGACAGCAGCCGCGGCCGGGAGGAGAAGCGTCGGCGGATCTTGAGACCGATTGTTCCAAAGTCTATCGAGCGCATCGGTTATCTCGCGGGCGAATCGCTGAACCCCGGTGATAGGTTGTGACAGGAAGCGGCCATTCAAATAAATAGACTTCACTAGCGCAGCTCGGCCGGGTATTCTGGATGTTCGACCTTGTCGACGGCGATTCCGGCGAGCGCGCCCTCTATCAGCAATGGGGTCTCTCCGGCCGTCAGACTCAGGCGCCATTTGCCTTGCCCGCCCGTGTCCGGAATCCATTCCGGCTCGAACGAGCGGCCTCCAGCCTCATGAGCCTCAAGCTTCGCCGGATTGCCGGTGGCCGTCAGCTTGAACCGGGCAAACGCATCCCGCTTGGCCGTCCATAAAGCCCAAATCTCCCGGTCATTGGGGAGACGGAAGCGAAGAAGCCAGTCATCATCGTCGGCAAGTTTCTTGCGCTCGAACAACGCCGCGTTGGCGAGGGAATGGGTAACGTCGCCGACCAGATAAAAACCCGGCTTCGGCGTCAGGTCGTTCCAAACCAGTCCATAATTGTTATATGTCGAATGCGGGTCCTGGCCGTCATTGATGAAATCGTACCACCATAAACCCTTGAGGAAAGGCATGGTTCGCGCCAACAGCAGAAGGCGCGCGGCATAAGCCGCCGATCGAACAAGGCTGACGCCATCCGTGCCCCAATGAGTGGGCCAGCCAATTTCCGTGACGTAAAGCGGAACTGCCGCGCCGCCATTGGCCTGACTCAGCGACGCTTCGGTTGCATTCATCCAGTTGGCCCAGGCCTCTGGCGTCTTGTTTGGCCCATGATTGAAAAAATAGGGGTGAACCGAGATGCCATCGGCGTAGCGCAGGACATTGAGCTGCGCCATTTTCTGGAAATCGCCCAAAACGACGGCATCGGAAAGAACCGTGATATTGGGATCGACACGCTTGATTGCGGCGTAGACCGACTTCAGCAGCGGCACGTAATCGTCCACCGTCCCCGGGATCGTGCCGCCTCCTCCATTATCCCATTCGTTCCAGACCTCATAGAATCGAACCTTGCCTCGAAAATGCTGCGCGACGAAGGTCGCATATCGGGTGAATGCCGCGATCGCTTCCGCCGAGCGCGGCTTGTTGCCGTCATCATAGAGCGAGTTGCCGTAATCCAATATGAGCAGCGGCGTAATACCGGCCTGCACCGCGGCATCGACATATTGATTGAGTGCGGGCGGCATCACGAGCTGCCCGCGTTCCTTTTCGATCTTGCCCCAAGAGACTTCGTCCCGGATCGATCGGATTCCGGCTTGTCTTGCCAAAGCGAAACCTTCAGCCGCATTGTTGTTGTGTTGTCCAAAATGCGTATCAACGCCGGTAATGAATGTCGCAGTTTGAGCGGCCGCCACCGTTATCGACAAGCCGGCGGCAAACACAATCGAAAGAGAAATAAATATTGTGAAGAATGCATGCCCGATCCAACCATGTCGGTAAGCCTTAACATTGACACTGGATCTCATGGATTGCTCCGCGGCATGACACGGGAGGATGCCTGATAGACGGGCGCGGTATTGGGTGTTAATGCGCGCGAGCGGGTCTCCCGACAAATTCGCGCCGCACACCCGATCACGATGGCAAGCCTAAGATAAAAGTCGATCCCGTCTATTGTCGGTCCTGCTATCAATGCCGTACAAATCGTTCCCAAAACCGATCCTGCCATGGCATCCATGGCAATTAGGGACTCGCCGGCAGCAGCGGCCCGGCGTGCCTTAGCAACGAGATCAATGAGGCGATAAGCAAACCAGCACAGCAGAATCAGGCCCGGGATACCGCTATTGCCCAATATGCCCGGGATCAAACTGGAACTCCGCACGCTTCCCCACCCCGCGCCGAAACCAAAACTCGGAACCAATATGGCAAGGCTATCGAGATCCTTCGTCGTCCGTTCGACGTATGAGAAGCCTTGGGGTTTATCAAGGGTCGAATCGATGACCGAGCTCGCCGCCGTCTGGATATTAAAAAAGAGGGATGGAAAGCTGAGATAAGCAATGATCCCTATCGCCAGCACGCCACCCACGATACCCGCGAAAGCGAAGCCAAGTGAGCTACTCATCCGCTTGGTTGCGTATCGCAGGAAGATTGCCGGAATCACAAGCGCGACGATGACGATCCCGGTCGTGGAAGTCGACAGCAACATGCCAAATAGCGACAGCAGAAACAGCGTGCGAATCCAAATGCCGCCATGCCCGCGCAGCAACAACCATAGGCAAGCGAAGGCGACACCGGAGAGATAGCCCGCAAGCGAGGCTGGTTCGGTGAAAGGACCGCTGATCCGGTTCACGTTGCCATATGCCTCGGCAGTTAGAATCGACCAGCGTGGATTTGAATAGACAAAATCTTCCGGAAAATAGATTCCGGTCAGTTTGTTAGCGAATTGCCACAGCGATAAGACGACCACCAAGTAACCGCTTGCCAGATACGCATGGACGATCGCCATGGGATGGACATAAGTCCGGCTGACATACAATGCGGCAAGCGCGAGAAAGATCGTGTTGACGATCAGATAAAGACACTGCGTAACGTTGCCGGCGCTTGGCGCCAGCAAGACGGCAAGATTGAATATTCCAACTCTTTGGGGCCACACCTCGAATTCCCCCGCAAACACGCGGGGAAGGATCACCGCGCCGGCAAGCGCCGTGGCCATGAACACGACCATCGGGAAAACCGCGTATTCTACTTCGCCTTCGATCTCTCGCAGGTTGCGCGACGCATAGTCCAACCCCACAACGACCGTGAAGACCAATCCGGGCAGGAAATCTGGCGGAAAGCCAAAGGGCTCGCCGCCGAAAGGAATAACGAACGGCACCGCGGAACCGAAAGTCGAAGCGAGAAACGTGATCTGAAGCAGAGAGCTCGGTCGAAATATGAAGGCTAAACTCAACGGAAGGAGGATAAAACCAAGACTAGTGATTTCCATAATCTTCCTCGATCGACCTAGACGCGATGACGCGTTCGTAAGAAACGCGTATGCAATTGCATTCCAAAGCACCAAGAACGCCGTATTAAGAAATCACGCTCTGCAGCCGGATGTACGTAAAACCAAGTAAGGGCTGCAAAGGATAATAGAATTATACCAGCATATGCTGGTTTCTAGACAAGACCGATGGATGATTGTGATTCCCAACGCAAAGGCCACAAGCGACAGCGGTATCGCGAACGGAAAAATGCCTAGTAGTTTCCCCTATCTTGGCTATGTAACGCTAAGATATCAGAAATACTTCGATCTTTCCTTGGCGGAAAGGCCGATTGTGGTACTTTTATCGGTCCCCTGACGGCGGCCACTTTGCAACGGGATATTGCCTAAATTGCCCGTGAAAAAGGTCATAACCCGGTATTGCCTTAGCCTTACGAATCAATTGCATATTTTGATAGGCGTGCTTTTGCAAAATTTCTTTGCCGCAAAAATTGGGTCAGCGCCGCATGACAGTTAGCAACAGACGGCTGGCCTTTGGCACGCTTGCCATGGGCGCGTGTAATTTTCTCAAGATATGTATCCAGCTTGTCATGTTGCCATTGATGGCTCGGCTATTGGGACCAGATGAGTACGGACTCTACTCCCTGGCCATGCCAATCATTATGTTCATGATGACGCTGGCCGATGGCGGTCTGGGTGCCTCTCTCGCGCGCGAACCCGAATCAAATAATGCGGTATGGTCGTCGGCCTTCTGGGCATTGCTGATTTCCGGCTTCGTGATGGCCGGCATCGTCGTCGTCAGCTCGTTTTTTCTTGCCGCAGCGGCACATCAGCCGCGCCTCCCCCTCATCATGATAGCGCTTGCGCCATGTCTCATTATGTTCGTCCTTGCCGTGCCCGCAACCGCACGATTGACACGGCGGGCGCACCTTGAAGTCGGCGCATTCAGCGATGTGTTCGGCAATGTGCTGGGCGCGGGGTGCGCGGTCGTTCTGGCGCTGCATCATGCCGGCGCCTGGAGCCTTGTCGCACAGACCTCCGTCGTCTACTTCATCCGGTTTCTGGTGGCCAATATCGCGGCGCCCATGCTGCCGCGCTTTTACCTGTCGATCCGCGACTTGTCATCCCACCTGACGATGGGCGGCATGATCATCGGCGGCAAGCTCATCGATGCAGGCGACAAATCCGTCGAAAACGCGCTCATGGGGCGGAATTTCGGCACGGCCCAGCTTGGCTCCTTCAGCATTGCCAATCAGATACCCACGTTTTTGTGCGGAGCCGTGTCGAACGCCGTGTGGACAACGCTTTACACTCAAACACTGCACGCTTTAGACGAAGAGGAGGTGATCCGCAATTATCGCAATATGGTCCGCGTGATGGCACTGTTGCTGTTCCCGATGGCCGCACTGGTTGCCGCCGAGGGAGAACAATTGATCGACATTCTGTTGGGCAATCGTTGGGGCGCAGTATCGCCAATGTTGGAAGTATTTATCCTCTCCAACACTGCGATTGCCGTCGGCGCGTTCGGGCAGTCGATTCTCTATGCCAAAGGTATGCCCTCAATCCTCCTACGTATCACGGTCGAGTCGGTGCTGCTGCGAATTGCATTTGTGGCTGCCGCGCCTTGGATCGGAATGGGTGGACTGATCGTCGGGCTGGCAGCAACCTCCTTATATGTTTCATGGCGCAGCCTTACATCGGTATGCAAAGTGATTCGCGTCGGGATTGCCACGATTCTCGAACAAATGATCTGGCCTGCGGTCAGCGCCAGCATTGCAGGGGTGGTTTGTTGGCTCGTGTCGCGGCATCTGCCCCATGGGCTGTTGGCAATTTCGCTTAATTTATCAGTCAGCTTAGTATTTTATTTTCTTCTTCTTTTAACGTTTGAGCGTGGGGCGCTCTTCGAAGATCTGCGAAACGCGCGCAAATTAATGCGCCGTTAGCGTGGGACATCACCTAAGAACAACTGACCGCTTTGAGAAGACAACCATTTCGTGTCCTTCATCCAGTTGGATTATGCCAAGAACAAGAAATTGTTGATATATCGGCCCGGGCGCTTTCCAACGTTAAACGGCTCCATGTCCTCGGGCGCAATACCTTGATCGCGCGAGACGTCAAATCTGCTGATTGGGACGAGCCGCCCCTTATCAAGCATGAATCCATTGTAATTGAATTTCGATAGCAATTCACATACCGATTTCACTGCACCGCGCCGATGACGCTCTTCGGCTTCGAGTATAATTGCAGGATGGTCGCGAAAAATTATCTTCTGAGCACCGAGAAGGACATCGTATTCGTGGCCTTCCACGTCAATTTTTATAAAGCCGACGGGACCACAATTAATCTGGTCAAGTATGACTTTGGGCACCTTCACTTCATCCACTTCGACGCCGGCGAGCGTGTTTTCAGGCTCGATTGTCCCTAGGCCATAGCGCAACCCTTGGCGCGGCACCGGGATTCGCAAAGCTGCAGTACCATCTGCAGACGACGCTGCAGCACATAATATTCTAGCGCGCTTCCCGTACATCTTAGTTAGGGTTCGGACAATTTGTGGGTTAGCTTCTATCGCTGTGACGGAGGCCGCTAGCTTTAGAAGAAGGTGGACATAGGCGCCCGTATGAGCTCCAACATCGATCGCAGCGCGTGACCGATCAACAACAAATGGCAGAAGCCCCATCTCGGGCTCATTGTATCTTCCTAAGAATTGCTTCACGCTGCGGCCAGTGCGGAAGGCCACTGAGTTTGTTTTTAGCGTGTCCGACAAGAGCGACATTGTTCACTCCTTTAGTGTATTCCGCGTACGGTAAGCAGATGTCAGAAAGTGCTGAAGGGCACGAGGTCAGGGTCTGGAACTCATAACTTGATCGAATAAAGTGCGCCGACTAGGGCTGCGGCGGCAAGGACTTTTGCCCCTACAGTGGCGTCTTGACCGAACTTACTTGGTTCAATGTATCAATCAGCGCTTTGGACGTAGCGCTAAGGCCGTGAGGTCGATACCAAGCCAAAGCGGCTCGCCCTACTGTGTCAGCCAGTAAAACGAGATTTGATCCAGCCGCTATCGCATCTTCCAATTGGAGGAAATTTCTACTTTGTTCGAGATCGTCAGGGCTTACCCCGCGCCTACCAAGGTTAATCGTGCAAACGCCATGTGCAGCGTATGCATTAAAAACCCCTGACTTGCCTAATTGATCTACTTCATAGTGAATAAAACCATAACGTGAGCGTGCAAGTAGGTCTGATACGGCTGCATCGCTCAACTTCCCCCGAGAAACTATGTAGGGCTGGAGCTTTCCAGGTAATTCAAAATCTGACGGTCCAATATCGACGATCCGCCTAATTCCGAGTATTTCAAGCGCGTTAAATTTTGTGGCAAGTGAATACCAAGCTGGACGTCGGTGACGAGCAAGTCCAAACATCACGGCAAGATCATTCTCCTTATTACTTTGGTGATCAATCCCTCCGACGTTAGAAAATACGGGTACACAAAGACCAATTTTTTTTTCATCCCAGTTTCTCAGGATGTTGAAGCGGCTGTTAGTATTTGTAAAAAACGCGTCCGAGCTATCAAACACGCTACGAATTACCTTGCGCTCAAAATACCAGCGGTAAATTGTTCTCTTCCAAAGGATGGGTTTCTGCCAAAGTTCGTGAAAGAATGTTGCTATAGTCGCTAACGAGTGTTTTCGGTACTCTGCCAGGCCTTTGGCAAGCCATTCAGGAGCATTATTCGCTTCGTATCCGAATCCAGACATGTGGAGAAGAACCGTATCGAATGATAAAGAAAAAAGAGCTGAAGTCATCTCCTCTGGAGAAGATACTTTCAGCGGTAGTATCCGGAAGGGACCTCGAGCGTCTAATTCGAGAGTACGATTTCGTTGGTCAGGCCCACCGACCACGAAACTGCTTTCGACGCCCTGAGTTTTCCACATTTGCGCAAGTTTGACAGCATAGTCGCCCACACCACATTCTCCAGGAACAAGCCCAGGAACGATGTGAACAACGCTCCGTACAGAGCCACCGCGTGTTCGGGGTCTGAACTCAGTCATCAACTAACCCTTTCGGATACCATTAATAATCGATCTCCGGATTTGTGAACCTCGACACAACGGGGCCTTTAAATCATACAAAACTTCCTAAGGCATCACCACGAATGAGTCCAATAGGTCACGACATACGATCGCGGAAACATCTGGCGGGCCATCTCGTGACTGGGCACTTGATGATTCCTATCCATTCTATTTTTTAGAAGCCGACGATGGACAAAATTCGTCCAGCACAAAGGGTATAGCGCCTCCCTATCGAGCAATGTAACCGGGCTGTATTCGACGCGGCCGCTATCGGCCTGGGGCAATTTGAGCTTAATAAACTCCCTGATTTCTTCGTTACTTGATGCCGAAAAAAAGTCGTAGGCGTTTTTGATAAGTATTGGTCCGGTAAGTTGTTCGGGACCCGATTGATTGACTTTTTCTGCGCTGTCCAATTGCTTCAGCGCCTGAATGGCCATCGCTATCGCCACAAGCCAGAACGCCTGCCGCGGCTTGGACGCCATGATCGCATTGGGTATCGAATGTTCGAAATTTGCATCCCGGCCCATACGGCCGAGCACAACATCCCCTTCGGCGCGGAGATCATCAAGCGCCATCAGGCACTCGGTATCCATATCGACATATATTCCACCATACGTGTGCAAAAAAAACAGACGGACAATATCCGCGCGAAATATTTCCCGGGGGTATCGGTCATAAAATGTAACGAACCAGGGAAAATTCTTTGTGATGAAGGCGCGATTGTCATCATCATCCCAGAGAATGATTCTGTAACCCGGGCATTTGGAAATAAACGTCTGTCGCCAGTAGGAATAATTGTTGGGAATATGTTCTCTTGATTTCCATGTCTGAAATATAATGGGTGGAATGATTGCCAAGTCCACGTTGCGGTCCAGTACATCAAGCGCGACCGGATGTGCGGTTGGAAGTTCGGCCGCATCCAACATGCGGCCAGCTAACAAGCCGCGGAGCACTCGGTAACTGGACGGATCAATGACTGTGAGAATGGCTCTGTGGATTCTCGCGCGGGCAGTCATATCCAACTTATTATCCTCCACGGGAAAGCGCACACCAGGACAACAGTCCTAGTTACGACACAACGCTGCATAGTATGCCTTTACCCTGTTACCCTGTTTGCGGCAATCCCGTAAGATAATGACGGTAGTCGTTTAACTGTGTCGCAACTGAATGAGAACTTACATATGTCAATTATCGCTCAACCGCCCATCAAGCCCGATCGTCGGTGGGCCTCGCCCCGCATTATTTTCATCGGGCTTTGCGCGGTCATCGCCGTGGCGCCGTTGCCTTTCGGATCCGCGCGTCCATTGGCATGGGATATCGCCGGTCTTGCCATAGCGCTACTGATGGCGATGAGCCCCTCGCGTTGTGGTATTATTTAAGCTGTCCAAGAGTTCATTTGGGGAATGCCGGCTTAACCCGAAATGAGAAAACTTGTAAAAAGGCTTCTTCGTCGCTCCACGCAGTTCACGGTGGGCGCGAAGTTGTATGAAGCCCAATATCATCTAAGAATGCTTAGGACCGCCTATACTGGCGGGTTTCATGAACCGGATTTTCAGTATTTCCGATTATTCGCAGGCAAGAATGCGGTTTTTGCCGATATAGGTGCCAATATCGGTCAAAGCATCATCAGTTTTAAAACCGGCGCGCCAGATTGCTCAGTTCGCTCCTTTGAGCCAAATCCGATTTCATTTCGCTTTGCCGAGCGGGTTAGCAAACGGTTTTCAAAAGTACATGTTTTTCCAATTGCCTTGGGGCGAGCGTCGGGAAAGCTCACACTACATATTCCGTGCTATCGCTCGCTTGTGTTCTCGCAATTAGCGTCAACCCAAATGCATGACAAAGAGAAGCTGTGCGCGTGGCTGCGACAGGAGGGATTTACCTTCTTGCGCCCGGAATCAATCGCGGTTGAAACTATTGAGGTCGAGGTTAAACCGCTCGATTCTCTAGGGCTGCTGCTGGATGGCATAAAAATAGACACGGAAGGCGAAGAGTTGAGCGCGCTGGAGGGCGCATGGGAAACGATAAAGAAATCCCGGCCGGTCTTGTTGATCGAAGGCGGTAGGCGTCCGGAGATTTGCGAGGCGCTCGCCACTCTTGGGTACAAGACATATTCGTATAATGCGGCTACCGGCCTCCTGAAATCTGGGGTTGGCGCGCTTAACACGTTTTTTCTCTGTTGATGTAGCGTTCATCTTACACGGCTCTGCCGATAATTCTTTTGTTGATAGCTAATGGGATTCGCCAGCACCGCGTGGACAACCTTGAGATATACTCACGACCCAGCGGTAGCTATTCCCCGCAACGAACATCGTGGCAACCCTCGTCAAATAAGATAGTGCCAGCGGCTATTTAACTGTGTCGTAACTGAAAGAGAACTTGCATATGTCAACTACTGCTCAACCGCCCACCAAGCCTGATCGTCAGTGGAGCTCGCCTCGCGTCATTTTTACCGGCCTTTGTGCGGTCATCGCCACGGCGCCGTTGCCTTTCGGATCCGCGCGGCCATTGGCCTGGGATATTGCCGGCCTTGCCATAGCGCTGCTGATGGCGATGAGTCTCGCCCGCATCATGGAGGACGAATACATATTCAGAAAACATCTTCTTGTTCCGAGTTTGGTCTTTGCCGCCGTTGCGGCCTTCGTAATCTTCCAGATCTTCTCGTTTGTGCCGGCCGTATGGCAAAACCCGGTGTGGGATTTGGCGTCGGGGGCGCTGGGCCGGGATGTAGCGGGGTCGATCGCGGTCGATCGGCAGGCGGCATATGTCGGGCTTTATCGTCTTCTCAGCTATGCAGGGATTTTTTACCTCGCCATGATCCTGTGCCGGAAACAATCTCGCGCCCGTGCGGCGGTCGAGCTTGTCATGGTGTCGGGCAGCCTTTATGCGGCTTATGGACTTCTCGTCTATTGGTCGGGCAACAAGACGATTCTGTGGTTTTCCAAATGGACCTATGTCCAGGACCTCAGCGGGACGTTCGTCAACAAAAACTCGTTTGCCACATATCTCGGGCTTTGCACGCTCGCGGCGCTGACCCACCTCATTCTATCCTTCCAGCAGTTGCGGCTTCATGGTGACTGGCGCAACAAGATCGGGCTCGTGCTGGACTTCATCAGCCGCCGCGCCACGATTCTTGTTTCCATATTCGTGCTGACCACCGCGCTGTTTTTGACGCATTCTCGCGGTGGATTGCTTTCGACCTTTGCCGGGATACTGGCCCTGGCCCTGGCCATGGCCATGGCGCCCAGCCTGGGCCGGATGCGGCAGTTGCGATGGATACTTCTCCCCTTGGTGATGATTTTCATCGCGCTTGCCATAAGCGGCGACGTGACCTTCGAGCGCCTGATAGGCACCGACCTCGACACAGAGAATCGGATTTCGGTATATCAACTCACACTGCAAGCGATTAGAGATTATCCATGGCTCGGGACCGGCCTCGGCTCGTTCACGTCGGTGTTTCCAATCTACCGATCGCCGGACGTCAAAGCCTATTTCGACCTGGCCCACAACGACTATCTACAAAATGGCCTCGAGCTTGGCATTCCCGCGGCGCTGGGTCTCTTGGCGGTCCTTGCCTGGTTGGCGGTCATCTGCGCGCGGGGCTTACGCCAGCGCCGGCGGGATGCGGTCTTCCCATGCCTGGGCGTCGCCGCAACGGTTCTAGTCGCTCTCCACGCCACTGTGGATTTCGGTCTTCAGATTCCAGCGGTCACATATACCTTTTGTTTTCTGCTCGGCGTAGCGGTTTCCCAGTCCTGGTCATCGCGTGTTAGCGCCGACAAAATTCCTAATGACGCTGAACAAAGACTTTCTGGAAAGCCTGGTAGCGCGCCGGATCGGAGATCAACGCAAACCTGATCGGAACGGCATAAGCGCCCGAGTCTTGCTGCGCCAGCGCGACAAGGCCTTCCGGTTGCGAATCCCACGCCAGACGGACTTGATCATTCCACAAGCGCCGATCGTCGCTATCGAGCTGATCCCACAGCAGCAAGCCGAGCTCGCAACGCCAAAGGCTCAATGCAGGATCGAAATCGTCAATCAGCATCGACGTGGAAAGCGCTTTTTTGGCTTTGATCTGGTCGCCGGCAGCCATTTGGGCTTGCGTTAATGCGGCCCAGCCATAGGCATTGGCCGGCGAACGCGATAGCCCGCCGGAGAGATCATCAATCGCGCGCTGGAGCTGATTTTTGTCTATTTGATAATTCGAGCCGGTTGCTAGGCGTAACCGCAATATACCGGCGCGAATCAGTGCCTTTGGATCACCGGTCCATGCATCGGCTTTTTCCAGCAAGGCCACATTCGTAGCGGCTTGGTCCGGCGCAGCCGGACTTTCCTTGCCCAGTTGATCGGATGCGTCGCCGGTCATGAGCCACAGAACCGAATCAGCAGTCTGTGGTATCCCCAAGGCCAGCAGTAAAAACGCCAGCGTCGCCGGAAGCGCTTTCGATTTAAGAGGGATCGACACGATCGCCGGGGAACACCTTTTGCCGCAAATCGGCCCAGGTCTTGGTCAGGGACCATTCCTGCTCGGTATTCTGAGCATGGCCGTAGCTGTCATAGCCGCTGTACCGGCTGTAATAGCCATAATAATAGCCTGGATCACCATATCCGTAGGTCGCGTGCTTATGCATGTCGACGCGCGCCAGCACCACGCCGGCGAGCTTGCCGCCAAGCGTTCGGAAAGACTTCATCGCACCCATCACGACCTGCCGCGGGGTTTTTGCCCAACGGACAAGAAAGATTGTGGCATCAACGACATGCGACAGGACCAGGGCGTCCGACACGGCCAGTAGTGGCGGCGTGTCGAGCACGATGAGATCGTAGCGGTCTCGCATGACATCGATCAGCGCTCTCATGTGCTTCGAACCCAGCAAATCCTGGGGATTGGGTGTGCCAGACGGTACCGTAATGAAATTCATTCCTGATTCGGCATCGATACTGATGATTTTGGATTTGTCGGCGCTGTCGTCGAAGAAGGCGAGGAGACCCGGTTTGGGCTCGACATTGAATTGCTTGGCAATCGACGGCCGCCGCAGATCGCAGTCGATCAACAACGCCTTGCCACCGGATTTTGCCACGCTTCGCGCCAAGGACAAGGCGAACACGGTCTTGCCTTCGTCTGGCAGGGATGATGTCACCATAACCACCTTCGGTGGATTATCGACGTCCGAATAGTTAAGTGCCGTTCGAATCGATCGAATGGACTCCGAATATGAAGATACCGGCCGCTGGATGACCACGTCATGAGGAGACTCGCCGGAAATCAGGGCCGGCTCAAGACCTAGCACCGGCACCTGCACCATTTTTTCGAATTGCTCACCGGTGCGGAAGCCCACATCCAGACGTTCCACACCAAAGGCCGCAAAAATGCCAATCATGACGGATCCAAGAAACGCGACACCAATGAAGGGCAATTTTCTGGGATAGGAAGGCTTGTTCGGGACCATTGCCAAAGAAATGATGCGAGCATCCGGCTCCTGGATATCCTCTTCCGCTGAGGTCTGCTTGAAACGAGTGAGGAAATTCTCGTAAAGGGTTCGGTTAGCGTCGGCTTCACGCTGCAATTCGTGAAGTTGAACCTGTGCATCATTCTGCGGCGAGGATTGCAGGCCGGTTAGGCTTTGACGCAATGAATTGACTTTCGCGCGCGCGGCAACAACGTCGCCTTCCATTCCGTGAACAATCCGGTTGATTTCGTCCTGAATTTTCTGTTCCAGATCCCGTTCCTGCGCCTTTATATTGATAATCGCCGGGTGCTCGGGTTTATAGCGGGTCGCAAGATCAGCTTCTTTTGTAATCAAAGCCGATTGTTGTTCCCGCAGATTCTGAATCAAGGGAGAGGACAAGACTTGCGCAGCGGCTGAGACTCCACCTGTTTTCAGAGAATCCTGCACCTGCTTCAGGCTGGCTTCCTTTTGCGCTAGATCGGCCGATGCCAGGACGAGCTGAGTGTTGAGCTCCGAAACCTGCTGCGACGTGACATTGGCATTGGAATTGGCATTCATAGTCTGTGTCAAATTGTGAGCAGCAGCGAATTGCTGAACTGCCCGGTCGGCGGCTTCTGTCTTCGATTGAAGATCAGCCAGGTGATCGTTGAGCCAGGCGCTCGCCCGCTGAACAGCCTGGAATTTGGCATCAAGCTGAGCATTTAGATAAGCATCCGCATAGGCATTGGCTAGCGTTGCGGCAAGTTTTGGATCTTCCGATTCGACATGGATATTCATTACATAAGATTTTCCATCGTTACTAATCTGTGTGCTAGACTGCAATGCGCTAATCACAGAAAGAAGTTCAGCATTCGCGGGATCGGTTTCAGCGCCGGATCCAGAGATAAACAGTGACTCTACAGCCGAGGCAGTCCAGTGAACCGGCTCCATTATTGTGCCAAGCATTGAATTGCGTTGCAGCCGCGAATTGAATTCGGGTACAGTTAATAGATTAGTTTTTTTGACGACGGCCGCGGCGATGGAATTGGATTTAAGTACCTCGACTTCGCTTTGCACGACAGCCGTATCGGCTGGTAATTGGGAAACAACGGACCGGATATCAAGAATTTGTGTTTTACGCTGATCGATCAGCAGTGCCGATGCCCCCGTATATCGCGGGGTCAGTTGGAACACGATGGCAGTACTAACCACCGTTATCACTATAGTGCAGGCAAGGATGATTGAGCGTCGTCGGCGAAGGATATTTAATGTATCAGCGAGACCAATGCCTTGAACGGAATCTTCACCTGAGACCCCAGCAAAGCTGCTTGCTTGCCTCGCGCGATCGCCGCCGCCAGACCCCTCCGGCCGAGAATATTCGGTCGTATCCATTTGAATTTCGCCGCCCCGTATACTTTGTATGTTGTATAAACAATACTCGATTGTTCTATTAATTGCGAATGCTTAAACGACACTTTTAACCAATTAACTAAAATAGCTTCTGATTCACGCGGATGATATCGCCCGGCTTTACTGGATCATTCTCGCCGATCTTCTGTTCCCTTGCCGACGGATCGTCGGCATGTTTGACACGGATATCGTCGCTGTCGCCGCGCGGAGTATAACCGCCGGCAAGTGCTACGGCGTTAAGCACGGTCATACCATTGACGTAGGGATAGCTACCGGGATTCTTGACCTCGCCGATGACATAAAACGGCCTGTAATTCACAACCTGGATATTGACACGTGGATTGACGAGGTAGTTGGCACCATATTTCTGCGTGATGACGTCCTGGGCCTCGCTCAGGGTCATGCCGGCTACATGAACCTGGCCGATCAGCGGTAGCGAAACAATTCCTTGGTCATTAACGGCGAAAGTTCCCGTCAAGTCCGGTTCGTTGAAGACATTGACTATAACCTGGTCACCGACGCCCAATCTATAAGCCGTGTCATTCTGCGCTTGAGAATAGGGCGCCCAAGCAAAGCCTAGAATTATCAAAACGATTAAACACAAGTTCTTGAGCCGTGTTTGGACTAAAATTTTTGTCATCGAACAACCAGCCCCTTGTGTCCCAGGGGTCATTTATAACTGGACGCGCAATTTCAGTCCAATGATCTCCCGGTCGTAATTGACGCCGGGAGCATTTGAATCACGGTGATAAAAATCCAATCCAAGTCCGGCCGAGAAATTGCGCGTCAGCATATACTTCACTGCAGCATTCGCGTGGAAATTGTTGTCGGATCGGTTGAGTCCTGCGTACTGGTCGATGTAGTAATTGCCACTTGCGCTCAAAAGGACATTACGCAGAAGCTCATGTTCGGCGGTCAGCGTGGCATTTGTTTCGACTATGGCCGCAGCCGGCTCAACATCGGTTTCCTGAATCGTGTGGCTGATGGCAAAACGAAACGAGGTTAGATCCGTCATGTTCCACAATAAATTGGCTCCGCCGCCGAGTCCTTGCGGGCTACTCAGTTGGTGATCTTCGTAATCCTGCCGGAGATACCCCGCGAACACTTCGCCGTTGAGCGCCGAGCCCAGGTTCAAGGCAACGCCTGCATCACCTTCATAGCCATGGGAACTACGTTTGAAACCAATTGTTGGATCGGCACTATTATAATCGCGCTCATTGAGCGGCGTTTGAATGAAAGCATGATAGCCAGGGACGAGCTCATAAGTAACCCGTGGGGTGAAGGTATAACCCATATAATCGCGGAATTTCTCGGGTATAACGGTGCCTGTGTTCGTTACGTTGTCATTGTAGGAATATGAGTTGACCGTACTATTGATTCTCAGCCCGATAATGCCCGTGTCGTGAACGAAGCCCAAATTGCCGTTTATGTCATGGGTTTCGGTCGGAAACTTTCCGCTTACTGCGGCATTGGGCGAGCTGCGATCTTCGTGCGACAGCACATAACCGCCGCCGCCGGTTAAATAGATGTTGCGTTCGATATCGAGCCTACCTTGTGCTGCGCCCGTGAGATTGTTCACGTTTTCGGTGGTTTGCGTTTGATAAAAACTGGACTGGTCGGAGAGCAGAAGATTAAGCGCGTGATTGTTCCAATCCGAAGCGACGGAAACCTGCGGTTGGACGGTCGTCACCAAGTCGCTTTTGTCCGCCGTCGGCGTCGCATAAACGTTGGAATCCCAGCTTTGAATGACATTCGCCGACGGTAGGATCAAGAACGATCCCGCGCGTATGCCGAGCGGATCGTAATCAGGCCGCGCGCGCTGCAGCACGTCTTGCCGTTCGGGGATGGTTGCCTCAGGAGTTGGAATGAACTGTGCCGAAGCGCGACCAGCCATCGTGATTAGCGTCAGAAGCGTGAGCATTCCAATGCTCCAGCCCCTGAATTGTCGCCCCATCACTTTTTTCTCCAAATTCCAACAACAAATTTTTTATCGCAGACGCCTTATTCGGCGGTTTTTCTCATCGATTTCCATCGAATGCATGTTTCAGAACATCTCAATGCGGACTTGCCGGCGGAAGAACGACGTTCGGCGGCGTGTAAAGGTTGTTCACCAAGTTCAGGGCTACGTTGTTGCGCAATCCTGCCACATTGACGCCCGGAAGCGCGGCCTCGACCCCACCGATGACGTTATCGATTAGCGTCGCAGCCCATTGGGATGACCCGACAGTTCCCGCTCCGGCGGCCGGGTTGATATCCGCCTCGACCGCTGCGATCACCGCGAGGGTGGCGCTAACGGGATCGCCGCCACTAGCCTGCGTTGACTGCGCGTTGCTAACAGTGAGGCTCTGGATATCGGCAGCTGCGTTCGGATCGTTGGCGATCATCCCGGCGATCAAAGTATTCAGGCTCGAGCAGTTACCCCCGGTACATGCAGCGACCGCCGCGTTGAACTGATCTTGGGTGGGCGGCGTATAGGCTTGCGCGAGTTGGGCGTTTACGGGCTGCGCGGCCACCGCCATGGGTGCCGCGATAAACAGAGCCATCAGCGATACCGCTAGGGCGCACAGAGAGTTCGCGGGAATTCTCACGGCAACCTCCCCCGTTGAAGCTAGCTAAGTCTCTCAGAAATTTAAGTAATCGGTCAACATTAATCATTACTTACGAGTTACTCATATAATAAATGACACATATACTACATGTAAAAAATTACGTAGCGTAATAATGGCAAGAATAACATAGATGGGAATGTAAAGGATTCTGACGTTTATGGGATTTATCGGAGTTTATCTTGGACGAAACCCCACTCAACTTATGGATTTTTAGCCTGATCATTGCATCCGGCTAACAATCCTATACTCAGGGTTGTTGGCTGTTTCTCACTTTTCGATTTTGATCATCTCAGCGGCCATTTGGGTTAAGGGTTTTGTGGCAAGAATGACGCAGCTTTCCGAAAAGCGTAGTCCTGGAACGAGAGACCCTGCCTACCGGTAACAAAACATTACACTCAGCTCAATCCACATGGATAGAAAGCCCTTCGGCCACACACCTCACGTTAAAATATAAGAAGAACACCGAGCCGCTGGAAAACCCAACTCGATACAGCGGTATTAGGTAGCAGTTGTACAAAATCTATTTCTTGGCTGGCGGCTGTGTGTCGCATTCGGTCATCGTTTCCACGCAGTATCCCGCCCGATTCGAACCCGCGGTCTGGCGGCAATTCGCCAGCGCCTGGCTGTTCGCCTCGGCAGCATTAGCCCCAATTGCCCAGCCGAATCCCGGCGTGTTCACTTGCGGGTCCAAGGAAACCGCCAAGTATTGGTTGTCGAAATGGGCGATGATTTTGCACAGCGCGATGGTGCTTGCCGGAGTGCCCTGCTGTTTCCTGCATTCTTGCAAAGCCCGCGCTTCGGCGCCTTCACGCGTGCTGTAATTGTGGCCTTCTCCAAATGCAGCACCTTGTGTAGCCACGTTATCCGGGATTCCCGCGGCAAAGGCGGACAATGCCTCGGCCGAATGCGGCAGCAGCGCGCCCATGGCCAAAAGACAAATCCAAACCGCCACATGGTTCGACCGGCGCGAAGCTTTCCAGCGCCCAAAAATCCCGTGTTTCATGACACCCCCATAAAAGCGATGCGGCGAGGATAGGACGGATCAGGAATGGCGCCTAACTGATATTAGGTAGCAAGCGGACCTAGTAATAAATTCACCTTGGATAAATTGTATCCTTGAAACGCTTGGTTCTTACCCCGTCCGCGCGATCTAAGGCCGCCAGTTTTCTTGGCGGCCTATTTTTGCGGCTTTAGCGGAAAATGAGTCCGGCGATCAGGCTATACTCACTACTCACTGGCCGTAGCGCCGGACTCAGTCTCGCGGAATGAGCTGGTGGGGGGCACCATGCTCCGCGTATCCAGGAGAAAACTGGAGACAACGGCATCGTCGGCCCAATGTCTTAAGGCATTCTTAAACCCGCATTTCCGCAGCAAGACTGACTTTGGTCGGACAGTTACCGGCCTTGCTCCCACAGGAGGAGCGACTTAAATTTTAAGTCGAACAGCAAGAAGTGATTAACCAGGGTCGATTGAAAAAAGGGTACGAACTTGTCCCACCCATTGACTAAAACGTCATCGGCAGCAATTGCGCGAACGACCCTTTCCAACTCTTCCTCGATCCGGCGATGCTCGGCGGCGTGTTCGTCGGCCTCTTCGTATCGGGCCTCCCGCAAGATGGTCTCTTCGCGTCGGAAGTGCTCCCAGCACCCGCTTTCCATGCGCCCGATGATCTTCAAGATTTCCACCTTGGGCCGCTCTTTCATCAACGCTTCGATCAGGGCATTGCTGTCGTCGATGAGCAGGCGATGGTCGTCGTCGATCTCGGGGACGCCAATTCCCCAAGCCGGAGCCCATCGGAGCAAGTTGAACTTAGAGGCCATGTCCCCTCTCCGTTCATACGCGTCCAGGATAGGACAGTTCAGGGATAGCGCCTATCCCGCGCGCGTTCCAGCCCTTCGGCCAGATCGAGCGCACGCTTTCGCGCCGTCATGGCGGGGTGGGGCTGGGTCTGCCGCTCTCAAAGCGACTAGTCGAGTTGCATGGCGGCGGGCTTGAAATCCATAGCGCGCCGGGTGCCGGTACCAAGGCTTCGGTCTATTTTCCGCCCGAGCGCGTCGGCTCCGCCGCTGTCGTGGCGAGCTGACCCGCTTTTCCCGCTAATTCCGGCCTAGCCGGGAATCCTGGTTCCAGCTAGATTTAGAATTACTTCACATTTGGCGACGTTTTACTTCGCGTAAAGCCGCATTCTTCACCGACGATCGGTGCCATGCCGGTCGTTAGCGCGGGGGTGTCGGTCGGCGTCGGCGGCGGAATTATTCACACGATAGTCTTGCAGCCGGGTGACGCGCAGGCCGAGCAGGCCATAACTATCAACCAGACGCTGCCAGGCGAGGAACTCCTCGATCGATATCGTGTATCGGCGGCAAGCATCCTCGAGACTGATGACGCCGGCGCGCACCGCGGCGACGAGTACGGCCTTGCGGCGGATGACCCAACGCGTAGTCTCAGGAGGTGGCAGGCTGTCGAGCGACAGCACCGGTCCGATCTCGATCAGCCAGGCGGCATCGGAATCAGATTCGACCGAGCGAGCCGACCTGATGGCGCGGGCGGCAAAAACGGGGGAAGAATGACGTAGCGGCATGAACGCGAATTTATGCCGGCTCACTTTAAAAATGCCTAAGGCCGAACCATTAAAGCGCTGATGGATTTGTATAAAAAGTAAATCAATTCAGAGGGTTCAGCTTTGAGATTTGGAAACTGATCCCGCCAATTCTGGTAGTGTACCGCCCCGTTATGCGGATATCCCGCCCATCACATCGCCGGTTGAGGCTGTAAGGGCCGCTCTAGTAGCGGAGCGGAAAGTTGCCAAAGGAAATAAGTTATGACCGACCGACATGAAAACGTCTTTCTGGACTGCCCAAACAAAAATTGTGACCAAATTATCGAGATCTCGAAAAATTGGACAGCCGGGGGAATAAGCGATTACGGCGGATTTGTCTTGCGGTGTAAGAAATGTAATACCGTCTTTCATCACCGGCTAGGCCGTGATGTGAACGACTCAAGTGTGGTCGATGGTGCTGAACTTTTGGACCGGTACGACGACGATCTCAACAATAAGGCCGATGTTCTGAAAAAGCACGGCATCGCTGAGAATTGAGAATGATGAAGACGGCACTTCCGTCCGCATTTCAAATTAGGACACCACCAATAGCTACATCGATTAGCGGTGGTGCACCATTTTGATTTTTTCGGAGATAGCAGTGTCTCAGTTTGAATTATGACGCGTCATTTCCCGAGCTTAACCCGATGAAAATTTCTTCTTCTAATGTTAATTCAACTGCCAATTTAACTAGCCGGTCAATGGGTGGTACACCCTTGTGACTTTTCCGCAGCGAAGGCGGTCAGAATTTATAATTCACGCCAGCGCGGATCAGATTGATCTGCGGCTTGATGTTGAGATTTTCGGCGGACGAGTCGGTGAAATAGTTGTAGCCGAGATTGGCGTAGAGATATTCGATCTTGGCGATCCATGTGCCATTCCATGGGTCAGCGAAGGCATATTCGGCGCCCGCACCAACGGTCCATCCCCATTCCATTTTCGATGTAACAGTGACGCCGAGACCCCCTTGCGTACCGGGGACTTTGGGGACAATGCTCCCGCCTGCGAGTCCGGCCGTGCCGAAGACCAGGAGCCGGTCCATCACGGCGTAACCCGCGCGGCCACGTAAGGTGCCGAGATCCGAGATATTGGTGTTGCACGAGTAGTTGACGTTGGGACAAGCCGTGTGGCCGCTGATATTGGCCCAGTCGAAATCGCCTTCGATTCCGAAAACGTAAGGCCCGGTCTGGACGAAATTCCAGCCGAGCGTGCCGCCGACCGCCCCGCCATGGAGCCACAGGTTGGCGTTGGATCCGAGGTCGGGAGTAGGAAAGTTCCATCTCTCCGGACCAAAGCCGTATCCGCCGTTGATGCCGACGTAGACGCCGGTCCAGTCGTAGGGAGCGGCCGGCGCGGCCGTTGCCGGCGCCGCAAAGGCGATTGCCGCCAGAAGCCCCGCCGAAGCCACGGCAACGCAAAGTCTGGATTGCGTGTTCATATGAGCCCCCAACTCTATGAGAATTCTTCTTATGATGATTCAACTGCCAATTTAACCAACCGGTCAATGATCCCATCGATTTACAAACAAAGGTCTTTTGCCTCCGGGAAATGTCAGAATCCGTTACAGCACGCCATAAAATTTACCACAGTCAAAACCAAGCCACTGAAAACTAACCCGTTTTAGAAACGGCACGGCCTTTGCTCTTACCCTGTCAGAAAACGATTTCTGTCAGGAGCTCGCCATGTTGAAGCTCATCCTGCGCGCCGCACTCGCAGCCGGGCTAATGCTGTTCGCTCATTACGCGGCGGCGGATCCCATCACCGTCCTGAACCCGTCTTTCGAATCACCGACGCTTGCAGCACCTGGCGACTCCAACGGCCCGAGCGGCCCGATCACCAACTGGACGATCAGCACCTTCGGCACCGGCCCCACGGCCGGCGTGTGGTATCTGCCCGAGGCGCCTTATTTCACCATCAATGCGCCGGACGGGAATCAGGTCGCCTACATCTACGCCGGCACCGGCAGCACGGGCGGCGGCTCGATCTCGCAGACCACGAGTTCGCTCTTCCAGACCGGCACCAACTACACTTTGAGCTTCTATGTTGGCGAGCTCGCCCTCGCCGGCGGCCTCACCTATCCGGGCACGGTGGATGCGATCCTCTATGAAGGCAGCACGTCGAATGTGCTAGCGACTTTCCCGGTGACCGCACCCCTTTCGGGTCCGGACAGCTTCCAGTTGGATACTTACAGCTTTTCCGCAGGGTCCAATCCCTATGCCAGCGGCGATATCGGGATCGAATTCCATTCCTCTGGCGGCTCCGGTAGTTTTGTCACCTTCGACGATGTGAGCCTCAACGCCTCGGCGACTACCTCCCCAATCCCCGAGCCTACTAGCATCTTGTTGTTAGCTGCGGGACTGATCGGTTACGCGATGCGCCGCCGTAGCGCAAAAGTAACGGCTTGAGCGGCTTTGTTACCACCGTTTAGGCACCCGTGACTTGGTTCGTCCCCTGCATGTCCGTTTTGGGTCAAAAACGGACATAGCGGCATGTCCACGTTATGTCCGGTTTATCCCCGAAAGCAGACATCAAAAGGCAGCTCTCTCACGTCCGCTTTGTGCCATAAGCGGACATGCCCCCTCCAAAAATCGAGAATAGGCCGAGAGTATCTGCAAAATCGCAAAATTTTATCCATATTGAAATAATTTTCCCGCATTTCATAAGGGCTTTGCCTCATCGCGAGCGGCATGAGTCGCGCTCTGTTTTAATTGTTTCACGCTCCTTTCCGGGGTTTTAACGTTTTAATTCGATGCTCGACCCGACCGATTCTATGACCGTAGGATTTCAAGCGGCATGCCGACATTGCGACGTAGTTTTTCGACCATAATGGAATGCGCTCGGGCAATCCCACTCGCACGGCGTATCGTCGTGCTTACAATTATTTTCCTCGCGGGGGCTTATGCCACTAATGCGCTCATTCTCACTCACTATTACGGGATGCTCGCCGAGCGTAGCCGTGATTCTCGCGAAGAAAAAGCGGCATTGCTTGCCGAACATGCCGGTCGGGCAATAGCCGCCGTTGATCTGTCGCTTGGGACGATCGCCGAGACATTGAAGGCGAGCCTTCCGATCGAGAAGCCGACGATCGCCACGCAAATGCTTATCGATAAATATCGAAAGGAGTTGCCGCAGGTCCATGCCATTCTTGTTGCGGACCAAGATGGTCGCGTGATTAATTCATCGCTATCTTTCCCGCCGCCTTCCACGAACATCGCGGATCGAACGTATTTCGCCGAACAGAAGAAGTGGCTCGGCGTCGGCCTCTACATTGATCGAATTGTGGTTTCGCGCGTCGATCGAAAGACAGTATTTGCGATCAGCCGACCGGTGCTTGACAAATATGGGAATTTCCGTGGGATCGTCGCATCGTTCTCCGATCCGGGGTATTTTGAGGAATTCTATAATTCACAAAGCGAAGAACAGGGTGCAATTACCCTGCTCGAACGGGATGACGGGGCAATTCTGGCCGGAACGGGCTTGTCGGACGAGTTACTGACGGTTGAGCATTCCAGTGCTTGGAGCGATAGCGACAAAGCGAACACATCGATTGCCAAGGTTCGAGGGTATCCGGCCAAGGTCGTTTTGATCGGTAAACCCATCATCACTTCGCCCCAATTTCTTACCTTCTCTGTGATGGATGTAGGCTTGTTGCTTGTCATGACGGCGCTCGCCGGCTGGCTTGCGACTGCTGCTGCGCGAGAAGCCACTCGCGTGGATCGGGAAGCACGGGCACGTCAAACCGCGGAGGCAAGGCTCCTAAGTGCCATCGAGAGCGCGCCAGCAGCCTTTGCACTTTATAACGAAAATGACCGCCTCATCCTGTCGAATGAGCTTTACGGCTCGTTCTTTGCGCCGATAAAAGACCTCTTAGTACCCGGCAAGACCTTTAAAGAGATTGCAGAAGCTGCCGTGGACCAGCATGTCTATGCTGACGAGCATCAAAATGACCCAGAGTTTTTGCAATGGCGATTAAAGCAGCATCGATCGGGCATGGGTGAGCCCATTATTCAACTCCGTGATGGCCGCTGGGTTCTCATGCGTGAACGGCGTACCAAGGAAGGTCATACCGTCCTATTTTGTTCGGACATCACACTTTTAAAAAAACGCGAGGAAGAGCTTAAGGTCGCGCAAGAATTGGCTGAACAGGCAAATCGGGCCAAGACTTCCTTTCTCGCCAACATGAGCCACGAGCTTCGAACCCCGCTTAATGCGATCATCGGATTCTCCGAAATGATCGAACGCAAACTTCTCGGGTCAATTTCCGAGAATTACCGCGAATACGGTGCTATCATACATGTTAGCGGAGAGCATCTGCTCTCGATCATCAACGACATCCTGGATGCCGCCAAACTGAATTCGGGCAAGACCGAACTCTACTTCGAGCCGATCGACATCAATCAGACCATCACCGAAGCCGTAGCGATGATTTCCAAGAGGGTCGAGTACGCCCGGGTTCAAATCGCGACCGACCTCGATCCGCGATGCCCGATAATCGAGGCGGATGCCCTTCGCATTCGCCAAGTGCTGCTCAACGTTCTTACCAATGCCGTCAAGTTTACGCCTGCGGGAGGACATATCACGGTCTCGACAGCCGTTGAAGGGAGCGATTTGCGGATTGCCGTCACGGATACCGGCATCGGCATGGCACCCGAGGATATCCCTCGTGCCTTGCAGCCTTTCACGCAGGTCAACAGCGGGACGACGCGGGCCCAGGAAGGTACCGGCCTTGGACTGCCCATCTCAAAGAGCCTAGTCGAACTGCATGGGGGCCGGTTTGAGCTTACCAGCGCGCCCAAGATCGGCACCACCGTGACAATCAGCCTGCCGATTCAGCGCACGGCTCACCACGCGACTGAACGGCCAACGTTGGATATTGCCGTCTGAGACCCAGCTACAGGAGCGAACGTTATGAAGTTCATCGAAACAGCCCTGTTTGCTAGCATCCTGGCATTCGCCATCGTACCCGCGCGCGCCTCCGAGCCGATCCGAATCGGCGTCGATGGTCCATTCACTGGCGGTTCAGCGCCGATGGGGATTGACATGCTGCGAGGGATCAAACTCGCCGCCGATGAGATCAACAAGGCTGGCGGCGTCCTGGGTCGGAAGCTGGTTTTGATTGAACGCGACGATCAGGCAGATAACGATCGAGGCGCGCAAATTGCCAAAGAGTTCACCGAAAAGCACTCGGTTGACGCCGCTGTCGGGTATGTCAATACGGGCGTGGCCCTGGCGGCAATACCCATCTTTGAAGAGGCCCATATTCCGCTCGTGCTTAGTGTCACCACGGGAAGCTTGCTTACGCAGCAGTTCACTCCACCTGAATACGCAGAGAATTACATTTTCCGCGTATCGTGCAGCACGGCGGTCGAGGTCGAGAAGATCGTAGAAATCGTGAAGACCCGTGGTTATCGGAAGATCATGATTTTTGCCGATACCACAGCCTATGGGCAGGTTGGTCGCCACGATTTGATTGAGGCGCTTGCTGCGCAAGGCATCGCCCCGGTTTCGAACGAGAAATTCAATATTGGGGACACGGATATGACTCCACAGTTGCAGCGCGCTCGCGATGCCGGTGCCGAAGTCATTCTGACTTATGGTATTGGTCCAGAATTAGCTGCAATTGCCAAGAGCCGCGCCAAGATCGGGTGGATGGTGCCGATGATTGGAAGTTGGACGCTTTCGATGTCCAATTTCATTGATGCCGCTGGTTCGAGTGGCGAGGGCGTCATCATGCCGCAGACCTTCATCGAGCAAGGCGATACCCCAAAACACGCCGACTTCATCCGTAATTACCATGCGACCTATAAAGTCACCCGGATGGATTCGCCACCCTCGGCTGCCCAAGGTTATGACTCGCTCTATCTCCTGGCAGCGGCAATCAAACAGGCTGGTACGGTATATGGGCCGAAAGTCCGCGCCGCGCTCGATAATCTCGTAGGAACGATCGATGGTGTGGTGCAGGTCTACGATCACCCATTCAATCCTGCTAACCACGAGGCCGTTTCAGCCGCTAATGTCGTTTATGGCGTGGTCAAAGGCGGTCGGGTTATTCGCTTGCCTACACAAACACAGGCTGCGGTAATTCAGTAGCGACCATCGCTCCAATTTTACAGCGAATATAAACAAGCGCATCACATGTCCGCTTTGGGTCAAAAGCGGACATTCAGTAATGTCCACATCATGTCCGGTTTATCCTAAAAGCGGACATTGATTAAGCCGCAATATCAGGCGTCCAACCGGCACTAGAGACAGCGCGCGTGAATCAAGTTATTGAACTTGACCGCCGCCAAGTAATTTTGTGGGAGAAACCCGATGCCGCTCGGAATGTATGACGCCTCTGTAACGGTCTTTACGCGGATGCTGACGAACCTGTCCGCCATGTTGGACAAGGCCGAAGCCCATGCCGAAGCCAGGAAGATCGATCCCGCAGCCCTGCTGACGGCCCGGCTTTACCCCGACATGTACCCGCTGGCGAGACAGGTGCAAGAGGCGACCAAGCATGTCCATTGGGCCTGCGCGCTGTTGGCCGGGCAGGAAATGCCCACTCTTCAAAATACCGAGACCAGCTTCAAGGAATTGAAGCAGCGGATAGCGAAGGCGCTGGAATTCGCCGGCGGCTTCAAGCCCGAGCAAATCAACGGCTCGGAAGACAGGAAGCTGGTGATCAAATTCCCGTCGCGGACGGTGGAAACCAAGGGGCAGCCCTTTCTGCTCGCCATGTCGTTGCCCAATTTCTATTTTCACGTGACGACCGCCTACGCGATTCTCCGGCATAACGGCGTCGAAATCGGCAAGCGCGATTTCATCGGGCAGACCTGATTGCGAACGGCCCCTGACCGTTCGCAATCAGTAGGTACGCGGTTCGAATCCGCGCATCGGCACCATTTATCTATAGCCGAGTCCGCATTCGCGCGCGGCGGCTCAGACGATGAGCTTCTTGCCCGGATCGAAAAAAGGGAAAGGCCCGTCGAACCGGCCGATGGGCGCGGTGTGGCTGATCAGCCCTTCCCCTTCGCGCCAGAGATGGAGCTGATAGCCGGGCGGCTCCATGACGAAGGCGGACTGACCGTCCGCTTGCAGATCGAGTACTACCTGATGGGCGGTCGAGGGCGCCGTGCTGGCGATCGTGCCGTGCCAGCGGCGCTGAATCGGGCGGTGAATGTGCCCGCACAACACGCGTTCGACCTGCTGGTGGCGGGCGATGACCTCACCCAACGTCTGGGCCCCATCGAGCAGGCCCATCTCATCCATGTGACGGATGCCGGTGGCAAAGGGCGGATGATGCATCATCACGATTGTGGGACGTCTAGGTTGCTCGGCGAGCCGGCGATCGAGCCAATCGATCTGCGCCCAGTCGAGGGCGCCGTGGTTTTCGCCCGGCACCACCGTGTCGAGGGCGATGATACGGACCGGCCATGACTCGATCGTGTAGTTCAGGCTGTCGCCGGATGCCGGAAAATATCCGTCCGCCGCAAAGGCGGCGCGCAGCGCGCCGCGCTCGTCGTGATTACCTGGAATGAGGAAGATCGGCGCCTTCAGTCCGCGGAGGTTCGAGCGCAACACCGCATATTCCTCTTTCGTGCCGAGATCGACCAGATCGCCCGTCCCGAGTACGATGTCGGGCTGGGGCGCGAGAGCGTTCAGACACGAGACCGCCGCGGCGAGAGCGGCGTTGGTGTCGACCTTCCGGTAAGCGAGCCGACCGTCCGCCGTCACATGGAAATCCGAGATTTGCGCGATGATCATGATCGCTCCATCACCGGTCCAACCGGAGAAGCCCGGCCGGATCGACGGCGAGCCGAATCCGGTCTCCGGGCGCGTAGTCCCGTCCATGACCGGCCTCGATCACGAGCGGCGCGTCGCTGACATCCTCGACGATAAGGCGTAACCGGTCGCCGAGAAAGAAGACCGCCTTGACGATGCCGTTCAGACCGATCTCGCCGTCATTCACCAGGCGAAAATATTCCGGCCGGCATAAAAGCTCGAGGGATTCCGCCTCCCCCCCATTCCAGGGAATGCAGCCGCCTTTGAGCTCGAGTTGGCCGTCGCGGACCGAGCCCTTGAGCCGGTTCATCGAACCGATGAATTCGGCGACGAAACGGGTCGCGGGCCGGAGGTAGACCTCGCGCGAGGTGCCGATCTGTGCGATGCGGCCATGATCCATCACGACGATGCGGTCGCCCAAGGCCATCGCTTCCGCCTGGTCGTGCGTGACGTAAACCGCCGTGATGTCGAGGCCGCGCAACAAGCCGTTAATCTCGACCCGCAGCTCGTCGCGTAGCTTGGCGTCCAAGGCCGTGAGCGGCTCGTCGAGAAGCAGGACGCGGGGCCGCACGGCCAGCGCCCGGGCCAGCGCCACGCGCTGCTTCTGGCCGCCGGACAGCTGCTCAATGCGGCGGTCGGCGAGCGCTTCGATATGCATCATGACGAGCATTTCGCCGACCCGCACCGCGCGGTCGCGTTGGGGCAGTTTTCGCACGCGCAGGCCATAGCCGATATTCTCGGCGACATTCATGTTGGGAAAAAGCGCGTAGGATTGGAAAACGATGCCGACATTGCGCCGCTCGATCGGCAACGCGGTCACATCCTCGTCGTCGAACAGCACGCGTCCGCCCGCATCCGGCCGGTCGAGCCCGGCGATCAGGCGCAGCGTCGTAGTCTTGCCGCAACCCGACGGGCCGAGCAAGACCACCGTCTCGCCGCGCGCGATCTCGAGATCGAGCGGAGCCAGGGCGCGGGTTCCGTCGGCAAACACCTTGGCGCAGTCGATCAGGCTGATGGCCGTGCCGCTTTTCATGGCCGCTCCGTCTGGACGGCCGGCCCTATTGCGGCAATTTCGGCGGCGAGGCCTGATGCCGCCACGGTCTTACGCCTCCGTCGCGGCGACGAAATGAGCTGCAAACCCACCAGCAGCGGCACGATCATGACGAAAAAGATGAGCGTATAGGCGCTACCGATCTCGAGCCGCATGGATGCGTAACTGTCGGCCAGTCCGACCGGAAGCGTCATCGTCAGCGGCGTATGCAGCATCCAGGTCAGGTTGAATTCTCCCATCGACAGGGTCAACACCATCAACGAGCCGGCGATTATGCCGGAACGGCAATTCGGCAGCACGACGGTTGCAAGACGCCGCCAAAACCCGGCACCCAGGCTGGACGCCCCCTCTTCGAGCGCCTTGAGATCGATCGAGGCGAGCACGGCGAGCACCGCGCGCACCATGAAGGGCAGCGTGAAGACTACATGACCGGCGAGGATGAAGAGCGAACTGGTCCGGAAGGCGCGAAAGCCGCCGTAACTCAAAAGCAAACCTAAAGCGATGGCGAGGCCGGGTATCGCGACCGGCATGACGAGCAGTTCCTCGGCCAGGCGCGTCAGACGCGATTGCCGCCTGGCGAACACATAGGCGGCCGGGATGCCAAGCAAGAGATCGGCGATGAGGCAGGCCACGCCGATCCCGAGCGAGCGGTAGATCGTCGCGCCGTAGGTCGCCCAGACCTCGACCACCCAACGCAAGGTGAGGCCGCTGCCGATCCCTTGAAAATAATTGACGGTAATCCCGGCGAGCAGCGACAGCACGACCGGCACGATGAGAAAGGCGCAAACCAGGATCGTGAGCGCGAGCTGGGCGGCGAACAGGGTGTTGCGCCTCATGGCAATCTCATGCCGCAGCCGAGACGCCGGCGCCGGTCAGATGGCGGGCCAGCGCGAGACACAGCCAGGTGATCGCGCCGAGCACGATGCTAAGGCTTGCCGCCACCGCGAAATTCGCGTTGAGGGTGAACTCGGTATAGATCAGCATCGGCAGGACGTCGATATTGGTGGCGAGCGTGAAAGCGGTGCCGAAGGCGCCCATCGCCGTCGCAAAGCAAATCGCGCCTGACGATATCAGCGCGGGCGTCAGCCCGGGCACGATCACGTCGCGCACCACCCGGCCGGTCGAGGCGCCGAGCGAACGCGCCGCCTCCTCGAGACTCGGATCGAGTTTCTCCGCCGCCGCCATCACGGTCAGCACCACGCGCGGTATCGAGAAATAAAGATAACCGATGAACAATCCCGCCATCGAATAGGCGAGCACGACGGGGCTGTCGAACAGCCACCGCGTCACCGATGCAAGCAGGCCCTGTCGTCCCGCGAGCATGATGACCATGAACCCGACCACTACGCCGGGAAAGGACAGCGGCAAGGTGATCATCGCGGTCAGGAGACTATGGCCCGGAAAGCGGTTGCGCACCAGGAAAAGGCCGACGACGACGCAGAGGATGAGGGTCGTGATCGTGACGGCAATGGCGAGCAGAACGGTGGAGAGCAGGCTATCGAAATAGCGGTGGTTGCGGATGATGGCGAGATAGGCCCCGAAGCCCCCCGGCCCTTCGCCCGAAACCATGACCAGCCGCGCCATCGGCAGGAGAAAGAAGGCGGCGAACACCGCCATGGCAGGGGCCGCCATCAGAACGAGATAAGGCGTCTCGCGCCGCTCCATCGACACCGTCCCCCCGGCAAACCGTGGAAAGCCGCCCGCTCGCGCGACAGCCAGCCGGATCGAGCCTAGACCGGCCGGCCGGTCAATGCACCTCGGAGAGATAGCGCTCGCTGAAACTTTGCTCGACTTCGGCCATCTTCGAGAAATTGACCGGTTTCGCGCGGGCATATTCGCTCGCCGGCAGGAACTTGGCCGCCGCCTCGGGCGAAATCGCGCTGGTCCGGACGGGCCGCAGGAAGGCGTTCGCCCAAACCGCCTGCCCCTGATCGGACAACACGAAATCGAGCATCTTCTTGCCGTTATCGGGATTTGGCCCCGACTTCACCAGGCTCATGACATAGGGGACTACGACGGTGCCTTCCGACGGAATGACGAACACCACATTGGCCTTATCGGTGTACTTCGCGCGATAGGCGTCGAAATCGTAATCGAACAGGATCGGTATCTCGCCCGATAGCACGCGGGCATAAGCCGTCTGTTTCGGCACGATCGGCTGGTTCTTGGCCAGCGCCTTGAAGTATTGGATGGCGGGCGTGAAATTGTCGAGCGTGCCGCCGAGCGCGCGGTTGACAGCCACCGCGCCGGCATAGCCGACGAATGCGCTCGAAGGATCGAGATAGCCGACCATGCCCTTGTATTCGGGCTTGAGCAGATCCTTCCAGCTCTTCGGCACCGGCTTGCCGCCCAAGGCGTCGACATTGACCATGAGGCCGAGCGTGCCCGAATGGATGGTGAACCACGCGCCGTCGGGATCCTTGAGATTGTTGGGAATGTCATTCCAATGCGCGGGCTTGTAGTTGGCGACGACGCCCTGCTTCTTCGCCTCGATGCCGAAGGTGACGCCGTAATAGACCACGTCGGCAACCGGGTTCGCTTTCTCGGCTTGGAGCTGGGCCAGCGCCTGGCCCGAATTCTTGTTGTCGATCGGCACGGTAATGCCGAGCGTGTCCTTGATCGCCTTGAGCTCGGACGCCCAATCGGCCCATTGCGGGGGGCAATTGTAGCAAATGGCGGTTTCATCGGCCCAAGCCGGCTCGGCCGCAGCAAGAACAGCGGCGGCGAGCGCGATCGCGGTGAGATGCTTGATCATATGTCCCCCTCTTACGGCGTGCGCTCCGGCAAGAAAGCGTTATGCCCCCTGATAACAACCTAAAGCGCCGATCCGCCAATTTTTCAAAGCGGTAAGCCATTCTCGCGTCAGATCGATGACGGTATCGTGACGATGTGAATCGCAACATCGGCAGGTCCGCGGTTCGAAACCGCGCGCCGGCACCAGATTTCAATGGGTTACATATAGGGCGCAATCAGCCCTTCGGTTCATCTCTGTGATCTTCCAATAGATACGGTCCTGGACGGCATCCGCGTTACGTCCGCTTTGCCCCCAAAAGCGGACCTTGCTTACTTCCTTGTGATCGCAATACTTCAGAATACGATCACCTTGTCGGCCTTCAGCGTGGCAGAGGCAAGCTCGTCCATCGTGCTGCGCCGAGAGCCTTCGACGATCTCATCGGGCGCGACGCCACGCGCGTCCATGCAAGTGCCGCACAGCAGGACTTCGCCCTTGCCGGAAGTCATACGGTGCAGCATCCGTTCTATGTTGTAGTAGCCTTCCGGCGTCTTTTGCCACTTTTTCGCGCAGTGCACGGCATCGCCCAGCAAGAACACCTCGACAGTCGCGTCGACCTATTTTGCCGTGGTGAATTGGCATCAGCGACCGCGCGAAGAAACCCAAATATTGGGCGAACCGCGCGGCCCGAAAACTCAACTTAGGGTATCGCCGGAACAAACATTCAAATCCATCCAACCCGCTGGTATGAAGCTCATCCAGATCATCGACGTGCCGCCTTATCACTACGGGGCCGTGTTCAAAGCGGAAAATTCAAACTGAGACACCACCCATCGGTCGAGTCCAGTGACGGACGTCATCCCAGTTGGGTCGTCCGGGCAGAACGTATCGGTTTTGGGCAATGTGAGCGCCGAGTCTGATCAATCGGGCGGCCCGTTCCTCCTACTTGGCCCTGCCCTCGGCCAGCATCGCGTCGTATTCGAAATCGCGCAGGACCGCCAGCTTGCCGGGACAGTCCGTGAGCACCTGAGCCGCGATCTCCGGCCACGCCGCCTCAGCTGTCGGCGCGTAAGCTGAGATAAGCTGCCCGCTGCTGTAACACGGGCCGCTCATAGCGTGCTCGCCGAGCCGCTTTGTGAACAGAAGCCATTGAGGCTCAAAGTTCATGTCAAAGCGCGCATCACTGCGGCGCAGTTCGTAAATTCCACCGTCCTGACTCAAGACGAGATTAGCCGCTTCAGTCACACTGAGGCCGCGCCCTTCCACCTTCCCGGTCAACTCGTTAAATACGGTGTAGGTTGAGGTCGTCATCATCCGTTCCTGCACACCGGAGAGCAGACCCTATTGCGCGCATGATCGGTTTCTTCTGCTCAAGACCATTTGACCCAGATCAATGCAAAACAGATCACATCTGGAGTAATGCTGCGCCCATAGATTTAAATCGTTTCTAAGGAGGTTTAGATGGCCAATGAACCCACCCCCGTTGAAGTCAGGACGACGCGGACCGGCGTACCCGATGTCTGGAAGGCTTTCCACAGCGAGATGGACCGGCTGTTTGACCGGTTCGATCGCTTCGTCTCTCCATCATGGCCCTCGTTCCCATCGTTCCCGTCGCTGTTTGAACCCCGGACGAGCCTCATGATCAACGTCCCAGCGGTTGACGTGACTGAGGATGATAAAACCTACAAAGTCGCCGCCGAACTGCCCGGTCTGGACGAGAAGGACATCGAGGTCACGGTCAACGATGGCATGCTCGTGCTCAAAGGCGAGAAGCGCCAGGAGAAAGAAGAGAAGGGCAAGAATACCTATGTCTGTGAGCGCGCCTATGGCTCGTTCCAGCGTGCCTTCACCCTTCCCAGCGGCGTGGATGCCGACAAGATCGCCGCCGATTTCAGCAAGGGCGTGCTCACCGTGACGCTGCCGAAGAGCGCAGAAGCGCAGCAGCATCAGAAGAAGGTCGAGGTCAAGGCGCACTGAATCGAACAACCTGTGGACCGCGACAATCGTCGCGACCCTGTAAGAGGAGCATTGGCGATGTCAACCTGCGATGTGTGCGGCAACGACTACGACAAGGCCTTTAAGATCAGCCGGGGACGCAAGACCATGACCTTCGACAGCTTCGAGTGCGCAATCCAGGCAATGGCCCCAGTTTGCGCACGGTGCAAATCCCGGATTATCGGTCACGGCGTCGAGGCTGGTGATCGGATTTATTGCAGCGCCCATTGTGCCCGGCACAAATCTGGGCTGAGGGACCGCGCCTAAACACATCCTTGGGGGCTTGCCAATGTCTGCTTTGGGTCAAAAGCGGACATGGTGGCATGTCCGCGAGATAAGCTGGCGGTGCCCCGTGCGCTCACCACGCCGTTCAAGCCGCACAATGAAATGATCCACAAGGACAAGCGTGAGAGCGAGTTGAGAAAGGGTCGAGTCAAAAAAAATTAATCGGTAGGTGCCGCACTAACGCAACAAGTGTGGCGTAAGCTTCCATCATGGTCAGTCGCTATATTTGGCGCTGATAGGAGACGATGATGGATATGGAATCACCCACTATTACCCGAGAATCACCCGCTATTATCCGCCTGAATATCGCTCATTATGAAGCGTTGCTAGAAATCAACATCGACGACAAAAAGCGTTCGGCGGTAACACGATTGATCGAAGAGGCCAAAGCAAAGCTAAAAATAGCAACAAATTCGCAAAAACGGTAATTTATCGCTTCTGCGTTCCGCCGCGCTCATTGGTATCTTTACCTCTCGTCGAAAAACGAAAGCAAAAACCTAAGCTTTGCGCGGCCTTTCCTAAAGTCAGGCCGCTTTCCTACCAGCTTGTCGATAGGTCAACCGCTTTCTCTCCGCGCCCTTGATCGCGTGTAATAGCGCGGCCGGTCAACAAACGTAGCCGGAAAAGCTCGATCAGCAGAAGGGGTGAGGGCGCGACGGCGAGGATGCAATCGGCAAACCCCCGGTGCTACCCATCCCCTCAAGGCCCTCGATTTGTCTAGCCCGAACGTGGGTTATGTCCGCTATGGGTCAAAAAGGCGACATGGCGGCCTGTTCGCGTCAGGTCTGCTCTTCCTCCGAAAGCAGACATTGCACGATGAGAATGGCATGTCCATCTTGTGCCAGAAGGAGACATGCGCTTACGCCGCGCCGCCCTACGCGCGCGATACAATGAGCATTTTTACACCGGGCGGCCTTCTGGCTTAGGTCGGCGGCAGCCGGCAAACGCCTCCGATGATATGTTTCGGCGGGGTGCAGGCCGGCGTGGCGGGCCCGTTGGTTTGGAAGCTTGAGTCGAGAGTATTCCCGATCGGGCTCGACGGATCGTCTTCGCGGTGGCGGCGGATCAGGGTCTTGTCCGGACCGAAATAGATGCGCAAGCCCACCAGCACGTAGCTATCGCGTTGGCCGGTGATGCCTGCCTCGGCGAACGTGGTGAGGCCGGGCAGCGCCGCGAGGCCGAGCTGGTATTCCGCGCCCAGGAGCGCGCGCGAATGCGCCGAATTGATATCGCCGCCGCCCGACAGTTGCAGATTGTCGATCGGGTACCAGGCGAGGTCGAGGATGCCGAAGCCGCCGTTCTTCTGAAGCAGATTGCCTTCCTGGTAACCGGCCGCGATCGAAGGCGTGAAGCGGCCGATATAATCCTCGGCCTCGACGCCGTAGCGGTTGACGTAAGAGCCCTTGGCGGTGACGTTGGAACCCACCGCGATGCCGTGCGCGGCATGGACGGCGAATCCTCCGACCAGCCCGACGGAGGGATCGCGCCAGAAGCCCTGGCCGTCCACGCCGTATAAACCGCGCCCATTGGCGCCACCGCCCGCGGCGTCGAGCTGGCCGCCGAAGCTGTAACCGATCGGGAAGCTGAAGCTGCCTTCGCTGACGCCGCCGCCATGGCCGCCGATGTCGCCGCCGGCGGCTGAGATCTTGCCGTTGACCGTCGAGACCGCCGGCCCGGACGGGCCATCGGCCCAGGCCGGACCGAAGAGAGCCGCGCCCAGCAGAAGCACGCCACCGGCGATGCCGGCCACAACCACGCGGATGCGCGCCGGCGCATTCGCCGCATTCGATTTATTCATTGCCCCCACCCCCACGGTTTGAAACGTGGATTCCCCGGATGACTCCCGATCTGGCGTGAATATTCGGGCCATTCCAGCCTTTCTGCAAGACAGACGCGAAGTGCAGAGGACTAGCGGCACCTCGGGCAGCCCGAACGGTAAACGGTAGTCCGGTTTGGGTCAAAAAACGGAAGTGGCGTCATGTCCGCTTTGCCCCCAATAGCGGACAGGCCCGGTCGATGACGCGGAGAAAGCCGTTAAAAAGAAAGAGGCGCCCCACCTAAGGCTGAGCGTGCACGGATTGCCTGCCACAAACGCCAACTATTTAAGGGCAGCAACACGAAATGAAGCAGCCAAACCGGCTCGAGGCCAAATCGAATCCCGTAGGCGATGAAAGCGAGATTGCCGCAGATCGCTACGATGCGAAGCGGGATAATGGATTTCATGTAGAAGGCCGCAAAGACCAAGCCCGAGGCGAGGTAGCCCACGGAATTCCAAGTGCTCACGCAATCCCTCCAATTCTAGCCGTTTCTGCCACTGAAGGAACCGAACCTCGCCCGAGCGGCTCGCTTATTTATTCAACTTTTCAATGACTACATTATGTGACGGTCAGACCCTTGACCTGCCCTCTTTAACCGAGATTCACTGGATGCGTGCGCGGCTAATAGCGTCTCCACGGCTTCGATACGTTCCCGTTCCTTCTGACGAATCTCGTCCAAATCCAGCCCGCAAAGCGCGTATGCGTAAGAGTCCGTTCAGCCACAAGGCAAAATGGCTTCTGCCGAAACTAATATTGGCCGTGGTTTTGTCGCGTGGGGGATTCACGACATAGGGGATCTGCTCCCGGGTGATACCGATATCAGCGAGCGAGAGGTCGCTCATCTTCGAAAGCTCGGCAATGGCTTTCTCTCGGCGTCGCCATTCCACGAACCGAGTCCTCAGGTAGTGAAACGCTTGGGTTAGGAGGTTCGACATGGCGATTTTTCTCTAGGGAACGACCGGCAACTTTGATCAATCAAACTCAGTCTAGCACCTCGACGTGACGCCTCAATGAAGTCCCAATGATGTTTTGAAGAACGGAAGCCGTGCGCCTCAGGTAAATCACCCCATCTTTTGCCGCGATGGAGTCGATCGATTCTTTGGAAGGACGGCGATGATAGGCAGTTGCTTTGATGGCTTCCATTGCCGAACGAACCACCTTCTCACGGATCATGTCTTCATTTTTCAAACTGCCCGGTCGCGTTAGATGTGGAGCCAATCGTGAACTGAAACCGAGGAATCTTTCGATCGAATATATGCAATATAGTCGATGTAATTTGCCCGATGCTAACCGTCATTATCCCGCCCCCGCCCAAGCCGCGGGCAATAGCAGGAGAAAGTCCATGTCTCGATCGTTATCCCCGCCCTTTGGCCCGCACGGCTTTGCCTATGCGCGGCCCTTCGAATTGCCGTCCGTTCCGCTGTGCGAGCATCAGCCTTATGGCGTCGCTGGCATCGAACCCGATCTGTGCGAGGTGCTGGCGGATCCGCTGGTGCATCTGGTGATGCGCCGGGACGGGGTTTCGCCGGCCGCGCTCAAGACGATGATCCTCCGGGCGCGCGCCAAGCTCGGAGCCGGGCTCTGTAATTGCTTCGCCGCCTGACAACCAATTTGACCAAAAGGATATCCCGGGGGATAACCCAACGCTCATCGAGGTGATTCTGCCGGCTAAAACCCAAGTATCCATAAAGTTGACGTTGCAGCAAAACCGCAACATTCCTGTGTTACAGTTTTATTATCTCTGGCTGAGCGAATAGCGACCGGCGGCAAGGCGATATGTGGAAAACATGGTGGATGGCGAGCTGAATTTTCTGGGCCTATTTAGTCGAGAGCGTAACGTCGTGACGCTCAAATCTGGCGAGACATTGTTCAAGAAAAAAAATGATGCCGCTCATTACATGTATGTCGTGCTGTCCGGCGCTCTTCGCATTGGTGTCGGCGACATCATTGTCGAACAAGTTTCTACGGGTGGCATCATTTGCGAAATGGCTTTGGTCAACCACGCGTCGCGAAGCGCCACCATAACTGCCATAACCGACTGCACCCTTGCGGAAATCGACGAGAAGCGTTTTGTTTTCATGATCCAACAAACACCCCGCTTCGCTCTCAATGTCGCTCTCTTACTGAGCCAATGGATGCATCGGATGAATATGCTCCTCGATGCATAATTGTCTGCTCCGGATCAAAAGCCGACACGGCGGCATGTCCACGCCATGTCCGGTTTACCCCGATAGCGGATATTGGTCTGAGGAGTTGGCACGTCCGCTTTGTGCCAATACCGGACGCGGCTGGGGCGTAGGCACGGCAAGACATCAGGGCGCTAGACGCTACCCCTAAGCCGTTCTTTTTTTGACGCGTATGAACGGAGAGGAGACATGGCCTCTAAGTTCAACTTGCTCCAATGGGCTCCGGCGTGGGAAATCGGCGTCCCCGAGATCGACGACGGCCGCCGGTTGCTCGTCGACGACAGCAATGCCCTGATCAAAGCATTGATGGAGGGGCGGCCCAAGCCAGAAATCATGAAGATCGTCGGGCGCATGGAAAGTGAGTGTAAAGATTACTTCCGGCGTGAAGAGACCATCCTGCGGGAGGCTCGATACGACGGGGTCGACGAACACGCCGCCGAGCATCGCCGGATCGAAGAAGAATTGGGGAAGGCCATTCGCACAATGGCTGCCGATAATGTTTCGGTCAATGGGTGGGACAAGTTCATACTCTTTTTTCAATCGACCCTAGTTAATCACTTCTTGCTCTTCGACTTAAAATTTAAGTCGCTTCTCCTGTGGGAGCGAGGCCGGTAACCATCCAATAACCTGATGAGTTGCCCGCAAAAGAGACATGGAGAGGAAACCAGTGTTGAAGTGGAGTGCCCAACAACCCGGCAAACCCAAACCGCCCGGCAATCCGCCGACGCGACCGGAGCCCGACAAGGAGTCACCCGTCGAAGAGCCGCCGGAGCCGGTTCCGGTACCGCCGGAAAGAGACGAACCCGAACCAATGAAGGCGTCCGTTCCACACGATTAACCGACAACTATTGGAAGCGCACTTACGCAGAGCAGGACCGACGGACGTTTGCGATGAATGGCCGCCACACCAACCCTACTCGCACGACCCGATAACGAAAGGTCGGCGCGTTGTTGCGGCCGGCCGCTGTCTTGCCAAAGGATGGGTTGAGTTACGCGGCCGAGGTGAATGCCGAGTTGCGCGAGCCGAGCTCGACCGCCTGGGTCCAGAAGCGATCGAGACGGCGCAGAGTCTTGTGCGCGTTGGCGAGGTCCTCGGCCGAAATTACGCCTTGGCTGAGTGCCGCGATGTGGCGCTCCTGCATCTTGTTGATCTTCTCGTGCAGCGCCAGACCCTTTTCGGTCAGGCGGACGCGGACCGAGCGGCGGTCATGCGGCGAACGCTCCTGCACTATATAGCCGTTCTCGAGCATATTCCTCAAGTTGTAGGAGACGTTGGAGCCGAGATAGCAGCCGCGCAGCGTCAACTCGCCGACCGTCATCTCGAGGTCGCCGATGTTGTAGAGGATCATCGCCTGCACGTTATTGATATCGTGGACGTCGTTGGTGTCGAGCTCGAGCTTAACCACTTCGAGGAATTTGCGGTGGAGACGCTCGATCAGCGGGATCACGTCCATATAAATGGTTTGCATGTGTGTCTCAGCCTGGATTGAAACTGAATTGCAGGCGAAAGATTACGCTTTCCTGGGTTAAGATTTATTTAAGGGAAATATCCCCAGCACTTTCGGCGAGGAATCGGAACATCACCGAGAAGTCCTTTTGCCCTCAATCCCGCCACTACCGGCCACTTGAACTCGCGGATAAGCTGCTGGCGTGAACAGGGAACTTATCGAACCGATCACGAGCGCTCTGCGATATCCATGCTGAGTCAGGTGACAAAGCCCAGACTGCGTTTAAGCCGAGGTGTTGTCTTCTGTCTACGCGCCGATTCCGCGGCAGCCGGGCTTTTACGCGGCGTTAACGAATCGGCTTCTAGACTTCCAGTCACCGGAGGATATCGCCTGTGTTATCGACCCGGCTTCAGCCCGAAGCCGATGCGATCAACGGGGTCATATCCCATGTCACTCGAGCTTCGGAACGAGTTTCATAAGAATTTTCGTAGCGATTTGATTCTCGGACCGGCCCTCACATACTGGCGAAGCAAATGTGGCGCGCGCGCCATGCCGCGGCGGCGCGACATCGATCCGACGGAAATTCCCCGCCTGTTGCCCAATATCCAGATCAGCGAGATCTTCGACAAGCGCATCCGCTATCGCTTGGTCGGCACGGCGATCGTCGAAGCCTATGGCGAAGAGCTCACCGGGAAATATTTCGACGAGGTCTTTTCGGGCGAAAGGCTGCGCTTCGTCAAAGCCAATTACCGCATGATGTTCAATGCAAAGCGACCCGTCCTGGTGTGCAACAGCTACCATTCGAAACGGGATATACCGCTTATCTGTACGCGCCTGATCATGCCCTTGTCCGATGACGGCGAAACCGTCAATCAATGCCTGACCGCCATGAGCTTCCATTTTCCGGGCCAAGCCTATGAATGGACCGGCCAGTGGTTCGGGAATAGCGGAAATTTCGATTTCGCCAAGTCTTACGCCGAACCCATCTGACGGATTGATACGCCCAGTAGGACTTAAGCTTTCTCTGCGCACGCGTGGGCATACGCCCACATCGGGTCGACAAGCCGAGATGTTAACTTATACAGAACCTGGTGCGCTTTAGATTGCCTGCATAGCCAATTAAACAGGCCAATAATTTAGATAAGGTAGTTTAATCGAGGCTCGCGAGCTTCTGCTGCATCGCCTGATTGAGGCTTGCCACCGAGCCGCCATTGCGCTGGATGATCGAGGCGAACTCCTCGCGCTCGGTCAGCGCCAGGCTGACGCCTTCGACCTCGACATCGAGGATCTTGAAGCCGTTATCCCCCTTGTTCACCTGCCAATTGACTTGGGTGGGAGGCGAGCCGTCGGGATGGATCAACTGGCTTTGCACGACATAGCTGGTATCGCTTTCAGGACGCGCGCCAGTCACATTCACGGTTTCGCCGCTGTAATCCTTGAAGCGCGTTGAATAAAGCCGCACCACCCATTGCTCAAATAGCTCGTTGAAGGCCTTCAGATCATCGGCGTTCGCAGCATTCCAATAGCGGCCGAGGACGAAACGGGAAATGCGCGGGATGTCGAAATTCTGATCGAGCAAGGCTTGGAACTGTCGATCCCGTGCGCCGTCATCGAGCTGCTTGTTACGTATGAGCGCAAGCGCCTGCTGCACCAAGCCATCAACCAAGGCTTTGGGATTGGTGGACGCGGCTCTTAACGGCGCAATGGGAAAATCGAAAGCAACGAACAGCGCCAGAAGCGCCAGCGAGCGTCGCGTCATCGAAACCATGTTTCACTCTCCTTTTATCTGAAATCCCTCAAACGAACTTTGGCGAACAGGCGCACTAGGGCGAAAAGGACCGCGCTGGGATTCATCCCCGGCTCCCCCGCCGCGCATTAAAACGAAGCGTAATCATCGAGCGGCCGGCCCAATGCCGCGCCGCCCAGCGCACCGAAGCCGCAGCCCAGCGCGCCGGCGAGTGGGACGCTGGGAAGCGCAAGCCCGCCGCTGACCAGGCTCAAGCCGCCGGCGATCGCGGCTCCTGTGCCGGCGCCCGCGGCGCAGCCCATCATGCCGGCCGCGATAGTGTTGCGCGAACGGCTGACAAATATCCCGCCGATATAGATGGCGGGCTCGACGCTGCGCTGCATCCTCTCGATGGTGAAATCGAGCCGCGACATGCCGGGCGGCACGGGCTGGGTGCCTTGGCTGCCGATGCCGGCCAGGGTGAGCGCCAGCATGAAAAAGGCCGCGGCGAGATAACGGCGGTTCATGCGCAAGGCGCGTTTCGCGGCTGCGGGCAAATTCTCTTCCGTCGGGATATAGGCCATGGGTTTCACCGAATTCAGGAGATCGGACAGTCTTCTATGTAGGACGGCCGCGATTAAGGAACTGTTGCAGGGCTCAATGAACAAAAGCTTCTTAAATTTAATAGTTATTTTGTTTCGTAGCGGTTTTAGGTCAAAAAGCGACATTGCGGCATGTTCGCGTCAAGTCCGCTCTTACTCTGAAGGCAGACATTGACGGCTAGTCGAATATTGTCTGCTTTGTACCGATACCGGACGCGGCCGGGACATAGGCACGGCAAGACATCGGGGCGCTAGGTGCTATCCTTGAGCCGTCCTAAAATATGAGACGGACATCATTACATGTTTCACTACTCTGACTATCTACGAGAACAGGCTGCCAAATACCGAGAGCTTGCTGAGAAGGCGGGAGAACCGTTCATCAAGCAAGAATTCCTCGAGTTGGCAGAGATTTGTGAAGAGGTGGCCAATAAAATCGACGATCGGCGGGCAAGCGGATAATCATTTCGGGAGATCCGCACTTTGCTTGAGCGTATCTTTAAGAAAATCCGCTTTTAGGATCGGCTGTAATCTTTATCGACGGCTGTAAACCGTCCGGATAGACGGATCAGAAGTGACGCTCTTCATATGCATTCGCATTGTGACAAATATCCGGCATCCATGCCGCTTGTAACTAAAATCGAAACGCCGCTATATTCAATTAGATTACTTAGTTAGCGCTCGTATTTAAATCGGTAGGGAAGGCTCATGAACAAACGTGGGGATACGGTCGTCATCGATCGGCCGGCGGTTGAGGAGAAATCCGAGACCGCCGATAAGCCACAGAAACCCGCCTCCAACAATGTTTCGGCCGGAAGCGGACCCAACCTCGTCTACATCCTCTATCTCATCGCAGCAGTATTTCCTCCCGCCGGGCTCGCCGGCATCGCCGGCGTGGCCATGGCCTATCTGAACCGGTCCGATGCGTCCGAATTATCGCAAAGTCATTACCACTTCCAGATCCGCACCTTCTGGATGTGGCTGGGCTTGGCCGTGATCGGCGTCATCGGCTCCTATTTCTTCGTTGGTATTCTCGTCCTGATCGCCGCTGCGATCTGGCTCATCATCCGCTGCGTCAAGGGCATGACCTTCCTCAACAAGGGCAAGCCTTATCCCAATCCGGAGACTTTGCTCTGGTAGGGAGCGGCCCTCGAGATCAGCCGCAAATACCCGTCTTATGCAAATAAATGCCGAGGAAATGAAAAATATCCTCGAACTGCAGTTGATGGCCGTTCAACAGCAGAATAACCAACACCGCCGGCACGGCTAAGATCCAGCTCGGAAGTGCCGCTGGAATAGATCGTCGAAATCCAAAAACGAATATAGCCAGGGATAGAGCGCCGACCGCCATCCCGATGACGATTTCGGGGATGCTGTGCGCGCCGATCAGCACACGTGAGACGGCGATACCGATCGCTAACGCGATGCCAACCGCAATCAGGGCGATCTTTTGACAATTCTTGTTCCGCGCTGAAATCAAAATAAAAATGGCGCCATAGACCAGCACGCTCAGGCCGGTATGGCCGCTCGGATTGGAGGAGAGGATTTCGGGGCAGGCGTTGTAAAAGATCTTCAGGATCGCCGTGGCGCCAACGCAAAACACGACCGACACGACCCACCAGCGCACCGCATCCCATCTGGGCCAAAGCAACAGCCACACCAGCACGACCGCAGACAAGGGCAGCAAAACCGCGAGATCGCCGAGATTGGTCAGGTAATTGATTGCAGACGCGTCTTCACCCCCACCGGATAAGGTAAAATCCGGCGAATTCCTAAAATAGCCTAATCCTTGCCGATGGTTCCCGTCTCGATGACGGAGATAAACTGGAAAATCGCGGTTCGCGATCAGTCCGGCTATTGCGGTGCCGCGGCCATTTGCACGGCGCGGCGGCGAGAGGAGATTGGCGGCGAATAAAGCCACCAACCGCGGTCATTGAGCGCGTAATAGGGCGTGTATTGCTCGTCTTGTCCCGCCGGTTTTACCTCGGTTGCCAAATTGTCGAGTACGAGTTCCTCGCCGTCCACATTCACCACCGTGACGGCGTGGTCGAGACTGCGCGCGATATCCCGCACCACGACAAAACGCATCTGGTCTTCAGGAACGCCCGAATCCAAAAGCGCCAAATACTTGGCGATGGCGTAATCCTGGCACTGGCCGCCTTTGCTCAGAAACTCAAACGGCGTCTCCCAATAACCCGGATTGCCCCAGTTCTTCTCCGCAGCCACGTAAGTCACGTGATTGAAGGTGTCGTTCACAAGGGCTACGCGCTCTTGCAATGGCAGACCTTCGAGCTCAGTAATAAAGCCCTGCCACCATTGCACCGGGCAGGTTTTCGGGTCACTTCCATCACAGGAAGGATTTGTGGCGCTGCGTTGTGCGGCGAATCGGGCGTTAACGTTTCCCCAGCGCTGGAACGCGCTCAGATTCGGGGAAAATGCTATTTCGCGCGATCCGAACAGAGCATTCGATGTCGCCGATGACATCACGATGGGCGCGAATGAGGGCGCCGATGACGTGGGCGAAGTCGCCGATAGCGCGGGGGAATTCTCCGGATCGGGTGCGTTGACCGTGCTGCAGGCGGAGAACGACAGGACTGCGCAAGCCAACAAGACAAAACGAGAGACGGCGGAAGGCAACACTGCGGGGCCTCATTCGGGAACCCCGCTATCTGCCCCGCGCGTAACGCCGGGAGACCGGAGGCTTTGCGTCCCCGGGTCGCCCCGGGTTTGCCGTTTCGTGAGACGAGCCCATGCAAGGGCTCGCCGCTCGAGCGTCACTAGAGCAAAGCTTGTTTAAGGAAGGCTTTAGTCCGTATTCAGCGGACGGCTTTCGGATTTACGACCATCCTGGCCGTGCGACCGTCGAGGAAACGCGAAGAAACGTGAAAGAACGACGGTTAGTATGCCTAATGAATATTTACTTTATGCCGAACATCCAGGTTGCAAACCTGCACGCCTCTCACACAAGACGGGCGAATTCGAGACCGGGGATGAAGCCTTATTACCGATGTGGTTGCGGCTTAAAGACGCGCTTGCCTTCGACCATTTGCCAAGTTGCAACCGCCGGAATGCTGAGCATCAGATCACGGGCGCGGCGGGCCAGCAAAAACGCGATCGCCGCCGAGGCGGATACTGAGCGGCTATATGTATTACCGAACCCTGTTGCTATTTTTTACCCATTAAACCCGAGTTTATCCGCTATTCTCGACGCTTTCTTGAGCATAGGCCAGTTCAGATCCGATAAACGGTAAGGATTATACTAAAGGTCATCCTCACCGAGTAGGTGGCCAAATGCCAAAAAGGAAGTGATTGGATGGACGACAAGGGTTTTTCAAGCGCAACGACGGGTAACGCTGAGGCCGATAAGCTTCACCGACGCATCCTTTTGCGCCAGGCGCGTATCGGCGTCGTCGGATTGGGTTATGTCGGCCTGCCGCTGACGATCGCCATCAGCAAGAGCGGCTTTGAAGTCACCGGCTTCGACGTCGATCATAATAAGGTCGAAATGCTGAATGTCGGACGCTCCTACATCCACCATATTCCCTCGGCGATAATCGCCGATCTTGTCGCGGCCAAGCGTTTCCATTCCACAGCCGATTTCGCCGATATCGCGGCCCTCGACGTCGTGTTGATCTGCGTTCCGACGCCGCTAACGCCCCAGCGCGAGCCGGACCTGTCCTATATCGTCGATACCACCGAGGCAATCGCGCCTTACCTCAAGCCCGGTCAACTAATCGTGCTGGAATCGACGACATATCCGGGCACCACGCGCGATGTGATGAAACCCATTCTCGAGAAAAGCGGGCTCAAATCGGACGTCGACTTCTTCCTGGCCTACTCGCCCGAGCGCGAAGACCCCGGCAATGCCGAATACGACACAGCGCGCATACCCAAGGTCGTGGGCGGCGATGGATCTGCCGCGCTGTCGCTGACTCTCGCGCTTTACAATCAATTTGTCGCCAGTACCGTGCCGGTATCCAACATCGAGACCGCCGAAGCGGTAAAGCTCACCGAGAATATTTTTCGCGCGGTCAATATCGCCCTGGTCAACGAGTTGAAACTGATTTTCGAGGCCATGGGCATCGACGTGTGGGAAGTGATTGAGGCAGCTAAGACCAAGCCCTTCGGCTACATGCCATTCTATCCCGGACCCGGTCTGGGCGGGCACTGCATACCCATCGACCCGTTCTACCTGACTTGGAAGGCGCGCGAACATGGTATCACCACCCGCTTCATCGAATTGGCGGGCGAGATCAACACGGCGATGCCGCACCACGTGGTGGAGAAACTGGTTCAGGCCTTGAACGATCGGCAGGCGAAGAGTCTCAAGGGCGCGAAAATTCTGCTCATCGGCCTGGCCTACAAGAAAAATGTCAACGACACGCGCGAGAGCCCGAGCCTTAAGCTCATGGAGCTGCTGGAGGCGCGTGGCGCCAAGGTTTCCTACCATGACCCCTTGGTCCCGGAGATCTTGCCGCTGCGTGAGCATCCTGAATTCGTCGGACGGCGTTCCGTGCCGCTCGATGCGGCGGCGCTCAAAACCTACGACGCGGCCCTCATCTGCACTGATCATGATGGCATTGATTACCGCTTGATCTCCGCTTCCTGTCCACTAGTGATCGACACCCGCAACGCCTACGCCCGCATAGGTTTGCACACTGCCAATATCGTCAAAGCATGAGTGCAGTGCCTGAAGTGTCTACGCGCGCTTCTTGAGCCGCATATCGAGGCCATCTCCGTTGCCGTCGAGGAAAATTACGCCGGCTGATTCGAGACACAGGCAACATCGGATTCAGGTCCAGCCGAGCGCGCCTCACACATAAGTCGGGCGAAATCGAGATCAGTGATGAAGCCTCATTAACGGCGTGATTGGGGCTTGAAGACGCGCTTGCCTTCGACCGTTTGCCATACCGTAACCGCCGGAATGCCGAGCAGGAGATCGCGGGCCCGGCGGGCCAGCGAAAACGCGATCGCCGCCGGAGCGGACACGCCAAAGAGCGCGCACAGCAGAACATAGGCGCCCTCTTGTACGCCGATGGCGCCGGGCACGAAAAACGCAAAACTGCGAATCACCGAAAACAGGCTGTCGATCACCACGGCTTGCCCGAGCCTGACAGGGATATGCATCAGCCAGAACACGACAAAGGCTTCCACGGCGCCGAGAAACCAAGCCGCCAAATGCAACAGAAACGCAAACCCGGAACGGCGCCAGCTTGAGAAAATCTTCGACAGGCTCGATTTCACATCCCTTTGGTCGAGCGCCGGCCAGCGCCGCGCCAACCGGATCGCCCCGTTTTCAATCAGCCCGTAGGTTCGCCGGCGCGCGAGGAGCGCCGCCGTCAGTAAGGCCACGCCGGCGGCAAGCGTGATCGCAATGGGACGGATCAGGTCGCTGTCCGGTTTCAGCCAGGCCAGAAGCGCCAGGCCCGCCGCCAGATAAGGAAGCCTTGCCGAAAATTCGATGATCAAGTCCGCGACCGTCGACAACGCCGCCAAAAAACCGGAAACGCCGGCGAGAACGGCCGCGCGCGCGCCGATCACGAATCCGCCTAACTGGGAGAATGGAAGTGCCTCGCTGGCGCCGTCGCGCAACAACCGGGCCAGAATGAATTTGCCGAGGCCGGCGCCGCTGGCGCCGCGCACCAGCGACCACCAGGCGGTGCCCATGAGCACCACCAGGGGAAGATGCAGCAGCACGATAATAATGAAACCGCCGACGCCCAGCGCCTCGAGCGCCAAAGCAATCGGGGCAAACCCTGCCTTGACGATCAGGAACGCGAAAATGGCGGCACCGGCCAAGAAGGCCAGTACGGCAAATGGTTTCATGCGGCCGATTGGACTAAGGCCCCGCCAAAGGAGGGTTGGCGCTTCTCATCCGGAATGTCGAAGGCGGAGATATAAGTCTTGAAGCGATCGCGCATCGCTGATGGATCGAGGCCGAATTCCTCGAAGCTATAGTGATTCGTGAAGTAGCCACCCCGCGGGTTCCGCTCGACGAAATCCCGGATCCGGGCCTTGGCCGCGTTGCCGAAAGGAAGGCCGAAATACTCGTAAAAGCCCGCCAGGGAACTCAAGGGATCGCAGACCAGATTCTTGTAATGGACGTGGAAAATCCGGCCGCGAAGGTCCGGCCGGTTGCCGGCCGATTGGATCAACTCGGCCCCTTGCGCCCAGCGGTCCACGACCTGACGGCCGATTTGTCTTTTGTCGAGCGAGCGAGTGAAGGGCCGGCGCAACAGTTCGGTCAGTTTCGCGACGGACGGCAACACGCTCAGGGGATCGCGATGCACGAAGACAAAGCGGGCATCGGGATAGACCGACAAGAGGTCGTCCAAGACAAAGACGTGGTCCGGGCATTTCAGAATCCATTGGCCGGGGCCGGACTGCGCCTGGAGATGCTGGAGGAAGCGCTTGTGGAACTTGAACGCGCGCTCATGGCCGGTGGCGTTCAGCCACGCCTGATAGGAGGGGACGAAATGGGTCGTGTCATAGCGTTGACTCTGGAAAACTTGTCCCGTGATCTCCGTGCATTCCTGCGGCATTTGCGCCGTCAGCGGGTGAAGCTTGTGCAACTCCGGCGTCAAACATTCAAAGGTCTTGAATTGGCGTTGGACCAGGGTTGCCCTTGAGTCCGGCGATGCCGCGTCGCGCCTCGGATAGGGATAAATCGTCTGCCAGCACAGCGGCACCCGGTTGCCCGGGTCCTGGGCCAGCAGCATATGGAAAAAGGTCGTTCCGCTGCGCGGCATGCCGGTGACGAAGACGGGGCTTTTGACGGGGATCCGCAAAATATCCGGTGAACGCTCCTCTTCCTCGTCGAACCGCAGCAGATTGACGAGGCAGCGCGAAATATCCCATCGCACCGCGAACCAGCCGAACAGGCTGAGATCGGCCTCGTTTTCATAAGCCGTCAAGAGCCGGCGCAACGGTTCGATGAAAGAGGGATCGCTGAAACCGGCGCGCCCCGCGCTTTTGGCGGCGCGGCGCATCAGTTTTTCGGCAGCGGGCAGTGTGCGCCCAAAGCCGGTCTGGTGGGCGATCTTGTCGGCTAAACCGATGAGGCTTGCTTGCAGCGTGGCCATTCCTCCGAGTGCCCCAAATCGATAGTGCAGTACTCAGACTAAGCGGGCCACGCAACAAGGATTATAAATTTTCTGTTTCAAATGCTTGTATTCCCCTTCGGATAACGATGTCCAGCGAAAGCGTAGACCAGTTGCGTGACGTAACCGATTACGTTTGGACGATTAGCGAGCTAGTAAAAGCTGCTCTACACAGAAAGGTTGCGGAGCCGATCAGTAAGCAGCATGGTCATCTGACGGTAATAGAAGGTGGCGCAGCGTAAGAAGGAAATCCATGAAAGTCGCAATCAAGCAGGTAGTGATGGCCGCTGCTTTATTATTATTTGTCGCCGAACCAATGGCCTTTGGACAAAATAGCTCTACTCCGCCGCGTCCCGCCGACATAAGTGGCGATTGGACATTGGAGTTTGGCAGCTGTAAGGGGTCAATTAGCGTCAGCCCGCCACTCAATTCAGGTGGTAATAATTGGAACGGCATTTGGACAGGGCAGTGTGGTTCGGATGCGTTACAAGTGCAATATATCATCTCGGAAAAATCTCGTG
>CAWEME010000068.1:0-3718 GCA_963810055.1 uncultured Alphaproteobacteria bacterium | reverse complement strand
TCCCAATTCACCGAGACCCGCTACCGCATCTGGCGCAGCATGCATGCCATGCCGTCCGCCGCTCATTGAGGAATGAAAAGCATGATCAAATCGGCGAAATTCCCAAAGCCTCCGGCGCTCTGCTCGAGGAGCTGGTTACCGCTAACCATATCCTTTCCCAGCAGAAGGTGGTCGACGCCTTCGGCCATATCAGCGTCCGCCACGACAAGGACCCGGGCAAGTTCCTGATGGCGCGCCATCTCGCCCCCGGCCTGGTTTCGCCCAAGGATGTCGTAACCTTCGATCTCGACAGCAACCCGGTGGCCAATCCGGCCAAGCGCTATTACAGCGAGCGGTTCATCCACGGCGAGATCTACAAGTTGCGGCCCGAGGTCACGGCCGTGATCCATTGCCATGCGCCGGCGCTGATCCCGTTCGGCGCGACCGGGACGCCGTTGAAGCCGATCTATCACATGAGCGGCTATCTCGGCGCCGGCGTGCCGGTGTTCGACATCCGCCAATCTTTCGGCATGACCGACATGCTGATCCGCACGGCGGAATTGGGCCGGGCGCTGGCCGCGTCGCTTGGCAACAAGCCGATGGTGCTGATGCGCGGCCACGGCGCGACCATGGTCGGGCACTCGATCAAGCAGGTGGTCTATCGCGCGATCTATGCGGCGATGAACGCCGCCTTGCAGATGGACGCGCTGCGGCTGGGATCGCCCACTTATCTCGAAGGCGACGAAGCGCGGCTGGCCGGCGAGATGAACGACCGCTCACTCGACCGCGCCTGGGGCTATTGGGTCAACGAGGCTCGGGGAAAATAGGCCTTCGGTTTGCTTCGCACGATGCCTCGCGCCTAAAGGAGAGTTCGGCGCTTGGCTGTGTTACGCTAGTCGCCCTCGGTCATCACGTTGCCCTGCGGCGACAGCACTACATTCACCGCTTTGCCGTCCTTCATGCCCTGGGCGTGCCAGTAATTGTCGCAGCCCTTCATGAAGTCATGCAGCTGGGTGTAGCCCGCGGCCTGGAATTTCTGCCGCGCCGTGGCAATGGTCGAGTTGTCGAGATGATCGCTCGGATCGCAATTGTTTCTCATCTGCTGCGCCCAGGCGCCGCCGATGACCGGCGATGGGGGAACAAAAGCGAGCATGGCGAGCGCCGCAACGGCGATGACACCTGTCTTTTTCATGGGAGCACCTATCGATGAAATCCGTGGAAGAGATCGTGGATGCGGAACAATCCGCGAGCCCCGGCAATCCTGGCGCGCGGCGAAGGGATTAGTAAAGACAATTTCCGGCATTTTTAAGGCGTTGGGCCGGCGCCGGTCCGGCCGCCATTGCCAAGGGACAAAATCGCCTTTATCTGTTTTTCCGCATGCGGAGACGGCAAAACGTGATGTGGTCGCTGGCGCGGGTCGGGCTTCTCTGCCTGGTTGCGGGCATGGTCGACGCCTATGGCTACATGACCCTGGGCCATGTCTTTGCCGCCAACATGACCGGCAATACCGTGCTGCTGGCGATCGCGGCGGTCGGGGGCGAGCTGGCGGCGTCGGTGAACTATGTCCTGACGCTGTGCTCCTTTGCCGCGGGAGCGGTCTTCGGCGCGGTGCTGAAGCGCGCCTCCAGCCGCGCCTATGTTCCGCTGCTGCTGGCGGCGCTGCTGCTGGCGGCGCTCGGCCTCGCGGCCCCGGGCCGTTTGGGAATGCTCGGCGCGATCGCCATCGTCATGGGGCTGCAAGCGGCCTCGGTATCGAAATTCGGCGCGACCACCCTGCAAACCGTCGTCATCACCGGGCCGATCGTCCGGCTGGCCGAAGGGCTGGTCGATCTGCTGTGGCCGGGCAAGGGGAAGGGGGCCGATGCGCGGGCGGCGGCCGACGCCAGCGCCCATAACGGGCTTGCCTGGATCGCCTATGGCGCGGGCGGGGCCTTGGGCGCGACCGGGGTAGCCTTGGGCGGGAAGCCGCTGATTCTGGCGGTGCCGGCTCTGTTGCTGCTGGCGGCGGCGGCCGAGTTGGCCATCGAGCCGCAAGGGCGCTGAACGGACTAAAGACCCGTACCGGATACCGGGCCGGGCGCGGCGGCGGTCTGGCCCCCGCCGCCGTGGATCGACGGGCGCAACCGTTTCTCGCCGAGAAACAGCAATATGGGCGAAGCGATGAAAATCGAGGATGACGTGCCCACGACGATGCCGAAGATGATGGTCAGCGCGAAGCTGCGGGTCTCCTCGCCGCCGATGATGGCAAGCGGCGCGATCGCCATCAATACCGTCAGCGACGTCACCACGGTCCGGCCCAGCATCTGATTGATGCTCAGGTCGATCAGTTCGCGCAGCGGCACGGTCCTGAATTTGCGCAGATTCTCGCGGATGCGGTCGTAAACCACGATCTTGTCGGTCACCGAATAGCCGATCAGAAGCATGATCGCGGCCACCGAATTAAGGTCGAACTGGAGCTGGGTCACGCCGAAAAATCCCACCGTCTTGGTGATGTCGAGCAACAGCGTGCCGACGACGCCGATGCCGAACTGCCAGTCGAAACGGAACCAGATATAGATCAGCACGCCCACGAAGGAGAGGCCGACCGCGAGCAGGCCATTCCTGAACAGCTCCGAACTGACACGGGCGCCGACGGCGTCGAGCCGGCGGATTTCGGCGCCCGGCAGCTTCTGGTTCAGCATCGACTGGATGGCGCCGCGCGCTTCGGCGTTCGCGGCGGTCAGGTCGAGCTTGACGAGAGTGTCGCGCGGCGAGCCGAATTCCTGTACCCGCGCCGCACCATGGCCGAGGCCGTCAAAATCGGCGCGGACCGTCTGCAACGGGACTGGATCCGTGGTACGCAACTCGACGACCACGCCACCCCGGAAATCGACACTGTAATTGAGGCCCGGATAGAAGAACAGGACAAGCGATGCCGTGCTCAGGATCGCCGAAACGATCAGCCCGGCGAAACGGCCCCGCATGAAACGGATTTTGGTGTCGTCGGGAACCAGGCGGAGGGGACGCATCAGGATGGCCCCATCGCCGGAGTGCGGGAATGCCGGCCGCGCAGCGCCGGCAAGACCAGGCGTAGGACGAACCAGGGCAGGATCACGGCGATCAGGACGATTTCAAAAAAATAGTCGACGGGTTTCTGATAGACCCAAGCATAACCCTGGTCGCACCACAGGATTTCCTGGCCGTGCTGCAGTTGCCGCTTCATCGCGTCCAGCTGGCCCCGGTTTTGCGCGCGCAACAGCTCGGAGGCGTGGGATTCGAATCCCTGGAGCAACACGCCGCCGCCAGCCTGCGGATTGAACGACGCATCGGGCGGGCCGTAATCGCTGCGGTAGAGACAGGACATAAAAGCGCCGAAATCAATGAGCGCTACGCGCGCGGGCCGCGCCGCTGGCAAAGACGATCACGGATTCGGGGCTTCCGGATTCGAATTGCGCGAAGCGCACGGCGTCGCGTTGGTTGCGGAACACGCCTTCGGTCAGACCGGCGGCTTCTCGCGCGACCCATTGGCCGCGCGGGTTTTGCGAGACCACGAATCCACGGCAGCGGTCGATGACGGGCGTGAAGCGGGCGGGGTGACTCATGATGAACCCGTGAGCAGTGGTGCCGGACCGGGCATGCCTACTAAAAGGCGCGCGCGGCATAAAAATTCGAGATGGAAAGCGGCCGCCGCGTATAAACGCGGCATTAATGCGCGCAAAATCAATGCCTACGGGGCTTCGCCCAGACATGCATCCGCGTT
>CAWEME010000067.1:0-9677 GCA_963810055.1 uncultured Alphaproteobacteria bacterium | reverse complement strand
AAATCGTGTAGCCGGTCTCCAATAGCGCCGGTGTCAGCAACGATTACGGCATCAATTTCGCGATCGAGATATCCAGTCGTACTCCACCAGAGAAATCCGACCAGCAGTAGCGAAGAGACAATAAAAAGCCCGGCATAGCCCAGTGCCAGCCGAACCGAGGTCGAGCGCAGCAGTTTAGTCATCCATGCCGAGCCTGTAGCCGGCTCCCCGGATAGTGTGCAATAGCGGGATCTTAAATCCGACATCGATCTTATGCCGCAGCTTGCTGATGTGAACGTCGATCACGTTGGTCTGGGGATCGAAGTGGTATTCCCAGACGTTCTCGATCAACATAGTGCGGGTGACCACTTGTTGCGCGTGGCGCATGAGATATTCGAGCAGCTTGAATTCTCGTGGCTGGAGTTCGATAGGTTTTCCAGACCGTGTGACGTGGCGAGACAAGAGATCCATCTTTAGGTCACCAATCACCAACGTGGTTTGGTCGCTGATGCCTTGAGAGCGGCGGACCAGCGCGTCGAGGCGTGCGGCTAGCTCGCCGAAAGCGAACGGCTTGGTCAAGTAGTCATCACCTCCGGCACGGAGGCCATGAATCCGCTCGTCGACTTCTGCGAGCGCGCTCAAAATCAGGATTGGCGTCTTGTTGCCGGTTTTCCGCAAAGCCTCGATAATGCCGAGGCCATCGATACCGCCAGGCAGCATTCGATCAAGTATGATGACATCATATTTTTCCGTTGATGCCAAAAACAGCCCATCGCGGCCATTGTCGGCGTGATCCACGGTATGACCGCCCTCGCGCAGCCCTTTGCATACGAACTGCGCTACGCGTTTGTTATCTTCGACCAGCAAAGTCTTCATGTAGACTTCTAGCGAGAATGGTCGGGACGGCGGTCCGCCGTCCCGACTAAAAGACCATCAGCCCATGGTGAGCTGTAGGGCGAGATAATAGGTCGTACCGTCACGCATGACCAGCAAAGGCACCGCCGCCTTCTTCTGATGCTCGGCCGCATGAATTCTGGCTGCAACCTCCGCAGGCGTAGTGACGGCATCGTCGCCGACCTTGACGATTACGTCACCAGTTTGTACGCCGCTTTCCGCGGCGCGGCTGTCGGGCGTCACTTGCGCGACGACGACACCCTTGGCGGAGGGATCGAGGCCGAGCTGGCTGCGCTCGTCAGGTGAGAGTGGTGCGAGCGCCATACCGACGGGGGCGCCGCCTGACTGTTCGTCATGTGAAGCCATTTGCTCCTTCGGTTGCGTCCCGATGGTCACGGTCACCGGCTGCTCGTGGCCGTCACGCCACACGGTCAGTTTTGCGGTCGATCCCGCATGCGTGTTGGCGACCATCATGGCGAGGTCGCGCGGATCCTTCACCTCTGTCCCATTGACGGCGGTGATCACATCGCCTTGCTGAAGTTTGGCTTGGGCGGCCGGCGAATTGGCCTCCACCTGATCGACCAGCACGCCGTCGGTATTTGGGCGGCCGATCGCTTTTGCGAGCGGCGGTGTAATAGGCTGCATCTGCACGCCGAGCCAGCCACGTTCGACCGACCCATGATCGCGCAACTGTGCGACCACCTTGGTGGCAAGATCGGACGGAATGGCAAAGCCGATGCCGACACTGCCACCGCTTGGCGAGTAGATTGCGGTGTCGATGCCGATTACTTGACCTGACTGATTGAACAAAGGGCCGCCGGAATTGCCCGGGTTTATCGGCGCGTCGATCTGAAGGAAATCGTCGTAGGGGCCTTCGTTGATGTTACGGCCATTCGCCGACACGATTCCGGCCGTTACAGAGCCGCCAAGACCGAAAGGATTGCCGACGGCTATCACCCAATCCCCGATCTGCTCCTTGCCGGAATCGCCAAAGGCCACGTAGGGTAGCGGCTTACCTGCATCGATTTTTAGGAGCGCCAAATCCGTCTTTGCGTCGCGGCCTTTCACGGTCGCGGGGTAGCTGGTGCCATCATTCAACGTCACCATGATCTTACGGGCGCCGTCCACCACGTGATTGTTGGTCACGATGTAGCCCGCGGGATCGATGATAAAGCCGGAGCCCAAGGCATGCCTCGGTGTGTCGGTCTCGTTCTGGTTGCCGAAACCGTGAGGGAACATCTCGGCGAACGGCGAGCCCGGCGGAAAGAACGGCAGTTCCTGGGCACTCGCCGGTTCGGCTGGTTCGGTTGTGGCGATGTTGACGACCGCAGGCTTAACCTTCGCCACCAGATCGGCGAAGCCGGCCTGGTTCACGACGGTCGGCAGACCAAGCGGTGGAGATGCTGGTGCCGCAGCCTCCGAATACCATGCAAAGCCGCTGCCGGCCAGGATGGTGGTGGCTAGGAGAGAGGCCAGGATCACGCGCATACGCTGTGGCCGTCTTGGATTGATGTTCTCGGTCATGACATGACTCCTCTATTTGTGATGATCCGCAATGGACCGGCGCGACCTCGCGCATGAAGAAAAGAGAAGAAAAGAAGGGTCGAAACTGCACCTGGTTGCCTCAACAGAAGATGGGCAACGGATTAAGAAGAGTTGAGGAAAGGTCCGAGCGATCCGGACATCCTTCGGCAAATTCATTTAAAGAGTCGGAGTTATTCCGCTAGCTTGCTCCTGAGAACGGTGCATTGGGAGATGAATATGAAGGGGCGATCACTGTGGTATGCGTTCATGCTGACTTGGCTTAGTGCGACGAACACGGCCAGTCTCCCCAAAGATCAGGCACCGGCTAACATTTCTGTTGCCGAACAGAGCGTCGATGGCAATATCGGGCCCTTCATCGATTCCAAAGAATCGGACGCACCTAGGAAGACGTTGGTATCTGAAAAATCAAACTAGGGCCGTAGCTAAATCATCGCGATTGATCGCCTAAGGTCCTGCTTCTGCAGACTCGCTGAAGCGGTATGCTGGTAGCGGGTCAGCGGCCCAATCCAATGAATTTATGCTCAGCATAGAACTTACCCACGATGAGGCGCGTAGCGAGAACTTCGCCAGCGCAGATGAATGTCATTTAATCTCCAGGAAACATTGACGCGAGGTTGCGTGTGTCAATATTTCACATCGGAGGGTCATTCGGCCCTTCCCCGGATCTCGGAGGTCCAACATGACATGGAAGACAGGTTTGGCGGTGTCGGTCGCGGCGCTCGGCTTGATGGCGTGGTCGCCGGATTTCGTCGTCAGCCCGGCCTTGGCCGCCTGCATGGCGGGCGATCACATCGATTTATCGACCGCCCCGCAAGCGATCAAGAAGATGGAGCAAGCCGGCTATACCAAGGCGCGTGACCTGAAGAAGGGCTGTGACAATTACTGGCATGCCGTCGCCCTGCGCAACGGCAAGAAGGTTGAAATCGTGCTCTCGCCCCAGGGCAAGGTCATGCTCGAAGGCATGAGCCGGTTGGCCGCCGAGGGCGTAACCTTCCCGCCTCCGCAGAGCGCGCAGGCGCGCTGACCCGATCGTATCGGCGGAGCGGCGGCGCGCATCCGGCGCGTCGCCGCCTTGAGGTACTAGGAACAGCCTTATCCTATGGAGGAGATCATGAAACGAGCTTTGCCATTTGTTGTCGCCGCCGGCTTGGTTGTCGCCGCCGGTTCGGCCTTCGCCCAGAACGTGGGCAACCCGGCTCTGGGCACTCCGCCGCATGCGCTGGGCTCGCCCGCGCTCGCGCCGGCGTCAAACCCGGCGGCGGCGGGACAGGCGGCGCCCATGAGCGGCGACAATCCCGGTAATTCCGAGGGCCGCAATGCCACTGCTGCCTTGAATCTGCTCGAAGCCCGCGGCTACGCCAATTTCAGCAATTTCACCGCCGACGGAATCAACTTCCGCGCGACGGTCATCAACGGCGGCCGGGCTTCCCAGGTTTTGATCGATCCGCGCACCGGTGAGGTTACCGCTCTGTAGATCATCTCGTCGACGCAGGTCACTGAATGGTGCAGCCAAGATAGTCTCGAAATGGACGGACGCGTAACACAAAGGAGGTTGCCATGAGGATTCTCACCGCCTCGATCGTAATTGGACCACTCATGCTGATCGGCGCATTGCCCGCTGTCGCCGGTCAGTCGACTGTTGCGCTCGGCTCGGACGCCCCCGTCCGATTGACCGCCAACGGAAAACCGACAACCGACAGGGACACCTACACGCAGAAGGCGCGGGACGACATGCAAGAATGGCAGCAAAAGCTGCACACCTTCAGTGAGAATGCGGAGGCCAAGGGGCAAGAGGCAGGCAACGCGGCCGAGAATGATCTGAACCAAGCCTGGACCAAGGCCGAGGCTGCATCAAGTGAGTTGCAGACCGCCAGCGCGGAAGACTGGCAAAGCGCCAAAATCTCCTACGAGAAGGCATCCCGCGACCTGGCGAATGCTTGGGACAAGATTTGACCCGAGGACAAGTAAGCTGGAACCGCTGAGCCTACCCAGAGGCTTGTCCACTGTTGGTAAGTTAACGACAGGGGCTATCCTTGAAACGGACAGCACCCAACGACGAATCGCCGAGGGTCGTATTGATCATGGCCAGGACTGCTCCGTCGCCCTTTGCAAGCGCTTTGCCCGCCAAATCGGCATCTGCCGCGAAGGATAATCTACAGCGCGGCCTAACGAGCGATGAAGCGCGCCGCCGGCTGGCGAGCTTTGGCCCGAATGCGATGCCCGATACGTCGGAGCATCCGTTGCGCATGGCGCTTGAGAAATTCTGGGCACCCGTTCCGTGGATGCTTGAGGCAGCGATCGTGCTCGACTTGGTGCTCGGCAAGTATGTCGAGGCGGCGATCATCGCTGGCCTCCTGGTGTTCAATGCCGCACTCGGCCTGTTCCAGGAAAGCCGTGCCCAGGCAACCCTTGCCGCCTTAAAGTCTCGGCTTGCGCTGAATGCGTCCGTCCGGCGCGACGGCGCATGGAAAACCATACCTGCCGCCGGGCTGGTGCCCGGCGACGTGGTGAAGCTATCGCTCGGCGGCGTGGTTGCCGCGGATGTGCGCCTCACCGCCGGAGAAGTCCTGCTCGATCAATCCATGCTCACCGGCGAATCGGTGCCGATCGAAGCCGGCGCGGGAGTGCAGACCTATGCCGGGGCTTTGGTCCGGCGGGGCGAGGCGGTGGCGGAGGTCACGGCAACCGGCGCGCGCACCAAATTCGGCCGCACCGCCGAGCTCGTTCGCATTGCCCATGTCGTGAGCTCCCAGCAGAAGGCGGTTCTGCGCGTGGTGCGCAATCTCGCGGCGTTCAATGGCGTCGTCATTGTGGTGCTGGTGGCCTATGCCTTCTTTCTCAAGATGACGCTTGCCGAGGTCGTTCCCCTCGTCCTGACGGCGGTTTTGGCATCGATCCCGGTCGCGCTGCCAGCAACCTTTACCCTAGCGGCCGCGCTTGGCGCTCGGGCCCTGGCAAAGCGCGGCGTGTTGCCGACGCGTCTCTCCGCGGTGGATGAGGCGGCGAGCATGAACGTGCTCTGTGCCGACAAGACAGGCACGCTGACGCGCAATGCGCTGACGGTAACCACCGTCCGTCCCATGCCCGGTTTCGACGTGCCGCACGTCCTGACGCTTGCCGCGCTGGCGAGTGCGGACGGCGGGCAGGACCCAGTAGACGGAGCCATTCGATCTGCCGCCTTGGGCAATGCTGTCTCCGATGCGCCGAAAATAATCAAGTTCGTGCCGTTCGATCCGGCGACGAAGATGTCCGAGGCGACGGTTGCAGACCCGGGCGGGGGCACGCAACGTGTCGTGAAGGGGGCCTTTGCGGTGATTACAGGCCTCGCCCAGCCGTCGCCGACCGCGGCAGCCGCGGCGAACGAGCTTGAGGGAAAGGGTTTCCGGGTTCTAGCGGTCGCGGCCGGAACGCCGAATGCTATAAAGCTGGTCGGACTCATCGCGCTCAGCGACCCGCCTCGTTCGGACTCGGCGGCGCTCGTCACCGAATTGCGTGGGTTAGGCGTGCGCACGGTGATGGTCACAGGGGATGCGCCGGTTACGGCAGCTATTGTGGCAAAGGCGGTGGGGCTCGGTGGCTCTATCTGTCCGCCCGGGCCAATCCCCGACGCTGTCCACCCTGAGCAATTCGCAGTCTTCGCCGGCGTGTTGCCGGAGGACAAGTACAAACTTGTCAAGGCGTTCCAGATGGCCGGACATACCGTGGGTATGTGCGGCGATGGCGCCAATGATGCACCGGCGCTGCGCCAGGCGCAGATGGGCATTGCGGTCTCGACCGCAACCGATGTCGCCAAATCGGCCGCCGGCATGGTGCTGACCGAGCCTGGACTCGCCGGCATCGTCGCCGCGGTGAAGGAAGGCCGGGTGACGTTCCAGCGCATCCTGACTTACACGCTGAACGCCATCATCAAGAAGGTCGTGACGGTGTTGTTTCTGGTGCTCGGCTTGATCATGACCGGGCACGCGATCCTGACCCCGCTGCTGATGGTCATAGTGATGGTCACCGGCGATTTCCTCTCCATGTCGTTGACCACGGATAGTGTCCGGCCGTCCCCGATGCCGAATACCTGGCGCATCGGCAACTTGACGATCGCGGGCGTCGTTCTCGGCATCTGCTTATTGGCCTTTTGCACCGGCGTCCTGGCTTTCGGCAGATTTTGGATAAATCTGGGAACCGGAGCGCTGCAAACCCTGGCCTTTGTTGTCCTCGTATTCGGCGGTCAAGCGACGATCTATGCCATTCGCGAACGTCGGCATCTATGGGGTTCTTGCCCAAGTCTCTGGCTCGCCGTGTCGTCCGTTACCGATATCACGATTGCTTCGACATTGGCCGTTAGCGGGATCGTTATGACGCCCCTGCCGGCCTTGGTGGTGATTGGCGCGCTTGCCGCAGCCATTGCCTTCGCCGTCATACTGGATTTCGTGAAGGTTCCGGTTTTTCGTCGTCTGCGGATCACCTAGAGCGCGGTTCGCCGCCGGAAGGAAGAGGATGAAAATACATGCCAAGGATTTCCGCGTAAGGGAGGGAGACGAGGTCAACCTCAAGAAATGGCCGACGATCGTCGATCCCGTGTACAAGTCTAAGGAGCAATATCAAAAACTCCTGGAAGAGCACGTTGCACGACTGAGCGTGCAACAACAGCTGCTCTACGCATCCGACCGCCACGCCATCCTGCTGATCTTTCAGGCGATGGATGCGGCGGGGAAAGACGGCGCCATCAAGCACGTGATGTCCGGGGTCAATCCGCAAGGCTGCCAGGTATTCAGCTTCAAACATCCCAGCGCCACCGAATTGCAGCACGATTTTCTCTGGCGCACCACCCGCGATCTGCCGGAACGCGGACGGATCGGCATCTTCAACCGATCCTATTACGAGGAGGTGCTGATTGTCCGCGTGCATCGCGATATTTTCCGCAGCGAGGGGCTGCCGGACGTGCCACGCGACGACAAGACGGTCTGGCGCGACCGGTATCGTTCCATCGTGGATTTGGAGAAACACCTCCACGGCAACGGAACCCGCATCATCAAGTTCTTCCTCCACCTCTCGAAGGAGGAGCAGCGGAAGCGTTTTCTTCAACGCATCGATGAACCGGAAAAGAACTGGAAATTCAGCCTGGCGGACATCACGGAGCGTAAATTCTGGAAGCATTACATGAAGGCCTACGATGAATGCCTCAGTGCGACCAGCACGAGAGAATCTCCTTGGTATGTGGTTCCCGCCGACGACAAGGAGAACGCCCGGCTGATTGTATCCCACATTATCCTTGATACGCTCGAAGGACTCGAAATGACTTATCCCAAAACAGACGCAAAGCGCCGGCGGGAATTACGGGCGATCCGCAAGGGGCTCGCAAAATGAGAGCTTGAGTGCGTCAGCGTAAGAAGGTCGTGTCCTGCCGAGGATGTTGAAAGAGAAGGACGTTCATGCCGATGAAGTCATCCGTTAAATCCTCTGATCGGTCGCTGATAAGCGTCCCAGCGTTTTGGCCGATGGCGATGGCTACGGCAATGGTTGAGGAAGATACCGAACTTTATGCGAAGAACCTCAAATTCGTTGAGGAAGAGATCAAGATTCATGGCGAGTTGAGGCCCACCCTCGCAACACCGAACCAAGCGCGTCTCGACCTGCGCACCATGGTGTTACGCGATTATGGGAAATCGGGTGGGATTCCAACGCTCGTTGGCGCACCTTATGCCGGTCACACGGCCATGATTGCCGATTACCATAAAGGCCAGAGTTTGATTGAGACTCTGCTGGCCAATGGAATTGGCCACGTTGCCTTGACCGATTGGAAGTCGGCCACAGAAGATATGAAGGACCTGGAGATCGACAACTACCTCTCCGAAGTCGTTGTTGTGATCGACGATCTCGGTGGCCGCGTCAATCTAGTTGGCCTTTGCCAGGGCGGCTGGGTGGCAGCGATGATAGCAGCGCGTTTCCCCGACAAGGTGAATTCACTTGTGCTGGCGGGTGCGCCCATCGACACCGACGCCGGTAATGGGCCGATCAAACGCATGGCGCATGAATCCCCTCTCTCCTTCTACCAGGAACTGATCGGGCTTGGCGGCGGCCTGATGAAGGGAGCATTCATGTTGCAGGGCTGGAAGAACATGCACCCTGGGCAGCACTACATTCAGGACCACATCGATCTGTACGAGCACATCGATGACCCGGCCTATTTGGCCAAAGAGGAGACGTTCGAGAGTTGGTACGAAAATCCGATCGACCTGCCGGGCCGCTGGTACCTCCAGGTGATGACTCAGCTCTTCCAGGAAAATCGGCTCGCCAAGGGCGAGTTCGTCGGGCTGGGCCGAAAGCTCAACCTGCACACTATCACCTGCCCAACCTACCTGCTGGCGGGCGCCGCCGACGACATCACGACACCCGAGCAGGTTCTCGATGCCGCAAAATACCTCGGGACGCCGAAAGACCGCATCGTTCAGAAGACTGTGCCGGGCGGCCATATCGGACTGTTCATGGGCGCGCGCACGCTCAAGGAGAATTGGCCGCAGATTGCCCGGTGGATTGCCGCCCGGTAGAGTCGGTTCTACGGCTCGGAACAGGAAGTCAAGATGATTGACAACCCGTCGGGAGCTCTTCCTAGCTGCAAATGCAAACTCCTCGGTTGGAGGAAGAGGCGAACGAGAGCCATGATTAGGAAGACGTCCGCCATCCTGGGAAAGCAGTGCTCACAATGATCTCATTGCGCAGCCTGCCGATCGCCTTTCGCGCGCTCTTCAGCAGCTTCCTTATCCTGATTGGCGTCGGATACCTGATGGCTCTGTCGTACTTGTACCTGGTTGTGATCGAGCCTCATCAACAGATGGGGCAAGGCTTGGTGGCGGGTATCAGCGACGAATATCACGGGATGCCGAAAGGAGCACCCTTGCTCGAATCGGCGCTGCTAGGGCCGATGGCCGACAAACTATCCAGTGCCGACCGCACCCGCATTCTGAATTGGATAAAGGCCGGCGCAACGATTGAGGGCTATCGCCAAGTCGAACCAATTTTCACCAATAACTGCATCATGTGCCATATGGCCAATGCTAGGTCGATTCCGCCTCTCACGAACTTCGAGGACGTGCAGAAAGTCGCGGTAGCGGACACGGGAACGAGCCTGACCGATTTGGCCGAAGTTTCTCACATTCACCTGTTCGGCATCAGCATCATATTCCTGCTGACCGGAGCGGTTTTCGCCCTGAGTACAATACCGATCTGGGTACGCGTATCTCTCGTCGTTCTTCCCTACCTGACTATCT
>CAWEME010000066.1:0-9436 GCA_963810055.1 uncultured Alphaproteobacteria bacterium | reverse complement strand
CCAGGTCCCGCGGATCGTAAACTCTCGTGGGGGATTCCCAAGCGGCCGAAACTATAATTCACCAGTGCAAACCACTGGGGGATTGCCATGGCGGCTGCAGTTCGGGTTCGGGGTGATTACGACGCTAGGCGTTTGCGTGAGCTGGCGAAGCGGTCGGGTGATGCCGCCCAGACCCGGCGTTTGCTGGCGTTGGCGGCGATTTATGACGGCAACTCGCGCACCGAGGCGGCGCGGATCGGCGGGGTTAGGCTACAGACGGTGCGGGACTGGGTTCTGGCACTCAACGCGGAAGGTCCGGCGGGGCTGATCAACGGCAAGGCGACGGGCAATCGGCCGCTGCTGAACAACGAGCAGCGGCGGGTTTTGATGCGGCTTGTCGAGGAGGGCCCGATACCGGCGGCTCACGGCGTGGTGCGCTGGCGCCTCATTGATCTAGCGCAATGGGTATTCGAGGAGTTCCGGATATCGATCAGCAAGCAGACGCTGAGCCGTGAATTGCGGGCCATGGGCTTCCGGAAGCTGTCGGCCCGTCCTCGTCATTATGCCCAGGATCCCAAGGCGCTTGAGACGTTTAAAAAAACTTCGCCACGAGCCTGGACGAGATCGCAAAACGAGAGGCGGCTGGCAAGTCGATAGAGATATGGTTCCAAGACGAAGCCCGAATCGGGCAGAAGAACAAGATCGCCCGCCGATGGGCGCGGCGCGGCACAAGGCCATCGGCGCCGCACGATCAGCGGACGTGCTCGACCTACATCTTCGGCGCGATCTGTCCGGCCCGGGGCACCGCAGCCGGCCTCATCCTGCCGTTCTGCAACACCGCTGCCATGGCGCTGCATCTCGCGGAAATCTCCCGGATGGTCGAGCCGGGCGCTCACGCCGTTTTGCTGCTCGATCAAGCCGGCTGGCATCTCTCCGCCAAGCTCGATATCCCGCCGAACATCACATTGATGCCGTTGCCGCCGAAAGCGCCCGAACTCAATCCGGTCGAGAACATCTGGCAGTTCATGCGCAACAACTGGCTCTCAAACCGCGTCTTCCAATCCTATGACGACATCGTCGAGCATTGTTGCCACGCCTGGAACAAGCTCGTCGATCAGCCCTGGACGATCATGTCCATCGGACTGCGGGACTGGGCTCATGGGTGCTGATTACAAAGACTTGGTATAAGACCCGTTCGTACCGTTCGGCTCGGGTGGAAGAATCTCGGGCTCGGGCTCGACCAGCGTGATATCACCCATGATCTCGGCGCTTTTTCTCTGTACATCCTCGAAAATCTCGCGAAGCTCTTGGCCAGTAACTACCTGATCGGCTTCATACGGCAGGGCGGGGCTTTCGATCCGCACTGTGGGCCGACCCCAACCGCGATCTAGCAGCGCTTGGGCGGCGGCACCGCGTGCAGCGTGTGGTGCCATGTTGTCGCGCATGATCCCGACCAGCGTTTCTATGGCCTCAGCCGTGTGCGTCCGCGCTAATTCGCGAACATCTCGCACAATTGGAGGGCGGCCTCGTGGATTGCCGCAAGACCCCGGTGTAAAGCGGCCATTGGTTTGTCGGACAACGAGTTGGTTTTTCATGGCGTCCTGTTCGCGAATCATAACATTTTGATACGGATAGGAGAATATCGGCCAAGGCTTCAATCAATTTGGTAGTGGGCTACTTAGAATAACCCTCATGCTGCAAGGCCTTCACCACTAGGAGATGATCATGGATAGGGATGTAGCGAAGGAATTGCGTCGGTTATCTGCTAAAGTAACTGCACTCGAAATGTTGCTCGAAACGCTTTTCGTAGATGAGCTTACAAAAGACCAGGACCCAGCGGCCATCGGCGAGGCAATGGTCAATAGCGCTTATGAGGCAGAGCAGAAAGTCCGAAGATCAACAAGCGGGTACGAAATGCAGATTACAGAGGCAATTTCCGCGATAATGGATGGTGCCGTTAAACGGGCAATTGCGCGGCGAAAGAACCGCCCCAAAGGCCCCACAGGTTCAAAGTAGCCTACTACCATCAATTTGGGCACATATCGTCATCGGACGGCGCGCCTCAAAATTTATCTGGAGGAAGTCCCTGTACTATCGCCTTCGCGTCCAATGCTGCATCGGGGTTGATGGCAACGCGACCCTTATCAAGCTGTTCTGAGCGATCGTCGAATTGCATAATTCCCGCAGGCGTTTTCCAACGCAATTCCGTTCCAGTAATGACCGCGCCAAATGTATTTTGCCACTCGACCGGCATTGTAGAATTTGGATTGCCATATGTTTCGATCAATCGCTTTGCGACTGTCTGAGATTGGGTGAAGGGAAATGTATAGATAAGACCGATGTTCTTGTCATTTTTTCGCGTCACCCACACTATCGGGCCGAACGGATTATTTTCGGGCATGCCCACGTATAATGTGATTTCTGGGTGTCCGTTGATGCTTCGGAGCACCCGACCAGAAAAATTCCAAGCCTCTAAAGGTGTTGAGTCTCCGAATGTCACGCCTAGGAAGCTGAATATCGCAGCTGGATCTTTTTTATCGGATCGCCATTGATGCGCATTGAGTACAGCGCGCCGCTGCTCTTTCTCGGCGCTCTTAATCTCTGCCTCATGTTGTTGAATCTCTGCTTCATGTTGTTGTTTAGCTCTTTCCGCAGCGGCGGCAGCCTGCTGCTCCTGCGCGCGCGTTGAAATCTCCTTCGCATCGATCGCTGCGATATAGCCGAGCGCCTTGGCTACGAACGCATCATCGATGATCCATTGTTCATTATCTTGATATGGCTGAAATATCATCTTTCTCGGATAGCCGATGGAAATCGCAACCTGTCTCGTATCTTTCCCCATGGTTCGATCTTTTTCCAACTCCTTATCGGACAGGCGGCGTCCAGCTTTTGCTTGGGCGAGCCGGTCGTTGACCGTGGCGATAAACGCGCGGACTTCGGGGCGCGCGCTTGACAAAGTTATGCTCGAAACATGAAAGCCCAATTCGCTAATGATTGCTGACGCAGATTTCGTGCCAGGCGTCGGGTCGGCAGGAGAAACGCAGTCTATGGGCTTTAGCGCAGCGACTGGCATCGCCTTATTTTTGATCCAACTGTCGCAGGTTTCGTTGGTATCGCGAGATGCTAATGCTGGCGTGTTGGCCGCCGGAGGCTGTTTGAGAGCCCCAATCCGTTGCAGCAGTTGCTGAGTGCGATTGGCTTCCTGACGCTTCAGGCATTCGATTTTCCTCGCCGCCATCGCTTCTGGCGTGAATCGTGGGGCGGGAGCGCCTGGAACGACCGTTTGGTCAAGAAACCCGCTGCAATTTGCCCTGCGCTGTGAAATCCACTTCCTTTGATCTTCGGTGATTTGTTGTCTGGCTGCCGGTCCAGCGGCATCGAGATATTGCCGATATGCAGCAGCCATCTCATGGTCCGCATGGCTGAGGTCGCGATCGGAGCAAATGAGTTTTTCATCAGCCTGCCGGGCTGCCGCACAATCGAAGCTCGGGCTATCGTCGCCTTGCATCGCCTTCGGCGCCACTGGCCGCGAACCCGCTGGCGGCGCAGTTGGGACCTGGCGCCACGGGCCATTGCATGCGCTTACATAGGGATAATAGCCCGGCGGATTATTGCAGTAGTACCAACTCGCAGCTTGGGTTGAACGCGCCGCGACCACACACATGACCGCCACGGCTAAGCTGACGGCGACACGGACGAAGGATGCCACTGTTGCCCCCTGCTTTCTAGCCGAGCTATTGAAGACCCCGCCACGGCGGGGCGCAAGGCGGAAGTAGGAATTGTCTCCGCGTCGGCAATCAACCCTATTGAGATTTCAGGTCACTCGTCCCATTGCCGCCAGACTGCCAAGGGATTAAGAGCATGAATGGTCAAGATCGTTACGTTTAGGCGATATAGGCGCAACGGTTGACGGAGCGGCATTACGCGCACCCCCCATTGTCCTATATCGCCGATACCGTGCGCGCACTCGCGCCCCGCCCGGGCTTGGCCGGGCCAGCGAAGGTGGTTCGCCTCGACCAGGCCCGCGCACGGCCGGAGGGAGAGGCCATGTAACGGCGCTTTGTAACAATGCGTTACGTTACGTAACGTGCTACGGAGAAGCAATGCGCCGAAACAAGCGATTACCCAAATTACCGGCATCCCCCGCGCCCGATTGGTTCGATTTTCGCAGTGGCGCTCGGCCCGAAATATTCTCCATTGAATTCGTCCAAGGGCTCACGCGGAAATTCAAAATCGACACCGCGAAAATACCCGAGCTCAAGCTTGCGCTCGCTGCCTTCGGCCCTCAGTCTTGCGAGCCAGGATGTCCGAAATATCCGGATACCGGGACATTTATGGTATTAGGCCGAAATCTTTCGCGCGCGCGATATTTTGACCGCCTGTTTTGGCCGTAGTGCTGTAATTCGCTTATTAGCCGTTGGATTCGTCAAAATGCGCTCGTTCTTGCCGGCGTGAAACCAGCCAACTGAAACCACCGTGTCCATGGCGCGCAGCGCGGCGGCAAGCCGGGGCGCTTTGGATGGAAATTCCGGATCAAGCAAGCGCCGCGCTTCTTTTTCGTCGATTTCGAGGCGGCGCGCTAATACTGCTGTAGGCGCTTTGACCTCCCGAATCACTTCATGCAGCGCCAGTTTCATGGCGACGGTCGGGTCCGGTGCAATCTGATATTCACCACGGGAGGCAGGACGCGGCGTCGGAATTGGCTCATTTCGCTTTAGGCGCTGCATTAGGGTTTCGGACAGCGCGTCAGCAGCATTAGTCATTGCCTCGGATTCGGTCGCGCCGTCAGTCAGTGCTTCCGGGAATTCGGGGAATTTCACCAAATACCGGCCCTCTTCATCGCGCGTGATCCGCGCGCGCCATACGCAAAGGTTGGATTCCATGTGTCCGTTCTCCTGCTCTAAATCCTCACAAACTCAAAATTCATGCGGGTCTATCCCGAGCTGCTTCAGCATGTCGTGCAGCAGCCCTTTCCCGATTTCGCCATGCTTCACGATGGTCCGGCCGGAGCCGTAGAACAGGGTCTGATGGCTTCCTTTGCCATGAGCCTTGTCGATCAAAACGGCGATACCCCTAGCCTTACCAAGCTTCTTGGTCCGCCGAATGAACTCCTTGCCGTTCATCTCGTGTATATATCGGACAAAATTGTCCGGTTGTCAAGGTGGGGCCGGTCAAGATTATCCGGTATAGCGGTCCGATCTCGTGTCGGCCCATGCGGCCTCAAGTTTCTCAAGATGTGCCAGATAGGGGCAGCCGTTTATCGCTAGTGGTTTTGCGTGGCGAGGCGTTCAAGCCATTCGGCAACGGCCTCTTTCGCGATCAGAGTCCTTCTGCCGCACTTGAGAACCTTCAGGCGGCCCGCCTTGATTTCTTCGTAGGCACGCGAGCGGCCGATGCTGGCAGCCGCGCAGAATTCCGGAATCGAAAGCGCGACCTTTGGTACGTCATGGTTTTGGGACATTTGTTGCGATCCTTGATGCATTGCGAAGGATCGCAGTCCCTCCCGCTACTTTTGAGTTTGGCCCCTGCCCGCGAACCGACCCGAGAGACCGTCTCCCGCAAGTTTAACAGCGAAGCGAAGACCTCAGGATTTGAAAAATTTCGAGTTAGGGGTCTAGTCGGGGGCCCCAAGTCGCTTATTTGAAGCCGCGCCCCACCTGGTGCCCCATGGGGCCTTGGCGGCAGGCGCTGCGAGCATCTTTGGCATGGGACGGGGCAAGCCCTACCCGCAAAGTGGCGGCGGGCCTGCCTGCCTGCTCCCTTGCGCGGCTTGGGATCGACGGTCGCCCAGCGCCCGAAAACCCAGCAAAAATGGGCCATTTCGAGGACAGTTATGCCGTATATTTGCCGTACGTTGGCTCGGTGGATGCCGAATCGCGAGTTAACATATTGATTTAATTGGCGTCCCCAGCGGGATTCGAACCCGCGTTACCGCCGTGAAAGGGCGATGTCCTGGGCCTCTAGACGATGGGGACGTTGGCCGCTCGCCGCGCGCGCCCACTCATAAAGCAATGGCCGCATAAATCAACCGGCGCGCAAGGACGCGGGCCGGCCGCCGCGCGCCCGAAATCAACAAACTCTCGACGCCGCGCCACGCGCGTTCCACACTCCGCGCCGATGTCCCTGCCCTTTCCCCCGGCCGAGTCGGCAAAACCATGTGCGGCATAGCCGGGCTGTTGGGGCGTCCGGGCGGCGATCTTGCCGCCCAGGCCCGCGCCATGGCCGATGTCTTGAAGCATCGCGGCCCCGACGCGGGCGATGTGTGGGCTGACGATCCCGCCGGGATCGCGCTCGGCCACCGCCGCCTGTCGATCATCGAGCTGTCGGCGGCCGGCGCGCAGCCCATGGTCTCGTCCTGCGGCCGCTTCGTCGTCTCCTATAACGGCGAGGCCTATAACGCCGACGATCTCCGCCCCGAGCTCGAACGCGCGGGCCGCAAGTTCCGCGGCCATTGCGACACCGAGGTTATCGTCGAAGGCGCGGCGGTGTGGGGCGTCGAGGCCACGGTGAAGCGCCTGATCGGCATGTTTGCCATGGCCTTGTGGGACCGGCAGGAGCGGACGCTCTATCTCGTGCGCGACCGGCTCGGCATCAAGCCGCTTTATTGGACGCAGACGACGGCCGGCGCCTTGCTGTTCGGCTCGGAATTAAAGGCGCTCAGGGCCTTTCCGGGATTCCGCGCGGAGCTCGACCGCGACGCGCTGACGTCATATCTGCGCTTCGCCTATGTGCCGGGAAACCGGTCGATTTACCGTGGCGTGCAACAGCTCGCTCCCGGCGCCATTCTGACGGCGCGCGCCGGCAAGCCGCCCGAACTCCAAGCCTTCTGGAATCTCGAGGACATCGCGCGCCAAGGCCAGGCTGCGCGCTTCAACGGCTCGGAGGAAGAAGCCGCGGCGGAACTGGACGAGCTCCTTTCCGACGCGGTCAAGCGCCGCATGATCGCCGACGTGCCCTTGGGCGCGTTCCTGTCGGGCGGCATCGATTTATCGACCGTGCTCGCGCTCATGCAGAAATCCAGCACGCGGCCGGTCCGCAGCTTCTCCATCGGCTTCCGCGAAAAGGGCTTCGACGAAGCCAAGCATGCGGCTTCGGTGGCCAAGCATCTCGGCACCGACCATACCGAGCTTTACGTCTCGCCCGACCATGCGCGGGGCGTGATCCCGCGCCTACCGGAGATGTACGACGAACCCTTTGCCGATCCGTCGCAGATTCCGACCTCTTTGGTCTCCGAGATGACGCGCAAGCACGTCACCGTCGCGCTTTCAGGGGATGGCGGCGATGAGTTGTTCGCCGGCTATAACCGCTATTTCCGCAGCGAGGCGGTGCGCCGTTTTCTCGAAACCGTGCCGCGCGCGGCGCGCGGGCTGATGGCGTCGGCCGCGACGGCGCTCCCGCCGGCCGCCTGGAACGCGCTCGGTTCCTGGGCCATGCCGCAATTCGGCGACCGGCTGCACAAGCTCGCCGGCGTGATGGCCGGCATGCCCGAGGATTTCTACCGCCTCACCGTCACCCATTGGCCCGAGCCCGAAAAAGTGGTGCTGGGCGGCGCCGAGCCCAAAGGCCTGCTGTGGGACGAGCGGGTGAAGGACCTGGTGCCCGACCCAGTCGAGCGCATGCAGTATTTCGACACCCTGACATATCTGCCCGACGACATTCTGACCAAGGTCGACCGCGCCTCGATGGCGGTGTCGCTCGAGGCGCGCGTGCCGCTGATCGACCATCGCGTGGTGGCGTTCTCCTGGCGCCTGCCGCCGGCGATGAAGGCGCGCGGCGGCGTGGGCAAAAGGCTGTTGCGCCGCGTGCTCGACCGCTACGTGCCGCGCAACCTGATCGAGCGCCCCAAGATGGGCTTCGGCGTGCCGATCGATTCCTGGCTGCGCGGCCCGCTCAAGGACTGGGCGGAGACGCTTCTGGCCGAGAAACGCCTGGGGGCCGAGGGGGTTTTCAATCCCGCCCCCATCCGCGAGAAATGGCGCGAGCATTTGAGCGGCACGCGCAACTGGCAGTATCCGCTGTGGACGGTGTTGATGTTCCAGTCCTGGAAGGAACGCTGGTTGGCCTAGGATAAGGCGGGTGCCGCGTCGTCGATCACCAGCTGCACCTCCTCGCGGCCCTGCCAATTGTTCGCGCGGAGATGGCCGGCGAAATGGAAGCCCTGCCCCTGGGCTTTCAAGAGCGCGGGGCCGATGCCGTTTTCGAGCGCGCGGAAGGCGATGCCCTTGAGCCGCGCGGTTCCGGCGCCCTCGCCCAGGATCAGGCGCAGATGGCTTTCGCCCGCGACATCGGCGCGCAGGATGCGCAGATTAGGGAGCGCGAAACGCGGCTCGGCATTCCCGGTGCCGAAAGGCGCGAGCTTTTCCAGGATTCCGGCCAAAGCGGGCGTCGCGGCGTTGACCGACAGCGCGCCGTCGATGCCCAGCTCGGGCACCGGCTCCACATCGCCCAGCGATTCCTTGATGCGCGCGGCGAGGAAGTCGCGAAAATCGCCGAGCTTGGCGGCTTCAAGGGTGAAGCCCGCGGCCATGGCGTGGCCGCCGCCATTGATGAGCAGCCCGGCCTGGCGCGCGGCGATGACCATGGGGCCCAGCGCCACGCCCGGCAGCGAGCGGCCGGAGCCTTTGGCCACGCCGGCCGATATCGACGCCACCATGGCAGGGCGGTTGAAGCGCTCCTTCAAACGGCTGGCGACGATGCCGATGACGCCTTGATGCCAATCCGCGCCGGAGACGAAAATCAACGGCGCGCGCCTGTCGCCGCGTTCGGCTTGTTCGATCGCCTGGTCCAGCACCCGCGCCTCGATCTCGCGCCGCTCGCCATTGAGCCGGTCGAGCTCGGCGGCTAGGCTTCGCGCCTCGACCGGGTCCGAGGTCGAGAGCAGGCGCACACCCAGATCGGACTGCCCCACCCGCCCGCCGGCGTTGACGCGCGGTCCCAGAATGAATCCGGCGTGATAGGCGTCGAGCCGTTCGCCAATCCCAGCCACATCGGACAGCGCGGCAAGACCAATATTGCCGCGCGCCTGCATCACCTTCAGCCCCTGCGCCACCAGCGCGCGGTTGAGCCCGGTCAGCGGTACCACGTCGCACACCGTGCCGAGCGCAACCAGGTCGAGCAATGCAAGCAGATCGGGCTCCGGCCGGGTTTTGTACCAGCCGGCGCGGCGCAGTTCGCGGTTGAGCGCGACGGCGAGCAGGAAAGCCACGCCCACCGCCGCGAGATTGCCGAGGCCGTTGCTCTCGTCGACGCGGTTGGGGTTGATGACGGCGTTGGCCCGCGGCAGATTGGGCTCGCCGACATGATGATCGAGCACCACCACGTCGAGCCCGGCTTCGGCGGCCGCGGCCAGCGGCGCGTGGGCGGTGGCGCCGCAATCGACCGTGACCGCCACGGATGCGCCGTCGTGTTTCAGCTTGAGCAAGGCCGGCGCGTTGGGGCCGTAACCCTCGCGCTGCCG
>CAWEME010000065.1:0-12281 GCA_963810055.1 uncultured Alphaproteobacteria bacterium | reverse complement strand
CGGCCAGGTCGGGTTCGTCGATGCGCGCGGAATTGACCCGCTTGCTCACCGGGTAATAGCGCAAGAGATTGTCGGCCGCCGGCGCGAGCAGATGCTTCAGGCCTTCGGCCGGCGCATCGGGATCGAGCCAGTCTGCGTAATGCGTCTCGGACAAGATCACCGGCATGCGCGGATGGAGCGGGCGCAGCAAGGAATTCGCCGTGGTGGTGATGATGGTGAAGCTGTCGATCGCGGGAGATTCCTTACCTCCCGCCTTTGGCGTCCAACGCTCCCACAGCCCGGCGAAGGCGAAAACGCCGCCGTCGCGGCGTGAAATGAGATGAGCCTGCCTGCCCTCGCCCTCACCCGCCCATTCATAGAAACCGTCGGCCGGCACCAGGCAGCGGCGCTTGCGGAATGCGGCGGCGAAGGCAGGCTTCTCCGCCAGGGTTTCGGCGCGCGCATTGATCAGCGAGGCGGCGATTTTCGCGTCCTTGGCCCAGGACGGGATCAGGCCCCAGCGCAGATTTTGCAGCGTGCGCTCGCCCTTGGGTTCGCGCCGCTGGCGCAACACCGGCACTTCCTGGGTTGGCGCGATGTTGTAGCGCGGCGCCAGATTGGGCTGCTCGACGAAGCCCAAGGCCGCTCTCAGCTCCGCTTCCGGCGTGGACAGCTTGAAGCGCCCGCACATGCGTTTCTACCCCCGCTCCCATGTGAAAAAATGGGCCAAAAAGGGATTGGTCGAAGCAATTCCCTGCCTCTATCTTAGCGCTCCAACCCTTTCAGGACAGAGCCTCCTCCGCATGGGACAGTTCGGCATGGGTCAATCGGTGCGGCGCACCGAAGACCCGCGTTTCATCACCGGCCATGGCCGTTACACCGACGATGTGAGCCTGCCGCGCCAGGCCGTCGGGTACGTGCTGCGCTCGCCGCACGCCCATGCCCGCATCCGCAAGATCGACACCGCGGCGGCGATCCAGGCACAGGGAGTCCTCGGCGTGTTCACCGCCGCCGACCTCGCCCAGGACGGCATCGGCCGTATCCCCTGCGTCGTGCCGTTGAAGAACCGCGACGGCAGCCCGGTCGTGCTGGTCGAGCATCCGTTGCTGGCGGAGGGCAAGGCGCGGCATGTCGGCGACGGCATCGCCTTCATCGTCGCCGAGACATTAGCCGAGGCCAAGGACGCAGCCGAGCTGATCGCCGTCGATTATGAAACCCTCCCGGCTGCGGTGGAAACATCCGCCGCCAACGCTCCCGGACAACCGCTGGTATGGGACGAAATTCCGGGCAATCTCTGTTTCGATTGGGAAAGCGGCAACCGCAAGGCGGTTGAGGCGGGCTTCGCCAAGGCCAAGCACGTGGTCGCGTTCGACTCTGATCAACAACCGCCTGGTCGCCAATTCGATGGAACCGCGCGGCGCGCTGGGATTTTACGATCCGGGCGAGGCGCGTTTCATGCTCACCACCTCGACCCAGGGCTCGCATGTCATCCGCCGGCTGCTGGCGGCGAACGTCTTCAAGCTGCCGGAGAACCGCATTCCGCGTGGTGACGCCCGACGTGGGCGGCGGTTTCGGCATGAAGCTGTTTCTCTATCCCGAGCAGGGGCTGGTGCTGTACGCGGCGCAGAAGCTCGGGCGCCCGGTGAAATGGACCGGCGAGCGCGGCGAATCCTTTCTCACCGACGCGCATGGCCGCGACAACGTCACCAGCGCGCGCCTCGCGCTCGACGGCGATCTCAACTTCCTCGCGCTCGAGGTCGAAACCACCGCCAATCTCGGCGCCTATCTCTCGAATTTCGGCACCTTCATTCCGACCATGGCCGGCACCGCGATGCTGGCGGGCTGCTACCGCACGCCAGCCGCCGTCGTGCGCGTCAAGGGCGTTTATACCAACACCGTACCGGTCGACGCCTATCGCGGCGCCGGGCGGCCCGAGGCCAATTACGTCATCGAGCGTTTGGTCGACCACGCCGCTCGCCATTTGAAGGTCTCGCCCGCCGAGCTGCGCCGGCGCAATTTCATTCCGCCCACGGCCATGCCTTACAAGACCGCGCTGGGCATGAGCTACGACAGCGGCGATTTCGCCCGGAACATGGAAGACGCGCTCAAGACCGCCGACTTCGCCGGTTTCCCCGCCCGCCGGGCATTGGCGAAAGCGCGCGGGCGGTTGCTGGGATTCGGCATCGCGACCTATATCGAGCAATGCGGCGGCGGCTTTGACGAGGCGGCGGAGATCCGTTTTGATTCGAGCGGCGCGGTCACGGTCATCGTCGGCTCGCAATCCTCCGGCCAGGGCCACCAGACCGCCTATGCGCAGCTGGCAGTCCGACGGGCTGGGCATCCCGTTCGATCGCGTGCGCGTGCATCAGGGCGATACCGATATCGTCGGCTTCGGCCGCGGCACCGGCGGCTCGCGTTCGCTGCCGGTGGGTGGCGTCGCGGTGACGCTGGCGGTGAAACGCATCATCGACAAGGGCAAGAAAATCGCCGCCCACCGGCTGGAGGCCGCCGAGGCCGATCTCGAATTCGCCGAGGGATTCTATGTCGTGGCCGGAACCGACAAGCGCATCGCCATGACCGAGGTGGCGCAGGCGGCGTTCAACCCGTTGCTGCTGCCGCCGGGATTCGAGCCCGGCTTCGACGAAACCGCCCATTTCCTGCCCGCCGCGCACACCTTTCCCAATGGCTGCCACGCCTGCGAGATCGAGATTGATCCCGAGACCGGAGAGTCCCGCATCCTGCGCTATGTCGTGGTCGACGATTTCGGCAATGTGGTGAACCCGATGCTGCTGGCCGGCCAGGTGCATGGCGGCGTGGGCCAGGGCGTGGGCCAGGCGCTGGTCGAGCATTGCGTTTACGACGGCGCCAGCGGCCAGCTGCTTTCGGGTTCCTTCATGGATTACGCCATGCCGCGCGCCGGCGACATTCCGCCGATCGAATTCGCCACCAACGTCGTGCCCTGCACCACCAATCCGCTGGGCGTGAAAGGCGCGGGCGAGGCCGGCGCCATCGGCGCACCTCCCGCCGTCATCAATGCGATGGTCGACGCGCTGGCCGAACTGGGCGTGGAATCCATCGACATGCCGGCGACGCCGCAAAACGTGTGGCGCGCCATCAGGCAAGCGGACGCAAAGCGATGAGCCCCGAGCATCAAGCCCTGCTCGAAGCCGCGCGCCTGGCCGCGCGCCTGGCGGCGGCAGTCATCCTCAAGGTCTATGCCACATCCTTTGACGTAAGTTACAAGGCCGACAAATCGCCGGTGACGCTCGCCGACGAAGAGGCCGAGCGTCTCATCATCGCCGCGCTGAAAAAGGCCGCGCCGGATATTCCGGTGATCGCCGAGGAGGAACAGGCGGCGGCCACGGGTCTGCAAGAAGCCGCGCCGCCGCGTTTCTGGCTGGTCGATCCGCTCGACGGCACCAAGGGCTTCGTCGCGCGGCAAGACGAATTCACCGTCAATATCGGGCTGGTGGAAGGCAATCGCCCGGTGCTGGGGGTGGTGGGCGTGCCGGTGAAGGGCCTGATCTATGCGGCAGCCGGACCGGGCACGGCGACGCGCCAGCGCGGCGAATCCGCGCCCGAGCCGATCTCGGCGCGGCTGCCCCCGGTCAGGCCGGTGGTGCTGTCGAGCCGGCTGCACGGGTCGTCGCGGCGGATCGACGCCTATCTGGCGAACCTTCCGGGCGCCGAGCACCGGCAGATGGGCAGTGCGGTCAAGTTCTGCCTGCTGGCCGAGGGCACGGCCGACCATTACCCGCGCTACGGCGAGACCCACGAATGGGATACCGCCGCCGGCCAGGCGATCCTCGAAGCGGCGGGCGGCAGCGTGGTGACCCTCGACGGCGCGCCGTTCCGCTACGGCAAGCCCCGCTATCTCAATCCCGGCTTCATTGCCCGCGGGCGGACGTGACCGAATATCTTCCGCCATCCGCGCTCGACCGCGCGGTCTCGCTCTTGCGCCAAGGCTTGCTGGTCGCCTTCCCGACCGAGACGGTCTATGGCCTGGGCGGAGACGCCACCAGCGAGGTTGCGGTGGCCGCGATCTTCGCCGCCAAAGAACGGCCGCAATTCAATCCGCTGATCGTGCACGTCCCCGATCTCGCCGCCGCTGAGAAGCTCGCGGCGTTCGATGGGCAGGCACGAAGCCTCGCGCGGAAATTCTGGCCGGGGCCGCTGACCCTGGTCTTGAAGCGCACGAAGGATTGCCCGGTGGCGTTGCTGGCTTGCGCCGGGCTGGACACCGTGGCGCTGCGCGTGCCGGCGCATCCGCTCGCGCAAAAGCTGCTGCGCGCCGCGGGACTGCCGCTGGCGGCGCCGAGCGCCAACCGTTCGGGCCATGTCAGCCCGACGACATCCGCGCATGTGATGGAGGAACTCGGCGGCCGCATCGCCGCCGTGCTCGATGGGGGCCCCTGTCCAATCGGCATCGAATCGACCATTCTCGATCTCTCGGGCGAAAAACCTATGCTGCTGCGGCCCGGCGGCGCGGCGTTGGAGGATTTGGAGAAAATCCTCGGTCCCATCGCCCGCGCGCAAGAGGGCGCCCAGCTGCGCGCCCCCGGCATGCTGGAGCGGCATTACGCCCCGTCCCTGCCCTTGCGCTTGAACGCGGCGGGCGTGGCCAAGACCGAGGCGCTGATCGCCTTCGGGCCGGAGCCGCTGCCGGGCGCGGCGCGTTGCATTTCACTGAGTCCGACCGGCGATCTTCAGGAGGCCGCCTCCCGGCTGTTCGCCGCCTTGCGCGCGCTCGACAATCCCGCATTCTCGGCCATCGCCGTCATGCCCATCCCCGAGCGGGGCCTGGGCCTGGCCATCAACGACCGGCTTGCCCGCGCGGCGCGGGGGCGATAGGGCTTAAGGCATGGCCGTGACGGAAAAGACCCGGATCGAGGAGACGCTCGCCCGCCTCAAGGGGATCTTGGGCGAAAAGGGCGCGATCGCCGATCCCGCCGGCATGGCGCCCTATCTCGCCGAGCAACGCGAGCTTTACCAAAGCCAGGCGCGTCTCGTGCTGCGCCCGGCTTCGACAAGGGAAGTGGCCGAGGCGGTGAAGCTGTGCGCCGAATCCGGCATCCCGATCTATCCCCAAGGCGGCAATACCGGCCTCGTCGGCGGCGCGGTATCGACCCCGGACGGCGTGCTGCTGAACCTCGGGCGCATGAACCGGGTGCGCGAAATCGACCCGATCAACTTCACCATCACCGCCGAGGCGGGCTGCGTGCTGGCCGACATACAACGCGCGGCCGAAGAGGCCGACCGGCTCTTCCCCTTGAGCCTCGGCGCCGAGGGCTCGTGCCAGATCGGCGGCAATCTTTCGACCAATGCCGGCGGCATCGCCGTGCTGCGCTACGGCAACATGCGCGAATTGACCCTGGGCCTCGAAGTGGTGCTGCCCGACGGCAGGGTTTGGAACGGGCTGCGGGGTTTGCGCAAGAACAACACCGGCTACGATCTGAAGCAGCTGTTCATCGGCGGCGAAGGCACGCTCGGAATCATCACCGCCGCGACGCTCAAGCTCTTCCCCCGGCCGCGCGAGGTCGAAACCGCGTTCCTGGGCTTGAAGCGCATCGAGGATGTGATGCAGCTTTTCGCCCGCGCCCGGGCCGCGAGCGGTGATTTGCTCACCGGCTTCGAACTGGTGCCGCGCATCGGCATCGACAACGCGCTGAAGCACGGCGTCAACCTGCACGATCCGCTCAAGACCCGGCACGACTGGTACGTGCTGCTGGAAGTGTCGTCGAGCCAGAAGGACAGCGGATTGCGCGGCGCGCTCGAGGATCTGCTGGCGCAGGCCATGGAATCCTCGCTGGTGCAGGACGGCGTCATTGCCGCAAGCGAGGCGCAACGCAACGAGCTGTGGCGCATCCGGGCATCTCTGGCAGAACTGCAAGGCGCGCTCGGCGGCAGCATCAAGCATGACGTCTCGGTGCCGGTGAGCCGCGTCGCCGATTTCATCCTCAAGGCCAACGCCGCCGTGACCGCGAGACTGCCGGGCATCCGTCCCTATCCCTTCGGCCATGTCGGCGACGGCAACATCCACTACAACCTGTCGCAGCCGGCGGGCGCCGACAAGACCGTGTTCCTCAAGCGCTGGGCCGAGTTCAACCGCATCGTCCACGACATCGTGGTCGAGATGGGCGGCTCGATCAGCGCCGAGCACGGCATCGGCCTGGTCAAAATCGGCGAGCTCGAGCACTATGCCCAGAAGCTGGAACTTGAATTGATGCGCCGGGTCAAGACCGCGTTCGACCCCCAGGACATCATGAATCCGGGAAAACTGCTGAAGCCAGCGCCATGAGCGAATACGCGGCACCCCTGCACGAGATGCGTTTCGTCCTCGACGAGATCGCGGGCCTGCCGGAAATAGCATTGCTGCCCGGCTGCGCGGGCGCGTCGGCCGACACGGTCGGCGCCGTGCTGGAAGAAGCCGCCAAATTCGCCGGCAAGGTCCTATCGCCCTTGAATCGCAGCGGCGACATCGAGAAAAGCCGGCTCGAAAACGGCGTGGTGAGAAGCCCGAAGGGTTTCAAGGAGGCGTATCAGGGCTTTGCCGCGGGCGGCTGGACCGGGCTGACGGCGCCGCCCGAATATGGCGGCCAGGGCCTGCCGGCCGCGCTCGCCACCGCCGTGTTCGAAATGTTGAACGCGGCCAATCTGTCCTTTGCGCTTTGTCCGATGCTGGCGATCTCGGCGATCGAGCTGCTGGCCTCGCAAGGCAATGCCGAGCAGAAACGGATTTACCTGCCCAAGCTGGTTTCCGGCGAATGGACCGGGACCATGAACCTGACCGAGCCGCAGGCCGGTTCCGATTTGGGCGCGCTGCGCACGCGCGCGGTGAAGGAAGGCGACCACTATCGCATCACCGGCCAGAAGATCTTCATCACCTGGGGCGAGCACGACATGGCCGCCAACATCGTGCACATGGTGCTGGCGCGGCTGCCCGACGCGCCGCCCGGCAACAAAGGCATTTCGCTGTTCCTGGTTCCCAAATTCCTGCCGTCTGCGGATGGCGGCCTGGGATCGCGCAACGATCTGCGCTGCCTCAGGCTCGAGGACAAGCTCGGCATCCATGCCAGCCCGACCTGCGTCATGTCCTATGGCGACAATGGCGGCGCGGTGGGATACCTGGTGGGCGCGGAAAATCGCGGCCTCGAAGGCATGTTCATCATGATGAACAATGCGCGGCTCCATGTCGGGCTCGAGGGCGTGGCCCTGGCCGAACGCGCCATGCAGCGCGCCCGCGCCTATGCCGGCGAGCGCGTGCAAGGCCGGCCGGTCACCGCCAAGGACGGCGAAAGATTGCCGATCCTGCATCATCCCGACGTGCGGCGCATGCTGCTCACCATGCGCTCATCCACCGAGGCGGCGCGCGCCTTGACGTACTATGCCGCCGGCCAGGCCGATCGTGCGCGGCACCATCCCGATGCGGCCAAGCGCGCGACGGCGCAGGCGCGGCTTGACCTCCTTATGCCGGTGGTCAAGGCGTGGAGCACCGATCTGGGCGTGGAGGTGGCCTCGACCGGCATCCAGATCCATGGCGGCATGGGTTTTATCGAGGAGACCGGCGCGGCGCAGCATCTGCGCGATGCGCGCATCGCGCCGATCTATGAGGGCACCAACGGCATCCAGGCCAATGACCTGGTCGGACGCAAGCTTGTCCGCGACCGGGGCGCGGCGGCGCACGTGCTGGTCGCCGATATGCGCAAAACCTTGAAGCGGCTCGACGGCGAAAAAGCGATATCGGCGCCGCTCGCGCAAGGCATCGACGCGCTGGAAAAGGCCGACCGGTATCTGATCGAAACATACGCCCGGGATCCGGGCCGCGCGCTGGCCGGAGCCGAGCCTTATCTCAGGCTGTTCGGCACCGTGGCGGCCGGCTGGTTACTGGCCGAAGGCGTGCTGGCGGCTTCACGGCTGCTCGCTTCGCGCGCGGGCGACGCCAAGTTCCTCAAGGCCAAGAGTGCGACGGCGCGGTTCTATGCCGAGCATCGCCTGGCGCTGGCGCCGGCGCTGCTGCCCGCGGTGACGGGCGGCGATACGGTGATGGAATTCGAGTTGGACCTGCTTTAGGCCCCGACGCCGACGGCCGGCTTGGCGTTGACGCAACGCAGCAGGCGCCAATAGCCGAACAGATTGCTCGGCCGGATTTCGCGCACCGACAGCGCGCTCGCCGTCAGGAAATCGTCCAGCGGGAAATCGGCGTGGAAGCCGATCTTGCCGGCCAAGGGCGCGAGGATCTTCTCCACCGTGTGCATCACCGGATTCTCGCTGGTGAAGTGATTGACGATGACGATGGTGCCGCCGGGGCGGCAGACGCGGCGCATCTCGGCGGCGAAGCGGGCGGGATCGGGCACGACCGAAGCCACATAGAGGGCCAGCACCGCATCGAAGCTGCTGTCGGCGAAGCTCATCTCCTCCGCGTCCATCTCGAGCAGCGCCTTGACCTGCTTCAGGTTCTTGCGCCGGACGCGCTGCTTCGCCTTGGCCAGCATCTCGACCGAAACATCGATGCCGGTGACCTCGGCGTCCTGGCGGAAATACGGCAATGACAGGCCGGTGCCGACGCCGACCTCGAGGATGCGTTGTCCCGGCTGATCGTTGGCGAAGCGCACCGCCGCCTTGCGGCCGGGATGAAAGATCGGCCCAAAGACGAAATCATAAGACCCGGAGAACAACCGGTAGGTCTTCAGCGTATCTTGCAAGTCCATGGAGCCCGCCCCTTGCCGTGCATTCTACCACACCAAAGGGCCGGGCGCGCCAGCCCTATCGGCCGCGGAAACGGCTCAGACCAAGGTGACCCGCTCGGCCTCAAGGCCCTTGCGGCCCTCGACCACATCGACCTGAACGCGTTGCCCGGGTTCGAGCGCTTCCAGGCCGCTGCGGCGAAGCGCGGTGATGTGCACGAAGATGTCCTTGCCGCCGCCTTCGGGCGAGATGAATCCGTAGCCCTTATCCGGCTCGAACCATTTGACCGCGCCTTGCATGCTCTGCGCCGGGCCGCGCGGCCGCGTGCCGGCACCACTCCCGCTGCCGGGCGGCGCGGCGGTGCTGTTGTCGATGTTGAGGACGTTCACCACCAAGGGCCCCTTGGCGCCGGCTCCCACCTCGCAGGTGATCGAGGCGCCCTCGCGGACATCCTCGTAACCGGCGCGGCGCAGGATCGCCATCGGCAGGAAGGCATCGGCGGTTCCGTCCGACATCGCGACGAAGCCGAAACCCTTCGATGAGTTGAACCATTTCACCTTGGCCTCGACGCGGCGGCCGGTCGGGGCATCTTCGGTGCGGAAAAAATCAGGACGGCGATCACGGTCAAACATGGACGTTCTGCTAACCTCCCCCAATCACACTGAATTTAATTTTAGAATAGCGCGAATCGGCATACCCCGCCAGAGCAGACGAGTCGCGTTATATTTTGCAGCGCAACAACGGCTTAGCCGGGATCGGACCGCTTTCTAGGGTCGCTCGCCCAGACTGGTGACGCTCAACTCCTGCCGTCTCCCGGCTTGAGGAAGCGGTTGCGTCTCAGTCCCCCGCTATCGGGCGCCGGCCCTAGCACCCGCGGCCGTTCTAGGCCGCGACGCTACGGCCAATAACGCGTCTTGCCAGATCGCGGAACTCGGCCTGGGTCAGCATCTTCTTGCTCTTCAGCGAGTGTGCCTTGACCGCCGCCGTGATCTTGAGGGCGTCTTCTTCGGAAACCTGCATTCCCACTTGCTGAAGCCAGAGATTGACCGAATCGATGCCGCTGCCCTTGCCCATCACCACTTCGGCGGGCGGCTGTCCGACGGCGCTCCAACGGATCGGGAACAGCTCGGTCGCGTATTTCTCGCCGCAATTCTTGAACCAGCTGGCGATGATGCCCGACTCGATCTGATACAGGCCGCTGCCGACGATGGCTTTGTTCGTGGGCACGACGACCCCGGTCAGGCGCTGCACCAGATTGGCGAGCGGCGTGAGCTTGGTGGTGTCGATCCCGACGTCAACGCCGTACATGGTCTTCAACGCCATGACGACTTCTTCCATCGGCGTGTTGCCGGAGCGCTCGCCGATGCCGAGAACGGTCGTGTGCATGACCTCGACGCCTTCGGCCAGGGCCATGATGGTGTTCGCCACTCCCATGCCGAAATCCTGATGGAAGTGCGCTTCGAGGCGCTTGTTGATGCGCGCCTTGACCTGGCGCACGAAGTATTGCATCGCGTGAGGCGACACGACCCCGAAGGTGTCGACCAGGGCCAGCGCGTCCATGTGCCCCTCTTTGGCGACGCGCTCGATCAGATCCAGCGCCCATTTCATTTCCGCGCGCGAAAAGTCGATCGGGAAGAACACGACTTCGAGCCCGTTGGCATGCGCAAATTTGGTGGCTTCGATCGAAGTCTCGATCGCCTTTTCCAACGGCCAGCGATAGGCGAATTCGAGCATGTGCTTGCTGGACGGGATTTCCATCACCACGCCGTTGACGCCGGTATCGATGGCGCGCTGGACGTCCTCTTTCATGCAGCGCGCGAACGAGAATATCTGCGGACCGAGATTACGCTTGACGATCTCCTTGATGGCCTCGTTGTCGGATGGCGAGACGATCGGCATGCCGGCCTCGATGCGATGCACGCCGGCCTCCGCCAAGGCTTCGGCGATGCGGACCTTTTCGTCCTTGCTCAGGATAACGCCGGTCTGTTGCTCGCCGTCGCGCAGCGTGACGTCGTGGATCTTGATGTTCTTGGCGAATTTGAAATCCTTGCGCACTTCGTCCGCATAATCCCATTCGCTCACGAACCAATCCTTCGTCTTCCAAGGATGATCGGCCATACGACTGCCCCTTTTTCGTTGATGGTGTTACATCGAATTTCGAGCCTTTGTCGTGCCACTGCAGGGGAAACAAGGCAATCCTTTTCGCTGCGCGCGGCATTTTGTTCAGCGCCGCCATGTCGACATGTCTTGCAGGAAGTTAGGCGCAGGGGCGGAAAGCATGGATAGCAATTTCAATGGCTTAGAGGGCTGGACCCCCGCGCAAACCGCCTCTGAGTTTGCCCAGGCGACAAATTGCGGATCACGGACTCCGGCGGCCTTGATCCGGGCCGCCGGTATCGCGAAAATCCCTTAGGCGATCGGATTGGTGAGTTCGCCAATTCCCGAAATTGAAATGCGGACGACGTCTCCGGGCACGAGGTAACGCGGCGGCTTGAAACCGATTCCGACGCCGGCCGGCGTTCCGGTGGCGATCAGATCCCCCGGTTCCAAAGTGACATACGCGCTGACCGTTTCGATGATGGCGCCGACGTCGAAAATCATGTCGCGCAAGCGGGCGAACTGGCGGCGCTCGCCATTAACGTAGGTCGCAAGCTCCTGCGCGTCGGGTTCGCCGAATTCATCCCGCGTGACCAGCCAGGGCCCCACCGGGCAGAAGCCATCCAGGCTTTTGCCGAGAAACCATTGCCGATGGCGCTGTTGGACCGTCCGCGCGGAAACGTCATTGACGATCGTGTATCCGAATACGCAGCCGAGAGCGTCGGCGCGCTTCACGGTCTTGCAGCGCCGCCCGATGACGACGCCGAGCTCGCCTTCGTAATCCACCGAATGTGTCGGATCGGACGACGCCGGGATTGCCTGGAAGGGGTCGGCGAGGGATGTCGCCGCCTTGGTGAAGACGACCGGATCGGCCGGGACCTCCTGCTTGTCGCCGGACAAATCGACGCCGCTGCGCGCGAATTCCTGGGCGTGATCGTGATAATTCTTGCCCACACAGATGACGTTCTTCGTCAGAGGGCCGACGGGGGCGGCGAGTTTTACGCTGTCGAGGGCGAGCGGCGCCCCCTGCTCAAGCGCGCGGGAATGCTCGCCAACCCGGGATATGACTTCTCGCAGATCGCGAACCACCGCGCCGCCGATCAACAGGGGGCGGAAGCGGTTGTCTTGGAGGGTTCCGAAAATCTTTCCGTCCGGGTCATGCACGGCGGCGATACGCATGGTCTCGAGATTGCCTTTCCTGATTGGCCCGCCCCCCATGAGCGGTCCGGCCGGAATTGGTTTTTGACCGGCCTCGGCGTCACTCTGCCATACGGGATAATGGCTGATAAACCGCTTAGCTGGCGGGCGCGGCGAGCCGGGCTTTTAGCGCGGTGAGATAAGCCCTGATGCGGTCGGCGTTGACGCCGAAATCACCCTGCCCCTGGCGGGACAGCGAACGCATGTCGATGCGGCTGCCGCCGCCGTGCCGGGCCACGCGGATGGTCACGTCGTCGGTGAAGCCCATCCAGAAGCTGCGTTGGCTTGCCTCGATGCGGCCCGCCTTCTTGTCGTAGGTGATG
>CAWEME010000064.1:0-12572 GCA_963810055.1 uncultured Alphaproteobacteria bacterium | reverse complement strand
CGCCGGCAGGCGCGCGGCGATCTGTGCGTAGTGCCACGGCACATAGGCCAGCAAGGCTCCGAGCAGCAAGCCGCAAACGGCGATGAGCCGGTAAAGGCGCGGCATCCGCGCCCAGCCGCTCAAGCTCGCGAGCGAGATGAGCCCCGCCAGCAATCCGCCATAGGCGGAATAACGTATCAACTCGAAGGAGACGATGTAGTGCCAAAGGCCGAGCCGCCAACCCGCCGGTGCCAGCGCCAATGCCGCAAGCGCGGCCAGATCCAGCCAAAAACCGAACGCCGCCGAGGCCGCCGCCAGGCTGCGCCGGGGCCGGATTACGAGGCTGTCCTGATAGGCCATGCGCGCGCTCCTGCCGTCTTAATCTTGCCACCAAACGCCGGTAATCCGTGAGATCATCTTCAGTGGCGATTCGATGACGATTCGGGCACTGAAAGAAAACCTCCATCTCCTTGAACCCATTGCCTTTACGCGCCATAGCGGCGGAGCTAGGGTGCGGCGGTGGATGGCGAGGGCATGAGGATGACGTTACATCCCGCCACATCTGACATAACGACGGATAACGCCGACGAATTCCGCCACCAGGCCGATCGGCGCGAATTGTGGCGCGCCAGCGGCGGTTCCTTGTTACTGCATGCCCTGTTGCTGGCCTTGCTGATCGGGCTGTGGCAGATGACCCCGCCGGACGAAATCGTCATGCCGCCGATTACGGTGAAATTCGAGGGCAGCGGCGCCGCCGGCTCGCCGGGCGGCGGCGGCGGAAATGCTCCGATGCCGGGCCAAGAGCTGGGCACCGCAGCCACCCCCAAGGCGGCGGCAACGCCGCAAGAAGAGACGCCCGCCGTTACTCCGCTCCAGAAAGCGCAGGCCGCGCCGCCGCCCACACCGAAACCGGCGCCAAAGGTGGTCCGCCTGAAGCCGCCGCCGAAACCCAGACCAGCCACCGTTGCGCAAGCGCCGCCTGCGCCGGCCAAGCCGGCGGTTACGCCGCCCGCCCCCGCGACGGATCAGTCGGTTCAGACCGCCGCGATTGCCAGCGCGGCAGGATCCGGCCAAGGCAGCGCGGGCGCGGACAGCGCTGGCAACGGCAATGTCGGCAGAAGCCAGGGCGCCATCGGCAACGACACCGGATCGGGTTCGGGCGACGATTATCTCGATCTGCTCCGCCGTCACCTCAACCGTTACAAGAAATATCCCGAAGAGGCGATCAAGCAGAAACAGGAGGGCACCGTCCTCTTGGGATTCGACCTGGCGCATGACGGCACCGTGACCAAGGCCTGGATCGAGCAAAGCTCGGGCAACCCCCTGCTCGACCAGGCGGCGCTGACCATGGTGCACGATGCTTCGCCGGTGCCGGCGGTGCCGGAACGCTATTGGGACAAGAAGGGCCCGATCATCCTGCCGGTTGATTTCAGGATCGGCTTCCTCGACAAGGTATTGCACTAGGCCAGGGACTCATACATCAAGCGTTGAAATCCATCGAGGCACCCCGCGCCGGGCGACAGCCGCCGGTTCAATCGCTAAACTCGGGCCGCTAAACTCGGGCGCAACGGGGTTTCGGACCCGCTGCGGCACCGAAAGAAACAAGACCGAGGGAAGGAACATCATGGACGGCAAGATCGGACTCGAAGAGCATTTTGCGATCGAGGACACCATCGGCGATTTGCACGGCTTCGTCGGAGCCGAGACCTGGATCGATTTGCGCGCGCGGCTGCTCGACGTCCAGGACAAGCGTCTCGCCGAGATGGACCGCCACGGGGTCGAGAAGATGATCCTCTCGCTCAACGCGCCCGCGGTCCAGCGCATCGACGATGCGCGCAAAGCGGCCGAGATCGCGCGCCGCGCCAACGAGCTTCTGGCACGCGAGATCGATAAGCGCCGCGACCGGTTTGCGGGCTTCGCGGCGCTTGCCATGCAGGACCCGGAGAATGCCGCCGCCGAGCTCGGCCGCTGCGTCAAGGAATACGGCTTCAAGGGCGCGCTCGTGAACGGCTATTCCCAGCTCGGCAATCCGGACCACTGCATCTATTACGACCTCAAGTCCTATTGGCCGTTCTGGGGCGCGGTCGAGGCGCTCGACGTGCCTTTCTATCTCCATCCGCGCGAGCCGAGCCAAAGGCGCGCCTATGAGGGCCATCCCTGGCTGATCGGCCCGGCCTACGGCTTCGCGGCCGAGACCGGGCTCCACGCGCTGCGCCTTTTGGGCAGCGGCTTGTTCGACAAATATCCGCGCCTCACCCTCATCCTCGGTCATCTGGGCGAGAACCTGCCCTTCACCCTCTACCGCACCGACCAGCGCATCGCCTGGGCGCCCATGGGCTATCCGGCGAAGAAGCCGATCTCGCATTATTTCCACAACAACGTCTACATCACGACCGCGGGCAATTTTCGCACCCAGAGCCTGATCGATGCGATTCTCGAGGTCGGGTCGGACCGAATCCTGTTCTCGAGCGACTACCCGTTCGAACAGGTCGCCGAAGCGGTCCAATGGTTCGACGCGGCCTCGATCAGCGAGAACGACCGGATGAAGATCGGCCGGACCAACGCCGTGAAGCTGTTCAAGCTCGGCAACAACGACTGACCCGGGGGACGCCATGCATCCACACGAGCGACTGGAGTATTCGCCGATCCACGCGCGGCCGCCCCTCAAGCTGCCGGGCGGGGCGCGTTTCGTGCTGTGGCCGGTATTCGCGCTCGAGGTATGGAATCTCGAACGGCCGATGGCGCGCATGGTGATCTCGCCGTTGCAAGGCCAGCCCATGGTGCCCGACCTGCCGAACTGGAGCTGGCACGAATACGGCATGCGCGTGGGGTTTTGGCGGCTCGCCAAGCTCTACGACCGGCTCGGCATCAAGCCGACGGTGACGCTCAACGCGCGCGTCTGCGAGATCTATCCCAAGGTGATCGAGGCCTGCCTCGAGCGCGGCTGGGAGCTGAACGCGCACAGCTACGACCAGGTGCCGATGCACAAACTCGACGATCAGCGCGCGGTGATCCAGCGCTCGGTCGAGATCATCACCAAGTTCTCCGGCCGGCGGCCGCGCGGCTGGTTCGGGCCAGGGCTGACCCAGACCTTCGACACGCTGGATTACCTGGCCGAGGCCGGAATCGAATACATCGGCGATTGGGCATTGGACGACGAGCCGGTGACGCTCAAGACCAAGTTCAAGCCGGTGGTGGCCCTGCCCTACAATTTCGAGATCCACGACATCGTCATCAGCAATTTGCAGCACCATCCCTCGACTATGATGCTTGAGCGCGGCCTGCAGCAGTTCGAGCGGCTCTACGAGGAAAGCGCCGAACGCGCCAAGATCATGGCGGTGGCGGCGCATCCCTATCTCTCGGGCGTGCCACACCGCATCAACGCGGTCGAAAAACTCTTCGAAACCATCTCGGCCAAGCCGGGCGTGGTGGCGTGGAACGGCGCGCAGATTCTCGACTGGTATCTCGCGCAGCGCCCGCTCCGATGACGCGGAAAAGCAGCGCCTTCGTGCCGCACGACCTGGCGCGGCCGCTGCCCGGCGCCGCGCGCGGCCCGCTCGCGGGACTGTCTTGCGCCGTCAAGGACATGTTCGACATCGCGGGCGAGCGCACCGGCGGCGGCAGCCCCGAATGGCTTGCGGACGCCAAGCCCGCGCGGCGCCATGCCGAGGCGGTGCGGCGCGTGCTGGCGGCGGGCGCGGCGATTTCCGGCAAGACGGTGTGCGACGAGTTCTTCTTCAGCGTCACCGGCGCCAACGCGCATTACGGCACGCCGGTTAATCCGCGCGCCCCGGGGCGGTTGCCGGGCGGCTCCTCCTCGGGCTCGGCGGTGGCGGTCGCCGCGGGCGCCTGCGACATCGCGCTCGGCAGCGATACCGGCGGCTCCGTACGCGTGCCGGCCGCGTTCAACGGCATTTATGGCATCCGCCCGACGCATGGCCGCGTCGACGCGCGGGGCGCGATGGCCATGGCGCCGAGCTTCGACAGCATCGGCTGGTTCGCCGCCTCGGCGGGGCTGTTGCGCCGGCTCGGCCCGGTTTTGCTCAAGGGCAAGGCCCGGCGCGAGGATATCCGGCGCGTGGCGCTTGCCGCCGACGCTTTCGCCGGGGCTGACGCCGAGCTGGCGGCGGTGCTGCGTCAATTCCTCGGCAAAAGTGCGAAGCAATTGGCTGGAATTTTCGACGTGACCGTCGCGCCTGGCGGGACCGAGGCCTGGCGCAACGCCTTCCGGATCATCCAAGGACGCGAGATCTGGACGATTTATGGCGCCTGGATCGAACGGCGCCGGCCCAATCTCGGCCCCGGCATCAAGGAGCGTCTCGCCTTCGCCGCGACCGTCACCCAGTACCAGGAGCGCGATGCCCGCGCGGTGATGGAGGCGGCGCGGAAGCGGATCCGCGTTTTGGCGCCGCCCGGCACGGTGATCTGCCTTCCCACCGTACCGACTATCGCGCCGCGCAACGATGCCTCGCCCGCGACGCTCGACGATTTCCGCGTTCGGGTTATGGCGCTCACCTGCATCGCCGGATTGTCCGGCCTGCCGCAGGTGACGATTCCGGCGGCGAGCGTGAATGGCTGTCCGGCCGGGCTTTCCTTCATCGGCTGGGAAAACGGCGACGAGACGCTGCTCGATCTCGCGGCGGCGCTGGCGCCTTATTGCGGCGCTTGACCAAAACGGCGCCGCCCGTGCGCCTTGGCTTAGCGCCATAAGCGGACATTGGTTGAATGGCTCCGCCGAGCGCTGAAGACCGGGTGTGAAAGCGAACTTATCCACATCTTAAAATCTGACCCCCAACGAAACTCGGGCGAACTATGCCAACTCATCGATTCGGGCGTCATAATTCTGCAATCTTATACTTCTACATACATGGAAGGATGGAATCTTTAACTGCACTCGGAAAGTGAGGGAGACGGATATGACTAAAATTTTGCCGTATATGACACGCGTTGAGCGAGTGACTGGAAGACTTCTGGCCACTTTGGCAGTCATCGCCACGGTGGTGCTACTGGCCTACCCCGCCTCGGCACAGACCGCCTGTCCCAAGGGTGGCGTCAAGACGTTGACTGGCGCTGGATCGACTTTCGATTTCCCGCTCTTCTCGAAGATGTTTGACGCATACAACAAGCTGTGCGGCGTCCAGGTGAACTATCAATCCATCGGTTCCGGAGGCGGTATCAAGCAATTGCAGGAACTGACCGTGGATTTCGGCGCCACCGACGGCATTTTGACGGATCAGCAGCAGGCTCAAGCAAAAGGCGGTCCAATCTTGCACATTCCCGTTACGGCCGGCGCTGTGACGGTTGCCTATAACCTTTCTGGGATACCAAGCGGAACCCTGAAATTTACCCCCGATGTGCTGGCCGACATCTATCTCAAGAATATCAAAAAGTGGAACGATCCTCGCATCGTCGCCCTGAACCCGGGCGTCAAACTCCCGGATCTCGATATCGCCGTGGTTCACCGTTCCGATGGCTCGGGAACTACGTTCATCTTCTCGAACTATCTCTCCAAGGTATCGAAGGAATGGGCCGACAAAGTGGGGTTTGCCACATCGGTCAATTGGCCGGGTGACATCGGAGGCGCCGGCAATGAGGGTTGCGCCAACCAAATAAAACAGATTCCCGGAGCGATCGGCTACATCGAGCTGGCTTACGCGGTACAGAACCAAATTCCTTGGATAAAGATGCGCAACAAAGCGGGCGTCTATCTCGACCCCTCGCTGGAGGGAGCCGCCGCCGCAGCGGACGTAAAGGACCTTCCGGACGATATGAAGGCCCTGATCACCGACAGCTCGAATCCAAAGGCCTACCCCATTTCCGGATTCAGCTGGGTGATTGTCTATGAACACGGAAAAGACCCCGCCGAAACTAGTGCGGTCGCTCACCTCGTCTGGTGGATGATCCATGATGGGCAGAAATTCAGTACGCCGCTGCTATACGCGCCACTCCAGGGTGCAGCGGTGAAAAAGGCGGAAGTTCTGCTGAAGAAAATCACGGTCGCTAACAAACCTGCTCTGGCGATGAACTAGCAATCGGTTCGGCACCGGGTTCCCCTCATCCGAGGGGAACCCGTGCTGGATACAGACTCAGATGGGTAACGAACAGCGAATCATTGAACGCCCATTACGGCGTTTCTCATATTGGCCCTTTACTTCCAGTTCCGCACGTCGAAGCCACGTGCAAAACTGGGGAGACCGGATTTTTTATAATCTGACGAGACTCTTGGCGATTTTCATCATCGTTTTAAGCGGCCTGTTGATTCTCATGCTCTTCCAAGGATCGTGGGAATCCATGCAGCGCTTCGGCCTGGGATTTCTGATCGGCACCACCTGGGATCCCGTCGCCGAGGTGTTCGGGACGCTCCCCACCATGATCGGCACCCTGGCCAAATGTACCGTCGCTCTCCTCTTGGCGGTTCCGGTCAGCCTGGGATCGGCGGTCTTTTTGGCCCTTTACGCGCCGGGATGGCTTCGCAACCCGCTTTCATATCTTGTTGAGTTGCTGGCCTCTATTCCGAGCATCGTTTTCGGATTGTGGGGACTCTTCATCCTGGTGCCGATTGTTCGCATACTGCAAATCTGGCTCAAAGCTCACTTCGGTTGGTTTCCCCTGTTCCAGGGGCCGGCCGTCTACGGTGTCGGTGTCCTAGCCGCGGGCATCATGCTGGCTATCATGATTACTCCGATCATTACGGCAATCTCCCGCGACATGCTCCGTGCGGTCCCGCGCTCGCAGATGGAGGCCATGCTGGCTCTAGGAGCGACCAAATGGGAAGCCGTCTGGAAAGTCGTTGTCCCTTACGCGCGCACCGGACTCATCGGCGCGATCGTTCTGGGCATGGGTCGAGCCATCGGGGAAACCATGGCCGTCACCATGGTCGGCGGCAACGCCTTCAAGCTGATGACCTCTTTATTCGATCCGGTCCACAGCATGGCCAGCCAGATCGCAAGCGAATTCAACGAGGCCACCTACAACCTGTACGTCTCCTCGCTGATCTATGTGGGTTTCGTGCTGTTCGGGATAACGGTGATCCTCAGTCTTCTGGCCCAATTTCTCATCTGGCGTCTCTCCCGTGGACGAATCGGCATTTTGGAGTAAGCGATGACCTTCGAAACAAGCCCGCGAGACCTCCGCCGGAAGGTTATAGATCGAGTCTCCCTGCTAGGGATGATCCTATGCACTGCGGTGACCGTGTTCTTGCTGATCGTTATCCTAGGTTATGTGACCTATCGGGGCGTCTCCTACATTAATTGGGACTTCCTCACCGCGCTTCCTACCCCGGTCGGAGAGGGCGGCGGAGGAATGGCAAATGCCCTAGTCGGCAGCCTACTGGTCGTAGGGGTAGCTTCCATGATGGCTATCCCGATCGGCGTGGGAGCGGCGATTTTCTTGAATGAGTTTCACAGCCGCTGGCTGGGCTGGTTCGTCCGTTTTCTGGCCGATGTTATAATCGGCGTTCCATCCATTGTAGTGGGACTCTTCGCCTACACACTGGTCGTGCAGCCGATGGGGAACTTTTCAGGGTTCTCCGGCTCCGTAGCCTACGCCTTTATCATGATCCCGATCATCCTGATCACCACGCATGAGGCGCTTCGCCTCGTTCCGGTTACACTCCGGGAGGCCGCCTTGGCTCTCGGCACACCCACTTGGAAGATGATTCTTCGGATCGTTTTACCGACTGCCAAGCGTGCCTTGCTTACCGGTTTACTGCTGGCCGTCGCCAGGGCGCTCGGCGAGGCCGCGCCTATGTTGTTTACGGCTTTCGGCAATCCCTTTTGGAACATGAATATGGACAAACCCATCGCCACTGTGCCGCTGGTGATCTACCGCTATGCCACTGCTCCCTATGATGACTGGCACAATCAAGCCTGGGCGGCTGCGTTCGTTCTGATTCTGGTTTTTCTCGTAGTGAATGTGCTTACGCGCCTTGCTTTTAGGAGCAAGGTCGATGATTGAAGCAAAGCTACAAGAGCTACCAACACAAAATCGAAGAGCGATACCGAGAGAGAAGGAGCTCCGAGTGATACCGGGAGAGAAAGACCTCGGAGTAGTATCGCAAGAAGCCATCCGCATGTCGGTGGAGGGGCTGAACGCCTATTACGGGAAATCCCGTGCCGTCAAAGACGTGTCTCTCGCGATCAGAGATCGCATGACCACGGCCATCATCGGTCCTTCCGGGTGCGGCAAGTCCACTCTTCTCCGCAGCCTAAACCGGATGCATGAAGTAGTCCGTGGAGCGCGGGTCGAGGGAAAGGTCCTGCTCGATGGCAAAAACCTGTACGACCCCTCGGTCGATGCCGTCCAAGTCCGGCGCCGGATCGGGATGGTCTTTCAGCGGCCGAATCCGTTTCCAACCATGACCATCTTCGAGAACGTCGCGACTGGCCTAAAAATAAACGGGATGGGCAACCGCAGAACCATCGAGGAAAAGGTCGAGAAAAGCCTGAAGATGGCGGCGCTGTGGGATGAGGTAAAAGACCAACTCGACAAACCCGGGGCCGGCATCTCCGGCGGGCAGCAGCAGCGCCTATGCATCGCGCGAGCGCTGGCCGTGGAGCCCGAAGTACTTCTGATGGATGAACCCTGTTCGGCCCTCGATCCGCTCTCGACGAGCAAGATCGAAGAGCTGATTGATGAGCTCAAGAAGGACTACACGATCGTTATAGTCACTCACAACATGCAGCAAGCGGCTCGTGTGTCGGACTATACCGCCTTCATGTATCTCGGCGAACTGATCGAAATTGACAAGACAGAGCAGATTTTCGAGAGGCCGGCAAAGCAGATGACGGAAGACTACATCACCGGACGGTACGGCTGATCGGTTGGATTGGATTGGACATGTCTGCTTCCGAGCACATCGTAAAAAGCTATGATGAGGAGCTGCAGCGGCTCAATCAGGAATTGCTGAACATGGGCAGTCTGATCGATGCCCAGCTTGCTGCCGCGATCAATGCGGTGGCTAAAGTTGACAGCGAACTCGCTGCCGAAGTGGTCGAACAGGATCGCACGGTCGACCAGCTTGAGCACGATATTGACGAACAAGCCATCCGCGTGCTGGCGCTCCGCCAACCGATTGCACGCGATTTACGCGACGTAGTCTCCGCCTTGAAGATCGCAAGCGACTTGGAACGGATCGGTGATTATGCCGCAAACATCGCCAAGCGCACCATCGCGATCAGCCAAACCACGCCTGCCAAACCGATACGTTTCATCCCGGCCATGGGACGGCTGGCGCGAACCCTCACCAGAGACGTGATCGACGCGTTTGCGAAACGCGACGCTAAGAAGGCGGTCGCGGTTTGGATGCGTGATGTCGAGATCGACGAAATGTATACGGGTCTCTTTCGCCAGTTGCTGACGTACATGATGGAGGACCCGCGCAGCATCACGGCGGGTACGCATCTTTTGTTTATGGCGAAGAACATCGAACGCATCGGAGATCACGCGACCAATATCGCGGAAACCGTCTACTACATGGTCAACGGAGAGCCTCTCAAGAAAAGCCGGCCGAAAGGGGAAGAATCAATTGACGCCATTGCTTGAAATCGCAGGGTTGGGGTTTCGGTGGTGAGATGAAGCCATACGTTCTGATCATTGGAGACGACGACTTCACGATCGAATTGCTTCGCCGCAATCTAGAGCGCGAAGGATTCGATGCTGCCGAGGCACAAACATCTAGCCAAGCATTTAAGCGCCTTGCGGAGCGTAGACCCGACGCCATCTTGCTTGACTGGGCGTTAAAAACTGTTTCCAGCATCGAGCTCTGCCAAGAGATTCGGCGACGACCAAATTGTGAGACTATCCACGTCATCATGACGGTCCCACAAGGTCAGGATCGCTCACCTTGCTTTGACGCCGGGGCTGACGGCTGCATCACCAAGCCATTTAGTATGGCGGATTTAATCGCACGACTTCGTTTCGCGATACGACGCGCGGACCCGACAATCATGCAGGAAATATTCAGATTTGCCGATGTCGAGTTGGATTTGGGAGCTTGTCGTGTTACCCGGGGTGGTCACTCGGTCCACCTCGGGCCAACCGAGTTCCGTCTCTTACGTTTCTTTTTGCAGCATCCGCGCCGCGTTTTTTCGCGCGAGAATCTTCGGGAGGCCATCTGGGGCCGGGATGTCGATGTTGAGCCGCGCACTGTCGATGTTCATATCCGCCGTCTACGCAAGGCAATGAACATCAAGCGCGCCCCCGACATCATCCGTACGGTGCGTTCGGCTGGCTATGCGATGGATGTCGAATCAGAGCGATTATCCCGGACATGACTGACGGGCATTGCTTCAACATTAGCCTGGGGGAATAGGGTCGCGAAAGGCAGGTCCATAAATGATTGAATATATTGGGCCAATTGCCGCACTGGTTATAGCAGTATTGGTGACTGTCGTGCCGTCTAAAACACAAAAACAGTGGGGCGGCTGGTGGCGCGGAGCAATTATTTGTTTGGGAGTGCTTGCCGCCGCTGGTTCCACTTATTCAATTCGAGCGTCACATCAGCGCGAAAACGAAATGCGGGCCATCATCACTGGGGGTGATAATTTCTGCTATCTGAAAGCCGATCTAGCTGCCGCTGCCACCGTAGATTCGCCTATGCCATGGTGGCTAATCAACCACGGCCAAATGCCGATAGAAAAATTTGTCGCCCATGTCGCAAGATACAAACCAAATCTAGCTCAGCTCGATTCTGAATATACGCAAATTTTGAATCCTCAAGCTGGTTGGCGGGCATGCCCTGTCAGCCCCGTTTGGTCAGGGATATCTCTTGGGAGAGACCACTATCTAATTGACCTTCAAACTCCCGATAAGTATTTCGTTGAAGATTTGAAAATCGCGGTAATCGACGGAAAGCTGCAACAATCAATTGTTGTTACGAGCAATGGCGTCCCTGTTTATACGACCAATGGGTTTGTTCAGTGAGTGCCCGTTTAGCATCCTCTGATCGCCACTCCGAAAATGTCTGGGTTGAGCCCATTGTTTTTTCGAAACTGAAATTCCGTATCGTAGAGCGGGAGATACTTGCGGCTGATCTTGTGGGATGTTCCCAGCAAAGTGGCAAACTGAAATGATAACGTCACAGTTCTGGAAATATGTTGTTTTGCATCAGGTAGTTGTTAACGTCTATCCCTCGGTTCAAACATGGATTATAGCTCTCTGATGAACAGAAACATGGATACGCAGCGCGCTATCGGAGCATTAGGCGCACTCGCTCAGGAAACGCGGCTTCAGGTTTTTCGCGTTCTGGTGAAGGCTGGTCCTAAAGGCTTGGCTGCGGGTGCGATCGCGGAAGCGTTGGGTATTCCATCGCCAACGTTGTCGTTTCATCTCCAACAACTCAACTATTCGGGACTCGTCACAAAGCGTCGTGAGAGTCGTTCCCTTATATACTCCGTCAGCATCGAAGGCATGAATATGCTGATGGGGTTCCTCATGGATGATTGTTGCGGCGGAAAGCCCGAACTTTGCAAACCCGGCCGGGTCAACGTCGCGCGAGGGTCTTCAGCCAAAACAACGGGCAAGGCTGTGCGACAGAATTTACGGAAACGGGCATATTAGAGCGATCGGCGCGAAAACAAAGGGACCGGAGAAAATGACCGATCATGTTTACAATGTACTGTTTCTGTGCACCGGCAATTCAGCGCGCAGCATTTTCGGCGAGGTCTTGCTCAATCACTGGGGCAAGGGCCGCTTCCGCGCCTATAGCGCGGGCAGCCAGCCCAAGGGTGCGGTACATCCGTTGACCCTCGCTGTGCTTCGTGCGCAGCATTTGCCGGTTGAGGGTTTGCATTCCAAAAGCTGGAACGAATTCGCCAAACCCGACGCACCTAAGATGGATTTCGTCTTCACGGTGTGCGATCAGGCGGCGGCCGAGACCTGCCCGATCTGGCCCGGACAGCCGATTACCGCGCATTGGGGCGTTCCCGATCCGGCGGCGGTCGAAGGGTCGGACGCTCTAAAGATTGCCGCTTTCCGCGATGCCTATAATCGCCTCGACGGGCGCATCAAGCTGTTCCTGGCGCTGCCCTTCGACAAGCTGGAACGCATGGCCTTGAAACGCGAGGTCGACAAGATCGGACGGCTGCGTTCCGACGCGGCTGAAGATGCGGCATCGTGACCTCGGACGCTAAAAGCGAAGTTTCATGAACACGATAGCAACAAATACGATCGCCACGGGACAACCGTCGTCGCTTGGCACCTTCGAGCGCTATCTGACCTTATGGGTCGCGCTTTGCATCGTTGCTGGGATCGCGCTGGGCCACATAGTGCCGATGCCGTTCCAGTTTCTTGGACGAACCACGGTAGCCCAGGTCAACCTTCCGGTTGCCATCCTGGTCTGGCTCATGATCATCCCAATGCTGCTTAAGATCGACTTCGGGGCGCTTCATCAAGTTCGTGAACATTGGCGCGGTATTGGCGTGACGCTCGTGGTCAATTGGGCGATAAAACCTTTCTCGATGGCATTATTGGCCTGGATTTTTATCAGTCATGTTTTCGCTCCATTCTTACCGACCGACCAGATTCCGTCCTACATCGCCGGTTTGATTTTGCTGGCCGCCGCGCCATGCACGGCTATGGTGTAGCAATACATC
>CAWEME010000063.1:0-7316 GCA_963810055.1 uncultured Alphaproteobacteria bacterium | reverse complement strand
GGGCTGTTCCTGGCCGCAAGCGCGCCGCTCAATCTCGGGATCGCCTTCGGCAACCGTCACGTACAGAACCGCGTCTTGCGCCCGGGCGACCAGTTTTCCCTGCTGATCGAGAATAACGGCCCCGGCGGCTTCTATACCGAGCTCGGCCGCTCTTGCGTCCTGGGCAAGGCGACCCAGGAGATGAAGGACGAGTTCGCCTTCGTGCTCGCTGCGCGCAAATTCACCCTCGACCGGCTGAAGCCCGGCGCTTCCTGCAAGGAGATCTGGGAGGCCTATAACGATTTCATGCGCCGGAACAAGCGGCCCGAGGAGAAACGCGTCCATTGCCACGGCATGGGCTACGACATGGTCGAGCGGCCGCTGGTGCGTTTCGACGAGACCATGACGGTGGGGAAGGACATGGTCTTCGCCTGCCACCCGACCTACCTCACCGAGCGCACCTATAGCTGGATCTGCGACAATTTCCTGGTGGGATCCGCGGGATTGCCCGAGCGGTTGCACAAATTTCCGGAAATACTGACCGAACTCGGCTGAGCCCGAGAGCAATATCGGGTCGAATGAAATCGCCCGATTCCATTCAACCCGATGAAATTGCTCGCCAAAAAATGATGGAGCGTGTTCGCCACAGGCGATCACGCTCCGGGCCCAGCCGACCCGTCGCCCGCTTTATGACGGTCGTTTCTAGAGCAGCTTCAGATTGGCTGCCGAGGTTTTCCCCTGCTGGCTCTGCTCGAGATCGAAGCTGACCTTCTGGCCTTCGTTGAGCGTGCCGATGCCGGCGCGCTGCACGGCGGAGATGTGGACGAACACGTCCTTGCCGCCGCCTTCGGGTTGAATGAAGCCGTAGCCCTTTTGGGGATTGAACCACTTGACCGTACCCACCGCCATGGAAACCTCCGGATAGCAAGTAAAACAAGTGCCGTCGCGCGTCATCGCGCGGCGGATCGGCCATCGGTTGGGGGGATGCAGGTTCGGCTCATCAATGAGCGATCGAAAGCAGTCCGAACCCAGCGAAGCGATGACAATAGGCTAAAAGAACCGGCCCCGGTTTGGCAAGAGGGCCGGGAAAGGCGCTTGTTGCGGCGCACACCGGCTCAGCCGCGCGTGGCTTTCCCCTGCCCAGGTAGAGTAACCTTTTCGTGAACGCCCAGTGGGCCGGGGGGACGATGGATCGCGGCGTCGGGTCGGGAGAAAGCGTCGGCAGCTTCGATTACGTGATCGTCGGCGCGGGCAGCGCCGGCTGCGTGCTGGCCAACCGGCTTTCGGCCGATCCGTCGGTTTCCGTGCTGCTGCTCGAGGCCGGCGGCAGCGACAATTACATCTGGATCCGGATACCGATCGGCTATCTCTATACCCAGAATAATCCGCGCACCGATTGGTGCTTCAAGACCGAGAGCGAGACCGGTTTGAACGGCCGCGCGCTCAACTATCCGCGCGGCCGCGTGCTGGGCGGCTGTTCCTCGATCAACGGCATGATCTACATGCGCGGCCAGGCGCGCGATTACGACGGCTGGCGGCAGCTGGGCAATCCCGGCTGGGCGTGGGACGACGTGCTGCCTTACTTCAAGCGCTCGGAGGATCAGGCGCGCGGGCCGGACGAATTCCACGGCGCCGGCGGCGAGTGGCGGGTCGAGGAGATGCGGCTCACCTGGGAAATCCTCGACGCCTTCCGCGAGGCCGCTTCCGAGATCGGCATTCCCAAGATCGAGGATTTCAACCGCGGCGACAACGAGGGCTGCGGCTATTTCCAGGTCAACCAGAAGCGCGGCATGCGCTGGAACACGGCGCAGGCGTTTTTGAAGCCGGTGCGGGCGCGCGCCAATCTCACGGTGCTGACCCAGGCCCAGGCGAGCCGCCTGCGCCTCGACGGCAGGCGCGTCACCGGCGTCGAATTCCGCCAGCGCGGATTGCCCCGTTTCGCCGAAGCCAAGGGCGAGGTTATCCTGGCCTCGGGCGCGGTGGGCTCGCCCCAGCTGTTGCAGCTTTCCGGCATCGGCCCGGCCGAGCTTTTGGCCGCGCACGGCATTCCGGTGCTTCACGCGCTTCCCGGAGTGGGCGAGAATCTCCAGGATCATTTGCAAATTCGCATGGCCTATAAGGTCAAGCACACCAAGACGCTCAACGAGCGCGCCAACAGCCTGTGGGGCCGCATCGGCATGGGGCTCGAGTATTTCCTGATGCGGCGCGGGCCGCTCACCATGGCGCCCTCGCAATTGGGCTGCTTCACCAGAAGCGATCCGTCGCGCGCCACGCCCAATCTCGAATATCACGTCCAGCCCGTGACCCTCGACGCTTTCGGCCAGCCGCCGCATCCCTTTCCCGCCTTCACCGCCTCGGTGTGCAATCTGCGGCCGGAAAGCCGCGGCCATGTGCGCATCAAGAGCCCCGATCCAGCCTCCCATCCGGCGATCCGGCCGAATTATCTCTCGACCGACGAGGACCGGCGGGTGGCGGCGGATGCGATGAACCTGACCCGCCGCATCTGCGCCGCCAAGGCGCTGCGGCGCTTCGAGCCCGAGGAATTCAAGCCCGGCCCGGCCTTTCGCACCGACGCCGAACTCGCCCGCGCCGCCGGCGACATCGGCACCACGATTTTTCACCCCGTCGGCACCTGCAAGATGGGCGATGACGTCTTGGCCGTGGTCGATGCGCGTCTCAAGGTTCGCGGCCTGAGCGGCTTGCGCGTCGCCGACGCTTCGATCATGCCGCGCATCACCTCGGGCAACACCAACGCGCCCGTCATCATGATCGCCGAGAAGGCCGCCGACATGATCCGCGCGGAGAGCCGGGTGCGCTGATGGAGCCGCTCAAGATTCTCCACGTCATCACGGGCCTGAGCCGCGGCGGCGCCGAAACCACGCTGGTGCGGCTGATCCTGCACATGAATCACCGGCGTTTCGCCCCGGTGGTAGTGTCACTGATGGACGAAGGCGCCTATGGCGCCGATCTCAGCATCGCCGGCGTGCCGCTTTATACGCTGGGCATGAAACGCGGCCGGCCTTCGCTGGGCGGGCTGCTGCGCCTGCGCAAGATCCTGCGCGAAGAGCGGCCGCGCATGGTGCAGACCTGGCTCTATCACGCCGATTTCGCCGGCCTGCTGATGACGCCTTTCCTGCACGGCGTGCCGCTGGTGTGGAATTTGCGCTGCTCGGGCATGGATTTGACGCAGTATTCGCGGAATGTGCGGACGGTGCGGCGCATCCTCGCCGCGTTCTCGGGCGTGCCCGCGGCGGTCATCGTCAACAGCGAGGCGGGCCGCCTGTTCCATGAATCGATCGGCTACCGCCCGCGCCGCTGGGAATCGATACCCAACGGCTTCGACACCGAATTCTTCAAGCCCAGCCCTGAGCGGCGCGCGCTGTGGCGCCAGCGCCTCGGCATCCACGAGGGGGCGCCGCTCATCGGCATGGTGGCGCGCGTCGATCCGATGAAGGACCACGCTACCTTCCTGGCCGCGGCGGCGCGGATAGCCCAGGCGCGTCCCGACGCGGCGTTCCTGCTGGTGGGATCGGGCACCGACCAACTGGCGATCCCGTCCGATCTCGCCGACAAGGTGCATGCCTTGGGCGAGCGCAAGGATGTGGAGCAGATTCTCCCGGCGCTCGATCTGTTGCTGCAAAGCTCGGCCTTCGGCGAGGGTTTCCCCAACGCCATCGGCGAGGCGATGGCCTGCGGCGTGCCGGCGGTCGCCACCGAAGTGGGCGACGCGGCCTTGCTGATCGCCGGCACCGGCTCGATCGTGCCGCCGCGCGATTCCGGCGCGCTGGCCACGGCCGCGCTCGCCATTCTCAGCCGCGCCCCGGCAGCGCGCGCGCAACTCGGCGAAGCCGCGCGCCAGCGCATCCTCGACCGCTACGGCCTCAAGGCGATGGTCGAACGGTATGAACGCGTCTACGGCGCCATCGCCGAAGGCCCGGCGGCGCGCGCCCGGCGCATCATCAAGGCCTAAGCCGGACCAGTAGTGTCTCAGTTTGAAGTTTCGTAGCCGATTCTAGGTTTTATCTGCATACATCCAAAAATGATCGATATGACCTGGACCTGAATGTTGGGTAATGGTGAGCCAAAAGGTTCGAGTTGTAAAACGGAGCCTCCTTTCACTAATTTTTCGATGTTCATAGGTGGCAGTGTTTCCTGGGAGTTTTTTGAAACCTTTCCTTTCCAAATAATTCCGAAGTTTTCCGGTAAGCGCCCCGTTTTTATCGCCATCTATCGAAAAGCGAATTATTGCGCGCATAGTGCCTCCTAGGCGGCCTTCTTCTGCTCCGCCTCCAATTCGTCGATCAACCGCACCACGTCCTCTAGCGTCATAAGCTTGTTGATTAGCCCTGCCGCCATCGCGGGCGTGGTTCGAAGGTTCTTATGCAATCGTATCCAATTATACCAAACGGTGTAGAGCGCGACCATGTGCGCGTGATTGGCAATTTTCTTGCTGAAACCATTGGTTAGGCGAGTGAAGCGGCGCATGTGCATCCGCATGGTGAGGTTGGCGTACTCTGTGTAGCTGGTGCTGATATGCACCGGGTCAGGGTTGCCCTCGATCTTGGTCTTGCGCATGTCGATACAAGACGCCGGGCCGTATCGCTTCTCGGCTTCCGGCGTCTCGCCGTAAAGCTTCACCAACATGGCATAATCCACGTCGCCGCCGAACGCGCCCTCGACCGCTTCCAGATAGGCGCTGTGGCCGTCCGTGGTTAGCTGCACGCGATTGGCGAGGCGCAAGCGCAGATCGTCCATAAGGGCAATGGCGTAGTCGCTGCCGCGACCGCCGACGAGATAGGAGACGATCAGCTTGGAGTCAGCATCAAGCGCCGTCCAGGTCCATACGTCGCCAGCCGCCCCGCGCTTCGCTTCCGGCACGTTCTTTTGCTTCGCATAGACGAAGCTCCAAATCCCATCGCATTGAACGCGCCGCGCCTTCACATTCTGCACCATGCGATCATGGAAATCGGCGCAAGCCTGACCGGCCAGCAGCAGTTCGCGGGTGACGGTGTTAATGCTGCAATCCACCAGCCGGGACACGGCGCGCATACTCGACCCTTCGCAGAGCAAGTCGAGGATTTGGGCGCGTTTTTGGATGGGCAGTCGATTCATACCCGAAACCCAAGAGAATCGGGTATTATTGTCAAGCATAAAGTTCATATTCCCCTGTTGGGGGTAGAAGGGTATTGAACGGAAGAAAAAGGTTTGGTATAAGCCTCAAGTCACTGAAATAACGGGGACTTGATGCCACCGAACCGACAATCGCCCAGCCATCATCCCGGTGTTCTGCTGCTTCAGGAACTTGAAAAACGCGGCTGGACGCAGAGCGACCTCACCTTCGTCTTGGGCTGCCACCCAAAGGCCGTCAACCAGATCATCAACGGCAAGCAGGGCGTCAGCCCAGCAATGTCGAAGGCGCTCGGTGAAGCCCTGGGGCTTCCATTTGATTATTTCGCCGATCTGCAAAGGACGTTCGATCTTTCCAGCGCGAGCGATCCAGACTCGGGAGTGTCGCTGCGCGCGAAGATGCAGAACAATTACCCGATCCGCGAAATGATCAAGCGCGGCTGGATCAAGGGTGGCGACGCCGACGATCTCGGGCGTCAGCTCGCTAAGTTTTTCGAAGTGAGCGATGCGGGAAAGATTCCCTACCTCGCGCACGCCGCAAAAAAGACCAGCTACGAGGAAAAGGAAATTCCGCCACCACAACTAGCTTGGCTATTTCGCGTGCGCCAAGTTGCAAAATCAATTACTGTTCCGAAATATTCGGAAGAAAAGTTGCTTGCCGCCGTTCAACGACTCCGTGAAACATTGATTGCGCCGGAAGAGGCGCGGCATGTTCCTCGCGTCCTCGCTGAATGCGGCGTTCGCTTCGTTGTGGTTGAAACATTGCCGCAAGCAAAGATCGACGGTGTTTGCTTTTGGCTGGACAAGAACTCGCCCGTTATCGGGCTATCGATGCGATTTGATCGGATCGATAATTTTTGGTTCGTGCTTCGCCACGAGATTGAACACGTTTTGAAGGGACATGGTCGCCAAGCCCCCGAAGGCATGATTGATGCTGAGTTAGAGGGCGAACAGGCCGGAACTGGCGATAACTTGCCGGAGGAAGAGCGCGTAGCAAATGCTGCCGCTTCTGACTTCTGTGTTCCTCACGATAAGATGGAATCGTTTATTCTCCGTAAGAATCCGTTCTTCTACGAAAAAGACGTTCTAGCTTTCGCGAAACTCAATGGCGTTCACCCCGGGTTGCCGGTCGGTCAAATCCAACACAAGATCGGACGGTACGATTATCTCAAGAAGCATCAGGCTAAAATTCGACAGTTCGTCTTGCCCGGCGCCATCGTGGACGGCTGGGATCAACCCTTAGATATAGCGTGACTGGACATGGATGACACACCGACACAAACCGAAGTTTTCCAAAATCTCTGGCGCGAGTATGAGGAAGAGCATGACCACGCCGCAGCAAGCGCGCGGGAGGTAGTCGATTGGGCCGTCCGTGAGCGCGGATTAAAACTCCCAAGGGTCGATCCTCGTGATGTTCTGGCATCACAATTGGCGCGGGCGTTGCGCGAGGAATACGCTACCGATGCCCAAGGCCGTCGCTATCGCGTCAACCATGCGATGCGCGTTACGAAGGGCGGCGTGCAATATACCTTTTGGGGCGTCATGGGCTTTGCGTCGCACATACATATGCAGCGCGCCTTTACCCAACGCCGCGAGCAAGTGATCGGTGATCTTGTCCAGCTACAAATCGATGTGGAAGTCTATAACGAGAGAATCCCAGCAGATAAGCAAATTCAGCTTGTTCTCGATTTCAAGGATGACGTGGCCGAGCGCCGTACCAGTTAATTAAGATTTCGGCTTCTTCCAGCGGGCCTGCGCGGCCATACGCGCGATTTCTGCTCGCTGCTCGTCTGTTAGTTTTGCCGCCCTTGCTGCTGCACCCTTTTTGCCCCCCCTGGCACGGGCCGGTGTCTTTGAGGGCCTATCCTCAATCTCGCCTGTCGCAATCCGCATGACCGTGACCGCGTTGGTGATCGCGTCGGCAGGGCGCTTCTGACCTTGTGGACCTTTAGGCATTGCGATTTCCGGATTTGTATCTGGCTAAGAAGCCCTCTAAGGCCGCAATCTCGCGCTGCAAGATAGCGATTTGCTTCTGAGAAACGTCCACCTTATTGAGGAAAATCTTCATGCCGCCGGATTCCAATCCAGCAAGCAATTGGCGGAGTCCGGCTAACTCGTCAGTAGGGGATGGATCGCCCATGAACCCATCATAAGGGCTAACCGGGAACGCTTCTAGGCCCCCAAATTTCAAACTGAGACACTACCGGCTC
>CAWEME010000062.1:0-14634 GCA_963810055.1 uncultured Alphaproteobacteria bacterium | reverse complement strand
CGAACCTGCAGCAATGCGCTGTAGCCCGACAACGCTTGTTCCATGCTGTGCTCGGGCTGGGCGGTGTCGGGGCTCATGGCTTGCCCGCGAAGATGCGTTCATAAGCGGCGGCCATGCGCGAGAACGGGAAGGTGGCGCGGACATGGGCGCGGTTGAGCCGGCCCAACTCCTTGCGCCGCCGCGCATCATCGGCGAGAGCGCCGAGCGAAGCAGCGAGTGCAGTCTCGGCAGGCTTGGTCGGAATGAATGCGCGATTGGCAGGCGCGACCATCTGGCGGATATCGCCGACGTCGGTTGCGACGATGGGCAACTCCGCCGCCATCGCCTCCAGCACCGTCATTGGCATCTGCTCGGTATCCGAAGACAACGCGAAGATATCGTAAAGCGCCAGCACCCTTTCCGGCTCGCGCACCGCGCCCAGGAACAGCACGCGATCGGCCAGGCCCATGCGCCGGACAAGATCCTCGAGCGCCGCGCGTTCCGGCCCATCGCCGGCGATGACCAGGCGCAACGAGCGATGGCATTTGATCTGGGCGAAGGCGCGAATCAAGCGGGCGATATTCTTCTCGGCGCGCAATGGCGCCACCGTGCCGATGACGATCTCATCGCTGCTGCGCGCGAAGAGCGGCGGGCCGGCGGCGGATACGTCGAAAGCGTCGACATCGATGCCGTTCGGCACATAGCGCACCTGATCCGGGGGCAATCGCCACTGGGAAATCGCGATGGTCTCGAGCGTGCGCGAGGGCACGACCACCGCGATGGCGCGCTTGAGCGCCAGGCGCCGCAGCATCGCGCGGCGGCGCAGTTGCCGCTGGGATTCCTCGGGGCCGAAACCGTCCTCGAAATGAATGTGCGGACAAATCCCAAAAATGCGGTCGGCCAGGGCCCATTCGATCGCGCCCCAATTGTAGGTCAGCAGCAGATCGGGCGCGGACTGAGCTATGGTGGCGCGGTTGGATGAAATCCTTGCCCACAAGCCGCCTTTGGCGGGGGCCGAGGATATCGCAACGCCGAGCTGGCGTTCGATGCCGTGGCGGCAGGATTTCCTGCCGTCGATCGACAGGATGGTGTGGCGGAAACGCGGACCGAACGCGTTGATGATGCGCGTCAGGCGCATCTGGATGCCGCCGACGGCGAAGCTCGGCAGCACATGGAGCAGGTGGCGCGGCCGGACACGCGGGCCGGTGCCGGGATGCGCCCTATCGTGGCGGGCGAGGGTCGTGGTCATGCGGATTAAGAAATAGTTCGAAATGGATAAGGAATGGATACCACGCCCGTGCCGGAAAATTGGTTAACGCGGGCCGGCAAAAAAACGGCGGTGTCCGCGAGGGGCAACCGCCGCCAAGTCGTCCGCCATCCGAGAAACTTTGCAATTCCGGGGGCGGCCCGTATCGATGACAGAGTCATCGCAAGAGCTGGGCCAAATGACGAAAGATCAGAGATTTCAATGTGATGGCGAAAAATCACCAAACCGCGGGCAAGCGCTTTGTCAAACTCACCGACGAAAAAAAGCCCCGGCCGAAGCGCGGGGCTTTTGAGTTGGGGGGCTGGACGGCCCGGGGTTGGGCCGGGAACTCGTCCAGTACATCCAAGTACTAGGCTCGGATGGTTAATAAAGTGTTTACGCCGCGTTGGCGCGTCCGAAATCGGCCGCGATGCCGCAGGCGTCAAAAGTCTGAGAGATATTTGCGCGCGAAGCGCAGCAGCTCGAGATCGCAGGTCTGCTTGGCGACCGTCTGAATTTCGCGGAAATATGCCTTCAAGCCCGCGGTGTCGATGCGGCACGACATCCATCCGACGAATTGTTCCGGCGTGCGCACCCAGGCGGGCAGGGGATCGAGTGTGCTGTCAAAAGGCAACAGGCTTTCCATGATCCGCCAGCGCCGATGGCGCATGAGCATGTCGCCGGAATCCGTATTGGCTTCCGACGTCCATCCGGGCCGGCTGAAGGCGGCATTCATTCGGCGATCTATCGCCATGGTCCTGCGGACTTTCCCTGGTCACCAGTTTCTTGTTGGCTCTCAAATTAGGAAATACGCATGCATGCCGCAATCCGAAAATATCATTAAATTGCAATATTGTAGAGTTAACCACGCGACTGCGTTAACCATGACGGCGCCAACAGCGAAATCGGGGAGGCAAGATGCTCAACGCAGCGGTGGTGGGGCTCGGATGGTGGGGAAAGACTATCGTCGCGACCTTGCGCGACAGCGCCAAGCTCCGGGTGGTGAAGACGATCGATCCTGACCCGGCGGCGGCGTCCTGGGCGAGGGAACAAGGGCTCGATCATGCCGCGGCGCTCGATGCCGCACTTGGCGACGATGCGGTGCAAGCGGTGATCCTATGCACGCCGCATTCGCTGCATACGGCGCAGATCGCCCGTGCGGCCCAGGCGAAGAAGCACGTTTTCTGCGAGAAACCGCTGGCCTTGAACCGTGCCGACGCGGTGAAATCCGTCGGATTGTGCAAGGAGAACGGGGTAATGCTGGGCGTCGGCCATGAGCGGCGTTTCGAGCCGCCGATGATCGAATTAACGCGCTTGGCCAAATCCGGCGGGCTCGGCACGTTGCTGCAGATCGAGGCGAGCTTTTGCCAGGACAAGTTTCGCGATTTGGCGGAAGGGAATTGGCGGATGTCGTCAAGCGAGGCGCCGGCGGGCCCGATGACGAATACCGGCATTCATCTGCTCGATCTGGCCGTCAGCCTGTTCGGCCCGGCGGAGAGCGTATGGTGTCGCACGCGGCAATTGGGCAGCACGCTCACCAATGGCGACACCCTAGCGGCGCTGGTGTCGTTCAAAAGCGGCGCGGCGTTGCTCCTCAACGCCATCCTGGCGACGCCTTTTGCCGGGCGGTTCACGCTTTACGGCAACAAAGGCTGGACCGAAATCCGCGACCTGAGTCATCCGGAAAATCCCAAGGGCTGGGTCTTGACGACATGCTTGCGCGGCGGCGAGGGGATTTCGCGCAATTTTCCGCCCGCGCCGGCGGTCAAGGCCAATCTCGAATCATTCGCCGACGCGACCGGGGGAAAATCGACCTATCCCATAACGCATGAGGAGATGATCGCCACCGTCGCCGCGCTCGAGGCGATCATTTCCTCTTCGCGGAGCGGGGGGATCGCCGCGGTCGCTTAAGCCGCTTCTTCAACCGTACATTTTCGGCGGCCAATTCGTCACGCTCGCGCTCCGCGCGCTTCAAGCGCGCCTGGGCGCGAACCAACTCGCGTCGCAGCAGCGCCAGATAGCGGCCGGTGCGGTCCATTCTCGGCGCGGTTATTGCGCCGGCACTTGCTGCCACGGCACCGCGCATTGCGGCACATAGGGGTAATAGCCGGGCGGGTTGCTGCAATAGAACCAGTAAGCTGGAGTCGGCGCCACCATTGGCGGCACGTAGGGGTCGGGATAGGGATAGATCGGCGCCGGATAGTAGTAATAAACGCCGCCAACGATCCACCACCACCCGGTGCGGCCGCCATAGGGACCATGGAACCATCGGCCGCCACGCCAGACGCCCATGTCGTGGTCGTTGAAATGATGGATGTCGTTGTCGTGCCAGTGTTCGTCGTGGTGCTGGGCTAGCGCGGTCGGCGCGTTGAGCGCGAGGGCGAAACCGGCGGCGGCGAGGGCGGGGATCAGAAGCTTGCGCATAGTCGTCTCCTTCTGGAGATCCTTGGTTACAAGTGAGCTGCCTGATTGATCTTACGCTGGCCGGTGAGCCGCCATCCAAGCGGCCCATGCCCCGGATTGTAAAATCAACCGACGGATAATCGAATTTAACCATATATTCCATACATTTACCTAGTATTTGCATTGAAACCGCGAAATATTTGATTTAGATTTTTTTCATCTTACCAACGCCAGAACGGCCGGCAGAACGCCGATCCCGCCCGGAAACGGGCAGCGATACGCAGGATCGGATTCGACTATGTCGCCGCTATCGCAACGTCTGAAGCGCCGGTATTTCGGATGGTACGCCCATCCCTATGCCGCGTTGGCCGCGCAGATCGAGCGCCACCTAACGCGGGAATCCGTGCTGCTTGATGCCGGCTGCGGCCGTGCCGCGCCGACGCTGACAAAGTTCCGCGGCAAAGCCAGGAAGCTCATCGGCATCGATGTGGTCGAGTTCGCATCGAGCCAAGACGGCATCGAACTGCGCCGTCGCGACTTGGCTGATACCGGGCTTCCCGGCGACAGCATCGATCTGATGTACAGCCAGGCGGTGATGGAACACGTGACCGAACCGGGCGCGGTCTTCGCCGAGATTGCCCGGGTGCTGAAACCGCAAGGCGTGTGCCTGGCCCTGACCGCGAACAAATGGGATTATGCCTCGCTCATTGCACGGATGATCCCCAATCGCTTTCATCCCTGGATCGTGCACCGCACCGAGGGCCGCGAGGATCAGGACGTGTTCCCGACCGTCTACAAGGCGAATACGCGGCGTGACATCGAGTTCTATGCCGCGCGCCATGGGCTCGAGGTCGCTGAGTTCCGCTATCTCGGCCAGTATCCAAGCTATTTCATGTTCAACGGCGCGTTGTTCTTCCTTGCCACGCTTTATCAGAAACTGATCGAGCGCAACCCACGGCTCCATTTTCTGCAGGGCTGGATTTACTTCGCGTTGCGGAAAACCGCCAAATCCCGGTTCGAGACCAGCGCCGCCGCTTAAAAACTGGAATCCCGGGCTTAGGCCGCGCGCTTCAATTCCACCGCCACGGTGGTGCCTTCGTTGACGCGGCTCTTGATGGTGAGCGAGCCGCCGAGCAATTCCACCAGATGCTTGGTCAGCGGCAAGCCTAATCCGGCGCCGTCATATTTGCGCGTGAGACTGTTGTCGATTTGCTCGAAGGGCCGCAACGCGGAGGGGATATCTTTCTCGGCGATGCCAATGCCGGTGTCGCTCACCTCGATCACCAGCTTATCTTTCTTGCCATGCGCCGAGACCGTAACCGATCCGCCGGCGGGTGTGAATTTGAGCCCGTTCGAGACCAAATTGATCAGGATCTGCCGGACACGCGTGCGGTCGCCCAGCGCGGCTGGCAGGTCGGGAGCAAGCTTGGTATTGAACGTGATTCGGGCTTGTTCCGCCTGCTCGCGCACCAGGCGATCGACCTCGGCGATGATGACCGCAACATCGAGCCTTTCGCTGCCGAGCTTCAAGGCATTGGCCTCGGCCTTGCTGAGATCGAGAATGTCGTTGACGATCGTCAACAGATGCGCGCCGGCCTTGCGGATATCAGTCGCATATTCCTGGTAGCGTTGGTGGAGCGGCCCGGCGATCCGGCGTTCGATCATCTCCGAGAAGCCGATGATGGCGTTCAAGGGGGTGCGCAATTCATGGCTCATATTGGCAAGAAATCTGGACTTCGCCTGGTTCATCGCTTCGGCGCGGGCGCGGCCCTCGGCGGCGCGCAAGGCCTCGATCCGCGCCTGGTCCAATTTGGCGTAGGCGGCGAGGTGGCGGCTAAGCAGGAAGGTGAGGAACAGCAGCATGCCGACCATGACGGTGGCAGCAGTGGCGATCGCGTTGCGTTCCTCGCGCCATTCGGCGAAAGCGGCGTCGTCGTTCATGATGACGTTGACGGCCAGAGGAAAATTCTTGAGCGCGCGGGTGGCAATAAAATCCGGTTGTCCTTGCAGGAAGCCCGTGCCGCGGATAACGCCGGCATCGCCATGTTCCAGGACCTGCATGAAGGAGACCTGGACAAAGGTGAGCTGCTGACCGATTTGCTTGACCTCCGGATAACGGGCGAGCAACAAGCCGTCACGCCGGAACAATGAAATGGCCGTGCCGGGGCCTAGATAGATGTCCTTGTACAGATTGGTGAAATAATCGACCCGGATGACAGCGGTGAGCAAGCCCGCGAAACTGCCGTCCGGCGCCTGCAGCCGATGCGCTATCAGTATGACGGGGGTCTTATTGATCTTGTATTCGAACGGCTCGGAGACCAGTGATTCCAGAGACGGATTGTCGCGGAACTTGGTGAAATAATCGTGGGCCGAGACATTGATCTTCGGGATTGGCCAGAAACGCGTGAAATTGACCAGCCGGCCTTTGGAATTGATCAGCCCAATCGTGTCGATCTGCGCCACGCCGCCGGCCTCACTGCCCAGCAGATCGAACACCTCTCGCGTGCCGAAGGTCTTATCGAAGATTGCGGGAGAGAATGACCCCTTGGTTTCGAGATATTTCTGCGTATCCTTCAAAACCAGATCGACGGTTTGCAATGTGCGCTCGGTCTGATCGGAAACGACGATGTTAAGTCTGGTCAGGGTTTGCTCGGTCTGTTGCTCCACGCTTTGCCGGAGATGAATAACCAGCAGCGCGGTGCCGAGGATGATGGCCATCGCCATGAAGCCGCTGCCGATGGCCAGGAACTTGACCAAACGGCTCTTGGAGCCCGACTGCGACGGAAGCGCCTCGCCGGCGGGAGGCGGCAAGGCCTCGTCCGCATACGTTCCGGTCATCGGTCTGCCGTTCAACATCGAGAAATTCGATCGGCCGCCTGGAAAGCGCGAAATTGCGCGGTGCCGTAAATCTAGGCGTCACTCCCTGCGCAATGCTTAATGCTAACGGCGCCTCGGCGCGCACGGACCGCTTATAGTTAAGCAACACTTAACGAATTTCAGCGCATGCCGTGGATGCCGGGGGCGAGCGAGCGCGGATCACGCTTGCCCCAGCGCCCGGCTTCGACCGCGTGCAGGAATTCCAGCAACACGCGGTTGAATGCTTCCGGCTCCTCGAGATTGACGACATGACCGGTCTTAGGCAGCAGCACCAGCCCCGCCGCCGGGATGTTGCGCTTCAGGAGCAATCCTGGCTCGATGCAGGCCTCGTCCTCATCGCCGGCGACGACCAGGACGGGGAGAGAGATCCGCTTGATCTCGGGCAGCAGGTCCCACAGCGAGGGGCGTTCCCTCTGCACGCCGCGCAGCGTGTTGGCCGAGCCCTTGGCCGAATGTCCCGCCAAGCGATCGGCGAATTCCTGCCAGCCGCGTGGATCCTTATTTAGAAACTGCACCCGCGCCGAGCCCAGGGCGTATCTGGCCGCGGCCTTTTCGCTGCCCTCGCTTTCGAAGGTCTGGGCGAGGACCTCGCTCTCCTGGCGGAAGATTTCGCGCTTGGCCGGCTCGGCGCCATAGCCGCAGCCGCAGATGACGAGCGAACGCGCCAGCTTGACGTGACGCAGGCCGAAATGCAGCGTGGCGAAGCCGCCCATCGACAGGCCGCAGACATGCGCCTGGGATACTCCCAGATGCTTTAACACCGATGCTGTGTCGTCGGCGGCGCGCGCTTGCGAATATTTGGTCACGTCCTCGGGCACGTCGGAGGGCGAGATATCCCCGCGCGCCATAGACGATGCAGCGGTGGAAGCGGGAAAAGAACCGGATCTGCGGTTCCCAGCTGCGGTGATCGCCGGCGAATTCGTGAACGAAGATCAGCGGGAATCCGCTTCCGGCTTCCTCGTAATAAAGCTTCACACCATCTTCGGCGGTGGCGTATGGCATGGCGTTTCCTCCCCTTGGAAATGGATTTCCGCGCATCCTGCGCGTTTGTCAAGCGACCGGTCCGCGCCGCCGATCCCAATGCGGCGCGGCGGGTAGCGGCGACCCCAAATACATGCGCCTATGGGCGATGGCGAGTTCAGCCGGCTTCGGCGCCGACCCGGCGTGCCCGGCGGCGTATGATTTCTCGTTGGAAAAGATTGGTGAGCCCGGCGGGAGTCGAACCCGCGACCCCATGATTAAAAGTCATGTGCTCTACCAGCTGAGCTACGGGCTCGTGCGATCGCGCGGACAATAGGCCGCGCCTGGAGTCGGGTCAACCAGCAGGGGGTGCGGCTATCCCGCGATGCTACCGTATCGCTATTTCGCCGGCATTGCTGCTTTACGGTGCAGCACGCAGGAAAAACGCGCGCCGATCCCGGCATTGGCGACGGTCGGCAGCAGATAGTCGATATCAAGCGCATTGGCCCGCGAAGAACCCTGGTGCGCAGGTCTGGGGATTTCAGTCTGGGCGAGACGGAAGGGCGGCACGGATGTGGCCAGGGCGAGCAGGTGGGGTTGCGCGGGGATCACTGGCGGCTTGCTCCTGACACCGTTAAAATGCCGGGCGCCGTTTGCTTGCCGGTAGAGGCTACGCCCGAAGCCGGCAAAGCCATAGGTCCGGGAGTTCACATGTTCGCGTGTTGCATGCATCGAGTTTGGCAATGACCGAAGCCGGCCAGCCCGCACCGCCGCCGGAGTCAACGCGCCTCTCGCGCTTCGGCGGCCGTCTCAGGGCCTATTTCATCGCCGGCATCCTGGTTACCGGGCCGATTATCGTCACCCTGTGGATTGCCTGGGGCTTCGTCGACCTCATCGATCGCTCGGTGGCGAAGCTGCTGCCCCAGCCGCTGGACCTGGTGTTCAAGATCCCCGGCCTGGGGCTGATCGTGGCGGTGGTGGCGCTGACGCTGCTCGGCTGGCTCGCCGCGGGCTATGCCGGCCGCGGGCTGCTGCGCCTGTCGGACATGATCATGACCCACATGCCGGTGGTCAGCGGCATCTACTCCGCCTTGAAGCAGCTGTTCGAGACCGTGCTCGCCAACCGCTCCAACAGCTTCCGCGAGGTGGTGATGGTGGAATGGCCGAGCCCGGGAATGTGGACGGTGGCCTTCGTGACGTCGCGCGCCGAGGGCGAGATGGCGGACCGTGCCGGCGAAGATCTAGTCGGCGTCTACGTGCCGACCACGCCCAACCCGACCTCGGGATATCTCATCTATTTGCCGCGCGCGAAGACCAAGCCGCTGGCGATGACGGTGGAGGAGGGGCTGAAGCTGGTGATCTCGACCGGCATCGTGCTGCCGGCGAGTTATCGCGCGCTGGTCAAAAAACCCTTATCCTGAGCGCAGATAGCGCACCGCCGCGTCGCGGGCGAAGAGGTAAAGCAGGGTCCTGAGGGCATTGCCGCGCGGGGTTTCGAGCTCGGGATCGCGCGCCAAAGCGAGCCGCGACTCGTCCCTGGCGGCCGATAAAAGATCGAGGTGGAACGAGGGATCGGCGAGGCGGAACTGCTCCAACCCGCTTTGCCGCGTGCCCAATACCTCGCCCGCGCCCCGCAGACGCAGGTCTTCCTCGGCGATGCGGAAGCCGTCCTCGCTTTCGCGCAGGATCGAGAGCCGCGCCTTGGCCGCCGCGCCCAAAGGCGGGGTGTACATCAGCAGGCAGGAAGACGCCCGGTCGCCGCGGCCGATGCGCCCGCGCAGCTGGTGGAGCTGGGCCAGGCCGAAGCGCTCGGCGTGTTCCACCACCATGATGGTGGCTTCGCGCACGTCGACCCCGACCTCGATCACCGTGGTCGCCACCAGCAGATCGACCGAGCCTTCGGCGAAATCCTTCATCGCTTGGTCGCGCCCCGGCCCTTTCATCCGGCCATGGACCAGCCCGACGCGCGAACCGAACCGCTTCTTCAACTCCGCGTATCGTTCCTCGGCGGCGGCCAGATCGCTGTCCTCGGATTCCTCGATCAGCGGGCAGATCCAGTAAATCTTGTCCTGCTTGGCCAGCGCGCGCTCGATGCCGGATATCACCTCGTCATACCGGTCAACCGGCACGATGCGGGTGACGATCTTCGGGCGGCCGGCGGGTTTCTCGTCGAGGCGCGATGAATCGAGATCGCCATAGGCGGTCATTTCCAAGGTCCGGGGAATGGGCGTGGCGGTCATCACCAAGATGTCGACGCCACGCCCCTTTTCGGACAAGGCAATGCGCTGCTCGACGCCGAAACGGTGCTGCTCGTCGATCACCGCCAGGCGCAAATCCTGGAACGCGACCCCTTCCTGGAAGAGGGCGTGGGTCCCGACCAATATCCCGATCTTGCCCGCTTCGAGATTCGCCAGGACGTCCTCGCGCGCGCGGCCCTTTTCGCGCCCCGTGAGCAGCGCGATTTCGACCCCCACCTCCTTGGCCAGGGTCGTAATGGTGGCGAAATGCTGCCGCGCCAGGATTTCGGTGGGCGCCATCAGTGCGGCCTGGCCGCCGGCTTCGACCGCGTCGAGCATGGCGATCAGCGCCACCACCGTCTTGCCGCTGCCGACATCGCCCTGCAACAGCCGCAACATGCGGTGCGGCGACGCCATGTCGCCGCCGATTTCCGAGAGCGCGCGCAGCTGCGCTCCGGTGAGCTTGAAGGGCAGTGTCTCGATCAATTTATTCCGGAGTTTCCCCTCGACCGTCACGGCGCGGCCGGGCAAACGCCCGGCATGGGCCTTCATCAAGGCGATGGTGAGCTGGTTGGCGAGCAGCTCGTCAAAGGCCAGGCGCGCGCGCGATGCTGCACCGGGCAGCAAATCCGCGGGTGAAGCCGGCGCGTGCACGGCCAAAATCGCCTCATGCCAGGAAGGCCAGGCCTGGCGCCGGCGGTATTCGGCATCGCACCATTCCGGCAGATCGGGCGCGCGGTCGAGCGCAGCATTTACCGCCTTCTGCACCACGCGCAAGGAAAGCCCGGATGTCAAACGGTAAACCGGCTCGATCAATTTCATTTCCTCGGGCGCGTCGGGATCGAGGATGTGGTCGGGATGGGTGATCTGGACCTGGTTGTTGAAATGCTCGACCCGGCCGCTCACCACGCGCGTCGTTCCCACCGGCAGGATGCGCTCCAGGTAATCGCCCTTGACGTGGAAGAAGACGAGGAAGAGCGCGCCGCTGTCGTCGCGGCAGCGCACGCGATAGGGCATGCGCGGATTGCGCGGCGGCTGATGCGCCTCGACCTTGACGGAAAGCGTGGCGATGCGGCCGGGCAGGGCGTCGGCGATCTTGGGCCGGTAGGAGCGGTCGATGAGGTCAACCGGCAGATGCCACAGCAGGTCGACCACTTGCGGCCCGCACAGAGTCTCGAACAGCTTGCCCAGCCGCGGCCCCACGCCCTTCAACGCCGTCACCGGCGCGAAGAGCGGGTTGAGCGTTTCGGGGCGCAAGGGAATTAGCGGGCTGGATAAACGCCCGGCGCCCTTCGACCCTTATCCTGAGCTTGTCGAAGGACGCTCATGCTTCGAGACGCGCCCTTCGGGCGCTCCTCAGCATGAGGATTCTTTCTTAATGCCATAACGATGCTCCTGGATTGCTTCGCCTCCGGCTCGCAATGACGGGACAAGGCATGAGGCACGCCGGCTCGTACTGCAATCAGACCTTGAGCTTCAGGAGGCGCCTTGCGTTGCCGTTCAAAAGCTTGTCCTTGTCAGCCGCGTTCAGCGTCAGCTCGTCGAACGCCCATTTGGTGCCGGGCGGGTTGAGCACGAAGGGGTAATCGATCGAGAACAGGATGCGCTCGAGCCCGATCTCCTTGATGCAATAGTCAAGCGCGTTGTTGGAAAAGAACCCGCTGGTGGTCACATAGAAATTCCGCAGGAATTTATCGCGGAAGCCTTCGGCATGCTTGCCGTCGCGCGACAACGCCATGTTGATGCGCCAGAGGAAGAAGGGCAGGCCTTCGCCCAGATGGCCGAGGATGATCTTGACCTTGGGATAGGCGTCGAGCACGCCGCTCAGGATCAGCCGCACGCCGAGGGTCGCGGTTTCGATGGTGAAGCCCCAGGCGGCGTTGCCCAGCGCGGGATGCTTCGGCAGATAATCCTTGAGATAGATCTCGGCCACGGCGGGATGCGGCGAGGCGGGGTGGAAATAGAGCGGCACGTCGAGCGCCTGGGCGCGCTCGAAAATCGGCCAGAAGCGCTTGTCGTCCAAGAACACGCCGTTCGACAGCCCGTGGATCATCGCGCCGACGAAGCCCAGCTTGGTGACGCAGCGTTCGAGCTCGTCGGCGGCGAGCTTGGCTTCGGTGGTGGTGGGCAGCGCGGCGAAGGCGCCGAAGCGCTTGGGGTGAGCCGAAACCGCATTGTGCAGCCGGTCGTTGAGGCCGCGCGAGATCTGCAACGCGCTGTCGGCGGGCAGGCGCTGGGTCGCGGGCGCGCCGTGCGACAGCACCTGGTAATCGATGCCGGCCTCGTCCATCTCCTTCAAACGCAACGCGCCCAGATCGTCGAGCCGCTTGGCGATTTCGGGGTTCTTGCGTCCCTCCATGGATGCCCCCATCGAGGCGACGATCTGCTGGTCGTGGTAATGCTCTTCGAGCGCGATGACGTATGTCTTGGCCATGGTTCCTCCCGGGTTGGATGCCTTTTAACAGGCCGGTGCGGGGCTGTCATCCCCAGGGGGTGGAGTAGGGCGCCATTAGTTTTTCAATACGAGTTCTTGCATTTTTTTACGATAGCGTATGAGGCTTTCGTTGACTCGTAGCATGTCTGTTTTGAGTGCCTTATACTTCGGAAAATTCGCCTGAATTTGCTGCGGATCTAGAACCTTTGAACCCCTAACGTACTGCGGATCGTCACTATCAATGGATCGTTCTAACGAGTTGTCAAAAACGATATCGTACGTATCGCTGAATAACGACGAAAAATTCTCATAATAATTTTGGTCACCTTCATGATGATAACTTATAAATATCTTTCGCTTTGTTGGAGGTGGAATGATAAGACCCTCGCGCCACATATTTTCTATGTTCATGAAAGTGTTTCCATTCCGGTTTTCTTGTAAGGGTTGAAATTTATAATGTCAGCCAAGAAATCGTTTCTGTTTATGCCATTCCTATGGGCTGGCGTCAGGCTGCAGTGCAAGGCTGTGATACGGAATTTGCTTCCATTGTGGGCATCAGTAGCACATTGATGAGTTCTATATAAAGGTGTATACAAATTTATACACGGTTTCTCAGGAGTGCGAAATGGCCGACGAAGTAAAAAATGTTTTTGTAAGTCATGTTCATGAAGATGACGAGGGGCTAGTTAGATTGAAAGAGTTGCTGGATAAGAACGGCATCAAAATCAGAGATGCGTCTATACGCTCAGATAACCCAAACGACGCAACTGATCCGGATTACATTAAATCAAAAATTTTGGCGCCTGGTATTAACTGGGCGAGCGTACTCATCGTGTTAATTTCACCTGATACGTGTGAGAGCGAATGGGTGGAATGGGAAATCGAATACGCCCAAAAGATGGGTAAGCGTATCGTGGGCATTTGGGATCACGGTGAAAATGAGTGCCCAATTCCAGATGCCTTAGATCGATATGCGGATGCGGTTGTCGGCTGGAATGGCGGTAAAATTATTGACGCTATTACCGGAAAATATAATGAGTGGCGGTTGCCAACAGGTGAAATGCGACCGGAACGTCCGATAAAGCGCTATAGCTGTTAGCGATTTACACGTGCGTCTCTATTCTTATGTTGTTAGACGAGACTTTGGTTTTGCTCCAAACCCATTTCATGGTTTTTGTACATTGGCCACCTGCAAGCCGGACATACGCAAAACAGCCAACATAGGTGATTGGATAATTGGAACTGGATCCAAAAGTAAGAAACGTGACGGTCACATTGTTTATGGAATGCGCGTAACTGAGACGATGAGCTTTAATGCTTATTGGTCCGATAAGAGATTCCAATCTAAAAAATCAAATCTATCAGGCAGTAAAAAACAAGCATTCGGGGACAATATTTATTTTTTCGACGCCAAAAAGAAAATTTGGCATCAGGAGAATTCTCATCATACGCACGAAGATGGGACGCCAAATAAAAACAACATAGCCACCGACACCAAAACAGACCGCATACTTGTAAGTTCTGAATATATCTATTGGGGTGGAGATGGTCCCAAGATTCCTTCGGAATTTCGTTCGAAATTATGTAAGCAAGGCCAAGGTCACAAAAACAAGTTTTCCGATGATTTTGTAGAAAAGGTTATCGCATGGCTTAAGTCACTTGAGCTTTCAGGATATTGCGGCACACCGATCGATTGGCGCCTCAGTCCATGAACCGTAAACCAGAGAATCCAAAAATGCGATCAACCATCCTCATACGTGAGTACAATGAGTTGGCTAAGGAAACTGATCGTTTGCCGCCTAATGATGTGGCACGCGTTCTTTTTGGGTTGTTCGGCGAAGTTGGCGGCATAATGACCGCTGATAAGAAACATAGGCGAGGGGCTGTTGGCTGAGTTGATCAATCTGATTCGGCCACGTCGAGTGGTTGCCATCGGCAATGACGCAACAAATAGTGCCCTAAAGCTTTTGGATGCGAGCAAAGTTGTCTCTGTCCGCCATCCAAGCTATGGCGGTCAGACGATTTTTGAGCGGCAGATCAGATCGCTATACGATTTAACATCTGAAAAGGTATTGCCTTATCCAGTTTAGTGCGCTTGCAACCCGCTCACAATCCCACGGCATCCCACCTACCCAGGACCAGCTAAGGCTTGATCGCGGCCCTCGCTTGGCCCAGATTGTGCCCGGAATCGATTGAAGGGCATGGATAGTACGGACGAGGCGGTGGAGACGCAGCGCAAGCGGCTGCTCTATCAAAGCCATCACCGCGGCACCAAGGAAAGCGACCTGTTTCTGGGCGCTTTCGCGGGAGAATATTTGCCGAAATTCTCCCCCGCGCAGCTCAAAAGCTACGAAGCGATCCTGAACCAGAACGACAACCACTTGTTCGACTGGATCAGCCGCCGGGCAAAACCGCCGCGCGAATTGGACAGCGACGTGCTGCGCCTGTTGCTGGGTTTTCAATTCAAGCCGTGAGCACGCTCGATTCATTTTTCACCG
>CAWEME010000061.1:0-5297 GCA_963810055.1 uncultured Alphaproteobacteria bacterium | reverse complement strand
AAGTGAGGCGGTCGGTTCGTCAAGAATCAGGATGTCGGGGCGACCGACGATTGCGCGCGCGATGGCGACGCGCTGCTGCTCGCCGCCGCTCAGTTTCACCGGCAACAAATCCGCCCGATTCTTGAGGCCGACAATCTCGAGATTCTGCAGCCCGTCCTGGACCGCGGCATTCCAGTCCCGTTTGCGCAGGATCAGGGGAATTGCGACGTTCTCGGCCGTGGTCAGGCGTGGAAACAGATGGTAGTCCTGAAACACGAACCCGACTTTGTTCAGGCGGAACTCGGCGAGCGCATCGTTCGACAGTTGCCAGATGTCGATCCCTTCGACCGTAACAGTGCCGGAACTCGGGCGAAGGATGCCGGAGATCATGCTCAGCAATGTGGTCTTGCCGCTGCCCGACGGGCCGACGATGTAGAGCATCTCGCCGAAATTCGCCACGAAGCTGAAATCTTTCACCGCGTGGGTGCGAGCATCGCCCTCGCCAAACCATTTGTTAATGCCCGTTGCTTCAATTGCAATCGCGGCCATCGATCAGCCTCGGAAGATGTCGAACGGCTCGATCATCAGCACCTTGCGGATGCCGGCGTAGCCCGACGCCGCCGCGATGATCACGACCATGACAAAGGCAAGACCGAGATTCGAATAAGTGATCATCGCTGCGTAGCTCGGCAGATAAAGCTGCGCCAGCCAGATCATGAGCGCGCACAACCCCACGCCGAGCCCTAGCCCGGTCAGCCCGGTAAAGGCGGCTTGGAACATGATCATGTAGACAAGCTCGCGGTTCTTGGCGCCGATCGCCTTCAACGCTCCGAACTTCTCGAGGTTCTCGAGGATGAAGGTGTAATAGGTCTGGCCGGAAATAGACAAGCCGACGACGAAGCTGATCGCCGTCATCAACAGGATGTTGATGCCGAAACCGGTTTGATACGTATACCAATTCGAGATGCGTCCGGATGAATTCGTCCTTCGTAAGGGCGAGGTAACCCATTTTTGCGACCTGCTGCTTGATCGCCGCTATGTCCGAGGCGGATTTCGGTTCGACGAGGACATAGGAGATGGTGAACCGCATGGTGGGAATGTATTCGCAGCGCGCGGTTGTAACGTCGTGTAAAGGGTGGGGACGCCGAACAGCCCGCTCGTCGCCACATGGGCAATGCCCACGATCTTGCCGCGATGGTCATTGAGCTCGAACTCCATGCCGATTTTCGGATTTTCCAGCTTGGGAATTCGGCGTCCTTGACGACGAAAAACCCGTTTTCGGCAAAGATGTCGTCGATGTTCCCTTCGAGAAGCGACGGCCGGCCGAACAGGCTGGTATCGTCGAGGCCAATGATGTTGACCGATTGATAAGTCGCCATCGTCGCAGTTTGACGAGGGCGCCGCCGGAATAAAGCGGGACCGCGTATTTGACGCCCGGAATGCTGCGCACTTCGTCCAGGACATAATCCGGCAGAGGGATTGTATTGGCGACCGTCTGAACCGCCGGATCCATCACCCAGACTTTGGCGCCGATATTGATAACGGTGGCCGAAGCCCGGTACATCGCCCCGGAAAAGAGCGATGTCATTTCGATCATGAGGAACACGGCGAAGGTCATCCCGACAAGAAGCGCGATGAACTTCGCGCGGTCGTTGACCAACAGCTTATAACCGAGCTTCAAAATTCCCGGTGTCAGACTCTCTAGATTTAGTCGTGACATAAGTCAGTTTCTGTCCGGTAGGGTGTGCGCTAACCATTGTCTTTCCGGACTTTTTCTACTCTTTCGGCATCCTTGTCACATTGACCTGAATCAAGTGCGGAAAGGGCCGATTTGATGGAACGATCAGCCGCTAACCAGAATCACGCCCACGGCCACGAGGACGGCCGAAATGCCTTTCTGTGCGAGGTTGCGCGGCGACAAATCTTCGCGTCCGAGACGGGGCAGAAAAACTGTCAAGACGACGCCGAACAGGAACACAAACAGCGTTGTGGTGCTGCCGATCGCCTGCACCAGGCTCAAGGGAGCCAACAACAGGGCATAACGCGCGCCGAGGCTGCCGCCGAGATTGATCAGTTCATTGGCTCCGTTGATCGTCAGCATGGCCCCGGTATTTGATTTCAGGCTCAGCATGAATTCTCGGCGGCAATCTGGCATCGCTAACAGGACGATGCCGAAGACCGCTTCGCCGACAAAGGTCCAGAACACCGTCGTCCAGAATTCTTCCCGTATGGCGAAAACCTTGAAGATAGTCGTGCTGATTGCCAGCACTAACGCACAGCTAAGCATCAACACGACTAGTCGCAACTTGAACCGTGCTTTGACTGAGGATGGACCGATTGAGACCAGCAAGGTGCCGAAAACGATTAGCAGGCCGCCGCCCATCTGTTTCGGCGTCAGGGTTTCGCCGAGTACAAGATAGGCCAGGACATAACCGAAAAGCGGCGTCGCCTGGTAAAAGGGCGCGACCACCGACGCCTCCTCGGATTGAAGCGCCTGAAGATAGAAGAACATCCCGGTCATGTAGAGCACGCCCGAGCCGGCGATGACGGCAATGCTGGATAGCGGAACGGCCCCTAATTCCGGCTGAAACGCGGCGATGAGCGGCAGTGGCACCAGGCCGATCAGCGCCGTGAACACCATCAGCACGGCCACGCCACTCTGCTTGAAGAAGCGTTCGACCAGATATTTGTCGATGTGGGTTGACGCAGCCCACAGTACCGGCGCGGAAAAAGCAAAATATAACCACGTCATATTATGACTCCCGAAGAAACCGCTTGCGATGCCGACCCAAGGCCGGTAGGCGGTCCGGAAGGTCTCGCGGCTGTATTCCGCGACATGTCCGCATTGGCCGTTAACGGCGAGGCCGCCTCCGCCCCGGATGCCGCATTCGGCACCTGCCGACCCGGCCAACGGTCATCGCGGCTGCCGCGAGCGCGCAACCGGTTCGTCGATCCTAAACCACAGTCGGATGATGCCGCACCGTTGAAAAGCCGAATGATTCAGATCAATGTGCGCCCTCGCGCCCCTGCCTAGCATTCGGCTATGGAGCGAATCGCAGAGATGCCCGAAAACCGCATATTCGGCGACGCCAAACTCCTTCGCGCCTTGGTCGAAAAGGCGTGCGGATTGGGGCCGATCCGCACCGCCGTCGTCCACGCCGTCGATACGGTCACGCTTTCCGGCGCGATCGAAGCGGCACGCGAGCATTTAATCGTTCCCATTTTGGTCGGTCCGGAATCAAAAATCCGCGCCGCCGCGAAGTCAGCCAATCTCGACCTGACGAAATACGAATTCGTCAACACCGAGCATAGCGACGCTGCTGCAGCCAAGGCGGTTGCGATGGCCCGCCGGGGAGAGGTTCAGGCGATCATGAAAGGCAGTCTGCACACCGACGAACTCATGCATGCGGTCGTCGATGAAACACTGGGCCTGCAGACGGCGCGGCGCATCAGCCACGTTTTCGTGGCCGAGGTCCCGGGCTATTCGCGGCTGATATTCATCACCGATGCCGCGATCAACGTCTATCCAACGCTGGAAGACAAACGGGACATCGTGCAAAATGCGATCGATTTGGCGCAAGCGCTTGGCGTGGCGACGCCTAAGATCGCCGTCCTGTCGGCGGTCGAGACGGTCTCCACCAAGATCAAATCAACGCTCGACGCCGCAGCTTTGTGTAAGATGGCGGACCGCGGCCAGATCACCGGCGGCATTCTCGATGGACCATTGGCCTTCGACGATGCCATGTCGGAAGAAGTTGCGAAGACCAAGGGCATCGTTTCGCCAGTGGTCGGCAAACCCGACATCCTGGTCGTACCCGATCTTGATGCCGGCAACATGCTGGCCAAGCAATTCGAATATATCTCGCATGCAACCCTCGCCGGGATCGTGGCCGGTGCTCGGATTCCCATTATTCTCACCGGCCGTGCCGACAAAACCGCTTCGCGCCTTGCCTCCTCGGCAATCGCGTTGCTCCTGGTCCGCCACGGGGAACGCACAGCGAGCAAGGCAATCCGATAGCCCGGTCCTGCTGCAGAGAGTCTCTATGCCCGTTCACAATCCGGATATCGCGCAGTCGCTTGAAAGCATCGCCGACCTGCTCGAGCTCGAAGGCGCCAACCCGTTCCGTATCCGCGCCTATCGCAACGCGGCTCGCGTCGTGCAGGGTCTGGGAACGGAGATCTCCGCGCTGTTGCAGCGCGGCAAGGACCTGTCCGAGCTGCCGGGCATCGGCAAGGATCTTGCCGGGAAGATTTCGGATTTAGCCAGGACGGGCCATTTGCCGTTGCTCGATCGCCTGCGCAAATCGACCCCCGCCATCGCCGTTGAGTTGCTGAAGCTGCCAGGCCTCGGCCCCAAACGGGTCCAGGCGATCTGCCACGATCTCGACGTCCATAATCTCGAACAGCTTCATCGCGCCATTCTCGACGGTCGCTTGCGCGAATTGCGCGGCTTCGGCCCGGCTGCCGAAAGCCGGCTGCTGCAAGCGCTTCAGATGCGCAGCGGCACGCCACAGCGCCTTAAGTTGGCGCTGGCCGAAAGCTATGTGACGCCGCTCCTCGCTTATCTCAAGGCCGCGCCCGGGGTTGAAACCGCGATCGCGGCCGGCAGCTACCGCCGCTGCCAGGAAACCGTCGGCGATATCGATATCCTGGTGACGGCGAAAAGCGGCCCGCCGGTGGTCAAGCATTTCACCCGCTACGAGGAGGTCGGCAAGGTGGCTGCGGCGGGCGATACCCGCGCCACCGTCGTTCTCCGCTCAGGCTTGCAGGTCGATTTACGCGTCGTGCCGCCGCGTGATTACGGCTCGGCGCTACATTATTTCACCGGCAGCAAGGCGCACAGCATCGCCATCCGCCGGTTGGGCCAGAAGCGTGGCCTCAAGATCAACGAATATGGCGTATTCCGCGGCAAGAAGCGGATCGGAGGCGGGACCGAGGCGGAGGTCTATCGCGCGATCGGTCTTCCCTATATCGAGCCGGAATTGCGGGAGAACCGCGGCGAGATCGAGGCGGCCGCCGCCGGCAAGCTGCCCAAGCTGGTGAAGCTCGAGGATCTGCGCGGCGACCTGCATGTCCACAGCGTCGCCACCGACGGTCACGACACCATCCGTCAGCTTGCCGCGGCAGGAAAAGCACGGGGCTATGAATATCTCGCCATCACCGATCATTCCCGGCGCCTTACCGTAGCGCACGGGCTCGATCCCAAGCGGCTGTTGAAAGAGATCGAAGAGATCGATCGGATCAATGTCGGCAAGCCCGGCATCGCGCTTCTCAAGGGTATCGAGGTGGATATCTTGCCGGACGGCAAGCTCGATTTG
>CAWEME010000060.1:0-10539 GCA_963810055.1 uncultured Alphaproteobacteria bacterium | reverse complement strand
GGCGTGCTGGGGGCGCTGTCGCCGGTGGGCCATGTCGACCCCAAGCTGTCGCAGGAAGTGATGGAGGTGAACCTCACCGCCAATTACCGGCTGATCCGATCTCTTGATCCCCTCTTGAGACAGTCCGAGAGCGGCCGCGCCATTTTCACGACCTGCGCCCAAGCCTCGGGATTCACGCCCTATCGGGGCGCCTATGCCGCGAGCAAGGCCGCGCTCGAAACCCTGGTCAGGATCTATGCCGGCGAGGTGAAACAGACCGCGCTCAAGGTCAATCTGGCCGATCCCGGGGCTGTGCGGACGCTGCTGCGCGCCACCGCGTTTCCGCACGAGGACCGCGCCAAGCTGAAGAAGCCCGACGAGGTGACGGAGATTTACGTCACGCTCGCCGCGGAGGATTGCGTGCATCACGGCGAGGTCGTGGGCGCCTAGGCCCCCGCTAGGCGGCGGTAAGATTGTCGGCGGTTTGCGCGCCCACCACGCGATGGGGCGGAAAGGTCAGCCGGACCGTCGTGCCTTGGCCGCGCGCGCTGTGGATTTCGAGCGTGCCCTGGTGCATCTCCACCAGTTTCTTGGACAGCGGCAGGCCCAGGCCGGTGCCGCCGCCCTTGCGGTTGAACACGTTGTCCACCTGGCCGAAGGGCTCGAGCACGATCGGCAAATCCTCCTCGGCGATGCCGACGCCGGTGTCCTTGACCTCGATCACCAGCCGCTCACGCTCGATCCACGACTTGACCGTGATCGCGCCCCCGGCCGGGGTGAAGCGGACGCTGTTGCTCAGGAGATTGAGGACGATCTGGCGCAGACGCCGCTCGTCGCCGCGGATGGCGCGGATTTCCGGCGACACCGACTGGTACAGCACCACGCCCTGGAGCTCGGCGCGGTGACGCATCATGCGGATGCAGGAATCCACCAGCTCGGCCACGTTCAGGAGATCGTCGTCGAGCGCGAGCCGCCCGGCGCCGATCTTGGTGAGATCGAGGATGTCGTTGATGAGCTCGAGCAGATACTTGCCGCTGTTGTGCAGGTCGACGGCGTATTCCAGGTATTTGCGGTTGCCGATCGGGCCCATCACCTCGCGGCAGATGATCTCGGAAAACCCGATGACCGCGTTCAAGGGCGTGCGCAGCTCGTGGCTCATATTGGCCAGGAAATCGGACTTGGCGCGCGAGCCCTCCTGGGCGAGGCTGTTGGCCTCGGCCAGCTCGGCGACCAGGCGTTCCTTCTCCCGCTTGGCCTTGAGCGTTTGCAGCAGCGTGCGGAAGGAGCGCCGCGCCATCAGGCTGTGATTGGCGACGAAGGCCAGGTAGAGAACGCCCAGCGCGACATGCGGCACGTCGCCCGCCGCCAGCGTCAGGACGATGAGCGGCAACACCACCGGCCAGATGAAGGCGTCCACCACCGGCACGTGCGCGATGTAGCCCGAGGCCATGCCGCCGGCGAGACCGGCGATGATGATCGGCACGAAGACGTCGCTGGGGGCGTTCGACAAAAGCGCCACCGTCATGGCGAGGCTGCCCCATTGGCAGCCGGTGGCGGCGGCGAAATAGGTGAAGCGGCGGAGCCACGCATCCGGCTCGAAGTCCGGATCGGCGCGGTGGCGGTGATAAAGCCGCCACAGCACGATGCGGATGACGCAGATGCCGGCGATCGACACGCCCCAGCCGAGGAAGATCGGCGTCGCGAAAATGAGCGAGAGCAATCCGACCGCGAGCAGGGTGAGGCAGAGATTGGCGGTGACCGGCCAGGGCGAGGCGTAAAGCAGATCGGCCAATTCGGCGCGGATTTGCAAGGCGTCGGAGCCCGGTCCGTTCGGATCGGCGTCCGCGCCGGCTAGCGGTTCGGTAAGCGGCGCCGTTGGCGCGGGCGGGGCGGGCTCCATCGCGCTAATCTATCGGGAAATCCGCTAACGATTTCCTAGAGATAGACGATAGTTTGCTAAAATTCTCGAAGAACCCGCTTGACCCCGGGATGGCGGCACGGCCCCAAAGCCGGGAGGCTTGCTTAAAATCCGAAAACCACGCGCCGGCTGAAGCCGGCCATCCCGTCGCCTACTCTTCAGCCGGAGCAACGCAGGTTCCGCTGCCGACTTTCCGCGAAGGCGCAAACCTTCCCGGGCGCGGCGCGAGGCGCTTCAGGGTTTGGGCCGCCGTTTGATTCGCGCCGCGTGAATCCGGCGCGCCGCTTGCGGCGGGCAAGGTTTGTCATCGGGGTGAAGCGGAGGCGACGCGGACACGCCTCCAAGTCTTCTTTTGATCCATTCCAGAAACAACCCGCGTTCCGGCCAGGCACCGCGATCCGCCGCATCGCGCATTCGCCGAAACAAATCGATAATCACTTATTCGTGGTTTTCAAGCACCCGCTTGCACGTCCTGTCATGCAAAAATAAATGTAACGCAACTGACGCACATCAATGCCGCAAAGCAACGAATTCCTTATTCAGAGCATGAGGGGCCGATTCCGGTTGCCTCAGGAATGGAAGGGGATTCCCATGAACACAAAATCGCTCGTTTCTCGGGGTTTCCTGGCATTTTGGCTGGCTCTCGCCATCATAGCCGGGGCTGGCCAGGTTATGGCTCAAGCCGTCAATTCGGGTCCGGTGGATCAAAACGGCAAGAACTGCTACGACACAAAATCGGCCGAGAATCCGACTTCGTGCCCGTAAGCTGAAACGCGAACCGCGAATCTCATCGGCGGCCCGGCGCCAAAAGAGTGTTGGTCCGCCGATGCGCGTGGCTCGCTGCTGAAGAACGCCGGTTGTCGCTTCGGCCATTGCTCGAAGCGTCCGCGATACTTTGCTCTGGCGGCGAAGTATGATTTTTCGCAAATCCCTAGCGATCTTGGCTCTTGCCGTGCTGGCCGCGTTTTCGGCATCGCCCGGCAAAGCCGAGCCGGTGCCGTTCACGCCCGAAGCCTTCGCCGAGGCGCAGGCGGCTCACCGGCTGATCGTGATTCACGTCAACGCGTTCTGGTGCGCAACCTGCGGCGTGCAACGGCCGGTTCTGGCGGACATCCTCGACGAGGTCGCGCAGAGCCCGGAATTGGGCAACCCGGTCATCTTCACCGTCGACTTCGACAATCAAAAGGACGCGGTCAAGCGCTTCAATGTGCAGACGCAGGCGACGCTGATCGTTTTCAACGGCCGGACCGAAATGGGCCGCTTGACCGGCGAAACCGATCCCGGCGCGATCAAGGCGCTGCTGATCGAGGCCAAGACCGGCACGCCCCGGCAGGTCCAGGCGGCGATCGCCGGAGCCGAGATGCTGACCTTCGCCAGCTACTTCCTCGGCGCGCTCGCCGGCCTGTTGTCGATCCTCTCGCCTTGCGTTCTGCCGCTGATCCCCATCGTCGTCGGCGACGCGGCGGCGGCGCACCGGTTCGGCGCCCTGGCGCTGTCGAGCGGGGTTGCGGTGTCTTACGTCGCAATCGGCCTGTTCGTCGCCACCGCCGGATTGAGCCTCGGGCTCAACGCCGACGCTTTCCGCACCGGCGCCGCGGTTTTAATGGTTCTGTCCGGCATCGTGCTTTGGAGCGAGTCCTGGCAGGGGCGGTTCGCGCTGGCCGGCGGCCGGTTCGGGGCCGCGGCGGACCGGCTGACGGCGCGGCTGTCGCTTTCCGGGCTGGGCGGACAGTTCCTGCTCGGGGTGCTGCTCGGCGCGGTATGGAGCCCTTGCATCGGACCGACCCTGGCCGCGGCCATCACGCTGGCGGCGCAGCATCAAGCCCTGGGGCAGGCCGCCCTGGTGATGCTGGCCTTCGGGCTGGGCGTGGCCATTCCGCTGGCGCTGATCGGCATGGCGTCGCGGCAGGCGTTTGTCCGGTGGCGGGGACGAATGAGCGAGGCCGGCCATGCCTGGCAAGCTGGTTCTGGGCTTTCTCCTGGTGGCCATCGGCGGATCGATTCTCGGCGGCATCGACAGCGACATGAAAATTTACCTGCTCCGGATTTCACCCCCTTGGCTGACGGATATCACGATCCGTTTTTGAGGGACGATGCGCCGCGCGTCCCTACTCCCATTCCATCGGCAGGCCGACATAGTTCTCGGCCAGCGTCAGTGCGGCCGCGCGCGAGCCGGTGACGTAATCGAGTTCCGCCAGCTGGCGGCGCCGGTCGAATGGATTGTCGGTGTCGTAGAGATGCGTCAAATGCGTCATCCACCAGGAGAAGCGCTGCACCTTCCAGACGCGGCGCAGGCAGATGCGCGAATAATTCTCGAGCAGATCGGAACGGCCGGATTTGTAGAACGCGGCCAGCGCCCGCGCCAGCACGCGCACGTCGGCGATCGCCAGATTCATGCCCTTGGCGCCGGTCGGCGGCACGATATGCGCCGAATCGCCGGCCAGGAACATCCGCCCGTATTGCATCGGCTCGACCACGAAGCTGCGCATGCCGGTGATGCCTTTCTGCACGATCGGGCCTTCGGGCAGATGCCAGCCCTCGCCGCCCGCCGTCCGCAGCCTGAGCTCCTCCCAGATGCGGCCGTCCGGCCAGGCGGCGATGCCGTCGTGGCGGGGGCATTGCAGGTAAAGGCGGCTCAACTCGGGCGTGCGCATGGTGAGGAGCGCGAAGCCGCGTTCGTGATGGGTGTAGACCAGCTCTTCCTTGGCCTGCGGCGCCTCGGCGAGGATGCCGAGCCAGGCGAAGGGATAATCGCGGTCGAAGAGTTGGATCTCGCCGGAAGGAATGCCCGGCCGGCAGATGCCGTGGAAGCCGTCGCAGCCGGCGATATAGTCGCATTCTATCTCCTGCTTCGCGCCGCCATGGGTGAAACGGATCTTGGGGCGCGGGCCCTTCAAATCCGAGACGGCGACGCCGCCCACTTCGAAATAGAGCGGCAGGCCGGCTTCGAGCCGCGCGGCCACCAGATCCTTGATGACCTCTTGCTGGGCATAGATCATCACGCCCTGGCCGACGAGATCCTCGAAATCGATGCGATGGAGCCGGCCCTGGAATTTCAGATAGATGCCCTTGTGATACATCCGTTCTTTCTGCAGCCGGGCGCCGACGCCGGTCTCGATCAGCAGATCGGCGCTGCCTTGCTCCAAGAGCCCGGCGCGCAGCCGGTGCTCGATGTAATGGCGGCTTTTGTCCTCGATGACGACGGCCTCGATCCCCTCGAGATGCAGGAGATGCGCCAGCACGAGCCCGGCGGGGCCGGCGCCGATAATGCCGATCTGCGTACGCATGCGACGGGAAGCTCCGGCTATCGTGGGAACAATGCCCCCTGGAAGGGCGTCGAACCCAAAATAGCTCACATTTTTCGCCCCTTGGCATCGCAAAAATGCATCGGCCCGAAGCCCGCGGCGGCGGCAATCGACGAATTGTTGTCCGGCGATTCCGATTCAATTTATAATCGCGCAACCCTCCATCCCCAACCGGATCATGCCATGGCGGCCGGTAGGGATTGACCCCGTCATCGCAAGGAAACAGGTGTCCTCATGAAAGCCCATATTTTGCCGTCCGCCTTGGCGACGATCTTCGTCATGGGGTTCGTCACCTTCGTCGCGCTGAAACTGGCGGAGATCGGGGTGGAGGCGCCTTATCTTTTGTACTTGCCGGCGGTGGTCTTCTGCTACCGGTTCGGCGGCAAGGTCACGGCGTTGTCGGCGATCCTGATCGGCAGCGTGTCGACCTGGTTCTTCTTCATTCCGCCGGTGTGGACGTTCCAGCCGCCGGAACTGCAATATCTCGTCACCTTGCTGCTCTTCGTCGGCGTGACGCTGTTCCTGTGCGCCGTCATCTACGACATGAATTGCGAGATCGAGGAGGTGAGCGAGAACTACGAAAGGCTGCGCGCCCAGTTCGCCCATGCGCAAATCAAGCTTGGGCCGGATCACGATCCCCGGCCGGGCGCGACCGGCGCGCGCTCGAGGGCCTAGAGCGCAACCGCTCCGCCGGCCGGACTATCGATGTAAGCGCGGCTCAAGGACGGCGCCCGGCGCCCTATGGTCTCGCCGCGCCGGGGCGGCGTCGTTTCACCGGCCGTTCGCCGCCTGGAGACCGAGCGCCGCCCGCACCTCGGCCTTGGAACGCTCGAAGTCGGCCAGGAAGCGGGCGTCGTGCAGCAGCACATTGTCGATGACGCTGCCCGTGATGCGGCCGCCCTCGATGTCGGTCGGGAAATGCACCCCGGCCAGGACGCGGTTATGCCCGTAATCGGCCGCCCGTTCGAACAGCGCCACTCTTTTTTCCGGAACCATCAATGAGAGCAGGATGGCGGCCTCGTAAGCGAAGGTCGAATGATTGCTCGGATATGAGTAATCGGGCTTCTGCACGACGATGATCTTGATGGCGGGATCGACGACGAAGGGGCGCTGGCGCTGGAAGTGGGCCTTGGTGGTGTCGACGATCACGTTGCCGTCCTCGTAGACGTGCTGGAAGAATTGCGCCGTGAAGGGAAGGTTTTCCGGGGTGAAATTCGGCCCCATCACGTCGGCGAAGCGGAAGACGATCTTATGGTCGTCAGCCTGCGCGTGCTTGATCGCCGCCTCGGTGCGGGATTTCACCGCCGCCAGCACTTCCCGCAAATCCGCTTTCGCTTCCGGCGAATCCTGAGCGGGCGGCGGCGCCAGAATATCGGCCAGATCGGCTTGTGCCGGAGCGATATAATAGGGATCGCCCGCCCAGGCCGCGGTGGACACGGCCAGCGCCGCCACGATCAGTGAAACACGCAGACCCCAAAAGCCAAGCATGGGCTTCCCCGCCAATCGCAAGCGGCGACCCTACAAGGAGCGAGTTACACTTGCGTGACGGCGCGGCAGGCATAATTTTGGACGCATGGCGCGGCCGCCATGCGTCCAGCGGAATCGATCGAGCCGCGACCCGCGCGCCGCTAATGCGCGGCGATCTTGACCGTGACCGTAAAGCTTTCCGCCGGAGGCGTGTCTTTTTCCCACGAACGGAAGTAGATGAGCTTCAAGTCTCCCTCTCCGGCCTTGCTCGCCACGAAGGTGAGGGTCTGCGTCCCCGAGCCTCCCACCATGCCGGGAGGCGTGTTGATTTTCAGGGTGCTGCCCTTGAAGGTGAGCAAGGGGGTCGAAGCGGCGTCGGGCGCCCACGCGTAGCCCGTGCTGGCCGTTGCGGCATCCAGCTTCACGATCAGTCTTTGGCCGACGACCAGCGACACGGTCTTTCCCGCGTCGGCCTTGGTGAGCACGACGGGGGCGGCCGAAGCGCTGGTCGCGCAAACTCCCCCGGCGAAAAGCATCAGCACGGCGAAGGCCAATGCCAATCCCCTGCCCGGTCCGGCGACAGCGGTTCTATGCCACATTCTATGCATGTGATCGCTCCATTCTGCGCGTAAGATTTGCGGTCGCGCGCGCCGCAGTAAAAATGAAATGCACCGGCACGATTCTGATGATCGTCCTTTTTAATTCAACGATAAGCGGCGATCGCTGGCATTGATCTGAGTCAATGAAGCAAGCGCGCGCATCCACCGTTGATCCCGCGCCGGTTGGGGGACGTTTCCGGTTGTCATTGCGAGCCGGAGGCGAAGCAATCCAGGAGAATGCGGTTGAAGCTGGATTGCTTCGGCCGCGTCGCGGCCTCGCAATGACGGCTAATCAGCCCGCCGAGTGGAAAATGCCGGGTGCGAAGGAGATGCGTTGCTGCGCCTGCTTCATCCAGCCAGCCAGGGAGATTAAACCTTGACTTCGGCCCGGCCGGCCTGCAACCTTTAGTGGAATTTCCATAATAAATTACATTTTTTCCGCGTTGAACATCGGGGGGTGTCATGACGCCATCATGGAAAATGCTGGAGCGCTGCGTTTCGATCATCGGAATCGCCGGTCTCGCGGCCGGGGCGGCCGTTGCGATCGCCCTGACGCCGGCGGCACGGGCCGCCGAAGGCTGCGCGCCGGGCACGAAATGCCTCTCGGTGAACGAGAACGGCACCCCGTCGGGCGGGCCGGGCCCCTACACGGCGCAATGCAAAGGGGCGTTCCCCGACTTCATCGTGCCGTCGACCATGCTGCCCGCGGGTTACAAGGGTCCGTGGTTCAAACTGTCGCAGAATTATCCGACGCAGAGCTCGCGGGGAGACGCGCCGTGGCTCAAGATCGACTTCAAGGACGGCGTCAAGGGCGCCAACGCTTATCTCTACGCGCTGCGGGATTATTCTTTCCAGGGGATGATCGCGGCGGATTTTATCCCCCAGGACAATAAAGTCCGTCCCTGGTACCACATGCCGCTGATGAATTACGGCCCCGGCCGGCGCGAGCCGATCCACGGCTTGACCGAGGAACGGCCGGTTACGGGCCCGGAGCTCGGCTTGAAGCCGGGCGTGACGATCCGGAACTTCGCGATCGGCTTCTACAACGCGCCCGGCGGCTACACCATCGGCCAAGTTTGGCAGACCGGCACGCCGAATCTGAGCAAGTCCCGTTTCATCGCGGGCGAGATGACGTTCAAGATTCTGTTCAGCAACGCAACCCCCGACGATTTCACCGACCCCGCCGCCTATATGCTGACCGGCGCGCCAGAGTGGACCATCTTGACGGACAAGGGTCCGATGACCGTCCGGCTGATGCAGATGGACGTCTCGGCCGTCGATCCGCGGTCGCCCACCGGCTGGGTCTTCGGCACCTTCGCCTTCGACAAGACGGCCACGGATCCGTCGCCCTGGCTCCGGATGCGCCCGGTCGGGCTGTCCTGGGGCAACGACCCCGGCTACACCCCGGCCGATCAGCAGGCGGGGAAAAAGCTGACCCAGACCACCATCTCGGACCAGATTCCCAAATATGCGGCGGACCATCTCGGCTGGGCGGGACGGACCAACGGACCCGTGGATAACCCCATCTCCGGCTGCCTGAGCTGCCATGGAACCGCCCAATTCCCGGTGGAGGCCGATCTCGCGCCGTTCAGCGCAGGCTGCAAGACGGACGCGCAAAAATTGTACTGGTTCAGAAACTTCCCCGGCAGCAAGCCCTTCGGCGCGATGGACATACCGGCCTGCCAGCCGGTCACGTCGCCGTCGCCTCCGGCGGCGCTTGACTTCTCGCTGCAAATGCAGGTGACGGTGCAGTCGGTTCTGCAGGAGAAGGATCAGAACTCCTGCGCTCCGCCGCGCCTCATGGCGCCGCCGATGAGCATTCAAATTCCCGCGCAATATCAGGACGCGCCGCGCATCCACCGCTGATCCCGCGCTCCGGCCGCGGGGACGGCGCGGCCGCTCATCCCGCCGAGTGGAAAATTCCCGGGGCGAAGGAGATGCGCTGCTGCGCCTGCTTCATCCGGTCGGTCGGGCCGATGGCGATGCCCCAGTAATCGTTGCGGCCGGGCGGCCAGGCCCATTCCTCCGGCCCGCGCACCTTGTAGTTCTTGCCCACCTTCTCGACCTCGGCGGTGTATTCGATCACCACCTCGTCGGGGCCGACGAAATAGGCGAAGACGTTGTTGCCCGGCCCATGCCGCCCGACGCCCCATTCGATCGAGAAGCCGCTGTCGCGCATCCGCCCGGCGCCGCGCATCACCGAATCGATGTCCGCCATCTCGAAGGCGAGATGATTCAAGGTGGGCGCGGTGGAACGGGCGAAGGCGAGCACGTGGTGCTGCTCGTTGCAGCACAGGAAGGTCATGACCCGGGTGCGGTCGATGATGCGGAATCCCAGATGATCGGCGTAGAAGGCGCTGATGGATTCCACGTCGGGCGAGTTCAGCACCACATGGGTGAGCTTCGAGGGCCGGTCGGGGCGCGATGTCGCGTCGGCGTGGCGCTTGTCGCCGGTCAGGATGCGGATGGTGCGCCCCTCGGGATCCTTGAAGGCGAAGCCGTAGCCGCCGCCGGGCTCGGTGATGGGCGCGGGCTTCTCGATCTCGCTGATGCCGGATTTCTTCAGCCCGGCCTGGAGCGCATTGACCGCCGCCTTGTCCGGCGCGGTGAGATCGAGGCGCAGCATCTCGGCGCGCGGCCTGGCGTGCAGCGCCAGCACATGGTGATAGGGGCCGGTGCCGCGCAGATAGACCGAGCCCGGATGCTCGGCCACCGGCGCCAGCCGCCAGACATCGGTGAAGAAGCGGGTGCGCGATTTGAGATCGGTGACGCCGAGATCGACGCTGCGCAACCCGTCGACCGCCGCTCCCGCAGGCCGGGTTGCGGCCTTGGGCTTTGATTTCACAAGCACTTTCGTCATAGAAGCAAATCGTCTCCCGCGCGCTCCCGGCCCGGCCTGCCGGGCCCCTTCCGGAGCGCGACAAATTCGCATAACGGCATCCGGAATGTCGAGCAGGCGCTGCGCCGATGGCCAAAAAACCGGCAAATTCCGGGTTTAGCCGGGGGTTTTTAGCGCGGATTCGGGTTTATTTCGCATCCGCGAAAGGATTTTTGCCCTTGCGCAGCATCATGCGGATCGGCACCCCCGGCAGATCGAAGCTCTCGCGCAGCTTATTGACCAGATAACGCCGCCAGCTATCCGGCAGCTCGCCCGGCTTGGAGGCGAAGAGCGCGAAGCTGGGCGGCCTGATATTGACCTGGGTCATGTAACGCAGCTTCAGGCGGCGGCCCGCCACAAGCGGCGGCGGGTTGCGTTCCTGCGCCCGCTTGA
>CAWEME010000059.1:0-10973 GCA_963810055.1 uncultured Alphaproteobacteria bacterium | reverse complement strand
CGGTCCCCGACGGCCCGGCGGCGCTGCGATCGAATTAGGGGAATTCCGGCTTCAGGGTTTCTTGCCCGGCCCGGAGGGCAGCGCAGCCGCGATCCAGGGCCCGATCTGGCTCAACACCTGTTGGGTCGCCTGGTTCATGGCCTCGACCACGGCGGGCACGGTGTTGGCGGAGGCGGGCGCCGTGGCGCCGAAATCCTTCTCGGCGACGATGCTGCCTTCGGGCGTCTTGACCAGCTTGACGTCGAGCTCGACCCGGGCCTCAGGCAGGCCGCCGCGGTATTCCGCCTCGAAGTGGCGCAGATCCGGCATCACGGTATCGTCGGCGCGCAATGTCGCCGAGCCGCGCGCGACGCCGGCGAACAGGCCGGTGCGCTCCAGCGTCTCGACCAGAAGCGATTGCAGCATCGCCGGCGCGTGATCGGTCCAGGCGGCGTCGGCGTAATATTCGAAGCGGGTCGGGCTTTGCGTCAGCGCGATGCGCACGCTGTCGAGCGCGGCAGTCGATTGCGGCAAGGCCACGAGGATCTGCACGGGCTTGCGCGACTTGGCCGCCTCGGGCCGCGGCGGCGCGGTAAGGGTGTAGAGATCGGGCGCGGGCGGCGGCGCGGGCAGGACGCTGCCGCAAGCTGTCAGCAGCAGAACGAGCGCGGCAAGAATGAGGAAGTTGGAGGTGCGCATCACTTCGGATGATAACCTTTCTGCTGGTCGCCATAGATCAGGCGCGTCGGATCGCGCTCGAAGGAATCGGCGAGGCGCGACAGCTCGGCGACGAGGGCCTGCGCCTGAGCGATGAGCTGGTCGAGGCGGGACATCGTCCCCGACGCGTCCCTCAGCATCGCGCCGATGTCCTGCTTGTGCGCGGCGGCGACGTCGCTCACCTGGCGCAGATTGTCGAGGGTCTGGGTCAGAGCCGCGCGGTTCTTGTCGCTGGCGATGCCGTTGAGCTGGTCGGCGAGGGTCGTCAGCTTCTGGACGAGGTCCGGTATGCCGCTGAAGAGCTGCTCGAGCTGCGAAGGCTTCGAAGTAATGACCGGATAGGGTTGGCCGGCCTCGGCCTTGACTGGCGGGGTATCGCCGCTCGCGCCCGTAATCTGCACATAGGCGACGCCGGTGAGGCCCGCGATCTGCAATTGCGCGACCGCGTCGGTGCGGATGACGACGTCTGGGCTGATGTCGACGGTCACGCGCACACGGGTCGGATGCTTCGGGTCGAGCTGGATGTTGCTCACGCTGCCGACGGGCACGCCGTTGTAGCGCACGTTCGAGCCGGTGGCGAGGCCGGACACCGAGCCTTCGAAATAGATGTCGTAACGCACGGCGCTGGACTTGAACTGCGTCTGTGCAAACCACAGCACGGCCACCGCGAGCCCGGCCAGGAGCGCCAGCACGAAGCCGCCGACGAGAACATATTCGGCGCGCGTTTCCATCGCTTCTATCCGTTTCCGGCGCCTGTCTGGGCCGCGAGCGCGGCCCGCCCCCGCGGCCCCCGGAAATAGGCTTGTATCCACGGATGGGGATCGCGCATGAGTTCGGCTATTGTGCCGATTTTCAGCCGGTTGTCGACGAGCACGGCGACGCGGTCGCAGATCGCCATGAGGCTGTCAAGATCATGCGTCACCATGAAGACGGTGAGGCCGAGACTCTCCTTGAGGTCGCGCACCAGCACGTCGAAATCGGATGCCGCGATCGGATCGAGGCCCGCGGTCGGCTCGTCGAGGAACAGGAGTTTGGGGTCGAGCGCCAGCGCGCGGGCAAGACCGGCGCGCTTGCGCATGCCACCCGAAAGCTCGGCAGGATATTTCCGCCCGGTGTCCGGCGGCAGCCCGACCAGCGCGATCTTGAGCGCGCAGATCCCGTCGCGGAGATCGGGCGGCAGGTCGAGCTGTTCGCGCAGCGGCACCGCGACGTTCTCCGCCACCGTCAGCGAGCTGAACAGCGCGCCGTCCTGGAACAGCACGCCCCAGCGGGCGTCGAGCCGCCGCCGTTCCGCCTCGCTAAGCCGGAGAACGTCCTCGCCGAAGATCTCGATCGTGCCGGCGCCCGGCGGCGTTAATCCCACCACGGTGCGGAGCAGCACCGACTTGCCCGCGCCCGAGGCGCCGACGATGCCCAGGACCTCGCCTTCATGCAGGTCGAAATCGGCCTCGTGCAACAATACGCGGCCGCCGATTTGCGCCGTCAGATTGCGCACCCGGACCACCGGGCGGGCCCCGTCAGATGCGGAGCTGGTTGAAGAAGATCGAGAACGCGGCATCGAGCACGATCACCAGGAAAATGGATTGGACGACGGATTGCGTGGTGTGGCGGCCGACGCTTTCGGCGCTGCGCGTCACCGATAGTCCCTCATTGCAGCCGATCAGCGCGATGCAAACCGCGAAAAACGGCGCTTTTATGATGCCCAGGAAGAAGCTCCACATCGACACCGAGCCTTGCAGCTGCGTCAGGAAGGTCGGCAATGGAATGTCGAGCGACGACCAGCACATCACCGCGCCGCCCGCCAGCCCAGCGAAGTTGGCCCAGAAGGTCAGGAATGGCAGGGTAAGGACGAGGCCGAGAACGCGGGGCACCACCAGCACCTCGAGCGGATCGAGGCCGAGCGTGCGGATGGCGTCCACCTCCTCATTTACCACCATGGCGCCGATCTCGGCGGTGAAGGCGCTGCCGGAGCGCCCGGCGATGATGATGGCGGCGAGCAGTCCGCCCAGCTCGCGCAGGAAGCCGACCGCCAGCAGATTGACGGTGAAGATCTCCGCCCCGTAGGGGCGCAGCTGTTGCGCGCCGATATAGGTCATCACGATTCCGACCAGGAAGGAGAGCAGCCCGACGATGCCGAGCGCCGCGACGCCGGCGCGTTCCATCTGCGCCACCATCGAGATGACGCGCAGGCGCCGCGGATGGGCGGCGATCTCCAGCAGCATGACTGTGACCCGGCCTAAGAAGGCAAGCAGCGCGCGCGACAGGCCGAGGATTTCGACCGTGCGCCGGCCGACGTAGTTGAGCAGCACGACCGGCGCGGCCGCGCGCGGGCGCGGCGGAGGCGGCACGGCGGCGCGGCGCTTCTCGACCTGAAGCAGCAGTGGCGCCAGTTCGGCCGCGAGGTTGGCCAGCGTCACCTCCGCGCCTGAGGATTCGAGCGCACGCTTCAGGCGGAGCAGCAGCCAGGCGCCGGTGGTGTCGAGCGCCTCGATGTCCGCCAAATCGATGCGTACGCGCCGCGCGCCTCCTGCCTTGACCGTTGCGAGACGGCGGTCGATCCCCGCGGCCTCGGCCACGAGCCAGCGTCCCTTCGCGCCCAGCACCAGCGTGTCGGCCTGGCGCGTTTCCTCGATCCAATCCGCCGCCATGACGTCTCCCTGGGATCAGTCTAGGAGCAAAACCGGCTTGTCTCCAGCCGTGGAATCCCGGTTAATCTAGGGCGGGTTTGGCGGCGGGGGGGCGTGGGGTATCATGGATCTCAAGAAACACATTCGCGGCGTGCCGGATTTCCCGAAGCCGGGCATCCTGTTCTACGACATCTCGACGCTGTTGGCGCATGCCGGGGCCTGGCAGGAAACCGTGCGCCAGCTCGAAGCCTCCCTCAAACCGCACAAGCCGGATCTGCTGGTCGGCATCGAATCCCGCGGCTTCCTGGTGGCGGCGCCGCTCGCGCTCGAACTCGGCTGCGGCTTCGTCATGGTGCGCAAGAAGGGCAAGCTGCCCGGCGCCACCATCCGCTTCACCTATGAGCTCGAATACGGGAACGACACCATCGAAATCCAGGCCGACGCGATCAAGCCGGGCAGCCGCGTCGTGGTGCTGGACGATCTGCTGGCCACCGGAGGAACGCTGGCGGCCGCCATCAAGCTCTGCCGCCAGGTGGGCGGCGACGTCGTGGCCTCGGCCTGCATCATCGAGCTGAGCTTCCTCAACGGCCGCAAGCGGCTCGACGTGCCCTTCACCTCGGTCGTCAGCTACGATTCTTAAGTTTTCGGCCTCATCAGCCGGCTCGCCGCGATCACCACCACCGCCACCAGCAGCAGGATCAGCGTCGCCAGCGCGTTGATCTGCGGGCTGACGCCCATGCGCACGCTGGAGAAGATCACCATCGGCAAGGTGGTCGCCGCCGGGCCGGTGGTGAAGCTGGCGATGACCAGATCGTCGAGCGACAGCGTGAACGCCAACAGCCAGCCCGCGGCCAAGGCCGGCGCGATCAACGGCAGGGTGATGACGGCGAACACCTTGAACGGCCGCGCGCCGAGATCGAGCGCCGCCTCCTCGAGCGCGAGGTCGAAGCTTTCGAGCCGCGCCGCGACGATGATGGCGACGTAGGACAAGCCCAGGGTGATGTGGGCGATGGTGATGGTGAGCATGCCGCGGCCCGCGGGCCAGCCGATGGCGCGCTCTAGCGCCACGAACAGCAGCAGCAGCGAGAGCCCGGTGATGACCTCGGGCAAAACCAGGGGCGAGGTCGTGAGCACGGCAAAGAGCGCGCGGCCGCGGAAGCGGACGAAGCGCGCCAGCGCATAGCCCGCCAGCGTGCCGAGAATGAGCGCGCCGGTAGCGGACATGAGCGCGATCAAAAGGCTGGTCAGCGCTGCATCCTTGATCTGCGCGTTGTGCAAAAGCTCGCCGTACCAACGGGTCGAGAATCCGGCCCAGACCGTGACCAGGCGCGAGGCGTTGAAGGAATAGACCACGACCGAGACGATCGGCCCGTACAGGAACAGATAGCCCAACGCGAGCATGACCCAAAGGAACGGCGACAGGCGTTTGGTCATGCCGCCCCCTTGACCAGCAGGCGGCGGATTTTTCCCATCGGCCAGATCAGCAGCGCCAGCATCGCCACCGCCACCGCGGCCGCCACCGGCCAGTCGTGATTGGTGAAGAACTCGTCCCACAGCACCTTGCCGATCATCAGCGTGTCGGGCCCGCCCAGGAGATCGGGGATGACGAATTCGCCGACCATCGGGATGCTCACCAGCAGCGCCCCGGCGGCGATGCCGGGCAGCGACAGCGGCAGGGTCACGCTCAGGAAGGCGCGCAGCGGCCGCGCGCCCAGATCCGACGCGGCCTCCAACAGCGTCCAGTCGAGTTTTTCCAAACTCGCATAGAGCGGCAGGATCATGTAGGGCAGGTAGGAATAGACCAGGCCGATCTGCACCGAAAAGGCGTTGTTGATGAGCCCCAGCGGCTCGTGGACGAGACCCAGCGTCAGGAGCGCGTTGTTGATGAGGCCGTTGCCCTTGAGCAGGCCGATCCAGGCATAGACGCGGATCAGAAAACTGGTCCAGAACGGCAGGATCACCAGCAGCAACAGCCGCGTGCGCCAGACCGCGGGCGCGCGGGCGATGGCATAAGCCATCGGATATCCGATCAGCAGACAGATCAATGTCGCGACGGCGGTGAATTTGAGCGCGTTGAGATAGGCAACCGCATAAAGGCTGTCGCTCAGGAGAAAGGCGTAATTGGACGACGTGGCCTGGATGTGCCAGCCGCTTTGATCCTGCGCCAAAAGCGGGGTGTAAGGCGGAATGCCGATCGCCTGCCCGGCCAGGCTGATCTTGAAGACGATGGCGAAAGGCACCAGGAAGAACAGCGCCAGCCAGGCATAGGGCAAGGCCAGCACCGTCCAGCGGCGCCAGGTTGCGGAAGCGCGCGGGCTCATGACGGGAGCACCACGAGCGCCTCGGCGGCGAAGCCCAGCCACACCGCGTCGCCCGCCTTCAGGCCGGAGGCCGCGCGCGCGGCGTTGGGAAATGTCACGCGCAGCATCTTGCCGCCCGGCAATTCGACCTCGCAGCTCGAGGCCTCGCCGCGAAACGCCACGGTGCGCACCATGCCGGAAAGCCGGTTCGGCAGCTCCGGCCGCGGCTGCAGCGAAACCTCGAGCTTCTCCGGACGCAGCGCCAAAGTCACCGCCGCCCCGGAAACCAGCCCCTCCGCGTATTCCACCGCGAACATCGCCTCCGCCTCGGCGCAGGAAACCGTCAGAAAACGGCCGTCATGGCCGACGACGCAGCCCGCGAACAGGTTCACGCCGCCGATGAATTCAGCGACGAAGCGGCTTTGCGGACGCTCGTAAACCTCGCGCGGCGAGCCGAGCTGGGCGATCAGCCCCTCGTTCATCACCGCGACGCGCTGCGCCATGCTCAAGGCCTCTTCCTGGTCGTGCGTCACCACCAGGAAGGTGATGCCGACGCGCTGCTGGATGCGCACCAGCTCGAAGCGCGTCTCCTCCCGGAGCTTGCGGTCGAGCGCGGCCAAGGGCTCGTCCAGCAGCAGCAGCTTCGGCTCCTTCACCAGCGCGCGCGCCAGCGCCACGCGCTGTTTCTCCCCTCCGGACAACTGCGCCGGCTTGCGCCCGGCATGGGGCGTCAGCTTGACCAGATCGAGCATCGCCGCGACGCGCGCGTCGATTTCGGACCGCGGCAGTTTCTCCTGTTTCAGGCCGAAGCCGACATTCTCCGCCACGGACATATGCGGAAACAGCGCGTAGGACTGGAACATCATGTTGACCGGACGGTCGTAAGGCGGCACGCCCGCCATGTCCGCCCCGTCGATCAGGATGCGGCCTTCATCGGGGGTCTCGAATCCGGCCAGCATCCGCAACAGGGTGGTCTTGCCGCAGCCCGAGGGACCGAGCAACGCGAAGAACTCGCCCTTGGATACCGTCAGCGAGACGCCGCCGACCGCGGCGCGGGCGCTTCCGGGAAAGCGCTTCACCACATGGTCGATGACGAGATGCGGCGGGGCCGCGGCGCCGTTATTCACCCGTCTTGACCCGGGTCCAGGCGCGGGTGCGCGCGCGTTCGAAATCCGGCGTCGCCGGCTTGTCGAAGAACAGCCGCGCCCGCACGCTCGCCGGCGGATAAATCCCGGGATCGTTGCGCAGCTTGGCATCGACCAGCGACGTCGCCTTGAGATTGGGATTGGCGTAGGCGACCGCGTTGCTGATCGCGGCCGCGGTTTCCGGCCGCAGCACGTAATCGATGAAAGCGAGCGCGTTGCCGGGATGCGGCGCGTCCTTGGGGATCGCCATCATGTCGATCCACAGCATCGCCCCTTCCTTGGGGATGGCATAGGCGACGTCGACGCCGTTCTTCGCTTCCGTCGCCCGCGCCTTCGCCTGAACGACGTCGCCCGAGTAGCCGAACGCCAGGCAGATATCGCCGTTGGCGAGATCGTTGATGTATTCCGAGGAATTGAACTTGCGCACATAGGGGCGGATGGCGTCCACCGCCTTGGCGGCGGCCGCGAGATCGGCCGGGTCGCGGCTCAACGGATTGCGCCCGAGATAAACGAGCGCCGCCGGAAACACGTCCTGCGCGCTGTCCAAAAGCGAAATGCCGCAGGATTGGAGCTTCTTGGCGTTGGCCGGATCGAACAGCAGCGTCCAGCTGTCGACCGGCGCGTTTGCGCCCAGCGCCGCCTTGACCTTGGCCTTGTTGTAGCCGAGCCCGTCGGTGCCCCACATATACGGCACGCCGTATTGATTGCCCGGATCGGCATTGGCGGCCGCGGCCAGGATCTGCGGATCGAGATTGGCGTAGTTCTTGAGTTGCGACTTGTCGAGCTTGAGATAGATTCCGGCCGCGATCTGGCGCGCGAGATAGGGCATGGCCGAGGGCACCACCAGATCGTAGCCGGAATTCCCGGCCAGCAGTTTCGCCTCCAGCGTCTCGTTGCTGTCGTAGACGTCGTAATTGACCTTGATGCCGGTGGCGTTCTCGAAATCCGGCACCGTGATGTCGGCGATGTAGTCGGACCAGTTGTAGATGTTGAGACGCTTCTCCTCGGCCGCGCATGCTACCGCGGTCAGGATGATCGCGGCCAGGACCCCGGCCCCGATCTTGGCGATCAATCGCGCGCTCATGCCCTGCAATAAAATCGGCGCCCCGCCTCTTGTCAATCCAAGCTCTTCCGCCCTTCGGGCGGGGGCCAAGCTCTTCGGCTCTTCGGGCGGGGGCCAAGCTCTTCCGCTCTTCGGGCGGGGGCCAAGCCCTTCCGCGCCTGAAGGGCGCGTGGCCAAGCCCTTCCATGCGCTTTGCGGGCGGCGACCCGGAACGGTCACAATCATGTTTGCTGGACGCGCCGGAAGACTATGCTAAAGAATCATTGCGGCCTAGGGCCGCATGCGTTCAACGAGGGGGGTTCAATGCGGTATCAGTCATTTTTCGCCATCGTCCTGCTGGCGGGCGGTCTCGCGCTCGCGGGCTGCGTCCAGCCCGGCGGCGGCGTCAAGACGTTCCACGCCAATTTGACGGGCTTGCAAGAGGTTCCGTCGGTGAAGACCGCTGCGACCGGGCAAGCCGACGTCACGCTCGACACGGCGACCGGCGTCATCAGCTGGAAACTGGCTATCAAGAACCTGTCGGGTCCGCCGGTGGCCGCCCATATTCATGGACCGGCGATGCCGGGCGCCAATGCCGGCGTGCTCATCGGCTTCAAAGTGGGCGAGGCTCCGATCACCGGCTCGGCGGTGCTCACCCCCCAGCAGATGGCCGATCTCATGGCGGGCAAGTACTACGTCAACGTCCACACGGCGAAGAACAAGGGCGGCGAGATTCGCGGCCAGCTCCAGCCCACCGGAAAGTAAGCCGGGCTTAAGCATCGGTCTCTGGAAAACCGGCGTCCTCCCGCCGGTTTTCCGAGGCTCTTCCGCGCGCTTTGCGGGCGGGCGGTGACGCATAGCGGTCACAATCATGTGTGCGGGCAGCGCCGGAAGGCTATGCTAAAGGATTATTGCGGCGTTAAGCCGCTGTCTCAAAAGGGAGGGGAATTCGATGCGTTACCAGACATTCTTCGCCTGCGTTCTGCTGGCCGGCGGTCTCGCGCTCGCGGGCTGCGTCCAGCCCAGCGGCGGCGTCAAGTCGTTCCACGCGACGTTGTCGGGCGCGCAAGAAATGCCGCCGGTACCGGGCAAGGGCACCGGGCAGGCGGACGTCAAGCTCGACACCGCGACTCATGTCATCACCTGGAACCTGTCTTACAACAATTTGTCGGGGCCGCCGGTGGCCGCCCATATCCATGGACCCGCGGCGCCCGGCGCCAACGCCGGCGTGATCGTGGGCTTCAAAGTGGGCAGCAATCCGATCACCGGCTCGGCGGTGCTCACCGATCCGCAGATCGCCGATCTGATGGCGGGCAAGTACTACATCAACATCCACACGGCGAAGAACAAGCCCGGCGAGATCCGCGGCCAGCTCGCGCCCTACGGGATGTAAAGCCGATCGCTTTCGGACGGAAAGAAAGGGGGCGGCTCAACCGCCCTCTTTTTCCATGTCGTGGAATTTGTCGTAATCAACGGTGAGCCGGCCTTCCGGCGTCCGCCCGATGATATCGGCGAAGCGCCAGCCCCAGCGGATGTGATCGGCGGTATAGCCGTGGCGAGCGTGAACCGTCTGCGAAAAGCTTTCATCCATGCCGAACAGCGTGGCGACGATCTCCGCCTCCCGCTCCTTCAACAATTCATCCGTCATGCCCTGCAAGGGGCTGGCGTCGTCGATGGGGTGCATCACCGTCCAGGTCAAGGCGAAGGTCGGATTGTGCGAGCGCGTCAGCTTGAGGTCGTAGAATCGCCGCATCACCGCGCCTTCCTTGGTCCATTCGTTCTGCACCAGCATCAGGCTCGCTTGCGCCTCGAGAATCCGGTTGCGGCGCTGGTTGGCGGCGCGGAACATCAGCATCCTCCGGCCGTCGTGAATCGTGACCGCGGCGTTACGGCTGAACATGATGCGCGCGGTCGGGCGCGAGAAGCGCGCGAAGACGAGCCCGGTGGCAAGCGCGAAACCGGTCAGGCCGAGCAGGACCTCGACCGTCACCACCAGATTGGCGTAGAGCGTGGCCGGATGCATGTCGCCATAGCCGAGGGTCGCCATGGTCTGGACGCTGAAGAAGAACGCGTCCGCGAAGGAGCCCGGCTTGGCGTTGAAGATGCTGCCGTCCTGGAGCCGGTACAGCACAGCAAACACCAGATTGAAAACCACATAGGCGGCGGCCAGCAGCGCGAAGAAGACGCCCCAGCCCGCGGTCAGAAGCGCATGGTAGGGATCGGTGCGGGTGGCGCGCAGCACGTGGCGCGCGCGTTCGGCCCGCGTCCCGCGCATGGCCGGGAAGCGCGGCGCGCCGCGGGAAGGCTCGCGCTTCATCGGCGGCGCCGGGCCGCCTTACGGCCGCCGGCTTCGCCGTTCATGATTGCCGCTTATGGGCCCGGTTGAAGTCGAGCTGCTCGGGCGTGAGCTGGAATCCGACGATGATGGCATAAGCGTCGCCGGTCGAGACGTGCTGGAGCGGCAGGTGCACGCTGATCTTCTCGGCGTATTGGCGGAAATCCTGGTTGGTGAATTGGGCGTCGAGGGTGAAGCGCTGCTCGTTCAGGATGGCGCGCGAACTGTCGACCACGGCGACGAAATAGACGTATTCGGCGCGCGACACCTGCGGCGCCACCCGCACCGCGTTGATGGTAATGATGGCGTTGATGAGGATGCCGCCTTTCTCTTTCTCGCATGCGCGGCTGACGTCGAAGATCTTGCCGGCGGCCTGGACGTTGGCGGTGTCGGTGCCGGCACCCGGCGCAAAAATCGCGACGGCATCGAGATCGGGCGCGGTCGCGGCGGCGGGGCAAGTGAGGTCTTCCGCGGGTGCGGAGCAACCGGCCAGCATCGCCGCCAGCGCCAGGACGGCCATGCATGCTACGAGGCGGGATACCAGGCCCGGGAACTGCAATCCGATCATCACTCTTTCCTTCGGGGTTCTGCCTGTACTAACGTGCCCCGCAGCCCGGGCTAGAAACCGGCCCGCACTCTATTCGACGCAGCAGGGCGGCACAAGCTCCCACCATGGCCGTCTACACCGACGTCCCCGACGAAGAACTCAAGGCCTTCATCGCCGAATATGCCATCGGCGAGGTGGTGTCGTGCAAAGGCATCGCGGAGGGAGTCAAGAATTCAAACTACCTGCTGCGCCACCGAATCAGACCGCCTATATTTTAACGA
>CAWEME010000058.1:0-3561 GCA_963810055.1 uncultured Alphaproteobacteria bacterium | reverse complement strand
TTTCGGAACAGGCAATGAAAATATGTATCGAAGTTGCGCATCGGGGCCGCCGGGAGCGCGATATCGCAGCCGATGTTTACAGCGCGCTAATCTCGGCAGGCAGCGACTGGATCGGAGCGCCGTTTTTCATCGCTTCTGGTCCCCGATCGGCACGCGCGCATACAACCTGGTGCGATCGACCGCTTGGCGCCGGTGACCCGGTATTCGTGGAGGTGAATGCGTCGGTTCGACGCTACCATGCCGCAATAATGAGATCGCTCTGCATAGCGCCCGCCGACCCTCGCTATCGATCGATGTGCGAGGCGAGCTGCGCCGGGCTCGAAGCCGCGTTAGCTATCATACGGCCGGGTGTCATTGCGGCGGAAGTCGATCGCACCTGCCGAGATGCAATCCGGCGAGCAGGATGGGGCGAGGCCTTCCGACTCAGGACTGGGTACTCCGTTGGCCTAGGCTTTGAGAATTTCGGTGAGGGCTATCTTTTCAGCCTCCATGAAGCGAATGACGCGGCGCTTGAATCCGGCATGGTGCTGCATATCGTACCCTATCTTGCTGAAGCCGGCTTCGCCGGATGTGCCTTCAGTGAAACACTCATCGTTACCGAAAATGGTGCCGAGCTGGTTTCCAAGGTGTCGCGGGAACTGGTAATATCTTAGTTTAATCATTGATTTAGATCAATCAACCTTGACCAGATCAGTGGTAAATTATTCTGTGGATGATAAATCCGCGGAAGAGATGTTGATGACTTAAGGCGATACATCTCCTACAGCACCAGAATATAAGCGAATCGTCAACGCACGAAAGACCATGGCGGGAGCGAGCCGACCGGCAAAATTCAAACTGAGACACTATCAGGGAACTCGTCGTCTTGACGGAGTAAGATCGATTGGCATTCACGACCAGGGATCGTGGATTTTTTGGGGGGCATGAGGGAAAGCGACATGGGGAAAGTCATCCAAAACATTCCTCAATACTGCTACCAATGCGTTGCCGGGCCTGATCTACTCACGGTTAGGGTCGAAGATGGTGTTGCTACACAAATAGAACCAAATTTTCGTGCCGCGACCGTGCACCCCGGCGGCGGAAAATGCTGCGTCAAAGCCTACGGATTAGTGCAGAAGACATACAATCCTGCACGGATCCTGCAGCCGATGAAACGCACAAACCCGAATAAGGGTCGCGATCACGATCCGGGCTTTGTCGAGATTTCCTGGGACGAAGCATTCGACATCATCAGTGCTAAGCTGAATGCAATCCGCGCGAACGGCGTGCACGATGTAGAAGGCTTCCCGCGCGTTGCGGTGAGCATTGGCCGCACCAGTTCTCCGGCTGCGTATATGGGTACCTTTGCGGCCTTTCTTGAAGCCTGGGGAGCCGTGGACACTTCCTTCGGCAGCGGTCACGGCGTCAAATGCTATCATACCGAGCACTACTTGGGAGAGTTCTGGCATCGCGCTTTTACAGTATGCCCCGATACGCCAACGACAAAATACGTCCTCTCCTTCGGCGCCAACCCTGAGGCTTCGGCCGGGGTTGTCGGCGTCTGGCGCCATGCGCAAGCTCGCGCTCGTGGAATGAAACGCGTACAGATTGAGCCGCATTTGTCCATTACTGGCGCGTGCTCATCCGAGTGGATCCCTATCCGCCCAAAGACGGACGCGGCATTTCTCTTTGCGATGATTTATGTTATGCTTTACGAGCATCCGCGCAGTTTGCTTGATGTCGATTTTCTCAAACAGCACACCGGTTCGCCCTATCTCATTGGTCCCCACGGTTTTTATTTGCGTGACCCGGATAGCAAGAAGCCGCTACTCTGGGATGAGAGTCTGGAACTGCGCGGTAGTGTTCGATACCGCGGACGTGCGGCCTGCACTCGACGGCTCGTATATCGTTGATGGGCTCGAAATCGGTGCCGACGAAGAGCACTGGCTTCACCACAACATTTCGGCGGAAACCTGTTTCACAAAGCTAGTCCGGCATATGGAGCCGTACACCCCGGAATGGGCCGAAACAACATGCGATATCGTCCCAGGAACAATCCGTCGAATAACGGCAGAATACCTACTCCATGCATGCATTGGGCAAACGATCGAAATCGAGGGAGAGACGCTGCCTCTACGCCCGGTCGCCATCGTTCTCGGCAAATCAGTCAATAATGGCTGGGGCAGTTTTGATTGTTGCTGGGCCAGAACGCTTGCTGCCTGTCTGATTGGCGGCCTAGAGGTTCCTGGTGGCACGATTGGCACCACGGTGGTGTTAAACACACCGAAGACTCCCCGCCAGGCAAGTGTGAAGATGGGACCGGACGGTTTTATGGTCTATCCAATGAATCCCACCGATCGGGACCATTGGCAGGCTAAGCCGCAGATGCGAAATGCTCATTCATCACTTGTGCCGCTATCGACGAACTCGCCCGGGAGCACAACACTCGGGCCGGCGCAATTTGCATGGATGTTCCTTAAGGATGCACCTGCCCACTGGAGTTGGGTAACTTTGCCTGATCTGTGGTTCGTTTACCGCACTAATCCTTCGATTTCCTTTTGGGATTCACCGGAGATTATTAAGCGTATCGCTGAGTTTCCATTTGTTGTGGCATTTGCTTACACACGCGACGAAACAAATCACATGGCCGACTTGCTGCTGCCCGAGTGCACGGACATCGAGAGCACACAGCTCATAAGAATCGGAGGTACCAAGTTCATCGAGCAGTTCTGGGATCATCAGGGATTTGCGCTTCGCCAGCCGGCCGTTGCACCGCCTGGCCAAGCGCGGGATATGACTGATATTGCGACGGAACTCGCGACCCGCACGGGTCTTCTGAGAGCGTATAACCAAGCGATTAATCGCGGCATCCTGGGCGTGCCGCTCGTCGGCAATGGACACGACTTCCAGCTCGACCTCGAAAAAAAATACGAGGCCGACGTGATTTGGGACCACGTCTGTCGTGCAGCAAGCGCCGAAGTTACTGAGGGGCGCGCAAGCGATGGACTTGACTGGTATCGCGAGCACGGTTACCGGACGCAACCAATTTCGCGATTGACATGGTATCTGTTTCCCGAACTTCGCCGTCAGAATATTCGCTTCGAAATGCCATATCAGGAACGCCTGTTACGTGTCGGAATTGAATTAGGCAATCGCCTCCATGAGCGTGGCATCGAATGGTGGAACGCTCAGCTTTCTGAATATGAGGCTCTGCCTACATGCAGAGATTTTCCTGGCATCTGGGAAAAAGATCTCGTGAGGCATGGCGGGAAGCTCGCGGATTACCCTTTTTGGCTGCTCACCTCGCGCTCCATGCAATACGCCTGGGGCGCCAATGTCGGCATCCAGCTGATCCAGGAAGTGGCGGCCAACATCGCCGGGCATAACGGGGTCGTCATCAACGCGGGCGCTGCGGCGCGCCTCGGCATAAGCGAAGGCGATATGGTCGAAATCCGCACGCCCCGACGCGCCACGCGCGGCCGAGCGGTGCTGCGCCAGGGTATCCGCCCCGACACGCTCCTCATGATCGGGCAGTTCGATCACTGGGTCACGCCCTTCGCCAAGGATCTCGGCGTCCCCAAC
>CAWEME010000057.1:0-63182 GCA_963810055.1 uncultured Alphaproteobacteria bacterium | reverse complement strand
CTTTATGTACATCTACTGGTTCAGTTCGTGCCTTGCTATAGCCGCCCCACAGCGCCGGCTCCACTCCGGTGCCAGTATAAAGCCCGTAGCCCATGTCGCTTTCACAACGGGTATAAGCGCCGGCAACACACTGTGGGCAATGGCCGCAGGGAATCACCGGCTCGATGGCGACACGGTCGCCGGCCTTCACGCGCCAGCGTCGCGCCGCACTCGGACTTACGGAATCGATCCAGCCGATCACCTCGTGCCCCGGGATAATCGGCATGCCGCCGCCCCAATCGACGATGTGGCCCTGCCACTGCTCGTAATCCGTGCCGCAGAGCCCGCAGGCTTCAACCCGTAGGATGCCGTCATCGGCGCCAAGCTTGGGCAGCGCGAATTTCCGCAAATCGATGCGCCGGGACGCCGACAAAACCGCCGCCTGTGCGGTCTTGTTGCTGGCACCGTTTTGCCCGGATGATTGAATCATCAGAATAAGACCTCCTTCAATTATCGTGCATTGACGGCAAATTTCTCGGCGTATTGCTGGCGCAGCTCCCGTTTCATGATCTTGCCGTAAGCGTTCTTCGGCAGGTCTGAGACAAAGACGAAATAACGCGGCTTTTTATATCCCGCGAGATGCTCGCGGCAAAGCTCGATGAGTTCCTGTTCCGGTATGGGAGCGCTTGAGCGTGTGCGCAACAATGCCAGAACCGATTCACCCCACAGCCGGTCGGGAATGCCGATCACTGCGACTTCGATCACATCCGGGTGCATCAACAACACTTCTTCGACTTCGCGCGGATAGATGTTGGCACCCCCGCTGATAATGAGCTCTTTCTTGCGATCGAGCAGATAGACGTAATTGTCGGCATCAAACTTGCCGAGGTCGCCGGTGTGGTACCATTTGTTCTTGAAGGCATCGGCGGTGGCCTTCGCGTCCTGCCAATAGCCCTTCATCACGACCGGGCCGCGCAGCGCAATCTCGCCAATCACGTCCTTCCTCACCGGGCGATCATTCTCGTCAAGCACCACCACCTCAATGCCGGCGCGCGGCCTTCCTGCTGAGGCCAGGCGCTGCTCCTGCACCAGTGAGCCGTCAAGCACGTGGTCGCTTGGCCGCAGCATCGATATCGTCATCGGGCATTCACCTTGACCGTAGATTTGGCACAGTACCGGACCCCACTTGCCGATTGCGCGCTTCAGGTCCTCGACATGCATGTTGCTGCCGCCATAGCCGATGAAACGCAGCGATGACATGTCGAATTTGTCGATCGCTGGCGAGCGCAGCAGCATCGTGATCATGGTCGGTGCGATGAATGCGATATGCGTCACCCGGTGTCGCTCGATCAAACGAAAGATGTGCTCCGGGTCAAAGCTAACCGCATCGTTGATGACCTGCACTGGCGCACCGCGCGTGATCGGCAGTGTCCACAGACCGCTGCCATGGGTGAGCGGGCCGGCGTGCAGCACGACGTCCTTCGGACCAAGCGTATCGACCTCCGAGAAAAAATGCTCGGTCATGAAGCGGAGATTCTCATGCGTCACCATCGCGCCCTTGGGCCGCCCGGTCGTACCCGAGGTGTAGAAGAGCCAGCACAGATCGTCGGATGCAACGGTGGCATCCATGTTGTCGGGAGAACCTTGAGCCAGAAATGTGTCGTAGCCTTCAATGCCCGGTGCTGCGCCATCGACACCGACAATTCGCTCAACCTTCGGCAAACCGGCGCGGATTCCTGCCAAGCCGTCATAGAATTCCCGCGTCGCTATGATCGCGCGCGCGCCGGAATGATCAATGATGTATTGGTATTCGCGTGGATGGAGGCGCGCATTCACCGGCACAACGATCGCGCCCGCCTTGAACGTCGCGAACAAGCTCTCCATGAGTTCGGGGCAGTTGCGCTGCAGGATGGCGACGCGGTCAGCGTTGGCGACGCCGCCCTTGCGCAAAGCGCTCGACAAGCGGTTAGCACGTGTGTTCCAGTCGTGAAACGAGCGGCGCAAATCGCCGTACACCAAGGCCGTCTGGTCGCCATGTTTGGCTGCGACTTCCGTCAAGATTGATCCGATATTCACCGAGGTTCTCCTGCTGAATGGCTAGGCCGCTGGGCATCCGAAACGCCGAGATACTGACCGACGGCATCAGTTTCTGCCTCCAACTCGGCCGAGCTTCCGTCGAAAACGATACGGCCCTTGTTCATGATAAGAGCCCGACGCGCAATACGCAGCGCAAAGGCCAAGTTCTGTTCGACGACGAGGACGGTGCAGCCCTCGCCGCTCAAGTGGGCAATAATGGCGCCGATATCATCGATGATCTTCGGGCTCAAGCCTTCTGATGGCTCGTCGAAGAGAATGAGTTCCGGATTCTGAATAAGTGCGCGCGCGATGGCGAGCATCTGCTGTTCACCGCCCGAGAGGAAACCGCCCGGTGCCTTACGGCGCTCCTCCATCCACGGAAACAGCTCATAAATCCGCGACAAAACCCAGTGACCGGGCCGCGCGTTAAGCGCCGCAAGATCAAGGTTTTCACTGAGGCTAAGCGTCGGGAAAATCCGGTGACCTTGCGGCACCCAGCCGATGCCTTGGCGGATGATTGCGTGGGTTGGCAGATTGACGATCGATGCACCGCGGAAGCGGATATCGCCGCGGCTCGGCGCCGGCAAACCGAGAATTGTTTGAATTGTCGTTGTCTTGCCAACACCATTTCGACCCAGCAGCGCCACGACGCCACCCGCCGCCATCGAAAAGGACACGTCCTGCAGAATATGGCTGTCACCATAATAAGTGTTTACCGCCACAAGTTCGAGAATGGGAGCGCTGCTCATGCCGCCTCGCCTTGCCGACCCAGATAAACCTCAATAACGCGTGGGTCGACCTGGATTTCTTGTGGCGTGCCTTCTGCTAGTATCCGGCCCTGATGAAGAACCGTGACAATATCGGCGATAGCGAAAACCACATCCATGTCATGCTCGACGATCAGTACCGTGATGTCGCGCGACAGCTCCGAGAGCATGCCAATCATTGTCGTGGTCTCTGCCGGCGACATGCCGGCGGTCGGCTCGTCTAGTAACAGGAACTTCGGATCGCCCGCCAATGCTATCGCTACTTCCAACTGTCGTTGCTCGCCATAAGCGAGCTCGTGCGCCGGAACCGCCTTGCGGTTCGCGAGGTTGACGCGATGTAGCGCCCGCAGCGCCTCTGCATCGATCTCTTCGTGCAATCGACTGCCCGGGGCGATACGAAAGCCCGACCGGCGGCGGGCTATGACTGCGAGTCGCACATTGGCGAGCGCGCTTCGCTCTTGAAACACGCTATTGCGTTGAAAAGTGCGCGTCATGCCGCGCTTCCACATTGCATAGGCTGGCAAGCCGGTGACGTTCTTACCACCCAACCATACCTTCCCACCGCTGGGCGACAGCTGGCCCGCAATAACGTTGAAGAGCGTGCTTTTGCCCGCGCCGTTGGGTCCGATGATGGCACGTCGTTCCCCTGGCTCGACCGTGAACGTGATGTCGCTCAGCGCTTGAAGGCCGCTGAAGGATTTGGACAGATTCTCGACCGCGAGCCCGTTCATGCCTCGCCTCGCCATAGCCGCGCGCGGACCTGATTCAGCAATCCGAGAATGCCTTGGCGGGCGCCGCTGATCAGGACGATGAACAGGATGCCGATGACCAGGCTCCAATATTCGGTGTACGAGCTCAGCCAGTTTTGCAGCAGGATAATGACTGCGGCACCGATCACCGGCCCGATCAGCGTGCCCGATCCGCCAATCAAGACCATGACCAGCACATCGGCCGATTGAGTCCAATGCGCCACATCCGATGACACAAACAAATTAAACTGAGCATAGAAAACGCCGGCAACCGCGGCAAAGAACGCGCCGATCATGAAAATAGTCAATTTATAGAGTTGTACGTTATAGCCCAGGGCGCGCATGCGCGTTGGATTTTGGCGGATACCGACAAGCACCTCGCCAAAAGGCGAGGACACGATCATCTTCATCAGCGCGAAGCAGATGACAAAAACGCCGATCACGGTGTCATAGACCGCCACGCGCGATACCAGGACTGGATTACCAAGCAACGTCGGACCGGCAACGATGAATCCGTTCGAACCGCCGGTCAGCCAATTCCAGCGATCGGCGATGGAATACACCATTTCCGCGAAGGCGAAGGTGATCATCAGGAAATAGAATCCCGACAGTCGGATCGAGAGCCAACCGATCACAACGCTGAGAATAACCGCAGCCGCGATGCCCACCGTCGCGCTGATCAAGATATCCGAGCTTACATATCGAGCCGCAAGACCGGCGCCATAAGCGCCAAAGGCGAAGAATGCGGCGTGGCCGAGCGAGACCATCCCGGTATAACCAAGCAAGAGATCGAGGCTCATCGCGAAGATGGCAAACAACAGAACTTCGATGACCAACGACATCTGGTAGACCGCCAGGCCGAGATGCGGCGCAAACACCAATGCGACGATGATCGTAGCCCCCACGATGGGCCCCATGACGTTGCGCCACGGCTGGCGTGTCTTGGCGGTGGCAACGGATGGAGATAAATCGCCCATCAGTCGGCCTGTTCGCTGCCTTGGCGGAGCGAGCGCACCAGCAACGCCACCACCATGACTGCGAAAATGATAAAACTGACAAATTGTGGAAAGAACGACTTGCCGTAAGTTTCCGAAAGTCCGATGAGCAGACTCGCCCAAAAAGCACCCGTGATATTGCCCAGTCCCCCGACCACGACAACGATGAGGGTGGTGATCAACACCTCGAAATCGAGTCCAGGATACACACCGAAGATCGGCGCGCCGAGCACGCCACCCACCGCCGCCAGTAGGGCCCCGAAGGCGAAGATCATGGTGAACAAGCCACGGGTGTTGAAGCCCAATCCTGCCACCATGTCGCGATCATCGACGGTGGCGCGGATCAACGCGCCGATGCGCGTGCGCTCAATGGTAAGCCAAGCGGCCGCGAACAGCGAAACGCCGATGACCATAAGGGCCAGCCGGTAGACGGGAAAGCTGGTGTCGCCGATGGTGACTGCGCCAAGCAGGAGCGTTGGGGGCGGCAAGCTCTGGATATTCTTGCCCCAGGCGATTTTCGCCAGATCGATGAAGACCAGCGCGAAGCCGAAGGTCAGAATGACCTGATCGAGATCGCCACGCCGATAAAAGTGCCGCAGCCACAGCCGCTCGAGCAGCGCGCCCAGTAGTCCAACCACCACACCGGCGACGATGGTGGCTAGGCCAAAGCTGCCGGTCATCCGCCCCACGCTGACTCCGATATACGCGCCGATCATGAAAAATGAGCCATGTGCCAGGTTGACAACCCGCAGCAGCCCAAAGGTCAAGCTTAAACCCAGCGCGAGGATGAACAGCAGCATGCTGTACACCAGCCCATTAAGGGTTTGGACGGTGAGGAACTCGATCACGTGACCCTACTCTGTCAAAAATGGGGCTGCCTGACGGATCCTTCGGCCGGCAGCCGCCATTCCTTCCTTCTGCTCAGATTCCCGGGTCGCGCACCGCGGGATAGGTGGCGAGCACCTTGTTGTGAAGCGCGTTGCCCATCTTCGCGACCTCACAGGTGTAGATGTTCTGAATGACGTTGTTGGTATCCGGATCGAAGCTGATCGGACCGCGCGGCGAATCAAATTTTACTTTGCTGATGGCCTGACTGAGCGCGAGCTGGCTGGGGATTGTGCCGCCCAGGCTATTCACCGCGTTGAATATCACCTCGGCGCCGACATAGCCGGCGACGGAATCAACCGTCGGTGTTGACTGATAGGCCGTCTCATAGCGCTTGATGAAATCGCGATTTTGCGGCGTCTCGATGCCGTAAGCCCAGTTGATGCCTGAATAAACGCCGAGTGCCGCATCGCCCTCCGACGGCAGCAGATCCTCGGAGACCGAGTAACCGTATCCGGTCAGCTTGATCGAGCTGTTTAGGCCGAATTGCGCGAATTGCTGGACAAAGCGGACCGCGTCGCTGCCCGCATAGGAGGTGTAGACGACGTCCGGTGATGCCTTCTTGATATCAGGTAGATAAGGAGCAAAATCGCTGGTGCCGAGCGGCGCAAAAAACTCGCCGACCTTCTTTGACCCATTGACCTCGAAAGTGGCAAGGAACGAATCGATCGCTTCGCGGCCCATGGCATAATCTGCTCCGGTAACGAAGGCGCGTTTATAGCCTTTTTTGTTGAGCCAAGTGCCCATCGGGTGGTTGGCCTGCCAGACACTCAAGCTGGCGCGAAAGGCATAAGGATTATTGTTCTTCTTTTTGAAGATGCCGTCGGCGGCGGCGCCAGTGGTCACCCAAACCTTTTGCGCGCGTGCGACGTAATCCTTGAGCGCATACCCAATGGCGCTGCTGATGACGCCAAGCAGCACGTCGACCTCGTCGCTCTCGACCAACTTACGCGCCTTGTTCATACCGACATCGGTCTTGGCTTCGGTATCCTCAATCAAAAGTTGAATCGGCCTTCCGGCGACCTGCATTTTTTGCGCTTCATAGAACATTTTAATTCCGTTCACCTTATTGGTGCCGAGACTGGCGTAGACGCCGGAAAGCGGCGCCAGCACTCCGATCTTAATTGGCTTCGTCTGGGCAAACGCCGCGCCGATCATGCCCATGCGCAGTGCGATACCGCTGCCGGCAACCGCGCCCGCACCGGCCAGTACACGACGACGTGTCACGATGGATTTCGTATTCGATGACTTTGACTGCATTGTACCCTCCCGTTTGCGTTAGAATGAAAAACTGATCCGCCGCTGCTTAGTCCGACGGCCGACCTCGCATAAACTCGATGGCAGATTTGACGGCTGCGACAATGCCTTCATAGCCCGTGCATCGGCATAAATGCCCGGACAGTGCTTCGCGAATTGCTTGCTCGTCGGCCGCGACTCCACGACGAATGAGGTCGGTTGCCGTGATGAGAAATCCCGGCGTACAAAATCCGCATTGCAATCCGTGATGCTCGCGGAAGGCCTCTTGCAGCGGATTCAGCGCCTCGCCCGCCGCGACCCCCTCGACAGTGGTGATAGTCGCGCCTGCCGCCTGGACGGCGAACATCAGGCAGGAGCGAACCGGCACGCCGTTGACTAAGACCGTGCAAGCGCCGCACACGCCATGTTCGCAACCGACATGAGTGCCGGTCAAACCCAGCCCATGCCGTAGGAAATCAGACAATAGCATGCGCGGTTCCGCCATGCAGGATACCTGGCTGCCATTGACCGTGAGCTCGATCGCGACGCGTTGATCAGCCTGCATGGTCCGTCCTTACCTGTGCGGCCACCGAATCTAGGCTGCGTTCCACCACCGCGGCGACGAGGCTACGGAGATAATCTTTTGGGTTGTGCGGATCGACGCTCGGATCGATTGCCGCTGCGGATGCTTGCACCAGCTCACCGATCAAGGTCGTGGATAATGGCCGGCCCTTGGCAGCAGCCTCGACCGTGCTCAGCCGCACGGGGATGGGGGTGGCACCGCTGACACCCAGCCGCAGCGCGGCGATATTGCTGCTTTTGTCGAGCGACACAATCACTGCCGCCGCGGCAAGCGCGAAATCGCTGTGCCGGCGCGCTACCTCGACGAAGTCGCAAACTTCCGACGGCCGCGCTGTCGGCAGCTCGATCGCCACAATCAGTTCACCCGGCTGGAGAGCGGTTTCCAATGCGCCTAGAAAGAAATCTTTGGCAGGCACGCGGCGCTTGCCCTTGATCGATTCCAGGATGATTTCGCCGCCCATCGTCACGACCACGAGTGGCAACTCCGCCCCTGGATAAGCAGTCGCCAAGCTGCCGCCGATGGTGCCTCGGTTGCGGATGGCGCGATGGGCGACGAAACGGATGGCTTTGAGCATCAACGGGCAATCGCGCGCGACAATTTTCGAATCCTCGATAGCCGACTGCCGGGTCATTGCACCGATCACGAGCTTTCCTTCACGTGGCTCGATATATGACCAGTCACGTAGGCCATTGAGATCGATCAGCGTATCATGCGTCCTCAAACGGAAATTCATCATCGGCACCAGGCTTTGTCCGCCCGCAAGCGCACACGCACCGGGATTGGATGCCATCAGGTCGAACGCCTCGGCCACCGAGCGTGGCGCCAGATATTGAAAGGCTGCGGGTTTCATGGCGCGCGCGGTCCGTTCTTCATCATGCGCCAGATTGCCGCCGGCGTGAGCGGCAGCGCAGTCACCTGCGCTCCATAAGGCTGTAGTGCATCCTCGATCGCCGCGGCGACCGCGGCAGGCGCCGACATCGCGCTGTTCTCGCCACACCCCTTCACGCCCATTACGGTGAAGGGCGACGGCACATCGCAATGATCGATGATCATCTCCGGCGCCTCGACGGCGGTCGGGCAAAGATATTCCATAAATGATGCGTTAAGCATCTGGCCGTGCTCGTCGTAGTCGCAATGCTCGTAAAGCGCGCCGCCGACGCCGTGGACGATACCGCCGGCGATCTGGCCGCGGATAAGCTTGGGATTGAGCGCATTGCCTACGTCATGCACGGCAACATATTTGAGCACGCGTGGCACGCAGGTCTTGGCGTCAACTTCGACCAGCGCCAGATCGGCCATGAAGCCATAACTGGCGGCGGCATTGACCCTGTCCTGCAGGTCAGGCGGACCGAGATTGGGCGCGCCGTAGCTCTCACTCACGGCGAGTTGCACCTTGGATGGATCGGTAAAGGCGCCCCGGTTCCAATGGGCAGCGCCAGCGACGCGACGGAGCGACAGCCTGATATTGGATGGCGCCCGGCGCTGAATCTCGCCATCGATGATGTCGAGCTCGGTGGGCGAAACCTCGAGCAATTCGCCGGCAATGGTGAGGATTTGGGCTTTCAATTTATCTGCGGCGGAAGCAACGGCGCCGCCCACCGCGATCGTGAAGCGGCTCGCATAGGTGCCCGAGGTGATGCTCCACGGTGAAGTCCCGGTATCAATCTGGTCGATGACGTCGACCGAGGCCGGGCTGATGCCGAGCCGAGCTGCGACGATTTGTGTCACGGTTGTCGCATGTCCCTGACCTGTGCAGGCGGTACCGATGCGCACGCGTACACGGCCCGAGGAATCGAGGTTCAACTCGGCAAAATCATTGGTGCCGGATTTAGCCTGGTAATTGGGATGCGCGCGTGCTTCGGCCTCCAGCGACAGTGTGACGTAGCCGATGTTGGAGGCCGCAGAATGGATAATGGTGGCGATACCGATGCCGACCAGCCGGCCATCGCGTCGTAGTTGGTCACGCTCAGCCTTGAATGCTTCATATTTCGCAAGATCGAGCGCCTTTATCAGGCTGGCGCGATAATCGCCGCTATCATAAAGGCTACCCGTGGTCGTACGGAACGGAAATTCGGCGGCGGGGATGAAATTCCGGAAGCGAATCTCCGCTGGGTCGAGCGCCAGCACCTGAGCGACCCGGTCGACAATACGTTCCAGCGTGAAGACGTGTTGCTGGCCACCATAACCACGATTGAGACCGGTTGGCAGCTTGTTCGTCATAACGCAGGCAACATCGATGTCGCCATGTTCAATCCGATAGGGACCCGAGAAAGTGGTAAGCGAGCGCATCACACATGATGGCTCCGGAGCCCTGAGATAGGCGCCGACGTTTTCAAGCATGCGCAATCGTAGCGCAAGGATACGACCATCGTTCCGCACGGCAGCATCGACCACAGTGTGGCGGTCGGTGCCGCTGGCACTGCCGAGAAGATGCTCGGAGCGGTCTTCGATCCATTTGACCGGCCGGCCCGCGAGCTTCGCGCAGGCGGCCATTAGCACCATGTAGGGATAGATCATCGCCTTGTTGCCGAAGCTGCCGCCGATATCCTCAGGGACAATGACGCGCAGCTGATGTTCTGGAACGCGCAAGGCACGTGCCATGACAGCTATTAGCGAGAATGGTCCCTGAAAATTAGCGTGTACGACATACTGTCCTGTTTCGAGCCGGTATTCAGCGACGATGCCGTAGGTTTCAAGTGGCGTGGAATTGTATTTCGGAAAGTCGAGGGTTAAGGAGACGACGCAGTCGGCGGCGGCAAAGGCCGCTTCAGGATCGCCATAACGGTATTTACGGCTCCACGCGATGTTTGTTCCAAGCGCCTCGTGAAGCAACGGCGCGCCCGGTTCTACCGCTTTTACCGGATCGACGACCGCAGGTAGGGAATCATATTCAACTGCGACCAGCGCTGCCGCATCCTCGGCGATATAGCGGTCCTCCGCCAAGACAACGGCCACGGACTCGCCGACGAACCGCACTCGATCGACAGCCAACGGGCGATAATCGGGTGCGTTCTTGACGATATTGGGAAGTGGCGCAAGTGCTTCGGCCAAGACTTTGCCATCATAGATCGCGATTACCCCGCGTCGGGACATCGCAGCCGCCGTATCGACCTTGATAATCCGCGCATGGGCGACGGGACTCCGCACGATGGCCGCGTGAACTGTGCGGACCGGCGTCGGCAGATCGTCAATATACCGGCCACGACCGCGCAACAAGCGTGCATCCTCGATGCGCGTGGCAAGCGGAGGCACGCTTTGGACTCTAGCGGTTATGCCGGTGTTCAATCCAGCGCCGTTCAGCTCCGGCATCATGGCTTGCACTTCATTTCATTGACCCGTGAAGTTGGCCGGCCGCTTTTCCTTCCAGGCCTGGACGCCCTCGCGGAAATCGGCCGTCCGGCATAGAACCGTCATCGCCTTTCCCTCCATCTGGAAGCCGGCAGCGAGCGAGGTATCAGGTGCGTTACCGACCACAAGCTTGGCGAAACTCAATGCCACCGGAGACAAGCGGGCTAGATGCAAGGCCAGTGCGTCGACTTCCTTGTCGAAGACATCGTCGGCATACATCCAGGTTATCAGGCCCCAACGCTCCGCCTGCTCGGCGGTGATCGGCCGTCCGGTCAAGACCATCGCTTTTGCGCGTGTCATTCCCATGAGACGATAGGCGCGCTGCGTTCCACCACTACCCGGCAACGCGCCAAGCGTGATCTCGGGGAACCCAAATCGCGAGCGCGGCGTGGCAATTCGGAAATCGCAGGACAACGCGAGTTCCATACCACCGCCGTAGCAATGCCCATCGATCGCCGCGATGACCGGCTTGGGACAGCGTTCTGGCGCCGACATCGAATACGCGAGATTGGCGAGTTGAGGCACGGGCACGTCGACAAATTGGGGTATGTCACCGCCACCGCTGAAAGCCTTGTCGCCCGCGCCGCGCAGGATCACGACACGAATGTCATCATCGACCGAAATCTGGTCGAACAACCTGATGATGTCGGTTCGCATCTCCATGGTGATCGCGTTGAGTTTTTCGACGCGATCGATGTAAAGCCGCCCGATCGGCGCCTTAGCATCGCGCTCGAAACGAAAATTCTTCGCTTCGTATTTGCCGCTCATGAAACTGGCATGCTCCTCTGGTTTCTCGGTGGTTCCGATTTAGGATGGTTGTTCATCTATTGGGCGTGCTCTGAAATAACGCTGCGCGCCAGTACCGCGAGCCGATCATCATCGATAGGACATTTAGTTCGTGTGGATTCAGATTTGACCACGGCGAGGATGCGCTCGAGTTGTTGCGGCGTGCTACCGATGCCCATGCCGCCGAGTTTGAACTGCACCGAAGCTAGGCCGCTCTTCTTGCCGATGATGATCTTCCGCTGCTGACCGACGAGTTCCGGCACGTAGCATTCGGCAGTGAACGGATCTTTAAGCACGCCAGCGACAACCATGCCAGATTCGTGCGCAAAAACGTTCTGGCCGACCACAGGCTTGCTCATTTGCAGCCGCATGCCGGACCGTTCCTCGATCATACGCGACGCGGCCATCAGTTTCTTCGTATCGATGCCGACATCGATGCCATAGAGAACTTTTAGCGCCATCACGACTTCTTCGAGCGCAGCATTGCCGGCGCGTTCGCCCAGGCCATTCATCGTCACCGACATGTAGGCGGCACCCTCTTCCGCGCCGGCAATCGTGTTGGCAACCGCCAGGCCGAAATCATTGTGGCAATGGATTTCGATCGGAATGTCCGACGCTGCTTTCATTTCGCGTACCAGATAACGCACGACATGGGGCGTCGCACAGCCGGTGGTATCAACCAGTCGCACGCGGTCAACCGTCCCACGGCGCGACAGCTCCCCGAGCAGCCGGCGAAGAAAGTCCAAATCCGCGCGGGTGGTGTCGTAAGGGCTAAAGATGCAGACGAGGTCCTGCTCTTTGGCGTAAGCACTGGTTTCGATCGCGAGCTTGAGATACTGGTCGTCGGTCAGATGTAGCTTGCTATCCCGCTGTAACCGGCTTACCGGAGCGCTAAGCCGTACGCCCCAAGCACCGCATGCTTTGACCACTGCGATGTCTTCCCGCTTGGCGCGCGCTAAGGCACTAATTTTAGCACGCAGGCCGAGGCCAGCAATCGCTTCCACCGCGGCGCGATCCTCGCTTGAGGAGATCGGCGTTCCAGCTTCAATCTCGTAAACACCCAAATCATCGAGAATCTTGGCGATCTCAAGCTTGTCCTGCTGGTTGAAAACGACACAGGCTTGTTGCTCGCCGTCGCGCAATGTGCAATCAGCAATGCGAATCTCCGGAGCGAAATGAGTCACGCCGGCATGCGCCACCTTCCCGAATTGTCCGGTTTCCCAAAGTTTTGGATCGTTAGGCGCGTTCACGGTCTTCTCCTTGTTCACGTGTATCGCGTTTCAGACCGTAATCATCGAAAAGCTGTTTCATCAACAGCTTGGTGATACGGAGATGATCGGCAGCGAGGCGCCGTGCCTCGTCTGGGCGCTGCTGACGCATCGCTTCAAGCATGGCGGCATGCTCATCGATCGATTCCTGCATGCGCTCTTTGCGCGAGTTCATACGGAAGCCAATGCGCATGGTATGCGCGGCAAGCGTAGGGAACGCATCACTGATGAGCTTATTGCCGAGGCTGTCGATCAGAATGCGATGAAAATCGATATTGGCTCCGACCCAACGCAGCCGGTCGTTGGAAAGAACGATACGGTTTTGTAGTTCGAGCTGCTCATCGAGTGCGGCCATGATATCGTTGCGCGGATGGGAAGCGAGCGCAGCTGCGCAATAACTTTCAAGCGCCGCACGATATTCGAGTACTTGGACCAGGTGTTCCGGATCGAGAGCGGCGATGCGGACGCCTCGATGAGGCACGAATTCGATCAATCTTTCATGTGCGAGTTGGAGCAACGCTTCGCGTACGGGGGTGCGCGAAATACCGAGCTGCGAGGCGATCTTCTGTTCCGAATGCATGCTGCGCTCCACCAGCATACCGGTGACGATGCTGTCGCGGATCTGCCGGACGGCTTGGGCGCGCAAGGATTCTTCACGGCGAAGGGTAAACAAGGAGTCTTCGCGTGGAAGTCCAGATATCTGTTGAGAAGCATCATTCATGAATGTAGTATGCTACATACATCTAGTAAATTCCAGGGCTAATCAGGGCCGAAACGTCACGACGTATGAGACCTGAAAGCGATGGGAAAGAACGGCTGCAGGCCCAGCCGCATCGACTTCCAAGAGGAGTGAGAATGCCTGAAACAGCCATCATTACGGGCGCGGCCAGCGGGATCGGCCTGGCCTGCGCGCGCAAGCTGCTCGCCCGAAAAGTCCGGATCGCGGTACTGGATGTGAAGAGAGAAGCACTCGAGGCGGCTTTTGGCAGTGACGGCGAGCTTGTCCTATGCGTCCCCGTCGATATCGGACAGCCCGAACTTTGCAAGGCCGCAATCAACAAGGCGCAAGCCAAGCTTGGGCATATCGATGCCTTCCTGCATTTTGCCGCCGCCTGGACTGGAAGCACCTGGGATCAATCGGAACCCGCTGAATGGGACCGCATCCTCGCGGTGAATTTGAAAGGTACGTTTTTTCTCGTGCAGGCCGTGGCGCATCATATGGTCAAGCAAAAGTCCGGCGCTGTCGTGCTCACCGCGTCCGATTCAGCGCAAGTGGGCGGCGTCGCCGGAGGCCCTGCCTATGCCAGTTCCAAAGGCGGCGTCATCGCTCTCACGCATTCCCTGGCCAAGGCGCTCGGACCGAAGGGGATTCGTGTCAACGCCGTCTGCCCGGGCGTGATCGACACGCCCATGACCCAGGCATGGCCGCCGCAGCTCAAGCAGGATTACGTCGCGCGTATGCCGCTCGGGCGTCTCGGCCAACCACAGGACGTCGCGGATGTCGCATGTTTCCTTGCTTCTGACGAATCCCGTTTCATCACCGGCGAGGTGATCGAAGTCAATGGCGGTTCCTATTTCGATTGACCATCGTGATGATCGGCTTGCTACTTTCATTTTTTTTGATCGAGGTAGAGAGATTTTTTGTCCGGGATCGATCCTAATCGGCGCCAGAATATTGTTAACGCTCCAGCAGTCGGCAAGCCAAAATGCAATGTGAAGTAGGTCAGCGAATTTCGCGCGAAGTGACGTTCGACGAAGAATCCATTCGTGAATTCGCGCGTTTGGTGGGAGATGAAAATCCGTTGCATCATGATAAGGAGTTAGCGACGCGCACACGTTTCCATGGACTCATTGCCAGCGGTACCCACTCCGCCGCGATCATGATGGGATCACTGACGGCATTTACAAATCAATTTGGGTCGGCGCTTGGCCTAGAATTCTCTGTGAAGTTCAGAAAGCCAGTACGAGCAGGCGAACATCTCCATATCGAATGGGAGATTTCCGAAATTGAAGAAAAACCGAACCTTAAAGGCAATATCGTGAGCTTCACTGGCCGGGTCATTGATAACGGGGGTGAGACAATAGTTAGCGGGTTTGCAAAATGCCTAATTATGAAAAGCACTGATTCTCTCATAAATGCCTGAATATCACTGGTCGTCGTCGTGAACTACAAATTGGAAAGAAGTACCATTAGCCAAAGCAGGATAGTAGCAGCTGATAACTCAAAATTATCAGCCTTTCCGATTTTCCGACTATGGAATGACCGCTGATAACTAGGAATTATCAGTCATTCAAAAACTGCCAACTAAGTGTAATCATGCATTATCCACTGAGTCGATCCTGACTAACTGGGCCGGTCAGTCTCCAATGACATGTGCTGACTATCCTGCCTTGGCTAATGGTACTTCTCTCCAACTCGTATTTCACGATGGCGACCATTGATCATCGGGCTTTTATGAGAGAGAACCAGAACTTTTCATAATTAGGCATTTCATAAACCCGCTGACTACTGTCTCCCCCTTGTTATTGATGACCTGGCCAGTGAAGCTAACGATGCTACCTTCAAGGCTCGGTTTTTCTTCAATTTCGGAAATCTCCCATTCGATATGGAGATGTTCGCCTGCTCGCACCGGCTTTCTGAACTTCACGGAGAATTCCAGGCCCAGCACCGACCCAAATTGAACTGTGAATGCCGTCAGTGGTGACATCATGATCGCGGCGGAGTGAGTACCACTGGCAATGAGTCCACGGAAGCGTGTGCGCGCCGCTAACTCCTTGTCATGATGCAACGGATTTTCATCCCCCGCCAAACGCGCGAATTCACGAATGGATTCTTCATCGAACGTTACTTCGCGCGAAATTCGTTGACCTACTTCATATTGCATCTTGACCTTATCCATCAACGCATGAAATCGTAAATGATTCGCGTCTTGAGCTGAGTCATCGCGTCGATTGCTTCCACTACGGAGCGAGAGGCCACGTCTTGATCATTCGACCGAGACGCTGAAAAAACGACCACAAACCACGCGGTTCAAAGAGCAGAAACATGACGATCAATGATCCGAAGACAATTTGATTGAATGCGTACGCCGTCATTCCACCACCAGCGCCGGACGACGCGCTAAATGATAACAGGTTACTAAATTGTTCGATGAATTCCGGCATGAGGGTAACGAAAAGAGCTCCGATGATGGCTCCTTCTATAGCCGTGATCCCGCCCATGACGATCATTGCAATGTATTGTATCGAAATGCCCAAGTCCCATTCTTGCGGGCTAATATATTGAGTATAGGAGGCATAAAGTGCGCCAGCCATCGCCGCAATTCCGCTTGACAACGCAAAAGCGGAAATTTTGTATATCGTTGGATTAATTCCCACCAAAGCCGCGGCGACGTCGCGATCGCGAATGGCTTGAAGAGCACGGCCGGGGCGAGTTCGAACGATATTTTTTGCGCCGAGATAAACGATGGCGACAATACTCCACACTAGCCAGAACATCCCCTGATCGCGATTGAAACTAAAGCCAAAAATGCTTGGTTGCAGGAAGTCAATTAGTCCAAGGGAAAGAGGCGCCACTGTTGCACGTCCGGAAAGTCCTCCTGTCAGAGACTCCCAGTTGCGGAAAACATGCAAGCCGATGAAGACAGCGCCAAGCGTTACGATAACAAGATAATTGCCGCGCAGGCGTAGCGCAAAAGGACCAAGTGCCGCACCGGCAATAGCACCAACAATCCCAGCAGCCGGCAGCCAAATGCAGAGCGGCAACTTCAGATCAGCTCCAAAATAGGCTTCGGCATACGCCCCCACACCGAGAAAGAACGCATGCCCGAGTGAGACTTGCCCACTAAATCCGGTCAATAAAGTCAGTCCGATCGCTCCGACTGCGGCGATTCCAGAAAAGTTTAGCGAAGTTAGCCAGAATGAATTGTTGCCGATGATGAGTGGAAGCAGCGCGTACACTGCCACCAACAATATTACCCAGAGAATGGCCAAGCGAGAGCGGATCAGCCGTACGTCGTCCGTATATTCACGAACCAAGTGAGATGAAGGGCGCATTACACACGCTCAGCGCGTCTGGTTCCGAACAAGCCGTATGGCCGAAGAATCAAGATCACGATCATTACAATATATGGCATCACGACGTGGAAATTTGATCCGACCCAGTCTCGATAATCGCTCTCGGTCGCGGCGGTAAAGACCTCCGTTACTCCAATCACACCTCCACCGACGACGGCACCTGATGGGGAATCGAGACCACCAAGAATCATCGCGGGGAATGCCCGTAATGCTATTGCCGCGATCCCAATGCTGATTCCGCGTGGCCCGGCGGAAAGCATCACGCCTGCCAGAGCCGCCATCGCGCTAGCCATGGCCCAAGCGATTAGATACACATGACGCACCCTTATGCCCTGTGCCAGCGCCACCTCTGCATCAAGAGCGGTCGCGCGCATCGCCAGTCCAAGTCTAGAATAACGAAAGAACAGAAAAAACACGACGAGTGCGATCGCGGCGAAGGCAATAGTCCAGACATCAACGGCCAGAACGCGCAATGAGCCTAAAGAAATCGTACTGATACCCCACGGGTCAGCCTGTGGAAGTAAATCCTGACCCCATATCGTCGATGGCGTATTCACCATCACTGTCAAAGCGCCGAGGGTCACCATGATAATCGCAAAGACTGGTTGCCCGATCATATTTCGTAAGATGACTCTTTCCATCAAGGCCCCGAGTAGGGCCATGCAGATCATTGAGATGATAAGCGCAAAAAAGAATGGTAGACCCCATGTCACCGCCGCCGCATAAGTAAAATACGCCCCTAACAGGACGCTCCCACCCGTCGCGAAATTCACAATCCCGGTTGCCTTGTAGACAATAACAAAACTCAGCGCCAAGAGGGCGTAGATCGCACCCAATGAAAGACCAGCCACCATTAGTTGCAAAAAGTAAATCATTCCGCATACATCCTCTCTATCAGAGTGCGGGAATTTTCTATCAATTTAGACGTCCAGATGCGGTCCATATCGGTCACTTCCTGAAGATCGTAATCAGGATCCCGTTGCAAAATTGCAAAGCGTTTTATCGGTCGAGCCCTATGAGAAGTGACCCCTTCTATAAGTATGCGAACAAGTTGGTTGAGCTGCGGATTAGCACACAATTCAGCGACAGTGGTGTACCGAACACCATTTTTCCTCGCCCAAGCTATCAATGGATCTCGCTCGAGACTGACGATGGCTCCAAGCTCTGGACGCCCCTCTCCAACGAGGACGACCGCGCGGATCAATATCGAGGCCTCTAGAATTGCCGCCTCGATGGATTCCGGCATCACCTGAGTTCCATCTTTAAGCGTGATGATGCGATCACGCGATCCGCAGAATGCTAAATGCCCATTCCACCGCCGCCCAATATCATTACTGACAACTTTTAAATTGCCGAAGCCGCTCTTCCCTGCCGGGGGCTTGGTGTTTCGTACCGAGCGATTGACTTCAATTCGCGAGTCTGAACGGAGATCAATTTCGTTTCCCGCCACAGGGTGCAGTACTGGATCCGGTACCGACTCTCGAATGACTCTGGCAACAATACCCCCAAATTCCGGTATTTCGTATAGCTCAACGATTTCCACGCCGAGCCGAATAAAGAAATTACGGATCTGATATGGAACAAAGTCAGTTGAAAAGGCGTGGCGGACACGACTCAATCCAAGCTGCCTCATTAAAGGTTTTGCAATGAGAAACGTCTTAGCCCCATTTAGAGAACCACTTATAAAGTACTGGAATGCCGCGCGATGTAGACGCGGTGCAGTTTCCACTCGTGCCTGCACGTGTAGAAACATTTCTTTCCATAACCGGCCGGAGCCAATCAGGATTGACGGCTCTACGTCGATCAAATCGGTGAGAAGCGATCCATGAAGTTCTGGAAAATTGAAGCGTGCTCTCGCCTGCAGTGCAGCAGCTTTGATCATGTAACCGAGAACGGTATGAACCGGAATTGAGGACACAATCTCGTCACCCGGCAACAGCTGCAGGGCAGCAACGGTCATTTCCCGTGCGGCCTCAATGGCCGCACGATTGAAGCCAACGAAGTGTGTTTGATTTCTTCCTCCCTCGTTCGTAAAGATTATCTCGTCGGCCTTGAGATTGTGTTGAGGAGGTAAGCGCCGTTCACTCTGCAGCAAGGCACATCTACCGAGTTCCTGTATATGTGCCAAGCTGATCGTGTCGATATTGTGAGAAAGAGACGATTTTTGGAAGGGGGTGATAATGATATAGCGAACTTCGCTTCCACCGATCGTTGATCGGATTCCCCTAATTTGTGCCAACATCTGCTCATCGTCGACGACGACAACTGAAGAACCATTTATATGGGCGCTAATTTCGTTCAATGGTGTGCGGCGATTTAACAATGTGACCATAGTCCCGACGGATCGCGCTGCGTTTTCGATCAAAACCGATTCCGTGTGGTTGTCACAGATCACTGCAATGCATGTGCCAGCTCCGATGCCTAACTCCAACAATCCAGAGGCAATTTCCTCGATTAAATTGCGCCATTGCCGTTCCGAGTATTCGCTCCACCGCCCCTGCTGCTTTTCGCGAACCATCACAGAACCGGATTTCACACGCGCTGTTGAGGGGCGCGCTCCGGGTGAACCTGCCTCTTGGACCGAAATGAGTGACGACGTCGTGGAGCCCATCAATGTGCACTTCCTAGATATGCTTCGATGACCTTGGGATCTCGGCCAATGATCTCAGGCGTCCCCTCCGCGATCACGCATCCGAAGTCGACAACCAAAATGCGTTGTGCAAATTCCATCACCATGTTGATGTCATGCTCCACAAGAATCATTGTGGTGCCGAGTTGCCGATTAATCTCGAGTAAGCTGCCAGCCATCGCATTAGTTTCATCGGTGTTCATTCCCGCGACGGGCTCATCGAGCAGAAGGAGAACCGGATCCATTGCTAAAGCGCGGCCAAGCTCTATCCGCTTCTGAATGCCATAGGGCAGCAATCCCGCCGGGCGATGACGGAAATTCTTGAGATCAAGCAGTTCAATTATTTCCTCGCACCTCTTCCGGTGAGCTACTTCTTCCGACTGTGCTCGGCCAAACCAAAGCGCTCCCGACAAAAACCCGGTCTTCATCCTCAGATGTCGGCCCAACATAAGGTTGTCAATCACGTTCAAATTGAGAAAAAGGCCCAGGTTCTGAAACGTTCGGGCGACGCCCAGCGCTGCTGCATGCGCGGGCTTGAGTCCGACAATGTTAGCTCCATTTAATAGGATAGTGCCGACCTGGGGCCGATAAACTGCGCTAAGGCAATTGAAGATGCTGGTTTTGCCCGCGCCATTCGGGCCGATGATGGCGAACATTTCACCTTCACGGACGTTGAAGCTCACATTGGATACAGCAGTGATGCCTCGAAAGCGGAGTGTCAAGTCGCGCACGTCAAGGATGACGCGATCGTTGGCAGATCCTAGATCACCCATCGCATTCCCCGCCGCATTTTTCGCGCGTTTTCTCCGATCGTTCGTTTGTGGCTGTCTCCAATTCCCAGGTAAAGTTCACGCACGATCGGATCATTTAAAAGATCAGAGGCCGCTCCTTCTTTTGCGACAAGCCCATTTTCAAGAATGTACGCGTGGTGTGCGAGCCGCAAAGCCATCGCGGCGTTCTGCTCAACGAGCAAAATGGAAGTCCCTAATTTGTTGATCTGCGTAATGATCTCACCGATCTGCGTCGTAATAATAGGAGCAAGACCTAACGATGGTTCGTCTAATATCAACAATTTTGGATTGGCCATGAGTGCACGGCCAATCGCGAGCATCTGCTGTTGACCACCAGACAAGTAACCAGCCTTCGATCGTAGGCGGGAGCGGAGATCCGGAAACAAGTCTAGAGCGCGCTCATAGGATATCCGAATTTCGGACGCTCCCCGGCGGGACATGGCGCCAACCCTTAGATTTTCACCCACGGTAAGATCGCCGAAAATTCGGCGACCCTCCATCACTTGCGCAACCCCCAACCGAACAATTAAAGCGGGCTCAAGGTCTTCCGTCGAATGGCCGTCGATTGTAATCGTGCCGGAGAGAGCGCCACGATGCGTGGGTAGCAATCCCGTGATGGCGCGAAGCAATGTTGTCTTCCCCGCACCGTTTGAACCGAGAAGGGCGACAATGGCGCCGCGCTTCACGGTCAGACTTGCCCCGCGCAGTCCCACAACGGTTCCGCCATAAACAACTTTTATATTGCTAACGTGGAGAAACACGCGCTCAGCAACTGAACCAGCGCTATCTGGAAGATCGTCAATCCGGTTAGGGATTGTGTTCAAAATACTCAAGCTCTTCATCGCCATTGGCCCCCGAGCCGTTTTTCGGGGTAAGAGAAAGCCTGGCGAATGTAGATTCACTGCGGCGCTCCGCGCGGGTCCGCCGCGCTGCTCCCTTTTTCCACTTATTTTCTGGCTTATTATATGCGATGAGTTCGCCAAGAGTAATTTTTGCCGACTGCATCTCGGTGCGAACCAGCCGCATGAGATGGCGCAACGCCATTAGTTGGTACCGCGCGCTTTCGTTACGCGAGATAACGAGCGCAAGCTTGCCCTCGATTTCAGTCAGTTCCGCGAGCCAGGTCTTGCTCCGCTCAATATAAATACGCACTAATTTAATCTGTTGTTCCGGTTCGACATGATTTAGCAAGAACAACTTATGAATGAACTCGTGGTGCATGTAGGGCAACGACGAGGGTTGCGATAACCAATTAACTAAAACGCGCCGGCCCTGTGCTGTTAGGCGGGAAATTTTCCGGTTCGGTTTATCATGTTGTAATTCCACCGAAACGCTAAGCAGGCCATCTGCCTGCATTTTCCGCAATGTCGGGTAGACTTGCCCAAGCGGGGCGTACCAAATCTGCTGCAACGCGTGCTTGTAAGATTGCGAGACTTCGTAACCCGACATCGGGCGAATGGATAACAAGCCGAGAATGGCCTCACGCAAGCCATTTTGTGAAGCGCGGGCCTTAGCCGCGCGAGGTTTTCCCAGCTTGCTCTTCTTAATAGGCATGGGCAGCATTCATGAGTTTCGCCAGACGGGCACCGGAAATCTTCGAGAGGTAATCCTTATGCGAAGGCATTCCACTTACCCATTTTTCAAGATATGCTTCCCAAGTTTTAGTATCGCGTTTTCTATAGGCGATGGAAGCATTTACGTAATCACGAATTGCCTCCTCATCCTCGACATAGAAACCATGGCTTGCGTAGGGATGTGAGCCGTAGGGCGCTTCCACGACAGCGTCTGCATAACCGATGGACGTAGCAAACGGATCCTTACGTATTTCGTCGTTCGGAACGATACGCTCTGCCGTCAACATCACCCTCTCCGCGGCACGAGACAGCAAGCGATCGCCGAATCTCACACCGCCATGCTGGCCATTCCCATAAACATCGGCTTGGCCCACGTGAATAATGGCCCAGTGAGCGTGAAGAGCAGGAGCCGCCAAGTAAGGCTCTCCATTGATAGGATCGTTGAAGGGAACATAATCCTTGTTCAAAACGGGAACCGATGTTCCAACGCCACCGCGCCAGGGCAAGAAGCCAAGTCCTCTCGCCGCAGCGTCTAGCTGTGAATAAAGTAGATATTCCGTTGTCTCGTAAACTTCGATTTCCTGATTTTCCGCGGCTCTGCGGAAACAATGTCCGACTGGCGCATAAAGCTCCGCGCCGACATACGGTGCAATAACCTTTTTCACGCACCCTGCACCAATAAGAAGATCAATCTCAAGCCCTGCTGTTGCGGCTCCGATAACAGTGAGGTTTTTGATTTTTCTGCGCACAAGCGCTCGAATTATCAGCATCGGATGATTAACGGTCCCGAAACCTCCTACGATGATGGTTTCTCCGTCTTTGATCAGCGCGGCTGCGTCGTCCTCAGTCATCAGTACTTCTTTACGCTGCGGCTTGTTGGCACGGGTAATGGGTTCAAGCTTCATGATGTCTCCTAACCGATTGTGAACAGAAGAGTACCGTTCTTTCTACTGTTGCTGACGACACGCGATCCGATCGAAGGTGGCTGTATTCCGTCGAAGTGTCCGAGCATATTCATGCCGGCATCAGCCTCAACTAAAAGCAAGATGAACGGCGCCGAAGCGGCATGAGCAGCGCCCGGAACGCGAATAATGGTTGAACTCAGAACGGTCGCCCGAATTGTTTGCTTCTCATTCATCGGGGCAGCGCCTCAAGGATGTGCACGGTAACCGCGGCGGCCGTCCCCCCGCCGTTATGCGTCAGTCCAAGACGCGCTCCCGAAACCTGGTTCGGATGACATCCGCGAAGCTGTTGTACAATTTCGTAGATTTGTCCGCATCCCGTTGCGCCGGTTGGATGTCCCTTGGAGAGAAGACCACCGCTGGGATTAATGACGATCTTGTTCTGCCCCATCAGACGACTGCCACCCTCACCTTTCGGGAAAAAACCGAGGTCCTCGCTATCGACGATCTCCGCAATGGAAAAACAATCATGCAGCTCGGCTACGTCGATATCTTTGGGTCCGACGCCTGCAGTCTCATAGGCGCGGCGAGCTGCTTCCACTGTTCCGTCATGTGTTGTTATTTCCCGATAATCTGCCACGCGAGCCGGGCCGTTGACGAGAATGGATGCCGCGATGCGTACCGATGGTGAAGCGTAGCGTCGCCCGAGCGCTTCCGTTGTCAACACAACCGCGGCAGCACCATCAGTCGCTGGGCAGCAGTCAAACTTACGGATCGGATCTGCTATCAAGGAAGAGCCCGACACTTCTTCGACCGAAATCGGCTTGCGAAACTGGGCGAGGGGATTGTTAACACCAAAGCTACGGTTCCGGCTCGTAATGTAGGACACCTGCTCACGAGTCGTTCCAAATAAATGCATATGGCGCGTCATGACGAGACCCCAAAATCCAGGGAAAGTGAGTCCATCCGCGCCTTCAGTGCGTTGATCTATTGCGGCGGTCATCGCCGTTGTAAAGGCATCGCGAGGCCGACCGGTCAAACGCTCAACACCAATGACCAGAATAGCCTCCTCGGAGCCACCTCGAATAAGCTCATGGCCGATTCGAACTGCGGCACTGCTCGATGCGCATGCGGCCTCGATCTTCACAGCCGAGACATTTGATAATCCGAGATCCGCCGCAACGATCGGTCCGAGCAATTCCTGACCAGTCAGGATTCCGCCGACGAAATTGCCGACAAATACCGCACCAATGCGGTCCGCAGGTATCTGAGAGTCAGCCAGCGCCGCCTTCGCAGCATCGTAGGCCAAACTTGGCAATGCCCGGTCGGGATGAACTCCAAACGTCGTGGATCCCACGCCCGCGATATGAACAGTGTTGGCCATAATTCTTCGCTTATTTCCGAGAAAATTCTTGGACGCCACGCTCGTCAAACACACGCTTTGCCTTCACCTCGGACTTGGGCAGTGTGCCGTGTTTCAGAAGCTCGATTTCAGAACTCACGCCACACACATACTTAATCTTTTGGCGAATATTATCAGAAAGCCCCTGCGCATCGACTTCTCCGAGGGGCTCGATCTGAAGGATAAGCACGTCGATACCATTCCGCCGACGGAAAACGATACGGTATTCGCTTCCGATGCCCGGCGTCCCGCGCACTTCGTTTTCCACCACACGGGGATACACGTTTATGTCACGAATCTTAATTACATCCTCGCGCCGACCGAGAATGTAATGCACGCGAAGGTGTGTCCGCCCACACGGACAAGGCGCACGATCAATTTGCGTCACGTCCCCAATTTTTAAACGTATCGCGGGCATAGAACGGGCCGAAAGGTTAGTGAAGACGAGCTCACCTTCCTTACCGTCAGGCACAGGTTTGCCATGTTGATCGATAACCTCGACAACCGTTCGGTCTTGCCAGAAATGAAACCCGGACTTCTCCTCGCAATCGACGCCTAGATACGAAAGATTTTCCGTATTGCCGTAGAAGTCGAATGTCGGCGCGCCCCACGTATCTTCAATTATGCGTCGCGTGGCAGGTGAGGCAGGTTCTCCAGCAGTTAGAATCGCCTTTACACCAATTTTCTTGACGTCTATTCCACAGCTTCGTCCAACCTCGCTAAGATAGCTTGCATAGGTCGGGGTGGCGCAAATAGCATTAACCCCCGCTTCTGCCATCCGCTTGATGCGATATTGAGTGTCATAGCCACCCAGCGGAATAATCTGGGCACCGACCCGAAGCCAGGTTGCATCGAACACTCCCCATAACCCGATCCAATGCCCGTGTGAGAACGGCACGGCGACCTTCCATCCCGGTCTGACTCCGGCGGTCCAGAGCACACGCGCGGCACTTTCAAGGTAGTCCTCATAGTCTTGCAAATTCGTGCCGAAGACCCTTGGCTTCCCTGTACTTCCGGACGTGGTCCAGTAGCGCACGAGGTCGCTCTCGGGCACACAAAGCATCCGGCCGTAGGGCGGCTTGGCTGCCTGCTCCCGACTGTAATCATCCTTGTCCATGATCGGGAGACGCACAATATCGGCCACGGTCTTGATGTCGTTGGGCTTTACCCCGGCTGTGTCGAACCGTTCGCGATAAAAATCACTGTGGGCGTAAACCCACGCACATTGCTTTCGCAATAATTCATCTTGCAGCTTCTGAAGTTTATCAGGAGCCATCGTCTCGATTTTAGGATTCCAGTATTTTCTTTCTCCCATGTGATCCTCCTCAACTCAGATTTGCGACAAGTCTTGGACCTTGTTCTTTTTTTGTGACTAGTTTTATGCACTCAATGCCTGAGTAGGCCTTCCGGATCGATCTCAGTTCGTAATACAGTAAGTTCCTCTGTAGAGGGTTCTTTGATCTCGCTAAAGTCGGGCGCAAGATCAAATTTGAAAGCGGTATTCTCGCGCACCCACGCTTCGTTCGTGTCAGCAAAGACACCTGCAAGTTGCGCACGGCCCTTGTCGTTGAAAGTAAATAGTGCATTAGGCGTGATGATCCACTTCGGCCCATGACCAGGGAATTTATTCTCGCGCCAGCCGTTGGGGCCGTGCATGGAAATGTAATCAACCTTCTCCACCAACGTGCGTCGATCGTGGTGAGTCACGAAAATAAGTGGTGTCGCAACAGTCACGATATCTGTAGTTCCGATCGAGCCGGGGCCACGGAACGCGAAAGTATTTCTCTTTTCGCCTTTAATTCCGATCATGTTTGTGTTGCCCCAGCCGTCGACCTGGATGCCGCCGGCAAAGAACTTATCGCCCACAAAATACTTATTGGTTTTTGGGCGTTTGCCTTCGTAGTAAGCACGTCCAAAAGGCGCACCAAAATACATGAAGGTTTCCATATGATCGTAGGCAACTTCAGCCCACCGAATCATTCGATAGTCGGTTGAGGTCTTGGGAAGACGAACCGGAAGATCCGATACGTTGACCAAAAAGCAGGGGCCGCCCAATTGCAGCTTGATGTTTGGCGCGTGCATTTTCTGAGCAAGAAGCGTCGCTGCAAATGAAATCTCGGTATGCGCCCCCGAGATAATACGCTCGCCATCAACTACATCGCGCGCGAACGCGATTGCCATTCTTTCCTTCCAGGTAGGCTTAGCTCCCACTTCGGCTTTTGCAGATTGAGTTCGTGCGTCCAAGGCCGATCTCCTTCGTATTTGATAATATTGTTATTTAACACAATGAATGCGATGGAGTCAACGCGGTGGTCTCACTTCCGCTCCAGGAGGAAATGGAAAGCCACCGCGTTGAACGTTTCCATTTGGTCACGGAAACACGTAGGCCTTCGCCGCTTGCGATGCATAGTTCACCCGAAGTCCTTCCAATCCATAAGGTTTGGCGGGATTCGGTTTGAACAAGCTGCTTTCGCGTGGTGGCAAGCGATCTGCTGGCTTTCCGTAGGTGTACGAACCGAACAGCCCGCCTAAGTCGACCCGCCCGATCGCAGCAACGGCTTTGATGATTCCATCGTGGCTGAGATCGCCTTGCTTAACGGCTTGCTCCAACACCCTATCAACGACTTGCGCCTGCGCATAACCGAAGGTGAACCAGTAATCTGGTTTCTGGTCCGGCTTATAAGTTTTGATGTCTTCAAGCATGGCCCGCATGCCCGGCACAGATTGGTCGCCCCATTCTGGCCCATCCAATGCCACCCAATAGTTTTTTAGCATGTACGGAAAAACGGGAGACTTGGTGAGGATATCCGACCACGACGGTCCCATACCGATCCAACGGGGCTCATATTCAAGTTGGATCGCTGTCCCCATTATCTTAACGACATCGGGAACGATCGCACCAAGGAAGACTCCCTGACAGCCTTCGCTTTTCAGCCGACTTACCTGTCCAATAAAATCCTGATCGCCAAGAGCGTAACGCACAACGACCGGAACAGAATAGCCAAGCTGTTTGCCTGCAAAGACAACCCCCTCCAATCCCGCCTGACCGTAGGAATCATCGCGGATAAAGGCGCAAATTTTCTTCCCGCGACCGCCGGCTTGATTCACGTAATAGTCCATCGCGTTTATTGCCTGGATTTGATAGGCGCTGCCTACGGGAATAACTTGCGGTTCATGAACCCAGTCGGAATCAAAGGCGACTGGAGCGGCAACCAAGTGTTCTTCTCGTAGTATCGGGAGCGCAGCTTTAATTGTGTGCGTGCCAAAGAAGTGACTGACAAGAACGATATTGCCACGGATCAGGTTGAGCTGCTGCACGGACATTGGAGCCAGGTTTTGATTGTCGGTTTTAATGATCTCGACCTTGTATTTTCCACCAATCCCGCCTTGCGCATTCACGCGCTTCCACCAGACATCGCCTCCGTCCACGCTCGGTAGCGCAATCACTGATCCGGGACCCGTCAGGGCGGATATCAGCCCGAGATTGATTACTTTCCCATCGAATCCTGGAACTACCTTCGGCACTTGCGCCGCGGCGGTGTTGCACGCTCCGAGAACAGCAACTAAACCTAGACACGCAATCACAACTCGAAATCGAGATATTTTGTTTTCCATCGTTCTTCTCCCCATCCCTTCATTTTATGTTCAGGCCACTTGAACTCGCGTGTCAGCTCCTGACACACGTTCCACACTTAACGATCAAAGTCAGACGTGCGTGTATCGAGGCGTTGTTTGCCCGTTGTTTGATAGTCGCCCTGCAATGCCCTGTTGGCAGCCTCATGAAGCGACTGAGTCCAGCGTGTCGTACTCGTACCAAACCAGGGTTGCTTAAGCTGAATCTCGGGCAGGCCGAGTTTCTGCCAAAGATCGATGGCACGCTCCATGATCTGTTTCGGGGGCAAAGAAATGGGTGGATAGGCCCATTTACGCGTCGCGTCGATCATGACAGCAGATATGCCTTGATTGTCGGGATATGTTGCCGAGAACATCCCTTCTTCTGCAGCGGGACCCACAGAATATGGCGCTAAGCCGACTTTGCCGCGCGTCATACGGAAGTCGCGATGCGGTTGGGTGTGATAGGTGATCGCCCACCAGATCGCCTCAGCGTCACGCGGGTTCACGTCCTCATCTACTGCCACAACGATCTTGCCGTACGCCGCCTCCATCGCGACTGCGGCGTTGAGAGCTTTCCACGTGGATGATGGATGAACAGAGGCAAGCGAGATCACAATCATTTCCAGCGCGCCGCCATACTGCGGGAAGACAACCTCCTTGACCGCGGGATTGCCACAGTCGTCACGTAGGAACTTTAGAAAAACTTGCTCGTTGGGCGCTTCCCGGATCTGAGAGCTTTCGCTGGGCGGATACTGGCTCAAGAACGAAACCCAGATCGGCTTCTTGCGATGCGTAATCGCAGTGACTTCAAACACCGGATTGAGAACTGTGCCGGCCATGTAACCGTGATATTCGCCGAAGGGACCCTCTATCTCCTTGCAGTCGGTACGAATGCGACCTTCGATGACGTATTCGGCTTCCGCCGGAACATTGATGTCCACTGTTTTGCATCTCACAACCGGCAATGCTTCACCCGCCATTCCCCCGGCCACGGAAAGTTCGTCAACGCCATAAGGAATTTTTGCAACAGCGCAAAAGCTGACGACAGGTGGAACGCCGATTACGACCGCGGCCTCAAGCGGCTTTCCAAGGCGGCGGCACTTCTCCCAGTGGATACCGATGTGCTGAGAGCCGGCCACGTAAACGCCGGTTCGGTTCGAGGCCTTCACCATGCCCCGATAATTCCCAACGTTGAGAATTCCGGTCTCAATGTCCTTGGTGTGCCAATGCCCAGCCGTGAGATAAGGCGCCCCATCAAACCCCGGCGTCGATACTGGAATCGGGATAGCATCAAGACCCTTGCCCGGACCAACGAGGTCGTCACCTGTGATGACAACCTCTTGCGCAGGACCTGATTCGACGAGCCTAGGTGGGATCGGATGCTTGAGACCGCGCTCCCACAGCTCCATTACTTGGCTACTATTGTCGACCAGCAATCCCGCCTGATAGACAAGCGGCCCTCCCGCGACGACACCCACCGCCACTTGCGTGTCGAAGGTGCGACCTCGCGCGTCGGTAATATTCTCAAACAAAAATCCTTTTCTCTGCTCTGGTGGAAGTCCGCGAAACTGCAGCCGAACCAACGGATGCATCTCCGTGTCTTTGTTGATTGGCTCCTTGACACGAACGAGCAGCCCGCGTCGCTCCAATTCCTCAAGATGGCTTCGTAGGTTCCTTAAATAGGGTTGGTTCCTCAAATAAGCCAATGGCGTTCTCCCATCATGGGGCAACTCATTCGCGAGCCTGCACTGAGCTGCCCTTATTGGTTTACGACTCTGTGTTTATTATCAATATTCATATTTAACAATTAATTATTGACGAGAGTCAAATTAAATCCCACAACTACCGCAGATGCGTCAGCGGCGCGCAGTGGAGGACAAATTCATTGTGAGGGATATTGATTGTGAGGGATATTGATCGTCAGGCCGCTTTTTCTGGCACCAGGACACACGTACGCGACTTGCGGTTTGTTGCGTGCCAGTTAAGACCATATCTCTCTAAAAGAACTGCAGATTTTTCAGGTGTGGCTTACATGCGGAAATTTCGTGAAAGACAATCAAATCCCACTTATCTAGGGCGAACCCACCAGGAGAACTCATGACCGCTTGCATCACCGGCTGGGCCCATTCGCGCTTCGGCAAGCTCGAGGGCGAGGACATCGAATCGCTGATCGTGAAGGTGGCATCCGACGCCATCCGGGATTCGGGATTGGCCCCGTCCGATATCGACGAGATCTATCTCGGCACCTTCAACGGCGGCTTCGTACGCCAGGAATTCCCGTCCTCGCTGACGCTGCAAATCGACCCGGTCCTGCGCTACAAGCCGGCGACCCGGGTCGAGAATGCCTGCGCCACCGGCTCGGCGGCGATCTATCAGGGCCTGAATGCGATCGCGGCCAAACGCGCCCGCCGCGTGCTGGTGGTGGGCGTGGAAAAGATGACCGAGGTCACCGGTCCGCAAGTGGGCGATCTTCTCATCCGCGCCGCCTATCTCAAGGAAGAGGGCGGGATCGAGGGTGGCTTCGCCGGCGTGTTCGGCCACATCGCCCAGGCCTATTTTCAGCGTTACGGCGACAAATCCGACGCGCTCGCCCGGATCGCCGCCAAGAACCACAAGAACGGCGCTTCCAACCCGCTCGCGCAGATCCGCAAGGATTTGGGCTACGATTTCTGCCGCACGGTTTCGGACAAGAACCCGATCGTGGCGGGACCACTCCGGCGCACCGATTGCTCGCTGGTCTCCGACGGCGCCGCGGCGCTGGTGCTGACCGATATCGACACCGCGCTCGGCTCTGAAAAGGCGGTGGTGTTCCGCGCAGCCGAGCAGGTCAACGACTTCCTGCCCATGAGCAAGCGCGACATCACCTCTTACGAAGGGCCGGAAGTGGCCTGGCGGCGCGCCTTCGCCAGCGCCGGGGTGGGCTTGAACGATCTTTCCTGCGCCGAGGTCCATGACTGCTTCACCATCGCCGAGCTGATGATCTACGAGGCGATGGGCTTGGCGAAGAAGGGCGAGGGCGCGCGCGTGATCGAGGCCGGCATATCCGAGAAGACCGGCAAGCTGCCGATCAACGCCTCGGGCGGCTTGAAGGCCAAGGGCCATCCCATCGGCGCCACCGGCGTTTCCATGCATGTGCTGCAATCCATGCAATTGACCGGCACCGCCGGCGACATCCAGATCAAGGACGCCAAGCTCGCCGCCGTGTTCAACATGGGCGGCGCGGCGGTGGCCAATTACGTCAGCATCCTCGAACGCCTGCGATGAGCGGCTCGCAGTGAGCAGTTTCCCGGCTTAAGGAGGAGGAACGGATTACATGGATTTCGGATATTCGCAAAAGGTTCTCGATCTTCAGGCCAAGCTCCGCGATTTCATGGAGAACCTCGTCCTCTTGAACGACGAGCGCTGGCATCGCGAAGTGGAGGCGGGTGCCTATCCGCTGGAATTGATCGACGAGCTCAAGGCGCAGGCCAAGGCCTCCGGTCTCTGGAATCTGTTCTTGCCCGGACTTCGCGATGACGAACCGGGAACGCGTCTGACCAGTCTCGAATACGCGCCGCTCGCCGAGATCATGGGTCGCGTCCCCTGGTCGGCGGAAGTCTTCAATTGCAGCGCCCCCGACACGGGAAACATGGAAATCCTCCACATGTTCGCGACGCCGCAACAGCGGGAGCAATGGCTGATACCGCTGCTCGCAGGCGACATCCGCTCGGTGATCTCGATCACTGAGCCGGACGTGGCGTCCTCCGATCCGACCAACCTGCGTACCAGCATGCGCCGGGACGGTGATCATTACGTCATCAACGGCCGCAAGTGGTTCAATACCGGCGCTTTGCATCCGCGCGCGCGCCTGTTGATCGTCCTCGGCGTCACGGATGCCCGCGAGGCGACGCCGCCGCATAAACGGCAGAGCTTCGTCATCGTGCCGATGGATACGCCCGGCTTCGAGATCGTGCGCAATACGCCGATCATGAATCACTTTGCGCCGGAGGGCCATTGCGAAGTCGTCTTCCGCAACGTTCGCGTGCCCGCGTCCAATTTGCTCGGCGAGGAAGGCGGCGGCTTCGCCATCGCGCAGGCCCGCCTGGGTCCGGGGCGCATCCATCATTGCATGCGCACCATCGGCCAATGCGAATTGGCCCTGGAACTGATGCGCGAGCGCGTGCTGGAACGCTCGGCCTTCGGCAAGAAGCTGTCCGACTACGCGAACATCCAGGACGAGATCGCGCGTTCGCGCATCGAGATCGACCAGGCGCGCCTCCTGTGTTTGCAGGCGGCGTGGCGGATGGATACCCAGGGCAACAAGGCCGCGCGGGTCGACGTGTCGGCGATCAAGGTCGTGGCCGCCCAGCTTCAGGTGCGGGTGGTCGACCGCGCCATCCAGGTCTTCGGCGCGATGGGCCTGTCGGACCACACGCCGCTCGCCTATCTGTGGACCTGGGGACGGGCGCTGCGCTTCATCGACGGCCCGGACGAGGTCCATTTGCGCGTGGTCGCGCGCGACGAGCTGAAAAAAGCCAAGGCGGCGCTCGGCCGGAATTCCTCTTTCTTCCGCCATCCCGCCGGGCCCGCCGGCCCGCATTGAGGCGATGGCGACGATCGACCGGCAACAGGCCTTTACCGGCACCAAGGAGGTCGCCGCGGCGCTGCGGCTCGATTCCGCGCGCCTGGCGGTCTGGCTGGTGCGGAATGTGCCGGGCTTCGCCGGCCCGCTGACGGTCAGGCAGTTCAAGGGCGGGCAGTCGAACCCGACCTACCTGCTGGAAACGCCGGCGAGGCGCTATGTGCTGCGCCGCAAGCCGCCGGGCAAGCTGCTGCCTTCGGCGCATGCGGTCGACCGCGAATACCGCGTGATCGGCGCGCTGTTCGGCCAAGGCTTCCCGGTGGCCGAGCCGCTCGCCTTCTGCGAAGACGAGAGCGTCGCCGGCACGCCGTTTTTCCTGACGGGCTTCGTCGACGGCCGCGTGTTCTGGGAGCCACACATGCCCGGCTCAAACGCGGCCGAGCGCGGCGCCGTCTACGACGCCATGAACGAAACCATCGCGCGCCTGCATTCCTTCGATCCGGCGGCGATCGGCCTGGCCGGCTTCGGCAAGGGTGAGAACTACGTGGCGCGCCAGGTCGAACGCTGGTCAAAACAGTACCGCGCCTCGGAGACGGAAAGGATCGACGCCATGGAGCGGCTGATCGACTGGCTGCCGCGGCACATTCCGCCGACCGGGCCGGTGCGCGTCGTGCACGGCGATTACCGACTCGACAACCTGATCGTCGCCGCCCAGGCGCCCAAAATCCTCGCCGTGCTCGATTGGGAACTCTCCACCCTCGGCGATCCGCTGGCGGATTTCTCCTATAACCTGATGGCCTGGCACATGCCGCATTCTGAGAGCGCCGCCGGCACCGCGTCGCTGGTTGGGTATGATCTTGCGAGTCTAGGTATTCCGTCCATGGCGGAGTACGTCGATCGCTATGTGGCACGCACCGGTCTCGATCCGCGCCCATATCTGTCCGTCTATCTCGCTTATAATTTCTTCCGCATCACCGCTATCCTGCAGGGTATTATCGGCCGCGTGCGCGACGGCACAGCCACCAGCGAATTCGCACCCGCCGAGGCGGGGATGATCTGGCCGCTGGCAGAGAAGGCGTGGGAATTTGCGCAACAGCATTAAATTGCATTACCAGTATAAGCATCGACCGAACGGGAAAGATAGACATCGATCGTAGCAATGAGTTCGGGCTTGTTGTTGGTGTGATCCCAAGATTTCAACAGTCAAATACGACATCAAAGATATCGAAAACGATATCGAAAGCGATATCGAACGTCGACCGAGTATGAATCGCCAATTTTGCACTGAGTTCAGATTCGGTGAAAAATCGTTTGGGTTGGCAGCCGTGATTTGACCTAGCTATCGTGCATACTGCCCGGCCTACCGATAGATCCGGCCAAATAAGCGCCTGTATAATTTGTACTGCCGCATCTGAACCGGAATGTCCGCCTCGGATCATAAACTGAGGTAACGCGATAATTATTGCTTCCAGTCGATTTGTTTTTTGCCGCACTTGCATGCGATCTTGTTCTGCCCAGGCACGTGTTGCTTGGCCTCGACATATTTTCCGCAATCCTTACAGGTGAAAAGATCAGTCAAGGCTGCAATGTCGGCTAACGCCACATCGATATCGCCGCCGGTAATTGCTTTCGCCGGATTGTCATGGGAACCGACCGTGGCCAACAGATTGGAGCCTTCGAGGTTAGCAAAGCTGGCGTGCTCTTTGAGCTGCGGACACTTGCGGTTCACCGTGGCGCGCAACTCGCTCAGCAGCTCACCGCTCATGCGGCCTTCATTCTCGTCATTGAAACGGAATGCCACCTTCACTTCAAGCGCGTGACAAATCTCTTTCAGTGAAGCCTCAAGCAATTTTCGAATGTCATTGGATACGTCATGCTTCTTGCGCTTCTCCTCAATCAACGCTTTCAGATCGCCGACGCTTGGCGAAAGTTGGATGCCATTGTCTGCGTCCCATTCTACTTCCTTAAAAAGCCAGCCGGACTGACTGAGTTCCTTCTGGATCATTTCAAACCAAAAGCGCTCATGCGTGAGAAGAATAATCTGCCAGTCGCCAAATTGCTCCTTGATCAGGCGAAGGAGGCGCCTGCGGTGTCCAAGATCAAAACTGGTGACAATATCGTCAAGCACGAAGAACCGGCTGGCACTATTAAACAGCTTGGCAGAAGCAAGAAAGAGACAGATCCCAAGGCTGTTGAGATGTGACTCACTCAGATACTTTACTGGTGGATAGACTTTTTTGCCGTGAAACTGGTACTCGAATTCGATACCTTCAGCACCAACGACACTGAGTCTGACCTTGTCCACCTCCTCCTTGGGATGGAGCATAGTGTAGTAGTTGTTAACATCTTCACTGATCTTGTCGAGAACCAATTGGAGCGCGGCGTTCTGCACCAGCATGAATTTATCGAAGATGGCTGAGAGGGACAGGATTTGTTTTTCGTATAGATGTTTGATCGCCGTGTTTATTTGATACTGATCGAATTGCTTCTCCAGGTCCCGCACCTGACTAATTGTTTCGATCAACCGTTTTTGCTGTTCACTCAATTCCAGCGTTTCGCTTTCACTTTTGGCGAGCTTAGCCTGCGCTTCGACTAGCGTGGCGAACGCTTTGATGGCATCCACATCCTGTTGCAATAACATGACGGGCTGGAATTTCGAGAAGCCTTCATTGGTTACGTTTACCCATGAGTTGAGTGTGTCGAGAGCCTTCGCGCCCTCACTTGTCAGTGTCTTGAATTTTTCAAGATCACCGTAATTTGAGGCCAGAGGCTTAACCACCGCGACTAGCGCATTAGCTGCTTGGATGAATGTTGCTTTCAAAGTTCTGGCGTCTTCGTACTTTCCCTGTATCTGAGTGATATTTTGTATACGCGCTTCGACTTCTTCGCGTAGCTTTTCGAGATCGTACGGTGTCAGGCAAAATGGGCATTGATGTTCTGTGAAATGACCAGCCTCGATCACTGCCTTACCAATTGTGAGAAGTTGCCCAATATTCAACTGGCTAACGGCAGTCTTATCTTTGGCCAACTCATTGTATGGATCGATAAAGGCATTTTTCGCATTCAGGAGTACCTGAACATTATTGACGAAGGAGTCACACTCCTTCTTCATCTGATCCAGGCGGAATTTGATCTTTGCGCGTTCGGGCTGACTGATCTTGGTGCCCAGTTCTTTCAGCGCCTTCTGATATGTTGAATGGTCGGTAATTGTGACATCAAGCCCATACGGCTTGATTAGTTCGTTCGCTTTTACGAATAGGTCATTTTCGGATGCGATGACACCGTTCGCGAGCTTGAACAACTCGTTCTGGGCGTTGTCGGCAAGCTGCTTCGCGGTTCCATACGCGGAATCCTTCTGTAGGGCATTCAAAGTGGACTGGATGTCACTGCGGAAATCAGTGATTGCCTGATATCCGATGATTTTTGCGATCCATTCCCTCTTTTCACCTTTGGTTTTAGCAACGATATTCGTGATCTGCGCATGCCGGAGAAATATGCGCTCGGTCGCAGCTTTCTCCAGAAATGATTTGAACGCAGTTGACGCGTTGCTTGTGATGGTTTTGAAATCTGGCCCTAGCGTCTTGGTGCCGTTGAGCTTGGCATCGCTAAACTCAACCGACACCGTACTTGAATCCTTCTCGCCAATGAGGACGTTGCGTAGTGCTTCTTCCTTACAGTCTTCGTGCCAGAGATGCTCAACCTTACCAAGCATGAACCATTCGAGGGCGTCGGTGATCGTGCTCTTTCCGGTGGCGTTTTCGCCAAAGATCGAGACGCTGCGAGAGTTCTTGGTAAAATCCAACGGTAGATCGAACCGCGCACCTCGAAATCCTCTAATATTAAGTTTCAGTAGCCTAATCATTGTCAGGCGCGCCCTTCTCGGACAGGGTTTTTATTTCCCTGAGCTATGGCGCTGGCCCTTAGTGCTTCGAGGGCACGAAGCAAACGAATGCGGCTCAGCTTTCCCGTCTTGAATAGATCATAGACGGCGGCCAAAGTATCTGCGTCAATGGCCCCGTCGTCTTGCAATGAATCAAGAAATTCTTTAACGACCTCGGAACCAGATTTAATGTTTTCAGAAGCCATTCCTCAGTTTCCCGACAATGGTAAAGGCTGATTGCATGACGACCATCACATTCCCACAAGATTATAGCCTCGATGAGCAGCCGATAAAACTTGTTCAAGGCACGGTGGGTCTCTATTTCATTTACCTCGAGGATTTAAGAATACCATACCCCTTTTGTGTATCGCGGTTGATCTATATCGGCATGAGTGAATCCAGGCAAAATAGTATCGGGCGGCGGCTGCGTGCGCACCTCACTGGCCAATCAGGAAACTACGGCATTAAGAATTACGCGGCGCGGCATAAGACGCGATTTACCTTTCACTCCTTCCAGCTTCTACAAAATCTGGGAACGACAAATCTCTATGAGATCGAGAGCTTCTTTCTAAGCGATTTCCTTCGCGTGCATGGCGCTTTTCCGATCTCCAACAACCAATCAGGCGTAACCATCATTCAGCCCATGATAGCTGGGGATGTAACTGTGGACTGGGAGCACTTTGTATAGTGTCCTGTTCCTCGTTTTTCCTTCTACTGAGTATAAATCTCATATTTTGTACTAAGTTTCGCAAGAGACCAAAAGTAACATCAACACTAAGCAGTTTTAAAAAATAGAAATTCTGCTATACCGGGCTCGCGAAATGCCCGTGGGCTTTGAAAGCTCTAGGAAGGACCCGCGGCTAATCAGCGAAGTCCCAGTCGACGTCGAGGTCGGGGGTAACGTCGCCCTCGCCGCGCGTGCGAACGCGCGTTCCGGGCGGCGCCGACGCTGCGCCTGGACGCGCGCCGCCTGATCGATGCTGTAGGTCCAACGCGTGAGCGAGGCCTGCAGCTTGGTCAATGCCTAGCCGACGCTGTCGCCGAGGCGTTGCATCGACGCATCGCCTTCGGCGCCCGGCGCCTGGAGCTTGGCGCGGATCTCATCGTCGCCGGTCAGCTCGACCCGCGAGGAGATCGTCTTTTCGTCTTGCCTGGCCATTTCACACCCCTTTCATTGCAAGGATGCCACTTGGCATCGCGTCGGAAACACGTGTTGCATGTTGCGCAACGAGGCTAGGCCGTTGCACCAAAACAAAAATTCTGCACTAGCGCAAAATCGGGGTTGTGCCACCCGTATTCGTTTTGCTCCGGAAAGGACCCATTTTTTAGGAGACGGGATGGAACATGACTGGACGCGAATATCAACCGTGAGCCCTGATCGATCCCGCGATTGGCGCGAGGGTGCCAATTGGCACTCTTGACAATTCGCCTTGTCCCTTACGATTTTGCCAATCTCTACTGTTGGTCTAGTGTGTTTATTGTCTTTTTCACTAAGTTCTAAGGGAGGAAAATCGTAAGGCCGTAATGGCAAGCCTCTAAGGCGTAGCGCCGCGCGGTTTTTCCCATTACGGACTCGGGCAAAAAAAATCGTAAGGGATCGTAAGATCGTAAGGGAGCGAATCGTCCCCGAATTGGCGCGGCCTTACGACCTTACGATTTCTTACGATTTCGGGTGCCGAGAAACGTAAGGCGCTGATCCTCGTCATTGGTCTGCCCCGGGCGCAGCTTCTGGCGCCGATTTGTCTTCTGGCAATAGACGGAACCCCAGCAACGCGCGCCGCGTCCGCTTGCCGTGCCAAATCGGCGCCACAGCATGGCCAGCAGCGCGAAGCAGCTTCCCAACCACCCACGAGCTCATCGGCCGGCGCTTTCTGCGACCCCAGGCGTTAAAAACGTCGGTAATTTCATCCAGCGGCACCGATTCGCCTTCGGCTTTGACGCATCGCTCCTCGAGGAAATCAATTAGCGGGTTAGCACTGCGGCGCAGCTCGTCGATCACATCGGCGCCGGCAGCGACTTCGCTAAACTGGCCACGTTGATCGAGGAGACGCTTTGCGCCTTGGACCGCCCAGGCGAGAATGCCGGGAATTTCGTCAGCCAACTTCTCCGGCAGCCGCTCGTCTTTCTCATCCTTCTTGAAGACGCGCAGCATCGGAATGATGGCGAGGCGGTTAAGAACCGCCTCAGTGCGATCATTCAAACCGGGTAGCGTGTTCGTTATGAAGACGTGCTTGGCAGTCGGATAGTAGTTAAAAGGGTGCTTGTATTTCGCATTGATCATCACCGGCTCTTCCGTCGAGATCAGCGTTTTAAAACCGCCATCAGCGATCAGGGCATCGCTTGGGATCTCCGTGATTAGATTCAAGGCCGCGCCGACAATCACGGCGCGCGCTTGCGGATCATCCATCTGTTCGAGAGGTAAGGAACAGGTGCGATCGCGCCCAACCATCAGCGCGAGGACAAACCCGATCAGGGATTTTCCGGTGTCCGAAGGACCATAAACCAGCAGGCCCTTTTTGTATTTCGCATGAGACATGCAGCAATAACCGAAAAATTCTTGAAGCGTCCTGATAGCGCCGCCTTCTTCATCGCCCTGGTCACCGAACCATTCCGTCAAAGCCGCTTGCCACGCCGGCGCCTGCGCCTCCGCGCGATAATCCCAGGGCAGCACGCGTTCCAAGTAATCCTCGGGGCGATGCGCGCGCAGCTTTCCAGTAATCACATCGAGCACACCATTGCGGCAGGGCACTTCATTGGTGCCGACGCGGCCCCAGCTCAAGCCGCGAATGTGCGAGCGCGCGCGGATCTCGTCGATGATCTCTTCCCGCCTGGCGCGCGTCGATCTTTTGCCATCCGCTTCGAGCGCAACCTGGCGAAGCGTCGATTTCGACAGCTCTTCCCAAAAGGTCCCGTTGTGCCGAAATACCGTGTCCGTATCATCGGTGACGAGCGCGACGCCCTGCAGAAGTTTTTCAGCGACCGCCGCCGGCGATTGCTTTTTCTTCGCCTGATTTAAAGTTTCGGTTTCGCCGTTCAATTCACGCGGCCGCTACGCTAAAGGATGCGATTTGGCAGCGCGACCGGACCGAAACGTAACTGTGCAAATTTGCACAGTCGGGATTGAGGCAGCCCGCGAAGAAATCCGCCAGGTCAGCACCGGGACCACGCTCGGCGGCCATTAGGCGGCCTTTCCGTTGGAGCTGGTCTCGGTTTCCATTCGGCGGCGCCATTCGGCGGCGGCTTCGATCGAGATCAGCGTTCGCGAACCGACCTTCATGATTCGAGGACCGCGACCAGCCTTTACGAGATTGTAGAAGGAGGCGCGGCAAAGATTGTGGCGCCGGCAGAATTCATCGACGGAATACGCGTCCATGGTGGAGGCCTCGTGAATTTCCATGGCCGCAAGCGTGGCTGATCGCGACTAGGGATGGCTATAGCGAGCCTCTCCCGCAACGCTGATTTTATTTCGTTCAAAAAGGGAAAACGACGATTCTAGGTCAACTTCTGTTGCGCCTACCATGCAACACAGGTCCAAGAAATAGCTTACCTTTGATTTTGGCTTCATACCGCGCTGCTTCCTCATAGCGCGCTGTCGCAGCCGCCGCGGCTTTGTCGCGCCCCATTCGCGTGAGTCGTTCCGCGTGATGGAGATGCGTCATCTTAGCGCGTGAGGCAGCGTCTAATTTTTTTAGATCAGGTAGAATCGCACGGATTTGGTTATTGATTGTCCTGTCCGGCGCCCGCCTCCCAGCCATTGCATATTCGAAAACCGCGACGCAAAAACGTTGAAGATTGCCCTTCATTCCCGCGCCGGAATCAGCCACATCATGATTATTTTCTGCGTAACGTAGGCAACAATCTCGAACTAGAGCGCGGAGGGCAGGTCCATATAGCCCGAGCCAAAGGTTGCTGCGCCGTCCCCCGCGATCGGGTTTATCAAGGTCTTTCCTCACGCGCGCAATCTCTTGCGACTGTTCGTCAACGCCCCGTGCAAGCCTCTCCAGGGATTCGGGGTCAAAATACTCGCGCGGATGAGAAAGCCGATATAACGGTAACATTTGATCGACAAGGAAACTCTCAGAGGTTTCCTGCTCGATATCACGCGCCAGGCGACGTGCAAGGTCGATCATCCGCAAGTTCCGATCGTATACTCCCTTAAGGCTTGGTGAATTTTTTTCATCATGCCTATGACTGCGAAAATCAGCAGCAATCTCCTGCACGCTCTCTGCCGCCATCACACGGGCAGCATTATCGCCATCGGGCCACGGACCTAAGAGACCAATAGCAAGGTCGAGCGCGTCTTCGGCGCGGCGTTGATTCTTAGAAGAGGTATCCGTATCTCGCAGCTTCTGGGGCATGATGCTATCCAGTGGTCCGGATAGACGTTATCTTTTTGAACCCTTTAATTCCGAACCGCGGCGCCGCCTCGCGGATCGCATCAGCGATAAAGCTCGGCGCCAGGTGCCCATAATGTTTCTCGACCATCCTAGTGTCGGAATGGCCAAGATTTTTTGCCACGACCAACAGCGGCGCGCCGTTCATTATCGCATGGGAAGCGTAGGTGTGCCTGAGACAATGGAAGCTCGCCGGTGGTTTGATGCGTGCGCGCTTGCAGGCCTCGGCCATCGGGCGCGCTTGATGCGACGGAAGCCAGCGATCGCCACTGCCTTTCTGCACCAAAGGTACCGAGGGCTCGCGTCCTGCTGCCAAAGCGGCGAAGAACTTTGTGCCCTCGCCGGCGAGAACGATATGGCGCCCTCGGCCGCTCTTGCTCGTGCGGACGTGTAAAGTCTCACTGTCCGGGTTGAAATCACCGGCGTTGAGCGCCCCAAGCTCGCCATAGCGCGCTCCCGTCGTGAGCGCGGCCTGGACAAGTATACGGAAATCCCGATCGCTCGAGTTGATGAGCCGCTTCGCTTCGTCGATCGTCAGATAGCGAGCACGCGCGGCATCGGCTTCTGCGAAGGGTTCGACACGGCGCCAAGCATTATCGGACGCAATTTTTTCAGCGCGCCAGGCACGATTGAGCGCCGCCTTTAGGACCGTCAGTGTCCGATTCGTTGTCGCGTGCCGGCGCCGCTTCGCATCGGCATCGCCATTCGTCCGGTGGAATTTCTGTTTTTCGCCCTTCTTGGTACGCATGCGGGGAGCGGCTTTCGCGGTATCTTCGAGCCATTTTTGGATATCAGCAGTCGTTAGCTTGGAGCAGTCCTTCACTCCAAGCGTCGGAAGAATGAGCGCATTCGCGCGATACCGGGCAGTGGCGGCTGACCTACGATTGCCGTCCATCCAAGCAAGATATTCGTCGATGCAGCTCTTGACGGTATAGGGACCGGAGCGCGCAGGGACGCCGGCTTGTTCGCGCTTTCTCAATACATAAAGATCGCGCGCCTTTGCCTGTGCCTGGGCAAAGCTTAAAACTGCTGCGCCATCAGGATCAATTCGATCATCGGCCGTTCCGATTGTCTCGACCCGATAATTTTGGGCGCCGACGTACCAACGCGCCACCCACTTGCCGCCACCCCGGCCTTTGCGGTAGCCGAGATGCAACCCGACGTCGATTGAACGGAAGTACGGCTTGCCAGAAATTGTAAGTCGTTCGCGCGCCGTGCGCGTCTCGAGGTTGGCATCACGAAGCGTTCTTGCCACGGCAGTAACTCCACCTTTGTCCAACGTTTGTCCAATAAGCGGGGATAAACGCTGTTGGACAGCGTTAGCTCCGGGTGACCAAAAGTCAAGAAACTCAATGGTTTCTTTAGACACCGGTAGGCAGTAACATACTGCTTTGAAGCTCTCTCACGGCCCAAACTGGGGTTCGAATCCCCGTGGGGACGCCAGTTTTCAGCCGCGCTCCCAGCAAGCCGCAAACCGGCCACGGCCGGATTTCGAACCCGATTTCCCGATGTGTTAGGCTGTTATCTTATCTCCGGCGCCGTCGCGCCTTCACGTCCGATGGAACGAAGCCATGGAAATAAAACGAAGCGGTTCACGGCCTTCCGAGAAAGGATCGGCGGAGAACTTCACGGGCGCGGTCCGCATCGACCGGCTGTTCGAGGCGCCGGAACCGGCGCGGGTTCGCAGCGCCAGCGTCACCTTCGAGCCGGGCGCCCGCACCGCGTGGCACACGCACCCGCTCGGCCAGACGCTGATCGTCACTTCCGGCGTCGGCTGGACGCAGTGCTGGGGCGAACCCAAGCAGGAAATCCGCGCCGGCGACGTGATCTGGTGTCCGCCGGGCCACAAACATTGGCACGGCGCCACGCCGACGGCCGCGATGACGCATATCGCCATCCAGGAAGCGCTGAACGGCAAGGTCGTCGAGTGGATGGAAAAAGTCAGCGACGAGCAGTATCGAGCCTGAGAAAACCCCTTTTCGAGCAACGCCCATGGACTTTTTCAATCTCGCCAAGATCGCCGAATTCATCGTGCCGCCGGGCAATCTGGCGTTCCTGGCCATCCTCGCGGCGCTGGCTGTGCCCTTCACCCGGTTCCGGCGCACCGGGCAACTGCTCCGCGCCGTCGTGGCGGCGGCGGTGATGGCGATTTTCTTTCTGCCCGTCAGCCAATGGGCGGCGCGGCCGCTCGAAAACCGGTTTCCGCGCCCCGATTTCCCCGCTTGCGTCGACGGCATCGTCGTGCTCGGCGGCGGCGGGCAGCCCTACGTCTCCAAGACGCGCGGGCAGCCGGTCTACAGTACCGGAGAAGGCGCGGTTGTGGCCGGCGTCGAATTGCTCCGCCGCTATCCCGAAGCGCGGCTGGTCTTCAGCGGCGGCTCCGCCGCTTTCCCCAGATCGGGAATTCCCGAAACCGACGTGGCCAAGGCCATCTTCGACCAGCTCGGCGTCGATCCGGCGCGGGTGCTGTACGAAAGCCGCTCGCGCGACACCTGGGAAAATCTCGTCTTCACGCAAGCGATGGTCCAGCCCAAGCCCGGCGAGACCTGGGTGCTGGTCACCACCGCCGAGCACATGCCGCGATCCATGGGCATCGCCCGCCGGCTCGATTGGCACATGCTGCCCTGGCCGACCGATTACCGCACCCCCGGCGGCGACGTGCCGCTGATCCGGCACTACAGCTTCGGATCGAACCTGGCCGACCTCGACGAGGCGGCGCATGAATGGCTGGGCCTGGCCGCCTATTATCTCGTCGGCAAGACCGACGCGCTCTTCCCGGCGCCGGATAATGCGCCGCCCCCGCCCTGCCGCGCCGCGCCGGGCGAACCGGCGCGCTGACCGTCCCTCCGCGAGCCCGTCCCCTATCGGCGGCGCAGGAATCCTGGTAGAACCCCGCCATTCGCGAATTTTTTGTGAGTGCGATGAGGCTCTTCGGCAAGAAACGGCGGCGCGGCTCGGCCGTCGCGACCGAGCATCCGGACATCGACGAGCCGGGTTTCCTGGCGGCGCTGGCGTCGTGCCGCGCCGCGACCATGACCTCGAAGGAGCGCCTCTACGCGCTTTACGGCGCCGTCCGTTACGCGGTCGAGGCGAAGATCGCCGGCGCCTTTGTCGAATGCGGCGTGTGGAAAGGCGGCTCGGTCATGATGATGGCCTTGACGCTGCGCAACCTGGGCGTAACCGACCGGGACATCTATTTGTTCGACACCTTCACCGGACCGCCGCCGGCGGGCAAGGAAGACACCGATTACACCGGCGCCAGCATGGCGGCGCTCGAGGCCCAGGGCGTGGTCTGGCCGAAGAGCCCCGCCGACGAAGTGCGCGCCAATCTGGCGGCGACCGGCTATCCGATGGAGCGCTTTCACCTGATCGCGGGCGACGTGCTGCAAACCATTCCGCGCGAGGCGCCCGCGCGCATCGCGCTGCTGCGGCTCGACACCGATTGGTATGAATCGACGCGGCACGAACTCGAACACCTGTTCCCGCGCCTGGAAAAGCGCGGCGCCATGATCATCGACGATTACGGGCATCTGCGGGGCGCGCGCAAGGCGGTGGACGAGTACCTGGCCGGCTTGCCGGAGCGCTATTTCCTGCAACGGGTGGATTACACCGCGCGGCTGCTGCTCAAGGCGTGAGCCGTCACCACAGCGGATAGATGTCCTTTTTGGCGTCGTCCTTGCCGGATTTGGCGCGCCGGACGAACCGGTTGTAGAGCACGACCAGCACCGCCGCCGCGGCGAGCACGCCGAGTATCCAGAATTCCAAGCTCAAGATCCGCCCCTCGTTGCCGCAACGCCGCCGCTCACCGCCGCTTGGCGGAAGCGACCGCCGCCGTCACCGCCGGCAACATCGCCTCGGCGATCGCGGCGTTGCCCTCTTCCGACAAATGACAGATGTCAATGTAGACGGGTTCGGCGCGATCGTCAAAAGCGGCGGACAGATCGGCGGCGTCCGGCGCGCCCTTGAGATCGGGATGCATGCGGTATTCCTCGAGCACGGCGGCGAAGAACCGGCGGCGCGCGGCGATGTCGGCCGAAAGGCTGTTCTCCCATTTCAATTCGTCCGCGGTTTTCACCTTCTTGGTCGTGATCACCGGCTGCCAGAAGAACAGCGGCGTGAAGCCGTATGTCTCCGCCAGCGCCCGCGCCATGCGGACATTGGCGGCGTAGAGCGCGACCGCCGCGCGCGCGAGCGGCGCGATTTCCCGGTCCTGGAGCGCGACCGCCGAGGCCGGCGGAAACGGGCCGCGCAGCGACAGGCCCGTCCATTTGCGCAGCCGGCGCAGCGTGCGCGGCATGGCGGCGATGAGCGCGGCGAGGATGAGATCGCGCCGCCGCTCGTCGCGCAGCAGGTTGAACTCGGCGACGCGCACCTCCTCGCTCAGCATCGTGCCGGCCCGCCCCGACCATTCGGCGCCCAATATGTCGGCGATGCCGTCGTAGAAAACCGCGACCTGCGGCACGTCGCCCTTTTTCAAAAGCTGCTGCAGCGCGATCAATTCCTGGCTGCTGTTGTAGCCGAGCTGGCTGCAATTGGTGACCGAGACGCGCCGGCCCGCTTCGGTCAAACGCCGCTGCAGCACCGCGGGGATGGTCCAGTCGGCGCGCGCCCCCACCCCGAACATGGTCGAGGCGCCGAAACAATAGACCCGGACCGCGTCCTTGCCCGAAGCGGCCTCGCCCGGCGTCGCCCGCAATTTGCGGTCGTCGATGGTGATGTAGGTGCCGCTGAAAGGCTGCTGCTGCCATTGCACGAAAGGGGCCCAGGCCAATTCGATCTTCGAGATCTCGGCGAAATAAGGCCCGGCCCATGGGGCGCCGTGGAAGGCGTCGGTGGTCGCCCGTTCATCGGGCTTGACCGGCTTGCCGTAGCGTATCCGCCGGCTCAACCGCTGGAGCCAGTCCACTCCGAATTCCGAGACCAGCACCAGCAAAACGAGCAGGCCCGCCACGTTCCAGAGCGCGGAAGGGAATCGGATCAAGGAATCCCAGAGCGTCATCCGGCCCCCTTGCCGCGCCGGCCGATCATGACGAACAAGGCGCCTTCGCGCGCGATGGTGCCGAGCCATCCGAGCTGGGTGGCGATCCGGCCCAGCTTCGTTCCCGGCGCGGTCTTGACCGACAGATCCTCCCCTGGCGGCAATCCTGTGCCCAGGATCGGCGGCCGGCAGCCGAGATAATCGACGCCGTTCTCGCCGAACCAGCCCAGCACCTCGTCGATCGAATGCCAGGTTTCGTGCGGGTTGTAATATTGATCCTTGACCCAGATTTCGGCCTTGCGCCGGTCGCGGATGCGGTTGCGCACCACGTAATCGATCCTGGCGCCGAGCAGCCCGATGAGCTTGGAGCGGAGCAAGGTGGGGATGCGCGCATAGCTGTTGTAAAGCCCGACCACGACCAGGCCGCCGGGCTTGGCCTTGCGCACGATCGCCGCGAAGGCGCGCCGTGCGTCCTTGGTGTGATGCAGGACGCCCGTGCTCACCACCACGTCGAAGCTCTGGTCCTTGATCGCCAGGTCGAAAATGTCCATCTGGCAGAAGGCGACGCGGCGCAGATCGTTGTCGCGCTTGTGCCGCAAGCCGAGCTTCAGGCTCGACAGCGAGAGATCGACGCCGAGCACGAAGTTGTCGTTCGAGCTCAGGAAATTGCTCATCTGCCCGGTGCCGCAGCCGCATTCCAGCACAAGCTGGTTGGAGCCGACGGCGTTCAGCAGCGCGCGGGCGAAATCCGATTTCTTGCCGCGGGCGACGAGCGCGGCGAAATCCTGCGCGCCTTCGTAATTGGGGAACGGATGTTCCTCGTAAAACGCCCGGATGCGGCCGGTGATGCCGTCCGGGCCGCCCTCGATGCCGGTCAGCAAGGACGGAACGCCGTCCCGGTCCGGGTAAACCGCCCCGGTTTCGGGACAGCGAAATCCGCCCGGCCCGCGTTCGAGCGTGGTGCGGCCGTTGCCTCCGGGCGCCCGGAGACAGGCGAGCAATTCCGCCGGCACCAGCGCGTCGGAACGTGGAACCGGCGCCTTGGCCGATGACCAATTGCCCGGTGAAGCCATGAAACGCTCGATCCCCTGCCCCCAAGAACCGGGCACCATACCAAGACTGGCAACGCCATCGCCAGCGGCGATTGACCGCGCCGGAGGGCGCGAAGGGGGAAGGCGGCTCAGAAATTGGCGAAGTAGTGGTCGCGCTCGATGCGGCGCAGGAATTTATAGCCGCATTTTTCCATGGCGGCGATGAAGCCGGGCGCGTTGTGCGGAAAACATTCGACCTGGGCGAAACACCGGTTGTTCTTGAGCAACGCCCGCATGCCCCCGAGCGCCGCCAGCTCGTGGCCTTCGATGTCGATCTTGAGGGCGATGCGTTCGCCTTGCACGGCGATGACATCGTCGAGCCGCGTGGCCGCGACCCTATGGGCGCCTTCCCCCGCGCCGCCGACTTTCGACAGCACGTCATGCGTCTCCGGACCGAGCTCGAACGGCACTTCGCCGCTGATGTCGCTGACCGCCACGGGATGGGTTTCCACCCGCCCGGCCAGGCCGTTGAGCCGCAGATTTTCGAGCAACTGGTCGTAGCTCCGGCGATCCGGCTCGAAGGCGACGATGCGCCGGCAGCCGGTCCGTTGCGCGACGAAGATGGAATAAATCCCGAAATTCGCGCCGATATCGATGAACAGGGTGCAGCCGCGCGCAGCGATGTTGGCCAGCAGAAAACTCAGCTGGGCGCGTTCGGGCGCGCCGTGCATCACCATCGATTTGCCCAGCCAATGCCGGACATTGACCTTGAACCGGGCGCCGTCGCGGCGCACCACCCCTTGCCCGTCGCGCCAGAGCAGCGCGGCCCAAGCCTTGCGGACAGACGGAATCAGCCGCTTCACCAGCGGCCAGCGCCGCCATCCGGCGGGAAATTCGTCGGCCGTTTCCGCGCCGGACGGCGCCGCCGCTTGGCTGTCCTTCACTCGCGCCATCCTTTGCCGCGCCTCCAAGGCGGCCACCATAGGCGAGCGGCCCGCGCGCAAGCGACCGAAATCTTGCCCGGCGCCCTTTCTGCCGGATGACAAGGCATGAACCTTCGGATAGTTTACCGGCGAGAAAAAGGAGGCAAGCCGGCGATGCCGGAAAACACCATTCACGAGCCGCCGCGGCCGGAGCCGGAGACGGCGCCGGGCTCCGACCGGTCCTTCGGCCTGGTTTTCGCCAGCGCGTTCGCGGTCATCGGCTTGCTGCCGCTGGTCCATGCCGCGCCGGTGCGGCTGTGGGCGCTGGCGCTGGCGGCGCTGTTCCTGCTCGCGGCGCTGGTCCGGCCCGGAATTCTCCATCCGCTCAACCGCGTTTGGGCGCAGTTCGGCGCGGCGCTCCACAAGATCGTCAGCCCGGTCGTGCTGGGCCTGTTGTTCTTCGCCGTGGTCACGCCGCTGGCGATGCTGATGCGGCTTCGCGGCAAGGACCCGTTGCGCCGCGGCTTCGATTCCGGAGCCGCCAGCTATTGGCTGAAGCGCGACCAGCCGACGCCCGACGCCCGATCCCTGCGGCGCCAGTTCTAGCGGAGCGCGGTTTATGTCCTTCATCGCCGAACTTTGGGCCTTCCTGCGGGTGCGGAAGAAATACTGGCTCGCGCCCGTCCTGGTGATGACGCTGATCCTGGGCGGCCTGATCGTGCTGGCACAGGGCTCGGCGCTGGCGCCGTTCATCTACACCTTTTTCTAGGATGCGGTTTCTCGGCATTTCGGCCTATTACCACGACAGCGCCGCCGCCCTGGTCGAGGACGGCGCCATCCTCGCCGCCGCGCAGGAGGAGCGCTTCAGCCGCAAGAAGCACGACCCGCGCTTTCCCGCCGGCGCCGTCGCCTATTGCCTCGAAGCCGGCCGGACCCGGCTCGACGCGCTCGACGGCATCGTGTTCTACGACAAGCCGTTCCTGAAGTTCGAGCGCCTGTTCGAAACCTATCTCGCCTTCGCGCCCAAGGGCTTCCTTTCCTTCCGCACCGCGATCCCGGTCTGGCTCAAGGAGAAGCTGTTCCTGAAGGACCTGCTGCGGAAGGAACTGCGCAAGCTCGAGCCGGGCTTCGAGCCGGGCGAGAGGCTGCTGTTCAGCGAACATCACCTGTCGCACGCCGCCTCGGCCTTCTTCCCTTCGCCCTTCGACGAGGCCGCGGTGCTGACCATGGACGGCGTCGGCGAATGGGCCACCACCTCGCTCGGCTCCGGGCGCGGCAACCGCATCGAGCTGTTGCGGGAACTGCACTTCCCGCATTCGCTCGGCCTGCTCTATTCCGCCTTCACCTATTACACCGGCTTCAAGGTCAATTCGGGCGAATACAAGCTGATGGGCCTGGCGCCCTATGGCGAGCCCAAATACGCGCGGCTCATCCTGGACAAGTTGATCGACCTCAAGGCCGACGGCACCTTCCATCTCGACCAGGACTATTTCGACTACTGCACCGGCCTGACCATGACCAACGCGCGCTTCGCCGAGCTGTTCGGCCAGAAGCCGCGCAAGCCGGACGAGAAGCTGACCGCGTTCCACATGGACATCGCCGCCTCGATCCAGGCGGTGACCGACGAGGTGGTGCTGCGTCTGGCGCGCTCGGCGGTGGCGGAGACCGGGCAACGCAAGCTGTGCCTGGCCGGCGGCGTCGCGCTCAACTGCGTCGCCAACGGCAAGCTCTTGCGCGCGGGCGCGGTGGACGGGCTCTGGATCCAGCCGGCGGCGGGCGACGCCGGCGGCGCGCTCGGCGCCGCGCTGGTGGGCTATCACCTCTTCCGCGGCGGCGCGCGCCCGGCGGGCAACGGCCGCGACGCCATGCAGGGCGCCTTTTTGGGGCCGTCCTTCGCCCAGGACGAGATCGAGCGGCGGCTCAAGGCGGCGGGCGCACGGTTTTCCGCCCTGCCCGAGGCGAAGGTGATCGAGGATACGGCGCGCGATCTGGTCGCGGGCAAGGCGGTGGGCTGGATGCAGGGCCGCACGGAGTTCGGGCCGCGCGCGCTGGGCGACCGCTCGATCCTGGGCGATCCGCGCTCGCCCGCCATGCAGAAGACGCTCAACCTGAGGGTCAAATACCGCGAATCCTTCCGCCCCTTCGCGCCCTCGGTGCTGCGCGAGGACGTCGGCGCGTGGTTCGATCTCGATCAGGATTCGCCCTACATGCTGCTGGTGGCGCCGGTGAGCGAGAAGCACCGCCGAGCCATGACCGCGGATGAGAGCGCGCTGTTCGGCATCGACAAGCTCAACGTGCCGCGTTCCGATATCCCGGCGGTGACCCATGTCGACTATTCGGCGCGCGTCCAGACCGTCCATGCCGACACCAATCCGCGCTACCACGCGCTGATCTCGCGCTTCAAGGACATCACCGGCTGTCCGGTGCTGGTCAACACCAGCTTCAACGTGCGCGGCGAGCCGATCGTCTACACGCCCGAGGACGCCTTCCGCTGCTTCATGGGCAGCGAGATCGAAACCCTGGTGGTCGGCAACTGTTTCCTCAAGAAAGAGGACCAGGACCCGGCGCTGAAGCTCGATTACCGCAACGTCTTCGATCCGGACTGACCCCCATGCGCGAGTGGCAGAAAGCCCTTCTCACGGTCCTCGTCAGCACGGTTGTCTTCCTCCTGATCTGCGAGGGCGTGCTGCGCTTCCTGCCGGTGCGCTCGATATTCCTGCGCCAGACGGTCGACGCGGCGCATCCCTACCTGCATTACGCGCCGAACCAGGATTTCGTGTTCTCCGACGGCTCGCTGCTCACCAACGTCAATCACGGCCATTTCAACAATTACGGCTTCGTCAACGACCAAGACTACGACCCCGCCGATCCGCGGCCGCTGCTCGCGGTGATCGGCGACAGCTACATCGAGGCGGCCATGGTGGCGTTCCCGAAAACCGTCGAGGCCCGGCTGGCCGACGCGGCCGGCCCGTCGCGCCGCGTCTACAGCTTCGCCGTCTCCGGCGCCCAGCTTAGCGACTTTCTCGCCTATTCCGAATTCGCCCACGACACCTTCCACGCGCGCGCGATGGTGGTGAACGTCGTCAATCGCGACTTCGACGAAAGCCTGCTGCGCTACAAGCAGGTGCCCGGATTTCACTACTATGCCGAACGGCCCGACGGCAGCCTCACTCTCACCTTGCTCGATTTCCAGGCGTCGCTCTGGCGCCCCTTGCTGCGCCATTCGGCGCTGGCGCGTTACCTTCTGCTCAACATCGGCTCGACGCCGATCGGCTACCAGCTCAAGTACTGGTTTGCCGGCCTCTTCGGCTTGCCGCCTTATGGCCCCTTCAACGGGCCGCCCGTGGCAGACACCGAGCGGATCGCGCTCTCGAAGCGCGCGGTCGACCAGGTCTTGAGCGAGTTCCCGATCCGCTCGGGCCTGGAGCCTTCGCACATCCTGTTCCTGGTCGACAGCTACCGCGTCTTCGATCCGGCCGGCTTGGCCGAGGCGGAGAAGAGCTATTTCGGCGTGATGCGCGGCTATTTCATCGCCCAGGCGCGCGCGCGCGGCTTCGAGGTCGCCGATTTGCAGGATTGGTTCGCGCGCCGCCACGCCGCCGACGGCGCGGTGTTCCAGTTCCCCGACGATGGGCACTGGAACGCCAACGGCCACGAGGAGGCGGCGAAGGCGGTGTTGGCGAGCCGGGTCTGGCAAGAGTTCATCGCCCAACCCTAGGCGCCATGCCGGCGCTTGATCGCACCGGCCCGAGCGGTTAGATAGACGGCGCCTCGGATGTCCCCTTTCCGCGGGGACGCCCCTTCTCGATCATGGAACCGCATGTGAAAAGATTTCTCGTGTTGCTGCGGATGGTCTTCTCCGGCCGGCCCTTGCAGCGCGTCAAGGTCTTCTCTCAGTATTTCTATTACTGGGGGCTCGAAACGCTCAATCCCGACTGGTCGCTCGAACGGCCCCGCTTCCACGCCGAAAACGGCCCCGCCATCGCGCCGGCGAAGGACCGCACCGCCAGCATCGAGTTTCACCTGGTCGCGGACGCCAACGCGCGCAAGGAATTCGGCCAAACCAGCGCCGAGCGGCTCAAAGCGGTGACGCATGTCGACGACAAATTCCGCACCGCGCGCTGTTTCATCTGCGACAAGGATTTGCAACCCGTCATCCAGGTCGTCGACGCCGACGACACCTCCGATTTCATCGAAGTGTCCTGGTGCCGGTCCTGCGATCATCTGCAATATTCGACGATGCCGTCCAAGGCCTGGATTACGCGGTGGTACGCGGCGAATTACGACACCTCCGGCAGCGACGCCGAAAAGCTGGAACAGCGCAACCCGACCTACCGCTATTACCGGCGGCTGCTGCCCTATATCGGCGGCCGCAAGCTCAAGATTCTCGACATCGGCGCGGGCTATGGGGAGAAGATCGTCGCCTTCAAGCAGGCGGGGCACGAAATCCATTGCACCGAAGCGACGACGCGGCGCGCCGACTATCTCAAGCGTCACGTCACCGAGAACGTCTATTTCGGCGGCCTCGACGACGCCGCGGTGCACGAAAAACTGCGGCGCGCGGGACCGTTCGACCTGATCTTCTCCTACCACGTCATCGAACACATCTATAACCCGCGCCAGGAACTGCAGATCCTGCGCGACATCGCCGCGCCCGACGCGATCTTCTACCTCGCCATTCCCGAACTCTATAAAGAGGGAATCCTGAACAACGTCTACGCGCTCGAGCACATCGCCAGCTTCAGCCGGCTTTCGGCCCAAATGCTGATGAAGCAAATCGGCTTCAAGCCCATCGTGGCGAAGGACGATCTGTTGCAGCACTACAGCAATTACTGCCAGTACGTGATCGGCCGCAAATCCACCGCGGCGGACATATCGGTTCCGGCCAACAGCGATCCGCAAAAAATGGTCCGTTATCTGACCCAGGCCTTGAAGCTCGACCGCATCGCCGCGCTCGACCGGCCGGCCTTCAGCTACGACTACAGCGTTCATGCCAGGCTGACATATGCCGTCGGCGAAGAGACCAAGGCCAAATGCCGCAATTCGGTGGCGCATTTGCCGCTGCGTATCTATCATCACGGGCTGCCGTTGTTCTGGATGTACGCCTAGGAGCGCATGTGAGCGGCCTGACGAAAGCGCTGCACTACCTCGCCATCGAGCCGGCGCAGAAAAGAAGCCCGGCGCTATCGTTGTTCCGCATGATGCAGATCCTGCACGAACGCGCCAGCGGCGGCTGGGACCATTTATTGCAGCGGCTCGGCGCGGTGGTGAAGCCCAAGGCCAAGCTTCCGCCGTCACGTTTGACCGATGGCGCCGCCATCGCCGCGACCGTGAACGCGCTCAACCGGCGCGGCTGGGACATCCTGCCGTGGAAGCTCGGCGCGCAGGATATCGCCGAGATCCGGCGCTTCGCCTTCTCGACCCCGGCCTACGGCGCCAATCCGTTCGACCGGGTTTTGATCGACGAAGCGCATATTCCGCACGGCCGCGGCCGCTATGAATGGCTCATATCCGATTTGATCCGTCTGCCGGCGGTACAGAATCTCGTGGCCGACGGAGCGCTGCACCGGATCGCGCAGGACTATTTCGGCTGCCGGCCGATCCTGACCAGCGTCACGCTGTGGCTCGATCCGGTCTTCGACGGGCAATTCAGCGCGCATGTTTATCACTACGACAATGACGGGCCGCGCTTCCTCAAATTCTTCATCTATCTCACCGACGTCGACGCAGATTCGGGCGCCCACACCTACATCCAGGGCAGTCACGATCACGTCAAGCCGAAGAAATTCCATTTGTCGCGCCGCTATGAGCGCGACGAACTGCTCACGCATTATGGTCCCGAAAACGAAATCGTCTTCGCCGCGCCGGCGGGCACGATTCTCGCCGAGGACACGGCGGGGTTCCACAAGGGCATGGACCCGCACCGGGATTACCGGTTGCTGATGCAGCTGGTCTATGGCGTGTTCGACATTCCGCATGCCGAGGAATTCAGCTGCGGCATCGACAAGGCCCGGATCGCCGGCCTCGATCCCGCGATCAAGCCGATCGTGCGGAAATTCTTCGCTTGATCCGTTACAGCAAGGCGGACAAGGCGTCGATGCCCGCCAGCCGCCCGCGATAGAGCGGCATAACGCGCAATTCCGGGAAATCATTGCCCAATATCCAGGTCGGCAGGCCGGCGGCCAGCGCCGCGCGCGCGCCCTGGACGCCATCCTCGACCGCGAGTGAGACATCGGCAACGCAACCCGTGCGCGCCAACGCCAGACGATAAGGCTCGGGATCGGGCTTGCCGCGCTTCACCTCGTCGCCGCCCACCACCACGGCGATGAATTCATCCAGCCGGTTGCGCTTGAGCCAGGCGCGCGCCGCCGATTTCGCCGCCGAGGTCGCCACTGCGACCGTCCAGCCGCGCGCCTTGGCCTGCTTTAGCATCTCACGCGCGCCCTGAGCGGGCGCGGCAGCTTCGTGCGCCCGGTCCGTCAGCGCGCGATAAAACGCCAGCCATTCCTCCTTCTTGCCGGGCAGGCCGTGGATGCGCCCGAGAAGCTCGGCAATCTCGGCCAAGGGCGGCCCGTTGAGGCTCTGGAATTCGGCCTCGTTGCCTTGACGGCCGTAACGCCCGAGGAAATCGTCATAGGCCCGGCGCAGCGCCGGCAGGCTGTCGGCCAGCGTGCCATCGAGATCGAGGAACAGCCCGCGGCGCGGTACGTCCATCTCGGCTCAGGCCCAATCACCGGGAGCAAGACCCTCGCCGGCGGCGATGTCGCGCGCGGCCTTGCGGCCCTCGATCTCCTCCATGAAGCGCGGATGCAGGCCGAGGCTGCGCTTGCCCGGACGCAGGATGTCGACATTGCCGCCTTCATGCAGGATATCGCCACGCTTGATGTTCTTAAGCGCCTGGATGCCGCGCCGGGCGAAGGCGGCCAGCTCCTTCTCGTCTTCGGCGACCACCTTGGTCCCCCAGCCCTGTGCCGCTTCAGCTTCGCGGATCTTGCGCACCATGAGTTTCAGTTCCTCGGGCGTCAGCGCAAAGGCGTGGTCGGGACCCGGCAGGGAATTGTCGAGGGTGAAATGTTTCTCGATGACGCGCGCGCCCAGCGCCACCGCGCCGACCGGCGCCGTCACCGGATCGCGGCTGTGATCGGAAAGCCCGACCGCGACGCCGAAACGCCGGCGCAGCGCCGGAATGACGGCCAGATTCATGCTTGCCAGCGGCGCGGGATATTTCGCGGTGCATTGCATCAGGCACAGATCGCGCCCGCCTTTGGCGCGGAAGCGTTCGACAGCCCAGGCGATGTCGGCATCGGTTGCGGCGCCGGTCGAGATCAGCGTGGGCTTGCCGCTCTTGGCCGCCAAATCGATCAGACGCAGATGGCCGATCTCGTATGAGGCGATCTTGTGAATTTTGACCAGCGGGTCGATCGCGGCGAAATCCGCCGGCGAAAACCCAGTGGACATGAATTGGAGTCCGCGCCGCTCCGTGTGCTCGGCGAGCTTGGGCAGCATGTCATAGGGCATTTCCAGATCGGCGAAAACCTTGGTGATGTCCCGGTCGATGCCGGCGCCGGCGAGGTAATCCGACCGGCCGGCATTGGCGACATAAACGGTTTCGGCGCGGTAGGTTTGAAATTTCACCGCGTCGGCGCCGCAATCGGCCGCGACGTCGATCAGCTTCCGCGCCTGTTCCATGTCGCGCTTGGCATCGCCCGCGCGCCAGTTGGAGCCGGCCTCGGCGACGACGAAGACGCGACCCTTGCGCCAGAAGACCGGCGTCAATTCCAGCACCAGACGGTCGATGCGGGCACGTTCCCCGGTGTCGGCCACCAGCTTTTCCGCCGCGCCGATGGACCGGTAGCCGGCGGATTTGAAGGCCTGGATCGAGGCGTCATTGCCGTGCCGGATTTCGGCATAGAGCGCGTCGATCCCCGCTTCGCGCAAATAATCGGAAGCCGCAAGCAAGATTGCGGTCCCCAGGCCGCGGCCGCGCGCCTCGGGCGCGACCATGATCGAGATGTCGACGCAAGCGCCGGCATAGCCCGAGGGGTGGGGCACGGCGCGAAAGCGCAGGAAACCGGCGCGCGTGCCTTCGGCCAATGCGAAGACCGGCGCCGGCAAGTCGCGGAAATACTCCTCGCGAAATTCGGGCCAGAAGCTTTCCCACCGCTTGGGCTCCCGGTGGAACGAGGCGGCGAGGGTCGCCGCGTCGTTGCGCCAAATCATCACCAACCGCGCATGCGCCTCGACCGGGCGACAGAATTCGAAGGATATTTCATGCGACAGTGGCATTCTCCCCGCCTTCATAGTACGGCTTCCCTACCCGCGACAACCTTCAGATTGGCTATAAGCGGCGTGAGAAAGCAAAGATGCATCGCGTTTACGAGCTGGAACCGGCCTTCCGGCTGAAGATCCTTCCCGCCGCGCCTGCCCCGCCCGCCGCTGTCCGAGCGCGGATCGAGGCGATCTGGGCGGAGGAAAAGCGCCGGCGCGGCGCTGCGCTCTACGATGGTCCGGCCTATTCCCTGGTCGAACACACGCCGGCGCTGCTGGCGCTGCGGAAAACCGATTACCGCAGCCTTTTGGCGCAACGCCGCGACCCGGGAGTATACGCCGCACTCGAGCTTCGGCCGGTCGGGGTAACGGGAATTCTCACCTGCAGCGAGGGCGTGGTGCTGGGATTGCGCGCCGGTTTCGTCGCCGCCGATGCCGGGCTGTGGGAACCGGCGCCGGCCGGCGGCCTCGACCGGCCCGATCCCGAGGCGCAACTCCTGGAGGAGCTCGCGGAGGAGCTCGGCATCGCGCCCGCCCGGGTCAAGCCGCCGCTGGTCCGCGGACTGGTCGAAGACACGGACAGCCATGTTTGCGACATCCTTTACCGGATCGAGACCGATCTCGGCGAAACCGAGCTGCGCGCCGCGCAACGCGCCGGCGGCTCGGACGAATACGCCGAGCTGGCGGTGGTGGCGCCCGGTGACTTGCCCGGCTTTCTGGCGGCGCGGAAGGACCGGCTGCTGCCCGCGCTCCGGGTGATGCTGAAGCTAGGCGGTTTGCTGCCTTCTTAGGAAATGGCTGGATGTCCTTGACAGGACTTGAACATCCGGTTGACTTTACGCCGCCTGAGAGGATGGATTAACCCGCAATGACCGATAAACAAGCCGCCTGGACCGAGGCCAACGGCGCCCCGGGAACGACGTTTCGCTTTCTAAAGGGCCGTTCCCTGCTGGTCACCGGCGGCACCGGTTCCTTCGGACAGGCTTTCGTCAAGGCGATGCTGCGCCACGGGCGGCCGCGCCGGCTGGTGGTTTTCTCGCGCGACGAGACCAAGCAGGTCGAGATGGAGCAGGCGTTGACGCCGCTCGACCGCGACGGCGCCTTGCGCTTTTTCATCGGCGACGTGCGCGACCAGCGCCGCCTGGTCATGGCGCTGCGCGGCATCGAGTTCGTGGTGCATGCGGCGGCGCTGAAGCACGTGCCGGTGGCCGAATACAACCCCTTCGAATGCATCCATACCAACGTGATGGGCGCCGAGAATGTGGTGCAGGCCAGCATCGAGACCGGCGTCGAGCGCGTGATCGCGCTTTCCACCGACAAGGCGGCGAACCCGGTCAATCTGTACGGCGCCAGCAAGCTCGCCGCGGACAAGATTTTCACCGCCGGCAATCATCTCAGCGGCAAGGGCGGAACCCGGTTCTCGGTGGTGCGTTACGGCAACGTGCTGGGCTCGCGCGGCAGCCTCATCCCCCTCCTCCGCCGGCTGGTGGCGCGGGGCGCGAAAGAGATTCCCATCACCGACAATCGCATGACGCGGTTCTGGATCACGCTCGATCAGGGCGTGGCCTTCGTCTGTTCGTGCTTGAGCGTGATGCGCGGCGGGGAGATTTTCGTGCCCAAGATACCGAGCATGAAGATCGTCGACCTCGCCAATGCCGTCGCCCCCGGGCTGAAACACAAGATCGTCGGCATTCGCCCGGGCGAAAAGCTGCACGAGGTGATGATCACCTCGGACGACGCCCGCACCACCCGCGATCTCGGCGACCGTTACGTCATTTTGCCGGCGACGTCGCTGGGGCGGGACAAGGCGTCGAGGCCGGGCGGCAAGCCCGTGGCCGACGATTTCCGCTATGCCAGCGACACCAACGAGCGCTGGCTGACCTCAGCGGCGCTGCTCAAGCTGATCGGCGGCATGGGCGAATGACCGGGAAGCCCGGCGGCAGATTCTTGTCCTATGGCCGGCAGACTGTCGAAGACGACGACATTGCCGCCGTGACGGCGGCGCTCAAGAGCGATTTTCTCACCACCGGACCGCGCGTCGCCGAGTTCGAGGCGGCGTTTGCCAGGCGCACGGGCGCCCGCCACGCGGTCGCTTGCAGCTCGGGCACGGCGGCGCTGCACCTGGCGGCGATGGCGCTCGATCTCGGCCCCGGCGACGCCGCCGTGGTGCCGTCCATGACCTTCCTGGCGACGGCCAATGCTGTGCGCTTCACCGGCGCCGAGGTGATTTTCGCCGATGTCGATCCCGAGACCGGGTTGCTGACATCCGAGACCCTGCGCGGGGCGCTCAAATCCGCGGCGAAAGGCAAGGCCAAGGCGGTGCTGCCGGTGCATCTCGCCGGCATGGTGGCGGATATGAAGGCGATCGCGGCGGTTGCGGCCGAATCCGGGCTGGCGGTGGTCGAGGATGCCTGCCACGCGCTGGGCGCAACCGCCGGCAGACGCCAGACGGGCGATTGCACGTTCAGCCGCATGGCCGCCTTTTCCACCCATCCGGTCAAGACCATCACCACCGGCGAAGGCGGCGTGGTGACGACGAATGACGCGGAGCTTGCCGAGCGCCTGCGCCGGCTGCGCTCGCACGGCATGGACCACGATCCCGCGCATTGGCGCAACGCCCAGGCCGGCCAGGATGCGCCGTGGTATTACGAGATGGCCGAGCCCGGCTACAATTACCGCCTGACCGACATCGCCTGCGCGCTGGGGCTGAGCCAACTGAAGAAACTCGACCGTTTCCTCAAGCGCCGCGCCGAGCTGGCCGCGCGTTACGACAAACTGTTAGCGCCCTTGGCGCCGCAGGTGAAAACCCCCGCGCGGCTCAAGGACGGTTCGCCCGCCTGGCATCTCTATGCCCCGCGCATCGATTTCGCCGCGCTCAAGGTGGCGCGCGGCGCGGCGATGCGGGCCTTGCGCGATGCAGGCATCGGCACCCAAGTGCATTACATCCCGGTGCACACCCAGCCTTATTACCGCGCGCGCTACGGCGCGCTCGACCTGCCGGGAGCCGAGACCTATTACCGGCGCACCCTGTCGCTGCCGCTGTTCCCGGCGATGGCGAACGAAGACGTGGATCGCGTGGCGGCGGCGCTCAAATCGGCGTTGGGGATGGGCTGAATCCGGGACGGTTCGAACTAGACGGAAGCCGGCAACTCCCAGCACATCCAGACGCCATTGTTTCCGATCGGCCCGAATTTGGCGTCGCGGCTTTGGCGGAAGCCGATCTTTTCATAGGCCTTGATCGCGGCGGCGTGGTTTTGATCGACGCCGAGCCAGATTTCCCTGATGTTCCGGTTATCGCGCAGCCAAAGCCCGGTTGCTCCTATGACTTCACCGGCGACGCCCCTGCCCCGCCACCGTTTCTCGCCGATCAGGATGCCCATAACCGCACGCCGGCCTTTCGGATCGACGGGTTCGTATTTGATGTTGCCGATATGCTCGCCGCCGGCGCGCGCATAGATGCCGAGGAACATCACGTCCAGCCGGCCGGTTTTCTCTTCGATATAGCGCCGCAACTCCTTGAGATCGCCGACATCCTTGGCGGTCACGATATAGCGCGACCCTCGCTTGTCCTTGAGCCAGGACAGGTAACGCGGGCTCGCATCGCTTGGCGCCAGGGGACGCAGGACGAAGCGCCGGGTTTCGATGAGCGCGGCCGGAGAATTCGATTTTCGATCCGGCATCAACGCAGCTTGAACAGCGGCTCGATCGGCTTGCAGCGCAGCAGCTGGGCGAGCCGCCTTTCGCTCACCGCCCCCTTGAGCAAGGGAAAGACCTCGTCGTAGACCTTCAGCAGCCGATCAATATCGGATTCCGAATGCGCGTAACTGATGTTGTGGGTGCCGAGGGTCAGCAGCCCGCGCGCGAACACCTCTTGCAGGAACAGCGTCTTGATCTCGTAGAGCGAATATCCCCCCTGGTCGCGGAAGTTCAGGAACGACCAGGCCGGATGGCCGGACACCGTCAGAAGCTCGCCCATGCCGTGGCGGCCGAGCAGGCCTTCCACCCCCTTCATCAGCCGCTCGCCCCGCTGCCGCATCGTCGCCACCACCGGCTCGCGCTTCAACTTCTCGAGCGTGGCGAGCGAGGCGGCGAGCGACAGGGCCTCGCCGCCGAAAGTGAAGGAGAAGAAAATCTCCTCCATCAATTTCATGATGTCGGCGCGGCCCGCCACCGCCGAAACCGGATAGCCGTTGGCGACGCCCTTGCCGAAACAGGCGAGGTCCGGGATCACGCCGAAATATTCCTGGGCGCCGCCATTGGCGTAGCGGAAGCCTGTGATGACCTCGTCGAAAACCAGCAGCGCCCCGTGCTTGTGCGCCAGCTCCTTCACGCCTTCAAGAAAACCGTCCTTGGGCGCCTGGACATTCATCGGCTCCAGCATCACCGCCGCCACTTCGCCCGGATGATCGGCCAGCAGCTTGCGCAGGGATTCGAGATCGTTATAGACAAAACCGTGCGTCAGTCGCCGCACCGCCTCGGGCACGCCGCGATTGCGCGCGGTCGAGCCGATGTACCAGTCCTGCCAGCCGTGATAGCCGCAGACCGCGACATGATCGCGGCCGGTGAAGGCGCGGGCGAGGCGCACCGCCCCCGATGTTGCATCCGAGCCGTTCTTGCCGAAGCGCACCATTTGGGCGCAAGGCACCATGTCCACGATCGCCTCGGCGACCTGCGTCTCCAGCGGATGCGGCAGCGAGAAGATCACGCCGTCCTCGAGCTGCGCCTTGACCGCGCGCGTCACGTCGGGATCGCCGTAGCCGAGCGTCACGGCGCACAACCCGTTGACGAAATCCAGGTATTCGTTGCCGTCCTCGTCCCAGACACGGCTGCCCTTGCCGCGCCGGATGAAATAGGGCGAGACGCCGAAGGGGTATTGCGTGAAACTCTTGCTGAAGGTCTGGCTGCCGAGCGGGATCACCCGCAATGCGCGTTGCAGCAAGTCTTCGGATTTCTTGTAGCGCTCGGACATGAGCCGGTGCTTTCGTGGCGGGTCTAGAGACGGCGTGGAGGCGCGGTTGGCGGCTCGACCGAGCCCTCATTGCGCCGGATACCGGCGTTGATCTTGGCCAGATCGGGATTGTTCTCGAACAGCGCCACGATGTCGTCAAGCGTGAAATGAGGCCGCGACGGATGGAGCGCGGCGTAGACGCGGCAAACCAGCTCGTAATCCTTTGGATTGTCCACCGTCCAGCGCAACGCCGACAGATCGGGAGAACGGCGGAAATCGCCCAGCCGATATCGTCCGGGCTGCTGGTAGAGGAAAGGCGTGACGTGCTCGCGCTGGAAGGGCGCGGCCGCTTCGCGTCCGGCCTCGATCAGGCAGGCGTAACGGAAGATCTCGACATCGAGCCCATCGGGGAAAGTGGGATGAATCGTGTTGCTGCTGTAATCGTAGCCGCCGGCGAGGTGGAAACGCGCGATAGCGTCGATGACATCCGGATCGATGAGCGGGCAATCGCCGGTCAGCCGCACCACCTGTTCGGGCGAATAGCGCTCCGCCGCCTTGCAAAAACGGTCCAGCACGTCGTCGAGGCTGCCGCGAAAGCAGTCAACGCCGAGCCGCGCGCACAACGCGGCGATCGGATCGTCGCTCCGATCATTGCTGGTTGCTACCACCAGGCGGTCGATCGTCTTGGCGCGGCGCACCCGTTCGATCTGCCGCGCCAGCATCGGCTCGCCGAGGAGCGGCATCAGCACCTTGCCGGGCAGCCGGGTCGAGCTCATGCGCGCCTGAAGGATGGCGAGAATGTTCGCCGTCATGGCGCGCTGCCCGGCCAGGACGACGGATCGAGGATGCGCTCGTCGGTCACGCGGAAGGCGCGGTAATCGAGCTCGAGCGGATCGAGTGGCGCGGAGACTATCTCCTCGAGCTGAGCCAGCGAATCCACGCCAACCAGGACGGTGTCCACCCCGGGCCGGTTCAACAGGAATGCCAACGCCGCTTGAGCCGGCGCGCGCCCCGCCTGGCGAGCGGCCCGTTGGAAGGCTTCGAGCGCGGGCCGGGCGGAGGCAAAATAGGGCGGCAGGGCGGCCGGATCGGCGAGCAGCAATCCCTGCAAAAAAGCCGAGCGGAGATGAAGCTCGATGCCGCGCGCCGCCATCTCGCGCAGCGCGCCGCTGTCGATCAAACGCTGATCGAGCACGTTCATCGGCGCTTGGATCAGGTCGAGACCGCCGCGCGCAAGCAGCGCCCCGATCTGGCGGACGGTATAGACCGAGGCGCCGATCTTTTCGACCTCGCCCCGCCGCTTCAAATCCTGCATGGCATCAAGCAGATGCGCGCCGCCCTCGGCCAGCAAATCGTTGCTGTCATGCGCGAGCAGACCGTAAAGCCGCTCCTGGCGCAGCTTGGCGCGTGAGGAATGGAAAGCCGCGCGCAGGGCGGCCGCTTGTTCGGTGCCGAGCCGCGCGCCGCCGAACCGCGGCGTCTTGGTGACGATGCGGAAACCGTGATCCGGCGGCAGGGCCTGGCCGAGCACGGCCTCGCTTTCGCCGTAAAGCGCGGCGGTGTCGATGGTGCCGAAACCGATCTCGTCGGCGCGGCGCAGAATGGCGGCGACCGCATCCAGCGCGGGACGGCCCTGGCGGTTGAAACAGCCATAGACCATGCCGAATTGCGCCGTGCCCAAGCCAAGCTTGCGAAACCGGCATCGAGAACCATTCCCGCGCGACGCCAAATGCGGCTTGCTCCGGTTGCGAATCAGGCGCGGATGTTAGAGCGCCGGGCCGCCGCGGCCAATGGCGATCTTCAAGATGGCGGAAAACGCCGCCGCCACCCGTTCGGCGCGGTATTCCGCGCGCACGGTCTCATCGCCCCAAGGCTTGAGCGACGCGCGCGCTTGCCGGGCCGTTGCCAAGGCCTGCGCCAGCCCCGCCGCCACGACTTCATCGTCGCGCGGATCGGCGGTGGCGCCGCCCAGCCGGGCGATCAGCCGGGCCGAAGCGCCGGGCGGCACGATGCCGAAGACCGGCACGCATGCTCCGAGATATTCCACCAGCTTGCTCGGCAGAAAGACGCTGAGCTCGTCCGGCCCGTCGATCACCAGCAACAGATCGGATTCCGCCATCAGCGCCAGCGAGCGCGCATGACTCACCGTCGGCTTATGCGCCACCAGCCCTTCGGGCAGGCGCCGCCAGGCCGGGTGAAGCTTCATGCGCGGCGACAGATTGCCGACCAGCTCGAAACGCACGTCTTTCAGCAGCGCGGGCTCCCGCTCGATCAGGCGTAAAAGCGCCCGGCACAACGGCAGCGGCGAACGGTGACCGTAGAAATTGCCGAGATAGCGCACGGCGAGATCGCCGCTGCGCGGCCGCCGCGGCGGATAAAGCCCGGGCTCGAAGCCATGCGGCACCACCGCCGCCTTGGCCTTCCAGGCGGGCGGGTATTTCGCCATCACCAGATCGAGGGTCTCGGCCGAGGTGAACACCACCCGGTCGGCCGCTTCCACGACGCCGCGCTCCAGCCGGCGGTTGACCGCATTGGCG
>CAWEME010000056.1:0-7531 GCA_963810055.1 uncultured Alphaproteobacteria bacterium | reverse complement strand
TCATCCAACCCGATGATCATTGAACTGGGCCATTTCGCCCTGGTTCTCGCCCTCTTCATCGCGCTGCTCCAGGCGGCGCTGCCGCTCGCCGGCGCAGCCAAGAACCATTGGGGGCTGATGATGGCCGGGCGGCTTGCCGCGCTGGCGCTCTTCCCGCTGGTGGCCTTCGCCTTCGCCGCGCTGGTGCACGCCTATCTCATTTCGGATTTCTCGGTCGCCGCCGTTGCCGCGGACAGCCATTCGGACGTGCCCTGGCTTTACAAGCTCACCGGCGTGTGGGGCAATCACGAAGGCTCGATGGTGTTGTGGGTTTTGATCCTGTCGCTTTACGGGGCGGCGGTGAGCTGGTTCGGGAACTCCATGCCGCCGCGGCTGTGCGCGCGGGTGATCGGGGTCATGGGGCTCATCGGGGTGGGATTTCTGCTGTTCATCCTGCTCACCTCCAATCCCTTCCTGCGGCTCGATCCGGCGCCGGCGAATGGCGAGGGCCTCAACCCGATTCTGCAGGACCCGGGCTTGGCCTTTCATCCGCCCTTCCTCTATCTGGGCTATGTCGGCAACGCGGTGAGCTTCGCCTTCGCCGTGGCGGCGTTGATCGAGGGCCGGGTTGACGCGGCCTGGGCGCGCTGGGTCAGGCCCTGGACCTTGGCCTCGTGGTGCTGCCTGACCCTGGGCATATCCATGGGCAGCTGGTGGGCCTATTACACGCTGGGCTGGGGCGGCTGGTGGTTCTGGGACCCGGTCGAGAACGCCTCGCTCATGCCGTGGCTCGCCTCGACCGCGCTCATCCATTCGGCGATCGTGGTCGAGCGCCGCGACACGCTCAAGAGCTGGGCGGTGCTGCTGGCGATCCTGACCTTCTCGCTCTCCCTGGTCGGAACCTTCCTGGTGCGCTCGGGCGTGCTGACCTCGGTGCACGCCTTCGCGCTCGACCCCAAGCGCGGCGTGTTCATCCTGCTGCTGCTGCTGATCGCCATCGGCGGCTCGCTCACGCTCTACGCCTGGCGCGCCCCCCGCCTGGAACCCGGCGGCGTGTTCGCCCCGGTCTCGCGCGCGTTTCTGGCCTGGAAGCGCGGCGATATCCTGGGTGCGTTGCAGCGGCAGTGGGTGCAAGCGGCATTCGCGATCGCGGCGATGCTGGCCGCGTTCACCCTGACCGCGGGCGGGCCGATGCTGGCGCTGCTCGGGCTCGCCGCCTGGTTCGGCATGGGCGCGCTGGTTGAGTTGTCCGGACGCTTGCGGCTTTTCCGCGCGCCCTGGCGTGAAACCTGGCACCGCGCGTTTTACCAGCCGCGCGCCGCCTATGGCATGACGCTGGCGCATTTCGGGATGGCCATCACCGCCGCCGGAATAGCCGCGTCATCCTTAACGGCCGGGAACACCGCGCTGGTGCATCTCGGCGAGCAAATCCCGCTGGCCGGCTACAGCCTGCGCTTCGACGGCATCGGCCGGCATGAGGGCGAGAACTTCACCGCCGACGCCGGGGAATTCACCTTGCTCAAGGGCGGCCAGGTGGTGGCGGAGATGACGCCGGAGCGGCGGTTCTTTCCGTTGCAGCAGCAGACAATCGCCAGGACCGCGATTCACGCCGGTCTCCTGGCCGATTTCTACCTGGCTCTGGGCGATCCCGACGGCAAGGGCGGCTGGACGATCACGGCCGCTTGGCGGCCGCTGGTTCCGTTCATCTGGATCGGGGGAATCATCATGGCGCTGGGCGGCGCCGTGGGTCTTACGGACCGGCGCTGGACGGATTGGGCGGCGCGCTCCGGCCCTGCCGCCGCCGGACCGCGTTTGCCGCTGAGCGCGGCCGAGAAGAAACGCCTGGCCGATATCCTCAAGGAGGGCGCGGGATGATCGTCGTCCTGATCGCGGCATGCGCGGCCGCTTCGGTGCTGGCGGTGGTGCTGTCGCCGCTTTTGACCGAGGCGCGCCCGGCGCGGATTCGGGCGCGCCCCGACCTCGCGATCTATCGCGGCCGGCTCGCGGAGATCGAGCGCGACGCGGCGCGCGGCCTGGTCGAACCCTTTGAGGCGGATGCCGCCAGGCTGGAGATCGAGCGCCGCATCCTGGCCTCCGGCTTTGCCGGCGATTCGAGCGAACCGAGCCCGCCGCGCCGGCGCTTGGCCGCGCTGCTCGCCTTGGGCGCGGCGGCGGGCGCCTTCGGGCTTTATTTCCTGACCGGCTTGCCGGATTTGCCCGAGCGGCCTTTTGCCGGCCGCGTTCCGGCAGGGGCGCAACATGAATCGGCCCAGAGCACGATCGACGGCCTGACCGCCAGGCTCCAGGCCAATCCCGGAGACGCCGACGGCTGGGTGATGCTCGGCCGCGCCTATGCGGCGATGGGCGACGAAGCCAAGGCGGCCGATGCCTATGAGCGCGCCCGCGATCTCCGCCCCGACGACCAATCGATCGCGCTGGCCGAGGCCGAGGCGCTGCTTTCCGACCGCTTGCCCGACGAGGCGTTGTCCGACCGGGTGTTGGCGCTGCTCAAGGGCATCCAGCTGGCGGATCCGGGCCAGCCGCTGGCGTTGTGGTATCTGGGATATGACGCAGCGCAGCATGGCCGCTACGACGAAGCGCGGCAGGATTGGAATAATCTCCTCCAGGAAATGCCCGCGGACGCGGCCGAGCGCAAGACGGTCGAGGACGCGCTCGCGACGATCGCGGGGAAGCGCTAAACTTTCCCCGGGAGGAAAACCGGAATGGACGGCACGCGCGACCAGCCGCTGTGGCAACCCTCGCCCGCACAGGCGGCGGCAACCAATTTGGCGCGGTTTTCGGCCGAGGCGGGCAAGCGCTGGAACAAGAGTTTTTCCGGTCTGGCCGATCTCCACCGCTGGTCCATCGCGGCCCCCGAGGAATTCTGGCGCTCGGTGTGGGAGTGGGGCGGGGTGATCGCGGAGACGCCAGGAAAGGCGGTCCTGATCGACGGCGGAAAAATGCCGGGCGCGCAATTCTTTCCCGAGGCGCGGCTCAATTTCGCCGAGAATCTCCTGCGCAAGCGCGACCAAACCGACGCGCTGGTGTTCCGCGGCGAGGACAAGGTGAAGCGGCTTCTGTCCTGGGCCGGGCTTTACGACCAGGTGTCGCTGCTGGCGCAGGCGATGAAAGCCGACGGCGTCGGCCCGGGCGATCGCGTCGCGGCGTATCTTCCCAACATGCCCGAGGCGGTGATCGGGATGCTGGCGGCGGCGTCCATCGGCGCGGCGTGGTCGTCCTGCTCGCCCGATTTCGGCGTCAAGGGCGTGCTCGACCGCTTCGGGCAGATCGAGCCCAAAATCCTGTTGGTGGCGGAGAGTTACTATTACGGCGGCAAAGCCTTCGACTGCCTCGACAAGACGCGCGAGATCGCGGCTTCGCTGCCCTCGCTGAAGCGCATCGTGGTGGCGCCCTATGCCGGCGGCAATGCCTCGCTCCAAGGCCTGCCGCATGGGGTGTTCCTGGCCCAGTATCTGGCGCCTTACAAGCCGGGCGAAATCGCCTTTGCCCGCCTGCCCTTCGGCCAGCCGCTTTACGTGATGTATTCCTCGGGCACCACCGGCGTGCCGAAATGCATCGTGCACGGCGCCGGCGGCACGCTGCTGAAGCACATCGTCGAGCATCGATTGCATTGCGATGTGAAGCCCGGCGACCGGCTGTTCTATTTCACCACCTGCGGCTGGATGATGTGGAACTGGCTCGTCTCCGGCCTGGCCTCGGGCGCGACCTTGCTGCTCTATGACGGTTCGCCCTTCCAGCCCTCGGGCAACGCGCTGTTCGATTACGCCGACCAGGAGCGCATGACGCTGTTCGGCGCCTCGGCCAAATACATCGATTCCTGCTCCAAGGCCGGCCTCGAGCCGATGAAAACGCACAAGCTCGAGAGTTTGCGGATGATGACCTCGACCGGCTCGCCGTTGTCGCCGGAAAGCTTCGACTACGTCTATCGCGCCATCAAGCGCGATTTCTGCCTGGCTTCGATCTCGGGCGGCACCGACATCATAAGCTGCTTCGTCATGGGCGATCCCGCCGGGCCGGTGTGGCGCGGCGAATGCGCGTCGCCGGTGCTGGGCATGGCGGTCGACATTTTCCGCGACGACGGTTCGCGCGCGGCCGACGACGAGAAAGGCGAGCTGGTCTGCACCCGGCCTTTCCCCTCCATGCCGCTGGGATTCTGGAACGACCCGGGAGACAAGAAATACCGCGCCGCCTATTTCGAGCGCTTCCCCAACGTCTGGTACCACGGCGATTACGCCGCGCGCACGCGCCACGGCGGCTTCATCATCTACGGCCGCTCCGACGCGGTGCTCAACCCCGGCGGCGTGCGCATCGGCACCGCCGAGATCTACCGCCAGGTCGAACAGATCCCCGAGGTGCTGGAATCGCTGGTGATCGCCCAGGATTGGCAGAACGACGTGCGCGTCGTCCTGTTCGTGAAGCTGAAGGAAGGCGTCAAGCTCGACGAGGCGCTGATCGCCCGCATCAACCGGCAGATCCGCGTCCATGCCAGCCCGCGCCACGTGCCGGCTAGGGTCGTGCAGGTGAACGACATCCCGCGCACCAAAAGCGGCAAGATCGTCGAGCTCGCCGTGCGCGAGGTGGTGCATGGAAGGCCGGTCAAGAACCGCGAGGCGCTGGCCAATCCCGAGGCGCTGGAATTCTTCCGCGACCGGCCGGAATTGCGGGCTTAAACACTGGACCCCCGCTTTCGCGGGGGTGACGTAGGAGAAATCTACGTCAGCTTGTCGATCGCCAAGGCGAGCTTGATGTCGCGTTGCGACAGGCCGCCCGCGTCATGGGTCGAGAGCGTGATCTCGACCTTGTTGTAGACGTTGAACCATTCGGGATGGTGGTCCATCTTTTCGGCCAAGAGCGCGACCTTGCTCAAAAACCCCCAGGCCTGGTTGAAATCCTTGAACTGGAAGCTTTTCTTGATGGCATCGCGGCCCGGAACCTCGGTCCAGCCCGGGAGCTCCTTCAGCGCTTGCGCCCGCGCCGCCCCCGTCAGCTTCTCGATCATGTGCGCCTCCCATGAATGACAAGATCTCCGCCCCGTCGCTGGCCGATCTCGAGGTTCTGGCGAACCGCGCGCTCGCGACCATACCCGCCGAACTGCGCCGGCATCTGGGCGCGGTGGTGATCCGGGTCGAGGACTTCCCCGACGAGGATACCGAGAAAGAGATGGAGCTTGAAAGTCCCTTCGACCTCTTGGGCCTTTATCGTGGGATTGGGATGCCGCGCAAGAGCGTCAGCGACCCGCGCCCGCATATCGACATGATCTTCATCTACCGCCGGCCGATCCTCGATTACTGGTGCGAGACCGGCGAGGAACTTTATCGCGTCGTGCGCCACGTGCTGATCCACGAAATCGGCCATCATTTCGGCTTTTCCGACGCCGACATGGAGCGCATCGAAACCGAGGGACAATGAGTCAGCCCGACAAGCCGGACCTGGAATATTGGGCCGGGCCCGGCGGCGAGCACTGGGCGCGCCACAACGACTTCACCGAGAGCATGTTTTCGCCGGTCACGGCCGTCCTGCTCGCCGCCGCCGCGGCGAAGCCGGGCGAACGCGTCGTGGATGTCGGTTGCGGCTGCGGCGGGATCGCCATCGCCCTGGCGAAGCAGGTGGGCCAAGCGGGTTTCGTGCTCGGGATCGACGTCTCGGCGGCGATGCTGGATCTCGCCCGCCGCCTCGCCCCGCCCGGCGCAAAAGCGGAATTCCTCGAGGCCGACGCCACCACCCATGTTTTCGCCAAGCGCGATTTCGATCTGCTGTGCTCGCGTCACGGCGTGATGTTCTTCGCCGATCCGGCGCGCGCCTTCGCCAATCTGCGCATAGCCCTGAAGCCCGGCGGGCGGGCGGTGTTCTCGTGCTTCCGCGCGCCGCGCGACAATCCCTGGGCGATGGTGCCGGTCGAAGCGGCCTATGCCCAGGTGCCGCGTCCACCCAGGCCCGGGCCCGAGGATCCCGGCGCGTTTTCCTTCGCCGATCCGGCGCGCGTCCAGCGCATCCTCGGCGGCGCCGGATTCGCCGAGGTCGCGCTGGAGCCGCACGACTTGACGTTCGATATCGCGGCGGGCGGCGGGCTCGACGCGGCGGTCGGGAACATGCTCGAGATCGGCCCGGCGAGCCGCGCGGTCGCAAACGCGAGCGCCGCGACCAGGGAAAAGGTCGCGGCGGCGATGCGCGAAGCGCTCGCGCCCTTTGCCAAGGGCGAGGCGGTGAAGCTCGGCGCGGCGATCTGGATCGTGACCGCGAAAAATCCCTAAAGCAGGGCGGCGACCCGCCGGCGCAGTTCGGGCAGCAGCCGGCGCTTGAACCACGGATTCTGCTGCTCCCACGCGGTGGTGCGCCAAGACGGATGCGGCAGCGGCCAGTAGCGGGGCAGGTAATCGCGCCAATGGCGCACGGTTTCGGTCATGCTGGGATATCGGGTTTCCGGCAGGTAATAGTCGATGGCGTAGGAGCCGACCAGCAGCGTGAGCTCGGCTTGCGGCAGCTCGGCCAGCAAGCGCGGATGCCACAGCGGCGCGCATTCGGGCCGCGGCGGCAGATCGCCGCCCTTCGCGTCCCGCCCCGGATAGCAGAAGCCCATGCCGAGCACCGCGACGCGGGCCTCGTCGTAGAAGGCGTCGCGGTCCATGGCGAGCCATTCCCTTAAACGATCCCCGCTGCGGTCGTTGAAGTTCAATCCGGTTTCGTGGACGCGGGTGCCGGGAGCCTGGCTCAAGATGAGAATCCGCGCCGAACCCGCGATCCGCACCACCGGGCGCGGGCCGAGCGGCAGATGCTTGGCGCAGAGACGGCAGGCGCGGATTTCCGCGAGCAGCGAATCGAGCCCGGGGGGTGCGGATTTGAGGGCGGCGCGCATCAAGCGATATTTTATATCAGAGGCCGAAAAGAAAGCGGCGCCTCTTAAAGGGCGCCGGCTTTCCGTCCACGGGCCTCCGAACTTTACGAAAACCGAATCTTTTGGCCGGGCTTCGCCATAGGCCGCGCGCCCGGCGGAAATCGTTTCTGAAGGAGTTAGAGCAAACGCCGTGCCGTTCCAGAAACGGCTTATTTTTCAGTGACTTAGAAAAACTGGCCGGGCCGGTTGTCAAGGATTCCAACTCCGCCTTCCGCCCGCGCGCGGGAAAGGGACGGTTACGCCCGATAGCCGAAATAGCTCAAGACCAGGCCGATGACGAGGTCCGCCGCGGCGGCGCCGGAGAAGACGCCCTGATGCGCGAGCAGCTTGGACCCGACCGACGCGATCCATTGCGGCTGGAAAATGGTGATCACGGCCCGAATCAGCGCCACCCAACCGATCAGCGTGATGATGAGCCGCCAGTCGAACACCCAGACATTGTGCGTCAGCACCAGCGTCAAGCCGCCGAGCAGGCCCAGCACCCCGGCCAGGTACATGAGCGCGCGGCTTTTGATGAACTCCTTGAGCAAGGCGCGGAACGCTTTGGGATCGGCGAGGATGGCGATCCCGACGAGCAGAAACACCGGCCCCAAAAGCCTGGCGATGAAGATCGAGGTTTGCATGTCCGCGCTCCGGTTA
>CAWEME010000055.1:0-80115 GCA_963810055.1 uncultured Alphaproteobacteria bacterium | reverse complement strand
TCGCCCTTTCACGGCGGTAACGCGGGTTCGAATCCCGCTGGGGACGCCAGCGATTTCAATTGGTTAGGTTTGGCGATCAGATTTCTTCCCCAACTCTTACCCAATATGCGGGGCCATCCATCTGATCAGTTTGACCAGGTTTCACGCATCCGAACCTCTGATGCATCTGGGATATGAAAATCGTTCCATGGTTTTGTCTGAACGTACGACCCAGAAGCATTGGGTACCATAATCGGCAGACATCACCTCGAAATGCTCGATGCCCGTGCCGATCTTCTCCTTTGCTTCTGGATGTCGCTTTAGGAGTGATGCAAGATCTTTGGCGTCATCATCGTTGACGCGATCTCCAGGTCGATAGCGCGCCAACATAGAACTAAAATAGGCAGTGGCCTCGCCCTTAGTTCTGAACTCCCGAGTATCGAGTTTTACGGGGCGTCCGCGCGCCATATAATTTTCTTTCGAAAAAGATTTACGCAAACCATATTAGCATAGTGATCTGCAACGCCACCTAGACGGCTGGCTCACTATAAAATATACATAGCGAATCGGAGCCGCTCCGGGGAATATGCGGAGCAAATGGCGTTATCAATCCAGACCATTAAATGCTACCCAAATGATGCAGCCATAATCCATTGGCGCGGCAACATATTGGTCGATCCGGCAGAGTTTGATCTGTTTCTGCGAGGTCCGGTAAAGGCGCGCGTTACCGATGCAGATTTCGAAGGAAAATTAGCCGTAGATCTACAAGCCCTCGCGTCCACCGAGATGGCATCACAAACAATAGCTGCCATCCTGACAGCACCATACCCACCGCTGGATTGGGAGATTGGTGAGGCAATTGCAGAATGCCTGCTGGAGCAAGAATTTGGAGCATCCTGGCCTTGGAACGAGAATCGTGATCGCAAGACACCCCGTGCTTCCCTTCCAGGTGCCGATCTCGTTGGTTTCATCGGTGAGGGTGAGGACACAACATTTCTCTTCGGTGAGGTAAAGACCTCCTCCGATCAAAATCATCCACCAGGCGTGATGGCGGGCCGCTCGGGCTTGGCACACCAAATCGACACGTTAGCTAGTTCTCCTAAAATCCATGCTTCGCTGCTGCGCTGGCTCATTGCACGGTGCAAAAATACCGACAAGTGGCCGAAATTTGAGGCAGCATGTAAACGCTATCTTGCTTCCGGAGGAACTGACGTTACACTCGTTGGCGTGCTTCTTCGCGACACGTCACCCGATGAGGACGACTTGCGCGCTCGTGGCCAAGCCATATCAGCTTTGAATCAAACTTGTCCGAAAACTCGCTTGGACGCCTGGTACGCGCCGCGTGCTATTCAGGAATGGGCGAGTACTGTAATGAGTGACCAGCCATGACCGAATGGGTTGTCGCTGCATTAGGTGCATCCTCGATCGAGGAGGCGAAGAAGGCAGTTAGCCGTAACCTTTTAGCTGACCTGAACGACGGGGTACGGCCCACACCGAGTTACGCGTTCGACTTTGTAACCGAAAACTTGGAGTTGGCAGCTTTCGGTCTGATCGATGAGGCAGATCGTGTAAATGATTTGCGTGCAGCGGCAGAGTTGGCATTTGAGCATTTAAGGACATTGCGAACACCTGACGCAGCCGCAGATGCAGCCACCCATCTGCTGCATACCGCTTGTTACGGTGTTCTCGCCGACCGTACCCCAGACGTCTCACGTTTCCTGAGAGAGGCCGTTCTGCCTGAGCCCGATATCGCTATGCAAGATTGGGGCACCGCAGTTTGGCAAACAGTGGCAAGTGTTTGGCTGAAGCTTCTTCGCAAAGACGGCTGGGCAGATTTGGATGCGGTGCTACTGGGCATTATTACCCTTCGTACTGCTCAAGCTGCGCATGAGAGTACCTTCCTTAGTACACGTGAAACTGATCTCCGCAGCTCCGCATGGGAACTTGTGGCCCTATATCATCTTGCCAAGGCGGCAGAAATATTAGCTACCTATTCTTCACAAGGTTCTGTAGGCCGTGGTTTTGATATCCGAGAGCAGCTTCAGGGGCAATTCGATCGAAGCATCGCCGCCTGCGAACGTGCGGAGCTTGTTGACCTCTATACAACGGTCAAACTGCTGGCTCGTACATCCGAACAAATGGTGGCAAATAGCATCTGGACAGTAACACGTGCAGTAAACAGTCGTGTCACTCGCTTTGTAAGACAGCTCGTCGATAGGGCGCAAGAAAATCCAATTTTTGAAATGTTGCCACCTCAGCGCGCAACTTTGCGCGAGCATGGATTGCTTGGTTCCGGTCATCGAGCAGTCGTTGTGAGCCTTCCCACGTCTAGCGGTAAGACACTCATAGCCCAATTTCGGATGCTTCAGGCGCTGAATCAATTTGATTCCGAAAGGGGCTGGATTGCCTACTTAGCGCCAACACGGGCCTTGGTGAATCAAATTTGTGCGAAGCTAAGACGTGATTTTGGACCGCTAGGCATAATTGTAGAGCGAGTAAGCCCCGCACTTGAAATCGACGGCGTCGAAGCGGAAATCTTGGCAGATAGAGGGCCAGCAAGCGCCTTTCGCATTCTAGTTGGAACACCTGAGAAGATAGATTTGCTGCTGCGTGGTGGATGGGAAGAAAAGATTGGGCGGCCATTAACATTGGTTGTTGTTGATGAAGCCCACAATCTTTCTCAGGGTGAAAGAGGGTTACGTCTAGAACTTCTCTTGGCCACAATTAATCGTGAGTGCAGGTATTCTCAGTTTTTATTACTTACTCCGTTTGTACAGAATGGCGATGAAATAGCCCGATGGCTATCTCCCGATAGCCATGACGACATCAGTGTTAAGTTCGAGTGGAAACCGAACGATAGGGCAATTGTGATCGCGCAGCCTAGAAAAGGCGAGCGTAAGGGTGACTTTGTTTTAAACCTTTCAACTGTTCACACCAGCCGAGAGACAATTGATGTCCCTGAAGAGATCCAGATGTGTTCTGGGCGTTCGCTTGGGCTTACCTGGGGTAGCGTCAAAAATTCACTTTCAAATGTTGCTGCCGTAACGGCGCAATGTCTGAATCGGAGAGGAACCATTATTGTTGTTGCTAGCCAGATTCCTCATACATGGACTATTGCGCGCACTCTTTCAAACAATCGCCATGAAAGGATAGTTTCAGAAGAAATCGATTTTGTCTGTGACTTTGTCGCTGATGAGTTTGGTGAAGATTTTGAACTGATTAATTTTCTTCGTAATGGGATAGGGATGCATCATTCCGGATTGTCGGATGAAACTCGCGTCCTGATGGAATGGCTCGTCGAACGCAAAAAACTAACGACGCTCGTGGCTACTACTACGATTGCTCAAGGCGTGAATTTTCCAGTTTCCGGTGTCGTTCTTGCGGGACACCAATACCCTTATGGCCAGGATATGCCGCCCGAAGATTTCTGGAATTTGGCGGGTCGAGCTGGGCGATCAGATCAAGCGGGATTGGGGATAATCGCTCTTGCTGCAAATAGCGACGAAAAGGCCGAAACTTTAAAACGCTATGTTCGTCGGAATGTTGCCGATCTCAACTCGATTCTTATCGATATGGTTGACAAAGCTCTGTCTAACGGACGGCTAGAATTGCAAACTTTGTTTTATATGAAAGAGTGGTCGGCTTTTCTGCAATACCTGGCTCATACATATAGAGAGATTGGAGATCACGATGCGTTTGCTATGCAAATTGAGCAAGTTTTACGTGGAAGTTTCGGGTTCCAAAAAATTCGTCAACAGCATCCAACAGTAGCTAACGCTTTAGTCAGCGGTGTCCAGCGATACGCGGCAATTCTTCGAGGTAAGCCACTAGCTTTAGTAGATAGCACCGGTTTCTCATGGGAAAGCGTTAGTAGGGCGTTAGCTGGCATTAAAGAAGTAAGATTGAATTCAGATATGTGGGACGCTGAGCATCTTTTCAGCGGCGGTAACGCTGACCTTCAACGTGCATTTGCCGTTCTCTTTCGCATTCCGGAAATCCGTAATGAGCTAAGTGAAATAATCCATGGAAGAGGCCCAGATGGTGATCTCCTCGCCAGAATTGTTAAAGATTGGGTTCATGGCGCATCCATACCGGAACTAGCTTCAGCTTATTTTGCTGACCCACATGGTAATTCGACTATTGCTATCACTGACGCCTGTAGGAGCGTTTATGGGAAACTCATACAAACAGCATCTTGGGGGCTTTCAGCATTACAAAGTCTCACGATGGGCGATACTCTTGAAGATCTTAGCGAGGGTGAGCAACGAACAATTCGTAATCTGCCATCTAGAATTTACTACGGTGTCAATACGGACGCAGCGATTGATCTTCGCTTGTTAGGGGTGCCTCGAAATGCAGCGCAGCCTTTGGCAGACGTTTTTGCCAGGGATGCAGTGGGCGGTAGTATCGCTGATCTCCGTAATAAACTTGGCCAAATGGACTCTGCTGCTTGGCAAGCGGGGCTCGGCCCAAAGGGCCGAACCTATCACCGGGCCTGGCGTATTATCGAAGGCCGGGAGTAGTTATTATTGTTACCCATTGGAGTTTCTTGCTAACGCTTCCGCGTCCTTGCGGGAAACAGCTGTTAATATGATGCATATCAGGTTCGTATAAGAGCCTAATCAGGTTAGGCAGACACTTCTCGAAATCTACTGTGCCAGCGCCCTTGATACGCGCTACAACGATTTTTCTACACACTGATACCAATGATGACGGCCTGTTTCATAGTCCTGTCCATGTTCTAACTAGGCGCGCTCGTTCTGCCGTAGTTTTGCAATCATCGCGCCGTAAGAAATAGCAACATATGTCACATACTGTCCGAAGGCGCGGCCTGTCTGTTTAGGGTCTAGTGTGTTGTCAGATTCTGAGTAGCTTGATCCATAGTCATCGTCGTCGTTTGTAAAGTTTACGCCGTAGTAGACACTTGCGGATAGAACCCAAAGAATTGTCGCTGCTATTAAAAAACCACGGATCGGATTCTCTCGGTCCATTTGGTCTGCTGCCGCCCAACTGATTGCAGATATAAAAACTACGGGGATAAGAACATAAGGTGTAAGCACTGCTCCAAACACACCAAGAAACGTAAATGTTGATGTCTCTTTAAGAAAATAAAGTGACGCAACGAGAGGAACCGCGATGGCGACAATGATATTAAAGTGCTGCTTACTTGGGCCAGAGAGCCTGTTTGATATGAGGGTCAGCCCGTCAAACATTACGAGCCATCCGCCGATAACAACGCTGATAAACGCCAACGCTGAAAGAAAAAAGCGGAGAACTATTACATTTACAAGGACCAAGACCGCCCCGCCAACGAAGAACGCAATCGATGCGCCTTTCAGTCATTTGTAATTCTTGTCTGCTCTAGCAGCGCTGAGGATGTTAGGTATTAGTCCTGGCATGGGTTACTCCTGGAACGGCTCTCCGAGGTACTTTCGATAAGTCGCGATCCAATCCTCGGCGATTTCTTTCTGTGCCTGCTCGATATAGAGCGCATCCGGACGTTGTGTCATGCCATCCGCGATGAATTTGGTACAAAGATTATTCGGGAAAAGAATGCCGACAAGCCCAACAAGGTCATATGTGATGCGGAGCTAAAGCGATTTCGAGACGAAGTCATACCGGCGCTTGATAGTGTACGTCAAATAGCGCCATTGGGTTACGAAGCGATTAATCAATCACGAGAGGTAGCCGCTCTTTGCCTGAGCGGGATATCGACGGATTTTACCTGGGCTGATAATTTTATTACTTCCCATGAGTTGCGTGAGGAGGCACTCAAGCTAGCCGAGGGGACGCTCGCCACAATCCGGATTGAAGATGGACTTGCACAAATCCGTGATTCCGCTCGACAGCAGCGCACATTCGGTAAACCCGTATCGTCCGCTCCGTCGCTAACCACTTATAACGGCTTTGGTTTTACTCTCTACGGCGGGTCAGACTTTGATGCGGAGACGAATTCGTATGCGATGACGTACTATTTCGTCGCGCTTTTCATCCCCATCTTTCCGATTTCTCGTTATCGAGTGATCCGTACGGGATCTCAATCGTATCGCTTTATAGGAAAGCTACCACTTCGTGATAAAGACCGCTGGCACCTAGCCATAGCTGTCTTGGCAATAATTGGAGCAATCTTGCTAGGTTCTCTCTCTGGAAATCAGAACTCTAGCACTTATCGTCCTTCATCATCGAGGCCGCCAAGTTCAAGTGTGAGCGTTCCCTCAGTAACCTCTCGGAGCAGTCAATTGTCTGCCATCAAATCTCGCATTGACGCTGACCGGGAACAAATTACAGCGCTTGAAACGAAACTTCAGCCGATAATGACTCAACTCGAACAACTAAATGCGCAAATGAAAACTATCGACGCAGAGCTAAATGATCTTGACGCGCAACAACGCGCTGGACAGCAAATTAACATCAACGCCTACAATGCCGAGGTAAATATCCACAATGCGATTCTTAGCAAATACCAAGCGCTGATGGCTGCCAATAGTAGCGATATCCAACTCCATGATGACTTGTTAAAGCAGGACGGGGCTCTGGTCGAACAGTACAATGCCCTACTGAAATAGACATTCTATGGATCCAAAGATAATTCCTGAAAAATTACCAATAACCGTCGAAGGGGCATGCACTTTTGCACTTGAGTGCTGGCGTCTCAGCCGAATTGCAGTTCTTTTGAATGACAGCGGCGAAGGCGCGGCGCTTCGCCATATTGTCCGTCGGATCAGCGGGGCACTTGATGCGATGGCCATAGAAATTGTCGATTTTGCCGGACGAGCCTACGATCCGGGTATGGTTCCCGAGGTCGTGGAGGTTCTAGAAGAACATGGGTTACCAGATGGTCAAGCTATCGTCGACGAGACTATCGAGCCGACGATAACTTGGTGTGGGCAAGTCATAAAGAATGGTCAAATAATCGTGAAGCGCCCGTTCCAAAGGCCGCAGGAACTGAACGAAAGAGTTGAATGACTAACACAATAGACTTTGGAATCGACTTAGGAACGACGAATTCCTGCATTGCGCGTTGGGAGAACGGCGCAGTGCGTGTTTTTCAAAACAATGATCAAATGAATGTGACACCGTCGGCTGTGCACATTCTCAAGTCGGGGCGGGTGATCGTTGGCCGACGCGGATACGCGGCACTCTTAACGGATCCCGAAAATGTAGCGGTTGAGTTCAAACGTTGGATGGGGCAGAAGGATCGAAAGAACTTTCCTGCTGCCCAGCGCGAGATGTCAGCTGAAGAACTATCCGCAGAAATTATAAAATCTCTCAAAGAGGACGTACGGCGGCAGACAGGCACCGATGTCACCGCAGCCGTGATAACGGTGCCAGCAGCGTTTGGAGCACTTCAATGCGAAGCAACTGCTCGTGCGTCTGTGCTGGCTGGACTTATCGAAGCACCGTTGCTGCAGGAGCCAATAGCCGCCGCCATCGGCTATGGGGCGAGTCCCGGGAACGCTAACCAACTCTGGCTGGTCTTTGATCTAGGCGGTGGGACACTCGACATCGCAGTGGTTTCAACTAGAGAAGGCCGACTGAACATACTTGAGCACAGGGGGAACAATTTACTTGGCGGTAAAGATATTGACCGCTCTATCGTCGAGAGGATTCTGCTTCCGGCCATCGAAAAAAACTATGACCTAAGGGCTCCCAGAGAAAATTCTGCACGCAGTGCTCTTCTGCCTCGGCTGAGGGTCAAGGCGGAAGAAGCTAAAATCGACTTATCGACAGACACTCAGGTAGTCGTATCGCTATACGATCTTGGCAAAGATGATGGCGGCGCCGCAATTGAAATAGAAGTTCCATTCACGCGTGCCCAACTCGAAGTGCTCATGGAACCCATGTTGGACGAATGTTGCACTCTCGCCCTCGAGGCATTGGCGGGAGCGCGCGTCACGGGCAAAGATTTAGACCGCATTCTCCTAGTCGGCGGTCCAACACAGTCTCCTATTTTACGCACCATGTTGAGCGAGCGGATCGGAGCGCCTGTTGATTTTTCTGTGGACCCAATGACCGTCGTTGGGCGCGGTGCGGCGATCTACGCATCTACACTCGAAAGAACCCAAGAGATTACTGCCGTTTCGTCTAGCCAGTCGGTAGGTAGGTTGCACCTAGTGCTGGCTTACGAACCGGTCAGTGCAGATTTGCAATGCACCGTGGCGGGTCGTTTTGTGGATCCAGTGCCTGGTATTGAAATCAAAATTGATGCCTCAGGCGGTCTCTGGACGAGCGGATGGATGAAGCCAGTAGACGGTGTTTTTGAGACTCCAGTACCTCTTAAAGAAGGCGACGTAACGACCTTCTGGATCTATGCCCGCGACGCCCAAGGACAGTTGCTCCAAACTGATACAACTGAGATCAAAGTGAGACACGGGCTCGTTCCGTCGGCACCGCCTCTCCCGCACACACTGTCTGTTGAGGTTCGGAATCTTGGGGGCAAGCCCACATTAGATCCAGTGTTCTCCAAGGGAACCCCATTGCCAGCGGAACGGACCGTCAAGTACCGCGCCACACATGCAATGGCACCCGGTAAGGTTGATTCTGACATCGCGATCAAGCTGTGGGAGGGTGAATTTTTGGAAGACCCAGACGCCAATGAATGGGTTGGCAATGTGGTGCTAGAGCATAGTCGTGTCCGGCGCTCCGTGCCAGAAGGCTCGGAAATTGAGATTACCTTTCAAATTAATACCTCTCGACTGATCTCGGTCGAAGCCTTTGTGCCACACTTGAACGAGCACTTCAGCGAGCGGGTGTATACACCCAAGATTGAGGCTGCGTTTAAATCCGTCGAACAGAGAGGCCTTTGATTGGTATTCTACGGGAAAGGCTTGATAATTTGTTGCCGGTTTGTCAGTGCGTCCAATTTGGCAATCCTTGCTCTTTCCTCATCGCATCAAAGAGGTCAAATACAGCTATAATATATTCCTGTAGAGGATTTGCGGCACAAAAATCACGAATGTGTCGCTGCTGTTTCTCAATGTCCCAAAGCGCCAAGTTGATGGGGACATCATGCCTCTCTATTAGCATGGTATTTACCCCCGACATCAATCCCTGAGCCCATGCGTAAAAGTTGCCTTCTGTGAAAGATGGATCATCTTTATACATCTTGCCGAAAATCCAATACGAATTCCGGCTTTTTGGAGATATTCACCGTCTTTTCGTATATCCAGAGCCATCGCTTTGAGAGCCCGTAAAAGTCTCGCAGATGTTCTGGGAATTCAGTTGGCGAGATATCGACGGCGCTGCTTTCCTTGGTTTCGCGCCGATTGGGGGGAAGTTCGCGCGGCATTTGCAAATCACATTTCCATGTTAATTCCTCCTGTCGCTGGCATTTCTCAGAAACGGCGTGAGCACATACAGAAGTGGATTGAAGCATCAGTGTTTGAACCTCTGATGGCTGCAAACGCCGACCTGCTCGATCTCGTTGCTGCGGAAATCAAGAAGCAGATAGTTTTCTTAAGCTCGAGCCAGATTGATGATTCCTCAAGCAGTTCTCGCTGAATATCTTCTAAAACAACAACCGGCGACTCTTCGCCGACTGTTAATGCGGGACCACGATTTTTTGCGACAGGTCGGCCTCACATCACGAACAATAATTAAACTCGCTGATCAAATCGAAATTGACCGCATCGCGCTTATCGAAACAATTCGGCGTTCCCTCAAGAACAAACGACCGCAAACAATTGCCGCAAGTAATGGTCGTTCAATCACCGTCGTCCCGAAAAAATCAGGTGTTTCAATTACGTCAAAAGCCCAGGGGCCTAATGAAAAAGCCGTACGCGTCGAAATGCCTGAGATGTTGGTGTTGTCCCCGAATAGGAAAATGAGAGCGCACGCTTTACAATCTTTCATACGGCGGGCCGGCCCGCCGTATTTAGAATTCAGAGATTTGCGCGCGTCGATTACCAAACGAGGATTATCAAACGAGGAAATTGGTTTCTTGCTCGACAAAAGTATTAGGTCGCTCGCTGCTGTGCAGTCACGAATTTCTATTTCGTTGAGGAACGGGAAAGCAAATGCAGCAACGTTGATTCCCGATGAATTGTCATACTACGAGCAGTTTTGTGGCCCTAACCCCATCGACGTGAAAATTGAGGATTACTTAAAAAATATCCTTCCTGAGTATCGCAAAAACGTCCTCGATGAGGATTTTGAGCGGGGTCTACAGATTTGCCTTCTTGGCGGATTGCGTGACGACCTATCGCCCGGGCCTTGGACAGAAAATATTACCGATAACAAGATGTGGAGCGCTCTTGAGAAATGCTCTCCATCGCTTGATCCATTCTCGCTGTTGGGTGCGCTCGACATCGCGCTGTTCCGTCAACATGACAACCGCTTTAAGAAATTCTCTGACGATGTGGTTATAGCTCTTACAAAACCGAAACTTCTGAGAGCAGACGGTACGGACGTTTACGAATTGCTGGCAGCATTAGCTGAACTCGTAACGAACCAAATTAATTGCATCGAGAATGGTGCGTTACGTCCTGCTTTCTGGAAAAGAATGTGCGCCTGGATGCAGAGCAATTTGCTTATTCATCTCATGGCTCGTACTGCAATTGACATGAGTAGCTTCCGCAAGTGGTGCGGAGAGAATGAGACGACCGCCGGAACGTACGCGAGCATGATGGACCTACGCGAAGAGCCGATGTTTCATGCGGCGTATGTGAGCGCGACGGCGTTACGGGGCGAAGTTCTCGGTCGATTGCTCGGGATTCAGGCGCGACATGCACTCGCAGGCCGTAAGTGTCCCCGCGACGCCGAGATCAAAGAAGCAATAAAAGTATTCGCGACAGTCCGTCCCCTTGGATGGATATTCCCAGGGCCGTTAGAGGGTCATATTCGACCATCTACACAAAAAGGCCGAGAGCTCCCAGAAGCTGATGAACAGCGGCTGATTAAGCGCATTCATACGAACGGGGGCCGACGCGCATGGGACTCGTTGGCCTATCTTTCGCAGTTGTTCTCATTCAGCGATAAGCTAAAAGCACAATTGCGCGCGGCGATTGAGAAAATCCGCGTATCTCTGACTGAAAAGAAGCGCAAGGAAACTGCAGAGTTGCTTGGGAACGCAAGCCTCGTGGCGGGTGCATTACGTGACGAAAACTTGGCGAGATCGATTGCAGCGTGCATCGTTGCACACGCGTCCAAGGCGCAATCGAACGAACAAGTTACAAAACTGTTTCGAGCAGTTCTCTTAGCTGGCTCCGCGTTTGAGGACAAAGCGGAGTGGGCTAAGTGGTTAAAAGAGATGTTAGCGAGCCTTGCTTTAGCGCTGCCGAGTGGACAACCGTCCGAACATCTCAGCGTCCACCTGAACGAATTAGAAAAAGCGTTTCCACTTTCTTTGCACTTAACCAAGCCAGCATCATTCGTCGCTCGCAGTGGGTTCTAGCCGGAGAGGGTGCGGAGAAACCAGAAGATGGCAAGGGCAAACACAAATGGCGTTGAGATGCCTGCCGAGTTTCCGACATCAGAATTTAATGCCGTCCACGCTGCGCTTGTGCCGTGCTCATCGACTCATCCCGAATTTTGGACCGAATGCATGGGCGGTTGGAACGCCGTTGCTATCCGCTTTAAAACAATGGCTGATGCCGACGACGTTTTTACAAAATCATTTAGCCAAAGTACCGCGCCCCCGTCGGATGAACGATATAATCAGGAAGCCGCGTTATTCAGCTTTTTTGTAGCCGGCTATGCGGTAATCGAGAGCTTCGCATATAGTCTCTATGTAGTCGGTGCGATGTTGCGGCAAAGAGATTTCCCGATGAACACACCGCAGTCTCTCAAAACGATTACACCACAAGTAACGCGGGATAAATTTGCCGCGCATTTCCCAGGCACCGACATTGAGTTACAATTTTCTAGCCTCCTGGCCGACGAGACGTTTCGGAATTGGGGCTTAATTCGCAATGTATTGGCACACCGATCTGCGCCTCCACGACATTACAAGAATAATGTGACCGCAACTCCGACAGGATTGGTTGTCGGGAGCGCCACACAAAGCGAGAGTACGTGGCAGATCGTCAGTGGCGGGTTGACACTTAACAATCGCACAACAAGGGATAAACGAATGTGGCTTGCGACTCGATTGTCATCATGTGTGCGCGGCGTGGAAGCATTCGTGACCACTAACTTTTCATAGACCACGATTGGTCGAGAAGAACTTGTGCGGGGAGCTATGCCGCGAATCGAGCAATTATTAGCCAGTACCCACTTTTATCGCTACCGGCACGCCAGCGCCATTCTGATCGCGGCGCGGTTTACAACCCACAACTTCCGGATGCATGATTGGCGGCGGGGGGATGGACCGCAATGGCCGAACCCTTTGCCGGCACGATTGCGGCGGGCTCCGAGCTGCCGCCATGCGACGCCCGGATTGCCGAGCTTTACCGCTATTGGCTTTCGATCCGCCTGAAACCCGGCTTGTTGCCCGGACGTAAGCAATTCAGCCCCACCGCCATACCGCGCCTGTTGCGCTGGATCTGGCTGGTCGATGTCCAGCGCGCGCCGCTGAGATTCAAGTATCGCCTGGTCGGCACCGAGCATGTCGAGGCGGCCAAGTCCGACCCGACCGGCCACTGGTACGACGAGGTCCATCCGCGTTTCGCGCAATCCTCGGCCTATCCGCAATTCACCGCCGTGGCCGAAAACGCCGAAATCGCCTTCTATCGCGGCCCGCCGGTCTACGTGATCGACACCAAGTTCAAGATCATCGAGCGGCTCATCCTGCCCATGGCGACCGATGGCCGGGAGGTCGATATGCTGCTCGGCATTACCTTGCTCGACCCGGAAGCGCGCAAGTAACAAGTAACAAATAAGTAGAAGCCCTGAGGCCACACCGCCGACACAATGTGGTATTATTTTGGTACGGAACCCATTATTTAAGGAGTAAACGGTCATGAGCGACACCAGCATCGGCAAAGCCCGGGGCAACGGCGGCAGGCAGGATCTCGAGGCCATCCGCGACGATCTCGACGCGCTCAAATCCGATCTTGGCGCGCTCCTGAAGCACGTCAAAAGCGGCACGGTCGATGGCGTGAGCGACGAAGCCAAGCGGCTTTACGGCAAGTTCTCCGCTCAAGGCGGAGAAAAGCTCGAGACCTTCGCCCGCCAGATCGAAGAGAACCCGTTGGCGAGCCTGCTGATCGCCTTCGGCGTCGGCTTCCTCGCCGGCCGCATCCTGTCGCGCTAAGCCCCGTGGCGGGGAGGGGGGCGGCCAATCTGCTCGCGGCGCTGACGCAGGCGCTCAGCTATGGGCGCATTTTCGAGCGTTGGAAAAAGAAGGCCCGGCTGGTTTCAGCCGCCGCCTGTCTGGCGGCGATCGCTCTCGTTGCCTTGTTGGCGGCGCTCGGTTGTGCCGTGGCGGCATTGTGGATCTATCTCATTCCCTATGCCGGGCCGGTGGGATCGCCGCTGATCGTCGCCGGCATTTTGCTGGCGCTGTGCGTGATCTTGTTGCTGGCCGCCTATTTCACGGCGCGGCGCAAGCCCAACGTTTCGGGCGCGGATTTCGCCACCGCGATCCAGCCGCTGCTCGATGCCGTTCTGGCCGGCTTTACGCTGGGAAGCAGAACCAGGAAATCCCGCTCGCCGCCCAAGGACAAATAGTTCCCGTTTGGCTCTGATAGAAAAATTCGCTCCGCCCGGGGGATCGGGCGGGGCGAAGGCCGTCCTCTATCGTCCCGTTCAGCGGATATGAATCGGGAGGATCAAGTCGAGGATCGGCGGGAACCCATAGACCGGCGCCGGGGGAGGCGGCGCGTAGCCATAGGGGCCGTAAGCGTAGGGGTTCACGGAAACGACCGGCGTAAAAAATCCGCCATGCCCGCGATGGTCGCGGAATTCCTGGCGGCCGCGGTCATGGTGCCAATCGGCGGCCAGCGCCGGGGCGGCCACGACTCCGGCCGAGGTCACGGCCAGCGCCGCGGCCAAGGCGAGATTGCGCAGTGTGCGCGAAAAAGCGTTGCTCGGGGTCTTGGTCATGAGGGCTCTCCTTTTCGAGCTTGCTCCGGTCGCCTGACCGGGGCTTCTGGTAATTCATAAGCTAGCTTATGATTTTCCATCCCCCGGCGCCGGGATTACAAAAAGCTCATCCCGGACAAGATTCTGCCTTGATTGCCGCGCTTTCCGCCCGGGCCGCTGTTCTGCCATAGTCGCCGCCCCGAAGGGCGGCCGGGCATGGTGCCCGGCCGAGGCGGAGGCAAATGTCGGTTGACTTGATCGAAACCTATCGCGGCGACGTCGAGGCCTGGGAATGCGACGTCTTCGAGCACATGAACGTCGCCTTTTACGGCGAGCGTTTCGGCGACGCGGCGGCAAGCCTGCTCCACGGCCTTGCCCCCGGCCGCGCCTGGCGCACGGTCAGCCTGTTCACCCGCTTTCTCAAGGAATTGCGCGCCGGGGATTCGATCTCCATCCGCAGCGCCGTGATCGGCACAAGCGAGGGGGCCAAGGGCGAGAAGCAGGTGCGCCTCGGCCACGAGCTGCTGGCGAGCGACGGCACCGTCACCACCCGGGCCGAGCACACCTTGGCGCCGCGCGACTTCACCATGCGCAGCGGATTGAAATCGAAGCTCGAAGCATCGGTCGCGCCGTGGCGGACCGAAGGCTTCGCCGCGATTACGCTGCCCGCATCCCATGGCGCGACACCCACCATGCGCGACCGTGTCAAAAGCTGGGAGCTGGACGAGCGCGGCCAGCTTTCAATTTTCGGCCATATCCGGCGCTGCTCGACCGCTTCGTCGCATCTGCTGGTGGCGCTGGGCATGACCGGCGATTATATCCACAAGGAGAAGCGCGGCTTCGCCACTTTCGAATCGCGGCTGGCATTGCGGGCGTGGCAGCCGGGGGCGGGAATGGAGATCGCCAGCCGCAGCTTCCTGCTCGAGATCGGCAAATCCTCGCTGAAGATGGTGCATGATCTGGTCGCGGTGAAGGACGGCGAGCGCATCGCGCGCTGTTATCAGGCCGGCGTCCATTTCGATCTGGAGAAGCGCCGCTCGGCCGTCATTCCCGACGAACTCCGCACCAAGGCGGCAGCACTGGTGATCGCCCGATGACGCCGCGCCCGTCTTTCTTGACCATCGCGTTGCTGGCTTTGCTGACGACGCTGCCCGCTTGCGCGCAACAACAACCGCCGCAGCAGGATCAGGGCCAACAGCAGGCTCCGGCGCAACCGCCAGAACCCGGGGCCGAAATGCCCGATGCCGCGGGCTTCCCCGCCTTCATCCAGGATTTCCGTCAGGACGCGCTGGCCCAGGGCATCTCGGCACCCACGCTCGACCGCACCCTGACCACGGCCAAATTCCTGCCGCATGTCATCGAGCTCGACCGCCGCCAGCCCGAAGTCACGCTCAGCTTCCAGGATTACATCGATCTGGTGGTGACGCCGGCGCGGATCGACGCCGGCCGCGCCCAGCTCGCCGAGAACAAGCAATTGCTCGACCAGGTGTCCAAGCGCTACGGCGTGCAGCCCCAATACATCGTAGCGCTGTGGGGCATCGAGACCAGTTACGGCCGCACCACCGGCGGTTATCCGGTGATCTCGGCGCTGGCGACGCTGGCCTATGAAGGGCGGCGCGCCGACTTTTTTCCGCAAGGAGCTGATCAACGCCCTGATCATGGTCGACCGGCAGCATGTCGATCCGCGCAACATGACCGGCTCCTGGGCCGGCGCCATGGGCGAGAGTCAATTCATGCCGTCGAGCTTTTTGGCCTACGCGGTGAGCTGGAAGGGCAACGCCGCGCCCGACATCTGGCATAAGCGCGAAGACGTGTTCGCCTCGATCGCCAATTACCTGGCGCGGGCCGGCTGGCATGGCGATCAGGGCTGGGGCGTGGCGGTGACGCTTCCGCCGAATTTCGATTCCTCGCTGGTCGGGCTGAACCAGGAAAAGCCGCTCAACGATTGGGCCGCGCTGGGCGTGACGCAGTCGAGCGGCGCGGCGCTGCCCGACATGGCCCTCGGCGCCGCGCTGATCCAGCCGGCAGGAGCCGACGGCCCGGCGTTCCTGGTCTACGACGATTACCGCGCTATCCTGAAATGGAACAACTCGAGCTTCTTTGCCGTGGCCGTGGGATATCTTGCGGACGGCATCGATTGACACTACAGTTGTTCAACGCTTCGCCCTTGGCCGCGATTCCAACCCAGACGATGCTTCACCGCTTTACTCCCGTCCTCGGCTTCTTCGTCCTGGCCATGGCGTTGGCCGGATGCTCGGGGAATCCGGGGGGCGGTCCCGCCCTCAACGGCCAGGGCTATTACAAGATCGGCAATCCGTACCAGATTGACGGCGCCTGGTATTACCCGGCGGTCGATTGGAACTACGACGAAACCGGCATCGCCTCGTGGTACGGCGAGCCCTTCCACGGCAAATACACCGCCAATGGCGAGCTCTACGACATGAACGCGGTGACCGGGGCGCACCGCACCTTGCCGATGCCCAGCATCGTGCAGGTGACCAATCTGGACAACGGCCGCACCATCCAGCTGCGCGTCAACGACCGCGGCCCTTACGCGCGCGGGCGGATCCTCGACGTGTCCCGCCGCGCGGCGCAACTGCTGGGGTTCGAGAACATCGGCACCGCCAAGGTGCGGGTGCGTATCCTGGTGCAGGAGAGCATGCAGGCCCAAGCCCTGGCGCAAGGCAATGGCGGGACCGAAATGGCCGCAGCGCCGCTCGTCGCACTGCCGGTGACCCAGGTGAGCGCGGAAACGCTGGCGCCCCCGCCGCAAACCGGCGCCGCCGCCGCCAATCCACCGCTCGCCGATAGCGCCCGCCCGGCGCAGCCGCTTGCGCTCGCCCAACCGGCCAACGCCGCGACGCAAAATAACGCGGTCAAGATCGTGCCGGTCGGAACGACGCACATCTATGTCCAGGCCGGGGCCTTCGGCCGGGCCGACAACGCCGCCCGGCTCAAGCAACGGCTCGACGGCATCGGTAACGTCCAAGTGATCGACGCCAAGGTCAACGGCGCCGAGGTCTATCGTGTGCGGCTCGGCCCGGTCGACAATGTTAACGATGCCGACAGCTTGTTGAACAAGGTCATCAACAGCGGCGTGAGCCAGGCCAAGATCGTGGTCGATTGAGGCGGGGGCTTGCCCTATCATCCCGCCGTTCCCGAACCCAAGAGCATGAAGAAATATGTGTTTCATCCCCCTTCGCCCGATCGTCCCGTTCGCCATGGCCCTGCTGCTCGCTTGCGTTGCCTCGGGACCGCACAATGCCTGGGCGTCGCCGCCGACCATCGACACCTCGGCGCGTAACGCCTTCATCGTCGATTTCGACACCGGCGCCGTCCTCTTCGACAAAAACGCGGACCAACGCATTCCGCCCGCCTCGATGAGCAAGATGATGACGGAATACGTCGTGTTCGATTTTCTCAAAAGCGGCAAGGCGACGCTCGACGACATGCTGCCGGTGAGCGAGGCGGCGTGGAAGACCGGCGGCTCCAAGATGTTCGTCCCGCTGCACCAGAAAGTGCGGCTGGAGGATCTGCTGCGCGGCATGATCATCCAATCGGGCAACGACGCCTGCATCGTGCTGGCCGAGGGTCTGGCCGGCAGTCAAGCCGCCTTCGTCGAGCTGATGAACCAGAAGGCACGCGACCTCGGCCTGACCGGCAGCCACTTCGCCAACGTCGACGGCCTGCCCGATCCGGACGAGTACATGACCGCGCGCGATCTCGCAATGCTGGCGCGGCACCTGATCGCCGATTTCCCGGAATACTACCATTACGATTCCGAGAAGGATTTCACCTATAACGGCATCAAGCAGGGCAACCGCAACCCGCTGCTCTACGAGGATATCGGCGCCGACGGCCTCAAGACCGGGCATACCGACGAGGCCGGTTTTTGCCTCACCGCCTCGGTCATCCGCGCCGGTAGGCGCATCATCGTTGTCCTGGCCGGCATGAACACCATGAAGGAGCGCGGCAGCGAAGGCGACAAGATGATCGAATGGGCCTACCGCGTCTTCAACGACTACCACTTGGTGAAGGCGGGCGACGCCCTCGATCAGGCGCCGGTGTGGATGGGCGAGACGGCTCAAGTGCCGGTGACCGTTCAGCAAGACGTGACGCTGACGCTGCCCCGATCCTCGCGCGCCGACATGCAGGTCAAGGCGGTCTATGACGGGCCGGCGCGGGCGCCGGTGGCGCAAGGCCAGACCGTGGGCAGCTTGATGATTACCGCGCCTGATATGCAGACCGTCCAAGTGCCACTGGTCGCAACGCAGCCGGTGGCCCGGCTGAGCCCGTTCGGGCGCATGGCCGCCGCCGCCGGCTATCTCATCTTCGGGAAACGCAACTGAGCCCCGGCGAAACCGAACGCGGCCGTTTCATCACCTTCGAAGGCGGCGAGGGCGCCGGCAAATCGACCCAGGCTCGGCTCCTGGCCGAGGCGCTGGGCAAGGCCGGCATCAAAACCGTGGTGACGCGCGAACCCGGCGGCTCGCCCGGCGCCGAGGAAATCCGCAACCTCCTTCTCTCGGGCGACATCGCGCGCTGGGACGCCGAAACCGAGGCGCTGCTGATGGTGGCGGCGCGACGCGATCACCTCGTCAAGACCATCCGTCCGGCGCTGGCGGCCGGAACCTGGGTGGTGTGCGACCGGTTCATGGACTCGACCGAGGCTTATCAGGGCTTCGCCGGCGGCGTCCCGCGCGAGCGTATCCACGAACTGCATCGCCTGATCGCCGGGAATTTCGCGCCCGATTTGACTCTGATCCTCGATTTGCCGGTCGAACTCGGCCTGAAGCGCGCCCAGGCCCATACGCGTTTCGAGCGCATGGGACGCGATTTCCATGAGCGCATGCGGTCGGGATTCCTCGACATCGCCCAGCGCGAGCAAAAGCGCTGCGTCGTCATCGACGCGCGGGGAGACCTTGCCGCGGTTTCACGGGCGATCAAGGCGGCGGTGCGCGAGCGGCTTCAAGCCGCGCTTTGATGTAAGATGGCGGCATGAGCGAAGAGGATTTCGAGGAACCGGCGGGCGAAAGCGAGGCCCCGGAACTGCCCCGGCCGCGCGAGAACGCGGAGCTGGTGGGCCATGGCGCCGCCGAATCGCTGCTACTTTCGGCCTATAACTCGGGCCGTCTGCCCCATGCCTGGCTGATCGCCGGGCCCAAGGGCGTGGGCAAGGCGACGCTGGCCTACCGCTTCGCCCGCTTTCTCCTGGCCGAGCCGCCGGCCGGCGGGTTGTTCAGCGCGCCGCATTCCAAGGTATTGGGGGCCGATTCGCTGGCGATTGCGCCCGAGCATCCGGTGTTCCGCCAAGTTGCCTCGGGCGGCCATCCCGATCTCCTGGCGGTGGAGCGCGGCTGGGATGCTAAGCGCAAGCGCCTGCGAAGCGAGATCGTGGTCGACGACACGCGCGCCATCGCTGACTTCCTGCACCTCACTTCGGCCCAGGGCGGCTGGCGGGTGGTGATCGTCGATGGCGCCGACGACATGAACCGCAATGCCGCCAATGCCTTGCTTAAGATTCTTGAGGAGCCGCCCAAGCGCTCGGTGCTGCTACTGACCAGCGAAAGCCCGGGGCGGCTGCTGCCCACCATCCGTTCGCGCTGCCGTTTGCTTCACTTAAAGAAACTATCGGAAGCTATTGTTTCTGAAGCAATCATGCGTCAAAGCCCCGGAACTGCCCCGGCCGATGCCCTGGCGCTGGCCCAGCTCGCCGAGGGCAGCATCGGCCGCGCCTTGATCCTGGTGGCGACGGACGGGCTCGCCATCCACCGCGACATGTACCGGCTTTTGGGTGAAATTCCCCGGATCGACACCGAGTCGCTCTATGGCTTCGCGGAAAGGCTGGCGCGCAACGATGGCCAGGGCTTCCGCCTGTTGGTCGAACTCTTGCCCGGGGCGTTGACGCGCATGATCGAGCTGGCCCTGGGTCAGGTCGGCGCCACACCGCCTGCCGAACGCGAGACCCTGGCGCGGCTCGCTTCGCGGCGCGGCCTCGACCAATGGGTGGAGGTTTGGCGGAAAATCTGCCATCTCTTCGCCGCGGCGGAAGGCATCGAACTCGACCGCAAGCAAGCCGTGCTTAACGCCTTCTTCGCGCTCGAAGAGGCGGCGCGCTGAACCCTTCCGCTTGAGGATAAAACAATGGCCGGCGGCAAGCCGTTCTACATCACCACGCCGATCTACTACGTCAATGATTCGCCGCATCTGGGCCATGCCTATACCTCGGTGGCGTGCGACGCGCTGGCGCGGTTCAAACGGCTCGATGGATTCAATGTCCTGTTCCTCACCGGCACCGACGAGCACGGCCAGAAGGTGGCGAAATCGGCGCGCGACGCGGGATTGGCGCCGTTGGAATTCTGCGACCGCGTATCGCAGAATTTCCGCGCCATGACCAAGCTGATGGACATTTCCAACGACCAGTTCATCCGCACCACCGAAGCGCGCCACGTCAAGGCAAGCCAGGCGATCTGGCAGGCCATCGCGGCCAACAAATCGCCCAAGGGCCGCGACAACATCTATCTCGGCAAATATGCCGGCTGGTACGCGGTGCGCGACGAGGCGTTCTACGGCGAGGACGAGCTGGTCAAGGGCGCCGACGGCGCCAAGCGCGCCCCGTCGGGCGCCGAGGTCGAATGGGTGGAAGAGCCGAGCTATTTCTTCCGGCTGTCCGACTGGCAGGACGCGCTGTTGGCCTATTACGACGCGCATCCCGATTTCATCGCGCCCAAATCGCGCCGCAACGAGGTGCTGAGCTTCGTCAAGGGAGGCTTGAACGATCTTTCGGTTTCGCGCACCAGCTTCGATTGGGGCGTGCCCGTGCCCGGCAACCCGAAGCACGTGATGTATGTCTGGCTCGACGCGCTGACCAATTACCTGACGGCGACGGGCTATCCCGACACAGAGGCCGTTGCTTACAAGACGTTCTGGCCGGCCGACCTCCACGTGGTGGGGAAGGATATCGTGCGTTTCCATTGCGTCTATTGGCCGGCCTTTCTCATGGCCGCGGGTCTCGAAGTGCCCCGGCGCGTCTTCGCCCATGGCTGGTGGACGGTCGAAGGCCAGAAGATGTCCAAGTCGCTCGGCAATTTCGTGGCCCCCCAACAGTTGGTCGAGCAATACGGCGTCGACGCGGTGCGTTACTTCATGCTGCGCGAACTGCCGTTCGGTTCCGATGGCGATTTTTCGCGCCGTGCCGTGATCGGCCGCATCAACGGCGATCTCGCCAACGATTTCGGCAATCTGGCGCAGCGCGTGCTGTCGATGATCCAGAGCTATTGCGGCGGCAAGCTCCCGGATCCCGGCGCGCTCAAGGCGGCGGACGAGAACCTGCTGGCATCCGCGTGCGGCCTGCTGGCGAAGGCGCGGACGGAAATGGCCGAGCCCGCCTTCCATCGCGCGCTCGAAACCATCTGGCAGGTGGTCGGCGACGCCAACCGTTACGTCGACGAGCAAGCGCCCTGGACGCTGCGCAAGACCGACACCGCGCGTCTCGGCACGGTGCTTTATACGCTGGCGGAAACCATCCGCCACCTTGCCATCCTGGCGCAGCCCTTCGTGCCGGAAGCGGCGGCGAAACTTTTAGATCAGCTGTCGATCCCGCCGGATCAACGCGATTTTGCCGCGCTTGGCCACGGCGCTGATTCCCGGCGCCGTCTTGCCCAAGCCCGCCGGGATATTTCCGCGCTATGTCGAGGCGGCGGCGGCGCCATGAGACGCGCGCTTGTCGTTCTGGTCCTCGTGCTCTCCGCCGCTGTCGCGCGCGCCGATGCGCTCACCGACATCGACGCCGCGCAATCCGCCGCCCGCGCGCAGGATTTCATCGAAGCCATCCGGCTTTACACCAGCGCGCTCGCCACCGCGAACATCTCGCGCTTCAACCAGTCGCTCGCTCATGACGGTCGCGGCTCGGCCTATTATCAGGAAGGGCGCTGGGATTTGGCGATATCCGATTACAGCGCCGCCCTCCAGCTCCAGCCCGATTGCGGCCGTTGCTTCAACAATCGCGGCCTGGCCTATGACCAAAAGGGCCAGCTCGACAAGGCGATCGCCGATTTCGACCAGGCCATCAGCCTCGAGCCCGGCGAGTTCGACGGCTATTTCAACCGCGGCAACGCCTATTACGGCAAGACCGATTACGAGCATGCCGTGGCCGATTACACCGCCGCGATATCCATCAAGGCCGATTGCGGCGTGTGCTACCACAATCGTGGCGTGGCCTATCAGGAACTGGGGCAGCTCGACAAGGCCAATGAGGACCTCAACACCGCCGACCAGATGAAGAATTGAGGCCGGCGCCGCGAGCGCGCTCTCGCCGAAACATGCGAAACATGGCATGATAGGCGGCCATGGAGATCAAAAAGCTCGGCTTTCCCTTGAACGAGCACGCGCGGCGCGAGCGCGAGCGGCTCGAGGACGAACGGCGCTTCACCACCAGCCTCGCCGGCCTGGCGGCCGCGTTGCTGCTGGGCATCATCGGCCTCTATGTGATGGAAGGCCTGGCAATGACCTCGAAGCTCGAGGATTGCCTGTTGCAAGGCCGCCTGAATTGCGAACGCATCGACATGCCCCTCTTGCAGGAAGACCAGTAGGCGGCGCCGGACGAATAAAAAAGGGGAGGGGGGATGCATCGGCCGATTTGGGCTATTGCGTTGTTTGCCGGTCTTGCGCTTGCTTCATCCGCATGGGCGCAGAGTCGCGACGAGAACTGGAAGCTTTGCATCGCCAATGATCCCGATCTTTCGATCGGCGGCTGCACCGCCCTGATCCTGTCGGGCAACGAAACCACATCCAATCTCGCCGTCGCATATACCAACCGCTGCATCGCCTATCACAACAAAGGCGACGACATTCATGCGGCGCAGGATTGCGATCAAGCGATCCGCCTCAGCCCCAACTATGCCAGCGCGTACAGCGAACGCGGCGTCGTCGAATACGATCAGGGCGAATACGACCGTTCCATCCAGGATCTCAACCGGGCGATCCAGCTCAAGCCGAATAACGCCATCGCCTACAACAACCGGGGCAACGCCTATTCGATCACCGGCCAGCACGATCAGGCGATCAGCGATTACGACCAGGCCCTGCGGTTGAACCCCAACTATGCCAACGCCTTCAACAACCGCGGCTACGAATACGGCGTCCTGGGTCAATACGACACCGCCATCGCGGACCTTGATCGGGCGATCGCGCTCAAGCCCGATTACCCCTTGGCGTTCAACAATCGAGGCCTGGCCTATTTCAAAAAAGGCGACGACGACCGCGCCATCCAGGACTATAGCCAAGCGATCACGCTGAAGCCGGATTATGCGGAGGCTTATTACGGTCGCGGCCGTGTCTATGCCGACCAGAACCAATATGACAAGGCGATCGCAGATTTCGATCAAACCATCAAGCTCGATCCGGCCAATGCAACGGCCTTTAACAGCCGCTGCTGGTTCAGGGCCGTCACCGGCCAATTGCAACCGGCGCTGGCCGATTGCAATGAATCCTTGCGGCTCCGGCCCGGCGATGCGCCTACGCTCGACAGTCGCGGCTTCGTCTATCTCAAGCTCGGGAACGCCAACGCGGCGATCGCCGATTACGACGCGGCGTTGAGCGCCAATCCGAATTTGATTTATTCGCTCTACGGCCGGGGACTGGCCAAGCATCTGAAGGGCGACAAGGCGGGCGGCGACGCCGATATGGCGGCGGCCAGGCAAGCCGCTCCCGACATCGCCGATAAATTCGCCAAATTGGGCGTGAAGGACCAGGTGGGCGGATTCTTCGGCACTGGCGGCAGCGGAATTTTGATCGCGGGAGGCGGCGCCGTGCTTGTCGTCATCGGCTTCCTCGGTTACTACCTCGGGAAGCGGCGTTCCCGCCCGGCATGACCTGTTGCAATGCTAGGCGGTCATTCCCGGCCTGCCGTTAGGCCGTCACATCGGACGGAAGAATTGTATCTGGTCGATTCCCACTGCCATCTCGATTTCGCGCCGGAAGCGGAGCGCACAGATATCGTCGCCCGCGCGCGCCGCGCCGGGGTCATCACGCTCCTGACCATATGCACCAAGCTCGCCGAGTTTCCGTTGGTGCGCGCCATAGCTGAAACCGATCCCGACATCTGGTGTTCGGTCGGAACCCATCCCCATGAAGCTGCGGCGGAGAAAGGAGCGGGAGCGGAAGAGATATCGAACCTCACCCGTCATCCCAAGGTGATCGGCATCGGCGAAACCGGCTTGGACTTCCACTATAACCACAGCCCCCGCGCCGACCAGGAAACCGCGTTTCGCACCCACGCACGCGCGGCGCGCGCGGCCGGATTGCCGCTCATCGTCCACAGCCGCGACGCCGACGCCGAGACGGTTTCCGTCCTGGCCGAGGAGAAGCCGCCTGCCGGCGTCATCCACTGCTTCTCCACCGGCCGTTTGCTGGCGGAGCGGGCGCTCGAACTCGGGTTCTATATCTCGCTCTCCGGCATCGTCACCTTCAAGACCGCCGGGGAGCTGCGCGCCATCGCCCGCGATATCCCGTTGGACCGGCTCTTGGTCGAGACCGATGCGCCCTATCTCGCGCCGATGCCGTTGCGCGGCAAGACCAACGAGCCGGCTTTCCTGATCCACACCGCCGCGTTCGTCGCCGAACTGAAAGGCGTGTCGCCGCAGGAATTGGCCGAACGGACCAGCGCGAATTTCTTCCGTCTGTTCGCCAAGGCCAGACCGCCCGAATTCGCATCGCCGCCTCCCACTTCTTCCGGCGCGAGCGGGGGAGGGTAAGGGTGGGAACATGAAGGTTACGGTTCTCGGCTGCGGCCCATCTTGGGGCGTGCCGCCCATCGGTGGCGATTGGGGCGCCTGCGATCCCGCAAATCCCAAAAACCAACGCCGCCGTGCTTCCATCCTGGTCGAGGAGCGGGGCAAGACCATCCTGGTCGACACCTCGCCGGACATGCGCGCGCAATTGCTGGATGCGGGCGTGAAACGCCTCGATGCCGTGCTGTTCACCCACGCCCATGCCGACCATCTCCACGGCATCGACGATCTGCGCTCGGTCAACCAGATGATGCAGGCCGAGATTCCGATCTATGCCACGCGCCAGACGCTCGACGATATCGAGCGCCGTTTCGGCTATGTGTTCGCGCCGGCCAAGCCCGGGCTCGAGGCGTTCTATTACAGGCCGCGCTTGCAGCCGGTGACGATTTCCGGACCTTTTGAAATTGCTGGCATCAGTATCGTGCCCTTTGTCCAGAACCACGGTTTCTCGGAAACCACCGGTTTCCGCTTCGGCCGTTTCGCCTATTCGACCGACGTGTTCGAGCTCGATCAGGCCGCGTTCGAGGCGCTCGACGGGGTGGAGATCTGGGTGGTCGATTGCATCCGCCGCAAGCCGCATATGACCCACAGCCACCTGGAAAAGACCCTGAGCTGGATCGCGCGGGTGAAACCCCGGCGCGCGGTGCTGACCCATATGGACGAGACGATGGACTACCAAAGCCTGCGCCGCGAACTGCCCAAGGGCGTCGAGCCGGGCTATGACGGGCTGGTTTTAGAGGTTTAGTTGGCTATGAGACTTGATCCTAAGAGCCTTGGTATATCTCATATATCTATTATTTCCCATAATATACATTATGCGATATACGGAGATTAAGGAGGGTGGCATGACAGAACCGGAAATCACCCGCCTGCTCGGCATCATGGCCAAGCTGCGCGACCCCAAAACCGGTTGCCCGTGGGACCGCGCCCAGAGCTTTACCTCGATCGCGCCTTACACCATCGAAGAGGCTTACGAGGTCGCCGAAGCGGCCGAGCGCGGCGATCCGGTGGCGCTCCGGGACGAGTTGGGCGACCTCCTCCTCCAGGTGGTGTTCCACGCCCGCATGGCCGAGGAAGCCGGTTCATTCGCCTTCGCCGATGTCGCCAAAGCGATTTCCGACAAGATGGTGAAACGCCATCCGCATGTGTTCGGCGGAGCGACCATAGCCGGCGCCGCGGCGCAAAGCCTGGCCTGGGAGGAACAGAAAGCGCAGGAGCGCCGCGCCGACGCGGCGGCATCGGGCAAAAGGCCGGGCGCGCTCGATGGCGTGGGCATGGCCCTGCCCGCGCTTTCCCGCGCAAAAAAGCTGCAACAGCGCGCCGCGCGAGTGGGCTTCGATTGGCCCGAAATCGCCCCCATATTCGACAAGATCGCCGAGGAAATCACCGAACTTAAAACAGAAATCGACGATCACGCGGAGCATGAACGGATCGAGGACGAGCTCGGCGATTTGCTCTTTGCCGTGGTCAACCTGGCGCGGCGACTCGAGACCGATCCCGAACAGGCGTTGCGCCAGGCCTGCCGCAAATTCGAGCGCCGTTTCCGCGCGGTTGAAGGCGCGCTGGCGGCGCGCGGCCGGGATCCGGCTTCCTGTTCGCTGGCCGAGATGGAAGCGGAATGGCAGAAAATTAAAGCCTTAGAATAAATGGCTTATCAGGCTTTCATCAGAAGATAGATCAGGTTTTACACGCTCGAAACATACTGGCAAGCGCTCAAGGTCGGCGAAAAATGATCTAAAGTGAATTCGGATATAAACCGGGATCGATCCTCTGATCTTGAAATCGCCTTATTTACTTACTAGTTCTTCGTTGCCAGCGTGATCAGGTCTTTTGACCGAACCGCAAAGTTGCGTAGCTGGCCATACGGTCAGTCCCCTTGCAGAGGGTTCTATCTGCATAAGGAGACTGAAAATGTTTTTGCCGCTAATTCCGATCGTCTTTGTTGCCTCATGGGCAGCATCGACATATGTCCTTGTTTGGTACCACCGTCTCTCGGAAGAGGAGATGTTGAAGGCCAACAATCAGTTTTTCGTGTTGGCGCTGAAATTGTTCGGTAAGGCTCCTTTTGAACTCGAAGAGTTGGAGGCCAAGGACATTATCGAGCAGTTGAAGGACGATAAGTAACTACAAAAGGGCGGCATCCCCCTCCGGTGATGCCGCCCTATCTCATTATGATACTTCGCATCATGCTTTCATCAGAAGCTGGATGAGGCTCGACGTGTCCCATCTTCCACCGCCGCGTTCCTGGATGCGTTCGTAGAACTGATCGACCAGCGCGGTCACCGGCAGTGCCGACTGGTTGCGCCGGGCCTCGTTGAGGCAAATCCCCAGATCCTTGCGCATCCAATCGACCGCGAAGCCGAAATCGAACTTGCCGTCGATCATGGTGCCGGCCCGGTTTTCCATCTGCCAGGATTGCGCCGCGCCTTTGGAGATCACCTCCACCGCCTTCTTGGCGTCCAGCCCGGCGCGTTTGGCGAAATTCAGCCCTTCGGCCAGGCCTTGCAGCAGCCCGGCGATGCAGATCTGGTTCACCATCTTGGTGAGCTGGCCGCTGCCCGCCGGCCCCATCAGCGTCACGGCGCGGCCGTAATGCGCCATCACCGGTTCGACCTTTTTGAAAACCGCTTCCTCGCCGCCGACCATGACGGTGAGCTTGCCGTTCTGCGCCCCCGCCTGCCCGCCCGAGACCGGCGCGTCGAGAAATCCCACGCCCTTCTCCTTGGCGCGCGTGAAAATCTCGCGCGCCACCTCGGCCGAGGCCGTGGTGTGGTCGGCCAGGATCGCGCCTTTGCCCATGCCGGCGAGCGCGCCTTTGGGCCCCAGCGCCACGTCGCGCAGATCGTGGTCGTTGCCGACGCACAGGAAGACGATCTCGGCGCCCGTCGCCGCCTCTTGCGGCGACGGTTTGGCCGTGCCGCCATGCTCCTTCGTCCAGGCCTGGGCCTTGGCCGCCGTCCGGTTATAGACCGTGACCTGGTGTCCCGCCTTGGCGAGATGTCCCGCCATCGGATAGCCCATCACGCCCAGTCCCAAGAATGCCAGTTTCATCGCCATCCTCCCTTGATCCTCAATGGCCGACGCGCCGGCCGCGGAAACGGCCGAGATCGGCTTCGGTGAGCTTCACCTCGAGATGCGCCATGTGATCGTCGTCCTTCCGGCTCATCACCGCGCCGCGATCATAGAGCCAGGCGAGCGCGGCGCCATCGCTCAAGGGCACGTCGAGCTTGAGCTTGTGCCGCCCGACATCGAGCCGCTCATCGAACAGCGCCAGGAGTTTGTCGCATCCCTCCCCGGTTTTGGCCGAGATCGGCACCGCGTCCCGGTTGCGGCGCGCCTGGTTCATCAGCACGGTCCGTTCGGCCTTGGGCAGCAGATCGATCTTGTTGAGCGCCTCGATCATGCCGCTTTCCACCCGTTCGCCCAATCCCAGTTCTGTCAGCACGGCGAGCACGTCCTCGCGCTGTGCCTCGCTGTCGGGATGATGGACGTCGCGCACATGCACGATCAGATCGGATTCCGTAACCTCTTCGAGCGTCGACCGGAACGCGGCAACCAGCGTCGTCGGCAGATCGGAGATGAATCCCACCGTATCGGACAGGATGGCGGGTCGGCCCGAGGGCAAGGACAGCCGGCGCATGGTCGGATCGAGCGTTTCGAACAGCCGGGCGGCGGCCGAAACCTCGGCGCGCGTCAGGCGGTTGAACAGGGTCGATTTTCCGGCATTGGTATAACCCACTAGCGCCACCACCGGATAAGGCACGCGCTTGCGCGCGCCGCGGTGAAGCTCGCGCCGGCGCTTGACCGCCGCCAATTCCTTCTTGAGCGTAACGATGCGGTCGGTGATGAGGCGGCGGTCGATTTCGAGCTGGCTTTCGCCCGGACCGCCGACGAAGCCGAAACCGCCGCGTTGCCGCTCGAGGTGGGTCCAGGAACGCACCAGCCGCGAGCGCTGGTATTCGAGCGCCGCCAGCTCGACCTGCAACCGCCCTTCATGGGTGCGGGCGCGGTCGCCGAAAATCTCCAGGATCAGCCCGGTGCGGTCGATCACCTTGCATTTCCAGGCCTTCTCCAGATTGCGCTGCTGCACCGGGGAAACCGGGGCGTCGATCACCGCCACGCCGATGGTCTTGTCCGCGATGACGCGGCCCAGATTCTCGACCGTGCCCGAAGGTAACAGCGTCGAAGGCCGCCAAGATGGGACGCGGACGATATCGGCATGGACGATGTCGAGCGAAATCGCCAGCGCCAGGCCGATCGCCTCTTCCAGCCGCGCTTCGGGCGAACGCGCTGACGCGCCGGCGCGCGCGGCCGCGCGTTTCAGGACCGGGTGAACCACCAGACAGCGGCCGACGGAAGCCCTATCTCCGCTTTCGCCCGCCGTCATCCCATCAAGCTTCTTCGCCCTCTTTGCCGGGCTCGAAAAGCTGGATCGGCGCCGCCGGCATCACCGTCGAGATCGCGTGCTTGTACACCAGCTGCGAATGCGCGTCGCGGCGCAACAGCACGCAGAAATTATCGAACCAGGTGATGATGCCTTGAAGCTTGACGCCGTTGACCAGGAATACGGTTACCGGAGTCTTGTTCTTGCGAACGTTATTAAGAAAGACATCCTGAACGTTTTGTGACTTCTCCGACATGGGGGTTCCCCTCCTTCTTGCCGTTGTCTGCCGGTTGGAGCCTCCTAAGGCTCAGCCCCATTGATAGCAAAATCGGGGCCTAAGGGAAATCACAAGCTCAGGAGATATTGCCGCAGTGCCTCGCAGCCCGGAAAACGCAGGTCGGGCGGGAACTTAGCGAGCTCCTCGGCGGCGCTATGGGGCTCTCCCAGCAACACGCCGGTGGTTCCCGCGGCCTGGGCGCTTTCCATGTCGAGCGCGGTGTCCCCGACATACCAGACCAGGCGCCCGAGATCGATGCCGCTGCCTTCGAGCGCCAGGCGGAAGCCGGCCGGGTCGGGCTTGTCATGGCTCGCGTCACCCGCGCCGATCAGCCGCGCGAAATAGCCCGCCCAGCCGATATGCGCGGCCTCGGTGCGCAAGCTGGCCCCGGTCTTGTTGCTGACCACGGCGAGATGAAAGCCCATGGCGTGCAGATCGCGCAGCAAGGCCTCGGCCCCCGGAATGGGCGCGATGCGTTCGAGATGGATCGCGGCATAGGAATCCAGATAGATCTTCCGCGCCTCGTTCCAGCGCTCGCCGAACAGTTTCGGAAAACTGTTCTTGAGGCTGTGGCTGACGCGCCGCTTGGTCTCGTTGAGCGTCCAGGGCTTGTGGCCCATTTCCGCGAAGGTCATCACCAGCGCTTCGTGGATGGTTTCCCAGCTGTCGATCAAGGTGTTGTCCCAATCGAAGATGATCGCGGACGGCTTGGTGCGCGCCGGTTTCACGATTTTGTCGCCTCCGGCGACGGGGCGAAAATGACAGCCTTCGGCCTTATCGACTTGCTCATGAACTCTTGCCGGTGGTTTCGGCGTGTCCGGCATAAAGCGCGCGCATGCGTTGCGCCAAGGGGCCCGGCCGCCCCTCCCCCACCCGCGCTTCATCGATGCGCACGATGGGCACAACGAAATTGGTACTGCTGGTGAGAAAGGCCTCGCGGGCGGCCTTGGCCTCGGCGACGCTGAAGGGTCTTTCGACCAGCTTCAAGCCGGCCGCGGCAGCGAGCTTCAGCAGGCTTTGCCGTGTCACGCCGTTGAGGATAGCATTGTCGGCCTTGCGCGTCACGATCTCGCCCTTGGCCGTCACGATCCAGGCATTGCTCGACGTGCCTTCGGTGACGTTGCCGTCGCGATCGACCTGCCAGGCCTCATAGGCGCCGGCTTCCTTGGCGCGCTGCTTGGCCAGCGCGTTGGGCAAGAGCGCCACCGATTTGATGTCGGGCCGCGCCCAGCGCATGTCGGGCAGCGTTACCACCGCCACCCCTTCGCTGATGATCCGGGGATCGAGCGGCCGCTGCGCCCACGCGGTCAAAACCAGGCTCGGCTTCGCACCCTTGGGAAAGGCGAATTCGCGCGGCGCCGAACCGCGCGTCACCTGGAGATAGAGAATGCCGTCCTTGACTCGGTTGCGGCGCACCGTCTCGCGCATCACCGTCCGGAGTGCTGCATCCGACATGGGCGCCGGCAGCCTCAATTCACCGAGCGAGCGATGCAGCCGCGCCAGATGCGGCGCTTCGTCGACGAAGCTCCCGTCCTTGACGGCGATGACTTCATAGACCCCATCCGCGAATTGAAAGCCGCGATCCTCGACATGCACCGCGGCTTGGCGGTGCGGAAGATAGCGGCCATTGACATAGGCGATACGCGACATGGATGCCAACCGGGAAACTAGGCGTCGAGTTTCTGCTGCGGACGCTCGCCGTTGCCGCACGGCGCCGCCGCCGACGCCGAGAGTCTTGAGCTTGCGGTGCAGCGCCGAACGCTCCATGCCGACGAAGGCGGCGGTGCGCGAGATGTTGCCGCCGAAGCGGGTGATCTGCGCCAACAGGTATTCGCGCTCGAACATCTCGCGCGCGTCCCTCAAGGGCAGGCCCATCAGCTCGCCGCCCTTGTCCCATTTGACCACGGCGGGGGCGATGGCGGTGATTTCGCCCGGCAGCATGTCGGCGCGCACCGGCTCGCGCGGATCGCCGGCCGCCATGATCAGCACCCAATCGACCGCGTTCCTGAGCTGGCGCACATTGCCCGGCCATTCATAGGCCTGAAGCGCGGCCATCGCGTCCTCGCCGAATTCGCGCGGGCTCAATCGCGCGTTTTCGGCCGCGCGCATCATGAGATGGCGCGCCAAGGCCGGGATGTCCTCGATCCGCGCGCGCAGATCGGGCACGTGCAACGGCACCACCGCCAGGCGGTAATAAAGGTCTTCGCGGAAGCGGCCGGCGGATATTTCGGCCGGCAAGTCGCGGTTGGTGGACGCCACGACGCGGACATCGACCTTGACCCAGCCGCCGCCGATGCGCTCGAAGGTCTGCTCTTGCAGGGCGCGCACGATCTTGCCCTGGGTTTCAAGCGGCATGTCGGCGACTTCGTCGAGGAAGAGCGTGCCGCCATGCGCCGCCTCGAAGGTGCCCACTTTCCGCGGGCTGCCTTCGGTTCCCGCTTCGGCGCCGAAGAGTTCGATCTCGAGCCGCTCGGGGCGCATGGTCGCGCAGCTCAAGGTGACGAAGGGTCCGCGCGCCCGTTTCGAGCGTGTATGCAGCAGCCGCGCCACCACTTCCTTGCCGGTGCCGGGCGCCCCGGTGATGAGCACGCGGCTGTTGGTGGGCGCGACGCGCTCGATCTGCTGGCGCAACTGCGCGATCACGTGCGATCCGCCCACCAGTTCGTCATCCGATCCGGCGCGCTGCTTCAGCTCCTCGTTCTCACGCCGCAGGCGGTTCGCCTCGATGGCGCGATCGATGATCAGCAGCAGCCGGTCGGCCTTGAACGGCTTCTCGATGAAGTCGTAGGCGCCGATCTTGATCGAGGCTACCGCGGTCTCGATGTTGCCGTGGCCGCTGATCATCACCACCGGCAGGTTGGGCAGTTCGCGCCGGATGATCTTGAGTATTTCGAGGCCGTCGATCTCGCTGCCCTGGAGCCAGATGTCGAGCACGACCATGGTCGGCCGGCGCGAGCGGATCGCGGCCAGCGCCTCGGTGCTGTTGCCGGCCTCGCGCGTCTCGTAGCCCTCGTCCTTGAGGATGCCGCAGATCAGCGCGCGGATGTCGGCTTCGTCATCGACGACGAGAATATCATGAGCCATGGCTGGCGGTTTCCATTTCCATGCCGCGCAACGGCGGCTTTTCGTCCGAACGGGGCTCGACCCGGTTGAAGACCAGCTTGACGCGCGCGCCGCCGCCCTCGCGGTCTTCGAGCACGATCTCGCCGTGATGGTCTTCCATGATTTTCTTGACGATGGCCAATCCGAGGCCGGTGCCGCTCTCGCGCGTCGTCACATAGGGCTCGGTCAGGCGCTCGCGCTCCTGCTGCGGCAGGCCGCAGCCATTGTCCTCGACGGTCAAGGTCACGCGTTTTTGATCCTCGGTGAGTTTCACCCGGACATGGCCCGGCGGCGCCCCGGCGGCCCGCGCGTGAATCGCCTCGGCGGCGTTTTTGAGAATGTTGATCAGCGCCTGGCTGATCTGGCGGGAATCGCACAGCACGCGCAGTGGCTCCTGCGGCAGATCGAGCTCGAAGCGGATCTCCGGCGTCGAAGTGCGTTGCAGGAAGGCGGCCTGGCGCACGATCTCGGCCAGATCCTCGTCCTTCATCACCGGCGCCGGCATGCGCGCGAAGGAGGAGAATTCGTCCACCATGTGCCCGATATCGGCGACGTGCCGGATGATGGTGTCGGTGCAGACGGCGAAGGTCTCGGGATCGCTGCGGATTTCGCTCGAATATTTGCGCTTGAGGCGCTCGGCCGAGAGTTGGATCGGCGTCAGCGGGTTCTTGATCTCGTGCGCGATGCGCCGCGCCACGTCGGCCCAGGCGGCCTTGCGCTGGGCCGAAATCAATCCGGTCACGTCGTCGAAGGTCACGACATAGCCCTTGACCTCGCCTTCGATCCGTTCGGCGGCGATCCGCACCAGCAACACCGCGGTATGGCCCTCGCGATGCAACTGGATCTGCGATTGCGCCAGGCGCTCGGGCCGCATTCCCGCCTGATCGATGAGGCCGGCCATCTCGGGCACGGCCTCGGCCAGATCCTGGCCGATCATCTGGTCGAGATCGATGCCCAGCAGTTCCGAGGCCGAGCGGTTCGGCAGATTGATGCGGCCCTCCTGATCGAGGCCGATGACGCCGGCCGAAACGCCCGACAGCACGGTTTCGGTGAAACGCCGCCTTTGATCCAATTGCCGGTTGGCCTCGATCAACTCGGTCTGCTGGGTTTCGAGCTGGTTGGTCATGCGGTTGAAGGCGCGGAACAGCGAGCCGAACTCCTCTTCCCCCTCGGTTACCGGCACGCGGGCGGTGAGATCGCCGCCGCGGACTTTCTCCGCCGCCACGATCAGCGCGCTCATCGGGCGGGCCAACCGCATGGCGAAGGTCAATCCCACCCACACCGCGCCGGTCAGCAGCAGCAATCCCACGGCGATGAATGTCATGGTGAAGACGATCTGGTACTCGGAGCGCTGCCCTTCGATCTGTTCGTATTGCGCCACCGCGCTTTGGGTCTGCTCGATGCGCGCCAGCACGGTGGGATCGACGTTGCGGCCGACATAGAGATACACATCGCCGAAACGCTCGAGCTTGATGAGAGCGCGCACGCGGTCGTCATTGTCGCTGGTCATCACCGCGACATTGCCGGCGCGCGCCTGTTGCAGCGCCCATTCCGGCGGCGGCTGCAATCCCAGCGAAAAGGTGAATTCGCTGCGCGCCAGCACGCGGCCGGCGCCGTCGAACACCATGGCTTCGTTCAAGGAACGCAAGGCGGCCTGGGCGTTGACCAATTCGTTGAGATGCGCCGGGTTGATGATCAAGAGGCCGGCATTGCGGTTCAAATCGTTGGCCATGCTGACGATGTCGTAGCGGATGGCCTGCTGATGCTCGTGCAGATAGGCCTCGGCGACGGCCAGCGATTGCTGCAGCGCGGTGCGCACGCGATCGCTGAACCAGGCCTGCACGCCGTAGCTGAACATCAGGTAGGAAAAGACGGCGACGATGATGGTCGGAATCACCGCCACCAGGCTGAACAATACGACCAGGCGGATGTGGATGCGCGAGCCGGCCAGGCCGCGCCGCCGCTCCGCCCAGACCTGCACCAGCCGCCAGGCGACCACGGTGATCAAGGGCAGCAGCAGAACCAGATTGACCAGCAGGATGAGTTGATCGAGATGCGGGCGGCTGTCGAAAGGCGGGATTTCGCGCAACATGGCGACGGTGACCAGCGCCGAAATCAGCGTCGCGGCGCCCAGGGTCAGCGCCAGCTTGCGCGGCAACCGCACCCGCCGCGACCACAGCGCGATTTCTCGGGAAACACTCATGCGGGAATTGACGCCCTCCCCCAGCCGGTTTTCCGGACTGTTGCACAACACTGTTGCACAAAAGCCACGTGGCCGGGAAGTGGCTTATTTTGATAATTATAACCTTGACATAGTAAGGCCAATAGGTATAATCGGCTCAATAGAAGGAATTGAGCCATGAGCGACCTATCCAACCCGATCTTCACCGACGAAGCCAAAGCCCGTAAGTGGTTAGAGCGTCGGATTTGGCCGGACGGCCCGATCTGCCCCAAGTGTGGCAGCATTGCACAGGCCACGCTCATGAAGGGCAAGACGACGCGCCCCGGCTTGTATCAGTGCAACTACTGCCGCGAGCCGTTCACGGTGACGGTGAACACGCTCTATGAGCGTTCGCACATTCCGCTGCACAAGTGGCTCGCCGCGACGCATCTACTCATGGCTTCCAAGAAGGGCATGAGCGCGATGCAAGTTCACCGCATGTTAGGCGTGTCATACAAGTCGGCATGGTTCATGTGCCATCGCATCCGCGAGTCTTTGCGTTATAACGACGAAGGCCCGTTAGGTGGGGAAGGCAAAACGGTTGAAGCCGACGAAACGTTTATTGGCGGCAAGGAAAAGAACAAGCATCGCAACAAGCGCCAGCATGTTATCAGCACTGGCGGGGCTGGTAAGGAGTCCGTGTTTTCCTTAGTCGAGCGTGATGGTCGCGCCCGTTCCTTCCATATGGAAGCCGTGAGTGCCGACACTCTGCGCCCGATTTTGGTTACACAAGTGAACCGCGCAAGCTCGCTCATGACGGATAGTGCAAACGTGATGGAGCTTGCGGGTGGTGAGTTTAAGCGCCATCAAACCGTCAATCATAGCATCGGCGAATATGTGCGCGGCGGTGTCCATACCAACACCATCGAAGGATATTTTTCGATCTTAAAGCGCGGTATCACCGGCACTTATCACCATGTCAGCCAGCAACACTTGAAGCGTTATCTCGCGGAGTTCGACTATCGCTATAACGAGCGCGAAGCCTTGGGCGTGAATGACGCGCAGCGTATGGAAAAATCCCTTAAGGGGATTGTTGGTAAGCGCATGACTTATCGGCGGACTGCTAAGCGGGCGAACGAGCAAGCCTAAGTTTAGTCGTGAGGCTTTTCGTCGCCTTCTTGCTTCTGTGAAGCGAGAGTTTTCTTAGACGGACGATGCTTGGGGCCGCTTTTAACCGCCGCGTCAACGGCGCGTTTGAAGCGGTCCCATCCGTCTGGGCGTAGCGCGATCTCGGGTTCTTTCGATTTTGCCATTGTCATGCCCATCCATTCACCAACACACTGATCCAAGACAAGGCTGACCAATAAACAAGTCAGCCAGAATAATTGACATTATGATTATAAGAGCATTGCCTATCAAGAAACGCGAATAGTTTTCGCGCTTCTCATTCCAACCCTTCCAACTCGCCGCTGTCTTCAAGCCAATCCACCATCCGATAGGTATCCATTCGCTTTCTACCATTAACAACGGATAAAAAAATAATTCAAAAAATCCGAGCGCAAACGGATGCCAATAATCTTTTACCAAGGCGGAATGATGTTTGCTTGTGAAAGCATCTTTTACAGAAGGCCAAAATGTTTTTTCTGGCTTTGAAGGCGGCTTCTTTGGATCAAGATCGAGTGTAGGCGGATGATGGAGTTCAAATTCACGCCATACACAGAGGATGAATCGGATTAGGCAATCAGCGAGAAAAACACCTATTAAATATGAAATAACAGAGACGTTTCTCAAGGAATCCTCCTTAAATAGAGCGCGATATATACCACAACGGGGAGAGAAAGACCCCCTTCCCCCTATCCTGTATTGGATCAGCCAAATTGAGATAATCGAGCAAGCGAAAAAATCGTATACGCGGCTATGCTGCCACATATCAATACAAGCACCGTAATAAACAGCCAAATTCGCGTCATTGTTTGCATCTTAGCATAATCGGGGCCGGATTCGCACCCGGCCCCGTCTCGCTATATCCTAGGAACTGCCAAGTAACCTAGGAGCGAACAGTGGCCACGGACGATCTTCAACCATTCGAAAGTCCTAAGCTACTCATCGATGGGGCAAAAACAAGCATCATTGATTTCAAATCGGCCTGCGATGCTTTTATCCAAAACTGCACTTATGACATCATCGACCACAGTGATCCGAATACCGGAGAGAAGATCGTCAAGCTTCGTTTCCATCATCGCATTCCGCCCAAGATGAGAGTCCCTGCCTCGGGCATAGTAAACGACCTTCGACACTCTCTCGATCAAGCAGTCTGCGATGGTGCCATGTTGTTGGGTAGACCAAATGCGAAGGGGGTCTACTTCCCCTTTGGTCAAACGCTTAAAAATCTTGATGATGAAATTGCGGCACGTTGCAAGAATGTTGACCCCAAACTTGTAGTCTTTATCCGGGCATTCCAGTCGCACTATGGAGGGGACGACTTGCTCTATGCGCTTGGCTCCCTCGCCGGTCCAAACAAACACCAGCGTATTTTGCGCATATCGTTGGGCAGCGGCGGGACGCAAATTGTAGCTGGCGAGCAGCCCTGGGCCATCACATCGGGGGAAGGCGGATTTACGATTGGCGTCAACAAATGGAACGAATTGCACAACGAGCTTGAATTTGCGCGCTTCGGGAAGGGAACAACCGGAAATATCGATGCGCGCCCGATTCTTCAGATAGTCCTTGGTACAGGAGAACCCCCTCTGTCTGACCCAGCGCCTACCGTGCTCGACGCTTTGGCGAGCAAAGTCGAGGGCATCGTCTTGGGTATCGAAGCGGAGACTGCTCGTATCCTTCGCGAACGATCCCCCTAAGCTGATTTTATGGTGATCCATGCGTGATGATCTCCTAGACGCTTAGAGGTGAAAAATGGCAGCGCTTAGCCCCGACGATCAGAACGACGATTTTCGAAGCTTGTGCACGGCGGTCGGTTTTGTCGTGCTGAACTGGGGAATGATTGATCAGCAACTCGACATACTCGTGAACATCGTGTTTCGACATTGCGGCGGTAATAAACTCCGAAAAGACGGGGATATTCCACACTCGATGAAGCAAAAGACGACATTTCTCAAGCAGGGCTTTAGGAGCCTGCCGACCCTCCGACCGTTTGCCGTAGAGGGTCGCGCACTCATGAAACGCATTGAGAAACGGTCGAGAGACCGACACGATCTCGCTCACGGGTCGCTCAAACAGATGGCACACGTTGACGGAACATATGAGTTCCACATTGTCGAATATCATCGTGATGGCCACTCGATTCGCTCTTTCAAGTTTGGTCCTGACGATTTTTCCACTTACTTAAAAGTTCACGGGGATTTGCAAACGGAATTGATTCAGTTTTCTCTGAGATTGGGAAAGCAGTTTCCAGAGTCGCCAGGATGATGTCGGCGGCCTCTGAATTTGACATGCCACTATCGAAAAATTCCCATAGGAACTCCGTAATCCACGCATGGATTTCATCTCGTCGTGACGATGTGCCGCTCATGACGCACCACCGCATACGCTCGCATGGATCGTCCCGAGGGAGGCGGAATCGGTTAGGGCGCTGAGACATGTAATCCCCAGCGCGCCATAACCTCCAAACGGATCGAAAATTGAAAAAACCCGACGTTCGCAACGACCAGAGTCTATATCTGGATCGTACTACGTCAAAGTGATAATTACCCTTATTTTACGCTGTTATTCCGTTACTTGAGGGGCCGGCCGGGCCGGGATTACTTCAGGCCGCGGCCGACATCGATGTCGAGTTCGCGGATCTTCTTGCGCAGGGTATTGCGGTTCAATCCCAGGAGCTGGGCCGCCCGCAGCTGATTGCCGCGGGTCGCGCCCAGGGTGAGCTGGATCAAGGGGCGCTCGATCTCGCGCAGCACCCGGTCATAAAGCCCGGCCGGCGGCAGCCCGCCCTTGTGCGCCGAGAAATATTCGCGCAAATGGCGTTCGGCGGCGGCGGATAGCCCCTCATTGACCGCGTTCTCGCGCGGCGTCGATGCCGGCGTGGTTTCCGCCAGTTCGGCCTCGATCGCGTCGAGCCCGATGACCTCTTGCGAGTAAAGCGCGGCGAGGCGGCGCACCAAATTCTCGAGCTCGCGCACATTGCCCGGCCAGCGATAGGTCTTGAGCCGGTCCATCGCCGCCTGATCGAGCGTCTTGGGCGGCAGGCCCTCTTTCTGCGCCAGCTGGAAGAAATGCCGCACCAGCGCCGGAATGTCCTCGGTACGCTCGCGCAACGGCGGCAGCCGGAGCGGCACCACGTTGAGGCGATAGAACAGATCCTCGCGGAACAGGCCCTGCCGGATCGACTGGCGAAGATCGCGATGGGTCGCGGCGATGATGCGCACATCGGCGCGGATCGGCGTGCGGCCGCCGACGGTGGTGTATTCACCCTGCTGCAGAACGCGCAGCAGCCGGGTTTGCGCCTCCAAGGGCATGTCGCCGATCTCGTCGAGGAACAGCGTTCCTCCCTGAGCTTGTTCAAAGCGCCCGACGCCGCGCGTCATGGCGCCGGTGAAGGAACCCTTCTCGTGGCCGAACAGGTCGCTCTCGATGAGCTCGCGCGGAATCGCCGCCATGTTGACGGCGATGAAGGGCCCGTTGCGCCGCTTGCCGTAATCGTGCAGCGCGCGCGCCACCAGTTCCTTGCCGGTGCCGCTTTCGCCGGTAATCATCACCGTCAGATCGGTGCCCATGAGCCGCGCCAGCACGCGATAAATCTCCTGCATCGCCGGCGAGCGCCCGATCAGCGGCAATTGCTCCTCGGTTTCGGCGTTTTCCGCCGAGACCGGCGGCCCCGCATGCGGCGCGGTCAGCGCGCGCTCGACCAGATTGACCAGCACGTGAAGATCGAACGGCTTGGGCAGGTATTCGAAGGCGCCGCGTTCGGTCGCCTTGACCGCCGTCATCAGCGTGTTCTGCGCGCTCATGACGATGATGCGCAGTTCCGGCCTGAGCTTCTTGATGCGCGGGATGAGATCGAGTCCGTTCTCGTCCGGCATCACCACGTCGGTGATGACCAGATCGCCTTCCCCGTCCTCCACCCAGCGCCACAGCGTGGCGGCGTTGCCGGTGGTGCGGACATTGTGGCCGAGACGGCTCAGCGCCTGGGTCAGCACCGTGCGAATGGCGCGGTCGTCGTCGGCGACCAGAATGGTCGAGGGCTCGGTCATGGCGCGGCCTTGGGCGCCGTCGCCGGGCGGAGCGAGGCCTCTCGCGGCGCCACCGGCAGATAGACGCGGAACGTGGTGCGGCGCGGCTGGCTGTCGAATTCGATCACGCCGCCATGATCGCCCACCACCTTGGCGACCAGCGCCAGGCCCAGCCCCTTGCCGTTGCGCTTGGTCGAGATGAAAGGATCGAACAGATGCGGACGCAGATCCTCGGGAATGCCTTCGCCGTTGTCGATCACCGACACCACCAGCGGCAGATGCACGCGGCTGTCGCTGCCGGCCACCGCCAGGCGCACGCCGTGCTGATAGGAGGTCAAAAGCTGGATTTCACCGCCTTTTTCCGGCACGGCCTCGGCCGCGTTCTTGACCAGGTTGAGGAACACCTGGATCAGCAGATCGCGGTTGCCATGCACCGGCGGCAGCGATGGGTCGTATTCCTCGATGAAGCGGACATGGCGGGCGAAGCCCGAGCCCGCCGCCCGGCGCACCCGCTCCATGACCTCGTGGATGTTGATCGCCGAACGCTCGAGCGGCCGCTGGTCGGAAAACACGTCCATGCGGTCGACCAGCGCGCAGATGCGGTCGGCCTCGTCGCAGATCAAGCGGGTCAATTCGCGGTCGCCGGGTCCGGCATTCTGCTCCAAGAGCTGCGCCGCGCCGCGGATGCCGGAGAGCGGATTCTTCACTTCATGCGCCAGCATCGCCGCCATGGCCGTGACCGAGCGCGCGGCGTTGCGGTGGGTCAACTGGCGGTCGATCTTGTTGGCGATGCTGCGTTCCTGGAGCATCACCACCACGCGGTCATGCGGCTCGGACAGGGGCGCGGCCTGGATGTTGACGAAACGCGATACCGGCAAACGCGGCGTCTCCAGCGTGATGCCGTATTCCGAAACGCTGTGGCCGGTAAGCCGCACGTTCTCGATCAGCGCGAAAAGCGGTCCATCGGCCGGCAACAGATCCTTGAGCTTAGCGCCGAGCAGCGTCGCAGCGCCGCTGTCGAAGAAATGCTCGGCCGCCGCATTGACATAGACGAGCTGGTCGTCCTGGTCGATCACCAGCACCGGATCCGGCAATGCCGAAAGAACCTGCGCCGCCTCGACTGGCAGCTCGGGCGGTTTGCGCTTGAAGACGCTCCGGATCGCCATGTCAGGCCGCCGCTTTGACCGCGATCAGCGGCGCATAGAAGGCCCGGATCATGGCCTTGACCGCATTTGGATCGTTGACATGGTTGATGGCGCCGCGGAATTCGGCCGAACCCGGCAGGCCCTTGGAATACCAGCCGATATGCTTGCGCGCCATGCGGCTGCCGGCCGTGGCGCCGTAATAAGTGAGCATGGCGTCATAATGGCGCAGCAGCACGTCGCGCTGCTCCGCGAGCGGCGGATCGGTGAGCCGTTGGCCGGTCTTGAGGAAATGGATCACCTGCCGGACGAACCACGGCTTGCCATAGGCGCCGCGGCCGATCATCAGCCCATCGGCTTGCGATTGCGCCAGCGCCGCGTGCGCGTCTTCGAGATTCACGATGTCGCCATTGGCGATGACCGGAATTTTGACCGATTCCTTGACTTCGCGGATGAAGCCCCAATCGGCCCTGCCCTCGTAGAACTGGCAGCGCGTGCGGCCATGCACCGAAATCATGCGGATACCGCAATCCTCGGCGATCTTGGCGAGGCGCGGCGCGTTGCGGCTCCTGTCGTCCCAGCCGGTGCGCATCTTGAGCGTGACCGGGAGATCGACCGCCTTGACCGTGGCTTCGAGAATGCGCGCGGCATGAAGCTCGTCGCGCATCAGCGCCGAGCCGGCATGTCCATTCACCACTTTCTTCACCGGGCAGCCGAAATTGATGTCGATGATGGCGGCGCCGCGACCGGCGTTGAGCTTCGCCGCCTCGGCCATCACGGCGGGTTCGCAGCCGGCGAGCTGCACCGCCATCGGCTGCTCTTCGGCTTCGCTTTCGGCCATGGTGAAGGAGCGGCGGCTTTCGCGGATCACCGCAGCGCTGGCGATCATCTCCGACACCACCAGCCCCGCGCCGAAGGATTTGACTAGACGCCGGAACGGTTGATCGGTCACTCCCGACATCGGCGCCAGGATCACCGGCTCTTCGATCCGCAGTTTTCCTAAGTTAATGCTCATATTTTAAGCACCAAAGCCTGATGGCTATTTATTAAGCATAGCATAACGTCACTTTATTGCAATGCAACCTGATTCATTCCGCATCACCGGCTCATCCACAGCAAAAGCTTGGCTTGGCCGATCCAGGGGTTAATTTTCTCGCTTGGTTCAAGCTGCATTAACCATAACTTCGTTGACGTCTGTGCCGGGCGTTAACGCATCGATCCGGCCTGGTTTCCCGCCATGACCCCTGCCCGCCCTTCTGGCATGAGGCGCGGCCTTGGTCTAGCTTGCCCGCCCATGTCCTCCTCCTGTATCGCGCTTGTCGTCGCCGCCGGCCGAGGCTCGCGGCTGGGCGGAACCCTGCCCAAGCAATATCTCGATCTCGGCGGCAAGACGCTGTTGCGCCATGCGCTCGACAGCCTGACAAGCCATGGCGGGATAGAATCCGTGCGCGTGGTCTTCAATCCCGGCGACGCCGCCCTCTATGAGCAGGCGACGCTGGGCCTCGATCTCCTGCCGCCGGTGGCCGGGGGCGCCAAGCGCCAGGATTCCGTGCGGCTCGGGCTTGAAAGCTTGGCCTCGATGAACCCCGCGCGTGTGCTGGTGCATGACGGCGCGCGGCCTTTCCTCGACGCCGGATTGGTCGACCGCGTACTCGCTGCCCTGGACCGGGCTCCCGCCGCCATCCCTGCCCTGCCGGTGCTCGACACGGTGAAGCGCGGCGCCGGCGGCATGGTCGCTGAAACCATCGATCGGGCCAATCTGTGGCGGGCGCAAACGCCGCAGGGATTCCGCTATAAGGAGATTCTGGCCGCGCATCGCGCCGTCATCGGCCAAGATTTGCCCGACGACGCCGCGGTAGCCGAGCGCGCCGGATTGCCGGTGCGGCTGGTCGAAGGCAGCGAGGACAACATCAAGGTGACCACCCCCGAAGATCTGACGCGGGCGGCGCGCATTCTGGCCGGGCGTTTGGGCGAAGTCCGGACCGGCCAGGGCTTCGACGTGCACGCCTTTGGGCCCGGCGATCATGTCTGGCTGTGCGGCGTCAAGGTGCCGTTCGACAAGGCGTTGGTCGGCCATTCCGACGCCGATGCAGGCTTGCACGCGCTGACCGACGCCATATTGGGCGCGCTCGGCGCCGGCGATATCGGCGTGCATTTCCCGCCGAGCGACGCGCAATGGCGCGGCGCGCCTTCGCATAAATTCCTGCGTTATGCCGCCGATCTCGTCAAACAGGCGGGGGGCGCTATCAGCCATGTCGATGTCACGCTGATTTGCGAGCGGCCGAAGATCGGCCCGCACCGCGCCGCCATGGTGAAACGCGTCGCCGAAATCCTGGAACTCGACGAAAAGCGCGTCAGCGTCAAGGCGACCACGACAGAGCAACTGGGATTCACCGGGCGCGGCGAAGGCATTGCCGCGCAGGCGGTGGCCACGTTGCGCCTGCCATTCTAGGCGCCATGCACAGGACCGGATTGCCGTCCTCGCATCCGGCGGCGCTGCTCGCCACCTGGTTCGGTTGCGGATTGCTGCCTTGGGCGCCGGGCACCTGGGCCTCGCTCGCGGCGCTGCCTTTCGCCTGGATCATCATGACTTATGCCGGCGCATCGGGATTGCTGATCGCCGCCATCATAGTTTTCATCGTCGGCTGCTGGGCGGCGGGCCGCGTCGAACAAGCGAGCGGCATCAAGGATCCGGGCTTTGCCGTGATCGACGAGGTGGCGGGACAATGGCTGACGCTGGTCGTGGTGCCGCTCGATCCGCTGTTTTATCTCGCCGGGTTCCTGCTGTTCCGCCTGTTCGACATCTTCAAGCCGTTTCCGATCCGTCACATCGAACGCAACGTTCCCGGCGGGCTCGGGATCATGGCCGACGACGTCGCCGCCGCGCTTTACGCCGCCCTCGTCCTGCTCATCGGCGAGCACATCCTTGCGCTCTGACGATCTGAACCGCCTGGCCGAGACCGTGCTGGCGCGCTGCCGCGCCAAGGGATGGACCCTTGCCACTGCCGAATCCTGCACCGGCGGTTTGGTCGCGGCGGCTTTGACCGACATAGCGGGGGCCTCCGACGTCGTTGAGCGCGGCTTCGTGACTTATTCCAACCGCGCCAAGAGCGAGCTGCTCGGCGTGCCCGCGGAGCTTATCGCCCGGCATGGCGCGGTCAGCGCGGAGACCGCGGCGGCGATGGCGGCAGGCGCGCTCGCCAAGGCGCCGGTCGATCTTGCCGTCGCCGTCACCGGCATCGCCGGGCCGAGCGGCGGGAGCCCGGATAAGCCGGTGGGATTGGTCTATTTCGGCCTGGCGCGGCGCGGCGGCAAATCCCACACCGAACGAAAAATCTTCAAGGGCAATCGCGCCGAAATCCGCCGTGCCGCCACGTTGCGGGCGCTTGAATTGCTGGCGGCGGCCGGTTAACGCGCCTTTCAGCGTCCGCCGGCGGCGCCGGCGACGACAATATCCACCAGCCGGTCGGTCGTACGCGTCTTCTGCATTTCCTCGAGCGCGGCCCGGAAGATCTGCGCCACCCGCTCATCGGCGACTTCGACCTTGAGCGACTTGCCATTGGCCGCGGTGCGGACGGTGGCCGGGCCGAGTTGATTCACCGCCATCATGGTCAGCGCCACCGGATCGATCGCACCGGCGGCGGCGGCGTTTTTTGCCATTTTGCGGAAGGCGAAGGGATGAAGCATCAAAAGCATGCAAAACCTCGGGCGAGTTACAACGAACTCATCCCGAATTCTCTAACAGTCCAAAGCTTCGGAAATGTTCCGGTTTTGCGGCGCTCCGGTGACAATCGTCTCCCGGATTACCGCGACTCGCAAACTCTCGAGTCGTGGCGGCTGAGATCGGGCCGCGTTAATTTTTTTCGCCGCCCGGGTCGGCCAGCGGCGAACCGTCCGTAAAAACGACACGTTGAAACTGCGCAATTTCCCCTAAGGAACGGCAGCGGGAGGCGGCGCCGATTTGCCCTCGCCCGGAGCACGGCCGCGCGGATGATAATTCACCGCAACGAGACCATCCGGCTGAACCGGACGGTTGAAGCGGGCGAAGCCGCGCGTGGCGCCCTTGGCCATGTCGCGCATCAGGCCCAGCACCGAAGCGGTGACGTTCTGGCAACCCGCCAGCACCTCGTCGAAAGCGTCGCGGATCCAGACACGATCCTCATCCGAGACCGTATAGGACGGCAACAGCTTGATCACCGGCAGCCCATGTCCGGCAACCTGGGTCAGGATGCGGTGCCGGGTGAACAACGGCATGATCACCGTCTGGCAATAGAGTCCTTTCTCCAACTGGTCCAGCAGCCACCAGGCGCCGCGTTGCTTGAAACTGCCGGGCGCGCCGAACTCGATGCCGATCATCATGCCCTTGCCGCGCACTTCCTTGATCAGCGGATGCTTGACCTGAAGCGCGGCGAGATCGGCCATGATCGCAGCCCCTTGCGCGCCGGCGCGCGCGATAAGATTCTCGTCTTCCATCACCGCCAATGTCGCCAAGCCCGCCGCCATGGCCAGATCGGTCTTGGAGAAGGTCGAGCCGTGCATCACGGCGCGATCCATGCGGTCGAACAGGCGGTCGAATATCCATTTCTTCATCGCCACCGCGCCAACCGGCACGAAGCCGCCGGACAACCCCTTGGCCAGCAGCACCATGTCGGCTTCGACGTCCCAATGCTCGATCGCGGCGAAGCGCCCGGTGCGGCCCATGCCGGTTTGGATTTCGTCGGCGACGAACAGCGTGCCGTATTTGCGGCAAAGCGCCGCGGCCGCGGTCAGGTAATCGTCCCGCGGCAGATTGACGCCTTTGCCCTGGATCGGCTCGACCACGAAGGCCGCCGCCTCGCGCGACGAGAGCGCCCGTTCGAGCGCGGCGAGATCGTTGAACGGCACGGCGACGCAATCGGGCAGCAGCGGTCCGAAGCCATCGCGGAATTCCTCGCCGCCGTTGAGCGACAGCGCGCCATAGGTCAAACCGTGGAAGGCATGCTCGCAATAAATGACGCGCGCGCGCTGCGTGGCAAAGCGCGCAAACTTGATCGCCGCCTCGACCGCCTCGGCGCCGGAACTGCAGAAGAAAAATTTATCGAGCCCGGGCAGTAGCGCGGCCAGCTTCTCGGCCAGCAACCCGCTTAATACCGACACGTCCATCTGCACCAGATTGGGCAAATCGGCCTCGAGCGTCTCCACGATCGCCCGCTTCACCACCGGATGGTTGCGGCCGATGCCGAATACGCCGAAGCCGTTCAACAGGTCGAGATAGCGGTTGCCGTCGCTGTCGAAGAGATACGGGCCTTGGGCGGAGACATAGTGACGGTCGAAACCGATGGTGCGCAACACACGCACCAGTTGGCCATTCAGCAGACGCTCATGCAGAGCAAACCTCTCTCCACTGCGCTGCCGCAAGAGCTCGTTGAGATCCACCCCCGCCATTCGCTCCCCGTGTTTCTTGCCGTGAACGCCGGGCCGTATTGTCTTTTGCTACTTCAACTTTAGGCATAAACCGCGCCGGAGGGAATACCGGCAATGGAAAATGATTGGCGCAGGGGATACGGGCCGGCTGGAGCGCCTAGAATTCCGGCAACGGCGTAATAACGGCGGCTGGCGGAATTGGCGCGCCCAGGAGGACTCGAACCTCCGACCTGCCGCTTAGAAGGCGGCTGCTCTATCCTCTGAGCTATGGGCGCGGCGCAGAACCATCCGCCGTCAGCTCGGCCGCTGCCAGCGGAAATTATCGGAATAGCTCTTGGGTCTCAAACGCGGCTCGCGCGGCTTCACCACCTCGTATTCGATGCCGTGCTTTTGCGCGAACGCCACCGCCTCTTCGAGCGTCTCGAAGCGCAGATGCACCTCGTTGAGCGTGTCGGCGGCGCTCGACCAGCCCATCAGCGGGTCGGGTTCGCGCGGGGTTTCAGTTTCGTATTCCAACAGCCACCGGCCGGTCTTGGCCTTGCCCGATTGCGTGGCGGTCTTGGCGGGGCGGTAGATTACGGTGCGCGGCATGGACCTGTCATCTTCTCTCGTCTTTCCCAATGCCCCGGTGGTCGGGGCGGCAAGATTTGAACTTGCGGCATCCAGCTCCCAAAGCTGGCGCTCTACCAGGCTGAGCTACGCCCCGGAACCGTGGCTGGAATCCCCTATACGCTTAGCATAAAAAGCGCAAGGATGCCGCCCTTCAAGGAGACTCCATGACCGTCCGCATCCTGGACATCACGCCCAAACTTTACGATTACATCCTTTCGGTTTCCTTGCGCGAAACGCCTCTGATGAAGAGGCTCCGGGACGAAACCGCGACATTGCCCTCGGCCGGTTTGCAGATTCCGCCCCACCAGGGCCAGTTCATGGCCTTCCTGGTGAAGCTGATACGCGCGCGGCGCTGCCTCGAGATCGGCACCTTTACCGGCTACAGCGCGCTGTGGGTGGCGAGCGCGCTGCCCGAGGGCGGTTCGCTCGTCTGCTGCGACATCAACGCCAAGACCACTGCCATTGCCAAGCGTTACTGGAAAGAGGCCGGGGTCGCGGACAAGATCGACTTGCAACTCGCCCCCGCGCTGAAAACGCTCGAAAAGCTGATCTCCGCCGGAGCTCCCGGCACCTTCGACTTCATCTTCATCGACGCCGACAAGGAAAATTACGACCGCTATTACGAGGCGGGCTTGCGCCTCCTCCATCCCGACGGCCTGATGATGTTCGACAACATGCTGTGGGGCGGCAGCGTCGCCAACAAGAGCAAGGGCGACCGCGACACCGAGGCGTTGAAGGCCTTGAATGTCAAGCTCCACGCCGACGAGCGCATCGATCTGAGCCTCTTGCCCATCGGCGACGGCGTCACGCTCGCGCGCAAGCGCTAGGGGTATCGGCGCCTGACGGTGCGGCAGCGCGTGGCCATCGCCAACATCATGCGCGCCGTCCCGACCCCGGTTAATTATGGGGATTTGCTGGCTGGCGGCGCGGCGAAATCGGCGCTCGAAGGCGGCTTTTCATCAACCGAGGGCGCCGACTGCGACTGCCCCGGTGAGGCCGGCGCGACCGCCAGCCGCTGCGTCTCGACGTGGCTGGGTAGGGCCGTGACCAAGCCGGGAGTGGCCCATACCAGGACCAGCGCGGCGATGCTGATGATGATGAACGGAATGATTCCCCAGTAGAGATCGGTGGTCTTGACTTCGGGCGGCGCCACGCTGCGCACGAACAGGATCGCGAGCCCGAAAGGCGGATGGAGGAAGGCGGTCTGGAGATTGATCGCCGTAAGCACCGTGAGCCAGACCGGGTCGGCGCCGAGAAACAGGAGCGGTGGCATGGCGATCGGAACCACCAGGAAGATGATCTCGATCGCATCGAGGAAAAAACCCAGCAAGAACACCACCACCATCACCGCGAGCACCGCGCCCGTGCTGCCGCCGGGCACCCCGGCAAGAATGCGCCCGACCAGCAGATCGCCGTTTAACCCGCGGAACACGAGCGAAAACGTCGTAGCCCCGATCAGAAGCAGGAAGACCATCGCCGTGAGCTTGGCGACCTGATGCACCGTCTCGGTCATCCGTTGCCAGTTGAGCTGGCGGCGCGCGAATGCGTAGATCGTCGCGCCGATAGCGCCGGTCGCCGCCGCCTCGACCGTGTAAGCGAGGCCGCTGATGATCAGACCGAGCATAAAGAGGATGAGCGCCATCGGCGTGAACAGCGTGAAGGCGAGCCGGCGGTAATCCGGCCGCGCCTCGGCCCCGGGCGGCGGCGGACAGCGCTCCGGATGCCGCCAGGCGACGAACACGACATAAGCCAGATAGGCCGCGAGCATCACCCCGACCGGCCCGACGCTACCAAGATAAATGTCCTCGACCGTCAGCGGCTGCGTGACCAGCTGGCCGCGGGCGAGTTGCGCCTCGATCGCGGCGCCTTGCATGGTGGTGCCGAGCAGGATCAGCACGATCGAGGGCGGCAGCACCGTGCCGAGCGTGCCGGCGGCGCAGACGACGCCCGAGGCGAGCCGCGTGTTGTAGTTGGCCTTGAGCATCGTGGGCAGCGACATAAGCCCGACCGTGAGCACGGTCGCGCCGATGGCGCCGGTGGTCGGTGCGAGCATCGCGCTGACGACGATGGTGGCGACCGCGAGCCCGCCGGCGCGGCGGCCGAACAGCGCGCCGAGGCCGTTCAGGAGGTCCGCGGCCAGCGTCGTGCGTTGCAGGATCACGCCAAGATAGAGGAAAAGCGGAATCGCCTGGAGCAGGTCGTTGTTCATGATGCCGCTGACGCGCAGCGGCAGGGCGGCAAGCAGGTGGACATCGAAGATTCCGCGCGCCGCGCCGATTCCCGCGAACAACATCGCGGTGCCCATCAGCGTGAAGCCGACCGGGTACCCGAACATCAGCAGCACGAACACCGCCGCGAACATCGCGAAACTCATCGCCTCGGGCGTCAGCAGGCCGCTCATCGCCGCCTCAACGCCAGCGCCGCCCGGACGACGATGGCGACGGACTGCAGCCCGACCAGCGTATCGAAGGTGACCAGGTTCGTCTGGAGCAGGAAATACCCCGGCGTCCAGGTGTCGGGGTACGCCTCGAGCTCGCTCCAGGAACTCGATGACGACCGGCCACGAATACCACCCGAACATCACGAGCCACGGCCAGAGAAACAAGACCGTGCCAACGAGCTCGACGACGGCGCGGGCGCGCGGGCTCATCCACCGATGGAAGACGTCGACCCGCACATGCTGGTCCCAGCGCATCGCATAGGCGGAGGCGATCATGAACAGCGTGGCGTGGAAGGTCTGACCGGTGTCGTTGACCTGCAGATAGTAGTTGTGGACGACCTCGCGTAGCGGGATTTGCAGGAACAGGCAAGCGATCACCGGCAACGCGAGCCACGCCGCTGCCCGGCCGATGCAGTCGTTGAGCCGGTCGATCCACCCGGCCAGGCTCTCGAACGCCGTCAATCCGACATTCCTCCGATGACCAGGAACCCGCGTGAACGATAGCATTCCGCTTGGATTATCGGAAAGGATGAACGGAGGACCGACTGGGCCATCCGGTATCGCCTCATTCACCCGGTCTTCGAAACAACTTCTGTGTCGGCACGAGTTGACCGACAAGGAGGTCAAACGGCGCCTGCTTCAGGAGCCGCCGTCCATCGGTTCCGATCCATAGCGCGATAGGCCCGGCCCCGTCGGCCAGGGGCCCTGGAAACCGCCTTTTCCGCCCCCATCGGCCCCGGCCGGGGGCGGTCAATTTGGCCTTGGGCTTGGTCTCCAATCGTGTATGATCGCAGGCAAGCTCGGCGCGTGGCCAAAAAGCCGGGGCCGAAGCAAGAATCAAACGGGGAGGAACTTTCCATGAATCGACGCAAGTTCTTGGCCGCCGGCGGCGCGGGATTGGCCGCCAGCACCATCGCCGCGCCGGCGATCGCGCAATCATCGCCGACGATCAATTGGCGCATGGCGACGAGCTGGCCCAAGAGTCTCGATACCATCTTCGGCGGCGCCGAATATTTCGCCAATCGCATGGCCGAGATGACCGACCAGAAGTTCCAGGTCCGCGTCTTCGCCGGCGGCGAGATCGTGCCGCCGCTCCAGGTGCTGGACGCGGTGCAGAATGGCACGGTCGAGATGGGTCACTCCGCCAGCTACTACTATGTCGGCAAGGACCCGACCTTCACCTTCGACGCCACCGTGCCCTTCGGCATGAATTACCGCATCATGAATTCGTGGCTGCGCGAGGCCGGCGGGCAGGCCGCGATCAACGACTTCTTCAAGGATTACAACATCCTTCCCATCCCGGCCGGCAACACCGGGACCCAGGCGGGCGGCTGGTGGAAGAGGGAAGTCAAGACCGTCGAGGATTTGAAAGGCATCAAGTTCCGCATCGGCGGCTGGGGCGGCGCGGTGCTCACCAAGCTCGGCGTGGTGCCGCAGCAATTGGGCGGCGCCGACATCTATCCCGCGCTCGAGAAAGGCACGATCGACGCCGCCGAGTGGGTCGGCCCCTATGACGACGAGAAGCTGGGCTTTTACAAGGTCTGCAAGTACTACTACGCGCCCGGCTGGTGGGAGGGTCAGACCAACCTTTCGCTCTACGTCAACCTCCAGCAATGGAACACGCTGCCGAAGAGCTATCAGGCGATGGTCCAGACCGCCGCGGCCGATGCCAACAACAGGGTGATCGCCGCCTACGACCTCCTCAATCCGCAGGCGCTGAAGCGCCTCATCGCCGGCGGCACGCAGTTGCGCTATTGGACGAAACCGATCATGGACGCCTGCTTCAAGGCGACCCGCGAGCTTTACGCGGAAGAATCGGCGCGCAACCCGAAGTTCAAGAAGATCTACGGGCCGTGGGCGGATTACCTCGCCCAGCAGGACGAATGGATGCGCGTCGAGGAACAGCAGTTCGACAACTACATGTACGCGAAGGTCGGCACCAAGGCCTGACCGGCGCCCGTCGTGAATGCGAAAGCCCCGCCGCGAGGCGGGGCTTTTTTTTCAAGAGCCGCGCGGGGTCATTTGAAGTCGGCCGGCGGCGCGGTTTCGTCTGAAGTCGGCGGCGGCGCCTCGAAATGGATGCTGTTGGGATTGATCCCGGTTCCCTTGTCGAGCACGCCCGTGACCAGGCGCGGGAAGGCGATGACGATGCCGACCATGATGACCTGGATCAGAACGAAGGGGATGACGCCCCAATAGATCTGGCCGGTGGTGAGCGGCGCCATGCGCTTGCCGGTGACGCGGTCGGTGTATTCCTCGGAAGGCGCGACGCTCCTGAGATAGAACAGCGCGTAACCGAAGGGCGGATGCATGAACGAGGTCTGCATGTTGACGCCCAGCAGCACGCCGAACCAGATCAGGTCGATGCCGAGCTTCTCCGCCACCGGGCCCAAGAGCGGCACGATGATGAAGGCCAGCTCGAAGAAATCGAGGAAGAAGGCCAGGAAGAAGGCCATCATGTTGACCACGATCAGGAATCCCACCTGGCCGCCCGGCAGGCTGGTGAGCAGATGCTCGACCCACAGATCGCCGTTGACGCCGCGGAACACCAGGCTAAACACGGTCGAGCCGATCAGGATGAACATGACGAAGGAGGAGAGCTTCGCCGTCGTGTCCATCGCCTGTTTGAGCAGCTTGATGTCGAGCCGCCGATTGGCGAAGGCCAGGATGAGCGCGCCCGCCGACCCCATGGCGCCGCCCTCGGTCGGCGTGGCGATGCCGAGGAAGATGGTGCCGAGCACCAGGAAGATGAGCGCCAAGGGCGGCATCATGACGATGACGACCTGGCGCGAGAGCAGGCTGAGGACGTTGAGCTTGAGATACTTGTCGGCCAGCGCCACGGCGTAGGCGGCCGCTCCGACCAGCGCGCAGGCCCAGATCGGATGCAGGATGTCGTAATCGGAGAGGAAATAGGCCACGGCCACGCAGATCGCCACCACCACCCCGAGCGAGGGGTAGCCCATCTTGCCCGAGGACTCGCGCACGGTGATGGCGTCGAGCGGTAGGGCGGGAACCAAGTTCGGCTTTATGATCGAGACGATGAACACCCAAGCGGCATAGAGCGCGGCCAGGCTCAGGCCGGGAATGAAGGCGCCCTGATACATGTCGCCGACCGACTTGCCGAGCTGGTCGGCCATCACGATCAGAACCAAGCTCGGCGGAATGATCTGCGCCAGCGTGCCCGAGGCCGCGATCACGCCAGCGGCGACGCGCCGGTCGTAGCCGTAACGCAGCATGATGGGGAGCGAAATGAGGCCCATCGAGATCACCGAAGCCGCCACCACCCCGGTCGTCGCCGCCAACAGCGCCCCGACGAAGACCACGGCATAGGCCAGACCGCCGCGGATCGGCCCGAACATCTGGCCGATGGTGTCGAGCAGATCCTCGGCCATGCCGCTGCGCTCGAGGATCAGGCCCATGAAGGTGAAGAACGGGATGGCCAAGAGCGTGTCGTTCGACATGATGCCGAAGACGCGTTGCGGCAGCGCCTGGATCAGATCCGGGCCCAACAGCCCGTAATGGATGGCGATGACGCCGAACAGCAGGCCGTTGGCGGAGAGCGAGAAAGCGACCGGATAGCCGATCATGAGCAGGACGATCAGCATCGCGAACATGCACGGCGCGATGTTGGCGATGAACAGCGCGCTCATTTCTCGCCCTCGGTTTTCATGATCATGTCCTCCGCGACCGTGCCTTCGGAGCCGTGGGCGTGCCGCGGCGTCGGATCGGGGATGAGGCCCATCAGGAAGGCCGCGCGTTTGATAATTTCCGAGACGCCTTGGATCGCCAGCAGGAAGAACCCGACCGGCATCATGAGCTTCACCGGCCAGCGCAGCAGCCCGTTGGCGCTGGGCGAATATTCGGTGAGCGCGTAGGATTCGGTGAACACCGGCCAGGCAAGCGCCATGATGAGGATCGCCATGGGCAAGAGGAAGAAAATCCCGCCCAGCAGGTCGATCCAGGCGCGCGTGCGCGGATTGAACCGGCTATAGATGATGTCGATGCGGACATGCTCGTTGCGCAGGAGCGTGTAGCCCGCGCCGACCAGGAAGAAGCCGGTGTAGAGATACCACTGCAGCTCGAGCCAGCCGTTGGAGCTGTAATTGAAGAGGTAACGCACCACCGCGTTGCCGGAACTCACCAGCACCGCGCCCAATACCAGCCAATAGACCGTACGGCCGATTTTCTCGTTGAGGAAATCGACCCAGCGGCTCAATAGCAGCAGGAAACCCAAGCCCGAAACCTCCCCCACTCCCAAAACACGGGCCGGTTCGACCGGCCTGTTGTTATTGACGCGGACACTATGGCATGGGTTTTTGGCCGCTGCCAACCCCCTCACCCCCACAAAAGCTGCTTGGCGGCGGAAACGACGGTTGCGCAAAGGCGCCGAGCGCGCTCTAGCGGAAGAACACCGCCATCGCCGCCAACAGCAGCGGCAACAGGCAAAGACCCGACCAGGCGATATAGGCGAAGAAGTTCGGCATCTTGACGCCATAGCTCTCGACGATCGACTTCACCATCAGGTTGGGCGCGTTGCCGATATAGGTCATGGCGCCGAAATAGCTGGCGCCGGCCGAGATCGCGGCCAGCGTCAGCGCCAACGGCCCGGTGAGCAGCTTGGCGTCGTCGCCGGCCAGGCCGAAGAACACCAGGTAGGCCGGCGCATTGTCGAGCACCGAGGAGAGCAGGCCCGGCAGCAGGTAGAACAGCGGCACCACCGGCTGGCCCGCTTCGAACATGGCGTTGAACAGCGCATGTCCCGGTCCGGCCTGGCCCGCCGCCATGATGGCGTCGACCGGGATCAAGGCCACGAAGATCGCGGCGAACAGGATCGAAATCTCGATGATCGGCGTCCACACGAAAGCGTTTTCTTGCCGCGTCGCCGGTTGCGTGAGCTTCAGCGACAGCGCGCCGAGGAGGATGAACAGCGCATCGGCCAGTATGTCGTCGAAGCTCCAAGGAATCCCGAAGAGGTCGAGAGCGCCGGGCCAGGACCAGAAAGTACGCAGCATCATGGTGATCGCCGCGCCCAAGAGCAGCAGCAGGTTGATTCCGCCGTCGATGCTCAGCTTCTCGATCTCCGGCAGTATTTCGCCGTCTTTCCGGTGAACCCGGTAGATATGGCGGTCGACGGCATAGAACACCGCCAGCACCGCGCAGGCGAGCGTCAGCGTCGGCAGAAACAGGTGAACGATCGGCCAGAAGAACGGCACGCCGCGCAGATAGCCCAGGAACAAGGGCGGATTGCCGAGCGGCGTCAACGCGCCGCCGATGTTGCAGACCAGGAAAATGAAGAAGACGTAGATGTGCCCGGTGCGCGCCCGGTGGCGGTTGGCGCGCACCAGCGGCCTTAGCATCAGCATCGACGCGCCCGGCGTGCCGATGCAGCTCGACACCGCGGTGCTGATCGCCAACAGCGCGGTGTTGACGCCCGGCGTGCCGTGCGGCGCGCCCCTGATCCGCAAGCCCCCGGTGATGACGAACAGCGCGCCCAGCAGCAGCACGAAGGGCAGATAAGTGTTGAGCGTCATGTCCAAAAGCCGCCAGGCGGCGGCGCCAGCGCCCTCGTACAGAGCATCGGGCGCGAGGAAGGCCAGCGCCCAGAACGCCACCAGCTTGCCGTAATGCCGGCCCCAGAGTCCCGGAACCGCCAGCGGCGCCGTGGCGATGGTCAGCAGCAGCCCGACGAAGGGCAACCCCCAGGCAAGACTCGTATAAGGCATTCCCCCCGCCGTTCTTGGTTTCGGCCGCCGCTAGCATCGCCGGGGCGCGCTTGAAGTCAACCCCGATGGCGGTGCGCCCTGCGCTTGCTCCGGCAGGCGCGCCGGACTAGTTTCCTTGCAGGAGAAGGAAGGGACGGCCGCCATGGACATGACCGGCGAATACATCATCGCCGCGCCGCGCGCGAAGGTGTGGAGCGCGCTCAACGATCCCGAGATTCTGAAACAATGCATCCCCGGCTGCCAGGAGATGCTGAAGACCTCCGACACCCAATTCGCCGCCAAGGTGCAGGCGCGGGTCGGCCCGGTGAGCGCGAGCTTCTCCGGCAAGGTGACGCTGTCCGATCTCGACCCGCCCAATGGTTACCGCATCATCGGCGAGGGCACGGGCGGCGCCGCCGGCTTCGCCAAGGGCGGCGCCACGGTGCATCTCGCCGACGAGGGCGCCGGCACCAAACTGAATTATAAGGTCGAGGCCCAGATCGGCGGCAAGCTGGCGCAGATCGGCTCGCGGCTGATCGACGGCGCCGCCCGGAAAATGGCGGATGATTTCTTCTCCAATTTCGCCACCTTGGTGAGCGCCCAGCCGCCTCAGGCCGCCCCTATCCCTGCCGCCATGCTGCCCGAAGAACGCGCGCCCCATATGCCGACCCCGGCCGAGCTCCTCACCCACCAGGAGGGCCGCCGCCTGCCGCCTTTCCTGTGGGTGACCATCCTGGCGGCGCTGGTGGCGGGCATTCTCTATTTCTTCGTCCGCTGACGCTTGACGGCGGCGCCATGCTGGCGGAAAACTTGAGCCCATAAAGCGGCCGCCCCGCCGGATGCGGCCGGTTAATTCGAGGGAGACGTCGTACCATGCCCAGCGTATCCATGACCGTGAACGGCAAGAAGGCGTCCGGCACCGTCGAGCCGCGCACTTTGCTGGTCCAGTTCCTGCGCGAGACCCTGGCCCTGACCGGAACCCATGTCGGCTGCGACACCAGCCAGTGCGGCTGCTGCGTCGTCCACGTCAACGGCGACAGCGTCAAGAGCTGCACCATGCTGGCGGTGCAGGCCGACGGCGCCACGGTGACGACGATCGAGGGCCTGGCGAAAGGCGACGAACTCCACCCGATGCAGGCCGCGTTCCGCGAGCATCACGGTTTGCAATGCGGCTACTGCACGCCCGGCATGGTGATGAGCGCGCTCGATTTGGTGAAGCACAACAAGAAGCCGAGCGAGCAGCAGATCCGCGAATGGCTCGAGGGCAATCTCTGCCGCTGCACCGGCTATCACAACATCGTCAAGGCGATCAAAGCCGGCGCCGAAGCGATGGCGAAGTAAGGATCGGGGAAACGCGCATGTACGATTTCCAATATCACAAGGCCAAGACCGTCGCCGAGGCGGCGGGCCTGGTGGCCAAGGCCGCCGAGGGCAAGCTGGTCGCGGGCGGCATGACGCTGATCCCCTCTTTGAAGCTGCGCCTGGCCAAGCCGAGCGACCTGGTCGATCTGGGCGGGATATCCGAGTTGAAGGGCATCAAGCAGGACGGCAACGCCGTGGTGATCGGATCGATGACGCGGCATATCGAGGTGGCGGAATCGGCCGAGGTCAAGCAGGCGATCCCGGCGCTGGCGCAACTGGCCGCGCATATCGGCGATCCCGCCGTGCGCAACCGCGGCACGCTCGGCGGCTCGATCTCCAACAACGATCCGGCGGCGGATTATCCGGCGGCGGTGCTGGCCCTCAACGCCACCATCGTCACCAACAAGCGCAAGATTCCGGCCGATCAGTTCTTCAAGGGCATGTTCGAAACCGCGCTCGAGGCCGGCGAGATCGTGACGGCGGTGTCCTTTCCCATCCCGGACAAGGCCGCTTACATGAAATTCCCCAACCCGGCCTCGCGCTACGCCATCGCCGGCGTGTTCGTGGCCAAGGCCAAGGACGGCGTGCGCGTCGCCGTCACCGGCGCCGGGCCGGTGGTGTTCCGCCAGAAGGATATGGAAGCGGCGCTGGCCAAGACTTTCTCCGCCGACGCGATCAAGGGCGTGACGCAGAAAGCCTCCGGGCTCAACGCCGACATCCACGCCAGCGCCGAATACCGCGCGCATCTGATCGGCGTGATGGCGCGCCGGGCCGTGCAGGCGGCGGGGTAATGCTTAGAAAACTACTAGAAGATTGAAAATTCTTAATCCTCAACGATTTTTCCATCTACTTGATTTTTAAAAATGCCGCGCCGAATCAAAGACCTGAATCGCTTTTTGCACGTCCTTAGTGGGCGCACCGATTTTTTCGGCTACCGCTATATGGGTATGTTTTGGCCATGGCTGATCTGGCAATTGCGATTGTACTTTTTTAATCAAATGTTCTGGCACAGAAGAAATTTCTTCAGTTCGAATTCCATCACTTAAGCGTACAACTCGAACCTCAGAGCCGCATTCGCAGCTATATCGTGCAGTTGCAGATGGAAATACATCCAAAGTAACCACTGTTTTACGATTGCAATTCGGGCAGCTAACGGTTTCAGGCACATCTTGCCGAATTGTCAGCGCATAAACATCATCAGATAATCTACGAGAAACCAGCTTCTGACCGCACGACTTGCATGCCACACCTTTAATAGCAAGTTTCGTCCTGTGCCTGTATGACACCGGTTTTCCACAATTTGGGCATGGCTCAGAGACTTCGTCGTATCTTTGCTTATGGGGTCGTTGGTATGGATAGTTTACTCCCCCAAAAATTTCTGCGTGTTTCAATGAGTTTCTAATTTGATCGATTTTTATTTTTAGCTCATTAAGTTCTTCATATCCTTCTTGACCCGAATCTTTGGAAATTAATTCAAGTTGGTATTTTTCAATCTCATCGACTCTTTCCATGAGGCTATGAAGAACAGCTAAAAGCGTTTCCTCGCGGTCTTCTCGTTGCTGCTCAAGCTCTTCGCCGATTACGCCCTTCCAGTCACTCAACGAAGTGTCATTTGCGTTTTTTAATGTTGTAATGAGATGGATGGCGCTCTCAACCTTCAATTCTCTCGATTGTAATTTGAGTTCGGCATTTGAGAATTCCTGATCATCTAATTCTGCTTCCAATGAAACAGCGAGGCGACTTAGTTCGTTCGATAAATTGGTCACTTTTTCTGAGGCTTTCAGCGCGTAGGTACGAAGGCTTTCTTTGTGAATTTGATCGATCCGGGTTAATTCATTTTGGTGGGTCAACTCAGAATAGATATGCGAAAGAATCCAACTTCCGAGCAACGAAAGAATTGTAAGTAAAATGCCAATCAGGCCAAATTCTGTTGGCGTTTTGGCGAGAGTGTCCTCTTTCCAGATCAAAATAAAAATGGCTACAAACAGAGCTAATACAACGACAGCTCGTACAAATTTGAACATTTTGGCCTCTTCCATAAATCACTCCCTTCAAAAATTCATGCCGCCCCATACAGCAGGAACGCGACATAATTTTTTCGGAAGAAAAAAGTGGGCTTTGGCTGTCGGTCTTATTAAAGACTTCCGCTTACATTGCCAATGCTACCGTGTGAATAGTTACCCTATGCTGTCCTTGGTGGTCTGTCGTCTTAAATTTCAATACGCTTATCCTAAAACCATTCAGCACCTTCCACTTCAAGTCAGCACTGAAACTTACGAACGGCGGTGATCACTATTGGTCATTAGCTAGCGCCCGTATTGTAGGGTTAGCGATATAACGGCGAACGCGACTACAATGAAGCCGCATGATTCGGGATTGCACTCGCCCTGCCTCATGGTTTATCCATAAGAACTCATGGATAAACCCTTACTTTCAATGTCCCAGCCGTGATATCCGCCGCGCAACTCCGGGCGGCGCGGGCGCTGCTCGGCATCGACCAGCGCCAGCTCGCCGATCTGTCGGGCCTGTCGGTCCCCACCATCCAGCGCATGGAGGCGAGCGACGGCGTCATCCGCGGCAATGTCGATTCCCTGACCAAGCTGACCGCCGCGTTCGACGCGGCCGGCATCGAGCTCATCGCCGAAGGCGCGGCAAGCGCCGGCGGCGGTCGCGGCGTGCGGCTTAAAGCCCGCGGAGGGCGAAGCTAAAGCCGCATGCCAGTCGAGATCGCCCTTTATTGCGTCGCCGCGCTGCTCGCGACTTCGGTCCTCGGCATCGCGACCTCGCGCTCGCAAGCCGCAACGCCGCTGGTCTACGGCATCTGTCTTGCCGCCTCGGCGGTGGCGCTTGTCTCCGCGCTGGTCCAGTTGCTCGCGGGCGGCGCGGCGGATTCCACGCTGGTGCTGCCCTTGGGCTTGCCCTGGCTGGGCGCGCATTTCCGCATCGACGCGCTGGCCGCGTTTTTCCTGGTCGTCGTCAATCTCGGCGGCTTTGCCTCGAGCCTGTTCGCGCTGGGCTATGGGCGCCACGAAACCGCGCCGCACCGCGTGTTGCCTTTCTATCCCGCCTTCCTCGCCGGCATGAATCTGGTCGTGCTCGCCGACGACGCCTTCACCTTCCTGCTGTGCTGGGAGTTCATGTCGCTTTCCTCCTGGGCGCTGGTGATGTCGCATCACCGCGATCCCGAGAACCGCCGCGCCGGTTACATCTATCTGCTGATGGCGAGCTTCGGCACCCTCGCCTTGGTGCTGGCCTTCGGCCTGCTCGCCGGGCCGGATGGCGGCTACGGCTTCGCCGCGATCCGCGCTTCCAGCCATCCCGCCACCACGATCGCCGCCTTGGTGCTGGTGCTGGCGCTCTTGGGCGCCGGGTCGAAAGCCGGGCTGGTGCCGCTCCATGTCTGGCTGCCGCTCGCCCATCCGGCGGCGCCCAGCCATGTCTCGGCGCTGATGAGCGGCGTCATGACCAAGGTCGCGGTTTACGGCTTCATCCGCATCGTCTTCGATCTGCTCGGCGAGCCGAGCTGGTGGTCGAGCATGGTGGTGCTGGCGCTGGCCGGAATCACCACCGTTTTGGGCGTGCTTTATGCGCTGATGCAGCACGATCTGAAACGGCTCTTGGCTTATCACACGGTCGAGAATATCGGCATCGTCTTCATAGGATTGGGCCTCGCCCTCGCCTTCCAAAGCGACGGCATGGCATGGGCGGCGGCGCTGGCCTTCACCGCGGCGCTGTTCCACGTCTTCAATCATTCGCTGTTCAAGAGCCTGCTGTTCTTCGGCGCGGGCGCGGTGCTGAATTCGACCGGCGAGCGCGACATGGAACGGCTGGGCGGGCTCATCCACCGCATGCCGCTCGCCTCTTTCGCCTTCCTGGTCGGCTGCGTCGCCATCTCGGCGCTGCCGCCGCTCAACGGCTTCGTCTCCGAATGGCTGACCTTCCAGGCGATCCTGCTCAGCCCCGAACTGCCGGAATGGGGCCTCAAGATCCTGATCCCGGTGGTGGGCGCGCTGTTGGCGCTGTCGGCGGCGCTGGCCGGCGCGTGTTTCGTCAAGGCCTTCGGCGTGACATTCCTCGGCCGGCCGCGTTCGAAACCTGCGGAAAAAGCGCTGGAGACCGACCGCTTCTCGTTGGCATCCATGTTCCTGCTGTCGGCATTGTGCCTCCTCGCCGGCATCCTGCCCGGCTTCGTGATCGACGCGCTGGCGCCGGTGACGCAAAGCCTGGTCGACGGCCACATGCCGGCGCAAGGCACCCTGTCCTGGTTAATGATAATTCCGGTGAGCGAAAGCCGCAGCTCCTATGACGGGATGCTGGTCTTCGTCTTCATCGCGCTCTCGGCCTTGCTTTCCGTCTACGCCATCCATCGCCTGGCCTCGCACGCGTTGCGCCGCGCGCCGGCCTGGGATTGCGGCTATCCCGATCCGAGCCCGTTTACGCAGTACACCGCGAGCAGCTTCGCCCAGCCGATCCGCCGGGTCTTCGGCGCCGTCGTGTTCGGCGCGCGCGAACGCGTCGAAATGCCGCCGCCCGGCGATCCGAGCCCGGCCGTGCTTCATGTCGAGCTGCACGATCCGGTGTGGGATTTTTTCTATGCGCCGGTGGCCTTCGCCGCGAACTTCATGGCGGAGCGGCTCAACCATCTCCAGTTCCTGACCATCCGGCGCTATCTGATGCTGGTCTTCGTCCTTCTGATCCTCTTGCTGTTGGTGGCGGCGATATGGCTCTGATCCGCGATTTCGCCGTGCAATGCGCGGAGATGCTGCTGGTGCTGGCATTGGCGCCGGCGTTGACCGGCCTGGTGCGCAAGGTCAAGGCGCGGCTGTTGCGCCGCCGCGGTCCGCCGCTCTTCCAGCCCTATCGCGATCTGCTGCGGCTGTTGAAAAAAGAGGCGGTGCTGGCGCAAAACGCCAGCTGGCTGTTCCGCGTCGCGCCCTATCTGATCGTCTCCGCCACCTGGGTGGCCGCGGCCCTGGTTCCTACCTTCGCCACCGGGCTGATGTTCAGCTGGTCGGCCGACCTCATCGCCATCATCGCGCTCCTGGCCAGCGCGCGGTTTTTCCTGGCCTTGGCCGGCATGGATGTCGGCACCAGCTTCGGCGGCATCGGTTCGAGCCGCGAGGTGATGATCGCGTCGCTTGGCCGAGCCGGCCATGATCGTGATCGTGTTCACGCTGGCCTTGATCGCGGGATCGACCCAGCTTTCGACCATCGCCGATTTCATGGGATCGCCCGAGGTGGGATTGCGCGTCTCGCTCGGTCTGGCGCTGATCGCCATCATCATCGTCGCGATTGCCGAGAATGCGCGCATCCCGGTCGACAATCCCGCCACGCATCTCGAGCTCACGATGGTGCACGAGGCGATGGTGCTCGAATATTCCGGGCGGCATCTGGCGCTCATCGAGTTGGCGTCCATGCTCAAGCTGCTGCTCTATGTCTCGCTGATCGCCTGCCTGTTCGTGCCCTGGGGCCTGGCGCCGCCGGAAGGTTCCTTCGCCGCCTATTTTGCCGGGGCGGCGGCCTATCTCGCCAAGCTCGCATTCGCCGGGATTCTGCTGGCGGTGTTCGAGACCGCCATCGCCAAGATGCGCGTCTTCCGCGTGCCCCAGTTCCTGGGCGCGGCGCTGATGCTGGGGCTGCTCGGCATGCTGCTGCGTTTCGTGTCGGGGAGATTCTAGATGGCGGCCATTTCGCCTTCGACCTCGCCCATCTTCTCGCCGGCAGCCTGGTGCTGGCGAGCTTCATGCTGCTTTACCAGGACCGGCTTTACGCCCTGATCAACGTCTATGCCGGGCATGCGCTGGTGCTGACGCTGTCGGTCGCCTGGCAGGCCTATATCCAAAACGCGCCGCATCTCTACATCACCGCCGGCCTCGCGTTGGGATTCAAGGCCATCATCATTCCGGTCGCGCTGCGGCGGATCGTCCAGCGACTGGGCATCCACCGCGAAATCGAAACCGTGGTCGGCATCGGCCTGACCATGCTCGCCGGCATGGCGCTGGTGGCGCTGTCGATGGTGGTCATGCTGCGCGTGACCGGCGGTGCGACGCCGATCGCGCGCGAGGATCTGGCCTTCGCGCTCGCCGTGGTGCTGCTGGGATTGCTGATCGATGGTGACGCGGCGCAATGCCGTGAGCCAGATCATCGGCTTCATGTCGCTTGAAAACGGGCTGGTGCTGGCCGCGACCGGCGCCAAGGGCATGCCGCTGGTGGTCGAGATCAGCGTCGCCTTCTCCATCCTCATCGCCTTCATCGTCATCGGCATCTTCCTGTTCCGCATCCGCGAGCGTTTCGACACCGTGGACATTCGGGCGCTCGAACAGTTCCGGGGAGAGCGCCGATGACCGGCTTCGCTTTCGAGCGGATGGAGGCCGTGCTGCTGATTCCGCTGGGCGCGGCGGCGCTGCTCGCTTGCCTGCCGGGTTACCGGCTTCCGTCGCGGCTCAACGTCGCGGCCGCCTTCCTGACGCTGCTCGTTTCCTTGTCGCTGCTGCTGGGCGACCGTCCCGTGCCCGGCCGCTATCTGCTGGTCGACGACCTCAACATCGTCTTCATCGTGCTCACCACCTTCGTCGGCTTCACCACCAGCGTCTTCAGCGCCAGCTATATCGGCCACGAGATCGAGACCGGAAAGCTGACGCCGGTCTATCTGCGCTTCTATCACGCCATGTATCAGTTCCTGATGTTCGCCATGAATTTGGCGTTGCTGGCGAACAACATCGGGCTGATGTGGGTCGCGGTCGAAATGGCGACGCTCACCACCGTGCTCATGGTCGGAATCTACCGCACCCACGAGGCGCTCGAGGCGGCCTGGAAATATTTCATCCTCGGCAGCGTCGGCATCGCGCTGGCGCTGTTCGGCACCATCCTGATCTATGTCGCGGCGCAGCCGGTGATCGGCGAAGGCATCGACGCCATGGTGTGGACCGAGCTGGTCGCGCACGCATCCCGCTTCGATCCGGCGCTGCTGAACGTCGCCTTCATTTTCCTGCTGCTGGGATACGGCACCAAGGTGGGATTGGCGCCGCTGCATGCCTGGCTGCCCGACGCCCATGCCGAAGGCCCGACGCCGATCTCGGCGGTGCTGTCCGGGCTGCTCTTGAACGTCGCGCTTTACGCCGTGTTGCGCTTCAAGATGCTGCTTTCCGCCAACGCGGCGGCGGTGGCGCCCGGCCCGCTGATGGTGACGATGGGCCTGGTCTCGCTGATCTTCGCCGCGTTCATGCTCTACCGCCGCAGCGACATCAAGCGGCTGTTCGCCTATTCCTCGATCGAGCACATGGGCATCATCACCTTCGCCTTCGGCATGGGCGGACCGCTCGCCAATTTCGCGGGCTTGCTGCACATGACCATGCACAGCCTGACCAAATCGGGAATCTTCTTCGCGGTCGGCCACATCGCCCAGGTCAAGGGCACGCAGCGCATTGCCGATATCGGCGGCCTGACCGAAACCCATCCCTGGCTCGGCTGGAGCCTGGTCTTGGGCGTGGTCGCCATCGCCGGCTTTCCGCCGCTCGGCATCTTCATGAGCGAGTTCCTGGTGGTGAGCTCGACCTTCGCGCGGCAGCCCCTGCTCGCCGTTCTGCTGGTGGCGGGTTTGCTGATCGCGCTCGGCGCGCTGCTGCTGCGCCTCAACGGCATTGCCTTCGGCGAGCCGCGCGGCTCGACGGCGCCGGTCAAGGCCTCTTACGTGCCCCTGTTCGCGCATCTGGCGCTGGTTTTGGCCGCCGGCATCTACCTGCCGCCGCAGCTGGTGATCTGGTTCCAGCACGTCTCCAGCCTGTTGAAATAGGGCGCGCATGACCGCACTCGGCGATCTCATCGAACAGGGCAAGAATGTCGCGGCGCATCGGCCCCGGAAGCGCGCCGTCGTCAATGCCAAGACCTGGAATCTCGCGGCGGCCGCGCTGGGTCAAGGCCGGCTCACCTTGCTCGGGCTGTGGGGCGACCAAGCTTTCGTGCATATGGCCTTGCTCGACGAGGAAGCGCGCGATTTCGCCGTGTTGAGCTTGGCATGCAAGAACGGACGCTTTCCCTCGGTGGGACAAACGCATCCGCCGGCGATCCGCCTGGAACGTACCATCCACGATCTTTACGGCCTTCTGCCCGAAGGCGCGCCGGATATGCGTCCCTGGCTCGATCACGGGCAATGGCCGGGCGGACGGAAACGCGCGGCCACGGATTATTCCTTCCTGCCGGCCAAGGGCGAGCATTTGCACCAGATTCCGGTCGGCCCGGTTCATGCCGGCATCATCGAGCCCGGCCATTTCCGCTTCACCGCCAATGGCGAAACCGTGGTGCGGCTGGAAGAGCGTCTGGGCTATGTCCACAAGGGCGTCGAAAAGCTGATGGCGGGCGCCGGTATCGAACGCGCCGCCAAGCTCGCCGGGCGGGTTTCGGGCGACAGCACGGTCGCCTATGCCGTGGCCTTCGCGCGCGCGGCCGAGGCGGCGCTCGACATCGAGGCGCCGCCGCGCGCCAAGTATCTCCGCGCGCTGATGGCCGAGCTCGAACGCCTCGCCAATCATTTCGGCGATATCGGCGCCATCTGCAACGACGCGGCTTTCGCGCTCATGCACGCCCATTGCGGCGTGTTGCGCGAGCGCGTGCTGCGCGCCGCCGATGCGGCTTTCGGCCACCGGCTGATGCGCGATTGCGCCCTGCCCGGCGGCGTCGCATCCGATCTGGGCAAGGACGGCATCGCCGTTATCGGCGATCTGGTCGATGAAGCCAGACGGCGTTTTCCCGCTCTGGTCAATCTCTACGACAACACCGCCTCGCTCCAGGACCGCACCGTCGGCACCGGCGTGCTGCGCCCGGAACTGGCGCGAAGCTTTGGAGCCGGAGGTTACATAGGCCGCGCCTCGGGAAGGAGCTTCGATGCGCGCCGCGATTTCGCCTACGCGCCTTACGACCAGTTGAAATTCGAGGTGCCGGTACGCGCCGAGGGCGACGTCAATGCGCGCATCTGGATCCGCATCCGCGAAGTCGAGCAAAGCCTCGACCTGATCGGCCAGCTTCTGAAACGCCTGCCCGAGGGCCGGTTCCGCGCGGGTCTGCCCAAGCCCGGCCGCGCGGTGCGCGAAGGCGTGGCCCTGGTCGAGGGTTTTCGCGGCGATATCCTCGTCTGGCTGCAGCTTGGCCGCGACGGCAAGGTCGAGCGTTGCCATCTGCGCGATCCGTCCTGGTTCCAATGGCCGCTGCTCGAAGCGGTGATCGAGGGCAACATCGTCGCCGATTTCCCGCTCTGCAATAAATCCTTCAATTGCTCCTATTCCGGCCACGATCTGTGAGAGGCTGAGTTGCGCAAACATCTGTACGAGGGAATGATCCATCCGCCGCTGACCGAGAAAGCGCCCTCGGCCGGCGACGCGGCTTTGGCCGAGCTGGCGCAAGCGCTCGACCGCGCCGCCCGCCGCCGCCTCGGACGCTCGCTCTCCATCCGCCAGGTCGATGCCGGCTCCTGCAACGGCTGCGAGCTCGAAATCCACGCGCTGGGCAACGCGTTTTACGATCTCGAACGCTTCGGCCTGCGTTTCGTCGCCTCGCCGCGCCACGCCGACGTGCTGCTGGTGACCGGGCCGGTGACGCGGAACATGCGCCAGGCGCTGGAGCGGACCTACGCCGCCACGCCCGAGCCCAAATGGGTGGTGGCGGCGGGCGATTGCGCCCGCGACGGCGGGATTTTCGCCGGCAGTTACGCGGTTCTGGGCGGCGTCGCCAAGGCGGTGCCGGTCGATCTGCATATCAAAGGCTGCCCGCCCTCGCCCCGCCAATTGCTCGAGGGATTGCTGGCCTTGCTCGAGAAAGCGGCGAGGTAGGCCGCCTCGGCCGGCGTCTATCCGGTTAGGATGGAAGTCGGGCCGGGTTTCCTCTAAAAAGAGGCGGTCATCGGCCCTATTTATCAAGGGAACTCAATGCCTTCCGCCCCGCCCCAATCGGTTTCCGACACCCTCGCCCTCTTGGGCCGGGGGAGCTATGTCGCCGATAGAAGTCTCGCCACCGCCGTGCATTTGGCGCTGTCGCTGAAACGCCCGCTCTTCCTCGAGGGCGAGGCGGGCACCGGAAAGACCGAGGTCGCCAAGGTCCTGGCCGAGGTCTTGGGGCGAAAACTCATCCGGCTGCAATGCTATGAAGGGCTCGACGTCGCCAGCGCGGTCTATGAATGGAACTACCCGCGCCAGATGATCGAGATCCGGCTCGCCGAATCCGGCCGCGAAAGCAAGGACACGGTCGAAGAGGAGATATTCTCCGAGAAATTCCTGATCGAGCGCCCGCTGCTTCTGGCCTTGAAGCCCGACCTCGCCGGGCCGCCGGTGCTGCTGATCGACGAGCTCGACCGCGCCGACGAGCCGTTCGAGGCCTATCTGCTCGAGGTGCTGTCCGATTTCCAGGTCTCCATCCCCGAGCTCGGCACGGTCAAGGCCAAGGAGCCGCCCATTGTCGTCATCACCTCCAATCGCACGCGCGAGATTCACGACGCGCTCAAGCGCCGCTGCTTCTATTACTGGATCGACTACCCCAGCGCCGAGCGCGAACTCGCCATCCTCAAGCTCAAGGCGCCGGGCACGGCAGCCGAGCTTTCGCGCGAGGTGGTGGGTTTCGTCCAGAAGCTGCGCGCCACGCCCGATCTGTTCAAGCTGCCGGGCATCGCCGAGACCATCGACTGGGCCCATGCGCTGTCGCAGCTCGACGTGCTGGCGCTGACGCCCGAGGCGATCAACGACACGCTCGGCGTGCTGCTCAAATACCAGGACGACATCGCCAAGATCCAGGGCAGCGAGGCCGAGCGCCTGTTGTCCCAGGTCAAGGCCGAACTCGCCGGCGCGAAATAATCCGATGGAAGGCGCCACCGCCCCCCGGGATGGCGGCCAGCTGCTCGCCAACATCATGTATTTCGCCCGCGCCTTGCGCGCCGCCGGCTTGCCGGTGGGACCGGGCCAGGTGCTGAACGCGGTCGAGGCGGTGCGCCAAGTCGGGATCGAGAACCGCGCCGATTTCTACTGGGCGCTGCACGCGGTCTTCGTCAACCGCCGCGACCAGCGCGCGATCTTCGACCAGGCCTTCCACATCTTCTGGCGCAATCCCAAGCTCTTGGAAAAGATGATGGGGCTGCTGCTGCCGAGCCTCGCCGTTTCCGACCCCGAAGCCAAGGAAATGATCCGGCGCCTGGCCGAGGCCCTGGCCGAAGGTCACCCGGCCAAGGCCCGTGAGGTGGAGCGCGAAGAGCAATTCGACGCCGCCATGAGTTTCTCCGAGCGCGAAGTGCTGCGCCGCATGGATTTCGAGCAGATGTCGAGCGCGGAAATGGCGCGGGCGCGCGAAGCCGTACGCCGCCTGGCGCTGGTTCTGGCCGAAAGCCCGACCCGGCGCTTCGCCGTCAATCCCCAAGGCGCACGCATCGACATGCGGGCCACGCTGCGCGCGCAGCTCCGCTCCGGCGGCATCATCGCCTTGAAACGCAAGACCCGGGTTTCGCGCCCGCCGCCCTTGGTGGTGCTGTGCGACATCTCCGGCTCGATGAGCCGCTATACAAGGATCTTCCTGCATTTCATCCACGCCGTTTCGCGCGACCGCGGCCGCGTCCACGCCTTCCTCTTCGGCACGCGGCTGACCAACATCACCCGCCATCTGCGCACCCGCGACGTCGATGAAGCGCTCGACCGGGTGGCGGAAGCGGTCGAGGATTGGTCGGGCGGCACGCGCATCGGCAAGTCGCTGGCCGCGTTCAACCGGCGCTGGTCGCGCCGCGTGCTCGGCCAGGGCGCGGTGGTGCTGTTCATCTCCGACGGGCTCGACCGCGACGGCGGCGCAGGGCTGGCGCGCGAGATGGAACGGCTGCACAAATCCTGCCGCCGGCTGATCTGGCTCAATCCGCTCTTGCGTTACGCCGGTTTCGCGCCCAAATCCTTGGGCATGCGGGCGATCCTGCCCCATGTCGACGAATTCCGGCCGGTGCATAATCTCGAAAGCCTCGAGGCGCTGGCCGAAGCCTTGCAACAGGCGGGGCCGCGCCGGCTGGACGCCGCCGAGCATTGGCGGCATGAGTTGGAAAAGAAGGCGGGCTGAGATGGACGACGACGAAGAGATTCTGCAAAAGGCCGCCAATTGGCGCAAATCCGGCAAGGGCGTGGCGCTGGCCACGGTGGTTTCGACCTGGGGCTCCTCGCCCCGGCCGGTGGGCGCGAAACTGGCGGTGACCGAGGACGGCTCTTTTCTGGGGTCGGTCTCGGGCGGCTGTGTCGAAGGCGCGGTGATCGAGCAGAGCCTGGCCGCGATCAAGGACGGCAAGCCGCGTCTGTTGGATTTCGGCGTCACCAACGAACAGGCCTGGGAAGTGGGCCTGGCCTGCGGCGGCAAGATCCAGGTCTTTGTCGAGAAGGTCGAATGAAGCTCGCTCTGCTGCAACAGGCGATCGAGGCCGCGCGTTCGGGCAAGCCCGCTGCGCTCGCCACCAATTTGAAAACCGGCCAGCAGGCGCTGGTGTTGGGCTCCGGCGTCGAAGGCGATCTCAAGCCCGACGCCGCTTTGCTCGACGCGGTGAAACGCGCGCTGGCCGACGACCGCTCGGCGTCCCTGGAAACGGCGGAAGGACCGGTTTTCATCGAAGTGTTCAATCCCAAGCTGCGCCTGTTCATAATCGGCGCGGTGCATATCGCCCAGCCGCTGGCGCAGATGGCGGCTTTGGCCGGATACCTGGTCACGGTGATCGATCCGCGCAGCGCCTTCGCGGCGGCCGAACGTTTCCCCGGCGTTGCGCTTTCGACCGAATGGCCGGACGAGGCGCTGCACCGCCTGAAGCCCGACCGGCGTTCGGCGGTGGTCACGCTCACCCACGACCCGAAGCTCGACGATCCGGCGCTGGCGGCGGCGTTGCGCTCGAACGCGTTTTATATCGGCGCGTTGGGCTCGAAGAAAACCCATGCGGCGCGGCTGGCTCGGCTGGGCGCGCTCGGATTTCAAGGATTCCGATTTCGCCCGCATCCATGGGCCGGTCGGGCTCGATATCGGCGCGGTTTCTCCCGCCGAGATCGCGGTTTCGGCGCTGGCGCAGATCACCCAGGTGCTGCGCGCCGGCCGGCTGAAGGACAAGGCCGCGCGCGGGAAGACCGCCGCCCCGGCCGCATGAAATTCGGCGACACGCCACTCGGCGAGGCTTTAGGCGCGATCCTGGCGCACGGCCTCAAAGCGGGAACGCGCGTGTTCAAGAAAGGCCGGGTGCTGAGCGAAGCCGATCTCGCCGCGCTCAAAGCGGCGGGTCTCGCCAGCGTGGTGACGGCGCGGCTCGAAGCCGGCGACCTCGGCGAAAACGAAGCCGCCGACCGGTTGGCGCAAGGCCTCGCCGGCGGCAACATCCGCGCAGCGAAAGGCTTCACCGGCCGCGCCAATCTCTTCGCGGAAAAGCCCGGCCTGTGTTTGATCGACCGCGACGGCGTCGACCGGTTCAACGCCATCGACGAGGCGATCACGCTGGCCACGCTCGATCCCTCGAGCCTGGTCCAGGAAGGGCAGATGGTCGCCACCGTCAAGATCATCCCCTTTGCCGTGAAGGAGGCGCGGGTTTCGGCCTGCCTCGCCGCCATCGGCGCGGGCGGAAAGCCGTTGCGCGTCGCGCCCTTCCTTCCTAAGCGCGTGGCGTTGATCCAGACCAAGCTTCCCGGCACCAAGGACAGCGTGCTCGACAAGACGCTGGCGGTCACCAGCGCGCGCGTCGCGGCGCTGGGCGGCACGATGATGGCGGAGCGCCGCACCCTCCACAGCGAGGCGGAATTGGCCGCCGCCATCCGATCCTCCCTGCAATCGGGCGCGGAATTGATTCTGATCGCCGGCGCCTCGGCGATCGTGGATCGCCGCGACGTCATTCCCGCCGCGATAACGTCCTGCAAGGGCGAAATCGATCAGTTCGGCATGCCGGTCGATCCCGGCAATCTTCTGCTGGCGGCGCATATCGGCGCGGTGCCGGTGTTGGGCCTGCCCGGCTGCGCGCGTTCGCCCAAGGAGAACGGCTTCGATTGGGTGTTGCGCCTGCTGCTCGCGGGCGAGAAGGCCGACGCCGCCGCGATCCGCCGTTTGGGCGCGGGCGGGCTCTTGGAGGAAATCGCCTCGCGTCCCCTGCCCCGCGGCCAGGCTTCGGAGGACGCCGCCAAGCCGCGTCAGCGCCAGCGCGTCGCCGCGCTGGTGCTGGCCGCCGGGCGCAGCGCGCGCATGGGCGCGATCAACAAGCTGCTGATCGGCGTCGACGGCAAGACCATGGTGCGCCGCGTTGCCGAAACCGCGTTGGCCGCCGGATTGAATCCGGTGATCGCGGTCACGGGATATGAACGCGGGAAGATCGAAGTGGCGCTGTCAGGGCTTGCCGTGACCTGCGTCGACAATCCGGATTTCGCCCAAGGGCTTTCGTCCTCGCTGAAGCGCGGCCTCAACGCCTTGCCGGACGATGTCGACGGCGTGCTGGTCTGTTTGGGCGACATGCCGCTCATATCCGTGGCGGATATCGGCCGGATTCTGGCCGCCTTCAATCCCGGCGAAGGCCGCGAGATCGTGGTGCCGACCAGCGGCGGCAAGCGCGGCAATCCGGTGTTGTGGAGCAAGCGTTTCTTCGCCGAGATGCGCAACTTGGCCGGCGACACCGGCGCCAAGCATTTGATCGGGGTTTATCCCGAGGCGGTGGCCGAGGTCGAAACCGCGAGCGACGCGGTGCTGACCGACATCGACACGCCCCAGGCGCTGGCCGCCTTATCCAAAAGCGCCAAGATCGAGGCGTGAAGCCGCCGCGCCGGTCGCTCGATTTGGCAGCGGCGACACTGGATCAATCCGGACGACGGCCAAAGTTACGCGGCGGGGCGGCGGAAACGGCGGGAAAGCCAAACGACCGCGAGAACCACGAATGTTGCGGCGGCGATGCCGCCAAAACCCACGATCCCGAACGACTTTATCAACGTGGCCGCTACGTCGCGGGCATTGGCGGGCGGAATGGCCGGCATGTTCAATTCATCGCTCAGACATGTCGCCTGGTCGTAGACCAGCGGCTTGGGGTCCGCGGCGAAACAGCCATCCGCTTCGGATTTATCCCGCGCTTTTTGCCAGGCGGCTTGCTGTTCGGCGGTCAAGCCGCCATGCCGGAACACGTCCAAGGCCGGCACTAGATTGGTCAAATACGCGGCCATGAAAAGCCACAAAACGGCGGCAATGGCCCCACCGCGCTTCCAATTCATCGGCGCGGCGCCGCTTCTTCCGTGCCGAAATGGCCGTCCGATCCGCTCATGAATTCATTCTAGCACAAAACAACATGGCGCCGAGGCCAAGGCGCCTGCCTCCGCGCCGCCGATTGAATGGCCGGCTTTGGCCCAGGTCTCAGTTCGAATTGAAGAAGGCCGTAACCTTCGCGACATCGGCGTCGAATCTGGCAAAGTCGGCGGGCCTGAGCACGAATACCAAAGTGCCCGGCTGATCGTTGATGGTGAATTGAACGCCCGGTCCGGCCGCCACCGTCAGCAAGGAATTGTACTTGGTGTTGGTTTCCTTGTAGGTGCCGACGAACTGAAACGAACTCGATTGCGTTCCCATCGCCTTGCGCCAGAGGGCGACGAGGCTGTTCCATTCGTTCTTGCTGAAGGTGATGGAAACCGCGGAGCGGACGTTATTGATGTTTCCCTTCATGCCGAGAAGGGAAACCTTTCCTCCATTCTCCGCGTTGTAGGCGACATCGAAAACCGTGCCGCCCCCGTAATCGTAATGCCCGATGATGGTGAGCGCGGCCCGCGCCGTGACGGGGAGCAGAAGCAACCCCGCCACCAGGACCGATATCAGAACATGCCGTTTCATCCTGTCCTCCTGATGCGGACCGATCTCGTCGGCCAATGTTTTACCGCCCGCCGCGATGTCACGGCATCCGGCGGCAGGTTCATTTCTGGGCAGGCGTTTGCGTGTCGCACTCGGTCAGCGTCACCACGCAGTACCCGACGCGATCCGCGCCCGCGGTCTGGCGGCAATTGGCCAGCGCCTGGTTGTTCGCCGCGGCGGCATCGGCCCCGATCGCCCAGCCCAATCCCGGCGTGTTCGCCTGCGGGTCCATGGCAACCGCCACGCATTGGTGGTCGAAATAGGCGATGATCTTGCACAGCGCGATGGTGCTTGCCGGGCTGCCGGGCGCGGCCCTGCATTCCTTCAGCGCCCGCGCCTCGGCGTCGGCGCGCGTGCTGTAATTGTGGCCTTCTCCAAATGCCGCGCCTTGCGCCGCCACGTTGTCCGGGATTCCCGCGGCGAAGGCGGACAAGGCCTCGGCCGGACGCGGCAGAGACGCGCCCAGGGCCAAAACGACGACCGCCGCTGCCGCGGTGTTCAAACGGCGCGAAGATTTTCTTCGCCCGGAAATCTCATGTTTCATGTCACCCCCCTAAACCGATGCGGCGAGTTTAGGCCGGCCGGGAGACAGCGCCTAGCGCCCCGCCGCCGCGCGCCTGCGAATGATCCGCATCCGTCCCGGCGCGTTTACCCGCCCGATGCCCCGATTTCGCCGGTTTCGGCCGTGGAATAAAGACCGTGGAATAAAGCCGGGGTCCCGCCGTTATGAGTCCGAGTGAACGGGAGGGGCAAAAGCCCATGAATACCCTGATTGGCGGTGTCGTCCTGGCCAGCGCGCTGTTCGGCGTGTTGATGGGCCAGATCGCCGCCGGAGCCGAGTTCGCCGGCGTGGTCATCGCCTCGCTGGTGGTGATGAGCCTGCCGGCCTGAGGCCGCGACTCGGCATTAAGAACGTCCGGCATCAGCCGGAATATGAAGGATTTTTCCTCGCCAGGCCGCCGAAAAGGTCGAGCAGGCGTTCGCGCCATGCCGCCACCGGATCGCCGGGGGCCAAGAGCTTGAAATCGCTGATCGCCCGGGCCCACTGGAACCCGCCGAAGACGATGTAATCGGCCTGGAGCGGGTGGTCGCCGCCCAGGAAAGGCTGGGCTTTGAGGGTTTGGCGCAGGGGCGTCAAAGTGTCGCGGAAGCCCTTCAGGTATTTCTCCCGCTCCGCCACATAGGCCTCGAGCGTCATGCCGAAACGCTCCTCGCGCGTCTTGCGGAAATAGTCCCGGTCCCGGGGATCGAGGTGCTTCCAGATGTCGAGCAGCACGAATCGAACCATGCCGGGCTGCACCACCCCATCCGCCCAGCCGACATAGAAGCGCGACAAGGCGCGGCCCGCGCCGCCGCCGAACAGCGAGGGCAGGCCGGGATATTTGTCCTCGAGATATTCGGCGATGGTCCAGGAATCCGAAATCCATTTGTCGCCGTCGACCAGCACCGGCACGCGGCCCTGGCCCGAGGGCGCGATCGCCGCTTTTTCGGTGAAGCGCCAGGGAATGGTTTCAACCTCCAGCCCCTTATGCGCCAGCGCCATGCGCACGCGCCAGCAATAGGGGCTCAAGCGCCGATCCTTCTCGGCGGCGGCGAGGTCGTACATTTTGAGCTTGGCCTGGGCCGTCATTGCGCCGTCCATTCCGTCATCTGCTTCACCGCGGCGTCGAAGCGGGGATAATCGACCTGCATCAGCACGAAGGTGAAAGGCCCCTTGACGCCGGTGATGGTGAACTGGACCCCCGGCCCGGCCGCAACCGACAGCAGCGTCGCCTCGGTGGTGCCGGTTTCCTTGAAGGTGCCGATTTGCTGCCAGGCCGCGGCGTGAACGTTTCGCGCCTGCTGCCACAATTCGGCGAAGCTGTGCCATTCCTTGGCGTCGAACGCGACCGAGGTGCGAGAATGTCCGATCTCGATGGCGACAACCGCGATCTTATCCTGGCCGCCGGTTTCGGTGTATTGGTCGAAATCGAATTCATTGCCGCCGCTGTTGAACTTGCCGGTGACGACCAGCTGGCCCGCGGCCGAGGCCGGGGATTGCAACAGCAGCAGCAGCGCCAGCGCGGCCAGGAATCGCCTCATTCCGTTTCCTTATCGTCATTGAGCAAGGCTTGCAAGGCCAGCCGGCTCGATTCCGGCAGCGCGTCGATCGCGTCGGCCAGCGCCTTCATCCGCCGGCGCAAGGCATAAAGCTGATCGAGCAGATTGAGCAGCACCGGCATGGCCTCTTCGCCGATGGCGAGATCGCGCTTCAATTCGACGATCAGCCGCACCCGCGCCACGTCGATCTCGTGGAAGACGTAACCCTCGGGCTGGATTTCCGGCAAGACCCAACGTTCGTGAATCCAGCGTTCGAGCTCCGGCTTCTCGATGCCTTCCACCATCCGGCACACGGCTTCGAAGCTGATCATGGTTTCCCCGGATTCCGGTCCGCCCCGAAACCGGGTCCGCGGCGCGGATCATAAGGATGTTTCGGCGCCCAGGAGCGCAGGAATTCCGTCAATTCCGGATCGCCGCCTTCGGGCAGAACCACTTTCAACGCCACGTACTGGTCGCCGCGCGAGCCGTCCGGCTTGGGCGCGCCCTTGCCCTTGAGACGCAGAACGAATCCGGTGTTGGAATGGGGCGGCACCGTCATGGTCACGTCGCCCGCCGGGGTCGGCACGGAGATTTTTCCGCCCAGCGATGCTTCGGCAAGCGTCACGGGTAGTTCGAGATGGATGTCGTCGCCTTGGCGCCGGAACAAGGGATGAGGCGCGACATGGATCTCGACCAACGCGTCGCCGCGCTTGCCGCCGCCGATGCCTTCGCCGCCCTGGCCCTTGAGGCGCAGGATCTGCCCGTCGCGCACCCCCGCCGGGATGGTGACGTCGAGGCTTTTGTCGTGCGCCAGGTTAAGCCGCCGCTTGGCGCCGTTGATCGCGTCGAGAAAATCCACCGTCAGGACATAGCGGTAATCCTCGCCCGGCATGCGCAGAGTGGCGCCGCGCGTCCCGCGCCTGAACATCGCCAGGATGTCGTCGAGATCGCCCGGTTCCATGCCTTCGGCCGCGTGATACTTGGCGCCGGGCGCGGCTTCGGCGAAATCGCGATAATGGGCGTAGGTATATTGCGGCTTTTCCGCGCCGCTTTCGTCGATCTCGCCGCGGTCGTAACGCGCGCGCTTGGTCTCGTCCGACAGGATATCGTTGGCGGCGTTGATTTCCTTGAAGCGCGCCTCGGCCTGCTTGTTGCCGGGATTGAGATCGGGATGGTGCTGCTTGGCGAGCCGCCGGTAGGCGCGGCGGATATCCTCCGCGCTCGCCTCCTTGCCGACGCCCAGCACCTCATAGGGATTTCGTTGCGCCATGGCCCATTCCTATAAGGCTTCGCCGCGTCCCGGGATAGAGCGCGATGGCCTAGAGCGCGGCGAGCCGCTCGCTCACCTGCCACAGATGCCGGGCGGCCTCGCCGTCTTGGGCGGCGGCAGAAGTTTCGCGCGGCCGGTTCTGGTCGAAATAAACCCCGCTTACGCCCGCGATTTCGGGCGCGGATGCGGCGTAAACCAGCGTCTCGCCGCCCTGGCGCGGCGAAATCGCCATGAAGCGCTTGGCCAGGCCGAGCGCGAAACGGAACGGGCCGCCATTGTTGTCGCCGAACGAGGTCGCGACGAAGCCGGGATGAAGGCAATTCGCCGTCACGCCCGAACCCTCGAGAATCCGCCGCGCCAGCTCGCGGGTGAACAGGATATTGGCGAGCTTCGAGCGCCGGTAGGCGAGCCAGCCGCTGTAGTTCTTCCCGGTCTGAAGATCGCCGAAATCCAAGCTCGCGTTGCGATGCGCCTCGGAGGCGACGTTGACGATGCGCGCAGGCGCGCCGGCTTTCAAGCGGTCGAGCAGCAGCGCGGTGAGCAGGAAATAGGCCATGTGGTTGAGGGCGAAACTGCGTTCCAGCCCATCCGCCGTGGTTTGGCGGCGGGTGAAGATGGCGCCGGCATTGTTGACCAGCACGTCGATGCGCGGCGCCGCCTTGGGCAATGCGGCGGCGAGCTTTCGCACTTCGGCGAGCGAGGACAGATCGGCGAGCAGGATTTCGGCTTCGAGGCCGGGATGCCGGTCCCGGAGCTGCCGCGCCATCGCCTCGGCCTTTTCCCGGTTGCGCGCCACCAGCACCAGCCGCGCGCCCAGCTGCGCCAGCCTTGCGGATGCTACGGAACCCAGGCCCGAGGTGGCGCCGGTGATGACCACGGTCTTGCCTGTCATCATCCCGTCGCTCATGCCGGGCGAAACTCCGCCGCGGAGGTCATGATTTCATGCACGATCTGCCAGGCTTCCCCGCCCGAAGCCGCCAGCACCGCCCGGTCGAACACGCCCGGATCGTAGGCCCCGCCGTCGAGGAAACCGGCCTTGCCGCCCGCCTCGGATGTTATCAGCATGCCGGCGGCGTGATCCCAGGGCAGCGAACGCGAATGGAGCGCGAAATGCGTCTCGCCCAGGGCGATGGACAGGTATTCGAGGCCGCTGCAATTCTGGTTGCGGATGCCGGCGACGCATTCGCTCCGGCTCAACGCCTTGGCCGCGCGCTCGCCCGAGCCGGTCTTGCCGTAAGCCGAACCCGAAATCTTGCCGGGATGAAGCGCGGTCTTGAGCCGCGTCCCGTTCGACCACGCGCCTTGGCCCAAAACCGCCCACGCCAAACGCTCGCCCAGCGGATCGTAGAGCCAGCCGCCGCGCACCGCGCCCGCCTCGGCATAAGCCAGGATCACGGCGAAACCCGGCCGGCCATGGGCGAAATTATTGGTGCCGTCGATCGGATCGATGATCCAAAGCGGCCCATCGCCCCCCGTTAGGCGCATCAGAGCCGGGTCCTTGGCCGCCGCTTCCTCGCCCAGCACGGCCGAGCCAGGCAAGGCCCCGGTCAGAAGTGCGGACAAGCGCCGTTCGGCCTCGATATCGGCGATGGTGACGAAATCGCCCGGGCCTTTCTCGGAGATCTCCTCGCGCTTGAGCGCGCGGAAGCGCGGCAGTATGACGCTGCGCGCGGTTTCGCGTATGAAGGAGGCTACGGTTTCGGGATCGATCATCACTGCCTATTTATATAGGCACTCAAGGCGGAACGGGTAAGTCCATGGCGGAAAGCGGGCGTGAATTCGATGTCGTGGTGGTGGGCGCGGGCGCGGCGGGGATCGCCGCGGCCAAGCGGCTCGCGCTGGCGCGGCTCAAGATCATGGTGGTCGAGGCGCGCGACCGGCTGGGCGGGCGCGCCTTCACCACCCCGATTTCGCCCGGCCTGGCGCTCGATCTCGGCTGCGAATGGCTGCATTCCGCCGACCGCAATCCCTGGACCGGCATCGCCCGGCAACTGGGCTTCGCATTCGACCGGAAACTGCCCGATTGGGGCAGCCGCGTCGCCTGGCGCCAGGGAAAAGCCGCCGACGCCGAGTGGCAAAAATCGCGCGATGAATTCTACGCGCGGCTCGACCGCGCGGCCACGGAGCCGGGCGACCGCGCCGCCTCGGAACTGCTCGAACCCGGCAATCGGTGGAATCCGCTGTTGCGCGCGATCAGCACCTGGGCCAACGGCGCCGAGCTCGATCAGGTCTCGGTCCAGGATTACGGCCGTTACGATCCGTCGGAGGTCAATTGGCGCGTGCTCGAGGGCTACGGCGCGCTGATCGCGCGTTACGGCGAAAACCTGCCGGTGTCGCTCGGCACGAATGTTTCGCGCATCGACCATGGCGGCCATTTGATCCGGGTCGAAACCCCGCGCGGCGACCTGCTCGCCCGCGCCGTGATCGTCACCTTGCCCACCAACGTGCTGGCCTCGGGCGCGGTGGGATTCATTCCGGCCTTGCCCGGCAAGCTGTCCGCGGCGGCGGGCCTGCCGATGCACGTGGTCAACAAGTTCTTCCTCCGCTTCGACGCCGATTTCGACGCGGTCGGGCCGGACAGCAATCTGGTCGGCGACACCTTCTCGAGCCGCACCGGCGCCTATCAGATCAGGCCGCATGGCTGGCCGGTGATCCTGGGCTATTACGGCGGCGACTTCGCGGCCGAGCTCGAACACCAGGGAATGGACGCGACCGCGGATTTCGCCGTCGGCGAGCTGGCCGGATTGTTCGGCAATTCCATCCGCAAGCAACTCGCGCCGCTCGCCGGGTCGGCCTGGGGCGGCGATCCGTTCGCGCGCGGCGCCTATTCCATGGCGCTGCCCGGCCACGCCGACGATCGCGCCGTGCTATCGAGCCCGGTGGACGGGCGTTTGTTCTTCGCCGGCGAGGCGTGTTCGGCCGCCGATTTCGGCACCGCGCACGCCGCCTTTCAGACCGGCGAGGAGGCCGCCGATCAGATCATCGCGGCGCTGCAGTCTAGCCGAACACCCGCTGCACCAGGTGCCGGGCCAGGGATTCCAGGCGGTATTTGAGCAGCGGGCGGCGGATCACCTGCCAGGTCAGGACGTAACGGTCGGTGGCGAAGGACGACTTCATCTGGTTCTCGCCGGCGAGAAAATCGTAGACCCGTTCTCCGTTTTTCGCGTTCCAGCCGATGGCGAGGCTGTGGCTCAACACGCCCGGGCGGCGCTTGCGGTCGGCGTCGTCGAAGCCGCTTTGATAGGCCGAAACCCGGCCGTGTTTACGGAAATTGTAGAGATAGCCCAGATCCCGCCCGCCGGCTTGCACGCGCAGCAGCTGCACCGCTCCGCGCGCGAATTCGCGCGCGATGAGACGTTCGTGGAATCGCTCGAAATAGGGCTGGGAAAACGAATGGCGCCGGCCGCGGCGTTCCCAGGACGCGACGTGGAGGGCTTTGAGCGCGCGGAAATATCCCAGCGCCTCCCCGGGGTCGCGCGCGGCGGATATCTCGATCTTGCCCTGGCGTTCGTAATCGCGCTCGGTGCGGCGCAGCTGCTGGCGCGAATTGCCGCTCAGCACCGCGCCGATGTCGCCGTCCTTGGCGACGAAATCGAGATTGACCGCGAAACCGGGCTGCATGGTGGTGCTGTGCAGGAAACCGCGGCGCAACAGCATCTCGGTGTCGAGCGGCAGGCTCACGCCGGGCAGGCGCAGCTCGTCGGCCATCTCCGCGGTCTCGCGCACGAACCAATCGAAGAAAGCGTCGAGGATGATCCCCTCCTCGCGCGCGTCGCACAGGAAACCGTTATGCTCGATGGCGATGCAATCCCAGCGCGGATCGCCGGTCGAATTGAGATGCAGGCCCGGCACCTTGGTGCGCAGCCTTTGCCGCACGGTGTTGGCGATGGCCACCGCCAGCCCCGCCACCCGTCCGCCTTCGCGCGCCGAAACCAGGAACGGGCGGAATTCCGCCGGCAAGGTCGCAAGCCAGGTGCCGATCCACGCCCAGGACAGGAAGAACGAGCGGGAGGATCGCGCCTCCAGCTCGCGCCACTGCGATTCGACGGCGTCCGGCGAATCGATGGGCTGGAAGGTAAAGCGGATGTCCTTTGCCACGTGCCCGTTATCCCGTTCCGATTCCGGATTTCCCGCCAAGGCGCGGGGATGTCCGGTGTAAGCTAGCGCCATCCGCAGAGTCTGGCAGCGCGATGGCCGTTTACGAGAATCCCGACTTCACCAATCTGCCGCAACCCCTGGCGTCGCTGTTCGCCAAGGCGGCGGAGCGCAGCTTCTTCGCCCTGCCGATCTGGTACCACGTCCTCTTCCACTACGGAACCGGCAAGGGCGCGGTGCCCCGGCTCTATGCCGATGACGAGGCGAAGCCGCGCGCGGCGCTGGTCTGCCAGGCGCCGAAAACCGGCTCGCGCCGGCTGTTGAGC
>CAWEME010000054.1:0-8284 GCA_963810055.1 uncultured Alphaproteobacteria bacterium | reverse complement strand
CGAGCGCGAGATCAAGACGCTGGTGCCCGAGGCCAAGCTGGCGGTGGCGCATGGCCAGCTTTCGCCGCTGACGCTGGAAAAGGTGATGCAGGTGTTCGACGAACGCGGCGCGGATGTGCTGCTGTGCACCGACATCGTCGAGAGCGGCCTCGACATCCCCACCGCCAACACGCTCATCGTCCACCGCGCCGACATGTTCGGCCTGGCGCAGCTCTATCAGCTCCGGGGCCGCATCGGCCGGGGCAAGATCCGCGCCTATGCCTATCTGACGCTGCCGCCGGGGAAATTGCTGTCCGAGGCGGCGCAGAAGCGGCTCGAAGTGATGCAGACCCTCGATCAGCTGGGCGCGGGCTTCACCCTGGCGAGCCACGATCTCGACATCCGCGGCGCGGGGAATCTTTTGGGCGAGGAGCAATCCGGCCATATCCGCGAGGTCGGCATCGAGCTCTACCAGCATCTTCTGGAAGAGGCGATCGGTTCGGCGCGCGGCGGCAAGGCCGAGGCGGATTGGACGCCGCAGATCGCGCTCGGCACGCCGGTGCTGATCCCCGAGAGTTATGTGGCCGATCTCAACGTGCGGTTGGGGCTCTACCGCCGCATCGCCGCCCTGGTCGACCGGCAAGAGATCGAGAGCTTCGCCGCCGAGCTGATCGACCGTTTCTCCGGCAGCCTGCCGGCCGAGGCCTCAATCTCCTGGAGATCATCGCCATCAAGAATTCCTCGCCGCTTGGCCGGGGTGGAAAAGGTCGATGCCGGGCCCAAGGGCGCGGCCATCACCTTCCACAAGAACGAGTTCGCCAATCCGGCGGGGCTGGTGGCCTGGATCGGCCGCCAGGCGGGCAGCGGCGCGGCTGCGCCCGGATCAACGGCTGATCGTCATCCGCGAGGTGACTGGAAGGTGTTGCGCGACCGCGTCAAAGGGATCGTGAGCCTGCTGGCGCAGTTGCAGGAAATCGCCGGGGCGGAAACCGCGAAGGTTTGACCGGGCTTGATTGTCCCGATCGGCGCGCTAGATCGCGTCCCGCCGATGGACTAGGCTTTCATGGCCGCCGGCGCGGTGGAAATCCCAGCGCAAACGAGGAGGATCGCGATGCAGGAAACCCAGTTCCCTGCCTGCGGTTGCTCTTCGTCGTCATTCTCGGCATTGGTTTGATCGCGGGTCATTTGGCCTCCGCGCTGGGCGGCTATGTCGAAGGCGTCTCGAATCGCGGTTGGTTCCGCCACTCTGGCTTTCATCGTCTCCTATTCGGTGAGGGTTGCGGATCAGTGGGAACGGGCCATCGTGCTGCGGCTCGGCCGTTTCCATGCCCTCAAGGGGCCGGGCCGTCTTTCATCGCTCCGGTCTTCGACGCCATCGTTTATTTGGATCGACATCCGCGTCATCACCAGCACGTTCAAGGCGGAAAAGACCCTCACCAAGGACACGGTGCCGGTGGATGTCGATGCCGTGCTGTTCTGGAAGGTTGTCGATCCAAAGAAGGCCGCGCTCGACGTCGCCGATTACGTCACCGCCATCAACTGGGCGGCGCAAACCGCGCTACGCGACGTCATCGGCAAGACCGTGCTGGCGGAGATGCTGGAAGGGCGCGACAAGATCAGCGCCGAGCTGCAGAAGATCATCGACGCGCGGACCGAGCCTTGGGGCATCGATGTCATTTCGGTCGAGGTCAAGGACGTGTTGATCCCCGCCGCCCTGGAAAACGCCATGTCGATGCAGGCGCAAGCCGAGCGCGAACGCCAGGCGCGCGTCATCCTCGGCGATTCCGAACGCCAAGTAGCCGAGAAATTCGTCGAGGCGGCGCGGACTTACGCCGACAATCCGGTCGCGTTCCATCTGCGCGCCATGAACATGCTGTACGAAGGGCTGAAGGCCAACGCCTCGATCGTCATCGTTCCGAGCACGGCGGTCGAAACCATGCAGCTTGGCAGCGTGGCCGGCCTGACTGCCCTGACGAAGATCGCGCTCCAGGAACGCGCCGGTGGCCCGCCGCCCGCATCGCCTGCCACGCCTCCGCCCGCCGGCCCCTGGACGGGACAAACGCCCTAGATCGGGCGCGCCTCATACGGCCGCGCGTTCGCCGCCGTTCTGGACCAGGTCGAACACCGGGAAGAAGAATTGCGGCTCCTGCGCGCCGGAGATGGCGTATTGCCCGGCGAAGATGAAGCACGGCACCGCGTTGATGCCGAGACGGCGCGCGCCGGCATCGTCGGCCAGCACCTCGGCGCGCTGGCTGTCGCTTTCGAGGAATTTCATCGCCTCAGCGGCATCGAGCCCGGATTGCCGGGCGATCGAGGCGAGCACGTCGCGGTCGCCGATATCCAAGCCCTCGATGAAATAGCCCGAGAACAGCCGGTCGACCACCTCGTTGGCGGCGCCGTGACTGTCTGCGAACCGGATGAGCCGGTGGGCGTCGAGGGTGTTGGGCGTGCGCTGCACCTTGTCGAAGGCGAAGGGAATGCCGGCCGATTTGCCGGCGTTGACGATGGTCTGGTTGATGCGTTGCGCGTGGGCGCGGCCGCCGAATTTGGCGGCGAGATAATCGGCGCGCGCCATGCCGCCGGGGGGCATGTCGGGGTTGAGCTGGAAGGGCCGCCAGGTGATGTCGGCGGAAAGGCCCGGGCGCTGCGCCAGCGCGGCTTCGAGCCGGCGCTTGCCGATGAAGCACCAGGGGCAGACGACGTCGGAGACGATGTCGATGTGCATCGAAACATTATAGCACGGTTGACCCTGCCGGGGACGCGCTTAAGGTTAAGACCGGGGACGGAATGACATCGGGCATCTACGACGAAACCCATCTGGCGCGCGGCCGGGCCAATTACGCTTCCCTGTCGCCGCTGAGCTTTCTCGCCCGTTCGGCCGCAATCTATCCCGAAAAACCCGCGGTCATCCACGGCGAACGCCGCTTGACCTATGCCGAATTCTACGCCCGCTGCCGCCGGCTGGCCGACGCGCTGCGGCAACACGGGGTGGGCAAGAACGACACCGTCTCGCTGATGGCGCCCAACGTGCCCGCCATGCTCGAGGCGCATTACGGCGTGGCCATGGCGGGGGCGGTGCTGAACGCGCTCAATTACCGGCTCGACGCGCGTTCGATCGCCTTCATCCTGGGCCATGCCGAGACCAAAATCTTGATCACGGACCGCGAATTCTCGGCCACCATCAAGGAGGCGCTCAGGCTTTGCGAGCGCAAGCCGCTGGTGATCGACATCGACGACCCGCTTTACGCGGGCGGCGAATTATTGGGCGAGATGGATTACGAGCGGTTCATCGCGGCGGGCGATCCGCAAGCCCCCTGGCACATGCCCGGGGATGAATGGGATGCGATCTCGCTCAATTACACCTCCGGCACCACCGGCGATCCCAAGGGCGTGGTCTATCACCACCGCGGCGCTTATCTGAACGCGCTCGGCGACATCATGTATTTCGGGCTGACGCCGCAATCGACCTATCTGTGGACGCTGCCGATGTTCCATTGCAACGGCTGGTGCTACACCTGGGCCGTGACCGGCGCTGCCGGCACGCATGTCTGCCTCAGGCGCATCGATCCGGCGGCGATCTTCTCGTTCATTGAAAAACATCGCGTCACCCATCTCTGCGGCGCGCCCATCGTCCTCAACATGCTCGCCTACGCGCCCGAGGCGGCCAAGCGCCGGTTCGATCATCCGGTCAAGGTGATGACCGGGGGCGCGGCGCCGCCTTCGACCGTCATCGTCAACATGGAAAAGCTGGGCTTCGAGGTGACGCATGGCTACGGCCTCACCGAATCCTACGGCCCGGCGACGATCTGCTTCCCGCAAGAGGCGTGGGCTGCGCTTCCCCTCGAGGAGCGCGCGGCCAAGATGGCGCTCCAAGGCGTGGCGGTGCACACGCTGGCCGCCGTGCGCGTCGCCGATCCCCGGACTTTGCGCGACGTGCCCGCCGACGGCGTCACCATCGGCGAGCTGCTGCTCAGCGCCAACACGGTGATGAAGGGCTATCTCAAGAACCCCAAGACGACCGAAGCGGCTTTCGCCGGCGGCTGGTTCCACACCGGCGATCTGGGCGTCGTCCATCCCGACGGCTATATCGAGGTCAAGGACCGCGCCAAGGACATCATCATTTCCGGCGGCGAAAACATCTCGTCGCTCGAAGTGGAGGAGGCGCTCTACAAGCATCCGGCGGTGATGGAGGCGGCGGTGGTGGCGCGGCCCGACGAGACCTGGGGCGAGACCCCTTGCGCCTTCGTCACGCTGAAACCCGGAAGCTCGGCCAAGGCCGAGGACATCATCGCCTTCTGCCGCGACAACCTCGCCCATTTCAAGGTGCCGCGCACCGTCGTTTTCGGCCCTTTGCCCAAAACCTCGACCGGCAAGATCCAGAAATTCGTGCTGCGCCAGCAGGCCAAGAGCGTAAAAGACTAGCTGGGGTGGGCAAGGGGTGGGACCGCTCCGGCACCCGCCACAAGGGAGCGGTTTACATTCGACCGCGCCTTGAGGCAAAACAAGGCGATGAAACCCGATGTCATCGCCGCGACGCCGCTCTATCAGCCGGTTTGGCAGGAGCTTGAGGCCGCCTATACCGTGCACCGCCTGTTCGAGGCGCGGGACCGAAAGGCCTTTCTCGCCGGGCTGAAGGACAAGGCACAGGCCCTCACCACCTTCGGCGGCGCGATCAACGCCGAGCTGATTGACGCGCTGCCCAAGCTCAAGATCATCGCCTGCATGAGCGTGGGCGTGGACCATGTCGATCTCGCCGCCGCCAAGGCGCGCGGCATCCGCGTCACCAACGCGCCCGACGTGCTGACCGACGACGTGGCCGATATCGCCGTCGCGCTCCTCCTCGGCGTGGCGCGGCGAATTCCGCAAGCCGACCGCTATGTGCGCGAAGGCAAATGGGCGGCGCAGGGCGCCATGCCGCTCGCCACCAAGCTGGGCGGCTCGACCATGGGCGTGCTGGGGCTGGGCCGCATCGGCTTGGCCGTCGCCAAGCGCGCCGAGGCGATGGGGGTCAAGATCGTCTATCACGGCCCGCGCCAGAGGCCGGGCGTGGCCTATCGCTATTATGCCGATCTCGAAGCCATGGCGAAGGACGTGGATTACCTGATGATCTCCTGTCCCGGGGGCGCGGCGACACGCAATCTGGTCAATGAAAAGATAATCGCCGCGCTGGGCAAGAAGGGCGCCATCGTCAACATCGCGCGCGGCTCGGTGGTCGATGAGCCGGCTATGGTCAAGGCTCTGGTGGAAGGCAATCTGCGCGGCGCCGGGCTCGACGTGTTCGCCGACGAGCCGCGCGTGCCCGAGGCTCTGCTGAAGCTCGACAACGTGGTGCTGCTGCCGCATATCGGCAGCGCCACCCATGCCACGCGCCGCGCCATGGGCCAGCTCATGCTCGACAATCTGGCCGCGTTTTATGCCGGAAAGCCGTTGCTGACACCCGTCGTCTAGACGGGGAGTTTATCCGGCGCTTGGCCCACCCGCGCCGGGGCATTGCGGCGCTCCAGTTCCAACAGCAGGGCGCTGTGGTCGTAGCGCGCGCCGCCATGCGCCACCAGGTCCCGGAACAACCCCAGGGCGGTTTCGGCAAAGGGCAAAGAGAGCTTCGCCGCCTTGGCCGCGGCGACGATGGTCTCACAATCCTTGACCTGGATAGCGGCGGGGCCGCCTGGCATAAAATCCCGTAAAATCATTCTATTGCCGTGCACTGTTAAGATACGACTCCCGGCGAATCCGCCCATGATGGCCTGCCGCACCGCCGCCGGATCGGCGCCGCCCGCCGCCGCCAGCAGCAGCGCCTCGGCCACCGCGCCAATGGTTATGGCAACGATCGCTTGGTTACACAGCTTGGCGAGTTGGCCCGTGCCCACGGGCCCGACCAGGGTCGGAGTTCCGAGTTGCGTAAAAACCGGCAGGGCGCGCTCGAACACGCGCGACTCGCCGCCAACCATGATGGCGAGCTTGCCTTCGGCCGCACCCACCGTGCCGCCCGAAACCGGCGCATCGAGATAATCGACGCCTTTGCTCGCGAGTCTCTTGGCGTGGTCGCGCGCCATCTCGGGCGGCGATGAACTCATGTCAATTACAAGAGTGCCTTCGTTCAATACCCCAGCCGCACCGTCAGCTCCGAACATGACCTTCTCCACTGCCGGGCCGTTGGCCAGCATGGTGATGACCGTACCGGCGCCCTTGGCCGCCACGGCGGGCGAGGGCGCCAGTTTCGCTCCCGCGGCCGCCAGCGCCTGGGCCTTGGCGAAGTCGCGGTTCCAGACCGTCACTTTGAGGCCGCCGGCTATGAGGTTTCTGGCCATGGGCGCGCCCATGAGGCCAATGCCGAGAAAGGCGATTTTTTGGGTATTTTCGAGGCTGGTCATGGCGTTCTCCCGCGCCGCCCTAAGGCGCTAACGATTAATTAACCATACCGGCGCCAGGATTCGCGAATCGGACCCTCAGGGTTTTCAAGCAAAGGTAGAAACCGATGTCGATTTCGCAAAACAATGGAATCAGCGCCCGTCTCAATCCTTTCTGGCTGCCCTGGTCGGTGCCGCGGGTGGCACGGCGCCCGGTCCAGGCGGTTGCCGCCGAAGCGCGCGCCTCATTGATCGCGCGTCTGCTCAAGCGCCGCAAGCTCACACCGTTGCAGCGCGTGCTGGCGATCCACATCATCAACGCGACATATCCGGCGGATCCCAACCTGGCCTAATCCGGGCTTTGGCGGAGCGTCCGGGTGGGTTGTCCGCAGGAAGTGACGAAGCCGTCGCGCGCCAGCTCCGCCAGCACGGTTTCGAAATGCGCCGCCGTGCTACGGCACGATCGAGGCTGGGCCGCGCCCTCGAGCCAGTTCTGATCCAGGAACGAGGCCAGCGCCGGATGGCCCAGTTGCGTCTCCCACAGAATGCCGAGCAGCGAGGCCATCGCTTCCTCGCGCTCGCGTTCGAGGCCGAAGCACGTGGCCGCGCGCTCGGCCCGGGCCCGGTCGCCGGTTTCGGGGCCGGGACCGAGGCCGAATTCGATCGCGTGGCGGCGCGCGGGCGCAGCGAGCTGGAAATGCGCCACCTCGTGCAGCAGGACATAAGCCTCGGTTTCGGTGCGTAACGCCGCGCCGTCCCATGACAAGTCGAGTTGCGGCGCGCCCGGCTTAATGCCGATGTCAAAACTTGTTATAAGATCAATGGATTCCAAGTGATTCTTAACGGCAATTCCGGCCGAAGCGCGGGCCGGATTGCCCGGACCGGCGATGCGCCGGAAGACGGCGCGGGACGAGTTGGATGAGAGCGAGTTGTTGAAACGCGCTAGCGACTCGGGCAGCTCCGAATTGGGAATAGGGGTCAGAATCATGCGCCCGTTCCTATACCGGGCTGCCGGTAATTTCAAATGCGGCGATTAGAGATGTTGAGTAGGAGGCGAATCGGGAATGCGCCCATCTGGAATGGTTTGCCCGACCAGGGTATCGCCGCCGACCAGCTGCTGGCTGTGTTGGGCAAGAGCCCGGGCATCCTCCGGGGTTTTGAGCGGGGGCGAGCGCACGAAATAGATCATCCGGCCACTTGCCCGCCGGCGGGAAATGATGGTGACGTCGAGGCCTGTACCGCGGAGCTTGCCGGCATATAATTGTGCATAACTTTCAATATCATAAGCACCGAACTGAACCCAATATGTTAGAACTGCGCCAGCTGCGGGCGGGATGGGCACGCTGAAGGCGGCAGCACCGAATTGGGTTTGGCCGTCGCGATGCACGATCGGGAAGATGTCGAGGGCATTGCTGACCTTGAGCGCGGCGTTCTCGGCAGCATCGCGATCGCTGCCGATCCCGGAACGGACGCTGTAATACTGCATGCCGCCGGCGCTGGGCGTCCTGGCGACTTCGGCCTTGATCCCCATGCCATCGAGACGTTTGACCAGCTGGTTGGCGTAATCCGGTCCGAGATAGGCTGCGTATTCCACCCAATAGCCGGGTTGAGCGGCTTTGAGCAAAGCCGGGCCGGCGGTGGGGTTCACCTGGTCGAGCGGCGGTATCGGGGCGGTGGCAAAATTTTGTCCCGGGCCCGGCTGCGCCGGGACGGCGTTCTGGGCTGGATTGCCGGGAGGAGCGGCCGCAGGCGCAGCGGCTTGGGGATTGACGGCTTGTCCGCCGCGGCCCTCGAAAGAGACGGCGCCGAATATTCCCAGCACCAGCACGAACAGGATCGACACCAGCAACGCCACGTTGATCGCGTGGCCGGTGCCCGGAGTTACTCCATTTTTTGGCGGCAAATCTGACCGCTTCTTGTGATTGTTGTTCTTGCTGTTATGGCGCGCCAATACCAAT
>CAWEME010000053.1:0-3957 GCA_963810055.1 uncultured Alphaproteobacteria bacterium | reverse complement strand
TTTGTCCGACGCTTCAAAAAATACGATGGGAGCAAAGAATTTTTGCCCCTCACGTTTTGCCGTAATCCTGAAACGGGCGTGCGGTCTTGGCGCACTAAAAGTTGGCCTTCCCCCAGCCGGCCGCTTTATGGGCTCGACCGTCTCGCTGCCCGGCCGGAAGCTCCGGTAGTCGTTTGCGAGGGGGAAAGAGCCACCGATGCTGCCGGGCGTCTCCTGCGGGAATTCGTCGCCGTCACGTCTCCTGCGGGCGCCAAGAGCGGCGCAAAGGCGGATTGGACGCCTCTACGCCAGCGCGACGTGGTGATTTGGCCCGATGCCGACGCTGCCGGCGCCGATTATGCCGCAACCGCCGCGCGCTGCCTTGACAAGATCAGCGTTGCCGCCCGCATTATCGCCCCGCCAGCTGGTGTCGCCGAAGGCTGGGATGCGGCCGACGCCGAGCTCCAGGGCTGGACCGGGGAGCGCGTTCGCGGACTGATCGCCGGCGCACAGATTTTGCCAGGTAACGACGGTGGCGGACGGAGCGGAAAAAGCAAAAAGAAGCCCGGGGAAGACGGGCTGCTAGAGCTAGTCGACGCTGATGTCGAGCTTTGGCACAACGAAAACCGTGAAGCGTTCGTAAGTTATCAGATTGATCGAGAGATTTGGGCCAACGCGCGAGTTGACGATCGGGAATTCCATATATGGCTAGCTGGCCGATATTACGCGGCGAATGGGAGCGCGGTTTCGGATCAGACATTCGACGCCGCGATGAACGTCATCGCGGCGCGCGCGGTCCATGATGGGCCTGAATTCAAAACTTTCCGGCGAATTGGCGAAATCGGTGGAGAGAAGTATGCAGAAAAAATTTACATTGATCGGGGTGATCGTGAATGGAAGGCGTTCGAGATCGACGCACAGGGCTGGCACATAATTGATCGGCCTCCTATCAAATTCCTGCGCTCGCCGGGGCAGAAAGCGTTACCAATGCCCGTAAAGGACGATGCGGGGATCGGAGAATTGCAACAATACGTCCATTTTGAAAACGATGATGATTTCAAAATGTACGTAGCATTCATCATCGCCGCGCATTACCCGCGCGGACCATACCCTGTGCTTGCGATCAGCGGCGTGGACGGATCAGCGAAAACGACCCTATCAAACCTGACGCGCGCGCTGATAGATCCCTCATCGGCGCCATTGAGAAATATTCCCAGAGATGAGCGCGACTTACTAATTGCAGCAAACAACAACCATGTTATCGCGCTCGATAACATTAGCAAGTTTAGATCCTGGTTTGCGGACTCGCTGTGCCGACTGGCATCCGGCAGCGGCTTTAGCACACGCGCACTTCATACCGACCAAAGCGAGATCATTATTCAAGCCTGCTGTCCAATTATTATCAACGGCATTGGTGATCTGATGAATCGCGCGGACCTTCAGGCGCGCTCCATCTTTCTCTCATTGCCGAAAATGCCGAAAGGCATGCGCCGGTCAGAGGCAGTATTTTGGAGTTCGTTCAACGCTGCCGCGCCGCGCATATACGGTGCGATCCTAGATGCCGTCTCGGCGGGACTTCGCAATCTGCCCACGATCAAGATCGACGGGGAGTTGCCTCGCATGGCGGATTTCGCCGTCTGGATAGAGGCCTGCACGTCGGGGTTGGGATGGGAGAAAGGAGAATTCCTAGCGATTTATGAAGCTAATCGCCTCGGCACGGTTTTGGTGACCCTCCAGAGCAGCACTGTCGGACAAACGCTTAGGAAATTCATCGATGAACTCCCGCATCCTGAAATCGGCTGGGAAGGCACCGCGAGCGAGCTGTTGGAGAAGCTCGAAATGGTTGCTACCGAATCAAACAGACGACAACGCGCCTGGCCGAAGAATCCGGGAACGCTCGGGATGGAGTTGCGGCGCATCAGTAACGTGCTGAGCCAAATTGGAATTGAGATTGATCACAAACGCGATGGAAAAACCCGCGATCGCTTGATGCATATCTACCGAGCAAGCCCATGACCGCTTTTGCCATGCTTACCGGCTGGATCAAGGTTCTCATAGGTCGAGCGTTCAACCGATGACCCATACAGAAGCGTGGCCAATTACTCTTGAGGAAGCGGCGGCTAGGCTATACTGGAAACGCGGCATGCGGGCCTTGAAGGCCCATTGCCGAGAGCATCAAATTGGCCGGTGCGTAGGACGCGGCGCTGGCAGTATCATTCTCGATGAGCAAGAATATCGCGACCTTTACAGGAGCTTTCCATGTCTCTCCGGCTCTACCAGCGCGCAGGATCGCGCCTCTACTATCTCCGCGGAACCGTCCGAGGGATCCGTGTGTACGAGACTACAGGCACGGAAGACCGCAAGATTGCAGATGCGATCCGGGCGAAGCGGGAAGCGCAACTACTTGAAGAAAGTGTCTTCGGGAAAGCTGCTGTTGTTTCCTTCAAGCGAGCAGCCCTGAGCTATCTCGAGTTCGAGGACCGCTCTGAACGCACCGAAGCCGACGTGCAGCGGCTCGTCGATCATTTCGGCTCGGCGCTGCTGTCGAGCATCGATCAGGCTGCGGCTGATCGCGCGGTGACCGAGCTGCTGGCGGCCGATGCCGCGCCGGCGACGAAGCGCCGTGCCATCTATGCGCCGCTCACTGCCATCCTCAATCACGCCCATGCGCGCGGCTGGTGCGAGGCTCCCGAATTCCAACAGCCGAAGCTGCCGCGTGGTAAGACGCGTTGGATCACGCCGCCAGAGGCGCTGGCGCTGATTGCGAGCGCCGCGCCACACCTTCGCCCGCTGCTGCGCTTCATCCTCTGCACAGGCGCACGCATGTCGGAAGCTCTTGATCTTGATTGGGCCGACGTCGACCTGCCGGCGAGTAAGGCCGTGTTCCGCGACACAAAGAACGGAAGTGACCGCGCCGCCGCATTGACGCCCGAGGCGGTTCTGGGGCTCGCCAATCTTCCGGCACTCGATGAGGACGAGGCGGGCGCCAAGATACGCCTCGGCAAGGTGTTCCGCCGCGACGACGGCAAGCCCTATGCCGATGCCGAGCGTCAATATGGTGGCCAGATCAAGACCGCTTGGCGCACCGCTTGCTCGCGTGCTGGCCTAGGCGAATGGGTCGAGAGGAACGGCGAGCCAGTTTTCGAGCCTAACCTGACGCCCCACGATTTGCGCCATACCTGGGCGAGCTGGTTCTATGCGCTGACGAAGGATACGCTACTGCTGAAGGCTGAGGGCGGATGGCAATCGGCCGCGATGGTCGAACGCTACGCCCACCTGATGCCCTCGGCCCTGGTACCCGCGATCGCCTCCGTATGGGGCGCGTCGCACCCGCGCGTCGGTGTGTTACCGGTGCCGGTGGTGAAGACATCCGAAACGAAGACGGCATGATTTTTTCGCACTGAAACGGTGCCCATGGCGCGCCTCTTCCGATTCGCAGCTTTTGCGAATCGCAACTCCGCGTCTTTCGGTTGAACGTCCTCGCCCCCATATCGAGTAGCGTGCAATTCAACCCAGGAGAGTTTTCATGCGATTCTGCAAATTCGATTCGGGCGCTCCGGGCGGCCCTACCATCTACGTTAACCCGACGAAGGTGAGATTCGTTGAGCCCATGGCCAATGGGCACAGCCGTATCTGTTTCGATCAGCAACACAGCATGGTCGTTCCGCGCCCGCCCGCGGACGTTGCCAAAGAGCCAGAAGCTGCTCTCCGCTAAAACGCCACGGGGACACCTGGGTCTCACCGCTTTCCGGTGCAATTCGCGTGCAGTTGGCGGTGACCACTATTGAAAGCGCATATGGATCAGGCGTTTCCTGTACACGCGCGCTGCTTTCGCAATGTCGAGGTCAGGGGTTCGATCCCCCTCTGCTCCACCATTTCCCCCGCAAGACGCCGAATTTCAGGCCTCCCCGGCGTCCCGTCGCCCTCCCCAGGAACCGTAGCGTTGATTTAGATCAGTGTGCGTGTCGCGGGTGTCGG
>CAWEME010000052.1:0-5005 GCA_963810055.1 uncultured Alphaproteobacteria bacterium | reverse complement strand
GAGCGGGCGCTGGCATGAACGCTCCTTCACGCTTCGGCGCGAGACGATGCCGTTCGGGATGAAATCGCCCTCGATCGGGGCTTAAGCGGCGAACAACCGGCGGGCGAGGCGGCAGGCGAGCGCTGCGCCACGTGGTGGCGGTAATGCGCCGGAGCGGTCGTCGTCCGCATCGGCGAGACCTGTTTCTGCACCAGCTTGCCGATCTGCCGCACCGTTCGTCGTCGAGCTTCCGGCCGAGCAGCGCATCCAGGCCCGAAACCAGCAACGGCCGTGAATTGGTGCCGGTCAGCGCGATGCGCAACGCCGCGAGCGCGTTTCCCTTGCGGCCGAGCGCCACGGCGATCCGCCAAGGGAAAGTCGATGGCGCCGCGGAACCGCGCTTTCTCGTAGGCCGCCGCCAGCCCGGCCTGGTTCGGCACCCGCACGGCCAGAACCATCTCGTCGCCGCCGAGACGCAAGGCGCCGCGCCGTCCTCCTGGAACAGATCGTCGAGCGCGATCCACCTGGTGCCGTCCGCGCCGCCGATCTCAACCTGGGCTTGGAGCACCAGCAGCACCGGCGCGGTATCGCCGCTATAGGCGGCGTGGCAGCGGTTTCCCGTCGGCGCCACGTGACAGACCGTGCCGCGGTATTTGAGGCAGAAATCGTTGCTCCGCCGCCACCACGCGCTCTGGTTATAGAAGACGCAGCGCGTATCGAGGCAGAGATTGCCGCCGATGGTGGCGCTGGCGCGATGGGTCGGGCCGGCGACGGTAACCGCGGCCTCGGCCAGCGCCGGAAACCGGCGCCGGATGAGCGGATTTTCGGCCAGGCTCGCCAGCGTCACGCCCGCGCCGATGCGGACGCCGCCGGCTTCTTCCGCGATCTCCTGCAAGCCGGGCAGGCCGGTGATGTCGACCAGCGTTTCCGGGCTCCCCAGTTCGCGCCGCAGATTGGCGATAAGATCGGTGCCGCCGGCGAGCAGCCGGCTTTCGGGATGCGCGCGGCGCGCGGCCACCACCTCGGCGAGGCTCGAAGCGCGGATCAGCGAGAAGGGCGGGAGCATGGTCATTGCGCGGCGCCCTGGGCTGCGGCGGCGATGCGGCTTTCGCGCTGCTTCTTGGCCAGCGCTTCGAGAATGCGGTCGGGCGTAATCGGCAGCTCGGTCATGCGCAGGCCGATGGCTTGGGCGATCGCGTTGGTCATCGCCGGCAGGAATCCCGCCAGCGAGCCTTCGCTCGCCTCCTTGGCGCCGAAGGGGCCGTTGGGATCGAGGCATTCGACGATGTGCACCTCGATTGGCGGCGATTCGGCGATGGTCGGGATGGCGTAGCCCAAGAAGTTCGCATGCAGCGGCAGCCCGTTCTCGTACCGCGTCTCCTCGCACAGCGCCTGGCCCATGCCCATCCACACCGAGCCCTGCACCTGCCCTTCGACCGAAAGCGGGTTGATGGCGCGGCCGCAATCATGCGCCACCCAGACCTTCACGACGCGGACCATGCCGGTATCGGTGTCGACCTCGACCTCGACCACTTGCGCGGCGTAGCTCAGCGCCATGGTCGAGCCGACCGCGCCGCCGCGATGCTTCCCGCCCTGGTATTCGACCGGCACGGTGAAGGTTCCCTTCACCGTGATGCTGCCGCCCTGGGCCAGCGCGGCGGCCGCCACCTCGCGGAAGGAGAGGCCGGGGTCCTGGCCGCCGCTGACGCGAAAGCGCTCGCCGACGCACTCGATCTGGTCGGGGCGGGCGTCGAGCTTGCGCGCGGCCGCGCCGATGAGGATGTCGCGCAGCCGCTGCGCGGCGTCGATCGCCGCGTTGCCCACCATGAAGGTGACGCGCGAGGAATAGGAGCCGTTGTCCTTCGGCGTCACCGCGCTGTCGGTGGCGATGACCCGCAGCCGGCTCATCTCGACGCCGGTCACTTCGGACACCGCCTGGGCGAGAATGGTGGAGGAGCCCTGGCCGATGTCGGCGGCGCCGGTCAGGATGGTGATGCCGCCGTCGAAGTCGAGCCGCAGCTCCACCACCGCATGGGGCTCGCCGGTGCGGTGGATGGGCTTGCCGGCGCCGCTGACGTAATGCGAGCACGCCATGCCCAGCCCGCGGCCCGGCGGCATCCGGCCCTTGCGCTGCTGCCATCCGCTCGCCTTCTGCACCGTGTCGAGGCATTCCGGCAGGCCGTAGGAGTTGACGATGATGCCGTTCGCGGTCTGCATCGGCGTTTTGAGCAAATTCGCCCGGCGCACCGCGAAGGGATCGAGGCCGAGTTCGGCGGCCATGGTGTCGAGCAGGCATTCGAAGGCGTGGCGCGCATCGACCGAGCCGTGGCCGCGCATGGCGCCGCAGGGCGGCGTGTTGGTGTAGACGCGCCAGCCGTCGTACTTGATCGCCGGAATGTCGTAGAGTCCGTGGAGCAGCGAGCCGGCATAGAGGATGGTGATGATGCCGTAGCCGGAATAGGCGCCGCCGCGCTGCACCACTTCCGCCGCCGCCGCGGTCAACCGGCCTTCGCGCGTCATGCCGAGCTTGAGACGGATTTCGGCCTCGGGCCGGCCGCGATGGGTGAGGAAGGTCTCCTCGCGGCTGAGGTTGAGCCGCACCGGGCCGCGCGCGGCGCGCGCCAACAGGGCGGCGACGATCTCGAAATTGAGCGGTTCGACCCGCGCGCCGAAACCGCCGCCGACGAAGGGCTTCACCACGCGGATCTGCGATTCATCGAGCTCGAGACAGCGCGACAGCATCAGATGGAGGTAGTAGGGCACCTGCGTCACGCTGTGCAGCGTCAGCCGATTGCGCTCCGCGTCGTAGTCGGCGAGCGCCGCATGCGGCTCCATCTGTCCATGCGCCACCTCGGCGCAGCGGTAGCGCGCCTCGCGCACGAGCGCCGCGGCGGCGAAGCCGGCGGCGACGTCGCCGAACTCGTCATGCACCTCGCGCACCAAATTGCCGGCGCCGTTGTCGTGCAGCAGCGTTGCGCCCGGCGCGCGCGCCGTCTCGGTCGTGAAATAGGCCGGCAATTCGCGCACCTTCAGCCGGATCAGCGCCAGCGCGCGTTCGGCGGTTTCCTCGTCGACGGCGGCGACCGCGGCCACCGGCTCGCCGCGATAGCGCACGCGGTCGCGCGCCAGCGGGTATTCGTTCATGGCGATGGGCAGCACGCCATAGGTCTTGTCGCAGTCGGCGCCGGTGATGATGGCGACCACCCCCGGCAGCGCCCGCGCCGCTGCGGTGTCGACCTCGAGCAGCTCGGCATGGGCGTAGGGGCTGCGCAGGATGCGCCCGACCAGCGCCGAAGCGGGAAGATCGGCGGTGTAGGCCGCGCGTCCCGTGACCTTCTCGATGCCGTCGATCAGCGGCAGCCTCTGGCCGACGGCGCCCGGGCGCGGCGCGGTCACGGCGTTTCCGCCATGGCCGCCTGCACCGACTCGATGATTTTGACGTAACCGGTGCAACGGCAGAGATTGCCGGACAGCGCCGCGCGGATGGCCGCCTCGTCCGGCTTGGGGTTGCGCCGCAGCAGCGCCTCGGCCGCCATGATCATGCCGGGCGTGCAGAAGCCGCACTGCGTTCCCAGTTTTTCGTGGAAGGCGCGTTGCAGCCGCGACAGGCGGCCGGGCGATCCCACGCCTTCGATGGTCTCGACATGCCGGCCGCCGCAGCGCGCCGCGAGCGTCAGGCAGGCGGCCCGCGGCTCGCCGTCCACCAGCACCGTGCAGGCGCCGCATTCGCCGCCGTCGCAGCCGCGCTTGGTGCCAGCGAGTCCGGCGAGGTCGCGGATGTAATCGATCAGCAGCAGGTTGTCGGGGACAAGGTCCGTCCGCTTCCGGCCGTTGATCGTCAAAGACAGGATGGTGCTCATAAAGTGCGATTCCGGGAAACGCGGAATGTCAAAACTAGCATCGCACGTGCCGTCAACCTTGATCTAGATCAATATTTTCCCGCCGGAAGCGCCGGTCCGGTCCGCGGGCGATGCGGAACGGCATGCTGGTCTTTGGTCGGGGGAACTTTTAATCTTTTTCGATGAACGCCGATGGTTCGTTCGAAGGTTTGACGGCGGCGGGCTTGGCCGGGAGCGAGGTCGCCGCCTGGGCCAAATCCGATCCGCGTACGACCGGCGGATTTGCCGAAGACCGCGAAGCGTTTGCCTTCTATTGGCACGCGGCGAATTCGCTCATTGCGCGTTTGCCGAAAAAAGCGCGGCGCTCCGCCGCGGAGCAGGAAGCCGCCGAAACCATCAAGCGGCAGGCGCGGGCGGCGCGCATCCGGTTCCTGAATACTCACGGCGAACAGCTGTATGATTTGTTGACTCGCGACCGCTCCGAGTTCCTGAGGATCGGGGAACTCGCGCAGGCGGCGTCGGTGGCCGTTCCGGGTCTGGTGCCCACGCCCGAGCAGTTGAAAATCGAGAACGAGCTGCCGTTGCGCGACAAGGATGGCGTCGAAATCGATCACGGGCTGTTCATCTCCGCAATCCTCGCCAGCCGGCGTTCCGGAACTCATCTCTGTCACGCCATGCTGCTGCCGCGCCGTGAATCCTCCGGGTACTTGCCGGAATTCGCCAAAAGCGGAAAGGTCGATCTGGGAACCGCCTCGGTCGAACGGAAAGCCAACGCGGCCGTCGTCACTATCCGGAACCCCCGTTACCTCAATGCGGAAGACCAGACGACCATCGACGCGGTGGAGATTTGCGTCGACATCGCGCTTCTCGACCCGGCGAGCGGAATCGGCGTGCTGCGGGGCGGCCTGGTTGATCATCCCAAATACAAGGGCCGCCGCGTTTTCGGCGCGGGCATCAACCTGACCCGCCTCTATGAAGGCCGGATTCCCTTCCTCTGGTATCTGCAACGCGACCTCGGCTTCGTTCACAAGCTTTATCGCGGGCTGGCGCGGACGGATTTTCCGCCCGACGACGTTTCCGGCGTCACGGTCGAGAAGCCCTGGATCGCGGCGGTGGAAGCCTTCGCGATCGGGGGGCACTGCCAGCTTCTGCTGGTCATGGACTACGTCATCGCGGAACGGGACGCC
>CAWEME010000051.1:0-3319 GCA_963810055.1 uncultured Alphaproteobacteria bacterium | reverse complement strand
GATAAACATAACGCTCGACCCAGGTGCGGAAATGATGAGCGTCGCGGGCGACCTCGTTTTCCGCCTTGCACGCCTCGACACAACGCAAGCAGCCGATGCATTTTGTGGCATCGACGCCGAAAGCCCAACGGTGCTTGGTCCAATCATAACCCGGAATGCTCGGTATTGGCGGCGGCGAGCCCGCGGCGGCGGCTTCGCGCACGATGGCATTGGCCGCGATCGCCACGCCGCCGCAGCCAAGGACAGCTGCAAAGGCTTGCAGGAAGCTCCTCCGTCCCTGCCGGCGTTCGGCTGCCTCCTTGTCCTTTTCCATTTGCAAACGCTCCTCGTCCATATACCTGTTCCCGCTCGCCTCACTTGCAGCCGGCGTTGGAAAAATAGGCCGCCAGGTTTGCGGCATCCGCATCGCTCAAATCCTTGGTCATCCCGGACATAGTGGCGTCCTTGCGACCGCCGCTCTTGTAGGATTGCAGCGCCGCGGCAAGATAATTACTGGACTGTCCGGCGAGGTTCGGCCATGCGGGCTGCGTGCTGATCCCGGCGATGCCGTGGCAAGCAGCGCATTTGGATACGATCGCTTGCCCCGCGGCCGCGGCTTTCTTTTCCCCGTTCTGGGCGCTCTTGCAACTCGAGCCCGCGTAAAAAGCCGCGAGATTTCCGATATCGGCGTCGCTCAGACTCCCGACCGCGCCGCCCATCAGGGGATTTTCGCGCGCACCCGCTTTGTAAGCCTTGAGGGCGCCGACGAGATAAGCCGCCTTCTGTCCGGCAAGGCTGGGCCCGGGAAGGTTCTCGCTCACTCCCGCCGGGCCATGACATGCCGCGCAATTGGATGCTTCCGCCTTCGCTTTCCCCGCAGCCGCATCGCCCAACGGTCCGGTCGCCGCCGCAGCCGCGCCAATGATCCTGGGCGAGTGGGGGTTGTGGCAAGTCGTGCATTGCGTCGTTCCCGCGTGCGTGGCGACGACGATTTGCGGTTGTCCCTGGGGCCGTCCCGGCATCTGCTCGTGGCATAGAGTGCAAAGCTTTACGGTATCGGTTGGGACGACAAGCTTCACGTTGTCGGGGTGAACCGGGCCGGTTGCCGCGTTGATATAGCCTTGTTGAGGATCGCGGCGACCCGCGGGGCCGTGGCAGACCTCGCATTTGACGACCTTGCCCACCGCCGCGCTGTTATGCACGCCTTTAGACCATTCCACATATTGCTGCGCGTGGCATGTTTGGCAATATGCGGTGCCTTGGTACTTGGGTTTGTCCCGGGCGATCTCCGCCACCGAGTTGCCGCGATAGTAGCCGTACTCGTAATACGAATTGGCGGTGAAATAAGTTCTGGCCGCGTACCCAATTACGCCAAAAGCAAAGACAAGTGAAACGAGTCGGACAATATGCTTTGGCATGAATTCCCGGTTTCACATACGGGCTCGGCCTCTTCCGCATCGATATCGAGTTGCGCCAACCGGATATGGCCGTTCAATTTTTTGTTTTCGAATGTGCCCGTGTTGAGTGCCTCCCCGCTGTTCTTGTCTCCAGCCAGGAAATCGCTTTCAAGACCCCTCTGTCGTTGATCTAAATCAATCGTGCCGACATTCCCCAGATGACTCTGGAGTTCCAGCCCCGGCATGGCTCTCCCGGGCCTCCGCGTGGACAATACACAGCCCCGCGAGGCCCGTACGGAACCTCGCGGGGCTCGGTGTAACGCCGGATGCTACTGAGATTTGCTTTCGATATATTCGACTGCGGCCTTGATGTCGGCGTCGGACAGGCCCGGCTTTCCGCCGCGTGCCGGCATCATGCCCTTGCCTTTGATGGTGCTGGCTACGAGCGCGTCAGTGCCTTCCTTGATCAACGGCGCCCAGGCGTCCTTGTCGCCGATCTTCGGCTTCATATTATTGTGGCAAGCGGCGCAGTTCGCGTTATAGACCGCCGCGCCATCGGCAAATGCCGGCGCCGTTCCCGCCGCGATCAAGACTGCCGCGACGACATAACCGCAAAGTGGAAGTTTCATGGTGCGCTCCTTGATTGTCTCATTCCTGTCGGCACGTGTGAGTCTCATTCGCATTCGTGTCCTTCGCCTCGGTTAACCGGCTCGTTCAGGGGGACTGGCTGGCGTAATAGGACGCAATGCCTTCTATGATGGCGTCTCCATAGGGCAAGGTCATGTTATGCATCGCCGAGCTTTCCCGTCTGCCCTCGCGGTACGACCTCAGCGCCATTATGAGATAGTCCCTGTCCTGGCCTCTGATGTTCGGTACCACCAGCGCCGGATTGTCCGCGGTGGAGCTGTGGCAGCGATCGCATCTGGCGGCGATATCCTGAAGCAGGGTCTGCCCGTGTTCAGCCGCGGTTCCTGGCTGGACGGCGTAGAACGCGGCAATGTTCTCGGCGGCGGCGTCGCTCTTGACGGCTACGGAAACGACACGTTGCATGGCTGCATGCTTGCGTCCGGCACGGTAGGCCTTGAGAGCATCCACGAGATACAAGGGATCCTGGCCCGCAAGACTGGGGGTTGCTGAATTGGTGCTCACGCCCCGCACTCCGTGGCAGCCGCCGCACAAACCAGTGAGCCGCTCGCCTGCCGCGGGATCACCACGCAACGGTGCGTGACGTTGCGCGGGAGTCTGCGATGCGAAGTAGAGCGCCAAACTCTCGAAATCCAGCGCCTTCAGGTTCCGGATCAGCGAATGCATGGGAGGGGTTTCGCGAGCGCCGGCGAGATACTCCTGGATGGCGGAGACAAAATATCCCGGCTGTTGGCCGCTCAGGCTGGGCGTGCCGGGGACCACGCTATTGCCGTTCTCGCCGTGGCATTTCGTACAGGCCTGGGCCAACTTCTTTCCGTGCTCATAGGGCGAGAAGATTTCCGCGCGCGCTTCCGGGGCGGGGGCAACGGGCGGAAGACTCGCATAATACGCGGCCACCATCCTCTCACCCGCCTCGTTCAGGTTTTCGGCCATGATCTTTACGCCGGCGTGAATGCGTTGGCCTTGTCTGTACTCGTTCAGCGCGGTGACCAGATAGTGGTAGCGTTGTCCCGCCAGATTGGGGATGCCTGGGGCAATGCCATGTCCATCCAAGCCATGGCACCCCTTGCATTGCTGTTCGGCTAAAGCCTTCCCCGCGTCGATATCCGCCTTCGTCGGCGCCGCGGTCGTGTCTTGGGCGGACGAGTCGCGAATATCCCCGCCGGCAGCCAGTGCCACCGAGATCAGGAGAGCGAGCGCAAGATTTTTCATTGGATCATCTCCATAGCACGATCACGATCCCAACGCATGACCAATAAATCCCGTCAGCACCAGAATCAGCAATAACAAGCCGATCG
>CAWEME010000050.1:0-3911 GCA_963810055.1 uncultured Alphaproteobacteria bacterium | reverse complement strand
CCAGCAGGCGCTCGCCATCCTGCGCGACAAGCAGATGCCGGAAGACGCCCGCCAGCGGCAATTCAGCGTGATGCTGCACAAGAATTTCGACATTCCGAGAATCGCGCGCTTCGTGCTCGGCCGCTACTGGTCCACGGCCAGCGACGAGGACCGCAACGCTTTCAACGGTCTGTTCGAGCAGTGGATCGTGCGCACCTATTCAGCGCGCTTCAAGGAATACGGCGGCGAGAACATCAAGGTGACGGGCTCGCGTCCGGAAAACGACACCAGTTTCGTCGTCCAGAGTCAGCTCATTCATCCCGACGGCTCCCCGCCCGCCGACGTCAATTGGCACGTCAACAAGGAGCCCGACGGCCTCAAAGTGATCGATGTCGAGGTCGAGGGCGTGAGCATGGCATTGACCGAGCGCGATGAATTCTCCGCGGTCATCCAGCGCGCCGGCGGCTCGGTCGCCAGCCTCAATCAGGCGCTGAAGGACAAGCTCGAAAGCGGCGCGATCGATACCGCCGGCAGCGACACGAGGTCGCATTAGCCCGGCTTAACCTGGGGCCCTAGGCCCTGGAAGCTTTTATTCCGCGCGCGCTCTTTCAGGCGCGCGGCCCTTTGATTTTCCACGCGCGCTCTTTCAGGCGCGCGTGAGCGGCTTATAGCGCAGACGGTGCGGCTGCTCGGCGGCGGCGCCCAGGCGTTTCCTGCGGTCGGCCTCGTATTCGGCGTAATTGCCCTCGAACCAGGCCACCTGGCTCATGCCTTCGAAGGCGATGATGTGGGTGGCGATGCGGTCGAGAAACCAGCGGTCGTGGCTGATGACCACGGCGCAGCCGGGGAATTCCAGCAGCGCCTCTTCCAACGCCCGGAGCGTGTCGACGTCGAGATCGTTGGTCGGCTCGTCCAGCAGCAGCACATTGGCGCCGGTCTTCAGCATCTTGGCGATGTGCACGCGGTTGCGCTCACCGCCAGAAAGCTGGCCGGTCTTCTTCTGCTGGTCGGGGCCGCGGAAATTGAACAGGGCGCAATAGGCCCGGGCCGGCATCTTGCGCCGCCCCAAATCGATCTCGTCCAGGCCCCCCGAAATCTCCTCGAACACGCTCTTATTGGCGTCGAGCGTGTCGCGGCTCTGGTCGACATAACCGAGCTTCACCGTGTCGCCGAGGCGGATCGCGCCCCGGTCGGGCTTTTCCTGGCCCACGATCATGCGGAAGAGCGTGGTCTTGCCGGCGCCGTTGGGGCCGATGATGCCGACGATGCCGCCCGGCGGCAGCTTGAAGGACAAATCCTCGATCAGCAGATTGCCGCCATAGGCCTTGGCGAGATGCTCGGCGACGATCACCGTGTCGCCCAGACGCGGGCCGGGCGGCAACACGATCTGCGCCGTTTCGGGCGCCGTTTCGCGGCTCAAGGACACCAGGCTTTCATAGGCGGTGAGGCGCGCCTTGCTCTTGGCCTGGCGCGCGCGCGGGCTTTGCTTGACCCATTCCAGCTCGCGCTGGAGCGTGCGCCGGCGCGCCAGTTCTTGCTTGCCTTCCTGCTCGAGGCGCTTCTGCTTCTGTTCGAGCCAGCCGGAATAATTGCCCTCATAGGGAATGCCCTGGCCGCGATCCAGTTCCAGAATCCATCCCGCCACCTCGTCGAGGAAATAGCGGTCATGGGTGACGGTGACGACGGTGCCGGGATAGTCCGCCAGGAAACGCTGGAGCCAGGCCACCGATTCGGCGTCCAAGTGGTTGGTCGGCTCGTCGAGCAGCAGCAGATCGGGCTTCTGCAGCAGCAAGCGGCACAGCGCCACGCGCCGGCGCTCGCCGCCCGAGAGCTTGGATACCTCGGTATCGCCGGGCGGGCACCGCAGCGCGTCCATCGCGATCTCGATGGTGCGCTCCAATTCCCAGCCATTGGCGGCGTCGATCTTTTCCTGCAACTCGCCCTGCTCGGCCAGGAGATTGTTCATTTCGTCGTCGGGCAGGCTTTCGCCGAGCTTGGCGCTGACCGCCTCGAAACGGTCGAGCAGAGCCTTGATCTCGCCCAGCCCTTCCATGACGTTGCCGGCGACGTCTTTCTTGGGGTCGAGCGCCGGCTCCTGCGGCAGATAGCCCACCTTGACGCCTTCGGCGGCCCAGGCTTCACCGGAGAAATCCTTCTCGATCCCGGCCATGATCTTGAGCAGCGTCGATTTGCCGGCGCCGTTGGCGCCCAACACGCCGATCTTGGCGCCGGGGAGAAAGCTGAGCCAGATATCCTTCAGCACCTCGCGCCCGCCGGGATAGGTCTTGGACAGACCCTTCATCACATAGATGTATTGATAGGCGGGCATGGAGACTCCGGCGGCGGGAAAGGGTGCAAGGTCTAGCCCAGGCGCGGGGCGCAAGGCAACCGCCCGCAAGGCCAAGGTGGCGCCGACCCACCGATTTTGTTAGGACCAGGGGAAAGAAGATCAGCGGAGGCGTTGCCCATGACACCCGGTTATCCCGAAATCTCGCTTTACGTCGATGGCGGCTGGTGCAAAGGCGCGGGCGGCAAGAGCCTGCCCGTGCTGAACCCGGCCACCGGCGACGCCATCGGCAGCGTGCCGGTGGCCACCCGCGCCGATCTCGACCGCGCGCTGGATGCCGCCGCGAAGGGCTTCAAGGCCTGGCGCAAGGTTTCCGCCTATGACCGTTACCGGCTGATGCGCAAGGCGGCCGATATCGTGCGCGGCCGCGCCGACGACATCGCCAAAACCATGACGCTGGAACAGGGCAAGCCGTTCATCGAGGCCAAGGGCGAAACCCTGCTCGGCGCCGACCTCATCGACTGGTTCGCCGAGGAAGGCCGCCGCGCCTATGGCCGCGTCATCCCGGCGCGCGCCGAAGGCATCTACCAGCTCGCCGTCAAGGAGCCGGTCGGACCGGCGGCCGCCTTCACGCCGTGGAATTTCCCGATCAACCAGGCGGTGCGCAAAATCTCGGCCGCGATCGCCGCCGGCTGCTCGGTGATTCTGAAAGGGCCGGAAGAGACGCCGGGCAGCTGCGCAGCATTGGTCCAGGCCTATGCCGAGGCCGGGCTGCCGGCGGGGGTGCTCAATCTCGTCTTCGGCGTGCCGGCGGAAATCTCGGAATACCTCATTCCGCATCCGGTGATCCGCAAGATCTCCTTCACCGGCTCGACCTCGGTGGGCAAGCATCTCGCCATGCTCGCGGGGAGCCACATGAAGCGCGTGACCATGGAACTGGGCGGCCACGCGCCCGCCATCGTGTTCGACGACGCCGATCTCGACAGCGCGGTCAAGATCCTTTCGGCCAACAAGTTCCGCAACGCCGGCCAGGTCTGCGTCGCGCCGACGCGTTTCCTGGTGCAGGAAAAGCTCTATGCGCCGTTTGTCGAGAAATTCACCGCCGCGGCCAAGGCGCTGAAGGTGGGCGACGGACTCGACAAGGAGACGCGCATGGGACCGCTGGCCAATGCGCGCCGGGTCGAGGCGATGGAGCGCTTCGTCGCCGACGCCGTCGCCAAGGGCGCCAAGCTGCAGACCGGCGGCAAGCGCATCGGCAACAAGGGCTTCTTCTTCGAGCCCACCGTGCTGACCGGGGTGCCGCTCGACGCCAAGATCATGAACGACGAGCCGTTCGGGCCGATCGCCCCGATCGCCCCGTTCAAGGATTTCGACGGCGCGCTGGCCGAAGCCAACCGCCTGCCTTACGGCTTGGCGGCCTACGCCTATACCCGCTCGCAGAAAACCGCCGCTTCGCTGGCGAACGCCGTCGAGAGCGGCATGGTGTCGATCAACCATCACGGCCTGGCGCTGCCCGAGGTGCCGTTCGGGGGAGTCAAGGATTCGGGCTACGGCTCCGAGGGCGGGCTGGAAGCGATCGAGGGCTATCTCAACACTAAGTTCGTGACGCAGTTGATGGGCGCCTGAAGCCGCGCCGACGAGGGCC
>CAWEME010000049.1:0-38163 GCA_963810055.1 uncultured Alphaproteobacteria bacterium | reverse complement strand
TCTCTTCCAGCACCCGCCCGGCCAGATAAAGCGAGCCGCAGATCAGCACGCGGCTGTCGGGCCTGGCCACGCTTTTGACCGCTTCGGCCAGGCTCGAGCTGGCATGGGCGCGCATTCCCGCCGCGCGCGCGGCATTGGCCGCTTCCTCGGCCGAGAGCGCGTTTACCTCGCGCGGTATCGCCAAACCTGCCAATTCCTCGGCGAAACCTCCCAGTTGCCTCAGGAATACCTCGGCGTCGTGGGTCTTGAGCATGCCGAAAACCAGCGCCGCCGGCTTGTCCTTCCAGCCCGCCAGCACCCGCGCCAGCGCCGCGCCCCCCGCCGCGTTATGCGCGCCGTCGAGCCATAACTCGCAATTCCTCGGCAGGGCTTCGACCAGAGGTCCCTTGAGGAGGCGTTGCAGCCGCGCCGGCCATTCCACGTCCTTCATGCCGCGCGCCAACGCCTCCTCGCCGAGCTTGAAGCCCGCGAGGCAGTCGAGCGCGGCCAGCGCCGTCCCGGCATTGCCGTATTGATGCTCGCCCAACAGCCCGGGCGGCGGCAGCTCGAGCACCGCGCTTGCCCCGGTAGATCAGGCCGCCTCCGGCCCCCGCGAAACATTCCATTCCGGTCCTTCGCGATAAAGCTTCGCGCCCAATTCGCGCGCCCGCGCCTCGATCACGGCTTGGGCTTCCGGCGGCTGCGCCGCCACCACCGCCGGCGCGCCTGGTTTCAATATCCCGGCCTTTTCGAAGGCAATGGCGGCGACGGTATCGCCCAGGAAATGCTGATGGTCGAGCGAGACCGGCGTGATGATCGTCACGGCGGGGCGGGGGATCACGTTGGTGGCGTCGAACCGTCCGCCCAGCCCCACTTCGAGCAGCAGGATATCGGCCGGCTGGCGGGCGAAGGCCAGAAACGCCGCCGCCGTGGTGATCTCGAAAAAGGTGATGCTCTGGCCCTCGTTGGCGCGCTCGCATTCCTCCAGCAGAGCCGTGAGATGCTCCTCGCCGATGAGCTTGCCCGCCAGGCGGATGCGTTCGTGGAAGCGCACCAGATGGGGCGAGGTATAGGCGTGGACGCGGTAGCCGCCGGCTTCGAGACAGGCGCGCAGGAAGGCGATGGTCGAGCCCTTGCCGTTGGTGCCGGCGACGTGCACCACCGGCGGCAGCTTGTCCTGGGGATTGTCGAGTTCGGCCAGCAGGCGTTGGACGCGTTCGAGCGAGAGGTCGATCAGCCGCGGATGGAGCGCGAGCAGCCGCTCCAGAATCCGGTCGCTGGTCAGGGGTGGCTCTCCGGCAGCGGGCGCGGCCTGGCCAGCGCCAGCGGCGCCTTGCGGCCGGGCCGGCACAGCAGGTCGAGCACCCGCTCCAGCGTCGCTTTCAGCTCGCGGCGATGCACCACCATGTCGACCATGCCGTGTTCCAGCAGATATTCCGCGCGCTGGAAGCCTTCGGGCAGTTTCTCGCGGATGGTTTCCTCGATCACCCGCGCGCCGGCGAAGCCCACCACCGCGCCCGGCTCGGCCAGGGTCACGTCGCCGAGCATGGCGAAGGAGGCGGAAACGCCGCCGGTGGTCGGGTCGGTCAGGATCACGACATAGGGCCGGTGCGATTCCTTGACCATCTCCACCGCCAGCGTGGTGCGCGGCATCTGCATCAGCGAGAGTATCCCCTCCTGCATGCGCGCGCCGCCCGAGGACGGCACCACCACCAGCGCCGCCTCCTGCAGCACGGCGAGCCGCGCCGCCGTCAGCACCGCCTCGCCCACCGCGATGCCCATCGAGCCGCCCATGAAGGAGAAATCGAAGGCGCACACCACCGCGGCCACGCCGCCGATGGCGCCGTGCGCCACCACTGCGGCGTCGCGGTTGGGCGCGGTCTTGGCGCCTTGCGCCTCCTTCAGCCGGTCGCTGTAGCGCTTGCGGTCGCGGAATTTGAGCGGGTCGGCGATCACCTTGGGCAGTTCGATGATCGTATATTTTCCATCATCGAAGAGCAGCGCCAGGCGCATCGAAGGCGAAATCCGCAGATGGTGGCCGCAACTGCCGCAGACATAGAGATTGGCCTCGAGCTCGCGGTGGAACAGCATCTGCCCGCAGGACGGGCATTTGTGCCAGAGATTGTCCGGCACCTCCTTCTTGGCGACGACGGCGCGGATCTTGGGCAGGACGAAATTGGTGAGCCAGTTCATGACGCCGCCGCCCTCCGTTTCGATCCCCGGGCCTGGCGCACGCCCTTGGCCAAGGCCTTGACGTCCTTGAGCACCGCCGCGGTCAATCCCGGCTTGGCGCGGCCCTTTTTGTCGAGGTGCTGGGCGAGAGTCTCGACCAGCGCCGAGCCCACCACCGCCGCGTCGGCAACTCGGGCTACCTCGGCCGCCTGGGCCGGGTTCTTGATGCCGAAGCCCACCGCCACCGGCAGCCCGGTATGCCGCTTCAGCCTGGCCACCGCCTTGGTTACCTCGCCCGACTCGGCCGATTTGGTCCCGGTGATCCCGGCGATCGCCACATAATAGATAAATCCCGAAGTGTTGCGCAGCACCACAGGCAGGCGCTGGTCGTCGGTGGTCGGCGTCGCCAGCCGGATGAAATCGATCCCCGCCGCCAGCGCCGGCAGGCACAGCTCCTCGTCATGCTCGGGCGGCAAATCCACCACGATCAGCCCGTCGCAGCCCGCATCCTTGGCCGCTTTGAGGAATCGCGGTACGCCATAGCGGTAGATCGGGTTGTAATAGCCCATCAGCACCACCGGCGTGACGGCGTCGCTTTTGCGGAAGCGGCGCAGCACCTCGAGCGTCTTCGCCAGCGTCATGCCGGAATTGAGCGCGCGCCGGCTCGCCGCCTGGATCGCCGGCCCGTCGGCCATCGGATCGGAGAACGGCATGCCGATCTCGATCAGATCGGCCCCGGCGCCCGGCAAGGAAGCGAGCACCTTTTCAAAGGTCGCGCAGTCGGGATCGCCGCAAGCGAGATATGTCACCAGCCCGGCGCGGCCTTCGGCTTTGAGATCGGCAAAGCGCGCCTGGATGCGGCTCATGGCTTGGCCCCCAGCGCCTTTGCGACGGTGTCGACATCCTTGTCGCCGCGGCCGGAGAGATTGATCACCAGCAGGTTTTCCTTGGGCAATCCGGGCGCGCGTTTCACCACCTCGGCGACGGCATGGGCCGATTCCAAGGCCGGGATGATGCCTTCGAGCCGGGTCAGCAGCCGGAAGCTTGCCAGCGCCTCCTTGTCGGTCACCGGCACGTATTCGACGCGCTTCTGGTCGAACAGCCAGGCGTGTTCGGGGCCGATTCCGGGATAATCGAGCCCGGCGGAGATCGAATGGGTGTCGAGGATCTGGCCGTCAGCGTCTTGGAGGTAGTAGCTGCGATTACCGTGCAGCACGCCGGGCGCGCCGCCGTTGAGCGAGGCCGCGTGCTTGCCGGTCGTGATGCCCAAGCCCGCGGCCTCGACGCCGATCATCCTCACGTTGGGCTCGTCGAGGAAAGGGTGGAACAAGCCGATGGCGTTGGAGCCGCCGCCGACGCAGGCGACCAGGGTGTCGGGCAGCCTGCCCTCGGCCTTCATCATCTGTGCGCGCACCTCCTCGCCGATCACGCTCTGGAAGTCGCGCACCATCGCCGGGTAGGGGTGCGGCCCCGCCGCCGTGCCGATGAGGTAATAGGTCGACTCGACATTGGCGACCCAGTCGCGCAGCGCCTCGTTCATCGCGTCCTTGAGCGTGGCCGTGCCGGAAGTCACCGGCCGGACCTCCGCGCCCAGGAGGTTCATGCGGAAGACATTGGGCTTCTGCCGCTCGATGTCGGTCGCGCCCATGTAGACGACGCAGGGCAGGTCGAACAGTGCGCAGACCGTGGCGGTGGCGACGCCGTGCTGGCCGGCGCCGGTCTCGGCGATGATGCGGCGCTTGCCCATACGCCGGGCGAGCAGAATTTGCCCGACGGTGTTGTTGATTTTGTGTGCGCCGGTGTGGTTGAGGTCCTCGCGTTTCAGATAGATCTTGGCGCCCTTCAAGTGCCGGGTCAGGCGCTCGGCGAAATAAAGCGGCGAGGGCCGGCCGACGTAATGCTCGAGGTAATAGCCGAGCTCGGCCTTGAAGCCGGGGTCCTGGCGCGCGGCCTCATAGGCGCGCTCGACCTCGAGCACCAACGGCATCAGGGTTTCGGCGACGAAACGCCCGCCATAAATGCCGAAAAGCCCGCGCTCGTCGGGCCCGCCGCGGAAGGTGTTGGGGGCTGCCATGGGATCGAAAGCTTCGCCGCTAACCGCCTGAGGGAAGGGACGGTTTTACCCCTTATCCGGGGCCGCTCAAAGGCTCAAATCCGCCGCGCGGCGGCCAGGAACTGCTTGATCTTGGCCGTATCCTTGACCCCCGGGCGGCTTTCGACGCCGGAGGAGACGTCGAACACCCTGGCGCCGGAGATGCGCGCGGCCTCGCCCAGATTGCCGGGGTTGAGCCCGCCCGACAGCATCCAGGGCAAGGGCCAGCGCCGCCGGCGCAGCAATTCCCAATCGAAGGCGAGCGCATTGCCGCCGGGCCGGGACGAGTCCTTGGGCGGGCGGGCGTCGAACATCAGCCAGTCGGCGGCGGCGAAATAGCGCGCCGCTTCGCCGAGATCGGCCTCGCCCGATAGCTTGATCGCCTTGATCGCCTTCTTGCCGAATTTCCGCTTGATCGCACTGACGCGCTCGGGCGCTTCCTCGCCGTGGAGCTGGATCAGGTCGAGCGGCGCTTTGGCCAGCACGCGCGCCAAAAGATCGTCCTCGGGATCGACGAACACGCCGACCCGGGCGACGCCGGAAGGCACGCTGGCGGCCAGGGGCGCGGCCTGCTCGGGCGTCAGATTGCGCGGGCTGGGCGGATAGAACACGAAACCCACGAACTTGGCGCCGCCCGAAGACGCGGCGGCGACGCTTTCCAATGTGGAAAGCCCGCAAATCTTCACGTCGACGCTCATGCCCGGCCGATCTCCGCCAGCATGGAACGCGCGGCGGCGGCTGGGCTGGGCGAGCCGGTGATGGGGCGGCCGATGACCAGGTAATCGGCGCCGGATGCTATCGCATCCTTGGGGCCCATGACGCGCTTCTGGTCGCCGTGCGACAACGAGCCGATGCGGATGCCCGGCACCACCAGCAGGAATTCCGGCCCCAGCGCCTGGCGCAGCCCGGCCACCTCCTGCGGCGAACAGACGATGCCGTCGAGGCCCGATTCCTTGGCGAGCAGGGCCAGGCGCTTGACCTGCTCGGCGACCGGACCCTTCTGGCCGGTGGCTTCGAGATCGCGTTCGTCGAGGCTGGTGAGCACGGTCACGCCCAGAAGCTTCATCGGCTTGCCCCGCCCCGCCTGTTTCGCCGCCTCGGCGGCGGCCTTCATCATCGCCGCACCCCCGGCGCAATGGACTGTCAAGAGCAAGGGTTCCAAGGTCGCTGCCGCCTTGACCGCGCCTGCGACGGTGTTGGGGATGTCGTGCAGCTTCAGGTCAAGGAACAGCGGCAGGCCCTGGGCCGTGTCCTTGACTGCGCGCGGCCCGTTGGCCGTGAAGAATTCGAGGCCGAGCTTGATGCCGCCGACCGCGCCCTTGAGCGTCCGCACCAGGGTTTTGGCCTGGTTCGGGTCGGCCAGGTCGATGGCGCACAGGATGGGGTTCTTGATCGCGGTCATGGCAGTTTCATAGCAGGCCCGGAAGTCCGGCGCATCCCCCTGGCGTCAAGCCAGGCTGAAACCCTAGGGTTGTAAGGGCGGCTGCGGCGGCTTGTCGCGCAAGGCTTCCAGTTCGCTTTCGAGCTCGCGCACGCGCCGGCCTTTTTCGCGCGCCTCGCGCCGTTTCTTGCCGCCGTTGATCCAGGCGGTTAGCTCTCCTAGGAGAAATCCAATCAACAGGGCCGCCAGCACCACCAGATAGAACGGCATGTCGATTTCGAAGGGGGTGGGCCAGAAGTTGACGTTCACCGTCGCGCGGTTATCGACCGCGAACACCACCAGCACCAGCGCCAGCGGCAGGGTGACCAGCCAATGGATCAGCCTCACGGAAAGCCTCGTTGTAGGGGACTGCGCTCGCGGCCGGACCGTGATTTTGCGCTTGTCGCCAAGTCGCCAAGCGCGATGGGCCAACCCCGCTCGCTGGCGGCGGTGGGAGCGTTCACTGCCGCTCGTTGAGCCGCTCGCGCAGCTCCTTGCCGGTCTTGAAGAAGGGAATGTGCTTTTCGCCGACCTGCACGCTTTCCCCGGTGCGCGGGTTGCGGCCCATGCGCGCGCCGCGCCGCTTGACCGAGAAAGCGCCGAAGCCGCGCAGCTCGACCCGGTCGCCGCGCGACAAGGCCGCCGCGATCTCGTCGAAGATGGTGGATACGATGCGTTCGACGTCGCGCTGGTAAAGGTGCGGATTGCGCTCGGCCAGATGCTGGATCAGCTCGGATTTGGTCATGGCCCAGCCTTTGCCCCCTTGGCCTGCGTTAACTTATTGGAAAACGTGCCAAATCCTGCCCCCACCGTCAAGGACGGCGGCGAACGCCGCCCGGCCGGGGCGGAGGCTCACTTGCCGTCCTTCTCGTCCTTGTCGCCGCCCTTGCGCCCCAAAGCCGCGCCGAGGATATCGCCGAGCGAGGCGCCGCTGTCCGACGAGCCGAATTCGGCCATCGCCTGCTTGTCCTCGTCGATTTCGCGCGCCTTGATCGAGAGATTGGCCTTGCGCCCGCCGCGGTCGAGGCCGGTGATCTTGGCGTCGACCTTCTCGCCCACGGCGAAGCGGTCGGGACGCTGCTCGGCGCGGTCGCGCGACAGATCCGCCTTGCGGATGAAGCCCGGCAGGCCGCTCGCCAATTGCACTTCGATGCCGCCGTCGGTGACGGCCGTGACGGTGCAGGTGACGACATCGCCTTTCTTGATGCCGGCGACCTGGGTTTCGGTGGGATCGGGCGTGAGCTGCTTGATGCCGAGCGAGACGCGCTCCTTCTCCATGTCGACGTCGAGCACGCGCACCTTCACCATCTGGCCCTTCTTGTAGTCCTTGATCGCCTCTTCGCCGGGCTTCTGCCAGTCGAGGTCGGAGAGATGCACCATGCCGTCGATCTCGCCGGGCAGGCCCACGAACATGCCGAACTCGGTGATGTTCTTGACCTCGCCCTCGATCTCGCTGTCGACCGGGTATTTCTCCTTGAAGGTCTCCCACGGATTGGGCAGGCACTGCTTGAGGCCGAGCGAAATCCGGCGTTTCTGCGGATCGACGTCCAGCACCATGACCTCGACCTCCTGGCTGGTCGAGACGATCTTGCCGGGGTGGACGTTCTTCTTGGTCCAGCTCATCTCCGAGACGTGAACCAGGCCCTCGATGCCGGGCTCCAATTCCACGAAGGCGCCGTAATCGGTGATGTTGGTGACGCGGCCCTTGAACTTGGCGCCGGCCGGGTATTTGAGCTCGACGCCTTCCCAGGGATCGGCCTCGAGTTGTTTCATGCCGAGCGAAATGCGCTGGGTTTCGGCGTTGAAGCGGATGACCTGGACCTTGACGGTCTGGCCGATATGCAAGGCCTCGGAGGGGTGGTTGATCCGGCGCCAGGCGATGTCGGTGACGTGCAGCAGCCCGTCGACCCCGCCCAGATCGACGAAGGCGCCGTAATCGGTGATGTTCTTGACGACCCCGGTCAGCACCTGGCCTTCCTTCAAGGAGGCCACCAGTTCGGAACGCTGCTCGGCGCGGCTCTCTTCCAGCACGGCGCGGCGCGACACCACGATGTTGCCGCGCGCGCGGTCCATCTTCAGGATCTGGAAGGGCTGCGGGCTGCCCAAGAGCGGGGTTATGTCCCGCACCGGGCGGATATCGACCTGGCTGCCCGGCAGGAAGGCCACCGCGCCCGAAAGGTCGACCGTGAACCCGCCCTTGACCCGGCCGAAGATCACGCCTTGGACGCGCTCATTGGCCTGGAAGTTCTTTTCCAGGAGAGCCCAGGATTCCTCGCGCCGCGCCTTCTCGCGCGACAGCTGCGCCTCGCCGTTCTTGCCCTCCATGCGCTCGAGGAAGACCTCGACCGTGTCGCCGGCCTTCAGCTCGGGCGGACGGCCCGGCGCCGCGAATTCCTTCAAGGGCACGCGGCCCTCGGATTTCAATCCGACGTCGATCAGCACCATGTCGTTTTCGATCGCGACGACGTGGCCCTTGATCACGGTGCCTTCGAGGCCGGCGGCGGAACCCAGTGTTTCATCGAGGAGCGCCGCGAAGCTCTCCTTGCCCTTTTCCTTGGACGCGGCGGTTTGACGAGCAGCCATTATTTCTCCGGAACTTCCCCAAATCTGCGTCTGCGCCGCCCGGGGAGGGGCGGCACGGCCGGCCGCGGTCAGGATCGGGCGCCGCGGCGTATGCCCGTATTCATGCAGGAAACCGTCACGAACGCTGCGCGAGCTGGCGGGTGACGAACCGGACCGCCGCATCGAACGCGGCATCGGCGTCGAGCGCCGTGGTGTCGAGTTCGAATGCGTCTGCCGCCCGCACCAAAGGCGCGATCTTGCGCTTTTGGTCGCGCGCGTCACGAAGCTTCATGTCCTGCAGGACGCGCTGGTATATAGCGGGCGCGCCGCCTGCCTGCAACTCTTTGAATCGCCTCATGGCCCGGGCCTCCAGGCTGGCCGTCACGAACAGCTTGGCGGCGGCATCGGGGCAGACCACGGTGCCGATATCGCGCCCGTCCAGCACCGCGCCCTTGGCTCCGCCCGGCGGGTTGCGCGTGAATTCGCGCTGGAAGGCCAAAAGCGTGGCGCGCACGGCCGGGATGGCGGCCACCAGCGAGGCGGCTTCGGCGATGCGCTCTTCCTTGAGCCGCGGGTCTGCGAGCTGGTCGGGGCGTACGCGCTGGGCCCCCGCCACGGCGTCCTTGGGGTCCGCCGGGTTTCCGCCCGCAAGCAGCACCTGCCAGGCGGCGGCGCGGTAAAGCAGGCCGCTGTCGAGATGGGCGAGGCCGTAGTGCTTGGCGAGGCGGCGCGCCAGCGTGCCCTTGCCCGAGGCCGCCGGGCCGTCCACGGCGATGATCATGGGGCGATCATCACGTCTTGGTCCCGGATATCCGCGCGCCCAGGCCGTTCATCAGCTCGACGAATCCCGGGAAGCTCGTCGCGATGGTCTCGCCATCATCGATGCGCACCGGCTTTTGCGCGGCGCCGCCCAGCACCAGGAAGGCCATGGCGATGCGATGGTCGAGCGCCGCCGCCACTTTGGCGCCGCCCTTGGGCGGAGATCCGGCGCCTTCGACCACAAGCGTGTCGTCCTTCACCTCGACCCGGACGCCGCAAGCCTTGAGCCCGGAGGCGATCGCCGCCAGCCGGTCGCTTTCCTTGACGCGCAGCTCGCCCAAGCCGTGCATCACGGTGCGGCCTTTGGCGAAGGCCGCCGCCACCGCCAGCACCGGATATTCGTCGATCATGCTGGGCGCGCGCGAGGCGGGAACCTCGATGCCGTGGAACTCGCTCGCCCGGATCCGGAGATCGGCCACCTTCTCGCCGCCCTGCTCGCGCGGCTTCGCGAAATCGATCTTGGCCCCCATTTCGGCCAATGTGGAAAACAGGCCGGCGCGCAGCGGATTGACACCGACGCCCCAGAGGGTGATGTCCGAGCCCTTGGTGATCAGCGCCGCCACCGCCGGGAACGCCGCCGAGCTTGGATCGCCCGGCACGGAGAGCGCGGCCGCGCGCAATTCGGGCTCGCCCGTAAGCGTGATGCGCCGCCCGCCTTCGACCCGGGCGATCTCGATCCGCGCGCCGAAATGCCGGAGCAGGTTCTCGGTATGGTCGCGCGTGGCGACCGGCTCGATCACCGTGGTCTCGCCCGGCGCGTTCAGGCCCGCGAGCAGCACCGCCGATTTGACCTGCGCCGAAGGCACCGGAAGGGTGTAGACGATCGGCAGCGGCGACGACGTGCCGGTTACGGCCAGCGGCAGGCGTCCGCCTTCGCGGGCGGTGAAGCGCGCGCCGAAACGTGACAGCGGTTCGATCACCCGCGCCATCGGCCGGCGGCGCAAGGACTCGTCGCCGGTGAAAAAGGTGGTGAAGGGGTGCGTCGCCACGGCGCCTATCAGCAGCCGCGCGCCGGTGCCGGAGTTGCCGAGATCGAGCACACCGTCGGGCTCGCGCCAGCCGCCGGTGCCGACGCCGTCGACGTTCCAGCTGCCGTCTGGGCCCCGCTCGATGCGCGCTCCCAGATCGCGCAGGGCTTGCGCGGTGCGCAGCACGTCCTCACCCTCGAGCAGGCCCTTGATACGGGTGCGGCCGATGGCGAGCGATCCCAGGATCAAGGCGCGATGCGAGATCGATTTGTCGCCCGGAACGCGGCAGCGTCCCTTGAGCGGGCGCGATGAACCGGAGGAAAGTGCGGTCACGGGCGTTCGATCTCTGATGACATGGCGTTGGCGGCTGTCTTTAGCACAGGGCCGGTATCCGCGCGACGTACGCGTAGCACCCGACGTGCGAAGCCAAGAAGGGGCAGCCGTAGCACCCGACGTGCGAAGCCAAGAAGGGGCGGCCGTAGCACCCGACGTGCGAAGCCAAGAAGGGGCCGTAGCACCCGGCGTGCGAAGCCGAGAGAGGCGATCCTGGGCCGGCCGGTGCCGTCCGGGGGGCGGCGATTTTTGCTTTTGACAGCGCCCCCGGGTCGTGGCAAAGGGCCAATAGGGAGGCCGGGCCGTCCGGCCGGTGCGGAGGGTTGTGGTGGTAAAGGTCGATTGGGGCACGAAACGCATCTGCCCGAATTGCGGGGCGCGTTATTACGACATGCGCCGCATGCCGATCACCTGTCCCAAATGCGGCGCGCCCTTCGATCTCGAGGCCCTGGCCCGGCCCCGCAAAACGCGCGGCGCGCCCGTCCCGGCGCCGGTCCCGGAGGAGGTGGTGCCGATCGCGGACGAGGAGCTCGAGGCCGATCTCGCCGCCGAGCCCGAGGAAAGCGGGGCCGTGGTCGAGGTGCCGGTTGCGGTACCCGCGGCGGCGGCGGCGGTCGAGGGCGAGGAACCGGAGGCCGAGGAAGGCGAAGCCGGCGAGGCCGCTGAGAAGGAGGAAGAAGAGGAGGAAGTGATCGAAGACGCCTCGGAACTCGGCGAGGACGAGGATGACATGGCCGAGGTGATCGAAAACGTCGATGACGAGGATGAACGCTAGCGTAGCATAGGCGAGGGCCAAGTTCGGCCCTCGCCGTCATGCGAAGCAAAGAGGGCACATAGCTCAAATCGGCCCTCGGCAGTGCTACGCCGCCTCTTTTCCCGGCGGCCACTCTGGGCTAGAAGAACCGTCCCAGTCGGCGCGAAAAGCATGTCGGCGCAGCGAATTTCGGGGCCATAGCTCAGCTGGGAGAGCGCTACAATGGCATTGTAGAGGTCGGCGGTTCGATCCCGCCTGGCTCCACCAAATCGAGAAGGGCCCGGATATCAGCGTCCGGGCCCTTGGTTTATGGGCCCGGTAGGGCCCTTGATCGGACCGGGTTTGCCTCCCACATTATTACCGAAGGACGGCGCCGCAAGGGCCGTCCGAACGTCCGGGGATGCCCATCAGGGGCCCCGTTACGGACTTAGCTCATCGGAGGAGGTCCCTTTGTCCCGTTTGTCGCTGTTCAATTCGCCGTTGCTGCTTGGCTTCGACCATTTCGAGCGCGCGCTCGACCGCGTCGCCAAGACCACGGGCGACGGCTATCCCCCTTATAATGTCGAACAGGTCGGCGAGAACGCGCTGCGGATCACGCTCGCGGTCGCCGGTTTCACCATGGACAGCCTTTCGGTCCAGATCGAGGACAACCAGCTCGTCATCCGCGGCAAGCAGGAAGAGGACAAGGACCGGGTCTATCTCCATCGCGGCATCGCCGCGCGCCAGTTCCAGCGCTCCTTCGTCCTGGCCGAGGGCATCGAGGTCGTCGGCGCCAAGCTCGAGAACGGGTTGTTGCAGGTCGATCTGGCGCGCCGCGTCGCGGCCAGCCGGGTCACGCGGGTGGAAATCCGCGGTGAAGCGGCGGAGAAAGGGAAAGCATGATGAACAACCAAACTGAACGGCTCAAACTGATCTCGCCCAAGGAATTCGCCTATTGGGGCTTGCAGGACATCGCCTATATCCGGCGCGTCATCGTCAACGACCAGCCGGGCTATGCGATCCATGCCGCCGACGGCACGCCCATGGGGATGATGCCGAGCCTCGACGTGGCGCAAGCCGCGGTACGCCAGCACGATCTGGAACCGCTCAGCGTTCACTAAGCGGCCAGCTGCGCCCCGACCGGGCTTGTGCTTTTATTTAGCTTCGCACGACGCCTCGGGTCTGAAGGATCGACCCTCGGCTGTGCTACGCGGCGTGGCTGGCGCTGCGGTCGACCAGCAGCGCGTAAAGCGCGTCGGCGCGGTCGGTGCCGCGCAGCTTCTCGCAGGTGGCGCGGTCGCGCAGCAATCGGGAAACCAGCGCCAGCGCCTTGAGATGGTCGCCGCCCGCTCCTTCCGGCGTCAACAGCAGGAAAATCAAATCGACCGGGCGGTTGTCCACCGCCTCGAAGTCGATGGGTTTTTCCAGCCGCGCGAAGAAGCCCCTTGCCGCGGCCAGGCCCGGCAGCCGCCCATGCGGCACGGCGACGCCGTTGCCGATGCCGGTCGAGCCCAGCCGCTCGCGTTCCATCAGGATGTCGAACAGCGCCCGCTCCTCGCAGCCGAACAGGGGCGCCGCGCGCTTGGCCAGATCCTGGAGCGCCTGTTTCTTGTTGGAAGCCTTGAGGTTGGCGGCGACCGATTTGGGCGTCAGCAGGTCGGAGATTTCCATGGCGCGGTCTCGTGGCTTGGCGGCGCTCATAATTCCATCGCTTTCTCGCGGCGGCGCTGCACCGAGGAGGGTATGTGCATCGCCTCGCGGTATTTGGCGACCGTGCGCCGGGCGATGTCCACCCCTTCCTTGAGCAGAATTTCGACAATGCGGTCGTCGGACAGCACTTCGGAGGCCTCCGCGTCGATGAGCGAGCGGATGCGGAAACGCACCGCCTCGGCCGAGTGCGCCTCGCCCGAGGAGGCGGATATGGACGAAGTGAAGAAATATTTCAACTCGTAAACGCCGCGCGGCGTCAGCATGTATTTGTTGGTGGTGACGCGGCTCACCGTGCTCTCGTGCATGCTGATGGCGGTGGCGATGTCGCGCAGCACCAGCGGCTTCAAATGCTGCACGCCGTGGCGCAGGAACCCTTCCTGCTGGCGCACGATCTCGCGCGCCACCTTCAGGATGGTGGTGGCGCGCTGGTGCAGCGCCTTGACCAGCCAATTGGCCGCCTGATAGCGCTCGGAGAGGTATTCTTTCTCGGCCTTGTTCTTGGCCGCGCCCGAGACCTCGGCGTAATAGCGGTTGTTGATCAGCACGCGCGGCAGGGTGTCGGTGTTGAGCTCGACCGACCAGGAGCCGTCGGGCAGCGGGCGCAGGAACACGTCGGGCACCACCGGCTCGGCGCGGACGCGATCGAAGGCCAGGCCCGGCTTGGGATTGAGCGATTTGATCTCGGCCACCATCTGCGACAGATCGGCGGCGTCGACCTTGCAGATGCGCATCAGCGCGGCCTGGTCGCGGCTCGCCAGCAGCGGCAGGTTCTCGATCAGGGCCTGCATCGCCGGGTCGTAACGGTCGCGCTCTTTCAGTTGCAGCGCCAGGCACTCGGCGAGATTGCGGGCGAAGATCCCGGGCGGATCGAAGCCTTGCAGCAGCGGCAGTGTCTTTTCGATGCGCGCGACATCGCAACCCAAGAGTTCGGCCACCGGCTCGAAACCGCCGGTCAGATAACCCGCCTCGTCGAGCATGTCGATCAAATGGGTCCCGATCAGCCGGTCGGCGGGGTCGTGAAGATCGACCGCGAGCTGGTCGAGCAGGTATTCGCGCAAGGTGGGATCGCGCGCCAGCGTCTGGTCGATTCCGGGCCAATCCTCGCTCGATCCGGTTCCCGGCCCGGCGCCCGGGGTGGCGCTGCGCGTCGACCAGGAATCGGGGTCGCCGGCGTAATCATTGTCGCCCGCGCCCTCGGCCCCCGCGCTCTCGCGCCACATCTCCACCGCCTCGGTCTGGACCGCCTCGCCGGGTTCCTCGCGCAGGGGCTCGCTCGATTCTTCCGGGGCCGCCTCGGCCGCGGCTTCGGCCGGCGTTGCGTCCTCCCGGGCTTCGCCGGGTTCGGCCGCAGCCGGCGATTCCGCCGGTTCGCCGGGCTCGGCCGCATTCTCGTCGCGCTCCAGGAGCGGGTTCTGCTCGAGCTCGGCGTCGACATAGGCGGTCAATTCGACGTTCGACAGCTGCAGCAGCTTGATCGCCTGCTGCAGCTGCGGCGTCATGACGAGCGCCTGGGATTGCCGGAGATCTAATCTTTGAGTGAGCGCCATGGCTAAAGCTTACAAGCTGAATCTTTCGCCCAGGTAGACGCGGCGCACATCGACGTTGCGCACGATCTCCTCGGGGGCTCCCTCCATCAGCACCTGTCCCTGGTGCAGGATGTAGGCGCGGTCGACGATTTCGAGCGTCTCGCGCACGTTATGGTCGGTGATCAGCACGCCGATGCCGCGATCCTTCAAATGCGCCACCAGGTCGCGGATGTCGCCGACCGCGATCGGGTCGATGCCGGCCAAGGGCTCGTCGAGCAGGATGAAATGCGGATGCGTCGCCAGCGCGCGGGCGATCTCGACGCGCCGCCGCTCGCCGCCCGACAGCGCCATCGCCGGCGCGCGGCGCAGATGGGTGATCGAGAATTCGGCCAACAGCGCCTCGAGCATGCTGTCGCGCATCTCCGGCACCGGCTCGGAGACCTCGAGCACGGCGCGGATGTTCTGCTCGACGGTGAGGCCGCGGAATATCGACGCCTCCTGCGGCAAATAGCCGATGCCGAGCCGCGCGCGCTGATACATCGGCAAATCGGTGATGTCCTCGCCGTCCAAGGTGATGGAGCCGACATCGGGCCTGATCAGCCCGGTGATGATGTAGAAGCAGGTGGTCTTGCCGGCGCCGTTGGGGCCCAGCAATCCCACCGCTTCGCCGCGCTGCACCGAGACGCTGACCGCGCGCAGCACTGGCCGCTTCTTGAAGCTCTTGCCGAGATTGTGGGCCGAAAGCCCGGCGTTGGAGGCGACCAGCCGCGGGCTCGATTCCGCCCGCGAGCGTTGCTGTCCGGCCGGTTGTTCGAATGGATTTTGGGACATGCCCCCTTGCCCCCTATTGTCCGGCTTGCCCGGGCCGGTCCGGCGCCGCGCCGGATTTCCGGTTCGGCACCAGCAGCCCCTCGACGCGCGGTCCGCCGGATGCCGATGCCGTGTCGGGCGGCATGGCCAGGATGCGGCTGACGTTGTTGTTGGTATCCACCACCGCGTATTGCCCCCGCAACTCGTTATCGCCCTTGGTGACGCTGACGCGCCCTATGAGCGTGGCGATGCCGGAGTCGAGATTATAGTCGCCTTGGTCGCCCCGGGCGATCTGCTCCGCCGAGGCGACGATGACGTTGTTGTAGGCGTCGACTCGATGGATGCGGGCGGGCTGGTTTTCCGGCCGCTCGACCTCGGCGACCAGCACATCGCCGCGGATGCTTTTGTCGTCTTTCACCGCGATCGCGTCGCCGCGCGCCACCGCGATCTGCTTCTGGTCGTACCATTCGAGGCTGTCGCGCGCGGTCACGGTTTCATTTCCGGTTTCGATCCGCAAATTCTTGCCGGTCAGCACCATCACCGCCTGATCGACGTCGTAGACCGCGTGGTCGCCATAGGCGGTTTGGGTGGCGTTGACGAAGCGCACATTGCCCACCGCCTCGAGCCGGTAGATCTCGGTCGACGAGTCGCTCATCAGCACATTGGCGCCCGCCGCCGGCTTGTCGCCTCCCGCCGCCGGCTTCTCGCCGCGCAGCGCGGAGTCCGCGCCCGGCGTCTTCCGGCCGGTGGCTTGCCGGTAATAGGCGTAGAGCGTGTCGGCGTGGACCGAGGACTGGCCGCGCGAAGCCGAGGCGTGGCCGCGGGCGATGTAAAGGCGGTTGGATTGCTGCCACTCGATGCCCTGTTCGGCCTCGATGTGAATCGGCTGGTTGCTGCTGCCGAGCGCCGATCCGGCCAGGCCCGGGGCGCCGGCGCCGTTTTGCGCGCGCGCCAACGGGCATCCCAACGCCAGCGCCGCCAATGCCGCCAGCGCGGCGCAAGCCGCTGCGCGTTGCGATCGGAATTTCATGGAGTGGCCTTGGCCGTCTGGCCCGCATGGGGCGCGAGGTCGAGGGTGGCATGGCCGGTGAAAATGATGGTGTCGCCGCGGTTCAGGATGCGCAGGCCCTGGGCGTTGACATGGCCGAAATTGCCCTCGCCCTCGACCGGATCGTGGCTTTCGGCGGTGCCCTGCGCCATGTTGATGCGCACGCTGTCGGAATGGATCTCGTTGCCCTTGTCCTGGTAGAGCTCGACATTGCCGAACAGGTCCAGGAGTTGCGACTGCGGCTGGTAGAGCCCGACATAGGCGGTGAGCTCGTTCCAGTTGCCGTTAAGCGTGGTCATGTCGGCCTTGGGCCCGTCGAGCGCGATGGCGTCGTCGGCCTTGGGCGCTTGATGCGCCACCTCGGCCGTGACGACGAAGGGCCGGTTCTCGCGGTCGAGGCCGGAATAGCGCGCCGCCACCATGCGCACGTCTTGCGCCTGGCTGGTGTCGATCTTCGGCAGGGACGTGAAATGCACGCTGTCGATCGCCGCCTGGAAGCGCGGCCAAACCGCCACCAGCAGCAACAGCGCCAGCGCGGTGGCCGGCAATATGCGCTTGGCCAGCCCGACGAAGCGGCTGTAACGCCGGCGCGTTCCGGGGCCGCCGCCGCGCGCGATCGAAAGCCGCGCGCGCTCGAAGGCGATGTCGAGCGGCGATTTCATGCCACGCCCGCGCGCAGGCAGTCGTGGATATGGAGGATGCCCAGCGGCTTGCTTTGGTCGTCCACCGCGAACAGGCTGGTGATGGCGTGCTCGTTCATCACCGCCAGCGCCTCGGCGGCCAGCGCCTGCGGCCGGATGGTCTTGGGCCGCGGGCTCATCACCTGCGCCACGCCGGCGCGCAACAGCCCGTCGCCCATGTGGCGGCGCAAATCGCCGTCGGTGACGACGCCGGCGAGCCGCCCCTCCTTGTCGACGATGCCGACGCAGCCGAAGCTCTTGGTCGTCATGATCAGGATCGCTTCGCTCATGGCGCAGGATTCCGGCACCAGCGGGAGATCGTCGCCGACATGCATGATGTCGGCCACCTTCAACAGGCGGCGGCTCAAATGGCCGCCGGGATGCAGGCGCTGGAAGTCGCTCGAGGTGAAACCCTTGCGCTCCAACAGCGCCACCGCCAACGCGTCGCCCAGCGCCATCATCATGGTGGTCGAGGTGGTCGGCGCCAGGCCCATCGAACAGGCCTCGGATGCCGGCGGCAGCAGCAGGGTCACGTCGGAGGAATCGGCGAGCGCGCTTTTTGCGCGCGATGTCATGGCGATCACCGGCATGCGGAAACGCCTGGCATGGGCCAGCATGTCGGCCAGTTCGGCCGTGTCTCCCGAATTCGACAGCGCCAGCACCGCATCGCCCTCGACGAGCATGCCGAGATCGCCGTGGCTCGCTTCGGCGGGATGAACGAACTGGGCGGAGGTGCCGGTGGAGGCGAGCGTCGACGCGATCTTGCGCGCGACATGGCCGCTTTTGCCGATGCCGGTGACGGTGACGCGGCCCTTGATGGCGGCCAGCTTTTCGATTGCTGCGGCGAATGCCTCATCGAGCCCGGCGGCCAGCGCTTCGAGCCCGGCGATTTCGGTTTTGAGAACGCGGCGCGCGACCGCGATGTCGAGATCGTCCTTCGCCATGGGCCGGCGCGCTGACTGTCCGTCGTTGTGGCTGTCCCCGGATACGTCCGCCGGACCGCGGGAACGAAGGTTTCCCTTCATCATGGGCTGACTATGCTCTCCCAATTCCTCGAAATCAACCGAACGGGGCCGGAACGGCACATAATTTGCTTGTACAGGTTAAGGCTTTATTTCAAATCCGGATTTCTCCGCCCGGATCGCCGAAACCGCCCTCAATGCTCGAACAGATCGGGGCCGGGAAAGCCGGCCAGGTCGAGCGCGGCCCGGAGCGGCAGGAAGGCGAAACAGGCCTCGGCCAAGTCCTTGCGGCCTTCGCGCGCGAGCATTTCATCGAGCTTTGCTTTGAGCGCGTGGAGATGCTCGACATCGGCCGCCGCGTAGCGCAGCTGTTCCTCGGTGAGGGATGACGCGCCCCAGTCCGAGCTCTGCTGCTGCTTCGACAGCTCGACGCCCAAGAGCTCGCGGCACAGATCCTTCAAGCCGTGCCGGTCGGTAAAGGTTCGAACCAATTTCGACGCCACCTTGGTGCAATAGACCGGCTTCACGTCCACGCCCAGGTATCGCTTCAGCATGGCGAGATCGAAGCGCGCGAAGTGGAAAATCTTGAGCACCTTGGGATCGGCCAGGAGCGCCTTCAGGCGCGGCGCCTTGTAATCGCCGTTGACGAATTGAACCAGATGGCATTCGCCGCCGCCGGCCGAAAGCTGGACCAGGCACAGCCGGTCGCGCTGCGGCTCGAGGCCCATCGTTTCGGTGTCGATGGCGACGGAACCGCCGAAAGACAGTCCGGCGGGAAGATCGCCGCGATGCAGATGCGTGTTCACCGGTTTCGCTTTCACGTTCACTCAAGAAATCCTGGTGCCCAGGAGAAGACTCGAACTTCCACGACCTTTCGGCCACTAGAACCTGAATCTAGCGCGTCTACCAATTCCGCCACCTGGGCGATGGCTCTGTGACTTAGAGGCGGGCACCCCCGATGTCAATATGGGCGATGCAAAGATGGCCGTGTTCGCCGAGCCGTCTCTGTTGTATAGAAGCACGCGATCCACAAAAGGGCTTATTCCATGCGGTATCGGCGTATCGTGGTGGTGGGCGCCTCGGGCTTCGTCGGGCGCTATGTGGTGCGGGAACTCGCCAAGACCGGCGCCACGGTCGCCGCGGTTTGCCGCCATGCCGACGAGGCGGGATATCTCAAACCCATGGGCGACGTCGGCCAGATCGTGCCGATCAGTTGCGACATGGCCGATGCAGCGCGGCTCCGGCCGATCCTGGCGGGGGCGGATGCGGTCATCAACGTCACCGGAATCCTGTTCGAGCGCGGCCGGCAGCGTTTCCAGAAGGTGCATGTGGACGGCCCGGCTTTGCTGGCGAATCTGGCCGCCGAAGCGGGCGCCAAGGCCTTCATCCATGTCTCGGCCATGGGATCCGATCCCGCTTCGCCTTCGGCCTATATACGCAGCAAGGCGGCGGGCGAAAATCTGGTGCGCCAGGCCTTCCCGTCGGCCGTGATCCTGCGGCCCTCGCTCATCTTCGGGCCCGAGGATGCCTTTTTCAACCGCTTTGCCGCGATCGCGCGTTTTTCACCGGCGCTGCCGCTGATCGGCGGCGGCGCGACGCGCTTCCAGCCGGTCTATGTCGGCGACGTGGCGGAAGCGGTGCTGGCGGCGCTGGAGCATCCGGAATCGCCGGGCAAGACCTACGAGCTCGGCGGCCCGCAAATCTTCACCCTGAAGGAGCTGTTCGAGCTGATTCTCAAGGAGATCGGGCGCAAGCGTCTGCTTCTCCCCATGCCCTTCGGCCTGGCCTATCTGTTCGGGTTCTTCCAGGAATCATTGCTGCTGCCGCAGCCGCTCATCACCCGCGACCAGGTGCGCATGCTGAAACGCGATGCCGTGGCGGAGCCCGGCGCGCCGGGGCTCGAATCGCTGGGGATCCATCCCTCGGTGCTGGAGCCGATCCTGGCGCGCTATCTCGCGCGGTTCCGGCGGCCCAACCCCGCAACCGCCGCTACGGCCTGAATCGAAATCGCCTGAAAGCTTGCCGCCCTTTTTATGCCGCGCGGCTGTCGCACGCGGCGCTCATTTTTGCGCGCCGCTGTCGCGCCCGCCGCGGGGCGGCTGTAAGATGGCGCCATGCGGATGCTTTATCACCTCTGGCTCTCGCCCGGTTCGCGCAAGGTGCGCCTGGCGCTCGCCGAAAAGGGCCTCGAATTCTCGATGAAGGTGGAGAAGGTGTGGGAGCGCCGCCCGCAATTCCTGGCGCTCAACCCGGCGGGCGAGGTGCCGGTGCTGGTCGAGCCCGACGGCAGCATCCTGGCCGATTCCTACGCCATCTGCGAATTCCTCGAGGAAACCTACCGCGACAAGCCGCTCCTGGGGGCGAAGCCGCTCGACCGCGCCGAGACGCGGCGGCTGGTATCCTGGTTCGACGGCAAGATGGCGCGCGAGGTGACCGACGGTCTCGTCAACGAGAAAATCATGAAACGCTTTCTCGGTTTCGGCACGCCCGATACATCCGTGCTGCGCGCGAGCAAGACCAATCTGGGCTATCACCTCGAATACGTCTCCTATCTGGCGGAGCGGCGGCGCTGGCTCGCCGGGTCCGAGTTCTCGCTCGCCGACATCGCCGCGGCGGCGCATCTCTCGGCCATCGACTATCTCGGCGACATTCCGTGGGACGATCACCCGCATGCGCGCGATTGGTATGCGCGGGTCAAGTCGCGCCCCTCCTTCCGTCCCATCCTGTCCGATCTCATTCCCGGCGCGCCGCCGCCCAAGCACTACGCCGATCTCGATTTCTGAAGCGCGCCGGATTCTTCGATTTGGCTTCGCGTCCATTATTTAGCTTCGCTCTTATTGAGCTACGCGACGAGCTACGCCAGCTAATGCTGCTGCGGCGATTCGGTCATCAGCCGCGATGCCGCGGCATTCTCGTTGATGTGCGACAGATTATTCCGCGCATCCCGCCCGGCCGGGGAATCCGGCGCCAGTTTTATCACCGCCTCCCAATCGGCGCGAGCGCCCTTGGCGTCGCCCTTGAGGCGCAGAATGTTGCCGCGCTCCAACAGCCCGGATGAATCGCCCGGGTTGATCCGGAGCGCCTTGTTGACGTCGGCCAATCCCAGCTCCAGCCCGTCCGCTCCCCCGGCGTTGCGGTAGGCCGAGGCGCGGTAGACCAGCGCCGTGATGTTGTTGGGATCGATATCGAGCGCGCGGTTCAGATCGTCGATCGCTTCCCAGTAATGCCCGCCCAGGGCGTAGGCCTGGGCGCGATCGATCAGCAAATCGGGATTGTGGGGATCGTAGGCGAGCGCGGCGTCGAAGACGCCGCGCGCCTTGTCGGGCCGGTCGTCGAGGATCCAGGCCTCGCCCGCCTGCTCCAGCGCCGCGGCGCGCAGCTCGCCCGGTTCCTGCATCATCGCGGCGGCGAGCTTTTGGAGCCGCTGCGCCGCCTCGTCATAACGGCCGAGGCCGATCAGCGCCACGCCCGCGCAATGCTCGGCCGGAAAACCGCCGCCCTGGTCGTGCCAGAATTCCGCCTGCGCCAGCGCCTTTTGCGGATCGTCGCGGGTCATCGCCAGGCAGCGGTCGTATTGCGTCGAAGGGCTTTCCACGACCGTGCCGGACGTCGCCGGCGAGGCCGCCGCCAGGATCGAGGATGCCAGGAGAAGGGCGGCGCTACGACCGGCCTGCGGCGCATGGCGATCGCCGAGCTCCTTGTCCTGCGCTCCTGCGGCTTCCGGCACTTCCTTGGCCTCGCTCGGGGTCAGCGCGGCGCTGAATTTGTCGAGATAGAGATAGATCACCGGGGTGATGAACAGCGTCAGCGCCTGGGACACGATCAGGCCGCCGACCACGGCCAATCCCAGCGGCCGGCGCAATTCCGAGCCGGCGCCGAAGCCCACGGCGATCGGCAGCCCGCCCATGATCGCGGCCATGGTGGTCATCATGATCGGCCGGAAGCGCAGCAGGCAGGCCTCGTAGATCGCCTGGTCGGCGGTGGCGTCGGTGGTGCGCCGCCGTTCGAGCGCGAAGTCGATCATCATGATCGCGTTTTTCTTGACGATGCCGATCAGCATGACGATGCCGATGATGGCGATGACGCTCAAATCCTGGTGGAACAGCATGAGCGTGGCGAGCGCGCCCAATCCCGCGGCCGGAAGCCCCGAGAGAATCGTGATCGGGTGGATGAAGCTCTCGTACAGGATGCCGAGCACGATGTAGATGACGACGACCGCGGCGGCCAGCAGCAAGCCCTGGCCCTTCAGCGCGTCCTGGAACACCTGGGCGTTGCCCTGGAAGCCGGTGTTCACCGTCACCGGCAGGTTGTTCTTGCGCTCGAGCCGGGCGATCTCCTGCACCGCAGTGCCGAGCGACACGCCCGGCGCCAGGTTGAAGGCGATGGTCACCGAGGGCAGTTGCCCCTGGTGGTTGACCGTCACCGGGCCGACGCCGGGGCTGAGCTTCGCCACCGCCGCGAGCGGCACCGCCTGCCCGTTGGCGCTCTTCAGGTAGATCTTCGACAGATAGGCCGGGTCCTGCTGGAACTGCTTGTCGATCTCGAGGATCACCTCGTAGTCGTTCGACGGCTCGTAGATGGTCGAAATCTGCCGCGTGCCGAAGGCGCTGTAGAAGGTGTTGCGGATCTGATCCATGGTGATGCCGAGCAGTCCGGCCTTGTCCATGTCGATATCGATCACCGCCTGGCGGTTCCTCAGCTGCAAATCGGAATTCACGTCCTGGAAATCCGGCAGCGCCGCGATCTCCTGCTGCATGGTCGTGGCGTATTGGTAGAGCTCGGTCGTGTCGGCGTCCTGCAGCGTGTATTGATAGGCGCTCTTGGCCAGCCGCCCGCCGAGCTGAATGTTCTGCAGGCTCTGGAGATAGGTGTTCATCCCCGGAACCTGCGTCAGCTTGGGCCGCAATTCCTGGATCACCTCGTCGGCGTTGAGGCTGCGCTCGGAACGGGGCTTCAGCTGGATGAACAGCCGGCCGTTGTTCAAGGCCGGGCTGAAGCCGTTGGCGCCGATGAAGGAATTGACGTCGGAGACGTTGGGATCGTCCTTGATGATCTGCGCCACCATCTTCTGATGATCGACCATCGCCTGGAACGAGGCGTCCTGCGGCCCCTCGGTGAAGCCGAAGATGTTGCCGGTGTCCTCGCTCGGGAAGAAGCCCTTGGGCACGACGATGTACAAGACGACGCTGAGGACGATCGACAGGATGGTCACGGCCAAGGTGGCGCGCCGCCATATCATCACCCGCTTCAGCCCCCATATGTAGCCGCGGCGCAATCGGTCGAATCCGGCTTCCGAATAGCGCAGCAACGCCCATTGCCGCTCATGGGGGTCGTGCGGCTTGAGGAGGCGCGAGCACAGCATCGGCGTCAGCGTCAGCGACACCAGGCCCGAGATCAGGATGGTCATGCTGATGGTGACGGCGAATTCGCGGAACACCCGGCCGACCACGCCGCTCATGAACAGCACCGGGATGAACACCGCCACGAGAGAGAGGGTAATCGAGATAATCGTGAAGCCGATCTCGCGCGAGCCGCGGAAAGCCGCGTCCATCACCCGCTCGCCGCTCTCGACATGGCGCACGATGTTCTCGAGCATGACGATGGCGTCGTCGACGACGAACCCCACCGACAGCGTCAAGGCCAGCAGCGACAGGTTGTCGATGCTGTAGCCCATGGCATACATGCCGGCGAAAGTGCCGATCACCGAGACCGGCAGGGCCAGGGCCGGGATGATGGTGGCGGTGACGTTCCTGAGGAACAGGAAGATCACCAGCACCACCAGCGTGGCGGTCAGCATCAGCGTGAACTGCACGTCGTCGACCGAATTGCGGATCGACACCGAGCGGTCGCTCAAGACCGACAGCTTCGCGGCGGCGGGCAGCTCGGCCTCGAACACCGGCAAGAGCGCCCGGATGCTGTCCACCACCTGGACGGTGTTGGCGTCGGGCTGGCGCTGTATGCCCAGGATGATCGAGCGCTGGCCGTTGTACCAGCCCGCCACCTGGTCGTTCTCGACGCCGTCGACCACGGATGCCACGTCCTGGAGCCGAACCGGCGCCCCGTCGCGGTAGGCCACGATGATCGGCTTGAAATCGGCGGCGGTGTTGAACTGGTTCTTAATCTGCAAGGTGAAGCTCTGGCCCGGCCCCATCATCGTGCCGACCGGCGTGTCGGAATTGGCGGTCGCGACCGCGTTCTGCACGTCGGTGAGCGTCAGGCCCTTGGCGGCGAGCGCTTCGGGGTTCGCTTGGACGCGCACCGCGAATTTCTGCGCGCCATAGACGTTCACCAACGCCACGCCCGGCAACGTCGAGATGCGCTCGGACATCATGGTCTCGGCGTATTCGTCGAGCAGGGAAAGCGGCAAGGTGTCGGAGCCGAGGACGAGGAAGATCACCGGCTGGTCGGCGGGGTTGACCTTCTGGAAGGAGGGCGGCGTGGTCATGTCGACCGGCAGCAGCTTCGCCGCCGTGGTCATGGCCGCCTGCACGTCGAGCGCGGCGCCGTCGATATCGCGGTCGAGATCGAACTGCATGGTGATCGAGGTCACGCCCTGGCCCGAGGTCGAGACCATCGAATTGAGGCCGGCGATGGTGGAGAACTGCCTCTCCAAGGGCGTCGCCACCGAGGACGCCATGGTTTCGGGACTGGCGCCCGGCAGTTCGGCCGAGACCACGATGGTCGGGAAATCGACGCGCGGAATCGCCGCCACCGGCAACAAGCGGTAGCTGAACATCCCGAAAATCACGAAGGCCATCATCAGCAACGTCGTCATGACCGGACGACGTATGCAGGTTTCCGGCAACATCATGATTTGGAATCCGTCTCGGGCTTGTCGCTGGAGGAACGGACATCGACCCGGCTGCCGGTGGTGAGCCGGAGCTGGCCGTCGGTGGCGACGCGCTCGCCCGGGCTGAGGCCGTCCGTGATCACGCTGATGCCGTCCACGGTGCGCGCGACCTTGACGGGGCGCATCTCGGCGGTGCTGTCGTCCTTGATGACGTAGACATAGGTCGTGTTCTGGCCGATCAGCACCGCGGCTTGCGGCACGGTGATGGCGTCGGGATCGGTGCGTTCGGTCACGGAGACGTTGACGAACTCGCCCGGCCAGAGCCGTTCCTGCGCGTTGTCGAACACCGCCTTGACCGCGATGGTGCCGGAATTGGTGTCGATGGTGTTGTCGAAGAAGGCGATCTTGCCGGCGACCGGCGCGCCGCTGTCGCCGGAGGCTATGGCGGTGACGGCGACATCGCCGTTGTGCATCGCCTCGCGGATGCCGGGCAGCTCGGATTGCGGCAGCGTGAATCCGACGTAGATCGGCGTTACCTGGTTGATGGTCACCAAGGGGACGTCGTTCGCCTTGATGCTGTTGCCGGTCTTGATGGTGATGGTGCCGACGCGCCCGTCGATCGGCGCGGTGATGGTGTCATAGCTCAATTGCGCGGCGAAGTTGTCGACCTGGGCCTGGAGCATGTCCTGGTTCGCCACCGCCGTGTCGTATTGCTGGCGCGAGATGAATTCCTTGCCCACCAGCGGCTTGTAGCGGGCCACATCGGCCTTGGCGTTGTCGCGTTGCGCCTGATACTGCTCGAGCTGCGCCTTGGCGGCGCGGTCGTCGAGCTTGAACATCACGTCGCCGGCCTTGACGTACTGGCCGTCCTGGATCAGCACGTCGGTGATGACGCCGTCGATGCGCGACTTGACCGAGACGTTGGCGATGGTCTGGACCGTGCCGATGGTGTCGAGCCTGACCGGCATCGGCTGGCGCGCGACCGCGGCCACGGTGACCGGCACCGCCGGGGGCGCGCCGACCGGGGCGATGCGCGCCGGCCAGAACAATTCATAGGCGATGGCCGCGACGCCCAGCGCGGCGACGATCAGAACGATCCGTCGCAAGCTATGTTTTTGCTCCGCTTTGCCGAGGGCGGCAGCGCCCGCCCCCGAAAAGCGCCGCTGGCGCCAATGATTTAACATGGTATCCGGTACTATACGCGGCCATCTGGAGATATGCCAGAATTCGTCCGGATATCCCTTGGCTTCGGGCTTTCCGCTGCGCCGCAATATTAAGGAATTAAAACAATCGCCGCCGATTGAACCGGGCGGGGGCGCAACCGGCGGCGTTCAGCCGAGCAGCAATTCGAGCTGGCGCGTCAGCAGCGCCAAATCCTGCTCGCGCGACAAGCGATGGTCGCCGTCCTTGACCAAGTCGACCCGCACATCCTCGCTTTGGAGCTTCTCCGCCAGCTCGATGCTCACCCGGTAGGGCACGTCCGCGTCGCGCATGCCGTGGATCAGCCGCACCGGAGATGAGATCGGGATGGGCTTGCCCAAAACCAGATGCTTGCGGCCGTCCTCGATGAGCTTGCGGGTGATGAGATAGCCCGCCGCGCCGTAAGCCGAGGGAATCCGCGCCTGCCCGTCGCGCAAAATGGCTGCCTGCAGCTCGGGCGCAAACCGGTTCCACATCAAATCCTCGGTGGCGTCGGGCGCCGCGGCGATGCCGATGAGCGCCTTGACGCGCGCCGGCCGGGCCAGCGCCGCGAGCAGCATGATCCAGCCGCCCAAACTCGAGCCCACCAGCACCTGCGGGCCCGCGGTCAGATTGTCCAGCACGCACAGCGCATCGTCCTTCCAGCGTCCCACCGTGGCTTCGGAAAACTCGCCTGAGGATCTTCCGTGGCCGAAATAGTCGAAGCGCAAAAAGGCCTGGCCGCGGGCGCGGCAGAAGGCGTCGAGCGCCGTGGCCTTGGTGCCGGTCATGTCCGACATGAAACCGCCCAGGAACACCACGCCCGGGGCATTCCCGGTTATGCGATGGTAGGCGATTGTCGCGCCATCCTCGCGTGTTAATATGGACGGGTCGGATACCGGATTTGGATTCATCGAGACATCACGCAGGCAAAAGGATGGCGAACGCCGAGACTAGCACCGCGGCGAAGGGCAAGGAACGCCGGCAGCATTCCGTGCTGCAGGTTCTGCCGCGCCTGGCATCCGGCGGGGTCGAACGCGGCACGGTCGAGATCGTGGCGGCGTTGACGGCGGCCGGCTGGAAGGCGGTGGTCGCCTCGCAAGGCGGGCCGATGGTGCGCGAGATCGAGCGCGCCGGCGGGACCCACATTGCCCTGCCGCTGGCTTCGAAAAACCCTCTGGTGATACACGCCAATATCGGACGGCTGGCCAAGATCATCCGCGACCAGGGCATCGACATCGTCCATGCGCGTTCGCGCGCGCCGGCCTGGAGCGCATGGGCCGCATCCCGGCGCACCGGCGTTCATTTCGTCACCACCTTCCACAACGCCTATGGCGCCGAAAACGCGGTGAAGCGTTTCTACAACTCGGTGATGGCGCGGGGCGAGCTGGTCATCGCCATCTCCAATTTCGTCGCCGAACACGTGGCATCGGTCTACGACGTGCCGCGCGAGCGCATCCGCGTCGTCCACCGCGGCGTCGACGTGAAGCGCTTCGATCCCGAAAAGGTCCGGGCCGAGCGCATCATCAAGCTGATGGAGGAATGGCGCCTGCCCGACGGCATGCCCGTGGTCATGCTGCCGGGACGGTTGTCGCGCTGGAAGGGCCATCTCGTCCTGATCGAGGCGATGGTGCATTTGAACCGTCCCGCGGTCCAGTGCCTGCTGGTCGGCTCCGGCAGCCCGAGCTATCGCAAGGCGATCGCCCTCGCCATCTTGCGCTCGCGCGCGCCGGGCAATTTCCGCATCCTCGAGAACTGCAACGACATGGCGGCGGCCTACAAGCTGGCCGACGTCGTGATTTCGCCCGCCACCGAGCCCGAAGGCTTCGGCCGCGTCATCGTCGAGGCGCAGGCGATGGGCCGTCCGGTGATCGCCACGGCGCATGGCGGCGCGGTCGAGACCGTGCTGGACAAGAAGACCGGCTGGCTGGTGCCGCCGGGCGATTCCGAAGCGCTGGCCAAGGCGATCGCGCGCGCGCTCGATCTCTCTCCCGAGGAGCGCCGCGCCATGGCCGCGCGCGCCATCGAGCATATCCGCAAGGACTTCACCAGCGAGGCGATGGCGGCGCGCACGCTCGCGGTCTATCAGGAGCTGCTGCGCGACGGCCGCGTCCGGGGCTCGGTCGCGGCGTGAGCGGCGCCGGCAAGGACGCCCCGGAAGCCGGGCGCGAACGCATCCTGGTGATCAAACTGGGCGCGCTGGGCGATTTCGTCCAGGCGATGGGACCCTGTGCGGCCATCCGCGCGCATCACCAAGGGGCCGAAATCACTCTCCTGACGTCGCCCGCTTTCGCCGATCTCGCCAAGCAGGCTCCTTACTTCGACCAAGTCTGGCTCGACGACCGCCCGGGCTGGGCCAGGCCCTGGGCGCTGTGGCGGCTGAGGCGAAAAATATCCCGCGCCGGCTTCGCCCGGATTTACGATCTCCAGACCTCCCAACGCTCCAGCCTCTATTTCCATCTGCTTTGGCCGGCGCCGCCGCAATGGTCGGGCATCGCGTCGGGCGCCTCGCATCCCCACGCCAATCCCGAGCGCGATGCGATGCACACCATCGACCGCCAGGCCGAGCAACTGCGCATGGCCGGCATCGAAAACGTTCCGCCGCCCGATCTTTCCTGGGCTACGGGCGACGTCAAGCGCTTCAACCTGCCGAACAAATTCCTGCTGCTGGTTCCGGGCGGATCGCCGCACCGGCCGGCCAAGCGCTGGCCGGCGGGGCGTTTCGCCCAGATCGCCAATCTGGCGGCAAGGCGCGGCGTGACGCCGGTGGTGCTGGGCGGCGAGGCCGAAAGCGATCTCGGCGCGGCCATCCTGAACGCCGTGCCCCAGGCCCGCGACCTCACCGGCAAGACCAGCTTCGGCGACATCGTCGCGCTCGGCCGCTGGGCGCTTTATGCGCTCGGCAACGATACCGGGCCGATGCATCTGATCGTCGCCTCGGGCTGCCCCGCGACATTGCTCTATTCGCAAGCTTCCGATCCCGGCCTCACCGCGCCGCGCGGCGCCCGCGTCACCATCCTGCGCCGGACCGATCTGGCGCAGCTTTCGGTCGAGGACGTTGCCGCCACGCTTCCCTTGGGATAAACCGCTCTCCATGCCGCCCGACCAACAGGACGACGCGCCGGTTGCCGTGACCTTGCCCGACGGGGCGGTCAAGCGCTTCCCCCATGCCGTTTCCGGCGCTGACATCGCCAAGTCGATCGGCCCGGGACTCGCCAAGGCGGCGCTCGCCATCAAGGTCGATGGATCTCCCAAGGACCTGGCGGCGCTGGTCCGGCACGACGCCAAGATCGCCATCCTGACCCGCGACTCGCCCGAATCGCTCGAGATCATCCGCCACGACGCCGCCCATGTCATGGCCGAAGCGGTGAAGGAGCTCTATCCCGAAACCCAGGTCACCTTCGGCCCGGCGACCGAAACCGGCTTCTATTACGATTTCGCGCGGCCCAAGCCCTTCACCCCCGAGGATCTGGCGAAGATCGAGCAACGCATGCACGAGATCGTCGACCGCGACGAGACGATCGCGCGCGAGGAATGGCCGCGCGACCGGGCGGTGAAGTTCTTTTCCGGCTTGGGCGAAAAATACAAGGCCGAATGGATCGAACAGATACCCGAGGGCGAGGCGATTAGCTTCTACCGCCAGGGGAATTTCGTCGATCTCTGCACCGGCCCGCATCTGCCTTCGACCGGCAAGCTCGGCCACGCCTTCAAGCTGACCAAGGTGGCGGGAGCCTATTGGCGCGGCGACGCCAGGAACGCGCAGCTCCAGCGCATCTACGGAACCGCCTGGGCGCACGAGAAGGACCTGAAGCAATATCTCTTCCAGTTGGAGGAGGCGGAGAAACGCGATCACCGCCGCCTGGGGCGCGAGCTCGAGCTGTTCCACCAGCAGGAAGAGGCGGCGGGTGCGGTGTTCTGGCATCCCAAGGGCTGGACGCTCTACCTCACCATCGAGGCCTATCTGCGCAAGCGCCTGGAGCATGCGGGCTATGTCGAGGTGCGCACGCCGCTCTTGATCGACCGCTCGCTGTGGGAGGCCTCGGGTCATTGGGAGAAATTCCGCGAGCACATGTTCACGGTCGAGACATTGGAGGAACGGGCCGGCGGCAAGGGGCCCGACGGAAAACCGGGCGAAAAACACATGCTGGCGATCAAGCCGATGAACTGTCCCGGCCATGTGCAGATCTACCGCCAGGGCCTGCACTCCTACCGCGATCTGCCGTTGCGCATGGCCGAGTTCGGTTCCTGCCACCGCAACGAGCCCTCGGGCGCGCTCCACGGCATCATGCGGGTGAGGGCCTTCACCCAGGACGACGCGCATATCTTCTGCACCGAGGACCAGATCACGGCGGAGAGCATCGCCTTCTGCGATCTGCTGCGCTCGGTCTACCGCGATTTCGGCTTCACCGAGGTCTCGATCAAATTCTCCGACCGGCCAGAAAAACGCGCCGGCTCCGACGCCGTCTGGGACCGGGCCGAGGGCGCGCTCAAGGCGGCGATCGAGGCGGCGAAGCTGCCCTACTCCGTCAATCCCGGCGAGGGCGCCTTCTACGGGCCGAAGCTCGAATTCGTGCTGCGCGACGCCATCGGCCGCGACTGGCAATGCGGCACGCTCCAGGTCGATTTCGTCCTGCCCGAGCGCCTCGACGCGCATTACATCGGCGAGGACGGCAACCGCCACCGCCCGGTCATGCTCCACCGCGCTATCCTTGGTTCGATGGAGCGCTTCATCGCCATCCTGATCGAGCACCAGGCCGGGCGCTTTCCGCTCTGGTTGGCGCCGGTCCAGGCCATGGTCCTGACCATCACCTCGGATGCTGACGCCTATGCCGGGACGGTCATGGAGGCTCTGAGCGCCGCCGGAATCCGGGCGGAATCCGATCTTTCCAACCAGACCATTAACTACAAGGTGCGCGAGCACAGCCTGAAGAAGGTCCCGGCCCTACTGGTCGTAGGCAAGCGCGAGGCCGAAACGCAAAGCGTTGCGATCCGCCGCCTGGGCGGAAAAGAACAGGAAATCCTTGCGCTTGGGCTGGCCATCGCTAGATTGAAAGCCGAGGCGGCGGCGCCCCAAGGGCGCCCCGCCGAACCGGGACTTTGAAGGAGGTTGGTTTAACGGAGATGCATTATCCCGCCTAGAGTTCCCCCCGCCGCCGCGCCGGGTCGCGACGGCCCGCGGGTCAACGACGAAATCGTCTCGGCGCGCCTGCGCTTGGTGGATGAACGCGGCAACATGGTCGGCGTCGTCACCCGTCAAGAGGCGCTGACCCGGGCCACCGAAGCCGGCCTCGATCTGGTCGAGATCGCTCCCCAAGCCGATCCCCCCGTCTGCAAGATCCTCGATTTCGGCAAGTACAAATACGAGGAGCAGAAGCGACTCAACGCCGCGCGCAAGAAACAGAAGGTCATCGAGGTCAAGGAGATCAAGCTCCGCCCCGGCATCGACGATCACGACTACGACGTCAAGATGCGCGCCATGCTCAAATTCATCGGCGAAGGCGACAAGGTGAAGGTCGTCATGCGCTTCCGCGGCCGCGAAATGGCGCACCAGGAAATCGGCATGGGCGTGCTGATGCGGGTCAAAGACGGGCTCGACAAGGTGGCCAAGATGGAACAGACGCCGCGCATGGAAGGCCGCCAGATGACCATGGTGATGTCGCCGAAGTAGGCGCGCGTAGCACAGACGCGGGCCAAAACCGGCCCGCGCCGTCGTGCGAAGCCAAGAAAACCTTCAGCCGCGGTGAAGTAGGCCCTCGGCTGTGCTACGCACACTTGCCAATCCCCTGTTCTGCCGCTATAAACCGCGCCTCAACCGGGCGGTTGGCTTAAGGGCATGCCTCGCCGCCCAAACATTAAAACTGCCAAACGAACCCAATTTCGTTCGGCGCCATCTCGAAAGGCCGGAAATGCCCAAGATGAAGACCAAGAGCGGCGCCAAGAAGCGCTTCTGGCGCAGCGCCTCGGGCAAGATCAAGTCCGGCAACGCGCATAAGCGCCATCTGCTGATCAACAAGTCCAAGCGCGGCAAACGCAACGCCAAGGGCACCATGACGCTCCAGCCGGGCGACGCCAGGCTGGTGCACACCTACATGCCTTATATGCGGGGCTGAGCCATGGCGCATGTCAAACGCGGCGTGCCCGGGCGCGCCCGCCACAAAAAAATTCTCGGCATGGCCAAGGGCTATCGCGGCCGGGCCAATTCCTCCTTCCGCATCGCGCTGGAAAAAGTCGAGAAGGGGCTGCGCTACGCCTATCGGGACGGCGTAACAAGAAGCGCAATTTCCGCGCGCTCTGGGTCCAGCGCATCAATGCCGGCGCGCGCGAACAGGGGCTGACATACTCCCAATTCATCAACGGCCTGAAGCACGCCGGCATCCTGCTCGACCGCAAGGTGCTGGCCGATCTCGCCATGCGCGAACCCGAGGCCTTCAAGGCGGTGGTGGCGCAGGCGCGGGCGGCTCTGCCCAAGCCAGCGCCGGCTCCGGCCAAGGCGTAGAATTAGGTTTCGCGCAAAGCCGACGTGTAATATGCCGGGGCCGGGCCCCGGGCGGGACAGGGGGCCGAATTGGGCCCCTTTTTCGTCAGGGCGTAGCACAGCCATAGGCTGAAAAGCCTATGGCGTCGTGCGAAGCAAAGAGGCGTAGCAACTGTCTTGCGAAGCAAAGAGAGAGCATAGCGATTGGAGAGTCTCGACCATATCCGCGACGAGCTGTTGAAGCTCATCAAGGCGGCGACGATCTCTCGACGCGCTCGAGCAGATCCGGGTGGGATCGCTCGGCCGCAGCGGCCGGCTGACCGGGCTCTTGAAGGGCCTGGGCGCGCTCAAGCCCGAGGAGCGCAAAGCACGCGGCGCCGATCTCAACGCGCTCAAGGACGAGATCGAGGCGGCGCTGGAGGCCGCGCAAAAGAGTCTCGCGGGCGCGGCGCTCCAAACCCGGCTCGCCGGCGAGAAGCTCGACGTGACCTTGCCGGTCGATGCCACGGTCGAGGGCCGCATCCATCCCATCAGCCAGACCATCGACGAATTGACCGTGTTGTTCGGCGAGATGGGCTTCAGCGTGGCCGAGGGCCCGCATATCGAGGACGATTTCCACAACTTCACCGCGCTCAACATTCCGCCAGAGCATCCGGCGCGGCAGGAGCAGGACACCTTCTATCTCGCGGCGGCCGCCCCGGACGGCGGCCGCAAGCTGCTGCGCACCCATACCTCGCCGGTGCAGATCAGGACCATGCTGATGCAGAAGCCGCCCATTCGCATCATCGTGCCGGGCCGCACTTTCCGCAGCGATCACGACGCCACCCATTCGCCGATGTTCCACCAGGTCGAGGGGCTGGTGATCGACAAGGCTGCCCATATGGGCCATCTCAAGGGCTGCCTGATCGAATTCTGCCGCGCCTTCTTCGGCCTGGCCGATCTGCCGGTGCGTTTCCGCCCGAGCTATTTCCCCTTCACCGAGCCCTCGGCCGAGGTCGATATCGGCTGCTCGTGCGACGGCGGCGGTCTCAAGATCGGCGCCGGCGGCGATTGGCTCGAAATCCTGGGCTGCGGCATGGTCCACCCCAAGGTGCTGAAGAACTGCAACATCGATCCCGCGATCTATCAGGGCTTCGCCTTCGGCATGGGGATCGAGCGGATCGCCATGCTCAAATACGGCATCCCCGATCTGCGCACCTTCTACGAAAGCGATCTGCGCTGGCTCAGGCATTACGGTTTTCTGCCGCTTGACGTGCCGTCCCTGGCCGGGGGCGCGCCGTGAAAACCACGCTCGCCTGGCTCAAGACGCATCTTGAAACGCAGGCCCCGCTGGGCAAGATCGTCGAGACCCTGGCCATGCGCGGGCTCGAGGTCGAAAGCGTCGAGGACCGCGCCAAGAGCCTCGCCCCCTTCCTGGTCGCCCGCGTGCTTTCCGCCAAGCGCCATCCCGACGCCGACAAGCTGCAGCTTTGTCTGGTTGATACCGGCACGGAAAAGCTCGAAGTGGTGTGCGGCGCGCCCAATGCGCGCGAAGGATTGCTCGCCGTGTTCGCCCCGGTGGGATCGGTCATCCCGCGCAACGGCATGGTGCTGAAGGCGAGCAAGATTCGGGGGGTCACGTCCAACGGCATGCTGTGCTCGGGCTATGAGCTCAACCTGTCCGAGGACAAGGAAGGCATCATCGAATTGCCCGCGGGGCTGGAGGTCGGCGCCAATTTCGCCAAGGCGGTGGGACTCGACGATCCGGTTTTCGACGTCAAGGTCACGCCCAACCGGGCCGATTGCCTGGGCGTGCACGGCCTCGCCCGCGATCTCGCCGCCTCGGGATTGGGCAAGCTCAAGCCCTTGGATACGACGCCGGTGGCGGGCAAATTCGCCTGTCCGATCGCGGTTCACCTGGCGGGCCCCGACGACAAGGCCTGCCCGCTCTTTCTCGGGCGGCTCATCCGCGGGGTCAAGAACGGGCCCAGCCCGCTTTGGCTGCAGGACCGCCTCAAGGCCATCGGGCTGCGGCCGATCTCGGCCCTGGTCGACGTCACCAATTTCCTGACCTTCGATCTCGGCCGGCCCTTGCACGTGTTCGATGCCGACAAGCTCCAGGGCGATCTCGCCGTGCGCGGCGCGCGCAAGGGCGAAAAGCTCGAGGCGCTCAACGGCAAGCTCTACGAGCTTGACGCGGAAATGACGGTGATCGCCGACGCCGAGGGCGTCCTCAGCCTGGGCGGCGTCATCGGCGGCGTTGCTTCGGGCTGCACCGAGAAGACCGTCAACATCTTTATCGAGGGGGCGCTGTTCGATCCGTTGCGGACGGCGGCCACCGGCCGTTTGCTCAATCTGCAAAGCGACGCGCGCTACCGTTTCGAGCGCGGCCTCGATCCCGAATTCACCCGTCCCGGCGTCGAGATCGCGACCCGTCTCATCCAAGAGCTGTGCGGCGGCGAGGCGTCGGAAATTCGCGTCTCTGGCGCGGTGCCGGCCTGGCGGCGCAAGCTGCGCTTCCGCCCCGACCGCACCCGCAGCCTGGGCGGGCTCGAATTGGCGGCGGGCGAGCAGAAGCGGATTCTGGAGGATCTCGGCTGCACCGTGACCGAGGAGACCGATCATTTCTCGGTCGAGCCGCCCTCCTGGCGCGCCGATATCGAGGGCGAGGCCTGCCTGGTCGAAGAGGTGCTGCGCATCCACGGCTACGAGCACATCCCGGCGGTCTCCTTGCCCCGGGAAGAGGCCTTGCCCAAGCCGGCGCTGACGCCGGCGCAACGCCGCGCGGGTTTCGTGCGGCGGTCTCTGGCGTCGCGCGGCTTGGTGGAAACCGTGAGCTATTCCTTCATGTCCTTGAAAGAGGCGGCTTTTTTCGGCGGCGTCGTGGAAAGCCTGAAACTGCTCAACCCGATCAGCGCCGGTCTCGACGTCATGCGTCCCTCGATCCTGCCCAATCTGCTCGATGCGGCGTGGCGCAACGCCAGCCGGGGCATCGCCGATTGCGCGCTCTATGAGATCGGGCCGCAATACCGCGACGACACGGCCGAAGGCCAGGTTCTGGTGGCGGCAGGGGTGATCGCGGGTGCGGCCCGGCCCAAGAGCTGGGACAATCCCACGCGCGCGGTTTCCGTCTTCGATGCCAAGGCTCACGCGCTGGCGGCGCTCGACGCCGCCGGCATTCCGCCCGAAAATCTCCAGCTTTTGGCGCAAGCGCCCCCTTGGTATCACCCCGGCCGTTCCGGCGCGCTCCGCCAAGGCCCGAAGCTGCTGGCCAATTTCGGCGAAATCCATCCCGCCGTGTTGCTGGCGCTGGACGTGAAAAGTCCGGTTGCGGGCTTCGAGGTGTTTCTGGATGCCGTGCCCGAGCCCCGCGCCAAGGGAAAGGCCCGGCCGCTGCTGCGTCTATCGCCGTTCCAGCCCGTTTCGCGCGATTTCGCCTTCGTGGTGGACGCGGAGCTTCCGGCCGAAACCCTGCTCAAGGCCGCGCGCGGCGTCGACAAGAAACTCGTATCCGCGGTGCGCCTGTTCGACCTCTATCAGGGCAAGGGCCTGCCGGAGGGCAAGAAATCGCTCGCCATCACCGTGACGCTCCAGCCGGAAGAGGCGACGCTGACCGACGCCGAGATCGAGGCGTTCTCGGCCAAGCTGGTCGCCGCGGTGGAGCAGGCGACCGGCGGCAGTTTGCGCAAATAATCCATGGCCGCCGATCTCGCCCACATCCGCAACTTCGCCATCATCGCGCATATCGATCACGGCAAATCTACGCTCGCGGACCGTCTGATCGAGCGTTGCGGCGCGCTCGAGGCGCGCGAGATGCGCGAACAGGTGCTCGACAGCATGGACATCGAGCGCGAGCGCGGCATCACCATCAAGGCGCAAACCGTGCGCCTCGGCTACACCGCGAAGAACGGCGAGACCTACGAGCTCAATCTCATGGATACGCCCGGCCACGTGGATTTCGCCTATGAGGTGAGCCGCTCGCTCGCCGCCTGCGAAGGCTCGCTCTTGGTGGTGGATGCGAGCCAGGGCGTCGAGGCGCAGACCCTCGCCAATGTCTATCAGGCGATCGAGGCCGGGCACGAGATCGTGCCGGTGCTGAACAAGATCGACCTGCCCGCGGCCGAACCCGCCCGGGTCAAGGAGCAGATCGAGGAGGTGATCGGCCTCGACGCCTCGGGCGCGATCGAGATTTCGGCCAAGACCGGGCTCAACATCGACGCCGTCCTCGAAGCCCTGGTTTCCCGATTGCCGCCGCCCCAGGGCGACGCATCGGCGCCCTTGAAGGCGCTGTTGGTCGACAGCTGGTACGACTCCTATCTCGGCGTGGTGATCCTGGTGCGGGTCAAGGACGGCGTGTTGAAGCCCGGCCTGAAAATCCGTTTCATGGCGACCGGCGCCGATCACGTGGTCGAGCGCGTCGGCGTCTTCACGCCCAAGCCCTTGCCGGTCTCCGAACTCAATCCCGGCGAGATCGGCTTCATCACCTCCGGCATCAAGACGGTGGCCGATTGCAAGATCGGCGACACCATCACCGAGGAGCGCCGCCCGACTTCCCACGCCTTGCCCGGCTTCAAGCCGCTGCAGCCCGTGGTGTTCTGCGGCCTGTTCCCGTCCGATTCCGCCGATTACGATCATCTGCGCGACAGCCTGGGGAAGCTGCGTCTCAACGATGCGAGCTTCGAATACGAGCCCGAGACCTCGGCCGCGCTGGGCTTCGGCTTTCGTTGCGGGTTTCTCGGATTGCTGCATTTGGAGATCATCGAGGAGCGCTTGAAGCGCGAGTTCAACCTCGACCTCATCGCCACCGCGCCCTCGGTCGTCTACCACGTCCATCTCCGGGACGGGTCGATGGTGGCGCTCCACAACCCGGTCGACATGCCCGATCCGGTCAAGGTCGAGCATTTGGAAGAGCCCTGGATCAGGGCCACCATCCTGGTGCCCGACGATTATCTCGGCAGCGTCCTCGCGCTCTGCGAGGAACGCCGCGGCGTGCAGAAGGATTTGACCTATGTCGGGCGGCGCGCCATGGCGGTCTACCGCCTGCCCTTAAACGAGGTGGTGTTCGATTTCTACGACCGGCTCAAATCCGTCAGCCGCGGCTATGCCAGCTTCGACTATCAGATGGACGGCTACGAGCCCGGCGATCTGGTGCAGATGAACATCCTGGTCAACGGCGATCCGGTGGATGCGCTCGCCACCATCGTCCACCGCAGCCAGGCCGACCGGCGCGGCCGCGCGCTGTGCGAGCGCCTGAAGGAATTGATCCCGCGCCAGCTTTTCCTGATCGCGATCCAGGCGGCGGTCGGCGGCCGCGTCATCGCGCGCGAAACCATCAAGGCCTTGCGCAAGGACGTGCTCGCCAAATGCTACGGCGGCGACGTTTCCCGCAAGCGCAAGCTGCTGGAGAAGCAGAAGGAAGGCCGCAAGCGCATGCGCCAGTTCGGCAAGGTCGAGATTCCGCAATCCGCCTTCATCGCCGCGCTCAAGATGGGCGACGAATAGCCTAGCGCCGTCGCTTGCGGAACCGCCACGCCAGGTAGAGTCCCGGCAGCGCCAGCACCGGCACCACCCAGAATCGGAGCGCGGTGACGATGCCCGGATCCCACAGCCCGGGCGCGATGTAACGCTGCACCGCTTCCTGGATCGCGCTCAGGCTGGCACGGTGGACATAGTGCCAAAGCTGGCCGGTGGTGGTGGGCGAAAACACGCCGCTTTCGCGCCAGGCCAGCAGGTCGTGGCCGAGCACGGCGAAGGCCGCCAGCAGCAGCAAAAAACCGATCAGACGCGCGATCAGGGCGAAAAACCGTCTCATGTCCGGGCAGCCTTTCGGATCAATGATCTAAGCTTAATGCGGATTAAACATGACAGCGGCACGGTCATGGTGCGGCATGAAAGCCGCATTGGCAAGGACCCGCGTAGTCAAGCA
>CAWEME010000048.1:0-36190 GCA_963810055.1 uncultured Alphaproteobacteria bacterium | reverse complement strand
CCGAAGCGCGAAGCAATTGCCCGGGATGCACGACGTGACCGTCGCGCCCGGCGGGACCGAGGCCTGGCGCAACGCCTTCCGCGTCGTCCAGGGGCGCGAGATTTGGGCGATCTATGGCGCTTGGATGGAGCGGCGCCGGCCCAATCTCGGCCCGGGCATCAAGGAACGTCTCGCCTTCGCCGCGAACGTCACCCAGGACCAGGAGCGCGAAGGCCGCGCGGCGATGGAGGCGGCGCGAAAAAGCATACGCGCCCTGGCGCCGCCCGGCACGGTGATTTGCCTTCCGACCGCGCCGTCCATCGCGCCGCGCACCGACGCCTCGCCCGCGACGCTCGACGATTTCCGCGCGCGGGTCATGGCGCTCACCTGCATCGCCGGATTGTCCGGCCTGCCGCAGGTGACGATCCCGGCGGCGAACGTGAACGGCTGTCCGGCCGGGCTTTCTTTCATCGGCTGGGAGAACGGCGACGAGACGCTGCTCGATCTCGCGGCGGCGCTGGCGCCTTATTGCGGCGCCTGACCGGAGCGCCACCGCCACATCGGCTTTATCGCCAAGGAATTGCGATAAGCCCCTGCCCGGCCTGGGTTTTCAGGCGCCGGCCGGCGTCCGGTCAGCCGGATGGTTAAAAATTCTTCGCCGCAATTATCCATCCTTTAACGACAATCGGGTTTGAATAATCGCCATCGAGGAGCGAGCGATGGGCGACCAAATCAACGCCTTGTCCGACCGGAATCTGGAAGCGAGCACGACGCTGTCGCTCCGGCGCGAACCCGCCTGTTTCGTTTTCCTGTGCAGCAAGGCGGTTTCGCCGCCGCAGCCGATCGATGCGATCAATCTCGACCTCGCCTCGGTGGATTATTTCGGCGGCCGCGCTTCGCTGTGGGCGACGCTGGAGATGCGCTCCGGCGCCTCGGAGGAGAAACCGACCGCGATCCTCGGCTTCGACGAAAGCTTCCTCAGCCCCTTCACCCGCGCGCTGATCGAATCCGCGTCGAGCCGCGTGCCCTATCGCATGACCATCACCACGACCGAGGAGCGGCCGAAGCGGCTGGTGGAATACGTCACCGGGCCGGGCGTGTCGCTGAGCGAGCTCATTCTCACGCCCCAGGACAATGTGATGGTGGTTTCCGGCCGGGCACCCGACAGCGATGACGAGGAAACCCTGTTCCACCTGCCGCGCACCGACAGCTTCCTGCGCGCCTTCTCCAAGATGACCTGCCAGGCCGATCAGGCGCTGCACGAGACCCTGGCGCAGAGCGAGAAGCTCGCCAAGAAACGCGCGCGCGGCGCCGCCTAGCCTTTCTCTTTCGTCCGGTTGAACAAATCCGGCGCGGCGTAAAGCACGCCGCCGCCCGGTACTAGGCGCGCGCCCGCGGTGAGCGCGGCAGGCTCGATCTTGCCTGCCGCCAGGATGTGCTCGACCTTCTCCCCCGCCGCCAGCAGGTAATCGGCGATGATGCGGCGGTGGCACTGCCACCACAGCGCCTCGGCACACATGACGGCCGTAGGCTGGAAGCGGGCGAAGGCGCGGAGTTCGGCAAAGGCGCGGGCGAATTCAGGGCTCTCGGCATAATCGGCATAGTTGCGGAAGCCTTCCTCGCGCCACAGCGTGTGCGGCGATGGGCCGCTTTCTCGCGGCCCGCGCCTGCCGCCGAGATCCAGGAAATGCCGGTAAGCGATCCCGGCGCGGTCGAGCGATTGCGCCAGGTCCTGCTCGTTGAACTGGGGATATCGGCGCGAGCGCGGGAAGCGCCGCACATCGGCGACGGCATTGACGCCGGCCTGGCGCAACAGGCCGATGAATTCGTCGATGCCGCGCGTCGAATGGCCGATGGTGAAGATGGTCATGCCGCCCATCCTTATCCTCCCGCCGGGCGCGCGCCAGGACCATCGAGGCGGTTGCCCTGGTACGCACCCGGCGGATAGATTGGCGGCCAATGGGCAGACGCCCAAGCGGGAGGAGTTAAGATGGAATTCGGCATGCAGTTCTTTCCCTGCGTCGGACCGGAGCAGAAATCCGGCGCGCAGTATTTCGACGAATGCCTGCGTCTGGTCGAATTCTGCGACCGTTACGGCTGGGGTCATGTCCGCACCGTCGAGCATTATTTCCGCGCCTATGGCGGCTACACGCCGAACCCGGTGGTGTTCCTGGCGGCGGCGGCGCAGCGCACCAAGAAGGCGCGCATCGTCACCGGCGCGGTGCTGCCGGTATTCAACAACCCGCTCAAGCTCGCCGGCGAGATCGGCATGCTCGACGCGATTTCGGGCGGCAGGCTCGAGGTCGGATTCGCGCGCGCCTTCCTGCCCTATGAATTCGCCAATTTCAAAGTCAGCCTGAACGAGAGCCGCGAACGCTTCACCGAGGGGATGGAGCAGGTGCGTCTGTTGCTGGAAAACGACAATGCCAGCCACGAGGGCAAGTTCCACAGCTTCAAGAACGTGACCTCGCTGCCGCGGCCGACGCAGAAGCCGCGCCCGCCCTTCTGGGTCGCCGCCATCGCCACGCCCGAGAGCTTCACCAGCGCCGGCAAGGCCGGCCATTCGATCATGGGCATCCCGATGGCCGGCGGAAAGATGAAGGAGCTGATCGAGCTTTACCGCGACGCCTGGAAGCAGGCCGGTCATCCCGGCAAAGGGCGCGTCATGCTGGCGTTCCACATGTTTTGCGCCGAAACGCACGACAAGGCCTTTGCGGTCGCGCGCGATCCCTTGAACCGCTATCTCAAGGCGATCGCCTCGGCCACGGCCGATTGGGGCACGATGAGTTCCAAGGACTATCCCGGCTACGACAAGATCGCCGAGATCCTGGCCAAGGAGACCATCGAAACCCAGGTCCAGAGCGGCGCCGCCTGGATCGGCACGCCCGACGAGATCGCCGCCCAGATCGCCGAATACAACGACCGCGTCGGCGGCTTCGAAAGCGCCTCGCTCCAAGTCAATTTCAACACCGTCTCCTACGCCGACGCCGAGGCGTCGGTGCGGCGGTTCAGCGAGGCGGTCATGCCAAAATTCCGCGCGGCCTGAACGGCCCATGGGCGAGGGACGGCGATAGACGGCCTTTTAGGCAAATTAACGAATAAGCAAGGAAATCGGCCCTAGCCTTTCCCGGTTGCATCTGGGACCGGGGGAGACACGTCATGGCCGACCAATTCACCTGCGAATCGCCGCGGCGCCGACGCGGCAAGATCAAGACCCTCTCGCTCGACGAGCAGATCGAGGAATTTCTCGACGCGCGCGGCGGCTTGCGGCTATACGACGCGGTTTACGGACAGACGCTGTTCAAGCACCTGCCGCGCCGCCTGGCCGATATCTTCAAGACCAAGCGCGCTTAGCCAAGCCCGGCTTGTCTGATATGCTCGCCGCGCATCATGCGGCGGGCGCTTCCCTATCTTCTTTGTTTCCTGCTCGCGACCGGCGGCGTTCCGGGAATTGCCCGGTCGGCCGAGCGCGTCGACGAGCTGTCGATCGGCGTCAGCCAGTTTCCCGCCACGCTCAATCCGCTGATCGATACCATGGTGGCGAAAACCTATGTCCTTGCCATGGTGCGCCGTCCGCTGACGGCCTATGACGCGGATTGGAAACTGGTCTGCTTCTTGTGCGAGACCTTGCCGAGCTTCGAGAACGGCCTGGCCAGAAAAATCGATCTGCCCGGCGGCAAGCACGGCGTGCTTCTGACCTTCACCATCCGGCCGAATGCGCGCTGGGGCGACGGCGTGCCGGTGACGTCCGAGGACGTGATCTTCACTTGGCAGGTCGGACGCAATCCGCAAAGCGGTGTCGCCGAGGGCGAGCTTTACCGCCGCATCCTCAAGATCGAGGCCAAGGACGCCAAGACCTTCACCGTCGAACTCGACCGGCTGACCTACGATTACGCCGATTTCAGCGGCCTCGACATCCTGCCGGCGCACATCGAAGGGGAGGCGTTCAGCGACCCGACGCAATACCGTTTCCGCACCCGGTTCGACACCGACCCGACCAATCCCGGGCTTTATGACGGGCCCTATCGCATCACCGAGGTCTCGCCCGGCTCGCATATCGTGCTCGAGCGCAACCCGAGCTGGTGGGGCGATCCGCCCTTTTTCCGCCGCATCGTGGTGTGGACGGTCGAGAACACGGCGGCGCTCGAGGCCAATCTGCTGGCGGGCGGCCTCGACATGGTGGCGGGCGAGCTGGGCCTGCCGCTCGACGAGGCGCTGGCCTTCGAGAAACGCCATGGCGGCGAATTCACGGTGATCTACAAGCCGGGGCTCAGCTACGAGCACATCGATTTGAACCTCGACAATCCTGTACTGGGCGACCGGCGGGTGCGCCAGGCGCTGCTTTACGCCATCGACCGCAATGCCATCAGCGAGGAAATTTATAATGGCCGCGACCCGGTGGCCGACAGCTTCGTGCCGCCGCTCGACTGGATGTACGCCCCGGACGTGCCGCGTTACCCCTATGATCCGGACAAGGCCAAGGCGTTGTTGGAGGAAGCGGGCTGGCACGCCGAGGGCAAGGCGATCCGGAAAAACCAAGCCGGCCAGCGCCTTAGCTTGGAGCTCGCGACCACCTCGGGCAACCGCACCCGCGAGCTCGTCGAAGAGGTGCTGCAAAGCCAGTGGCGCCAGGTCGGCGTCGAAATCCGTCTCAAGAACCAGCCGGCGCGGGTGCTGCTCGGCGAAACCATGGCCAAGCGCCAATTCACCATGGCCATGTTCGCCTGGACCGCCGCGCCCGAGGATTTGCCGAGGGGCGAGCTGTATTCCACCGAAATCCCTTCGGCATCAAACAATTACAGCGGGGAGAATTTTGTCGGCTGGAAAAACCCCGAAGCCGACCGGCTGATGGACGCGATCGAAACCGAACTCGACCGCCCGAGGCGCGGCGAGTTATGGGCGAGGTTGCAGGCGCTCTATGCCGAGGAACTGCCGGCGCTGCCGCTCTATTTCCGCGCCGACGCCTTCATCCTGCCGAAATGGCTCAAGGGCCTGGTTCCCACCGGCAACGAATATCCCTCGACGCTGTGGGTGGAGAATTGGCGCGCGGTCGGCCGCGCCGCCGAGGCCAGCGCGCGATGACGGATGCCGGCATGGACATCGTGCGTGCTTCGACTACGCTCAGCATGAGGAACATTTTTGATGGCATTAAGAAAAACGCATCACCCTGAGCGCAGTCGAAGGGCGCACCGCCGCTCATCCAGCCCCGCCAGCGCGCGATGAGCCGGTTCCTCGCCCGCCGCGCCGTCGAGATCGTCCTGGTGCTGGCGATCATGTCCTTCGTCATCTATGCGCTGATCGGATTGATGCCGGGCGATCCGATCGATCTGATGATCTCCGCCGACCCGCATCTGACCGCGGCGGACGCCATGCGATTGAAGGCGCTTTACGGCCTCGACCAGCCCCTGGCCGAGCGCTATTGGGCCTGGCTCAAGGCGGCGCTGACCGGCGATTTCGGCTATTCCCGGCTTTACGTGCGGCCCGCGCTCCAGGTGCTGCTGCCGCGGCTCGGCAACACCGCGCTCTTGATGGGGTTGAGCTTTGCGCTGACGCTGACGATCGCCTGGCCGCTCGGCATTCTCGCATCGCGCCGCCCCGGTTCGGTTTTCGACAACGCGGTCAATCTCTTCAGCTTCGCCGCGATCTCGGTGCCGTCCTTCTGGCTGGCCTTGATGCTGATCCTGGTCTTCGCCGCCGCTCTCGGCTGGCTGCCGGCGGGCGGCATGGAAACCATCGGCGATGGCGGCTTCACCGACCGCGCCCGGCATCTGGTCTTGCCGGTCCTGACCCTGACCCTGGTCAATCTCGGCCCGCATCTGCGCTACATGCGGGCCTCCATGATCGAGACGCTCCACCAGGATTACATCCGCACCGCCCGCGCCAAGGGCGCCGGCGAGGCGCGGATCCTGCTCCATCACGCGCTCAGGAACGCGCTCATCCCGGTCGTCACCGTGGTGGCGTTGAGCTTCGGCTCGCTGTTCTCGGGCGCGCTGGTCACCGAGACCATGTTCGCCTATCCCGGCATGGGCAAGCTGATCTACGATTCCGTGCTGGGCAACGACTTCAACCTGGCGCTGGCCGGGCTGCTTTTCGCCACGCTGATGACGCTCTTGGCCAATCTCGCGGCGGACATCGCCTATGCCGCCGCCGATCCCCGGATCGTCTACCGATGAAGGCGGGGCCGATGATGGCGCGGGCGCTGGCCGAAAGACGGGTGACGCTGGCCGGGGGCTTGCTGCTGGCGCTGGCGGCCGTCGTCCTGCTGGCGCCCCTGATCGCCTCCTGGCTCGGGGCCGATCCAGGATTGGTCGATCTGCGCCAGCGCCTGGAATCGCCCTCGCTTCTCCATCCGCTCGGCACCGACGAGCTCGGCCGCGACCTGCTGCTGAGGCTGTTGGAAGGCGGGCGGGTTTCGCTCGCGGTCGGGCTGACGGCGGCGCTGGCGGCTGCGGTGCTGGGAACCGCGATTGGTCTCGCCGCGGGCTACAATGGCGGCAGGATCGACGCGCTGTTGATGCGCGTCACCGACGGCGTGATCTCCCTGCCCTTGCTGCCGCTGCTGGTGGTGCTGGCGGCGATCGATCTCGACAAGCTGGGTTTGCCGGCCAGCGTGGTCCAATCCGAATCCTCCAGCCTTTACCGCATCATCGTGCTGGTGGCGCTGGTCGGCTGGACCACGGTGGCGCGGCTGGTGCGCGGCGCCACCTTGTCGCTGGTGCGGCGGGATTTCGTGCGCGCCGCCGAGGCCTTGGGCGCGCGGCCCTTGCGCGTCATGCTGGTGCATATCCTGCCCAATCTGGCGACGCCGGTCATCGTCGCCACCTCGCTGGCGGTGGGGGAAATCATCCTCTTGGAATCGGTGTTGAGCTTTTTGGGCGTCGGCGTCGCGCCGCCCTTGGCGAGCTGGGGCAACATGCTCACGGGCGCGGAGGAAACCATCGCACTCGCCCCGCTGCTCGCGGTCTATCCCGGGCTGCTGATATTCGTCACGGTGATCTGCTGCAACCTCTTGGGCGACGGGCTGCAACGCGCGCTCGACCCGCATTCGCGCCTTCGTGTCCACGCGGGATGACCGGCGCGCGCCAAAGGCCGCGCACTTATAAACCGAGACGGGCGGGCGGCGATTGATCGATGTCCGCTTTGCCCTCAAATGCGGACATTCGACCGCAGCCGCAGAATGTCAGCTATGTGCCAGAAGCGGACATTAGGGCGCTTCATTGTGCTGCGTCCCAGAGCCGCACTTTTGGTTTCCGGGTATCTCAGTGGGTAATCCTTCATGCCGATCCCTAGTAATACGGGGAATGTCGGCTTAGAAAACCCGAGCCGAGGCGGATGGATTTCTGCGTCGGCGATGTGATCTAGATCATGGTCCGCCGATCGAGAACAAGCTAACCCAAATTCAACCAACGCAAGCAGGAGAGGATGATGAAGTATAGAAATTTTGTGACGGCTGTCGCGGCGCTGCTGGCGCTGGCGGTTATCGCTCCCGCGATACCAGCCAAGGCCCAAGGGGGCGTAGCAGCCGGAGTCTTGTCCTGCAACGTGTCGCGTGGCTGGGGATTCATCTTCGGCTCGTCGAAGGCATTGAAGTGCACCTATTCGAACGGCGCCGTCACCGAGCACTACACCGGCACGATCGATAAATTCGGCATTGATATCGGCTACACTCAGGCCTCCGTCATCGTCTGGACCGTGTTCGCGCCCAGCATTAACGTCGCGAAGGGCGCGCTTGCCGGCGATTATGTTGGCGCGACCGGCGGCGCATCCGTTGGCGTCGGGCTTGGCGCCAACGTGTTGGTCGGCGGCGGCGCAAAATCGATCGCGCTGCAGCCCGTGAGCTTCTCAGGCGGCACGGGCATCAACGTGGCGGCCGGCATCGCCGGGATCAAGCTCGTCGCGTCGCCCTGACCCTGTGCAGCAAAAAGCTCCATCCTGCCGGCGGGGCTTTTTGCACTGCCCAGAAACTCCGCCATGAAACCGCTTCAAACGTGGAGGAGCCATCATGGAGATCAAAAGCATCCGCGCTGCCCGCCCGCGGATCGCTCGGGCGCGGAGCCGAATAGCCAAGGCTGATTAGGGCTTGAACTCATAAAAAATGCCTCGGGGTGGCTTACCAAGGTCCGCGATACCCGCGAAAGCGGACATTTGTCCGCATTCGCGCAATGTCCACTTCGGGTCAAAATCAGAAGTAACGCTTATTCGTTGCGATGTCCGCTCTAACTCCGAAAGCGGACATTGGTTGGCGGCGCTTTTATAAATCTACGTCTTCGAGCGATCCGAGGACACCTGGCTTATCCCGAACGCTTGGTTTTTTCTTAATCAGGGGCGGTGGACCCAGCTGCTCTGCGATCTGCCCCTCGTTCATGAATAAACCGTCGGGACCAACAATCTGCAAGACAACAAAACCCATCCTCAACATGTGCCTGGCACGCTCGGTCGCGGCAGCTGGCGATTTCTCGATTGCTTGACTCCAACGATCGGAGTCTGGGCGACGCGTTTCCCAAAAAATGGTCCAGCGGTCTCCGTTATCGTAATCGGGAACATGTCTGAAAAATGGGCGGCTGCTACGACGGCTGTTTACCATGAATGTTATATGGTGTTGATGGAGTTCATAAGCAAGGTTCATCGTGTTGAATTGACATGGCTTTTTTGAACCAAACGGTTTGAGAGAAACCGTCTTGGAAAGGAGCTTGGTGGTGAAAGCTTGCCAATGTCCGCTTTGGTTCAGAAGCAATCATGGCGGGGTGTCCGCGTTATGTCCGGTTTACCCCCGATAGCGGACATTAGATCGTAGTCGCTGGATATCCGCTCTGTGCCATAAGCGGACATCGCGGTAGTGGGTCAGTTTGAAATATCGCACAGATTAGCTGCTCAAAATGTGAAGTTATTGGACTACTCTAACGCTCGGAATTGGGGTTGATATGGGGAATGTTGGCTGAAGGGAATCTTCCGTGCGTTGGTCCATACGCTGCATTCTCGTCATCGCTGGCTTGCTGCTGGCCGGCTGTGTCACCGAGAACCCAAATTTACCGCGCTTTAGCGCCGCCGCCGTTTCGCTCCCCCCGCCAGCGCCGGGCACAACGCGCTTCTATGTCTACCGGCTGCTCGATCCGAACGATCCTTCGCTCGGCACCATCGTCTATCTCAACGGCAAGGATGTGGGCTTCTCGCGCAACGGCACCGTGTTCTTTCGCGATGTTCCGCCTGGCCCCTATTACATTACCGTGTTGAGCCGCGGCCAGTACCCTGACCAGTTCAAGAACGTCGTCGCCCAGGCGGGCCAGAACTGGTACGTCCGCATCGGGATCCCGGCTCCTTCGTGGTCCTGCGATACTCCCGATTGCCGGGGCGACACCTTCGTCGTGCAAATCGTCGATCCGCGCATCGCCGAAACCGAAATGGCGCCGCTGGCCTTGGAACCATAAAGCGGAAACAACGCTCATTCATCACGATGTCCGCTCTTGCCCCAAAAGCAGACATTGATATGCGGCTCTTGAAGGTCCGCTCTGTGCCAATAGCGGACATTCGACAGCAACCGCTGAGCGGATTGCTACCGCCGCTTAAACGCCGCGTAGAAAAATTCTTGGGTGGTTCCGAACGGGGTCGGGTGCGTCTCTGCCGCCTCGGCATACAACTTGAAGTCAGGGCCAAGCCGCGCGGCCAGCGTTCCCGGGCTGTATCGCTGGACGGGAAGGCCGCTGCACCGCTCCGGGCCATTGAGCGCAAATGTCGCCATGATCACGGCAGAACCGGATGCCGTACCGTGCTTGAGAGCCGCGATATAGGCGTCCTGGTCGCGGGCGTCGGTCAAGAAGTGGAATACAGCCCTGTCATGCCAGATATTCCACGCCCGCGGCGGCTGCCATTGGGTGATGTTGGCGACGATCCACGATACCTTGCCAGATGATGCCCCAAGGCGCGTTTTGGAGCGGTCAAGAGCGACCTCGGATATGTCCAAGACAGTAAGATCAGAATAGCCGTCAGCAAGCAGCTCATCGACCAGCCTCGACGCTCCACCGCCTACGTCGATGATTGACGATGAACGGTTCGGCGCTGCCGATTTAATCATCTCCAGCGAGCGTTGCGGGCTAGCCTGATACCAGCTCACCTGTGTTTCTGTCTTGGTGGAATAAGTTGTGTTCCAATGGGTGCGGGTGTTCGTCATTTTTTCGGCTTCGCCTTAACTAGCTTCGTAAGCTTATGGACACTATGTTGTCGGTGCATGTCCGCTCTGTGCCAAAAGCGGACATCACGGTAGTGGGTCGGTTTGAATATTACGCCGCCTCAGTCGCCAATGAAGAAGGCCAATCCAACAAGTGCGATTGTTGCACCAGATAGTCTCACGACGATCTGTCCCGCCGGGCGCTTGAGCAACAATCCGATACCGACGCCGAACGCATGTAAGGTTGCCGTGGCAAGGACGAACCCCGCTGCGTAGGCGAGCGGGGAAGCCGCCTCTGGCAATTCGGTGCCGTGTGCGTGGCCGTGGAAGAACGCAAACAGCCCAACCACCACCGCCATCGCCGCCACCGGCAAGGGCAGTGCGAATGCCACCAGCAATCCCAGCACCATCAGAGACGCGGCGATGCCTGTCTCGACAAAGGGGAGTGGCAGACCGAGAAATCCGGCGATGCCACCTACCACCATCACTCCGATAAACGCCCCTGGAACCACCAACAGCGCCTTACCGCCGCGTTGCGCCGCCCACAATCCAACCGCCACCATCGCTAGCATGTGGTCGATGCCGGAAAAGGGATGGATGAAACCGCCATCGAACCCCGCGCCATAAGCACCGTAGAGGTGTGCCTCGGCCAGAGCGGGTGCCAATAGCGCAACCGCAACAGTGAGGATGAAGATGAATAAGCGGCTCATGGCCATGATGGTCTCCCCTTATTTCCACGTCCGTCCGAGTTGGTTAGCATTGGATGGGCGGTTAGTATAGTTCGTATCGCTGTCAAATTCCCGCCTTGGCGCTTCAAGTTGTACCGGAAATGGCTCTTTGCCAATGTCCGCTTTGTGCCAGAAGCGGACATGGCGGCGTGTCATTGGAATGTCCGGTTTACCCCCAACAACGGACATTATGTCCCGATCACCGCATGTCCGCTTCGTGCCAAAAGCGGACATTGGGACGTGCGGTAGAGCGGCTTTTTGAAATTCAGGACGCCATCCTAGACGAAGCCGCGCCACATCGTCTTCATTTGGTTGCAGGGAGACAGGTAGTATAACGGCCCGTGCCGAACCGACATGGCGGCATCCCGAACGTTCCGGCAAAAAGAACCATGGATCTGCAAGACAGGCTCAAGGAAGGCTTCGCGCTGCATCAGCAGGGAAAATTCGCCGAGGCGGAACGCATCTACGCCCAAGTCTTGCAGCAACAGCCCAATGACTTCGATGCGCTGCATTTTCTGGGGGTGTTGGCCCTGCAGACGCATCGGACCCGGCATGGCGTCGCGTTGATCAGCAAAGCGATAGCGATCCGCGCCGATTCCGCGCCGGCGCACATGAACCTGGGCAACGGGTTTCAAGACCTGAAGCGCCCCCAGGAAGCCGTTGCAAGCTACGACAATGCCATCGCGCTGAAGCCCGGCTATGCTGAGGCGCTCAACAACCGTGGCAATGCGCTATGGGGCCTCAACCGGTTCGAGGAAGCGCTGGCGAGCTACGACAAGGCCATAGAGCTAAACCCCGATCTCACCGAGGTGGAAGGCCATCGCCTGCACACCAAGATGCGTCTGTGCGATTGGAGCAATTTCGATGACGAATACGCGCATCTGATTTTGTCCGTCAGAATTGGAAACGTGAATACGCCGCCTTTGGCCTTTCTCGCCTTTCCGTCGTCCGCCGAGGACCAGCTCCAATACGCCAAGCTGTGGGTCTCGAAAAAACATTCTCTGTCCGAAGAACCGCTCTTTCGGGGCGAGCGCTACGATCACGACCGGATCCGCGTCGCCTATCTCTCCGCCGATTATCGCGCGCACCCGGTGGCCTATCAGATAGCCGGGCTGTTCGAGCGCCACGACCGGTCGCGCTTCGAGATCGCAGGATTCTCGTTCGGCGTCGACGACCGCAGCGAGATCAGGAAACGCCTGGTCGCGGCATTCGACGAGTTTCACGACGTCCGGAGGAAGAGCGACCGGGAGATCGCCAAACTGTTATACGACCGCCAGGTCGACATCGCGGTCGATCTGACGGGATATACCCAGGATTACCGGCTGGGCATTTTCGGATATCGTCCGGCGCCGATTCAGGTCAACTATCTCGGTTATTCCGGCACGATGGGGGCGCCCTTCATCGATTACATCATCGCCGACAAGGTCGTCGCGCCCCTCGAGCACCAGCCGTTCTATACCGAGAAAATCGTCCAGTTGCCCGATTGCTATCTGGTGAACGACGGCAATCGCAAGATTGCCGGGGCCACGCCGACGCGCCAGGCGGCGGGTCTGCCGGATCGGGGATTCGTCTTCTGCTGCTTCAACAGCACTTACAAGATCACGCCCGGGATATTCGACGTATGGATGCAGCTCTTGCATCGGGTCGAAGGCAGCGTGCTGTGGCTGTCGCAAGCGAATAATATCGCCGTTCGCAACCTTCGCCGGGAAGCCGATGCGCGTGGAATCGATCCTGCGCGCCTGATATTTGCCCCACGGCTCGATGGCTTGGACGATCATTTGGCGCGCCAGCGCTTGGCGGACTTGTTTCTCGACACCTTGCCTTACAACGCCCATGCGACCGCGAGCGATGCGTTGTGGGCGGGGCTGCCGGTCTTGACCTGCCGGGGCGAGACCTTCGCGGGCCGGGTCGCCGCCAGCCTGCTCGACGCGATCCGTTTGCCCGAGCTCATAACGACGTCGTTGGAGGAGTATGAGCGTCTGGCGATCGAGCTGGCGACGAATCCGGAAAAGCTGGCGGGCATCAAACGCAAGCTGGCCGGCAATCGCCTGACCACGCCTCTGTTCGACACCAAGCTCTTCACCAAGCATATCGAAGCGGCTTACACCGCAATGGTTGAGCGGCATAAGGCCGGCTTGGCGCCCGATCACATCCTGGTTCCGAATTCGTGAGCGCCGATACAAGGCGATCTGGTTCGGTTTCCAAGTCTCTGCAAGTTCCTCGCCATTTCCCCGCTCACCGGTGGGTTCTTCGCATCGAACCGCTACCGGCGCGCGCCCGAGGCGATGGACTCATAAATCGGGAAGTGCCGACCGGCTTGATATGGATCAAGGCGGTTCTCCGGCGATCCTCTAACATTCCCGCATCGTCCGTAATCGCTGCCGCAAGGCAGGAAGTCGATCATGCGAAAATACATCCTGATGTCGGCATGCCTGGCGATGGCGCTCGGCCTCTTCGGCTGCCAGCCGAATCCGAACACCCGCTATACGATCTGGTACCAGGGCGTGCCGGTTCAATTCGACAGTCCCTACGACGATCCCGGCTTCTATCGCGGTCCCGGCGGCAACCCGTAAGTCCGGCCGATGGCGCCGGGAGCGTTCGCCGTCCGACGCCGGATCGGCTGTAAGGGATTGGATTGGGAGCCGCCTATCGGCCCGGTTTGCGAGGATGCCCATGCTGGAAAGCATAACCGTCAAACAAGTGAAGCAGATCGCGGATCTCGCGAATAAGGCGCGCATCGCTTCGGACCGCGCGCTCACTGAGTTGCCCGAACGCGATCTCGACGAACCGAAACTGGCGCGCGGCGAGCATAATCCCGCCGCAACCATCGGTCTGGATCCGCTGCCCGCCGATCATCCGGCACGGGCCGCCTTGCGGAACGCCGTCGCCGCCCTGCCGGATGAAGCGCGCGCCGAGCTCCTGGCGCTGATCTGGGTCGGCAAGGGCGAATACGGTTTCAAGGACTGGCAACGGGCGCTATCGGCCGCAACCGCGACGCGTCCCGCCGCCGACTCGGCTGTCCTGACCGAAGAGGCCGACCTGCATGAACTTTTGGCCAAGGGCCTCTACGAGTTGAAGTTGCGATGACCGGCCCGCCGAAAACTCGTCCGCTCTGATCGGGCCGGGAGGATCGGGCGATGCTGGTCGGTGTCCCGAAAGAGATCAAGATCCAGGAATACCGCGTCGGACTCGTGCCGGGAAGCGTGCGCGAACTGATCCATCACGGCCACAAGGTGCTGGTTGAAAGCGGCGCCGGCATCGGCTTCGACGACGAGGCCTATCGCCGCGCCGGGGCGGACATCGCCGGCGGGCCGTCCGCGGTCTTCGCCAAGGCCGAGCTCATCGTCAAGGTGAAGGAACCGCAGCCGGCGGAGATTCCGCTGCTGCACCAGGGCCAAGTGCTGTTCGCCTATCTTCATCTCGCCGCCGATCCCAAGCAGGCGGAGGGCTTGCTGCGCTCCGGCGCCACTTGCCTGGCCTACGAGACGGTCACCGACGAACGCGGTGGATTGCCGCTGCTGGCGCCGATGAGCGAGGTCGCCGGCCGCATGGCGGTGCAGGTCGGCGCGCATTGGCTCGAAAAGGAACAGGGCGGCCCCGGGATATTGCTGGGCGGCGTGCCCGGCGTGGCGGCGGCGCGGGTATTGGTGCTGGGCGGCGGCGTCGCCGGCACCAACGCCGCGCGCGTCGCGATGGGGATGGAGGCGCGGGTTACGGTGATCGACAAGCAATTGGCGCGGCTCTATGCGCTCGACCTGCAATTTGGCTCGCAGATCAACACGCTGTTTTCGACGATCGAGACTATCGAGCGCGAGGTAGCGGCCGCCGATCTGGTCGTCGGATCGGTGCTGGTGCCGGGGGCGGCCGCGCCCAAGCTGGTGACGCGCGCGATGGTGGCGGGCATGCGTCCCGGCTCGGTGATCGTGGACATTTCCATCGACCAGGGCGGCTGCTGCGAAACCAGCCGGCCGACCACTCTCGCCGCGCCCACCTATGTCGAGGCGGGGGTCACGCATTACTGCGTCACCAATATGCCGGGCGCGGTGGCGCGCACCGCGACCTTTGCGCTCAACAACGCGACCTTGCCCTTCGTGCTGGCGCTCGCCGGCAAGGGCTGGCGGCGCGCGCTCGCCGAGGACCGCAACCTGATGGCCGGGCTCAATATCCACCAGGGCCGCATCACCCACCGGGCCGTGGCTGAATCGCTGGGCGCGGATTATCTTCCCCCGGAACAGGCGGCGGGTCCGATCGTCGCGTAAAAGTCAGAACCCGATCATTCGACCGGAATAACCGCCGCCACGCATTCGTCCGCGCCCTTGACGCGGGTATGATGACCTTTCCCGGAGACATCCTCCATCAACACGCAGTCGCCGGGACCGAAGGACCGTTTTTCTCCATCGCTGGCCGTCACTTCGAGGTGGCCTCGCAAGCAGACAAGAAATTGATGCTTGGGCGGACGGATGGAGTCGCCGGTCCAGCCGGCCGGCAGTCTGACGAATTGAAGGCCGTCGGCCTGGTAAGCGTGAGACACGAACAGCAGCGGCGCCGGAGGCCTGTAGTCGGCTTCATCGAACTCGAGAGAAGCCCGCTCGAAATGGCTTTCTCCGGCCTTGTCGTTGCTCAGTCGAACGTACTGCATGGCATCACCTCAACGATCGATTTCCGCCACGGTAAGACAATGGCGCCAAAAAACGGAATGTCCTTGATCTATGTCAAGATGGCCGGGCATTGCGGGTTGCCCGGATTGACCCGGAGCGCCGAAGCTTCCGTCAACTCGTTTCATCTGCTATGGCTATCGTCCAAGTCCGAAGCTCAATCGGATGGAGATCAGGGGGGCCATGCCGATCGACGAGCGAAACCCGGAAGCGGGCGCGGGCGAGGATAACGTCAACCCAGCCGAGCTGGAGCGGGTCCTCGAAACGGTTCCGCGCGGCGCGTTCGCGCTCGCGGGACTGGCCGTGGGCGCGCTGGTCCTGGCCTGGCTTGGCGTCTACTTTTTCGTTTTTCTCCCGCGCGGCCCGATCGGCTGAGGCCCGCCCATGAGCGACGAACGCAACATCCTCAAGATGGAACTGCGCTGGGCCACCATCGCCGGCGCCGCCGTCGCAGTCATCGTCGCGGTCATCATCGTCTCGAGCTTCGCGATGGCCATCCATCCGCCCAGCCATGTCGAGACCGTCGATCCGGCGACGCTCGGCAAAAGCGGGGAATTCGCCGAAGGCAATCTCGGCGCGCGCGTCAACCCGGACGGCTCGGTGGTCGTGCGGATGATCGCCGCGCAATACGCCTTCGAACCGCGCTGCATCCCGGTTCCGCAAGGCCGGAAGGTCACGTTTCGCATCACCAGCCCGGACGTGATTCACGGCTTCATCGTCGCGGGCACCAACGCCAACACGATGGTCTTGCCCGGCTACGTCTCGGAGGTGCGCACGGTCTTCAAGGAAGCGGGCGATCACCTCATGCCCTGCGACGAATATTGCGGGCTCGGTCACGGCGAGATGTGGAGCCTGGTCCGCGTCCTCGCCCCGTCGGAATGGAAGAGCGACGAAAACGGGAGGGCGAGTTGTGAAATCCCGCATTGAACGATTGGTCCTCGCGCATATCGGCGTCGCCTTCGCCGCCTTCGCCCTGGCGGCGGTGCTGGGCGCCTGGCAGATGACGGCGCGAAGCCCCTGGGGCGCGCCCTTCGCCTCGCCCGGAACGTATTTCGCCTCGGTCACGGCGCACGGCGTGATCATGGCCTATGTCATGACCACCCTGTTCAACATGGGCTTCGGCTACTTCGTGGCGGCAACGGCGCTCGACCGCCCGCTTCCCGGCTTGCGCTTCGCCTGGGCCGGATTTTGGCTGGCGATGGCCGGCATCGTCATGACGGTGATTCCGATCGTTTTGGGCAAGGCCGACGTGCTCTACACCTTCTATCCGCCGTTGACCGCGAGCGTCTTCTTCTATCTCGGCCTCGTTCTGGTGGTCGTGGCTTCGTGGATCTGGATCGCGGTGATGTTCTGGGCGTGGACGGCCTGGAAACGGGAGCGCCCGGGCGAGCCCGTGCCGCTCGCCATGTTCGGCACGGTCGCCAACGCCATCCTCTGGCTGTGGACCACGGTCGGCGTCGCCGTCGAGCTGCTGTTCCAGGTCATTCCCGCCGCGCTCGGCCTCACCCAGACCGTCGACGTGGGGCTGGCCCGCACGCTGTTCGCCTGGACGTTGCACCCGATCGTCTATTTCTGGCTGCTGCCGGTCTATGTCGCCTTCTACACGATCGTGCCGCGGGCGGCGGGCGGACGGCTCTACAGCGATACCATGGGGCGGCTGAGCTTCATCCTGTTCCTGCTCTATTCGCTCCCGGTCGGCATGCATCACCTGTTCGAGGACCCGGAGCACGGCACCAGCTTCAAGTTCTTGCAGATGATCCTGACCGTCCTGGTCACGGTGCCCACCTTGCTCACGGTCTTCACGATCTGCGCTTCGCTGGAAATCGCCGGCCGGTTGCGCGGCGGCAGCGGCGTCTTCGGCTGGATCGCCGCGCTGCCCTGGAACCGGCCCATGGTGCTGGCCACCGGATTGGCCTTCGTCATGCTCGGCTTCGGCGGCTTCGGCGGCATCGTCAACATGTCCTACGGCATGAACGCCATGATCCACAACACGGCCTGGGTCACGGCGCATTTCCACCTGATCTTCGGCGGCTCCGTCGTGATCATGTATTTCGCCATCGCCTATGAAATCTGGCCGCATTTGCTGGGACGGCAGCCGCTTTCGCTGCGGCCGATCCGCCTGCAGCTCTGGCTGTGGTTCGTCGGCATGCTGGTGACGACCTTTCCCTGGCACGTGCTCGGTCTGTTGGGCGCGCCGCGCCGGGTCGACACCTTCGACTATACCAATCCCGCGATCGCGCCCTGGGGACCGTGGACGGACGTGTCGGTGGTGGGCGGCTTCATCCTGCTGGCGGGCGCGCTGCTCTTCGTCTGGAACCTCGCCACCCTTTATCGCGGTCAGGATTCCGTCCAGCCGATGCGCTACGCCCTGGCGGTGCATGCCCCCGAAAGGCTGCCCCGTTCGCTCAACGGTTTCGCGCTTTGGAATTGGCTGGTCCTGTTCCTGATGGTGGTCGCTTACGGCTATCCGCTCGCGCAGTTCTTCGTCATCAAGGACTATCCCGCGTTGGTTCACCACGTGGACCGCGGAGACTGAGCCGATGGCGCGGCAAACCCCTCCCCTGCCCTCGCCGGATGAAGCGCTCGACCGGTGCTGGCGCTTGTGGGCCAGCCTCGTCATCGCCGGCATCGTGCTCGTCACCCTGGTCGTGGGCCTGGTGGTTCTGCCCTCCCGCGAGGAGACGGCATTCAACCCCTTCGCGGCGATGTGCCGCGCGCTCGGCATCCCGGGATACGGCATCGCCCCGCCCAATCTTCCCGCAGCATCGCCGGCGACGCCGGTATCGGATGTCGCCTGGTCGAGCGAAACGCGCCTTCTGCTCGCCCAGGCCAGTCCGCAGCGCGGCGGCGCCGCGGCGCAGATCTGCGCGGGCTGTCACGGCCCGAACGGGATCAGCGCCGCGCCGCAGCAATTCCCCAATCTCGCCGGACAATACGAGACGGCGATTTTCAAGCAGCTGCGCGACTACCAAAGCGGCGCCCGCAAATCCGAAATCATGGCGGCGATGGCGCAACCGCTCAGCCAGGCGCAGATGGCGGATCTCGCCGCCTATTATGCGTCGCTCCCTGCCGGCGGTTTCACGGTCGCCTCAAAGGGCGCGACGCCTCAACTGCTCCGCCTGGTGCGCGACGGCGATCCGGCGCGCGGCATCGCGTCCTGCGATGCCTGTCACGGACCGAGCCACAGCGGACCCGAGGGGACGCCGTCTCTGGCCGGGCAGTCGGCGCCTTACCTCGAACAGCAGCTGAAGAACTTCGCTAGCGGCGAGCGCAGCAACGATTCGTTCGAGCGCATGCGCGCCATTGCGCGTCAACTGACCCCGGATGAGATGCACGGTCTCGCCGTCTATTACAGCGGCAATCCGGCGCCCTAATCGTCCTCGGTATCGGCCGCTTCGGAATCCGCCAATGCCGCCTCGTCGACGGGCGAGGTTTCCTGCCGCCGGGTCGCGGCTTCGCGCCAGTCGCGGCGCAGCCGGCCGATGATGCGGCGGCGGTAATCCGGATCCATGACCACGCGATCCATGTCGAAGTCGTTTTCGGCTTCGGGATCGGGAAAGACCTGCTGCGGCAGGGCGGCCATCGGCATATCCGGGATGATTGTCGGAGACCGGAGCATGGGGCTATGGCCCTTCGCCGTGCCAGGGGAATCCGCCCGCTTTGTGGACAAGATTCCGGATAAGCCTGTTGATAAAAGCTGCGCGGTTTTGAACGGGCGCCCTGAAACATAAACGTCACAATGGCTTGGCGGCCCCCCTGCGACCGGATGACGCAGCATGGTCCGCGTTTGACTCGCGCGCGCCCCGGGCGGGATATTAACCGCCGCACGCCAGCCAAAAAGGGTTCCCGCCATGCAGCGAGGCAATTCCGCCGCCAGCCGCGACATCGCCTTCCATCTCCATCCCTATTCCAACTTCCGCAAGCTCGAGCGCGAAGGCGAGCTGCTCATCGTCAAGGGCAAGGGCGTCAAGGTCTGGGACGAGGCCGGCAAGGAATATATCGAGGGCTGCGCCGGGCTGTGGTGCACCGCGCTGGGCTTCGGCGAGGAACGGCTGGCCGAGGCGGCGGCGAATCAGATCCGCAAGCTGTCGTTCTACCATTCCTTCCACCACAAATCGCACGAGGTGGTGGCCGAGCTGGCCGAGCGCCTGATCGGCATGATGCCGGTGAAGATGTCGCATGCGTTCTTCAACAATTCGGGCTCGGAAGCGAACGACACCGCGATCAAGATCGTGTGGTACTACAACAACGCGCGTGGACGCCCGCGCAAGAAGAAGATCATCGCCCGCTTCAAGGGCTATCACGGCGTGACCGTGGCCTCGGCCAGCCTCTCGGGCCTGCCCAACAACCACAAATCCTTCGATTTGCCGATCGCGGGTTTCCGCCACGCCGATTGCCCGCATCATTACCGCTTCGCCCACGCCGGCGAGAGCGAGGAGGATTTCGCCACGCGGCTCGCGGAAAACCTCGAGCTGATGATCCAGCGCGAGGATCCCGATACCGTCGCCGCCTTCTTCGCCGAGCCGGTGATGGGCGCGGGCGGCGTGATCGTGCCGCCCCGCACATATTTCGAGAAGATCCAGAAGGTGCTGAGGAAATACGACGTGCTGCTGGTCGCCGACGAGGTCATCACCGGCTTCGGCCGCACCGGCAAGATGTTCGGCACCGAGACCTTCGGCCTGAAGCCCGACATCATCACCGTGGCCAAGGCGCTGTCCTCGGCCTATCTGCCGATCTCGGCCACCATCGTCAACGACGCGATCTATCAGGCGCTGGCCGACGAAAGCGCCAAGATCGGCGTCTTCGCCCACGGCTACACCTATTCCGGCCATCCGGTGTGCTGCGCGGTGGCGGTCGAGGCGCTCAAGATCTACCAGGAACGCAACGTCCTGGCCCATGTCCAGCAGGTGGCGCCCCGGCTGCAGGAGGGCCTGCGCCGTTTCGCCGCCCACCCCCTGGTGGGCGAGGTGCGCGGCGTCGGGCTGATGGCCGGGGTCGAGCTGGTCAAGGACAAGGCCAGCAAGGCGGTGTTTGATCCAGATCAAGGCGCCGGCGCCTTGCTCAATGCGAATTTGTACAAGCACGGGTTGATTCTGCGGCCGATCGGCGATTCCATGGCGTTTTCCCCGCCTTTGGTCATCACCGAGGCCGAGATCGACGACATGGTAGGGCGTTTCGGCAAGGCGCTCGACGACACGGCGGCCTCCTTGTCGCCGCGACAATCGGCCTCATTGCGGGCCTAAGCTGGGACTTTCACGGGGCGGCGATTCGGGGCTATAGTCGGGCGTAAGAAACGGGGTTGGCGCGGTTTTCCATGGATTATCAGGCGTTTTTCAAGAACCGGCTGGACGCGCTCAAGGCCGAGGGCCGTTACCGCGTTTTCACCGATTTGGAGCGCCGCGCCGGAGCCTTCCCGCGCGCGACCGACCATTCGCGCGGCGGCGAGATCATCGTCTGGTGCTCCAACGACTATCTCGGCATGGGCCAGAATCCCGCCGTGCTGGAGGCCGTTCGCAATGCCACCGACAAGAGCGGCGCCGGCGCCGGCGGCACGCGCAACATCTCCGGCACCACGATCTATCACGTGAACCTGGAACGCGAGCTGGCCGATCTCCACGGCACCGAAGGGGCGCTGGTGTTCACCTCGGGCTACGTCGCCAACGAGGCGGCGCTGGCCACCTTGGGCTCGCAGATGCCGGGCTGCATCATATTCTCCGACGCGCTCAACCACGCCTCGATGATCCAGGGGATCCGCCACAGCGGCGCGGAAAAAAGGATTTTCGCCCATAACGACGCGAAGGACCTGGAACGGCTCTTGAAGGACGCCGATCCCGCGCGGCCCAAGCTGGTGGCGTTCGAATCCGTCTACTCCATGGACGGCGACATCGCGCCGATCAAGGACATCTGCGACGTGGCGCAGCGTTACAACGCGCTCACTTATCTCGACGAGGTCCATGCGGTGGGGCTTTACGGCCCGCGCGGCGGCGGCATCGCCGAGCGCGACGGCGTGATGGGCCGGATCGACGTGATCCAGGGCACGCTGGCCAAGGCCTTCGGGCTGATCGGCGGCTATGTCGCCGGTTCGGCGGCGATGGTCGATTTCATCCGCAGCTACGCGCCGGGATTCATCTTCACCACCTCGCTGCCGCCCGGCATAGCATCCGGCGCCGCCGCCAGCATCCGCTTCCTCAAGGGGGCAAGCGAGCTGCGCCAGCGCCACCAGGAGCGCGCGGCGCTGCTGAAGCGCAAGCTCCTAGCCGCCAAGCTGCCGGTCATGCCGTCGCAGAGCCATATCGTGCCGGTGCTGGTGGGCGATGCGCGGCTGTGCAAGGAGGCGTCGGACGAATTGCTCGAACGCCACCGCATCTATGTCCAGCCGATCAACTACCCGACGGTTCCCCGGGGCGGCGAAAGACTCCGCTTCACGCCGACGCCGCTCCATACCGACCAGGACATCGAGTTCCTGGTGAACGCCCTGACCGAGGTGTGGTCGCGGCTGCCGATCCGCCGCGTCGCCTAACCCGTCATCGCGAGCCGAAGGCGAAGCGATCCAGAATAACTGGATTGCTTCGGCCGCTACGCAGCCTCGCAATGACGCTGGAAAACAACCTCGGTATTCCTGGATTTTTTCGGCCGCTACGCAGCCTCGTAATGACGCGACCTAATAAATGTGCTGGCCGCCGGTGACGAAAATCTCGGTGCCGGTGACATAGCCCGATTCCGGCGTGCACAGGTAGAAGATGGCCGCGGCCACGTCCTCGGGCGTGCCCAGGCGGTGCAGCGGAATCCGCGGCAGCAGGCTTTCGGTCTCGGGCGACAGCATGGCGGTGTTGATCTCGCCCGGCGCCACCGCGTTGACGCGCACGCCGTAGGCGGCGAATTCCGACGCCATCTCGCGCGTCAGCGACGACAGCGCCGCCTTGGACGTCGAATAGGCCGAGCCGGCGAAGGGGTGGACGGTGTGGCCGGCGATCGAGGTGACGTTGACGATCGCCCCCCGTCCCTTGGCGAGCGCCTCCGACAGGCCGCGCGCCAGTTGCAGCGGCGTAAAGAAATTGAGCTGGAACACCTGGCGCCAATCGGCGATGTCGCCGTTGAGGCAGCCGAGACGCCCCTCGACCGCGGATTTGGGCGAGATGCCGGCGTTGTTCACCAGCGCGTCGAGCGGCTCGTCGCCGAGAAATTTTTTGACGCCAACGACGAAGCGCTCGACCTCCTCGGGCTCGGCCAGGTCGGCGGTAATGTGCTGCGTCCAATTGGGATCGCGGCGGCATTCGGGCGGCACTTCCTCGCGCGAGGAGGTCACCACGCGCCAGCCCGCCTCGCTGAAACGCTTCACCGTGGCGTGGCCGATGCCGCGGCTCGCCCCGGTGAGGAGAATGGTCTTGTGGTTGCCTGCCATGTCTCGAATCTTAAGCCTGTCGCGCGGCGAAGGAAAGCCCGGCCGTGCGGCCTTGGCGCCCGGCTGGGAGCCTTTGGCTCAATGAGCGGCCCCGACGGCGCGAGCCGTTATCGAGCCGGGAAGACCTCGCGCGGCTCGTCGATGCCCTCGGGATCCTGGTGGATGATGATCTCGGCGCGGGGAAAGGCCTCGCGGATACTCGCCTCGACCTCGTCGGAAATGCGGTGCGCCTCGATCAGCTTGATGCCGCCATCCATCTCGATATGGAGCTGGATGAAGGAATTGGGCCCGGCGGCCCGCGTCTTCAGATCGTGCACCGCGCGCACCTGGGGATGCCGGAGCGCCACTTCGCGGATGCGCGCGCGGTCCTCGTCGGGCAGCTCATGGTCCATGAGATGGATCATCGCCTTCTGCGCCACCCGCCAGGCGCCCCAGATGATCCAGAGCCCGATCAGAGCGCCGAAGATCGGATCGATGGCGAGATAGCCCAGTTCGGTAGTGAGCAGCAACGAGACGATCACCGCCAGGTTCAAGACCAGATCGGTGCGGTAATGGAAGGCGTCGACGCCGATCGCCAGCGAGCCGGTGCGGCGCACCACATGACGCTGATAGAGCAGCAGCGCACAGGTGACGACAATGGAGAAGCCCATCACCGCCAGGCCGATCCCGCTGTGCGTGACCGGCGTGGGATAGAGCAGATGCTGCGCCGCCTGCACCAGCAGCAGCACTGCCGAACCGCCGATGAAGGCGGATTGGCCGAGGCTCGCCAGCGGCTCGGCCTTGCCGTGGCCGAAACGGTGCTCGCGGTCGGGCGGCGTCAGCGCCTGGCGCACCGCGAGCAGATTCACCAGCGAGGCGACCCCATCCAACAGGGAATTGATGAGGCTCGACAGCAGGCTCACCGAATCCGTGGCGAACCAGGCGACGAGCTTGACCGCCACCAGCAGCACCGCCACCGTCAGCGAGGCGTAGGTCGCCCGCCGCATCAACGCGCCGAAGCGCTCGCCGTTTTCAAGGGGCGATCCGGCCAGCGTCATGGGAACAGCCTCTCGCTCTGCCAGCCCTTGCCCGCGCGTCGGTACAGCAGCCGGTCGTGCAGGCGGTTGGGCTTGCGCTCCCAGAATTCGATCGCCTGCGGCACCAGCCGGAAGCCCGACCAGTTGGGCGGGCGCGGCACCTTCCCGGCGCCGAAGCGCTTCCCGGCCTCGGCGACGCGCGCGTCGAGCACCGCCCGGCTTTCCAACGCCGCCGATTGCAGCGAGGCCCAGGCGGCGATCTGGCTTTCGCGCGGGCGGGTGGCGAAATAGGCGTCGGCCTCGGCCTCGGCAACCCGCTCGACCCGGCCTTCGATCCGCACCTGGCGGCCGAGCGATTTCCAGTGGAACAGCAAGGCCGCGTTGGGCTGCTGCTCGAGCTCGCGGGCCTTGCGGCTGTCGAGATTGGTGTAGAACACGAACCCTTTCGCATCGGCGGCCTTGAGCAACACCATGCGCGCCGAAGGTCCGTCCGCCGAGGACGTGGCCAACGCCATCGCCTCGGCCTCGCTCTCGCGCGCCTTGGCCTCGGCGAACCAGCGGGCGAATTGCTCGAACGGTAGCTGATAATCAATCGCACTCAACGCAGGGGCCTCGAAGCCGGAGAAGCCGGGGGCAGAAGGACGCCACCATAAGCCCGCCGGAGAATTTTTCCAGCCCGGGCGAAGGCCGGAAACCGGCCGGCGGGCGCGGACAAAAAAGCGGCCCGGGTCGCGCCCCGAGCCGCTTTCTCTCTCGCGCTTCTCCGCCCCCCGGAATCAGGGGATATCGATCTCCACGCGGCGGTTTTGCGGCTCGCGCGCGTTGGTCGGCACGCGCGGATTTTCCTTGCCGCTCCAGTTGGCGTCGATCTCGTTCGCCGGCACGCCGAGCTGAACCAGGGCGTCCCGCACCGTGATGGCGCGGCGGCGCGACAGGTCGAGATTGTAGTTCTGCGTCCCGGTGAGGTCGGTGTATCCGGTCAACTCGATATGCGTCGCCCCGTTCTGCTGGAAGGCGATGGCGGCCTGCTGCACCACCTGCTTGCCTTCCGGCGTGAGCGTGGCCTGGTTGAAATCGAAGAACACGATGAAGACCTGCGGCGCCGGCGCGGGCGGCGGCGGGGGTGGCGGCGGCGGCTGATAGACCACCGGCGCGGGCGCGGGCGGCGGCGGCGGGGTCGGCACGCCGAAATAATAGGTGAGGCCCGCCAGCACGTTGTGGCTTTCGTTCTTCAGGCCGAGCTTGCCGCCCGGCGCGTAGTTGAAGGACGGGTCGACGGTGGCGAAATAGCGGTATTGCAGTCCCAAGGCGAGCTGGTCGGTGAGATGGAAATTGACGCCCACCATGGGCTGATAGGCGAAGACCAGCTCCGAGGAATTGCTCTGCACCGTGCCGTTCCGGTTGACGTTGTCGAGCGAAACCTCGGAAGCGCCGACGCCGATGCCGACATAGGGCACGATGAAGGTGCCGGTGCGCATATCCCAGAGAAAATTGACCATGCCGGCGGTGTTGTGCACCTCGCCGCTGGCGCTCGAACTGCCGACATTGGCGAGATCGATCGATTTGATGCCGGAATTGCTGAAATCGAGGCCCAATTCGACCCGCAGCTGGTCGAACTTCCAGCCCAGCGCCCCGCCGAGCAGATAACCCTCGCCTTGCTTGGAGGTGTAGGACGAGCCGCCGGTGGTGTAGCCGGTCATGTCGTTCATGTGCGACCAGCCGCCCTCGCCCCTAATGTAGAGGCCGTCGGGGCCGGTGCCGGGCGAGCCGTAAATCTGCGCCGTGGCCGGCATAGCGGCGAGCGCGCTCAGGGCAAGGCCCCAAAGTCCGGCGCGGGCGAATTTCATCTCGACCTCCCACCAACCGCGGAATTTTTGCGGATGATCTGCAAGAAATTAATACCGGTTAAAAGCGGAGGTCACAAGTATTTAGTTAATTTCTCTATGTAAAAACTGGATTTATCCATGTAATGATATGTCAAATACTTCGATAGATATTAAATTTTGCCGTAATTACTTCGTTACGGCCTGTCAATATTTCCGACAATGCGAGGGCCGGCGGTGAAATAGCTTGGCAGTTGGGTGGGCGGCGTTTTGCGCAGAGAATAAAAATCCCCGCGCAGCACAGAATTCGCTCGAACCGGGAGCGACGGCGTCGTGCGAAGCAGAGAACCGCGTAGCACCTGACGTGCGAAGCAGAGAAGAGTCTACGGCGCGACGCCGAGGCGAGCCATGGCCTGCTTGGCAAATGAGTTGTTCGGATCGAGTTGCAGCGCCCGGCGGTAATCGGCCAGGGCCTGGTCGCGCCGGCCGAGCTGCTCGTAAATCTCGCCCCTGGTCTCGATGCTGTCGCCATCGTTGGGCGCCAGCGCCACGGCCTTCTCGGCGTCGGGCAGACCGTTCGCGTCTTCGCCTTTGCGGTGATAGGCCCAGGCGCGATAATTGTAGGCACTGGCATAATCGGGCTTGAGCCTGATCGCCTGGGTGTAATCGGCGATCGCCTGGTCGAAGAGGCGCTTGCCGACATAATTGGCGCCGCGTTCGAAGAACGCCGCGGGGAAATCGGGCTTGAGTTGGATCGCCTGGGTGTAATCGGCAATCGCCTGGTCGTGTTGGCGGCCCCCTTGGGCGTTGGCGCGATAATAATAGGCGTTGGCCAATTCCGCGGTCGAAAGCCGCCCGCTTTGAATCAACTGGGTGCAATAGCCGACACGCGCCTCGGGGGGAATGGCCGCGCCCGAACCCGAACCCGAGCAGCGCTCCCATTCCGGCGACGGCGTTTGTGCCGAAGCCGGCAAAGCGGCCAGCGCCAAGGTTAGGCCGATCAAAATCCCGCGGCCGATCAAAATCCTGCGCATGACTTCCCCCTCATTGGCGTGTCTCGCCGGCCAAACCGGGCATAAGCGTCATCTTACCACTTCGAGCGCGCGGCAGGCTGCGGGCAACTCCGGCGGCGCGCGCGGCGGCTGCGGCACCTTGGGCCGGCTGAGCTCGGCGGTCCACCAATCAAACACGGCCTGGTCGCAACCCTCGCCGTCCGGCACCGGCGCCTGTTGCACGCAAAGCGGCGAGTCCGCCGGGCATACGAGCCGCACATGGAAATGCTCATCATGCCCGTACCAGGGGCGGATGCGGCGCAGCCAGGAGCGGTCGCCCGCTCCGGCGCCGCCCACGCCTTGGCACAAGGCCCGCTTGATCGCGGGATGGACCAGGATGCGGTCGACTTTCGGATCGCTCGCCGCCAGGCGCAGCAATTTCACCTGGGGCGCGCCGAAACGGGCGGGGTCGACGGCGCTGCCATCGGGCAGGATCATCGAGGGCAGATCGACGCTCTCGCGCGCGTCCGGGGCCAAGGCGGGCTTGGGATCGAGGTTGAACCAGATATCGACGTCGACGCCGTTCTGGTGGCTGACATGCATCTCGGGCATGGGGCCGCCGCGCGGCTGCGACAGGTCGCCGACATAGAAGGGCGCCAGGCCCGCCGCCGCCGCGCGCCGTCCCAGCCTTTTGACGAAGGCCACGGTTTCGGGATGGCTGAAATAGCGCCGCCGGCTGACATGGATTTCCTGATAGCCTTCGCCGTCGAACGGCAACGCCACCGCCCCGGCGATGCAGCCATTGCCCGCGCCGCCGATCACCCGCGCCGGGCCGGGCGAAGGCGAAGGCGCCTCGCTCCAGAAAGAGGCATCAGCCGGATGCGCGAACAGCAACGCGGCGAAAGCCCAAGCTAAAAAGCGGAGTTTCATGCCCCTCACCCTGCCGAGACGGAAGGCGCCGGCGGCGAAACTTCGGGCTCGCGCCAGAAGAACAACACCATGGCAGCGATGATGGCCAGCATGACGAGGATGACGGCGATCACGCCGGGCCAGCCCGCCCAATTCCAGGCATAGCCCGGCAGCAAGGCGCCGAAACTGCCGCCGACGTAATAGGCGGTGACATAAAGCCCGACCGCCGAGGAGCGCGCGCGCCGGGCCGAGACCGCGATATAGCCGGTCGATGTCGCCTGGCAGAAAAAGCCCGCGCCCGAGGCGAAGACCAGGCCGAGGATGATGATGGCGAGGCTGCCCGACAGGGTGAGAGCCAGCCCCGCCACCCAGACAGCCATGGCGGCGAGGACGAAGTTGCGCCGCCCGAAGCGCCGCACCAGCCGCCCGGTCAAGGGCGTGGTGAAGACGCCGGAGAGATAAACCACGAAGATCGTGCCCAGCGCCGCCGCCGAGAGACCGAAAGGCGGCGCCGCCAGATGGAAACTGATGTAGGTGAACAAGGCGACGAAATTGAACAACACGCCGAAGCCCACGGCAAAGGTGGCGGCAAGATCGGGATCGATGGCATGCCCGATCATGTGGCGCATCGCCGTGCGAAAATCGCGGCTGGGGACGAAGTTCCGTTCCCGCGGCAGCAGCAGGAGCACGCCGATCGCCGCGGCCAGCGTGACCAGGGCCATGCCCAGGAACGCGCCGCGCATGCCGAAGGGTCCGGCCAAAACGCCGGCGAAGAACCGGCCGAAGAAGCCGCCGAAGCAGCTCGCGGCGGTATAAAGCCCGGCCATGCCGGCGGCATGGGCGGGCGGCAGCTCGTCGCCGATATATGCCACGGTGACGACGAAGACCGGCGGCAGCAGCAGGCCCTGGACGAAGCGCCAGACCACCATCTGGCCGAGAGTCGGCGCCAGCGCGACCATGACCGTGGGCACGAGCAGCGCGAACATCGCCACAACGATGACGCGCTTGCGGCCGAGCATGTCGGCCACCGCGCCGGTGAAGGGCGCGATCAGCGCCACCGCCAGCGTGGTCGAGCTGATGAGACGGCTCGATTCGACCGCGCCGACGCCGAATTCGCGCGCCACCAGCGGCAACAGCGATTGCGGCGCGTAGAGGTTGATGAAGGCGCAGAAGCTGGCGAGCGCGATGGCAACCGGCCGGGCGAGCGGGCGCATGGCCCAACTCTATCAGGCGGGCGCCGCATCCGCTCAAGCGCTATTCTTGCATGGCCATTGCCGGGAGTTGCCGCCAGGACCGGGGCAGCGTAGAAAACATCGGTGACGGAGCAGAAAAGCCAGAGCTACCGCGACGCCGGAGTCGACATCGACGCCGGCGACGCCCTCGTCGAGGCGATCAAGCCCTATGCCAAGGCGACCGCGCGCAAGGGCACGGCGGCGGGTCTGGGCGGCTTCGGCGCGCTGTTCGATCTCAAGAAAGCCGGCTTCCGCGACCCCATCCTGGTCGCCACCACCGACGGCGTCGGCACCAAGCTCAAGATCGCGATATCGACCGGACGGCATGGGACCATCGGCCAGGATCTGGTCGCCATGTGCGTCAACGACCTGGTGGTGTTGGGCGCGCAGCCGCTGTTCTTCCTCGATTACTTCGCCACCGGAAAACTCGAAGTCGACAAGGCGCGCATCATCATCAAGGGCATCGCCGACGCCTGCCGCGAAGTCGGCTGCGCCCTGATCGGCGGCGAGACCGCGGAAATGCCGGGCATGTATGGCGGCGGCGAATACGATCTGGCGGGTTTCGCCGTGGGCGCGGTCGAGCGCGGCAAGGCGATCGACGGCAGCTTCACGGCGGCGGGCGACATCGTGCTCGGCCTGGCCTCGTCGGGCCTCCACTCCAACGGCTTCTCGCTGGTGCGCCGCGTGGTCGAGGAATCCGGGCTGGATTATTCGGCCACCGCGCCGTTTTCGCCCAAGCAGAATCTCGGCGAGGCGCTGCTGACCCCGACCCGGCTTTACGTCAAACCCTGCCTCGCCGCGCTCAAGGCGGGCGGGGGAAAAGCCAATGGAGTCCGGGCTTTCGCCCACATCACCGGCGGCGGGCTGATCGAGAACGTGCCGCGCGTGCTGCCCGCGGGCCTCGCCGCCGAATTGGACGCCGCGCGCTGGCATCTCCCGCCGGTTTTCGCCTGGCTGCAAAAGGGCGCTTCCATTCCACGACAAGAGCTGGCGCGCACCTTCAATTGCGGCATCGGCATGGTCGTGGTGGTGGCGCCCTCATCCCTCAAGAAGGTCGAGGCCGCGCTCAAGAAATCGGGCGAGCGCGTGTTCCGCATCGGGCATATCATTAAACGGAAGAAAGACGGCCCCGGCACTGTCATCCTCAACACGGAGCGCGCGTGGCCCGGCTGAAGACCGCCGTGCTGATCTCCGGCCGCGGCTCGAATTTGCAGGCGCTGGAAGCGGCCTGCGCCGAGCCGGGTTTCCCGGCCGAGATTGCGCTGGTGATCTCGAACCAGGCCGGGGCCCCCGGGCTCGAACTGGCATCCAAGGCCGGGATCCCGGCGAAGGTCGTGCCGCATCGCGATTTCAAGACGCGCGAGGAATTCGAGGCGGCGCTAGACCGGATCCTGCGCGAAGCCGGGATCGAGCTGGTCTGCCTCGCCGGATTCATGCGCGTGCTGACATCCCACTTCGTCGAGGCCTGGCGCGGCAAGCTCGTCAACATCCATCCCTCGCTGCTGCCCGATTTCCCGGGCCTCGACACCCATCGCCGCGCGCTCGAGGCCCATAAGCGCGTCGCCGGCTGTTCGGTGCATTTCGTCATCGCCGATGTGGATGCCGGTCCGCTCATCGTCCAGGCCAAGGTGCCGGTGCTGCCGGGCGACGACGAGGCCAAGCTTGCCGCCCGCGTGCTGGAAGCCGAGCACCAGGCCTATCCCTTGGCATTGCGGCTGATCGCCGAGCGCCGCGTGCTTCTCGACGGCAACCGGGTCGAGATCGACGGCAAGCCCGGGCCGCTTATGCTCGGCCCGGCGGAATGATGACGCGGAGGATCGGCCATCCCTTGGCCTACGCGGCGCTGTTCTGGTGGGCCGTGTTCCTGGTGCAGACCCTCAATTGGGGCGCGGGCGCGGGCAAGGCTCTGGCGCTGCTGGCGCTGCTGATCGGCGCGCTCTATCTCGCTTTGCGCCCGAGCCAGCCGCTTCAGGCGGCGGCGGCAAAGCCCGCGCGCGCGCTCGTAGCCCTGGCTTTATTGCTGTTGCTGGCGCAACTGGTCTATTTCGGCCTGCGTATCGCCCATCCGCATCTCATCGACATGGCGACGACCACGCTCGATGCCGGCAAGGCGATGATCCAGGGCCGGAACCCCTACACGATGCCGATCGACACCGAGGCCGCCGGGCTCGGCGCGGCCCCCGAATTCCAGGGCTACAAATATCTGCCGCTGATGCCGGCGGTTTATCTGCCGCTGGGTTTGGCCTGGGGCGCGCGCGGGGTGCTGGCGACCAATCTGCTGTTGCTATTGGCGACGCTGGGGCTGATGCAACGCCTAGGAAGCGACGCGGCCTCGCCACGCGCCGGGCTGGTGGCCTGCCTGCTCTATCTCGCCATCCCGCTGGCGGCGCAGCAGGTGCTGGTCAAAGGCTCGACCGATCTCGCCGCGGTGGCGCCGTTGCTGCTGGGATATGTGCTGAGGGAACGCCGCCCGGGCTGGGCCGGATTTTGCGTGGGCTTGTCGATTTCGGCCAAGCTCTTCCCCGGCGTGCTGTTCCTGCCCTGCCTTCTGCCCGCATCCTGGCCGGAGAGGCGGCGTTATGCCATCGGCGCGGTACTGGGGCTGCTGCCAATCTTGCCCTACGCGCTGGCCTCGCCCGCGGCGCTTTACGACAACATCGTGCTGTTCAACGCCATCCGCGCGCCCGACAGCACCAGCTGGCTCGCCTCGGCCCCGGACGCGGCCTTCGCCGCGCGCTCGGTGTTCTGCACGCTGTTCGCGGGAACCGCCGTCTATATCTGGCGGCGCGCGTCGAGCCTGAGCGCGCGCGCCGGCCTGGGCGCCATGCTCGCGCTGGGATCCATCCTCGCCGGGCCGGCGGCGCACCACAATTATCACCTGTGGTGGCTGCCCTTCTATTGCGTGACTTTGGCGGCGGCGCTATAGAGGTTGCGGTTGGAATCCGTGCCGGGAATCACATCATGACCATGGATCAAGAGACGCAACGCCATTACCAGACTTGGCTGGGCTTCGCCCGGCTGATGCGCTGGGTGGTCGGCAGCATCGTCGTGCTGCTGCTGCTGATGGCCTATTTCCTGGTCTACTAGAGGCCCGGGAAAAAGAAGGCGATCTCGGTCTTGGCGGTTTCGGGCGAATCCGAGCCGTGCACCGAATTGGCCTCGATCGATTCCGCGAAATCCTTGCGGATGGTGCCCGGCGCGGCCTTGGCCGGGTCGGTCGCGCCCATGATCTCGCGGTTCAAGGCGACTGCGTTCTCGCCTTCCAGCACCTGCACCACCACCGGCCCCGAGGTCATGAAGGCGACCAGGCTGTTGTAGAACGGCCGCGCCTTGTGCACGGCGTAGAATTCCTCCGCCTGCTGGCGGGTGAGTTGCAGCTTCTTCTGCGCGACGATGCGCAAGCCCCGCGCGGTGAAGCGCGCATTGATCTTATCGGTCAGATTCCGGCGCGTGGCGTCCGGCTTGATGATCGAGAAAGTGCGTTCCTTGGCCATGCGCGATCCGTTTCCATGCGTTGATGAGGCGCGGCGGGTTATAGCGGGCCCGGCGGGAGGCTTCAACCGGCGTCGCCGGATGTTATTGTCCTAATTTGGGGAATTATGCACTTGACATACCTATCAGGAAAGCGCATAATTGGCTCCAATGATGGAGTTAAAGATGACCGTCGATATTACAAACCCGATCTACAAAGACGAAAAAGCCGCTCGTAAGCATTTCGAGGCGATCCGCTGGCCGGATGGTCCGGTATGCCCGTTCTGTGGCGCAATTGACGAGGCAACCGAATTGAAGGGCAAAAGTACCCGCCCTGGCCTCTACAAGTGCCACGGCTGCCAAAAACCCTTTACGGCCACGGTAGGCACTCTCTACGAGCGTAGCCATATCCCGCTGCATAAGTGGCTTTTAGCGACTCATTTATTGACCGCCAGCAAGAAGGGAATGAGCGCGCACCAACTCTGGCGGATGCTTGGCTTTGGCTCGTACCGCACGGCTTGGTTCATGGCGCATCGCATCCGCGAAGGTATGCGCGAAGCGAAACTCGACAAGCCGCTTGGTGGAAAAGGCAAGACCGTCGAGGCTGACGAAACCTATGTCGGCGGTTTGGAAAAGAACAAGCATCGCAGCAAGCGCAAGCATCTAGGTACGGGCGGCGCTGGCAAAGAAGCCGTGTTTTCACTTGTCGAGCGCGGCGGTTCGGTTCGCTCGCATCATGTCCCGGCGGTCAATGCCAAGACCCTGTGGCCCATTCTAGTCTCGCAAGTGGATCGTGGCAGTTTCCTTATGACTGACGAGGCCGCACCATCAAAGATGATGGGCAAAGAGTTTGGTCGCCATCAATCCGTCAATCATCATATCGGTGAATATGTGCGCGGCGAAGCCCACACCAATACGATTGAGGGCTATTTCTCGATCCTGAAACGCGGGATCGTCGGAACATATCACCATGTCAGCCAAGAGCATCTAAAGCGGTATCTGGCGGAATTCGATTTCCGCTATAACGAACGGTCTGCACTTGGAATTGAGGATGCGGAACGCTCTAGAAAAGCGATAAAGGGCATCGAGGGAAAGAGATTGACCTACCGACAGCCTGATAAGCGGGCGAACCAGCAAGCCTAAAATGACCAGCGTTCAATTTCACGCAATGCTAATGCGCGTGAAAATGGAATTAGAGGGATAGGCAAAAATGCGAATAGTCGCGCCAGTCGCAATGATAATATTTCTAATCCTGTTGCCGCGCTCAGTTTATGCGAGTGATTGGTACAAAGGGGAAAGCTGCGATCATCTTACTCAATCTTGCTTGATCGCCTCTTGCGAAAAAAGCGATGTCTCCCCGGCACAGGTTTACGAAAACAATAAAGGCTATAGCGACGATAAATTGATCGATCAGGGCGATGATCGTGTCGATGTTATCGCGCAGGGAACTCTTATGATCTTTTATCACACGCCGGAAAGCTGCCAAAAATTCAGGAATGCGGAATTACGCGCCAATCAGCAGCAGGAACAGAAACAGAAAATCGAGCAGGAAAAGCTGGATAAATACCGATGAAGATTCAGCGATCTTTTCTTTTGTGCGATTCTTTCTGTGCGGTACCCTGTCTCTGATATTGCTTCTTTTGCTTGCTAGTACCAAGCGGTTTATGCGGTGTCGGTGGCGTGTTTATCATAGCCTTTAGAACCGCATCACGGCGGCGCGTGGCTTCCTGGTCACTATAGGAGTCATTGTCAGATGAACGACGAATCCCCATCGATTACAGCCTTAAAAAAATTTTCCCGTGGCAATCTTAGCCTAAATGACATTCTTGCAATAGAGAAAGAATTTTCAGGTGCAAGTGATCGAGCATTTGGCGTGTTGTGGGCGTCATTGGTAGAAAGAGCCGTTGAAAGCGCCATTATGAAACTAATGAGGGATGGTCTTTCAAATACAGAAAAAGGAAAAATATTTGGAGATAAGGGTCCGGTACAAACATTCTCAGCTAAGATATGGCTTGGTTACGCTTTCAATGTCTTCGGACCCAAAACAAAACACGATCTCAATGTTATAAGAGAATTGAGAAATCAATTCGCTCATAGCCGAAAGTTCTTGCCATTCAGCCTCGATTTGGTTCGAAAAGTTTGCTCAACGCTGTTAATCCCCGATCTTAGAATAGCTAAAATACCGCCGAGCTTATTGAAAAAAGTTCGCGCCGAAGAAAAACAGATTGATAAAAAAGATGCAAAAACTCGATACGCGATTGCGTGTCACACCATTATGATTGATCTTATTGAGTGTTATGAGAGACCGACACCTCGGACGCCGAAAGATCTTCTTTTGCCTTAGCTTGCAGCATTGACAAAAAAATAGATTCCACAGCCCACTCCGGACAATCACCAGAATCCCAAAGGCAATAAGCCTCGACTCCGGCCTCAAGCATTTTTGGTGTGATCTCGACTTTTACGTTCGCAATGTCAGAGTCAGAAATAGACCCCATATATTGGTATGTCAAGTGCATAATTCCCCTAATTTGAGTGACCCTGCTCGCAGTAGCCCCTGACGGATTCGGTATCTCGTTTGCGAAACGTGGTGCCGCCGTTGTTCTGGCCTACTTCCACAGTTTTGGCCCCAGCCTTAAGAAAGTCACAGGCTCGTTGCATCGCTGCTGCTTCGGTAGCAAATTCCTGAGAGGCGATAGCTGCGCCCGGAAAAATATATTCGACATACCAAGACATAGTTTCCTCCTTACTCGGAAGTCTGCTCTACCAATTCTTCTAGTGACCATAGCCGATTTTAGCCCCCCGCCATTACGGGGTTGTCCTGAGGCTCTTATGCACCCGGACGAAATTGTAGTGGCAGCAGTGCAGGGCCACGGCAGTCCGTAGGTTCTCGACCTTCTTAGGCTGTAGTGAGACTCGCAGAGAATCGCAATAAATACCGGACTCAACTCGTCGAAAGGCTGGGGGAATCATGATTTTTCGTACCTCGCGAGCATTGCCCGGGCTGGCAAATCTCATTTCACAAATGCGCAGAAACTTAGTTATTTAATCTATCAGGTATATCAATGCTTTACTTGAAGGAAAAATACTGTTTATGGCATATGTGATATGAGAATTGGCAAACCCGGCATCGCCCCATGGGTTGAGAAGCCGCCATCACTTGTCCCTGTTGACGTGTAGATTGTTGGGGCCTATTCTTCGCCAATCTGAACCATGTCCCCATAGGGGGTAGCTATGCCTCAAGATGATCTTTCGCCCGCAATTGCGGTCCTTGAACGGCAACTTGCCGATCACGAGCGCAAGGGGAACGAAATTCGTGCTGCAATCAACGTCCTTTATACATCGTCAGGGCGGCCGCCGAAATATACCGAAGCCGAAATGACGGCGAGTGGCCAAGGCGGCGGCGCAACTCTTACCCAAATCAAGCGGGACAGCTTCTATGGCAAGAAGCAGATGACGGCTATCCGCGAATACCTCGAAATGCGCCGTGCCCAGGGGGACGGCCCCGCAACTCCGCGCGAGATTCTCGATGCGCTGAAGGCTGGGGGCTACAAGTTCGAGGCCAAGAGCGAAGGCGTCGCATTAGTGGGGCTCCGTGCCCTTCTGAGGAAGGCGACCTCGGTATTCCACAAGCTACCCGGAACGGGCACCTATGGCTTGCTGGCGTGGTATCCGAACGCCAAGCCGGGCAGAGCAGATGATGAAAATACCGGCTCAAAGGCGGTAAAGCGGAAAAAGGGGAGGCCGAGGAAGTCGGATGAATCCGCAGCGTCCCCGGAGGGTAAAGAGGATGCTGCATAAGAATTGGACCACGGGGGTTGCGC
>CAWEME010000047.1:0-36168 GCA_963810055.1 uncultured Alphaproteobacteria bacterium | reverse complement strand
GAGCAAGGCACCTTAACTGAACGAAGTAGACGCCGGCGAGGAGGACGAAGCGCCTGCGCCACGCGGCGGCGCTGTTGTCGGACATCGCCTGGAGCGAGCATCCCGATTACCGCGCCGAACAGGCGGTGCGCCACGCGCTCTACATGCCGGTGGCGGGCATCGACCATCCGGGCCGCGCCTTCGTCGCCACCGCGTTGCATGCGCGCTATGGCGGCCGCGGCACGGTCGAGCTGCTGGCGCCGCTCGAACTGCTCGACGATGAGGAGCTGCTGGCGGCCCGCTCGGTCGGGCTGGCGTTGCGCCTGGGCTACACCTTCTCGGCGGGGCCTGCCGGCGGCGCTCGCCGGTTCCTCGCTGGCGCTCAACGCCAATGACGTGATCCTCGTCCTCGCGGGCGAGGCCGCCCAGCGTTACGGCGAAAGCGTGCAGCGGCGCCTGGATTCCCTCGCCAAGGCCATGGGCCGCAAGGGCGCCGTCCGGCGTCGCTGATCGTTGCGCGGCCGGTGGCGGTCGGGCCGCGCGTTTTCCGATCTCCTGGTCATTGAGCCAGATCAAGGCCCGGCCCGGCGGGTTGCGCCTATGGTCCCGATCCGTCGCGGAAACGGATGGCGGTTCGTGTCGGTTTCGTGACAGCCGGGACGTAAGAGGGGCCGAAAATGGCGAAAACCCAGATCGTCGATTTTCTCGGCGAAGACGCGTTGGTGTTGCCGGCGCTGTTGGCCGCCGCGCTCGCCGCGAATGAGCGCGCCAAATACGTCCTGACGTCGCTGCAAATGGCGGCGAGCCAGGCCGAAAACCCGCAGGTTCCGGCGCCGTCCTTGCGCGCGGAGCGCGAAGCCTGCGGCATAACCGAGACCGGGATTCGACCGCGCGATCGCGTTGGCCGAGCATGACGGCGGCGGCAACTATCACATCCCCGGCGCCAAGCGCCTGATCGCCACGCTCGACGAAGCCATGACCGCCATGATCGCGCCGCTGGGCGTCGCGGCGAAGGAATCCGCGGACTTCGGCGTCGCTCGCCGCGCGTTTCAAGGATCGCCTGGACAAGTTGATCCGGGCGCGGCCGCCGGTCGTCGAGGACATGCTGAGCGGCGAGACCATCGCTGCCTTGACCTCGGGCAGCCCGAAGGCCGGCGACGGCTTCCACCTTCTGGTCATGGATCTGCACAAGGAGATCAACCGGCTGCAAGGCGCGATCTCGACCATGAACGTGGCCGGCGCCAAGGCCTACGGGATTTCCGAAACCGACCGCGCGGCCGTGGTCGCTTTCATGGCCGGGCTCAACCGGACGGCGCCGCTCAAATTCGACCATCCCGGTTTGGGCACCGACCGCGGCGCGCAGCGAACGGATCGCTGCTGATCCAGAACGACATCGGCGCGACCGACGCCCATGTTCTCATCGTCAAGGTGACCGGCTTGCGCGTCGCGGTGACCCACACCGACGTTCATCTGCCGCGCCTCCGCTTTCTGCAGACGCTGTGCGACGACACCGGCATGAGCTGGAAGGACATCCGCTCGCGCCAGGCTCCGGGCATCGGCGACGACGATCTCTTCTACCTGGCCTCCGGCGAGTATAACGCCGCGAACGCCGACGCGCTCGACGCTTTTCTCGACAATCTCGGCTCGCGCATCGTCTTTCTCATCGACTGGAACAAGGCGCGCAAGCGGCTCGGCCGGCTGGTTCCGAACGAGACCGCGATCGGCATCCTCAAATGGGCGGCCGATCACGGGTTCGGCCACCGGGGATTTCTCAAGCTCGGCGGCGAGCGGCTGATCTTCGACGCGCTGGAGCAGGCGGTGAAGACGCCGTTGCGCCTCGGCCAGAAGCTCAACGAGATGATCGGCGACGACGTGGCGCGGGATTATCTCCGTTTCGTCCTGCAGATCACCGCGACCGGGCTGTTGCAAGGCCAGTCGGAGGCGCTGATCCGCGACCGGGTTCGCGCCGAATTGTTCACGCATTTCCGCTCGGCCGAGCAGCGTTTGCTGGCCGGCTGCGCCGGCCACGCCGAGATCATGGCGCAGCTCGCAACCGGCCTGCGCGCGGCCTTCCGGCAGGGCGGATCGGATGCGGCCGGCCTTCGCCCAGCACGCCCAACGCGCCAAGCAATGGGAAAGCCGCGCCGACGACATGGTCAAGGAGGTGCGGTCGACCGTTCATCGAATTTCGGGCACGGAAATCTTCTGCCAGATCGTCGAAACCGCCGACGACGCCGCGGACCATTTGGAGGATGCGGCGTTTCACGCGAAACTGCTGTTCGACATCGCGCCGCCTTCCCAATTGCCGGAGCCCTTGATGGAGCTCGCCGATCTGCTGGTGGACGGCGCGGAAGCCTACCGGCGCGCCATGGAATCGGCGCAATACGTTCACCGCGGCGGCGAACGCGACGCGGTGCAGCGCTTTCTCGAGGCGGCGGAACGCGTGGTCACGGTCGAGCATCAAACCGACGAGCGGCACCGCGCCGACACGACGGTGCTGATGAACGCCAATCTCGAATACCGGCAGGTTCACCTGCTCAGCGCCATCGACCAGCATTTGGAAGAGGCGGCGGACGCGCTCATGCTGGCGAGCCTCAAGCTGCGCGATCACGTCCTCGGCGACGTGATGTTCGTTTAACTTCTCTTTGCTTCGCAGGACGGCCGCGCCGCCGCGCAGCCTGTGCTACGCCTACTGCGCCGCGGCGGCGGGCGGCGCCGTGCGCACCAGCTTGATGCGCTTGCCCGCGGCGGTGAGCGCCAGGCGCCCGTGTTTCAGATCGAGCGCGTCCTTGCCGAAAATCTCGGCGCGCCAGCCGGCGAGCGCGCGGACATCGGCGCCGTCGTCGGCGGCGATCATTTCCAGGTCTTCGCTGTCGGCCACCAGCTTGGCCGCGACGTTGTTTTCCTCGCAGCGCAGCTTCAACAGCACGCGCAGCAGATCGGTGAGCGGGCCGATCCCCGGCGGCGTCTCGCGCCGCGGCTCCGGCTCGGGATACTGGCTTTCCGGCGTCGCCTTGACCCGCGCCACCACCGCCAGTACTTCGGCCCCGAGCTTGCCCTCGGCGAAACTCCGCCCCAGGCCGCGCGTCCGCGCCAGCTCCTCGACGTCGGCGGGCGCGTGCGCCGCGATCTCCAACAGCGATTCCTCGCGCAACAGGCGGTTGCGCGGCAAATTGCGCGCTGCGCCGAGATTTCCCGCCACGCCGCCAGTTCGCGCACCAGCGCCAGCATGCGGCGGTTGTTGCTCCGCACCTTGATCCGCCGCCAGGCCAGCGCCGGATCGAGCAGATATGTCGCGGGATCGCACAGCACCGCCATCTCCTCGTCCAGCCAGGAATGGCGGCCGCTCTTGTCGAGCTGCGCCGCGAGTTTTTCGTACACTTTCCGCAGATGGGTCACGTCGTCGAGCGCGTATTTGACCTGGCGTTCGGTGAGCGGGCGGCCGGACCAGTCGGTGAAGCGCGAGGATTTGTCGATCGCGGCGCCCGCCAGCCTGCCGGCCAGCGTCTCGTAGCTCGCGGATTCGCCGAAGCCGCATACCATGGCGGCGACCTGGGTGTCGAAGATCGGCGCCGGCACCTTGCCGTTGAGGTTGTAGAAGATTTCGAGGTCCTGGCGCGCGGCGTGGAACACCTTCAGCACCTTGGGATCGTCCATCAGCCGGAGCAGCGGATCGAGCGAGATGCCCGGGGCCAGCGGGTCGATGGCGGCGGCGTCATTCGGCCCCGCCACCTGCACCAGGCAAAGCTGCGGCCAATAGGTCTTGTCGCGCATGAATTCGGTGTCGACCGTGACATAGGGCTCGCCTGCGTGCTTCCGGCAGAAGGAATCGAGCGCTTCGGTGCTGGCTATCAACGGGGTCATGCGCTTTCTCTTACACCTAAAGGCCGCCCGCCAAAAGGCCGCGCGGGACGGGCTTCGCGGCCCGCTTGACAAGCCGGCGCCCGCCATGCGCTGTTCGGCTCGATTTTTCACGACGGGTAACGATTCGAGCCATGCATCCCTATCGCACGCATAACTGCGGCGAGCTTCGCCGGAAGGACGTGGGCGCGCCGGCGCGGCTCTCGGGCTGGGTGCACCGCAAGCGCGACCACGGCCAGCTGCTGTTCGTCGATCTGCGCGACCATTACGGCCTGACGCAATGCGTCATCGACATCGGCAACGCCCTGTTCAAGGCATGTCGACGCCTTGAAGCTCGAAAGCGTCGTCACCTTCACCGGCCAGGTGGTCGAGCCGCTCGCCCGAAACCGTCAATCCCAAGCTTCCCACCGGCGAGGTCGAATTGAAGATCGCCGAGCTCACAAATCCAGTCCGAGGCCGAGCCGCTGCCCTTGCCGGTCAACGCCGAAGCGGAATATCCCGAGGACATGCGGTTGAAATACCGCTTCCTCGATCTGCGGCGCGAGACCATGCACGCCAACGTCATGCTGCGCTCGCATGTCATCCAGTCCATCCGCCGGCGCATGATCGAGGCCGGATTCGCCGAGTTCCAGACGCCGATCCTGACCGCCTCCTCGCCCGAGGGCGCGCGCGACTATCTGGTGCCGAGCCGGCTGCATCCGGGCGAGTTCTACGCGCTGCCCCAGGCGCCGCAGCAATTCAAGCAGCTCCTGATGGTGGCGGGCTTCGACCGCTATTTCCAGATCGCGCCCTGCTTCCGCGACGAGGCGAGCCGCGCCGACCGCTGCCCGGGCGAGTTCTACCAGCTCGATTTCGAGATGAGCTTCGTCACGCAGGACGACGTCTTCGCCGCGATCGAGCCGGTGCTGGCGGGCGTGTTCGAGGAATTCGGCAAGGGCCGGAAGGTGACCAAGCCGCCTTTCCCGCGCATATCCTATGACGAAGCGTTGGCGAAATACGGCACGCGACAAGCCGGATTTGCGCAATCCGATCGCGATGAGCGACGCGAGCGAGATTTTCCGCGGCTCGGGCTTCAAGCTCTTCGCAGGATTCCTCGCCAAGGACGCCAATGCCCGGGTCTGGGCGATCCCGGCGCCGGGCGGCGGCAACCGGGCCTTCTGCGATCGCATGAACTCCTGGGCGCAGGGCGAGGGCCAGCCCGGCATGGGCTACATCTTCTTCCGCGGAACCGAAGGCGCCGGCCCGGTGGCGTCCAACCTCGGACCCGAGCGCACCGAAAAACTGCGCGCCCAGCTCGGGCTCAAGGACGGCGATGCGGTGTTCTTCGTCGCCGGATTGCCGGCGGCCTTCCGGCCTTTCGCCGCCGCGGCGCGCGTCAAGCTCGGCCAGGAATTGAAGCTCGTCGCCGAGGGCGAATTCCGCTTCTGCTGGATCGTCGATTTCCCGATGTACGAATACAACGAGGAAACCAAGAAGATCGAATTCAGCCACAACCCCTTCTCGATGCCGCAAGGCGGGCTCGAGGCGCTCCAGACCCAGGACCCGCTCACCATCAAGGCGTTCCAATACGACATCGTCTGCAACGGCGTGGAGCTGTCTTCGGGCGCGATCCGCAATCACCGTCCCGACATCATGTACAAGGCCTTCGCCATCGCCGGTTATCCGGCGGCGGAGGTCGAGGCGCGCTTCGGCGGCATGCTCAACGCCTTCAAGTTCGGCGCGCCCCCGCATGGCGGCTCGGCCCCGGGCATCGACCGCATCGTCATGCTGCTGGCCGATACGCCCAACATCCGCGAGGTGGTCGCCTTCCCGATGAATCAGCAGGCCCAGGATCTGCTGATGCAGGCGCCGGCGCCGGTGCCGCCCGAACGCCTCAAGGAACTCCATATCCGCCTGGTGCCGCCTGACGCCAAGCCGCCCAAATCCAGTTGACGGGGGATAGACCGCGTCGTGTTAGCCTATAGTCCGATGGTGGCGACGATCAGGTACAGGACGTTTAGCAGAATCCCGCGGCTTGCGCGTTTCGCGGGCCTGGCGGCATCGCTGGCGTGCCTCACGCTTTCGCCCGCGCGCGCGGCCGAGATCAACATCGCGCCGCATCAGGCGCTTTACAGCCTTTCGCTCGAATCCGCCAAATCCTCGAGCGGCGTGGTCGCGGCCTCGGGCGCCATGTTCTACAAATGGGGCCAAGCCTGCGACGGCTGGACGGTTGAGCAGCGCTTCCGGCTGCGCATCGCCTATGCCGAGGAAGACAGCGTCGACATCAGCTCGGCGCTGGTGACCTGGGAGTCGATGGACGGGCTCAAGTACCGTTTCAACGAGCGCCGCATGCGCAACGGCGAGCTCGACGAAGAGCTGCGCGGCGAAGCTACGCTCGACGGACCGGGCAAGGGCGGCGTCGCGCAATTCACCAAGCCCGAGACCGCGACCATCACTCTCGCGCCGGGCGTGCTGTTCCCCACGGCGCATACGCTGTTCCTGATCGCGAGCGCCCAGGCCAACCAGCAATTCGTCGCGCGCAACGTGTTCGACGGCTCCGCGGTCGAGAATGCCGGCGAGGTCTCGGCGGTGATCGGGCCCGAGCTCAAGCCGCCGGGCGGCAAGGCGCCCAAGCCCTTCAACAGCCCGTTGCTGCAACGCCCGTCCTGGCAGATCCGGCTCGCCTTCTTCCCGTCCGACGCCCAATCCGACCAGACCGAGCCCGATTACGAGCTCGGCATGCGGCTGCTCGACAACGGCGTGACGCAGGACATGAAGCTCGACTACGGCGATTACGTCATCCGCGCCAAGCTCGACGAAATCGAGCCTCTGCCCAAGCCGGGCTGCTAGCTTTTCCCGTCCTCGGGCCAGAGCCAGGCGGCGCCGCGCACGCCGCTGGAATCGCCCCAGCGCGGCGGCAGCAGCCTGGTCGCGACATTGTCCGAGAAGACGTAACGCCCCCATATCTTGGGTACGTTGCGATAAAGCCGCTCGATCCGGCCGACGCCGCCGCCGAGGATGATGGCGTCGGGATCGAGCAGGTTGATCGCCGAGGCCAGCGCGCGCGCGAGCCGCTCTTCATAGATTTGCATCGTCGCCTCGGCGGCCAAGTCGCCTTGGGAGGCGCGCGCGGCGAGCTGGGTCGCGTCGAAATCCTCGCCGGTCCGTTGGCGGTGGTCGCGGGCCAGGGCCGGGCCGGACAGAAAGCTCTCGATGCAGCCATGCTTGCCGCAATAGCACAGCGGGCCGGGGCGCTCGTCGTCCTTGGGCCAGGGCAGAGGATTATGGCCCCATTCGCCGGCGATGCCGTTGGGCCCGGTCAAGACCCGTCCGCGCACCGCTATTCCGCCGCCGACGCCGGTGCCCAGGATCACGCCGAACACCGTCTCCAATCCCTTGCCGGCGCCGTCCACCGCCTCGGACAACGCGAAGCAATTGGCGTCATTGGCGAAACGCAACGCCCGTCCGAGCGCGGCACGCAAATCCTGGTCGAAGGGCCGGCCGTTGAGGCAGGTGGAATTGGAATTCATCACCCGGCCGCTGGCCGGGGACAGTGCGCCCGGCATGGCGACACCGATGCTGGCCCGGGATCCCAGCGCGGCCTCGATTTCCAGTACCAGGGCCCGGATGGTCTCGATCACCGCGGCGTAGTCCGGGCCGGGGGTCGCCACGCGCCGGCGCAGCACGATCCCGCCATCCGGGCCGAGCACGGCCGCCTCGATCTTGGTGCCGCCGAGGTCTATCCCGATCCGCATGACCCGAGTTCGCATCTTGTCCGTTAGACCGCCAAAACTTACCCAAAACTTACCAAATCTTAAGATAGATGAACCTATAACAACTCCCGGCCCCGGTGCGTCATTGGGGCTTGCGGGGGCCACAGTCCGGTGGGCCCGTCGATCAAGGGAACCTGGCGTATAATCTTTTTAACTTCTTGTGCCCTAAGATCGACCCCAAGCGCGCGTCACGGCACCGGCGGGAAACAGGATATGATCATGATGAACGGCAGCATGAACGGCAAGATGAGCGGCAAGCGGATCCTCATCGTCGAGGACAACGACCTCAACATGAAGCTCTTCCACGATCTGCTGGAAGCGCATGGCTACGACACGTTGCAGACCAAGGACGGCATGGAAGCGCTCAAGCTCGCGCGCGAGCATCATCCCGATCTCATTCTCATGGACATCCAGCTGCCCGAGGTCTCCGGCCTCGAGGTCACCAAGTGGATCAAGGAGGACGAGGATCTGCGGACGATTCCGATCATCGCGGTCACCGCCTTCGCCATGAAGGGCGACGAGGAGAAGATTCGCGAGGGCGGGTGCGAAGCCTATATCGCCAAGCCGATCTCGGTCGCGAGTTTCCTCCAGACGGTCGCGCGTTTCCTGAATTAGCGAGTTGGTGGTCAGTCCATGTCGGCACGCATCCTGGTCGTCGACGACGTCGACGTAAACGTCAAGCTGCTCGAAGCCAAGCTGGCGAGCGAATACTTCAACGTGCTGTCCGCCAGTGACGGACCGGGCGCGCTCACCGTCGCCCAGGAAGAGCGTCCCGATCTCATCCTCTTGGACGTGATGATGCCGCGCATGGACGGCTTCGAAACCTGCAAGCGCCTCAAGGCCGATCCCCGCACCGCCGACATTCCGGTGGTGATGGTGACCGCGCTCACCGAGACGGCCGACCGCGTGCGCGGGCTCGAGGCCGGCGCCGACGATTTCCTCACCAAGCCGGTCAACGACACCGCGCTGTTCGCCCGCGTCCGTTCGCTCGTCCGGCTCCGGCGCATGACGGAAGAGTGGCGCCACCGCGAAGAGGTCTACGACCAGTTCAACGCGCTGTTCGTCAAGGAGCCCCCGGTCGAGGATCGCGGTCCCGCCCGCATCCTGCTGTGGGAAGAGAACGCCTTCGCCGGCGCGCGCATCGCCGAGATGCTGGCGCCCGTGGCCAGCGAAACGGTGCGGCCGAGCTCGCCCGAGGAATTGCTGGCGAATTGCGATCAGACCATCGAACTCGTGATCCTGTCGCTCGCCGGCAAGGTCGACGCGCTGCGCCTGGTCTCGCAGCTGCAGCGCCAACGAATCCTCCCGCGTCGTGCCGATCCTGCTCATGGCCGATCCCAACGAGCTGCCGCGCCTCGCCAAGGGCCTCGATCTCGGCGCCACCGACTATCTGGTGCGCCCCTTGGACCGCAACGAATTGATCGCCCGCGCCCGCACCAGCATCCGCCGCAAGCGGCTGCAGGACCGGTTGCAGGAAAACTACCAGAAGAGCCTGTCGCTGGCGCTGACCGACGGCCTGACCGGCCTCTACAACCGCCGTTATCTCTCGGCCCATCTCGAAAGCCTGCTGCCGCACGTGGCCGAGGGCGCGAAGGGCCCGGCGCTCTTGATGTTCGACATCGATCTTTTCAAGCGGGTCAATGACAGCTACGGGCACGCCGCGGGCGACGCGGTGCTGCGCGAGGTCTCGGCGCGCGTGTCGCGCAACGTCCGCGCCTTCGATCTGGTGGCGCGCTACGGCGGCGAGGAATTCGTCGTGGTTCTGCCCGAAACCCCCTTGGCCGTTGCCGTGGTGGTGGCGGAGCGCTTGCGCGCCACCATCGCCGAGCAACCCATCATGGTCGGCGATCCGGCGATCGGGCTCAACATCTCGATCAGCGTCGGCGTGTCGGTGACGCGCGGCGCGGATGAAACCGCGGCCTCGCTGATGCGCCGCGCCGACGAGGCGCTCTACGCCGCCAAGGCGCATGGCCGCAACTGCGTGATGACCTTCCCGGCCGATGCGGTGACCGCCGACGGCGCCGCCGCCTGAACGGTTTCTCCTGAAGAGTGCCCATGCAAAAGCCGCCCGGTTGGGCGGCTTTTTCTTGGGTCTTCGATCGGCGGAGGCGAAGTTACTTGATCTTGCCTTCCTTGAAGACGACGTGCTTGCGCGCCACCGGATCGTATTTCTTCATCGCCAGCTTCTCGGTCTTCACGCCGCGCGGATTCTTCTTGGTGACGTAATAGAATCCGGTGTCGGCGCTGCTGACGAGCTTGACGATGAGTGAGCCGCCCTTGGCCATGGTTCAATCCGCACAATTGCCGGGAATGGGAATGCGGACGAGACAATAGCGCCAAAGGCTTTCCTGTCAACTAGAATGGCGGGCGGGGAGGAACGCTATGCGGATGGCGCAGGGGCGGCTCGATGTGGAAACCCGCGGCCAGGGACTCTACGAGGTGACCGCCGAAATCGCGTCCTGGGTCGCTTCCCAGGGGATATCGGACGGGCTCTTGACCCTGTTCCTGCGCCACAGTTCGGCCTCGCTGCTGATCCAGGAAAACGCCGCGCCGGAGGTGCGCGAAGACCTGCTCGCCTTCCTGCGCGATCTCGCGCCCGAGGATGATTCGCGCTGGCGCCACCGGGACGAGGGTCCGGACGACATGCCGGCCCACATCAAGAGCGCGCTGCTGCCGACCCAGCTCGCCGTGCCGGTGGCGGATGCCCGGCTGCTGCTGGGCACCTGGCAGGGAATCTATGTCGTCGAACACCGGCACGAACCTCATCGGCGGGAACTGGTTCTGCACTTGGCGGGCGAATGAGTTGCACTAGCCTCTCGCAGACTGGACCCGAATTTGGGTTGATTCAAATCTGGGCGAGCCGCGCCGTTGCGCCCAATTTTGAGGCAAGAAAATGGTAGGCCGGTGAACCCTATTCGGCATCAATCATTAAAGAAAAAGGGTCATTTTATTGACCCCTTCGCGCTTATGTCTTACGGTCCTTCCTAACAAGAATGTAACAAGTGTCGCGCGTGGCTTCGTTTCGGAACGTCGTTCCGGGGTTCTAAAAACCGGCGAGCAGCGGCTTGAAAGGTGCGGGCCAAAGGAGGCCGTGCTCCCGGCCGTGCCGCCCCTGAACCCCGGATCGCTTCCGGCGGGCCGTCGGGGGAAAGACCGATGCCGGAAGTGCCGTCATTTCCGCTTGGCTGTTTGATCAGCGCCGCTTTGGCGTTTGATTCACATCATGGCGGCTTCTCGTCTTTTCTGCGCGTTATGCCCGGCATGTTGGCGCAGGAGCCAGAATGACGGCGAACTTTCTCCTATCCTTGCCGCCGGCTTATCTGCTCGGCCTCTTCCTTGCCGCCGGCTCGGCGGCCTATCTGCTTCTGGCGATGTGGCGCGTGGCGACAAGCCAGTTCGAGACGGCGCCGGCGCAGCCATCCGCCGACCCGGCTTTCCTTCCTCCGGTGACGGTGCTGAAGCCGCTTTGCGGCGCGGAGCCGCAACTCTATGAATGCTTGCGCTCGTTCTGCGAGCAGGATTATCCCGATATGCAGATCATCTTCGGCGTCGGCGATTCCGGGGATGGCGCCATTCCCGTGGTCAAGCGGCTGATCGCCGAATTTCCCGGGCGGGATCTGGCGCTGGTGATCGACGGCGGCGCGCATGGCTCCAATCTGAAGGTCGGCAATCTGGTCAACATGGCGCGCCTGGCAAAGCACGACATCATCGCCGTTTCCGACAGCGACATTCTGGTCGCGCGCGATTGCCTCGCCCGGTTCGTGACGCCGTTCGCCGATGCGTCCATCGGCGCGGTCACCTGCCTCTACAAGGCGGCGCCCTCTTCCGGCCTCACCTCGAAATTGGGCGCGTTGTTCATCAACGACTGGTTCCTGCCCTCGGCGATGGTCGATGCCGGCATGCGCGACGTCACGTATTGCTTTGGGCCGCTGAGCGCGGTGCGCCGCGATGCGCTGGAATCCATCGGCGGCTTTACTCGGCTCGCATCCCAGCTCGCCGACGATTTCATGATGGGCCATCTCATCGCCGCTTCGGGCTACAAGGTGCGGCTGTCGCATGTGGTGCCGAGCACCGTCGTCGCCGAGAATTTCCGCTCGTTATTCTGGCACGAGCTGCGCTGGGCGCGCACGGTCAAGACGGTCAAGCCCGGCGAGTATTTCCTCTCGGTGATGATGGAGCCGCTGCCCGTGGTGGCGGCGCTGCTGTTGCCCTATCCGTTTCTCGGCGGCTGGGCCGTCCTGGCTGCTGCCGTTGCGCGAAGGGATGTGCTTCGCCGTCTGGGTGGCGAGCTATCTCGGCAGCGACATCCGTTGGCGCCACCGCCGCTTCTCCATCGGCTCGGGCGGCGAGCTCATACCGCTGCCCATGCCCGCGCACTCGGCCGCTTCGGGTATTCGCCTGTGAAACGGTTGATCGTCACGGCGGATGATTTCGGCCTCGCGCCCGCGGTCAACGAGGCGGTCGAGCAAGGGCACCGGCGCGGCATCTTGTCCGCCGCCAGCCTGATGGTGGCGGGGCCGGCGGCGGCCGACGCGGTGGCGCGATCCCGGCGCCTGCCCAAACTCGGCGTGGGATTGCATCTCGTCCTGGTGGATGGACGCCCGGTCCTGCCGCCCGCGGAGATTCCCGATCTGGTCGGGCCGGATGGGCGTTTTCCGGCCGATCCGTTTCGCGCCGGCGTGAAAATCTTCTGCAACCGGGATGCGCGCCGGCAAATGGAGCGCGAGATGCGCGCGCAGCTCGAAGCCTTCCGCGCCACCGGCTTGGCGCTCGATCACGTCAACGCCCATCATCATTTCCATACCCATCCGACCGTGGCCGACACGCTGATCCGCCTGGCGCCGGAATACCGCATCAAGGCGGTGCGCGTGCCTTACGAGCGCCCGGTGCTGGCCTGGCGCGCGACCGGCGACCTTCTGGCCTCGCGGCTCTTCGCCTCGCTGACCCAGGCGCCTTGGACCAGGCGCCTGAAGCGGCGTCTCGACCGCGCGGGGATTTCCCACAATGATTGCGTTTTGGGATTGAGCGACAGCGGCGCCATGCGCAAGGAGCGCGTCAAACACTATATCGAGCATCTGCCCGATTGCGTCGCCGAGCTTTACCTCCATCCCGCGACATCGCATTGGACGGGGGAAGAAGCCTGGCCCAGCCATTACCAATGCGCGGGCGAATTCGAGGCCTTGACCGACGCCGGTGTCGCGGCCGCGCTCAAAGCGCAGGGGCTCCAACCCGTGTCCTTCGCCGGGCTGGCCCCGCCGGCGCCGCCGGCAAATTCTTTTAGGGGCGTGGCGGCATGAAAGCGGTCCTCGCGATTTTCGCCGTACTGGGCGTGTTGTCGGGCGCTTGCCTGGTGGCTTGGCACGGCTTTGCCGCCGTCGGCGCCGCGCTGGAAATGGCCGGTTTGCCTTGCCTGGCCGCGATCTGCGCCTTCCAGATCGTGCCGCTTTCGCTTTGCGCCTTGGCCTGGCGCGCGCTGTTCAAGAAGAAGCGGCCCGACGTGTCCAGCTTCATCTGGTTCCGCTGGATGCGCGACGCCGGCGGCGACATTTTCGGCATCGTTCCCGCCGGTGGCGAGATGATCGGCATCCGCGCCATGACCACGCGCGGCGCCGACATGACAATGGCCACCGCCTCGACCGTGGTCGACCTCACCATGGAGATGACCTCCCAGGCGGCGTTCACCGTCCTGGGCTGCATCCTGCTCCTGATCGAGCGGCCGGGCAGCGATTTGATCGCTTGGACCCTGGCCGGCATCGCCACCATCATATTCCTCGCCGGCGCCTTCGCCTTGGCTCAGCGCTTCGGCATGTTTCGCTTGCTGGAGACTCTCGCCGAGCGTCTGGCCGTCAACAAGGGCTGGAGCTATCTTTCGAACGTCGGCGGGGTGCACGACCGCATCCATGCGATCTATGCCGACCGTCCCGCCGTAGCAGCCGCGGTCTCGATCCATTTCGTCGCCTGGATCGCCGGCGTTGGCGAGGCGGGCATCATCCTGGCCTTCATGGGCGTGCCCATGGGCCTGACCTCGCTCATCATGCTCGAAAGCCTGACCTACGCGCTCCGCAGCGCGGCCTTCTTCGTCCCGGCCGCGGCGGGCGTGCAGGAAGGCGGCTACATCCTGGTGGGCGCGGCGCTCGGCCTGGGCCCCGAATTCGCGCTGGCGCTTTCGCTGATGAAGCGGGCGCGCGAACTGACCCTGGGCGTGACCGGCCTGGTCGTCTGGCAATCGATCGAGGGCAATTCGCTGCTGCGCGCCCGCAGCAAGGCGCGGCACCGTCCCCGTCACCGGGGCTGAGGGCTACTTCAGCGTCGCCAGATAACCGATCAGCGCTTTTCTGTCGCTCCGTCGGCGGAGCCGACAAATTCTTAAGAATCCGCCGACAGCTACTTCAGCGTCGTCAGATAACCGATCAGCGCTTTTCTGTCGGCGGCGTTCTTCAATCCCGCGAACAACATCTTCGTGTTGGGCACGACGCCCATGGGATTGGCGAGATAGATTTCGAGCTGGTCCGGCGTCCAGGTCAGGCCCGAATTCTTCATCGCTTCGGAATAGACATAGTTCGGCGCGGTCCCGGCCTTGCGGCCGACGATGCCGAACAGCGGCGGGCCGATCTTGCTCTGGCCGGGCTCGGCCGAATGGCAGACCGTGCAATTGGTCATGAAGATCTGGGCCCCGTCCTGGGCGCGGGCCTGTCCCGGCGCCAGCGCCAGGACGAAGGTGGCGGCGATCATCAACGCTGCGAACCGGCAGTGCTCTCGCGTCATTCCGCTTCTCCTCTCCCGGCCTCGGTTTTGCCTGGCGCCGCCTTGCCGGTCAGCAAGGGCAGCGACAACAGGGTGAAGGCGGCCACCAGCAGGAAAACGCTGCGCGGGTGCGCGTTGTCCATCAGCCAGCCGAACAGCAGCGGCGCGATGATGCCGGCCAAGTTGAAACCGGTGGAAACGAATCCGAACACCTTGCCGAAGGAGCCCTTGGGCGTGGCGGCGCGGACGATCATGTCGCGCGAGGGCTGGATGACGCCGTTGAGGAACCCGCTCATCGCCATCAGCGTCACCAGCAACCCGGCCCCGAGATCGACCACGCCGATGATGAAGATCAGCAGCCCGCTGGCGACGAAGCCGGATCCGGCGACCAGATTGTGGCGCTTGGCGCGCATGGCGACGAAGCCCCCGGTCAGCGCGCCCAGCGCGTTCATCAGCAGATAGGCCGAGAGCGCGATATTGGCCAGCGCCAAGGGCGTGTTGTAGAGCGCGCCCAAGGCCACGATCGAGAAGCTCTGGATGCCGCCGCCGGCCATCGACAGCACCAGGAAGAACGCGACGTTGCGCAGGATCGGCGGCGACAGCAGCAGCCGCCAGCCGGCATCCGCGGCGGCGGCAGGCTGACTTCCCGCCGGCTTGGCCGGAAGGCGGGCGGTTTCCAGCCCGTCGGTCAGGGTGTGCTTGTTGAGCAGCAGCACGATGGCGGTGATGAATCCGAAGGCCGACGCGCCGATGAACGCGCCGCGCCAGCCCCACAGGCTGGCAAAAAACAGCATCGAAACCGGCGCCATCGCGGTGCCGACCTGGCCGAAGAAAGTGTGGATGGAAAAGGCCTGGGCCAGCTTGCCGCCGCCGATGGCGTGCGACAGGATGGCGTAATCCGCCGGGTGGTAGATCGTATTGGCCAGCCCCATCAGCGCGAAGCCGCCGATCAGCGCCCAATAGGACGGGATGATCCCGGCAATCGCCACGCCGCAAGCGCTCAGCACCAGCCCGCCGACCAGTAGCCGCCATGCGCCCAGCCGGTCGACCAGGAATCCCGCGGGCGTCTGGAAAACCGCCGAGATCACGTTGAAGCCGGCGATGACAAAGGCCAGGCCCTCATAGCCCACCGGGTAATCCACCAGCACCAGCGCGAACAGTGGGGGCAGCACCAGCATGTAGATGTGACTGGAGAAATGCGCGCCGCTGACCAGGCCGATGATCTTGGCGTCGCGCGACCGGGGAGGAACGCCGGCGATGTCGGTCATTTCCGTCATGCGAATCGGTTTCTAGCACAAGGCCGGGGCGGGGGCGAGCGCGGGCGCGGCATGCGAGCCATGCGCCCGCCCGGAATCCCCCTATTCCGCGTCGGGGAATGAATCCGGGCCAAGCCCTGCATCAGGTCTTTCACATGCGCCCGCCCGGGCTTTCCATGGGGAGACGGCCTTCCCGCCCTTATTCTTTGTTGTATGATGAAGCGGCAAGATGATTCGGAATTTCAGCGACCATTCGGCGAATGAGCGCACCTTCCTCGCCTGGGTGCGCACGGCCATTGCCGTCATGGCCTTCGGTTTCATCGTGGAAAAATTCGATCTGTTCCTGGAAGTGGCGGCTCCATCCTTGGTGGGCCGCACGCTCTCGTTGCCGGGCCAGAGATTCGGCAACGTCGCCGGTCTGTCGCTAATTCTTCTCGGCACGGCGATGGTCGCGATCGCCGCCGCCCGCTTTCTGATGACCGCGAAAATCATCGACGACCCGAAGTCGCGCCCGGCTCCCGGCTCCCGCGTCGATCTGGCGCTGGCGGTGCTGCTGGTCCTGCTGGGTTGCGCGTTGTTCGTTTATCTGTCGCACGCTCTCGTCGCGACGCTCTGACGGGGCCAAACGCCTCTACTCGGCGTCGGGCTGTTTGGGCGGCGAGGCCTGATCGAAAGCGGGGATCGCCATGCAGGTTTCGTAGACGCGCATCACCCGCTTATAGGGGGCGAGATCGACCTTGAACATCGTCGCCGGGAAGACCTGGGTGACGAGGCAGATATCGGCGAAAGTCGGCGCGTCGCCGTGGCAGAACTTGCCGCTTTCCTTGTGCTCGGCCAGCAGGTTTTCCATCGCCTCAAGCCCTAGGCCGAGCCAATGCTGGATCCAGGCCAGGCGTTGCGCGTCCGACACCTTGAAGGTCTGGGTCAGGTAGTTGCGGATGCGCGGCACGATCAGCGGATGGGAATCGGCGACGTTGATGAGCGCGAATCCCCGCACCCAGGCGCGCGCGGCCGCGCCCTTGGGCAGGAGCGGCGGGTTGGGGTGGGTCTCCTCGAGATATTCGAGAATGGCGAAGGACTGGAACAGCTTCAGATCGCCGTCATAGAGCGTCGGCACCACCGCTTGCGGGTTGAGCTTCTGGTATTCGGGCTTGAACTGGTCGCCGCGTTCGAGATGGAGGAACGTGTCCTCGCGCTTCAGGCCCTTGAGGTTGAGCGCGATGCGCACGCGGAAGCTCGCCTGCGAGCGGTAATAGGTATAGAGCTTCATCGCCATTTTTGTTCCTCCCTGATTCCAATCCGGCCCGGGCCGAAAGTGATTACTCCGCCGCCTTGGCCGGCTTGAGCCGTTTCAGCACCGCGTCCAGGCTCGCGCGCCAGTTCTTTTCGGGCGCGGATTTGAGCGCCGGCTGTTCGTCAACCCGGTCGGCGAGCCAGTCCTGGCGCCGGGATATGGCATCGGTCATCAGCGGCTCGAGCCCGGCATTGGAAACGGTCTCGGCGCTTTCGCGCATCTCGGCGGCGCGGCGGCGACCATGCTGCAACACGCGGGAGATCAGGTATCCCGCCTGCTTTTCCCAATCGAGGCTCGGGAAGGTCTCATCGAGCGAGGCGATGACCTTGTCCTCCACGCCATAGCGCCGCGCCGCCAGAAATCCTTCCACCGCCAGCGCCTCGATGCCCTTGATGAACACGCTGCGGCACATCTTGATGGCGGAGGCCTGGCCCACCTCTTCGCTCACCGCCGTCAAAGCCATGCCCGAAGGCGCGAGGATCGCCGCCAATTCCTGGGCCTTCTTGCCGCCCAGCAGCATCGGCACCTTGATGCCGTAAGGCGCCACCGGCGCCATCACCGCCGCCTCCACGTAAGCGGCGCCCGAGCGCGCCACGGCCTGCTCATCCGCGCGCTTGGTTTCGGGCGAAACCGAATTGAGGTCGAGAAAGAACTGGCCGGGCTTGAGATAGCCGCCCGCTTCCTCGGCCACCTCGCGCGCCGAGGTGGCAGTGACGGCCGAGATCACCACCAGCGCGTCCTTGGCCGCATCCGCCGCCGAGGCGCAAGGCTCGGTCCTCAGGCCGCGCGCCTTGTCCTTCATGGCCTTGCCCGCTTTGGCGTCGAACAGAATATCGTAGGTCGAGATCTCGTGCCGTCCGGTGGCGGTCAGCTCCTTGGCGAACAGACTCCCGACCTCGCCGAAGCCGATCAGGGCGATGCGGCTTCTATTGCCGCCCCGATTGCCACCGGGGGCGACGCTCATTCCTCGTCCTCGAGCCGGTCGACATATTCGAGCCCCAGCTGCTTGAGCTTCGCCCGCATGTTGTACATGTCGAGCCCGAGCTCGCCCTTGGCCAGGCGCGCGCGGTTCTTGTCCTCCTTGGCCACGCGCTCATTGCCCTTGGATGCGGTGTCCTCGGCCTCCTTGCGCGGCACCACCACCACGCCGTCGTCGTCGGCCACGATCACGTCGCCCGGCTTCACCAGCGCGCCCGCGCACACGACAGGAACGTTGACCGCGCCCAGCGTCTCCTTGACCGTGCCCTTGGCGGAAATCGCGCGCGACCACACCGGGAATTTCATCTCCGTCAGCGGGCCGACATCGCGGCATCCGGCGTCGATGATGAGGGCCGTGACGCCGCGCGCCTTCAGAGACGTGCCCAGCAATTCGCCGAACATGCCGTCGGTGTTGTCGGCCGTCACCGCCACCACCATCACGTCGCCCTTCTGGCATTGCTCGACGCCGACATGGATCATCCAATTGTCGCCCGGCTGGGCCAGCACGGTGACGGCGCTGCCCGCCACCCGCGCGCCCGCATAGATCGGCCGCATATAAGGCTTCATCAGCCCCGAGCGCCCCATCGCCTCGTGCACGGTCGAAACGCCAAGCTCTTCCAGCTGCTTGATCGCGTTGCCCGAGGCGCGCGATATGTTTTTCACCACCACGGTTTTCATGGCAATTCCTCCAAACGGGCGCTCAAACGGCAAAGCCGTAAAGCCGCGCCGGGTTCTCGACCAGAAGCTTCTGGCGGTGGGCCGGGTCGGGCGCGATCAGCGGCACCAGATCGACCAGATCGCCGTCATTCGGCATGTGCTTGGCGATGTTCGGATGGGGCCAGTCGGTGCCCCACAGCACGCGGCCGGGCGCGGCCTTGACGAGGGCCTGGGCGAAGGGCACGGCGTCGGTGAAAGGCGGGCCCGAAGTCGAAACCCGCTCCGAGCCGCACACCTTGACCCAGCAGGTTTCGAGCTTCTGCAATTCCAACAGCGCCTTGAAGGCCGGCTGTTCCAGCCCGTCGCCCGCCTTGACCCGTCCCATGTGGTCGAGGATGAAGGGCAAAGGCAGTTTCCGGATCATCGGGCTCAGCTCGGCGATGTCCTTGGCGTCGAGATGCAGCACCAGATGCCAGCCCATCTCCTTGATGCGCGATACCGTGCGCTGGAAGAATTGCATGTCGGGCCTGCCGCCCAGATGCTGCACGAAATTGAACCGCACGCCGCGGATGCCGCCGGAATCGAGCCTGCGGAACTCCTTGTCGTCCGCGCTTTCGTCGACGATGGCGATGCCCTTGTAGCGCCCGCCGCTCGCCGATATCGCGTCGAGCGTCGCGCTGTTGTCGGCGCCGTGGCAGCTCGCCTGCACGATCACCGCGCGCGAAATCCCGAGCAAGCGGTGCAGCGCCATCAGCGTTTCCTTGGGCGCGTCGGGCGGCGTATAGGCGCGATCGGCCGCGTAGGGAAACACCGAGGCCGGGCCGAAGACATGGCAATGCGCGTCGCAAGCCTTCGCGGGCATGGCGAATTTCGGCTTCTTCGGCGACGGATCGGGCGGCTTGCAGGTCTCCACGGACTTCCTCTCCCTAAGGTCTTGATATCTTGCACAACGGTGTCGCTTCGCCCGGGCCCTGTCAATGTCGCGCTTGACCCCGCGAGGCTCCCATTCCTACCCTCGCGGCGCGAATCAGAACCGAGGAGGAACGATGCGCCAGGAGATCAAGGGCGAGGGCACGGGCGAAGCCATCAGCCACTACACCGATGCGGTGCGCTTCGGCGATTTGCTGTTCATCTCCGGGGTCATGCCGGTCGATGCCGCCGGCAAGGTAGTGGGCAGCGACGCGGTGACGCAAGTGCGCCAGGTGTTCAAGAACATGGCCGCCATCCTCAAGGCCGCCGGCGCCGGATTCGGCGACGTGCTCAAGGTCACGGTCTATCTCACCGACGTCGCCGACCGGCCGCGCATCAACCCGGTGCGCCAGGAGGTGTTCGGCAAGACCCGGCCCGCCAGCACGCTCATCGGCGTCAAGGAATTGGCGCTGCCGGGTATGAAGGTCGAGATCGACGCCGTGGCCGGGCTCAAGCCGAAGCGGTGACGGCCAGATGCCGGAAGCGTTGAAGCCTGCCGCCTTTCTCGACCGCGACGGCGTCTTGAACCGCGATCAGAACTATGTCTGGCGCCGCGAGGATTTCCACTGGCTGCCGGGCGCTGAGCGCGCGGTCAAGCGGCTCAACGACGCGGGCTATCTGGTGATCGTGGTCTCGAACCAGGCGGGCATCGCGCGCGGGCTTTACCAGCCGGAAGACGTGGAAGCCTTGCATCGCTGGGTCAATGACGAGCTCGGACGCGAGGGCGCCCATATCGACGCCTTCTATTATTGCCCGCATCATCCCGACGGGCAGGGCGCCTATCGCCAAGTCTGCGATTGCCGCAAACCGGCGCCGGGAATGCTGTTGCGCGCGATGCGCGAATGGCCGGTCGACCGGGGGCGGAGCTTCATGATCGGCGACAAGGAGATCGACATGGCGGCGGCAGCCGCCGCCGGCGTCCGGGGATTGCGCTTCAACGGCGGCGATCTCGACGCCTTCGTGCGCAGCGCGCTCGGCTCCCGGCCTTAGACCGTCAGAGGTCGAGCCGCTTGTACACCGCCCAGGGCAGCAGGGCGATCGCCGCCATGATCGGGCGCCACCACCACGGCAGGGTGACGGTGCCGAGGTCGCGGCCGAGATTGGCGACGATCCGGTCGGCCGCCTTGCCGGCGTCGAGCGGCGGGAGAAGCGGTTTCCGCCCCGCCCGCACATGCGTCTTCAGGTATCCGGCGCGGTAGAACTGCACCTTGCAGGGCCGGCCGGCGAGACGGTGGCGCACCGCCTCGAAATAGCTCTCGAGCCCGCGCTTGGCCGCGCCGTAGACGCTGTTGCGCCGCCGCCCGCGCACGCCCGCGATCGAGCCGATGCCGACCAGATTGGCGCCGCGCCGGTTGGCGAGGTCGTCGATGAAGGCGTTGATGATCCGCACGCCGGAGACGAAGTTGATCGCGAGCAATTGCTCGACCACCGCATCATCGAGCGTCCCGGCGTCGCCGATCGAGCGCCCCGCGATGTAGAACAGATTGTCGATCCGGCCCATCCGCTTGAGCACCTGGCGGCGGAGCGCGGCCGGGTCGGGGTCGGCCATGTCCATCGCCACGTGGAAAGTCTTGACGGGGAAGCGTAGCGCGATCGCCTTGCTCGCCGCCGCCAGCTCGCGCGCGTCCGAGGCGACCAGGAAGAGATCGTGGCCCGACTCGGCCAGGCGTTCGGCGATGGCGCGGCCCAGCCCCGCCGAGCCGCCGATGATCAGCGATTTCATCCCGTCTCCGTCATCAAACCCACCACCGCGCCGCTTCGTTGCCGAAGCCGCCGCACCATAACACACCGAAATCCGATTTCCGGCATCCGGCGGTGATTGTGGGAAGGGGTTGATTTCCCCTATAAAACGCTGAGATGGAAGAATCATCCCCGGCATCCCGGTGGCGGCTCGACGGCGGCGCGGCGCTGGCCGCCGCTGCGTTGGCGATGCCGCCCTTGGCCATGTTCGCGCCCCTGGCCTGGGCGCCGGTGTTGGCGGTGCTGGCGCTGGCCTTGCTCGCGCTCGCGTCGCGCCGGGTCTTGGCGGGAATCGGCGGGCTGCTGCCGCTCGCCGTGCTGGTCGCGGCGCTGGCGCTGTGGGCCACGGCTTCCGCGTCGTGGTCGATCCTGCCGGAGCACAGCCTGTTCGAGGGCTTGCGCTTCCTGGTCGTCGGCGCCGCCGGGCTCATCGTCATGGGCGCCGCCCTCGAGCTCCCGCCGCCGGCGGGCAGGCGCATCGCCCAATTCGCCGTTGCCGGCATAGCGCTGGCCGTTCTCCTGCTGCTCATCGAGCGATTCGGAAACTTCGCCATCGTCCGGCTGTTTCACGATCTCCCGCCCGATTACCCTTTTGAACTCTCCCGCTACGACCGCGGCGTGACCACGCTGGTGCTGATGCTGTGGCCGGCCTTGGCTGCGGTACGGCGGGCCTGGCAAGGCGCCGTCCTCGTGCTCGGCGTATTCGCCGCGACTTGGCTGATGTCGAGCCTCGCTTCGCTCCTGGCGCTCGGCGCCGGAGTGGCGGCCTTCGCGTTCGCCTGCCGCTTCCCGCGTTTGGTGGCGGGAACGCTCATCGCCGCGCTGCTCGCCGCCGCCATCGTGGTTCCGGCGGTCCTGCCGAGCGATCAATCGGTGGTGGCGTTCCAGCACCGCGCGCCCTGGTTCAAGCCGTCCGGCATTCACCGCTTGCTGATCTGGCGCTTCACCGCCGACCGCATCGCCGAACGGCCGCTGCTCGGCTGGGGCATGGACGCCTCGCGCGAAATGCCGGGCGGTCAGCTTGATTTTTCGGTGATCCTGCCCGGCATCGGGCTGTCCACCGGCAACGTGGCCATGCCGCTCCATCCGCACAACGCGGCGCTGCAATGGCGCGTCGAGCTGGGTCTGCCGGGAACCGCGTTGTGCCTCGCCATCCTGGGCTGGAGCCTGTGGCGCGTCGGCTTCACGGCGCGCCTGTTGCCGGAGCGGCGCGCCGCCGCGCTCGGCTTCGCCGCCGCGGCGCTGGTGATCGGCCTGGTGAGCTTCGGCGCGTGGCAGGCCTGGTGGCTGTCTTGCCTGTGGACGACGGCGGCGTTCTGCGCCGGTGCCGGCCGGGGAGAGGCGACATGAACCAAGGCCGATATCTGCCCGATCCGGCCAAGGGGATCGAGGCATCCGCCGAATATGCCGAGGGTTACGCCGCCAGTCACCGCGTCCCGCCGGGCTGGGACTACAAGCAAGACTATATTCATCTGCTGGTGATCGATGCGCTGCTGTCCGATTACGTTCTTCTGCATGTCGGCTGCGGAACCGGCGGTTTTTTCCGCTTGGCGCGGAACCACAAGAAGATCATCGGCCTCGATTTCTCCAAGGCGATGATCGACAAGGCGCGGGACCTGGCGAAGGAGCTGGGGCTGAAGCGGGTCGAATTCGTGTACGGGAAATTCGAGGATTATGAGCCGTCCGAATTGTTCGATGCCGTGAATTTGTCCGGCTCGATCGGCTGGTACGTGCCCTGGACCGGCAAAGAACCCGTCCTCGACAAAACTCGCGCGATGCTGAAACCGGGAGGGCTTGCGGTCCTGTCCTTCGTCAAGCCGCGAGGCTGGTTTCAGCATTTGAAGGCGGTCTTGTTCCCCGGCAAAACGGTGCTGATCCGTGAGCAGCGATTTTTCGGCATGATTCAAAAAGCGGGATTCGAACGGCTGTTTTCGATCGACAGCGGCAAAAATGTCTATGTCTTCTGCCGGGCTGGCGTGTCCGGTGCGAACTGAGCCGCCGCCTTAAGCCGATGCGTAACTTGCCCCGGACAGCGGCGAAAATTCTGGCGAACGCCCCGGCGCTGTGGCGCGCGCTCTTGCATCGCGGGCCCGCTGGTCCCGGCGAAACCCATCTGCGCGCCGCCGCCCAATGGCTGCTCGCGGCGCAGCAGGCGGGCGGAGGCGGCGGCTACGCCCATTCCTTTCATCTGCTCGAGGGCTGGCAACCGGCCTATCCCGAGACCACGGGCTATATCGTGCCGACGCTGTTGCGGCTTCATCGCCGCAATGGCGACGGGGCGTTGAAAGAATCCGCCGCCGCGGCTTTGCGCTGGCTCGGCTCCATCCAGCGTGCCGACGGAAGTTTTTGCGATCTCCAGGGCCGGAAGCAGGCCTTCGATACCGGCCAGATCCTGCTCGGATTCAATTACGCCGCCGCGCATGCTCCCGAACTGGCGAACCGCGACGCCCAAGCGCGCGCTTCGCGCTGGCTGGCCGCGGTCCAGGAGCCGGACGGCAGCTTCGCGCGTAACGCCTATAACGCCGTTCCCCATGCCTATTACGCGCGCGTGGGAGCGGCGCTGGTTCAGGCGGGGCGGCTCCTGGGCGAGGACGGCTTGCGCCAGGCGGGCTTGCGCAATCTGCGCTGGACCTTGGCGCAGCAGCTTCCCAACGGCTTCTTCCGCCATCTTTCCTTCGAGGCGGGTATGCCGCCTTACCTGCACACCATGATCTATGTCATCGAAGGCTTGTTGGACGGCCATGCCGAGACCGGCGACGGCGCCTTGCGCGAAGCGGCGCTGCGCTTTGCCGAAAGGTTGCGCGCGCTGGCGGAAAGCCGCGACCGCATCCTGCGCTCCCAATACCGCGAGGATTACGCCGTGGCCAATGGCGAAAAATGTCTCGTCGGCCTGGCGCAATGGGCGGGCGTCTGTTTCCGTTTGGCGCGGGAGACCGCCGGCCAGGCATGGCAGAGCCAAGGCGCGAAGACGCTCGATTTCCTCAAATCCCAGCAGATATTGTGCGCCGATCCCCGGCTTCACGGCGGGCTGTTCGGCAGCGCGCCGCCCTGGGGCCGCTACATGCGGCTGGCGATTCCCAATTGGGGAGTCAAATTCTTCGCCGACGCGCTGCTGGAAAGCGCGTCCGCCGATTAGCGTTACCGGGCGCCGGGCACGAAATTGCGTTCGATGTAATCGACGATCAGCTCGACGCAGGCCTCGACCGGCTGGTGCTGGGTGTCGACCGCCAGATCGGGCGCGTCGGGCGGCTCGTAGGCCGAGGTGATGCCGGTGAATTCCGCGATCTCGCCGGCGCGGGCGCGGCGGTAAAGGCCCTTGCTGTCGCGTTGCTCGCAGGTGGCGAGATCGGCGCTGATGTAGATTTCGTGGAAGGACGCGCCCGCGGCGGCGCGCGCCCGCGCCCGGTCGGCCATGAAGGGCGAAATGAACGCGGTGATGCAGATGAATCCCGCATCCGCGAACAGCGCCGCCAGCTCGCCGACGCGGCGGATGTTCTCGACCCGGTCCTGCGCCGAAAAGCCGAGGTCGGAATTGAGCCCGGCGCGCACGTTGTCGCCGTCGAGCACGTAGACCGCGTAACCCTTGCGGAAAAGATGCTCCTCGACGGCCATGGCGAGGGTCGACTTGCCGGCGCCGGAAAGCCCCGTGAACCAGAGCACGCCGCCGCGGTGGCCGAAGCGTTGCGCGCGCAGCTCGCGCGTGATCCGGTGCGCGACCGGCGCCAGCGCCGACGGTGCCGCGGCGGGCCTGAGATCCGGAACGCCGGCGAGGCCGACCAGGCCGCCGGCCACCACCTCGTTGCGGTGGCGCAGCACGAAGCGCGCGGTGCGCGGCAGCCGGCTCGAATCGTCGAGCGCCAGCAGACGCGGGCTGTGCAACACGGCCTCGCCGATGGCGTCGCGCTCCAGCACGGTGCCGGCGCCGGGCGCCGAGCTTCCGGTGTCGATGACCCGCTTGACGGATTCGACCGTCGCGGCGGTCTCCATCGTGCCGAGCTGCAAACGGTAGCTCTCGCCGATATGCAGCTTTTCGTTGCTGAGCCAGATCATGGTGGCGGAAAAGCGCTGGTTGATGAGCGGCGCGTTCTCGACGTGGCTGACGATCTCGCCGCGTTCGGCGAAAAGCGGGCGGTCGAGGGTGATGCCGATGGACCGGCCGGCGCCCGCCTCGGTCAATTGGGCGGTTCCCAGCTCGATGCTGCGCACTTGCGCGAGCTTGTTCGAGGGGGAGAACAAAATGGTGTCGCCGGCCGCCAGACGGCCCAATTCGATGCGGCCCACGTAAAGCCGGCGCTGGTCGATGCGGTAGACGTCCTGGATGGGGAAACGCAGCGGCTGGTCGAGCGGCGCCGGGACGGAAGGCAGCGCCACGATCGTCTCGGTCAGCGGCTTTCCCCGGTACCAGGGCATGCGCGAAGAAGGCCGGATCAAATTGTCGCCGTCGCGCGCCGCCACCGGCACGAAGGCCGCCGCGTCGAGCCCGATCCGCTTGAGGCTGGCGGCGATTTCCTGGCGCCGTTTCTCGAAACGGGCCTGGTCGAAACCGGCCAGATCCATCTTGTTCACCGCGACCACGAGCTGCGAAATGCCGAGCAAGGCCAGCAGATGGGCATGGCGCAGGGTCTGGTCCTGGATCCCTTCCATGACGTCGACGATCAGCAGCGCGGCGTCCGCCACCGCGGCGCCGGTGATCATCTTGGCCAGGAATTCGCGGTGTCCCGGCGCGTCGATCAGCAGCACGTCGCGGCCCGGCAGGCGCAGCCAGACCCGCGTCGTCTCGATGGTTACCGCCTGGTCGCGCTCGGCCTGCATGGCGTCGAGCGCGAAGGACCATTCGAACTCGACCTTGCGCTGCGCGCTCGCCGCCCGCAGCTCCTCGATCCGGCCTTCGGCGAGCGAGCCGGTGTCGTGCAGCAGCCGCCCGACCAGCGTGGATTTTCCGTGATCGACATGGCCGACCACGACGAGCTTGAGCGGGGATGCGGTCATCGCCGGTTACATGTACCCGGCGGCGCGCAGACGCTCGAAGGCGTCTTCGCTTTCATTGTCCATCTTGCGCCCGGCGCGCTCCGCCTGCCGCGTGGTTTCGAGCTCGGCGATGATCTCCTCGATGCTGGCGGCGGTGGACGGCACCGGCACGGTGATGTCGCTTTCGCCGAGCGAGCGGAAACGCTTGCCGCCGCGCGCGAAATAAAGCTCGCACACCGGCACGCCTTCGCGCGCGACGTAGCGCCAGACGTCGAGTTCGGTCCAATCGAGCAACGGGTGGACGCGCACATGGCCGCCGGGCGGCGGCGTGGTGCCGAAATGGTCCCAGAACTCGGCCGGTTGCGCGTGCCGGTCCCAATCACCGGCGGCGTCGCGCGGGCTGAAAACCCGCTCCTTGCCGCGAACCGCCTGCTCGTCGCGGCGGATGCCGACGATCATCCCGCGCAGGCCCTTGCTCACGATCAATCGGCGCAGGCCCAGCGTCTTGCGCGCGGCGGCGCGGGCATTGGGCGGCAAGGAGGCGTCGGTTTCGCCGACATCCGGGCAGACCGCTTCGATGTAGTCGAGCTGCCATTCGGCGATCAGCCGGTCGCGCAAGGCATAGACCTCGGGAAATTCCTTGCCGGTTTCCAAAAGCGCCACCGGAAACGGCACGCGGCCGAAGAACGCCTTGCGCGCGAGCCACAGCAGGACGTTGGAATCCTTGCCGATCGACCACAGCATCGCCAGCGGCGACAGGCGGTTATAGGCCTCGCGCAGGATGTAGATCGAATTCGCTTCGAGTTCGTCGAGCCTGTCCACGGTATGGGCGCTTATTGACGGGTTTCGCGGTAGAACGGATCGAGATGGTGCTTGACGTAATCGTCGGCCCAGGCGGCGGTCTCGGCACTCAGATGCTCGCGCCAATTGCCGCTGCCGCCGATGCGCGTGCGGCGCGCCTCGGGCCGGTCGCCGCGCGGCGGCAGATGCAGGTCGGGCATGATCGCGGTTTCGGGCGTCGACGACAATTCCAGCCGCCGCATGTTTTCGATGCTGCATTGCTCGACGGCGCGTTTCAGCATCGCGTCGGTCAAGCCGCGGATTCCCAGGAACAGCGCGGCCCTCCGCAGGGTGTCGACGGTATGCGCATAGAGCGTTTCGTAACGCACGATCAGCGTCGGGCCGCCGTGGCGGCGGAACCCGGCGAGCGCGTTGTAATAAGCGACGAATTTCTTGGCGCCGAAGGTTTCGCTGCGCGCGAATTCGTCCACGGTGCCCGAGAAACGCGGTTGCGGCTCGCGGTACACGACCTCCATGTAATAGGAGACCAGCACGTCCTTGATGTCGCGGAACAGGATCACCATCGGCGTGCGGCGGAACGGCGCCAGGATCTCCAGCATGTCGCCCAGACCGGGCTGCGCGCCCTCCGCCGTCGTCATGAAGTGGCTGTGATAGATGAGCGGAATGCCGAAGGGGATGCGCCAGAACTCGCTCGGCCGGTGATCGCTGACGAACAGCTTGCGCATCTTGGCCGGAGGCAGGTGATAGGCGTCGACGATCAGGTGGCGCAGCATCGCGCTGAGCCAGGTGTTGCCGGTCTTGGGAAAGCTGGCCACCACGCCGCTGGTGGCGAAGCGGTGGAAGACGTTGATGACGGCGCGCGGCGTGAGGGAATTGACCAAGGCGGCCGGATTGCGGGAGATCATGACGTCGGTCATCAAGCGGTGATTTTCAGGGTTCATGGCGTCGAAAGCCGGGATAAAACCGGCGTCCGGATGCGGCAAGAGTTAACAGATCGCCCCTGGCGCGTAAAGCCGAAAGGCCGGCGGTTCCGGGATTTCCCGGGCTTCGAAACCGAATAATAATGCGCGATAATGCGCGTGGCTTCCACGCCGGGATTTCAATCGCTTGGACATCCATTCGTTTGTCGGCCATAACAAACAATCAGAACCATCGTGAACCCCAACGCCGCCTGACCCCGAAGGCCTGATCACGTGTTGAGCTTTTTCCGCACCGCTTACCGGCTCATCCTGCCCGGCTTTCGCCCGGGTTTTTACGCCATCGTGCTGGCTTCGATCTTCGTCGGGCTGTTGGAGATGCTCGGCGTCGCTTCGGTGATGCCGTTCATCGCGATCATGATCAATCCGTCCGCCTTGGCGCGCAACCAGGTCGCCGGCAAGGTGCTGGCCGCGGCGGGATTCGGCGGACAGGTTCCGCCCGTCCATGTCATCGGCCTCATCACCATCGGGCTTTTCGTCCTCGCCAATGTCACGTCCTTGGCGTTGACCTGGTGGTCGGCGCGTTACGCGGCGGATTTGGCCGTGGCGCAGTCCGAGCGTTATGCCGAGTCCATCTTCCACCGGCCGTTCGCCTTTTTCGCGGTTCATCCGCCCGCCGATCTCGCCAACCAGATGTGCAACGAGGTGATCCGGACGGCCACGGGCTACGTCCTGCAGCTGTGCAACGTGCTGGTGCGGGCGATCCAGCTGGTCATGGTCCTGGCCCTGCTTCTGCTGCTGTCGCCGCAATTCACCCTCGCCTTTGCCGCCGTCACCGCGGCGGTCTATCTGCTGATCTACCGCTTCAGCTCGTTGCACATGGCGCGCGAGGGCGTGGTGGCGTTGGACGCCTCGGCCCAGTCGATCTCGGCCGCGACCGAAATGTACGGGATGGCGCGCGAAATCCTGCTGAGGCGCAATCCGCGGTATTTCGTCAGGCGGGTCTGCGTCGAGCTGGACAAATTCTATCGCGCCGAAGCCATCTCCCGCATCCTGCCGACCGTGCCGAAATACGCGGTCGAGATCACGGCGCTGTGCGCGATCTTCGCCCTGCCGATCTATCGTTCCTACATGGGGCAGGACGTGCAGTCGGAATTGCCGCTGCTCGCCACCTTCACCTATGCCGGCTTCGCCTGCTGCCGGTGATCCAGCAGGCCTATGCCAGCCTCACGGTCATCCGTTTCTACGAGCCGATGGCGCAACGCATCGAGCAGTCCCTGGATTTCGCGGCCGAGCGCGCCGATGCCGGCATCACCTTGGCCCACATGCCGGCGCGCATCGAATTGAAGGAGGTCGGCTACCGCTATCCTTCCGGCAACGCGCCGGCGATCTCGCGGATTTCCCTTGCCATCGCGCGGGGCGAGCGCGTCGCCATCGTCGGCGCGTCGGGCGCGGGCAAGAGCACGTTGGTCGACGTCATCCTCGGGCTGCTGCCGCCGAACGAAGGCGCGGTGTTGATCGACGGCGCGCCGGTGGGCCCGGGCGGGCTCGCCTGGTGGATGGGAGTCGTGGGCTATGTGCCGCAATCGCCGCTGATCTCGAGCGACACCATCGCCGGCAACATCGCCTTCGGATCGGACGAGGATGAGATCGACCCGGTGCGCTGCCGCGAGGCGGCTTCGCGGGCCGGGATCATCGATGTGATCGACGCCCATCCGGCGGGGCTCGACGCGGTCATCGGCGCCGAAGGATTCAATTTATCCGGCGGCGAGCGCCAGCGTCTCGCCCTGGCGCGGGCGTTCTATTCCCGCCCCGAGCTGCTGGTGCTCGACGAGCCGGGCAGCAATCTCGATCCGCCGGCCTCGCGCAAGATCTTCGAATTGCTCTGCTCGCGCACGCTCGAGGCCACAGTGATCGCGATCACGCACGACGTCGAGCATCTCGGGCTGTTCGACAAGATCGTGTTCATGCGCAAAGGCGCCGTGGTTATGGCCGGGCCCTATGCGGCCTTGGTCCGGGACAGCGCCGAATTCCGCGCCTTTCAGGGCGATCTGCTGCACGGAAAATTGCCGGCATGAATCCGGACTGCACCATCGTCGTCATCACGCATGAGCGGCCGCGCTATCTCGAGCGTTGCGTCCGCTGGTTCGTCGAGGCCGATTTTCCCGTCGTCATCGCCGACAGCTCCAAGCAGGAATGGCAGTCGGCTCTCCGCGCCAATCCGGCGGTTCATTACATGAACCGCACCGGCGGGCTCGAAGTCTACATTGAAAAGCTCAAATCGGCTTTGGCCGAGGTGCGCACGCCCTACGTGGCTTTTTGCGACGACGACGATTTCCTGATGCCCGAAGGGATCGGGGAAAGCATCGCCTTTCTCAAGACCCATCCGGACTATTCCTTCTGCGCCGGCTACACCTACATGTTCCAGCCTTTCCGGCGGCGGCTGGTGGTTCGGCCGCTGCCCTACAATCTCGACGTTTCATCGGATAGCTGGATCGACCGCGTCGAAGCGGTCGGCCACGCTCATTACGGCGTGACCCCGATCGGAGTGACGCGCGCGGCGTTCGATTTCCTGGCGCGCCAGGATTTCAGCGAGAACATCCCGGCGGGTATCGGCTTCATCGAATTCTGCCTGGCCGCCTATGTCGCCCGTCGCGGCAAGCTCAAGCAGCTGCCCGTCCTCTACCACATGCGCGAATACGGCGCCGCCGCCGTCACGGAAGGGTCGCGGCCGGCCACGATCGCCTCGCATATGGTTCCCGATTTCTTCCGCAATCTGCTGGAGTTTCTCGCCGGTGATGACAAATCCGAAGAAGCACGGACCAGGCTGCTGCGCTACTTCAGCCGCTACTACGCGGGAATCCTGGCCTACGATTTATCCCGCCGACCGGGCAAAAGGCAGGTTTTGTCCTTCCTGCCGAAGGGCCTCACCTGGCGCCTGGAATATTGGTTCCGGATGGGGCAGGCGGTGCGTTCCTTCGCCGCGCCGCGCCATCTTCGCTTCTTGAGGATCTTTTCCATGCCCGCCTATCTCCGGGTCAGGCCCTTTGCCTTGCTGCCGGGCGACCGGCCGAGGCCGTAACCCGGATGGATCCCGGCGTCCGGAAACTGAACGATCGGAGAGCGGATTTTGCCGACGGCCGCGAATGATATGACGAAATCGCGCGATTGGTATCGCGGCCGGACGGCGGTGATAACCGGCGGTTACGGCTATATCGGCGAGGGATTGAGCGCGGCGCTGTGCGAGGCGGGATGCCGTCTGCGGCGCGTTTCGCGCGGCCGTCCGGGCATCGCCGGCGACAAGGAGGCGTGGACCGGCGATCTGACCGATCCCGCCTTCTGCGCCAAGCTGGTCGAGGGCGCCGACGTGATCTTCCATCTCTCCGGCCAGACCAGCGTGCCCGAAGCGGAGCAGGACCCGGTCGGCGATCTCAAGGCCAATGTGCAGAGCACGCTGACGCTGCTCGCTGCCTGCCGCCAGGCGGACAGGCATCCGGCCTTCCTCCATGCTGGCACCGTCTGCGAAATCGGGCTAACCCAGTCAGTCCCGGTGCCCGCCGACACCGTCGACCGGCCGGTCACGCTGCATGACGCGCATAAGCTCGCGGCCGAGCATGCGGTGCGCATCTTCACCGAGATGAAAGCCGTGCAGGGCGTCACGCTGCGTCTCGCCAATGTCTACGGCCCCGGCCCGGCCGCGTCGGCGGCCGATCGCGGCGTGCTCAACCGGATGATCGGTTTTGCCTTGGCGGGAAAGCAGCTGACCTACTATGGTGACGGCGCGATGATCCGCGACTACGTCTATATCGACGACGTGATCGCGGCGTTTCTCATGGCCGCGCCGGCGGCGGCGAAAGCGGCCCGGCCGTCCTACGCCATCGGAAGCGGCGAGGGGCACCGGATCGCCGAGGCCTTTTCCCTGGCCGCGGATGTGGTCGCGAGCCTGGGGCGGCCGCGCGTGGCGGTGGTTTCGGCGCCTTGGCCGCCTTCCCATCACCCGATCGACCGGCGCAGCTTCGTCGCCGATACGGCGCCGTTTACCGCCTTCTGCGGCTGGCGGCCGTCGATCAAACTGCCGGAGGGAATTCGCCGGACGGCGGAAGCCTGGTTGCGGCGGGAGAACGCCGCGCGGCCCTAGCGCCCGCCGCGCGGCGATAGCCGCGGCAGCCGGTCCGGCTTCACGTCCTTCAGTCGCGGGAAAGCGGCGTCCCGCGCGTCGACCGCCGGATTTTTCATGGGCCAGTCGATGCCGAGATCGGGATCGTTCCACAACACCCCGGCTTCGTCGCCCCGCCGGTAATAGTCGGTGCATTTATATTGCAGCGAAGCACCCTCGCTGACGACGCAATAGCCGTGCGCGATGCCCGGCGGCCAATAGACCTGCCGCCCGTCTTCGCCGCTGAGCCACACCCGCATCCAGCGGGCGAAGCTGGGCGAGCCGGGCCGCAAATCGAGCCCGACATCCGCGATCTTGCCCTGGGTGACATAGACCAGATGGCCCTGCGGCTGCGTGATTTGATAATGCAGCCCGCGCAGCACGCCGGCGGCGGAAGAGGAGCGGTTGTCCTGGACGAAATCCTCCTTGATCCCGGCCTCGCGGTAGGTTTTGAGGACGAAGGTTTCCTGAAACGAGCCGCGCGCGTCGCGGTGCAGTTCCGGGCTGAAAACCAGCACGCCGTCGAGCGTGCCGCGTTCGACCGCGATCATCGCCCGGCTTCTATGTCGTGCGCCAGCATGGTCAGGTAGCGGCCGTATTCGGACTTTTCCCGCCGCTTGGCCAGCGCCAGGAAGGCCTGGCGGTCGATGTAATTCATCCGGTAGGCGATCTCCTCGGGAAAGGCGATGCCGAGATTGGAACGGGTCTGGATGAGCTCGACGAAGGACGCCGCCTGGTGCAGCGAATCGGGCGATCCGGCGTCGAACCACACCGTGCCGCGCCCGAGCTTGCACACCTGGAGCGCGCCCTCCTTGAGATAGCGGCGGTTCAAATCGGTGATCTCGTACTCGCCGCGGGCCGATTTCTTCAGTTGCCGGGCGAATCCCACCGCGCGGTTGTCGTAGAAATAAAGCCCGGTGACCGCCTCGCTCGATTTCGGCACCTTCGGCTTCTCCTCGATGTCGACGGCCTTGCCCGCCGCGTCGAACACCAGCACGCCGTAACGCTCGGGCGTCCGCACCGGATAGGAGAAGATGGTCGCGCCCGTGTTGTTCTTGCGCGCATCGGCCAAAAGCAGCGACAGATCGTGGCCGTAGAAGATGTTGTCGCCGAGCGCCAGCGCCACCGGATCGCCGCCGATGAAATCCGCGCCGATGGTCAAGGCCTGCGGCAAGCCTTCCGGCGCGGGTTGCCCGGCATAGCTCAGGCGGATGCCCCATTGCGATCCGTCGCCGAGCAGTTTCTCGAACTGATCGAGCTGGTCCGGCGAGCTGATGAGCAGGATGTCGCGGATGCCGGCCAGCATCAGCGTGCTCAAGGAGTAATAGAGCACCGGCTTGTCGTAAACCGGCAGCAGGTGCTTGTTCACCACCAGCGTCATGGGCGCGAGCCGCGTGCCCGAGCCGCCGGCGAGGATGATGCCCTTGTGAAATTTTTCTTTGCCAGCCACGACCATGCTCCGATCTATCGCGGTTCAGCCGGGAAGCCGGACGGTCATTCCACCACCCCGACCTCGGGCACGAAGCAAATCCATTTTCCGTGCTTGGTGAATTCGGCTTCCTTGGCGAAAATCTCGTCGCGGTGGTTCCAGGCGAACAGCACGGCGTAATCCGGGGGCGCGCGGTGGAACACCTCGGGCGGCCGCACCGGAATATGCGAGCCGGGCGTGAACTTGCCCTGTTTGATCGGCGTGGTGTCCGAAATGAATTCGATGTCGTCGGGGCCGATGCCGCAATAATTGAGTACGGTGGTGCTTTTCGAGGTCGCGCCGTAGCCGGCGACTTTCTTGCCTTCATGGCGCAGGCGGTGCAGCAGCTTGGTCAGCCCTTCGCGCGACCGCTCGCAATTGGCGCGAAACCGCTCGTAGGTCTCCGCCCGGCCGAGGCCGAGCTCGGCCTCGACCGCCAGCTGGCGCGCGACCGAGGGATCGGCCTTGCGGCTGCAGGCCGGCGCGAGGGTATAGCGCATCGAGCCGCCATGCGTCGGCTGCGGCTCGGCGCCGACGACCTCCAGCCCGTGCTTCGAAAAGGCGCGCGACACCGAGCCGACCGAAAAGATGAAAACGTGCTCGTCATAGATCTGGTCGTAGGAGGTCTTCTGCACCATGTCGCCGAGATAGGGTTCCTCGAACAGGAAAACCCCCGCCGGCTTGAGCAGCAGCTTCACGCCCGCGGCGACCGCGTCGATGTCGGGGATGTGGCAGATGACGTTGGCGGCGACGATCGCATCCGCCTTGCCGTGCTGGTCCGCGATCTGCCCGGCGCAGGCGGCGTCGAAGAACCGGACCAGGGTGTTGATGCCCTTTTGCTTCGCCACCGCCGCCACGTTGGCCGAGGGCTCGACGCCCAGATGCCGGATTCCGGATGCCGCGAAATTGCCGATCAAGATGCCGTCGTTGCTGCCGATCTCAACCACGAACGGGTCCGGCCCGTTCAGGTGGCGGGCCCGCACCGCGGCGGCATAGCGTTGGAAGTGCTCGGCCATCGCTCGCGACGTGCCCGAGAAAAAAGCGTAGTCGGAATGGAACATCATGTCCGGCGCCGGCTGTTCGACGATCTGGAACGCCTCGCAGGATTGGCAGAAGGCGGGCGCCAATTCGAAGAAATACTCGCGGCTGAAATCCTCGGGCCGGAGAAAAGCGTTCGCGATCGGCATCTTGCCGAAGCTCATGAACGAACTGATCGCCGAGCCGCAGACCCGGCAGTTTCCCATCATCTGATTGCGCTCTGGCCGGACGGATACGGAAGGAGACCGCATTTTGGCCAGTTCAATGGCGGCTTTCCCCTGCTTTGTCAAGCCAAGGGCCCCTTTCGCGGCGCCGTTTTTGGCGCAAACCGGCGGCCGGTTTCGAGGCGCAGTGTGGTGATCTGCGCGCGTCTGTGTTATCCATCGCCGCTCGCGCATGACCCTAAGGCGCCATCCGGATATGATGCTTCCCCGTCCAGCGAACCCGCTTTTTCAAGTCCCGGCCTAAGTCACCGATGAAAATCGTCATTACCGGAGCCTTGGGCCATATCGGCGCCTATCTTCTTCGCGATCTGCCGTCCCGGTTCGCGGATTGCGAGATCGTGCTGATCGACAACATGATGACGCAGCGTTATCCGTCGCTGTTCGCCTTGCCGCCCAAGGGACGTTACCGCTTCGTCGAGGGCGACGTGGTGGAGATGGATCTGGAGCCGCTGGTCGCGGGGGCCAAGGCGGTCGTTCATCTGGCGGCCATCACCGACGCGGCCGGCAGTTTCGACAAGGCGGATTGGCTCGAGCGCAACAATCTCGGCTCGACGCGGCGCGTGGCCGAGGCCTGCGCCAAGCTCGGCGTGCCGATGCTGCTGCCCTCGACCACCAGCGTCTACGGCACGCAGGATGCGCTGGTCGACGAGGACTGCCCGATCGAGGGCCTCAAGCCGCAAAGCCCTTATGCGCGCGTCAAGCTCAAGGAAGAGCGGCTGCTCGCCGAGATGGGCGCGTCCCGGGGCCTGCGCTTCATCACCTGCCGCTTCGGCACGATCTTCGGCATATCGCCGGGCATGCGGTTTCATACCGCGGTCAATAAATTCTGCTGGCAGGCGGTGTTCGGCCAGCCGGTCACGGTGTGGAGCACGGCCTACGACCAGAAACGCCCCTATCTCGATCTGCTGGACGCCGCCCGGGCGACCGCCTTCATCCTGGAGCAGGATCTGTTCGACCGCCGCATCTACAATATCGTGACCCTGAACGCGACGCCGCGTAACATCACCGACGTCATCCGCGAATTCGTGCCGGACTTGACGATCACGATGGTCAATTCGCCGATCATGAACCAGCTGTCCTACGAGGTCAGCAGCCGCCGGTTCCGCGACCGGGGCTTCTCGTTCGAGGGCGATCTGCGCCGCGGCATCCGCGACACCATCGATCTCTTGCGCGGCGGTAGTGGCCATGGCCGCTAAATCGAAACCGGCGCCGAAGAAAATCTGCATTTACGCCTTCTCGTCGACCGCGTTGTTCTTCCGCGCCTTGATGGACGAGTGCAAGCTTCACGGCGACGCGGTCGAATGGAGCGTCATCACGCCGCAAGGGCATTTCCGGAATTCCTTCGCGGGTGTAAAGGACGCAGCCC
>CAWEME010000046.1:0-61545 GCA_963810055.1 uncultured Alphaproteobacteria bacterium | reverse complement strand
TTGACGCTGACGGGAAAGAACTCGCCGGTCTTGGTCGACATCATCATGTCGGATTCAAACACCTTGAGCGACCAGGGATTGGAAGGATGGACGTTCGCCGGCGCGGTGAAAACGCCTGCGGGCGTGGTGATGACAAAACCGTCGCCTTGCGCCTGGCCATGGACTTCCAGCGCGTCGCCGTTCGTGGTGGTGACGCCTCGGAAAGCGATCATGCGGTTGCCGAGCCATCGCTCGGTGCGCTCCGCTTCCTGTTGGAACACGACGATGCCGAGCAGCTTGACCACGACATGCAGCTCGGTCGTCACTTCGGTCCGGTTGCCGATCTTGTCGATGATGTTGGTGTAGCTGCCGACATCGCCGAAGGTCGGATGGACGATCCGGTATTCGTAGATTTGCCGCGCGGCGTTGGCGGATAACGGAAAAAGTGCCGCTGTCGCGCCAAGGATCGCGGCACAGGCAAAGACAATACGTGACCGGTTCATGACCACCCCATTCGCACGTCGGCACTCTACACGAAGTGCTGCGCCGGGGGTAGCGGGGACAGGTTGGTCCGGGCGGTTTCCCGGGAATTTCACCGTTTCGCCGCCGCTCTGACTGTGAGCCGGTATTTTTTGACCGTTTCGTGAATGCCGGTGGCACGAAAGTGACTTCTCGATCGCGCCTTCTGGCTTAGAATAACGGCGGCAGGTAGTAATGGCCCGGGGCAAGAACCATTCAAGCGGCGGCAGGCATACTGCCGCTTATGATGATTTCTGGCGCTTCTACCTGCGCGCTCACGCCAATCCGAGCCTGCGTCTCTGGCATTATTTCGGCACCGCACTGGCGCTGTGCGCGTTGTTCGGACTGGCCGCGACCGCCAGCGCATGGTTCCTCGCTTTGGCGGTCGTCGGCGGTTATGGACCGGCCTGGTTCGGCCATTTTTTCATCGCGCAAAATCGCCCGGCGACCTTCGATCATCCGCTTTGGTCGCTGATCAGCGATTTCCGCATGTTCTGGCTCTGGCTCGCCGGCGGGCTCGACAGCGAATTGGCCAAGGCGGGCGTGCCGGTGCGCCGCCAGCGCTGAATACCGCCATCTTCTCATTTTTGCCATAAATCACTTATAGTCATGGATCGAGGGCCCAAAAGTGGCCCGTCCGCAAGCATGGGGGCGTTGATGGGTGCGTATCTAGACAGCCACGGCGACGCGCCGTGGTCGATGAAAGACATCCCCTATCACAGGCTCGACCGCGAGTTGGTGCGGGACGACGCGCTGCTCCTCTATATCATCGCCTCCGCTTCCTTCATCGAGATCACCTCGGACCACTACACGAAAAACCTGATTGCCTTTTTTGAAGGCGATCCGGAGATCGTCGATTGGCTGCAAAACCATTGGGAGCCGGAGGAGATGCAGCATGGCGCGTCGCTCAAGCGCTATGTCCAGACCGCCTGGCCCGATTTCGATTGGGAAAATGCCTATCGCAACTTCATGACCGAGTATGGCGCTCTTTGCGGCCATGAGCACTATGCCGCGACCCGCGCGCTGGAAATGGCGGCGCGCTGCGTCGTGGAAACCGGCACCTCGAGCTTCTACCGCATGATGGCCGAGATCGCGGCCGAGCCGGTGCTGAAGGAACTCACCGCCAAGATCAGCTCGGACGAGGTGCGGCACTACAAGCATTTCTATCATTATTTTCTGCGCTATCAGGAAAGCGAGCATCAAGGCCGCGCCGCCGTGCTCAAGACCCTGTGGGAACGCGCGATGGAGATCGAGGACGAGGACGCCTTCATCGCCTTCAAATACGTCTTCCTCGCCCGCAATCCGGGCGTGGAATTCAAGCGCCGGGATTACGACGACTACCGCAAAGGCTTGCGCCGCATCGGCAAGGCGCATTTCCCCTTCGACATGGCGTTGAAGATGTTCTTGAAGCCCTTGGGCCTGAGCACCGCCATCGGCCGGATGGTGCTGCCGCCCGTGACCGCGGCGACGCGGCTGTTGATGCTGCGCTAGAACCAGGGCCGAAGACCAAGCCAAAGACTGATATTGTCGGCGCCGCGCCGGGAGCGTTAGAATCGCTCCAAAGACGGGCGCGGGCAAAATCGCGTCCAGCCAGAGGGAAAAGGGGGAACGACCGTGCCCGACACCGCCGCCAAAACGCATGCCGATGCCAAGCGGCAGCCGGCCTTGAAGCTCAATTTCCTGTCGCACGGCACGCTGGAATTGACCGATCTCGATTTCACGCGCAAATTCTACGAGGAATTCCTCGGCCTCGAGGTGGTCAAGACCAGCCCGATCTCGCTTATGGTCCGGCTCGGCGGCAACAACACCATCGCCACGGTCAAATGCAAGATCAAGCAGCCGATGAGCCTCTTGGCTCATAACGGACTCGACGTCGAAACCAAGGAAGAGGTCGACGAGTGCTATCGCATCGTCATGGAGCAGAAGGACAAGTGGAAGCTCAGCAAGATCAGCAAGCCGATCCTGCAGCACGGCACCTACAGCTTCTACTTCTGGGACTGCGACCAGAATTGCTGGGAGATATTGACCAATCCCAAGGGCGGTTATTCCTGGCTCTTCACGCTGGGCGATCTCGAGGGCAAGGGCCACCAGGACAAACACTTCAAGCGTCCGGGCGTGAAGACGCCGGACTGAGCCGGCTTGCTTAGCCTCCGCGCCTGAACTTCACCCCGGCGCGGTTGCACCAGCCTTCCCAGGCGCGGTCGAAACCCTCCGCCGCCTTGCCCTTGGCCTGGCGGTCGAGGATTTTCTGGATTTCGCCGGGCGACAGGAAATTGATCGGCTTGCCGAAGCGCAGCGCGTCCATTTGCAGATGCGCGTTCACCTCGAGATAGACCGCGATATAGACCGCCTCGCGCAGGTTGCGCCCGGCCACGACCGAACCGTGGCCGCGCATCAGCGCGCTCTTTCCCGGCCCCACCGTCTTGGCCAGGTCGCGGCCCTGCGCCATGTCGGAGACCAGCATGTCGGTATCGCCGAAATTCTCGCGCGGCTCCCAGATCGGAACCTCGGCGCCGATGGTCGCGGCCATATGCAGCACCGGCCTGAGCGTTTCTCCGGCGACGCCAAACGGTATGACGCTCGGGCTGTGGCTGTGCACCACGCCGTTGATGTCGGGACGCGCTTCGTAGAGCGCACCATGGATGAAGCGCTCGTTATAGGGCCGCCTTCCGCGCGCCTCGAGCGGCTCGCTTTCGAGGGTGAATTCCATGATGTCCTCGGCCTCGATGCATTCGGGCGGCCGCGCGCGCGACAACAGAAAGCGTTGGGGATTGTGCGGGTGCCGGGCGCTGACATGGCCGAAGCCGTCGACCACGCCCATGACGGCAAGAATGCGATTGGCCGCAACCAGGTCTTCGATCAGCTCGTCATATCCCGCCATGACCCGTCCTATAGGATGAAGCTGACCGAGCCGAGCGAGCCCAGTTCCTGGGCGTCGAGCAGCACGCGGCGCTCCTTGATGCGGAGTTGCTTGCCCACGCGCTTCAGCACATAGCGGTAGGACCCCACATATTCCCGCACGCGCTCGAAGCGGCGATAGCGGTAGCAGACGAAATTGGCGACGACGTGGACGAGATCGCCCTCGATCCCGGTGATGCGCACGTTCGAGATCATCCGCCGCGTGCGCGAATGCGGCTGCTCGGCATGGCAATTGGGGTCCAGGATGCGGATGACGCGCTCTTTCAGCCGCTTGGCGTCGTCGGCGATGGTGAAAAGCGTATCGCGGTGGTCGCTCTCGGGTTTGTCGTTGGGCGGAACGAAATACCCCACATCCTCGGTCAGCAGCTTGAGCCAATCGTTAAGTTTCCAGTCATCCAAGAGCGCGGCTTCGTGGAACAGGAAATCCTCGATCTCGGCGCGGCTCGGCGCGGCGATCGTGCGGGCCTCGTCCATCAGCCCCCCTCCATCAGCCGGTTCCAATGGCGCCAGAAGATGCGCAGATGGTGCTCGTCGCTGTTCAGGAAATCGCTGTCCTTGCCCATGCCGCGCGACATCTCGGACCAGGGCACCTCCTGCCAATTGGCCAGACCCTGCTGCACCAGCTCCAGCGCCTCGACGTCGTCGGGGGTGGCGAAGCCGCCGGGGCCGTAGAATGTCAGGAAGGCGTCGAGGCGCCGCGCCCGCGCGCGCGCGCTTTCCTCCTCCGGACCGAGCGCCCAGGCCGTGACATGCATCCGGCCGGCGCCGTCGGGGAAGAAGGTCCTGACCGTGACCGATGAGCCGTCATTGATGACCAGATTGGGGAAAATCACCAGGTTGCGGTTGGTGTCGGCCACGCGCGCGGCGCGCTCGGGCCCGAGGCGCTGCACCAGTTCCCGGCGGATGGCGTCAATCTCGGGCTTGGCGTCCTCGCCGTAGATCGAGATCCATTTCGCCACCGGCCGGCCGCGGAAATTCACGTTGTCGGTGGTGAAATTGCCGTTGCCGAGGTCGATCGCCAGCCCCTTGCTCGGCAGCAGCATGCCGGCCTCTTTCGACGGCGTGACGTTGACGCCGGAATTCTTCATGTAATTGAGCCAGGTCGAATGGGTCGAGGGCAGGTGGTAATCGTCCACGCTGTTCTCGACCATCAGCTTCCAATTGGCGGCGACGTCGTATTCCTGGGTTCCTGCGATGATCTGCATCCGGCCCGAGGGCGACTGCTCGATCACCAGGTCGATATAATCGGTGGCGCGGCCGAGATAGTCCTTGAGGTCTTGCGCCTCGGGATCGAGGTTAAGGAACCAGAAATCGCGGTAGGATTCGAAACGCGGCGGCGACGCCAGGCCGAATTCGGCCTTGCGGAAAGAGGCCGCATAGGCGTCGTCGCCGGGCACGCCCACCAGTTCGCCGTTATTGGCGTAGCTCCAGCCGTGATAAACGCAGTTGAATCGCCGCGCATTGCCGGCGCGCGCAGTGCAGACGATGGCGCCGCGGTGGCGGCAGGTATTGAGCAGGCAGCGGATGGCGCCTCGGCCGTCGCGGCAGAAGATCACCGGCCGACCCGCCACCCGCCGGGTGACGAAATCATTGGGCTGCTTCAATTCGGAAGCATGGCCGACATAGATCCAGCTTTTGGCGAATATCGCCGTCAGTTCGCGCCGCAGAATCTCTTCCGATACCAGCACTTCCCGGTTCAAGAGGAAGCGCTGGTTGCCGGGATCGTCGATGATATAGGCGTGGTTGCGGCGCGATCGCGTGTCCATGCGGACCTGGTGCGGGAATGGGGGATGGTGCCCACCGTTTCACGCGGAATTAATGGGCAACTGCGCCGGGAAGTCAACGCACGGCGATCTTGTCTCTGGACAAGCCATGAGCGGCCCCGGATATTGGCCCGCTTGGGAGGCCAAGAATGAAGAAACTCGACATCTTTCCGCACATCTTTCCCAAAGCCTATTTCGACAAGATGGTCGAGATCGTGCCCAATAAGGACGCGATCCGGCGTTGGACCAACATTCCGGTGCTGTTCGACCTCGACAAGCGGCTCAAGATGATGGACGAGTTCGAGCAGTATCAGCAGGTGCTGACGCTCTCCATGCCGGCGGTGGAATATGTGGCGCCGCCCGACAAGTCGCCCGCTCTGGCGCGGCTCGCCAATGACGGCATGCATGACATCTGCGCCAAATATCCCGACCGCTTCCCCGCCTGGGTCGCCTCGGTGCCGATGAACAACGTCAAGGCGACGCTCGACGAGATCACCCGCGCGGTGGAGAAGATGGGCGCCAAGGGCATCCAGATCTTCACCAACGTCAATGGCCGGCCGCTCGACGATCCCGAATTCTCCCCCATCTTCGAGAAGATGCATGCCTATGACTTGCCGGTCTGGATGCATCCGACGCGCGGCCAGAAATTCGCCGATTACCCGGGCGAGAAGGGCTCGCGCTTCGACATCTGGTGGGTATTCGGCTGGCCCTACGAAACCTCGGCGGCGATGGCGCGCATGGTGTTCTCCGGCTTCTTCGACCGCTGGCCCAGGCTCAAGATCATCACCCATCACATGGGCGCGATGGTGCCGTATCTCGAGGCGCGGGTGGGGCTGGGTCTCGACCAGCTCGGCTCGCGCGAGGGCGCGGAGGATGGCTACCGGCAGATCGTCGCCGGCATGAAGGCCAAGGGCAAACGCCCGGTCGATTATTTCCGCGGCTTCTACGCCGACACCGCGATCAACGGCTCGGTCTCGGGCATGCGTTGCGGGCTCGATTTCTTCGGCATCGACCATTGCCTGTTCGGCACCGATTGCCCCTTCGATCCCGAAGGCGGGCCGCTGTTCATCCGCGAGATCATCAAGGCCATCGGCCAACTGGGCCTGTCTCCGAACGAGCTGGAGAAACTGTACGAGGGCAATGCGCGGCGGATGCTGCACCTGAAAAACTGAAAGCACTATGGGGGAAGTCAGCCTCATCGATCTGTCGAAACGCTTCATCCTGCGCCTGGCGAGCGGGGTGCAAAGCGTGCAGGCGCTCGACCGCGTCAGCTTCACCGTCAAGGATGGCGAGGTGGTGGCGTTGATCGGGCCTTCGGGCTGCGGCAAGACCACCGCGCTGCGCATCGTCATGGGGCTGGAACAGGCGAGCGCAGGCCGCGTGACGGTGGACGGGCGCGAGGTCAAGGGCTGCGGTTACGATCGCGGCATCGTGTTCCAGCACGCCGAGTTGCTGCCCTGGCTCACCGCCCTGCAGAACGTGAAGTTCGGCCTGGAGATGAAGGGCGTGCGGGGAACCGCCTTGCATGAAGCATCGATGCGGGCGCTGGAATTGGTGGGCCTCAAGGATGAGGCCAATCGCAGGCCCTATCAGCTCTCGGGCGGCATGCAGCAACGCGTCGGCATCGCCCGGGCGCTTGCCATCGATCCTACGGTGCTGCTGATGGACGAACCCTTCGGCGCGCTCGACGCCCAGACCCGCGAGGGGCTGCAGGGAGAGTTGCTCGAACTCCACCGCCGCACGCACAAGACCATCCTGTTCGTCACCCACGATCTCGACGAGGCGGTGTCGTTGGCCGACCGCGTGGTGGTGATGCGCGCGGGCCGGGTGCAGGAGATCGTCGAGGTGCCGCTCGGGCGCGCGCGCGAGGACCTGGCGGCGGTCCGCGGCACGTCCCAATTCACCGAGACCCGCTACCGCATCTGGCGCAGCATGCATGCCATGCCGTCCGCCGCTCATTGAGGAATGAAAAGCATGATCAAATCGGCGAAGATTCCCAAAGCCTCCGGCGCTCTGCTCGAGGAGCTGGTTACCGCTAACCATATCCTTTCCCAGCAGAAGGTGGTCGACGCCTTCGGCCATATCAGCGTCCGCCACGACAAGGACCCGGGCAAGTTCCTGATGGCGCGCCATCTCGCCCCCGGCCTGGTTTCGCCCAAGGATGTCGTAACCTTCGATCTCGACAGCAACCCGGTGGCCAATCCGGCCAAGCGCTATTACAGCGAGCGGTTCATCCACGGCGAGATCTACAAGTTGCGGCCCGAGGTCACGGCCGTGATCCATTGCCATGCGCCGGCGCTGATCCCGTTCGGCGCGACCGGGACGCCGTTGAAGCCGATCTATCACATGAGCGGCTATCTCGGCGCCGGCGTGCCGGTGTTCGACATCCGCCAATCTTTCGGCATGACCGACATGCTGATCCGCACGGCGGAATTGGGCCGGGCGCTGGCCGCGTCGCTTGGCAACAAGCCGATGGTGCTGATGCGCGGCCACGGCGCGACCATGGTCGGGCATTCGATCAAGCAGGTGGTCTATCGCGCGATCTATGCGGCGATGAACGCCGCCTTGCAGATGGACGCGCTGCGGCTGGGATCGCCCACTTATCTCGAAGGCGACGAAGCGCGGCTGGCCGGCGAGATGAACGACCGCTCACTCGACCGCGCCTGGGGCTATTGGGTCAACGAGGCTCGGGGAAAATAGGCCTTCGGTTTGCTTCGCACGACGCCTCGCGCCTAAAGGAGAGTTCGGCGCTTGGCTGTGCTACGCTAGTCGCCCTCGGTCATCACGTTGCCCTGCGGCGACAGCACTACGTTCACCGGTTTGCCGTTCTTCATGCCGCTGGGCGTGCCAATAATTGTCGCAGCCCTTCATGAAGTCATGCAGCTGGGTGTAGCCCGCGGCCTCGAATTTCTGCCGCGCCGTGGCGATGGTCGAGTTGTCGAGATGATCGCTCGGATCGCAATTGTTTCGTCATCTGCAGCGGCTCGGGCGCCGCCGATGACCGGCGATTGGGGAACAAAAGCGAGCATGGCGAGCGCCGCAACGGCGATGACACCTGTCTTTTTCATGGGAGCACCTATCGATGAAATCCGTGGAAGAGGCCGTGGATGCGGAACAATCCGCGAGCCCCGGCAATCCTGCCGGGCTGCGGAGGAATTAGTAAAGACAATTTCCGGCATTTTTAAGGCGTTGGGCCGGCGCCGGTTCGGCCGCCATTGCCAAGGGACAAAATCGCCTTTATCTGTTTTATCCGCATGCGGAGACGGCAAAACGTGATGTGGTCGCTGGCGCGGGTCGGGCTCCTCTGCCTGGTCGCCGGCATGGTCGACGCCTATGGCTACATGACCCTGGGCCATGTCTTCGCCGCCAACATGACCGGCAATACCGTGCTGCTGGCGATCGCGGCGGTCAGCGGCGAGCTGGCGTCGTCGGTGAACTATGTCCTGACGCTGTACCGCCTTTGCCGCGGGAGCGGTCTTCGGCGCGGCGCTGAAGCGCGCCTCCAGCCGCGCCTATGTTCCGCTGCTGCTGGCGGCGCTGCTGCTGGCGGCGACCGGCCTCGCGGCCCCGGGCCGTTTGGGGATGCTCGGCGCGATCGCCATCGTCATGGGGCTGCAAGCGGCCTCGGTATCGAAATTCGGCGCGACCACCCTGCAAACCGTCGTCATCACCGGGCCGATCGTCCGGCTGGCCGAGGGGCTGGTCGATCTGCTTTGGCCGGGCAAGAGGGCCGGTGCGCGGGCGGCGGCCGACGCCAGCGCGCATAACGGGCTTGCCTGGATCGCCTATGGCGCGGGCGGGGCCTTGGGCGCGACCGGGGTGGTCTTCAGGGCGGGCAGCCGTTGCTTCTGGCGGTGCCGGCTTTGTTGCTGCTGGCGGCGGCGGCCGAACTGGCCATCGAACCGCAAGGACGCTGAGCGGGCCAAGCCCGCCGGTCTTCATCACACATTTTTTATGGAATCCTGATGAGTGCGAATTGATTTCGCTCTCGATCCTTTATCCGCCAGTTCCCTTCTATTCGGACATGACGCGGCGCCAGACGCGCCGCGCATGACGCGAGGGTTTCATGGCATTTCGGAATGATGACGACGGCAATTGGGTGGTTTATCCGCGGCAGGAATTCGAGCCGGATTCCGAAGACGGAGGATTTACGCTCAAACAGGTTCTCAGCGAGATCGCGGCGACCTTGACCGGAATCGGGGCCATTGTCGTGCTGCTGATGGTTTGCCTGAAAATCTATGGCTACGGCTAACCGATCAGAAAATCTTTATGCCGGCTTTATGCTGCAGCGCGCAAATCCACCTCGCAATTATACGCCGCAACGCCCTTTTATCTGCCGCGCCTGATCTACATCAATGGGACGAAGACCGGGCGGGTGTATAGCCCACAAATTCTCCGTCCCAATGCGTTCGGAGGGCCAATCATGCTCGATGTCATTTTAGTAGCCGCCGGCACTGGCTTCTTCGTTCTTGCCGTTCTTTACGTCCTCGCCTGCGACCGGATGTGAGGCTCCCATGCTGATCGATTACCTACTCGGCGCGATCGTGACCGTGGTGATCATGGTCTATCTCGTCATCGCGCTTATCCGTCCCGAGAAATTCTAGGAGCGTGCCATGACCGCCAATGGCTGGGTTCAGATCGCCATTTACTGCGCCGTCATCATCGCCGTCACGCGGCCGCTCGGCGGCTACATGACGCGCGTCTTCAACGGCGACCGCACCCTGTTGAGCCCGGTGTTGCGCCCGGTCGAGCGCGCGATCTATTGGTGCTGCGGCGTCGACGAGAAGTCGGAGCAGAATTGGCTGATCTATGCGGTTTCGATGCTGCTGTTCAGCCTCGCCGGCGTCCTGTCGCTTTATGCCTTGCAGCGGCTCCAGGCCGCGCTGCCGTTCAACCCGGCGGGTCAGAGCGCGATTGAGGAGAGTTCGGCCTTCAACACCGCGATCAGCTTCATCACCAATACCAACTGGCAATCCTACACGCCCGAGACGACGATGAGCTATCTGACCCAGATGGCCGGCCTCGCGGTGCACAATTTCCTCTCGGCCGCCACCGGCATTGCGCTGGCCATCGCCGTCATCCGCGGCTTTTCGCGGCGCGAATCCAAGACCATCGGCAATTTCTGGGTCGATCTGACGCGCTGCACGCTCTACATCCTGCTGCCGCTCTCGGTCGTCATCGGCCTGTTCTTCGTCTGGCAGGGCATGCCGCAGACGCTCGGCCCCTATGTGGATGGCACGACGCTCGAAGGCGCCAAGCAGACCATCGCAGTCGGCCCGGTTGCCTCGCAGGAAGCCATCAAGATGATGGGCACCAACGGCGGCGGCTTCTTCAACGCCAACTCGGCGCATCCGTTCGAAAACCCGAACGCGCTCACCAATTTCATCGAGATGGTGATTCTGCTCATGTTCGGCGCCGCGCTTACCAATGTCCTGGGCCGCATGGTCAAGGACGAACGCCAGGGCTGGGCGATCTTCGCCGCCATGTTCGTGCTGTTCTTCGCCGGCGTGACCACGGCCTATTGGGCGGAATCGCACGCCAATCCGGCTTTCGCCGCCTTCAACGTCGACGGCGTTGCGGGGCCGATGCAAGCCGGCGGCAACATGGAAGGCAAGGAGGTGCGCTTCGGCATCGCCAACTCCGCGCTCTTCGCCACCGTCACCACCGACGCCTCTTGTGGCGCGGTCAATTCCATGCATGACAGCTTCATGCCGCTGGGCGGCATGGTGCCGCTCGTCAACATCCAGCTCGGCGAAGTGATTTTCGGCGGCGTCGGCTCCGGTCTTTACGGCATTGTCGCCTTCGCCATCGTCGCCATGTTCGTCGCCGGGTTGATGGTCGGGCGCACGCCCGAATATCTCGGCAAGAAGCTCGAGGCCAAGGAGGTCAAGATGACCATCCTGGCGCTGTTGAGCCTGCCGCTCTCGATCCTCGGCTGGACCGCCTTGGCCACGGTTATACCGGCCGGTCTCGCCGGCATCGCCAATACCGGGCCGCACGGCTTCAGCGAGATTCTCTATGCCTATACCTCGGCGACCGGCAACAACGGCAGCGCGTTTGCCGGCCTCAGCGCCAACACGCTCTTCTACAACACCACGCTGGCCGGCGCGATGCTGATGGGCCGCTTCATCTTCGTCATTCCGCTGCTGGCGGTGGCGGGCTCGCTCGCCCAGAAAAAGATCCTGGCGCCCTCCGCCGGCACTTTCCCGACCCATTCGCCGCTCTTCGTCGGGTTGCTGGTCGGCGTCATCCTCATCATGGGCGGTTTGACGTATTTCCCGGCGGTGTCGCTCGGCCCCGTGGTCGAGCAGGTCGCGATGACCCACGGCACCCTTTATCCCGCGCCTTGAGGATTAAACCATGAACCCGAAAACCGAAACCGCCGCTTTGATCGTGCGTCCGGAGATGCTGTACAAGCGGAGCCTGCAGCCACCGGCGCTGTTCGACCGCACCCTGATCGTGCCGGCGATCGGCGCCGCGTTCAAAAAGCTCGATCCGCGCACCCTGGTCAAGAACCCGGTCATGTTCGTGGTCGAGATCGTCTCCGTGCTGACGACGTATTTCTTCATCCGCGACCTGGTGATGGGGGCGGGCACGGTGGTTGGAACCAACGCGCTGTTCTCCGGCCAGATCACTCTGTGGCTGTGGTTCACCGTGCTGTTCGCCAATTTCGCCGAGGCGATGGCCGAGGGCCGCGGCAAGGCCCAGGCTGAATTGCTTCGCCGCATGCGCACCGACACCAAGGCCAAGCGTCTCTCAAGCGGGAAGGGGCGGAACTTCGATCTGGTCGATGCGGCCAAGCTCAAGCCGGGCGACCTCGTGCTGGTCGAAACCGGCGATTACATCCCGAGCGACGGCGAAGTGATCGAGGGCGTGGCCTCGGTCGACGAATCCGCCATCACCGGCGAATCCGCGCCGGTGATTCGTGAATCCGGCGGCGACCGTTCGGCGGTCACCGGCGGCACGCGCGTCACTTCGGATTGGCTGCGGGTCAAGATCACGGCGGCGCAAGGCTCCACATTCCTCGACCGCATGATCGCCCTGGTCGAAGGCGCGGTCCGGCAGAAGACCCCCAACGAGATCGCGCTCAACATCCTGCTGGTGGGCATGACGATCATCTTCGTCTTCGCCACCGTCACCATCCCGAGCTTCGCCTCCTATGCCGGCGGCGCGGTCGGCGTCGTCGTCTTGATCGCGCTGTTCGTGTGTCTCATCCCCACCACCATCGGCGCGCTGCTCTCGGCCATCGGCATCGCCGGCATGGACCGTCTGGTGCGCTTCAACGTGCTCGCCATGTCGGGCCGCGCGGTCGAGGCGGCGGGCGACGTGGATACGCTGCTCCTGGACAAGACCGGCACCATCACGTTGGGCAACCGCCAAGCCACCGAATTCCTGCCGTTGCCGGGCGTGAACGCGAAAGAGTTGGCCGATGCGGCGCAGCTCGCCTCGCTCAGCGACGAGACGCCGGAAGGCCGCTCCATCGTCGTGCTGGCCAAGGAGAAGTACGGCATCCGCGGCCGCGAGATGGCGCCGCTCAACGCCAAATTCGTGCCGTTCTCGGCGCAGACGCGCATGAGCGGCGTCGATCTCGAAGGCTCTTCGATCCGCAAGGGCGCGGTCGACGCCATTTTTGCCGGTCTCAAGACCAAGCCCGAAGCGGCCATGCGCGAACTCACCGGGCTTGCCGAGCGTATTTCCAGGAGCGGCGGCACGCCGCTGGCGGTCGAGAAAGACGGCCGGATTCTCGGCGCGATCCATCTGAAGGACATCGTCAAGGGCGGCATCCGCGAGCGCTTCGCGGAGCTGCGCCAAATGGGCATCCGCACCGTGATGATCACCGGCGACAATCCGCTCACCGCCGCGGCGATCGCGGCCGAATCGGGAGTCGACGATTTTCTGGCGCAGGCGACGCCGGAGCATAAATTGCGGCTCATCCGCGACGAGCAGGCCAAGGGCAAGCTGGTGGCGATGTGCGGCGACGGCACCAATGACGCGCCGGCGCTGGCCCAGGCCGATGTCGGCGTGGCGATGAACACCGGCACCATGGCGGCGCGCGAGGCGGGCAACATGGTCGATCTCGACAGCGATCCGACCAAGCTGATCGAGATCGTCGCCATCGGCAAGCAGCTGCTGATGACCCGCGGCGCGCTGACCACCTTCTCCATCGCCAACGACGTGGCCAAGTATTTCGCCATCATCCCGGCCATGTTCATCGCGTTCTATCCGCAGCTCGCCGTCCTCAACGTCATGGGCCTGCACAGCCCCGGAAGCGCGATCCTGTCGGCGATCATCTTCAACGCGCTGATCATCATCGCGCTGATCCCGTTGAGCCTGCGTGGCGTGCGTTACCGTCCGGCCGGCGCCGCCAGCATCCTGCGCCGCAATCTTTGGCTCTATGGCGTCGGCGGCCTCATCGTGCCGTTCATCGGCATCAAGCTCATCGATTTGATCGTCACGGCCATGGGTTTGGCCTGAGGAGTTCCACCATGTTGAAACAGATTCGTCCCGCCATCCTGATGATCGTCGTCATGACGATCATCACCGGCCTGGCCTATCCGCTGGCCATGACCGGCATCGCGCAAATCCTGTTCCCGCACCAAGCCAATGGCAGCCTGGTCGAACGGGACGGCAAGGTCATCGGCTCCGAGCTGATCGGCCAGGATTTCGAGACCGACAAGTATTTCCACGGCCGGCCTTCGGCGACGACCGAGCCGGATCCCAAGGATCCGACCAAGACCATCTCCGTGCCCTATGCCGCCGACAATTCGTCGGGTTCCAACCTGGGGCCGACCAGCCAGGCTTTGGTCGACGGCGTGAAGGACGCGGCGGCCAAGCTCCATGCCGAAAATCCCGCGGCACCGGTGCCGGTCGATCTGGTGACCAATTCGGCCAGCGGCCTCGACCCCGACATCACCCCGGCGGCGGCCTTGTTCCAGGTGCCGCGCGTCGCCAAGGCCCGCGGCCTGCCTGCGGACCAGGTCAGCCAGCTGGTCGCCGACAACACCCAGAGCCGTTTTCTCGGGGTTCTCGGCGAGCCGCACGTGAATGTGCTGAAGCTCAACCTCGCCCTCGACGCGCTCGGCGCGAAATAGCGCCGGTCTTGCTATAATGGGGCATGGCCGCCCCGAACCCCACCCGTGATTCGCGCCCCTCGCCCGAGGCGCTGCTGGCTGAGGCCAAGCGGGAGGGCCGCGGCCGGCTGAAGATTTTCCTCGGCGCCGCGCCGGGAGTCGGCAAGACCTTTGAGATGCTGGAAGCGGCGCAGACCCGGCGCCGCGAGGGCGCCGACCTCGTCGTCGGAGTCGTCGAAACCCACGGCCGCAAGGAAACCGAGGCGCTGCTGGACGGCCTTGAGGTCGTGAAGCGGCGCAAAATCGACTACAAGGGCCGCGTCATCGAGGAAATGGATCTCGACGCCATCCTGGCGCGGCGCCCCAAGCTGGTGCTGGTCGACGAGCTCGCTCACACCAACGCGCCCGGCTCGCGTCATCCCAAGCGTTATCTCGACGTCGAGGAACTGCTGGTCGCGGGCATCGACGTCTACACCACGCTCAACATCCAGCACGTCGAAAGCCTCAACGACGTGGTGGCGCAGATCACCCGCATCCGCGTGCGCGAGACCGTGCCCGACAGCGTGCTCGACGGCGCCGACGACATCGAGGTGATCGACCTTTCGCCCGAAGACCTGATTCAGCGCCTCAAGGAAGGCAAGGTCTACGTCCCCGAACAGGCCGAGCGCGCCGTCCGTCATTACTTCCAGCCCGGCAATCTGACCGCGTTGCGCGAGCTGGCGCTCAGGCGCACCGCGCAGCGCGTCGACGAACAGATGCTGACCTACATGCAGGCGCACACCATCAGCGGCCCGTGGGCCGCGGGCGAGCGCGTGCTGGTCTGCGTCAGCGAGTCCCCGGCCTGCGCCGCCCTCATCCGTTACGCCAAGCGCCTGGCCGACCGGCTGCACGGGCCCTGGACGGCGCTCTATGTCGAGACCCCGCGCTACCAGCGCCTCGACGAACGCGAGCGCGACCGCATCGCCGACAGCCTTCGCCTCGCCGAGAAGCTCGGCGGCGAGGCCATCACCATCCCGGGCGGGCGCATCGCCGAGGATGTCACCGGCTACGCCCGGGCCAACAACATCACCCACATCGTCATCGGCAAATCCGAACGCTCGCGCTGGTTCGAGATGATGCACGGCTCGGTGGTGCACGATCTGGTGCGCCATGCCGGCAATATCAGCGTCCATGTCATCGCCGGGGACGTGGGCGAGGCGTTGCCGGCCAAGACCATACGCACTCAGGCCGAGCCCGAACCTTTCGACATCACGCCTTATGTCGCGACCACGGCCATCGTCGCCGCGGCCTTGGGCATCGGCTTCGTCCTCCAGCAATACCTGAACGTCGTCAACGTCGCGCTCGTCTTCCTGACCGCGATCCTGATCTCGGCGGTGACTTACGGGCTGCTGCCTTCGCTTTATGCCTGCCTCATCAGCGTGCTGGCCTATAACTTTTTCTTTTTGCCGCCGCTTTACACCTTCACTATCGCCGACCCGGAGAACGTGGTCGCGCTGTTCTTCTTTCTCATCGTGGCGGTGATCGCGTCGAATCTGGCCGCGCGCACCCGCAACCAGGTGGTGACCGCGCGCGATCGCGCCCGCACCACAGAGGAGCTGTTCGCCTTCAGCCGCAAGCTCGCCGGCATCGGCAAGCTCGAGGATTTGTTGTGGGCGACGGTCTATCAGATCGCGCTCATGCTCTCGGTGCGGGTCATGCTGCTCTTGCCCGAGGCCGAGGGCATCGCCGTGCGCGCGGGATACCCGCCCGAGGACGAACTCGACGAGGCCGATCTCGCCGCCGCGCGCTGGAGCTGGGAGCACAACCGCGCCGCCGGGCGCGGCGCCGACACGCTGCCCGGCGCCAAACGCCTTTTCCTGCCCTTGCGGACCGGGCGCGGCCCGGTGGGCGTGCTCGGCATCGACCGCGACCGGCCCGGCCCGCTTTTGACGCCCGACAGCCGCCGTTTGCTCGACGCGCTCGCCGATCAGGTGGCCGTCGCGATCGAACGCATCACGCTGGCCGAAGACATCGACCGCGCGCGCGTCCAGGCCGAGACCGAACGCCTGCGAGCAGCGCTGCTGACCTCGATCTCGCACGACCTCAGGACGCCGCTCGCCTCGATCATCGGCGCCATGACCAGCCTCAGGAGCTACGGCGACGCCTATGACAAGGCCTCGCGCGAGGAGCTGATGTCGACCATCCAATCCGAGGCCGAGCGCTTGAATCGCTTCATCGGCAATCTGCTCGACATGACCCGGCTCGAATCGGGGGCCATCCAGCTCAATCCCGAGATGATCGACGCCAGCGAGATCATCGGTACGGCGCTGCAACGCGCGTCCAAGATCCTGGCCGATCACCGCCTGGAGGTCGATATCGATCCGCATCTGCCGATGCTGCGGCTCGATTACCTGCTGTTCGAGCAGGCGCTGTTCAACATCCTCGACAACGCCGCCAAATACGCGCCGCCGAAATCCCTGGTGCGGATATCGGCGCATCGCGAGAACGGCTCCGTCGTCGTCCGTGTCGAGGACGAGGGGCCGGGCATCCCGCCCGGCGATCTCGAACGCATCTTCGACAAATTCTACCGGGTCCACGCCCAGGACCGGCAGCGCGCCGGCACCGGGCTGGGGCTGGCCATCTGCCGCGGTTTCGTCGAGGCGATGGGCGGCACCATCACCGCCGGCAACCGCAGCGCCGGCGGCGGCGTGTTCACCATCCGCATTCCCGTCGAAGAGGAACAGTCGGCAACGGAAGCGCGGGCGCATGGCTAGGGAAACAGCCGTGCTGATCGTCGACGACGAACCGCCGATCCGCCGGTTCCTCAAGACCAGCCTGTCGGCCCAGGGCTATCGCGTCGTCGAAGCCGACAGCGGCGCCGCGGCGCTGAAGCAATTGACGGAGGACAAGCCCGATCTGGTAGTGCTCGATCTGGGGCTTCCCGACATGAACGGACTCGAGGTCATACGCGCCATCCGCAAAATCTCGGACCGTGCCGATCGTCGTGCTGTCGGTCAGGGGCGACGAGCAGAGCAAGGTCGCGGCGCTCGATCTCGGCGCCGATGATTACGTCACCAAGCCTTTCGGCATGGAGGAGCTGATCGCGCGGCTGCGCACCGCGATCCGCCACCGCTTCCAGGCCAAGGGCGAGGCGCCGGTGTTCGTGCTGGGCGACATCTCGGTCGATCTGGTGCGCCGGTTGGTGAAGCGGAAAGGCGAGGAGGTCCGGCTCTCGCCCAAGGAATACGATCTGTTGAAGACGCTGGTGGTGAATGCGGGAAAGGTGCTCACCCACCGTCATCTCCTGACGGAGGTGTGGGGCCCGGCTCATACGGAAGACGCCCAGTATCTGCGCGTCTTCGTGCGCAATCTGCGCCACAAGCTCGAAGCCGATCCGGCGCGGCCGGCCCTGATCCTGACCGAGCCGGGGGTGGGCTACCGCTTGCAGGCGGGCGGGTCTTCAATCGCGCCTTGAAGGAAAAAGGGCGGGCCCGTTGGCCCGCCCCTGGTTTTGTCGCTCGCGGCCGGAGTTATTTTTTCAGCCGCGCCGCCGCTTCCTTGGCGATGCTGAGATCGGCGTATTGGCTGACGTCGATATCCTTGTCCAGGAAGCCAAGTTCCCGTTGCGTCTCGATGTTCGCCTGGAGCGCCTTGAGGTCCGGCAACGCGCTCCGGCTGCGGTAATAGTCCTTGCCCTTGACGAACAGCCAGGAATCCCAAACCGGAGCCGGAATCTTGGCCGTATCCACGGCGATCTGCACCGCCGCCGCATGGTTCTTGGGATTCTGGAACCAGCGCATGACGCGAATGGTGTCTTCCATGAAATCGACCACGGCGGCGCGATTTTGCTTGAGCCAGTCGGCATGGGCGGCCCAGACGATCATCTGCGTCCGGCCTACCGCGTCCTTCTGGCTGAACAACGGATGCGCCATCTTGAGCAGGTCGGGATTGTAGGAGAAGGGCAGCACGCCCGGGATGAGGTCGACCTTATGCTCCGCCAGCATTTCCCGCATGTTGGGAAAGGCGGCCTCGACGATGGTGACGTCGGTCTTGTCGTTGAGATGATGCTTGCGCAGCATGGCGCGCATGGCGATGTCGACCGCGCTGCCGGCCGCGTTGGTTGCCAGCACCTTGCCCTTCAAGTCCTCGACAGTCTTGATCGGGCTGTCGTTCAAGACGAAGTACTGGTCGGTGTAATAGCCCGGGACGCCGTCCTGGAAATCGTCGCTGATGATGCGCAGATCGTTGAGCCCGGCATTCTGCACGGCGAGAGCGAAAGAGGAATAGGCCAGATCGCCGATGTCGAGCTGATTGCTGGCGAGCGCGGTGATCATCGGCGGCGTGCCCTGGAAGCGCGTCACATCCAGGGTGTAGGTCTTGTTCAGATGGGTCATGAGATCGGCCTTCGCCGGCAACAGCGAAGCCCAATTGGCCACCGGCACGACATAGCTGGTGCGGATCTTGACCGGATCGGCGCTGGCTGCGCCGGGCGCATAAGCGAAAGCGGCGGCCACGATGGCGGCCAGCGCGAATTGTATGAAACGCATTGTCCCTCCCTTGCGGATTGTCCCGGGTTTCTTGGTTTTTTTTAGAACGATTTGACTATTGGTCCCAACCCTGACTTTTGTCAAGCGCGCGGCTTCAATCCGGCGATCAGCAGCGCGAACACGCGGCGCAGCTCGGCCAGGCCGCGGGCGAGGTCGGGCGCGTGCTTTGCGTCGCCGAGCCAGCGCCGGATTTCGGCGGTATAGATCGCCCAGATCGCGCGGGCCGCGATGGCGCTGTCCTCGTCCGCGCTGATGCGTCCCGCTCCCTTGGCGCGGTCCACCAGAGCCGCCAGATCGGCGAGGATTTTCTCTTGATGTCCCCGGAAGCGGCGCGCCTCGTGGCCTTCGGCATAGAAGGTCAGTTCGCGCAGCATGAAACGCGCGAGATCCGGCTGCCGCGCGAAAAAGACATAAAACGCGCGGAAGATTCCAACCAGCTGGTCGGGAAAAGGAACGTTGCCGGGCGCTTCGGCAAAACCCCTTGCGGCGACGTCCTCGAGCTCGTCGATGAAGATCAGGAAGAGCAGGTCGCGCTTGTCGGCGGCATAGATGAAGAGCGTGCCCAGAGCGACCCCGGCGCGGCGCGCGATCGCGCGCGTCGTGGTGTCGTCGTAGCCTTTCTCGATGAAGAGCTCGCGCGCGGCGCGGCGGATTCTGGCCAGCTTCTGCGCCTTGCCGCGCTCCCGCAGGCCGGTGCCCGGCGATGCGGTCTTCGCCGCGGGGGCGGGCTTGGCGGCGATGCGGCGGGCGGAACCAGACAAGCGCGGGCCTCGTGGTTTGCGGGATGGTCCTTGACAATATCAGCGACCGGATCAAAAATGAACATGTTCATAAATATCACCGTGTCAATGGTGGCGGCTGGGGAGGCTGCGTGAACGGGCAAGTTAATCCGGCGCGCAAGACTGGTCTGGTTACCGGCGCCGCGAGCGGCATCGGCGCCGCTGCCGTGCTGGCGCTGGCGCGCGCGGGCTATGACGTCGCGATCAATTACAGCCGCAGCGACGGCGCGGCGCGCGCAACCGCGGATGCCGCGCAGAAACTCGGCGCCAAGACCCTGCTGTGCAAATGCGACGTCGCCGACGATGCCGGCGTGCGCGTTATGCTGAAGCAAGTCGAATCCGCCTTCGGCCGTCTCGACGCCCTCATCAACAATGCCGGCACCACCACCGAGGTCAAGCCCAAGGATTTCGAGGCGATGACGGTTGAGGAATGGGACCGCGTCTTCGCCGTCAATGTGCGCGGAATATTCTCGGTCACGCGCGCGGCGCTGCCGCTGCTCCGCAAATCGGCCCATCCCGCCATCGTCAACACCGCCAGCATCGTCGGGCTTCGCCCCGGGCCGCAGCCCTTGCCCTATGCCGCGAGCAAGGCGGCGGTGGTCAACCTGACCAAGACGCTGGCGCTCAATCTCGGCCCCGAGATCCGCGTCAACGCCGTGGCGCCGGGCTGGATGGAAGGCGACTGGATGAAGCGCATGCTCAAGGACAGATACGACGATCTGATGGGCCGCCGCGCCAAGCTCACGCCCTTGAAGCGCGTGGTGACGGCCGAGGACGTGGCCGAAACCATGCTGTCGCTGATCGAGGGCAACCGCTTCGTCACCGGCGAGATCATCGTAGTCGACGGCGGATTCGCGAGCTCGACCTGACCATGCTGCCCGGCGTCATTCCTTTTCCCCCCGACTACGCCAAGCGTTACCGCGCCAAGGGCTATTGGCGGGACCGATCGCTGGCCGCGGAATTCGCCGAGGTGTGGAAGAAATTCGGGCCCCGCACGGCGCTGATCGACGGCGCGCGGCGCTTCAGCTACGCCGATATCGATCGCATCACCGACAATCTCGCGCTCAATCTGCTGGCGCTGGGGTTGAAGCCCTTGGATCGCGTGGTGCCGCCCTTGCCCAATGTCGCCGAATTCGTGCTGCTCTATTTCGCGCTGCAGAAGATCGGCGGCATCCCGATTGCCGCGCTGGCCACGCACCGCTACAGCGAAATCAGCCAATTCGTGAAAATCGCCCAGGCGGCCGCCTGCGTCTATCCCGAACGCCAGAGCGATTTCGCTTTCGGGCCGATGGTCAAACGCGTCGCCGACGAGAATTCCTGCCTCAAATTCCGCATCGTGCTCGGCCAGGCGGGACCGGGCGAGATCTCGCTGACCGAGCTGATCGAACGTCCGGCGACATTGCCCAAATCGGAGCTGGCCAAGATCGCGATCGACCCGGTCGATCCCTGCATCTTCCAGCTGTCGGGCGGCACCACCGGCGTGCCCAAGCTGATCCCGCGCACGCATAACGACTATGCCTATAACTCCAAGACTGCCGCGCAAGTCTGCGAGGTTTCCGGCGATTCCGTGCTGCTGCTGGCCTTGCCGATCGCGCATAACCTGCCTTTGGCCTGCCCGGGCATCCAGGGCTTCTTCTTCAACGGCGGCAAGGTGGTGTTGAGCCCGACGACCCGGCCCGAGGACATGTTCCCCCTGGTGGCGCAGCACCGCGTCACGCATATCAAGGTGGTGCCCGCCTTGCTGATCCGGCTCATCAACAGTCCCGAGGTGACGTGGCATGACACCTCCTCGCTGCGCTTCATCCAGAGCGGCGGCCAGCGTCTCCAGCCCGAGGTGCGCATCAAGACCAAGGAACTCATCCCTTCGGTTTTCGTACAGGAGAATTTCGGCATGTCGGAAGGCATGCTGTTCTTCGTGCGCCGGAATGATCCGGACGATGTGCGGCTGGAAACGGTCGGCAGGCCGATTTCTCCCGACGACGAAGTGCGGCTTTTGGACGACGACGACAAGGAAGTGGCCTTCGGCGAAGTCGGCGAGCTGTGCGCGCGCGGGCCTTATACCCTGCGCGGTTATTACGGCGCCGCCGAGCACAACAAGCGCGCCTTCACCTCGGACGGCTTCTACCGCTCCGGCGATCTGATGCGCCAGCACCCGTCGGGCAATTACATGGTCGAAGGCCGCAAGAAGGATTTGATCAACCGCGGCGGCGAGAAGATATCTTGCGAGGAGATCGAGAATCTGATCCTGCAGCATCCGGCGGTGGAGAACGTCGCCTGCGTCGCCATGCCCGACCCCGCCTTGGGCGAGCGCATGTGCGCCTGCGTCATCCTGCACAAGGACAAGACCCTCGGTCTCGAGGAGCTGGTCCGGTTCCTAGCCGCCAAGGAGATCGCCAAGTTCAAGCTGCCCGAGCGGCTCGAGATCATGGCCGATTTTCCGCTGTCCACTTTCGGCAAGGTGTCGAAGAAGACGCTGGTCGAAACGGTATCCAAATTGCCGGCGTCGCGGCCGGCGGCAAAAGCGAGCTGAGCCATGCGCATCATCGATCTGCACTGCTATCCCAACACCGAGCCCTGGATCAAATGCCAGGGCCCTTATGTCGAGGCGCTCGCCAAGTACTGGAACCGCAGCTGGACCTGGAAACAGGAAGACGAGGTGGTGAAGGATTTCACCGAGGCCGGGGTCGAGGCGGTGCTGGTGGCGCTCGACCTCGAAACCACCGCCAAGACGCCGCCTTGCAGCAACGATTACGTCAAGGGCATGCAAAACCGCCACCAGGACCGCATCATCCAGTCCTGGGCCGCGGTCGATCCCTTGAAAGGCGAAGCGGCGATCAAGGAGGCGCGCCATGCGATCCTCGATCTCAAGATGCTGGGCTTCCACTTCCATCCCATCATGGGGCACTTCGCCATGAACGAGCGGCGGTTCTATCCGCTGTGGGAGGCGATCGACGCGCTCAAGGTTCCGGTGATGGTCGATGTCGGCACCACCGGCATGGGCGCCGGCATGCCGGGCGGCATGGGCGCCAAAATCCGTCACGCGCATCCCTCCTGCCTCGACGAGCTCGCCGCCGATTTCCCGAATCTCACCATCATCGCCGCGCATCCGGGCTGGCCCTGGGTCGACGAGATGACGGCGGTGGCGCTGCACAAGGGCAACGTGTTCTGGGAGATGTCGGGCTGGGCGCCGAAATATTTCCCGGCCCAGCTCAAGACCGACATCCGCGCCCGGCTCCAGGACAAGATCATGTTCGGCAGCGACTATCCGAGCATGCCCTATGCCCGCCTGTTCAAGGAATGGGCCGAACTGGGCTATGCCGAAACCGTGATGGAAAAGATCTTCCACAAGAACGCCGAGCGCATTCTGGGATTATGAAGGAGCCGGGCATGACGAAAGCAAAACGGCCGAAGCAGCCCGCGCGCGTGGCGCCGGCGGTCGTCAAGCGGCGGAGCAAGAGCACGCCGGTGATCGATTTCCATACCCACATCATCAACATGGACGTGTGCAATTACGTGACGGCGCACCGTCCGCCCGAGGCGACGGAATACCAGCTTGTCGGTGGGTATCTCCGCGGCGCGGCGGCACAACGCCAGCGTCATCCACGCGCGACCAACGACGAGGTGCAGGCTCGCCTCATGGACATGGACGAGATCGGCGTCGACATGCACGTGATCTTCAACCACGTGGCGCAATACTGCTATTGGGCGGATGCCGAGACCGGCCTCAGGCTCTCGATCATGAACAATGACGGCCTCGCCGAATTTGTCGCGCGCCGGCCCGATCGCTTCATCGGCATGGGCACCGTGCCGCTGCAGGACACCGCCGGCGCAATTGCCGAGCTCGAGCGCATGGTGTCGCAACTCGGTTTCAAGGCGGTCGCCATCAACACCAACGCGCAGGTCTCGGAGATCGGTGAGGAGCGGCTGTGGCCGTTCTGGGCCAAGGCCGAGGCGCTCGGCGTCGCCGTCTTCATCCATCCTGCCGGCTTCAAACATCCGCGTTTCGATAAATTCCAGATGTGGAACGGCGTCGGCCAACCCATCGAGGAGGCGATCGCGCTGTCCTCGCTGATGTACGAAGGCGTTCTCGACCGCTTCCCCCGGCTCAAGGTCGGCATCGCGCATGGCGGCGGCTTCCTGCCTTATTATGCCGGACGCGTCGACCGCAACTTCCGCATCCGGCGCGAGATGTTCAAGAATCTGCAGAAGGAACCGAGCGCCTATATGCGGCAGCTCTATTACGATACCGTGGTCTACAACCAGGACATGCTCGAGTTCCTGGCACACAAGGTGGGCGCGTCGCAAATCGTACTGGGCGGCGACTATCCGGTGGGCGAGGACAATCCCGTCGCCTTCGTCGAGCGGGCGAAACTGGCTTCCGACGACAAGCGCAGAATCCTCGGTGGCAACGCCGCGCGTCTCCTCGGCCTCGCCGCCTAACCCGGCAGCCTCGACGCGTCGATCGGGCCATGACCAGGCTGCTCATCCTGCTGGCGATGCCGGAGAAGGTCCGGGCGCGTTATACCGACCGGCTCAAATCGGCGTTCCCGGAGATATCCGTCGATTCGGTCGATCATCATAGCAAGGTTGATCCTTATATCGGCGAGGCCGATGTGCTGCTGACCTTCGCGCCGATGCTGGCGCCGCGGGTTATTGCGGCGGGGAAGCGCCTCAAATGGATCCAGGCGCTGGGCAGCGGCGTCGACGGCATCGCCGATCATCCGGATCTCCGGCGCGAAACCATCGTCACGCGCATCCATGGCATCCACGAGGCGGCGGTGTCCGAGGCGGTGATCGCCGCCATGCTGGCGCTGGCGCGCGATCTGCCGCGCGCGGTGCGCAACCAGGACAAGCATGTCTGGGAACGCTGGCCGTCGCGGCTGTTGGATCGCAAGACCGCCGTCATCTACGGCGTCGGCAGCATCGCCATGGGCCTGGCGCCGCGTCTCAAGGCGCTGGGCATGCGCGTCATCGGGGTGTCGTCGAAACCGCGCGAGGCCGCGGGCTTCAAACGCGTCCATGGCCGCGGCGAGCTGGAAGCAGCGGCGCGCGAATGCGATTTCCTGGTGATCCTGACCCCGACCACGCCCGAGACCCAGTGCACCGTGAACGCGCAAGTCCTGGCCGCGATGAAGCCCTCGGCCTATCTCATCAATCTCGCCCATGGCGGGGTGGTGGACGAGGACGCGCTGCTCCTGGCGCTCGGCGGCAGCCGCCTCGCCGGCGCCGCCATGGACGTGTTCGCAAAGGAACCGCTGCCCGCCGATCATCCTTTCTGGTCGGCCAGGAACTTCCTGCTGACGCCGCATCTCGGCGGCTTTTACGACGAATATCCCGACCGCGCCCTCCCGGTGGTAGAAGAGAACATGCGGCGCTTCCTGGCCGGCGATTTCGCCCATATGGTTTACCGGGTTGAGCACTGAGAGCACGCCATGACCGATCCGTCCGAACGCACCAACGCGCCGATCTCCACATCCGAGCTCGAACGGCGCTGGGCGGCGGTGCGCAAGGCGATGGACGAGCAACGCATCGACGTGCTGCTGATGCAGAACAACAACGATTTCATGGGCGGTTACGTCAAATATTTCACCGACGTGCCGGCCACCAACGGCTATCCCGTCACCGTGGTGTTCCCGCGCGAGGATCGCATGACCGTCGTCGCCATGGGCGGCTTCGGCATGGACAAAACGCTGCCGCCAGAAGGCGACGGGCTGCGCCGCGGCGTCAAGCGCGTGCTGGGCAGCCCGAGCTTCGCCAGCGCCGCCTACACCAAGCATTACGACGCTGAGCTGGCGGAGAAAGCGCTTGAAGCCTATTCCGGCGCGACCATCGGCCTGGTCGGCACCTCGTCAATCGCCTACGCGACGGTGGATTACCTGAAGCGCGGCAGGCTCGCCAACGCGAAATTCGTCGATGCTTCCGAGCTGGTCGACCGCATCAAGGCGGTGAAAAGCCCCGAGGAAATAGCGAGTATGCGCCGCAGCGCGGCGATGCAGGACGAGGTCATGGCCAAGGTTTTCCAGGCGGTGAAGCCGGGCATGAGGGATATCGAGGTGACCGCCTTGGCCGAACAGGCCGGGCACGCCCGGGGCAGCGAGCAGGGGCTGTTCCTGGCCGCAAGCGCGCCGCTCAATCTCGGGATCGCCTTCGGCAACCGTCACGTACAGAACCGCGTCTTGCGCCCGGGCGACCAGTTTTCCCTGCTGATCGAGAATAACGGCCCCGGCGGCTTCTATACCGAGCTCGGCCGCTCTTGCGTCCTGGGCAAGGCGACCCAGGAGATGAAGGACGAGTTCGCCTTCGTGCTCGCTGCGCGCAAATTCACCCTCGACCGGCTGAAGCCCGGCGCTTCCTGCAAGGAGATCTGGGAGGCCTATAACGATTTCATGCGCCGGAACAAGCGGCCCGAGGAGAAACGCGTCCATTGCCACGGCATGGGCTACGACATGGTCGAGCGGCCGCTGGTGCGTTTCGACGAGACCATGACGGTGGGGAAGGACATGGTCTTCGCCTGCCACCCGACCTACCTCACCGAGCGCACCTATAGCTGGATCTGCGACAATTTCCTGGTGGGATCCGCGGGATTGCCCGAGCGGTTGCACAAATTTCCGGAAATACTGACCGAACTCGGCTGAGCCCGAGAGCAATATCGGGTCGAATGAAATCGCCCGATTCCATTCAACCCGATGAAATTGCTCGCCAAAAAATGATGGAGCGTGTTCGCCACAGGCGATCACGCTCCGGGCCCAGCCGACCCGTCGCCCGCTTTATGACGGTCGTTTCTAGAGCAGCTTCAGATTGGCTGCCGAGGTTTTCCCCTGCTGGCTCTGCTCGAGATCGAAGCTGACCTTCTGGCCTTCGTTGAGCGTGCCGATGCCGGCGCGCTGCACGGCGGAGATGTGGACGAACACGTCCTTGCCGCCGCCTTCGGGTTGAATGAAGCCGTAGCCCTTTTGGGGATTGAACCACTTGACCGTACCCACCGCCATGGAAACCTCCGGATAGCAAGTAAAACAAGTGCCGTCGCGCGTCATCGCGCGGCGGATCGGCCATCGGTTGGGGGGATGCAGGTTCGGCTCATCAATGAGCGATCGAAAGCAGTCCGAACCCAGCGAAGCGATGACAATAGGCTAAAAGAACCGGCCCCGGTTTGGCAAGAGGGCCGGGAAAGGCGCTTGTTGCGGCGCACACCGGCTCAGCCGCGCGTGGCTTTCCCCTGCCCGGGTAGAGTAACCTTTTCGCTGAACGCCCAGTGGGCCGGGGGGACGATGGATCGCGGCGTCGAGTCGGGAGAAAGCGTCGGCAGCTTCGATTACGTGATCGTCGGCGCGGGCAGCGCCGGCTGCGTGCTGGCCAACCGGCTTTCGGCCGATCCGTCGGTTTCGCGTGCTGCTGCTCGAGGCCGGCGGCAGCGACAATTACATCTGGATCCGGATTCCGATCGGCTATCTCTATACCCAGAACAATCCGCGCACCGATTGGTGCTTCAAGACCGAGAGCGAGACCGGCTTGAACGGCCGCGCGCTCAACTATCCGCGCGGCCGCGTGCTGGGCGGCTGTTCCTCGATCAACGGCATGATCTACATGCGCGGCCAGGCGCGCGATTACGACGGCTGGCGGCAGCTGGGCAATCCCGGCTGGGCGTGGGACGACGTGCTGCCTTACTTCAAGCGCTCGGAGGACCAGGTGCGCGGGCCGGACGAATTCCACGGCGCCGGCGGCGAATGGCGGGTCGAGGAGATGCGGCTCACCTGGGAAATCCTCGACGCCTTCCGCGAGGCCGCGGCCGAGATCGGCATTCCCAAGATCGAGGATTTCAACCGCGGCGACAACGAGGGCTGCGGCTATTTCCAGGTCAACCAGAAGCGCGGCATGCGCTGGAACACGGCGCAGGCGTTTTTGAAGCCGGTGCGGGCGCGCGCCAATCTCACGGTGCTGACCCATGCCCAGGCGAGCCGCCTGCGCCTCGACGGCAGGCGCGTCACCGGCGTCGAATTCCGCCAGCGCGGCGCGCCGCGTTTCGCCGAGGCGCGCGGGCGAGGTTATCCTGGCCTCGGGCGCGGTGGGCTCGCCCCAGCTGTTGCAGCTTTCCGGCATCGGCCCGGCCGAGCTTCTGGCCGCGCACGGCATTGCGGTGCTTCACGCGCTTCCCGGAGTGGGCGAGAATCTCCAGGATCATCTGCAAATCCGCATGGCCTATAAGGTCAGCACACCCAGACGCTCAACGAGCGCGCCAACAGCCTGTGGGGCCGCATCGGCATGGGGCTCGAATATTTCCTGATGCGGCGCGGGCCGCTCACCATGGCGCCCCGCAATTGGGCTGCTTCACCAAGAGCGATCCGTCGCGCGGCCACGCCCAATCTCGAATATCACGTCCAGCCCGTGACGCCTCGACGCCTTCGGCCAGCCGCCGCATCCCTTTCCCGCCTTCACCGCCTCGGTGTGCAATCTGCGGCCGGAAAGCCGCGGCCATGTGCGCATCAACAGCCCCGATCCGGCGGCCCATCCGGCGATCCGGCCCAATTATCTCTCGACCGACGAGGACCGGCGCGTGGCGGCGCGATGCGATGCACCTGACCCGCCGCATCTGCGCCGCCGGCGCTCGCGGCGTTTCGAGCCCGAGGAGTTCAAGCCCGGCCCGTCAGCGCAGACCGACGCCGAGCTCGCCCGCGCCGCCGGCGACATCGGCACCACCATTTTCCACCCGGTCGGCACCTGCAAGATGGGCGAGGATGCCGCGGCCGTGGTCGATGCGCGGCTCAAGGTTCGCGGCCTGAGCGGCCTGCGCGTCGCCGACGCCTCGATCATGCCGCGCATCACCTCGGGCAACACCAATGCGCCCGTCATCATGATCGCCGAGAAAGCCGCCGACATGATCCGCGTGGAGAGCCGGGTCCGCTGATGGAGCCGCTCAAGATTCTCCACGTCATCACCGGCCTCGGCCGCGGCGGCGCCGAGACCACGTTGGTGCGGCTGATCCTGCACATGAATCACCGGCGTTTCGCGCCGGTGGTGGTGTCACTCATGGACGAGGGCGCCTATGGCGCCGATCTGAGCGTCGCCGGCGTGCCGCTCTACACGCTGGGAATGAAACGCGGCCGGCCTTCGCTGGGCGGGCTGTGCGCTTGCGCAGGATCCTGCGCGAAGAGCAGCCGCGCATGGTGCAGACCTGGCTCTATCACGCCGATTTCGCCGGTCTGCTGATGACGCCCTTCCTGCGCGGCGTGCCGCTGGTGTGGAATTTGCGCTGCTCGGACATGGATTTGCCGCGTTCGGCCCGTGCGGACGATACGGCGCATCCTCGCCGTGTGCTCGGGCGTGCCGGCGGCGGTCATCGTCAACAGCGAGGCGGGCCGCCTGTTCCATGAATCGATCGGCTACCGCCCGCGCCGCTGGGAAGAGATCCCGAACGGCTTCGACACCGAATTCTTCCGGCCCAGTCCCGGAGCGGCGCGCGCTCGTGGCGCCAGCGCCTCGGCATCGGCGACGAGGCGCCGCTGATCGGCATGGTGGCGCGCGTCGATCCGATGAAGGACCACGCGACATTCCTGGCCGCGGCGGCGCGGATATCCGCGGCGTGTCCCGACGCGGCCTTCCTGCTGGTGGGGTCGGGCACCGACAAGCTCGCGATCCCGCCCGAGCTTGCCGGCAAGGTGCATGCCTTGGGCGAGCGCAAGGACGTGGAGCAGATTCTCCCGGCGCTCGATCTGTTGCTGCAAAGCTCGGCCTATGGCGAGGGTTTTCCTAACGCCATCGGCGAGGCGATGGCCTGCGGCGTGCCGGCGGTCGCCACGGCCGTGGGCGACACGGCATCGCTGATCGCCGGCGCCGGCTCGGTGGTGCCGCCGCACGATCCCGGCCGCTGGCCTCGGCCGCGCTCGCCATTCTCGGCCGCGCCCCGGCTGCGCGCGCGCAACTCGGCGAAGCCGCCCGCAAGCGCATCCTCGACCGTTACGGCCTCAAGGCGATGGTCGAACGTTACGAGCGCGTCTACGGCGCCATCGCCGAAGGCCCGGCGTCGCGCGCCCGGCGCATCATCAAGGCCTAGGGAGGCGGCGAAAATATCCTGGAGGCGGGGAGGAGAACGTCTATACTCCGCCCGAATTCGGCGAAAATCCCCCCGCATGGCGCCTCTGACCGACACCAAGACATCGTCATCCGCCGCGACCGGCGGCGAACTGCGCCGAATTTTGGATTCGGGCATGTTCGCGATCACCGCCGAGCTGACGCCGCCGGTTTCGACCGATCCGGCCGAATTCATCGCCCGCGCGCTGCCGTTCAAGGGCGTGGCCGCCGCGGTCAACGTCACCGACGGCGCCGGCGCCAAGTCGCATCTTTCGGCCTTGGCCGCGGCGCATTTCCTCGTCCGCAACGGCATCGAGCCGGTGTTGCAGATGACCTGCCGCGACCGCAACCGCATCGCGCTGCAAAGCGATCTGCTGGGCGCCGCCGCGCTGGGGGTGAGGAACCTGCTGATCCTGACCGGCGACGATCCCAAGGCCGGCGACCAGCCCGAGGCCAAGCCGGTATTCGATCTCGACAGCCGCGCCGTGCTGGCCATGGTCAACCGCATGCGATCCGAGCACAAGCTGCTGCCCGGCACCGAATTCAAGGGCGGCTTCGACATGCTGCTGGGCGCGGCGGACGCGCCGATCGATCCGCCGCCCGGCTGGGACGGCAAGAGCATCAAGGCCAAGCTCGATGCCGGCGCCGATTTCGTCCAGACCCAGTTCTGCATGGATGCGGCGTTGCTGCGCCGCTATGCCAAGCGCCTGGTCGAATTGGGCGTGGCGCCCCGGCTCAAGGTGCTGGTCGGAATCTCGCCGATTCCCTCCGTGCGCTCGGCGCGCTGGATGAAGGAGAAGCTGTTCGGCACCATCATTCCCGACGCCATCATTGAGCGGCTGGACCAGGCGGCGGACGCCAAGGCCGAGGGCAAGAAAATCTGCGTCGAGCTGCTGCAGGAGCTGGCGACCATCCCCGGCATCGCCGGCGCGCATATCATGGCGCCGATGAACGTCGCGGCCATTCCCGAGGTGATCGCGGCCGCGGGGCTGGAATCGGCGAAACGCGCCGCGGTCTAGCGGTCCACTCTCACGTCATCTTGTTGGTCAGGGTGCCGATGCCCTCGATCTCGATCTCGACCACATCGCCCTTCTTCAGGAATTCGCCGCGCGGCATGCCGACGCCCGCGGGCGTGCCGGTGGCGATGACGTCGCCGGGCCGCAAGGTGACATGCTCGCTTAGATAGGCGATCTGCTCGGGCACGTTGTGGATGAGCTCGCTGGTGTTGGAATTCTGCTTCAAGACGCCGTTGACCCAGAGCTTGACGCTCAGATTCCCGACGTCCTTCACGAAAGCCGCCGGCACGATCCACGGCCCCATCGGCGCCGCGTCGTCGAAGCATTTCTGGCCGACCCAGTCATAGGTCATCACCGGCGGCCGGTCCGTGCGCGTCATCAGATCGCGCGCCGACAGATCGTTGACGATGGTGTAGCCGGCGACGAAGTCCAAGGCCCGCGCCACGCTCACCTTGCGCGCGGGCTTGCCGATGACCACGCCGAGCTCGGCTTCCCAGTCGACCTGATGCGAATTTTCGGGCAGATGCGCGGGCGCGCCGGGCCCGATCACCGAATGCGACCGAGGTCTTGAGGAAGAACCAGGGCTCGTTGGGCCGCTTCGAGCGGTCGACCGTGTTGCCTTGCGCCTTGGCCATTTCCTCCATGTGGTCCCAGTAATTGGCGCCGGCGCAGAACAACCCGCCGGGATAGAGCACCGGAGCGAGCAGCTTGACCTTGGCCAAGGGCTTGCCGTCCTTGGGCTTGACCTTGGCAGCGGCCCGGCTAAGCGCGCGATGCGCCTTGGCCCAGCTCTGGAGGATCGCCAGCACCGAGGACGCGTCCACGCCGCTGCCTTTGAGAAGAGCGGAAGCCGGATAGACGCGGTCTCCCACCAGCACGCCGGCTTGATCGCCCTTGGCGTCGCTGTAGCTCAACAGACGGTATTCGCTGGTCACGCCGTTCCCCCCGTGTTTTGTCCCATATTATGCGGAAATCAGACCGGAGATCGCCGCGCGCGTCAACCCGCGATCAGATGCGGGTCGACAGCCAGATGGCGAGGCGCGAACCCGCCTTGATCGCGGCCAGAAGCAGGGGATAGGCCGGCGCCTCCTCGGCGCCGTGCTCCAACGCGATGTCGCGGTGCTCGATCTCGTCGGCGCGGAACTCGGTCAAGACCGCCGCCAGATCGGGCTCGTCGCCGCCCAGCGTCTCGATCTGCCGGTGGTAATGCCCGTCGATCACTTCCTCGACCGCGACGGTGCAGGCCATGGCGGCGCGCTCGCCCATCAAAGCGGTGGCCGCGCCCAAGGCGAATCCCGTGACATGCCAAACCGGCGTCAGCGCGGTCGGGCGCACGCGGCGTTCCGCCGCCAGCCGGTCGAAGGCGGCGAGATGCTCCTTTTCCTGCGCGGCCATGCGGCGGATTTCCTTGGCCGAACGCTTGCCCCCGAGCACGGCGAGCTGCCCCGCGTAGATGCGCGCCGCGCCGTATTCGCCGGCCTGGTCGACGCGGATGATGCGTTCGACCAGGGCGGCGGATGGCCGGATCGCCGGGCAGGCGGGCCGATTGGCGTTTCCTGGTCATGGGCGTTTCCTGCGCCGACCAGAAGGCGAAAACCGCGATCGCCAGCGAGCATATCGCATTCAAGGCCGCGAGCGACAAGCCCGCGATCGACCATTGGATTTCGTCGCACAATACCGCCTGCTGGCCCAAGAGCCGCGCCTTGAACTGCTCGAAGGTTTCGGCGGCGCCGCCGCCGTTGGTGCAGGCGGACGGGCCGGCGAACCAGTGCTGCTCGACGCCGGCGTGGTAGAAGCCCAGCGCCGTGCTGGCCAGGAACAGCACGCCCAGCAGCACCAAGACCGCGCGCTGCATGTTCACGGCGGGCAAGGCCAGCGCCGCCAGCGCCAGCACGATCGCCGCGTAATAGGGCCAGCGTTCGTACAGGCACAGCTCGCAAGGCACCAGCCCGCCCCAATATTGCGACAAGAGCGCCGTTCCCACCACGGCGACGGAAGCCAAAAGGACCAGGATCAGGGGAAGACGGAACGACTTCATGAACGCATCCGTGCTGTTCTACTGGCTCAGTCCCGCGACTTTAGCCGATGTTTCCAGTGCCGCCAGATATACCAGCCGATCCCCAGGATCATCGCGGCGACCACGAGCCCGTCGAACCGGTGCAGGACTTCCTTGAACAGGGGGTCGCTGTTCCAACGCTCGCCCAGTTTGAACCCGATATACGCCAACGCATAGCACCAGAGCCAGGAGCCGAGGAAGGTATAAACCTGGAACTTGATCTGGTTCATGCCGGCGATGCCCGCGGGCAAGGCGATGAAGGTGCGGATGACCGGCAAAAGCCGGCTCACGAACACGGTGATGCCGCCGAAGCGCTCGAAGAACCGGTGCGCCCAGTCCAGATCCCGCCGGCTCATCAGGACGTAAGCGCCCCATCGCTCGACGAACGGCCGGCCGCCGTAAAAGCCGACCGCATAAGCGACAGTCGAACCGACATTGCAGCCGAGCGCGCCCGCCGTGGCGACCAAGAACAGATCGAAACGTCCGGTGAAGGCCAGATATCCCGAAAACGGCATGATGATTTCGGAGGGCAGCGGAATGCAGGCCGATTCGATCGCCATCAGGATGACGATCCCGCCATATCCCAGGGTCGAGATCACGGCGGTGATCAGGCCGGCGAGCGACGCGATGATTGTGTCGAGCACGCTGGTTTGGATTCCTTCTTCCCGGGCGGATATCGCGCCGCGCCCCACGGCAAGCGCCGGCGATCTAGCCGGATATGCGCGTCACGGGCAAGCGCGTTGACCGTCCCCGGCTTGACGCTATAGTGGGCGGCTTTCGCGGGTTGCCCCTGTGGCGGAATTGGTAGACGCGGCAGACTCAAAATCTGTTATCCGCAAGGATGTGCTGGTTCGAGTCCGGCCAGGGGCACCAATTAAATCAATAACTTACAAGAGCGGCGGATTTTTCAGCCATGCGCGTAGACTCCGCCGGGTAAGCTCGGGGTAAGCAGCGGCAATAAAGTTAATCCCTGAAGCGATGCGAACGACAGACAAGAGCGTCGTAGAGTGGCGAAGAGAGTCGTATATCCTGGAAAACTGAACAAGCCGCTTGAGCCGAGAGGTGAAGACGCGCCGTCAGTTGCTTCAGACGAATACTCGGTTCATTTCTCCGGGGAAGCTCTCTTGTAATATTTTCCTTAAAAAGCGTCGAAGCGCGAACGGCTCTTGCGGCGGCAACGGAACTATGTTCTGAAATATTTTCTCTAAAAAATCCTCCCCATTACCTGCTCTTAACGCTTGCTCCACCTGCTCAGCGAGAATCTCACGGTCGAAACACAATAAGTAAGTTAGATAAGGAAAGTCGCCCACTTTCTTTACGAGACGCAATATCTCTATTGCTTCGACTGGCTCCAATCGGTCTAAATCGTCGATGATTATGCAAAATCTAAGACCAGGTTGTAACTTTGCCAATGTTTTCAGATCGCCTTCAATTTCTTTTTTGAGTTCTTCGAGGGTCGGTTTTTTCAATCTCCAGAATTTGGATAATTGGCTCCATGCTCTTAGTGCAATCGAAAGAGCAGCGATCCAGTGATGGCCGCTTTCGAGTGTCGCAATGTCGCCGACCGAAATAGCTGCAAGACCTGCGTATTGCCCATAAAGCCGTAATTTTTCACTGAGCTTTATATTTTTCTTGCGCCGAGTTGACGCGGTCGAGAGAGCCGCGAGGGTTCCATCATCGATCTCATCAATTTTGGCAGCCAACAATCCAAAAAAATGGGATAGGAGAGAATCACCTTTTCCAATTAGCCAGGGCTCAAATTTAATCACATGATGGTTTGCCGAAGAATTATGGATTCTTTCCGCTATGAAATTGACTAAAGTGGACTTACCGCTTCCCCACTTCCCCTCAATCCCAACGACGTAGCCGCTCTCCGTTAGCCGGCCCGTGAGGGCATCGGCAACAGCTTCGACCATATTTGATAGACCAAACTCATCGTCTGATATGGTCCGCTTAGCTTGGTCGCCACCTAACATAAGCTGGTCATCAATATTGACTGGAGTTGGCGTCGCCATCGGAATATCCTCTATCTAAACTTCTATGGGCATTGGACCGTCAATGAATTTGGAATGAGGCATTTGCGATTTGCTGCTGGGTCTGTCCCCCACTTGGTGCCACATGGTAGCGATGCCTAGAATTAGATGCATGATAAACTAGAAATATATACAGTTACTTGCTTCAGATTTCACTCGTGGGGTGGGCAACAATGAAAAATCGTTTGGGCTCATTTCTCTTGCTTTTGCTCATTGCTGGAATCCTGAGCGCGTGTGGGAGTCCTTATTCAAAGTTCTATCAGCCCATTCCGGGTATAGCTAACTCCCCTGTCCCGATTGTTCCTTTCTCCGGCGAACCGACTGTCGGCTTAGGAAGTGGCGATGTTCGGAATGACATCCGGACCATGTATGAGCAAGGGTATGGGCTGATCGGAAATTCAAACTTCGTTGGTCCAGCACAGAACCAATCAGGTGCCGTAGCACAAGCCAAGACGGTTGGGGCAGCTAGAGTTCTGATCTACAGCAAGTATAGAAACACGGTAACCGGTTCAATCCCAATTACCATGCCGACGGCAACAACTTCTTATTCATCTGGCACAGTGAACACGTTTGGTTCAGGTGGCTATGGAACCGGGATGTATTCAGGCACGACAACAACTTACGGCACTGAGACGACCGAGATTCCGTATTCTGTAGACAAATACGAGCAATACGCTCTCTTCTTCGCCCCCTTGGAGCGCACCGGGCTTGGAGTCCTTACGGCTAAACTTTCAGATGCAGAGCGTCAGGCGCTTGGCAGCAATATGGGAGCCGAAATTACTGCTGTTCGTATAGATTCTCCCGCCTTTAAGTCAGACATCCTGCCGGGCGATCTCCTGCTAACTATAGGGGGAACGTCAGTCTATGACGCCACTACCTTGCGGCAGGCTGTCGCTGCTGCTCGTGGCCATAACACCAATGTCGTCCTGTTTCGGGGAGGGAAGAAAATCACAAAGCAGATTTTGGAACCAGACGGCGACTGGTAATTGATCCGCGCCAATAGACAAATAGCGGTCCCCCGGCCACAGAAGGCCAAAGATGAAAGCCGTAATGCGAAAAGAATTCCCTGCGCTATTTCTTATACGGATTCAAGTTTTAAAGATCGCAAGAACATCACCCCCTAGTGCCGCAGAACAGGAACGACTCTCCCGTCTTATGAGGCAGTGGGATGGTGAGATACAAAAAAGCATTGAGGCTATATACGGCATCTCAGATGATGAGAGAGCTAAACTAGAGACAGATTAAAGATTATCCCTTTCCGCCGTGAGATCGGCGACGAACTTTTCGATATCCGAGCGCCTTATCCGAGTGGACCTACCAATCTTTATAATCGGTAGCGCACCCTCTTTGATCAACTCATAAAGTGATGAACGGCTAATACTCAGCAGTTTGCAGGTATCTTTTACGGTGAGAAGAATATTTTCGGTCATGGCTTCGCCTAACTCTGTTGGCATAGCGAATGTCGGTTTCGGTAGTTTCGGGGAGGATTTGAAACTCAGACCTTCAGGTTATGAGGCTTTGGCAGTGAGCAACGCCAGGGCCAATCTCCCCGTAACATCGTTGGCCGCTTCGTGCAGCCGCTCGTTCGCAAGATGGGCATATCTCTGAGTCGTCTGCGGTTCGCTGTGGCCTAGTAGTGCGCCGGTGATCGGCAGGCTCTGTCCGCCCATCACCGCCCAGGACGCATAAGTATGGCGTAGATCATGAAGACGGAAGCCATCGAGCTTTGCCCGCTTCCGGATGTTCGACCACGCCTTTTCAAGCGTATGGAGGCTAAGTGGCTTTTTATGATCTAAAACCGCTGTCAGGACATGTCGGCCCTGGCGCTTGATGCTGGAGAGCACGTCGAGGGCTGGGAGGCCCAAATGGATCGTCTTGGGACCGGTCTTGCTGTCGGGAAGGCGTATCGTGCTGGCCTCCCAATCGATGCGACTCCATTCGAACGCCAGCACCTCGGAAACTCGGCAGCCCGTAAAGAGCAAGAGACGCAAGCCGTTGATCGGAATTGGATGCACTTCGCCCAAGTGCTCCGCTTCGCGCAACGCTACGCCCAAGCTCGATAGCTCGTCGCGGTCGAGGAATCCTTCGCGCTTCTTCTCGGGAAAGCGTTTGACGTGGCGCGTCGGGTTTGTGCCATCCGGTCGCAAGCCCCAGGCTTCGGACAGGTTGAAGGCTTTCGATAGCAGCGCAACGACTCGATTTGCTTCGTAGGGTGTCTCTCTCAGGCTGTGCTGCAATTTCAGAATATCGGCCCGCGTGATGCTTTCGACACTGAGCGGGCCGAGAGCAGGGCGTATGCGGTTCTCTATCAGCCGCTTGTCTTCTTTGGCGCTGCTCGCCTTCTTATGGGGCTCGGCGTGTTCCTTCAGGTAGCGGTCGCATAGTGTTGTCATCTTGGCCGCGCGCCGCGTAGCACGTCTGCTCGTGGCCGGGTCTTCGCCGTGCTTCACCTCGGCAAGGCGGATGATGGCCATGCTACGGGCATCATCGGGCGTCAGGACGCCATGCGGGCCGAGCGCCAACCGGCGCGAGCGACCTTGCTTGTTGCGATACTGGAGAAAGTAGGTCTTCTTGCCGCTCGGTTTCACGCGCAGACCGAAACCACGCGTCTCGGAATCCCAAACGAAAGTATCCGTCGCTGACGGACTCAATGCGTCGATGATCCGTTTTGTGAGCCGCATGCGCCGCTCGAAATCGCTCTTCCGGGTAAGCTCGGGGTAAGCACGGGTAAGCAATTCAGAGCGTAGCCGAGTGATGGATTGGCGCAAGAAAAAAGAGTCTATCTATTTGGAATTAATGGTAAAATCGTACTTTATCGGAGCCGGTCGAAACAGGGCGAAAAGTGGCGTATACAAACTCAAAATCTGTTGCTCGCAAGGGCGTGCTGGTTCGAGTCCGGCCAGGGGCACCAATCGAATCAAGACCTTGTGTGCACTATCAATGGATCAAAGGAACAGGGGAGCCCTGGCCGCATCCTCAGGGCCGATGACGCCAGCACGCGATCCCGTCTGCGGCATGATGGTCGACCCGGCCACGTCCAAGCACCGCGCGGAGCATGGCGGTACGGCCTATTATTTCTGCTGCGCCGGCTGCCGGGAGAAATTCCTGGCCGACCCCGCCAAGTACCTGCGTCCCGCAAAGCCGGCGCCGAAGCCGCCGGCGCCGAGCCACGCCCTTTATACCTGCCCGATGCATCCGCAGATCAGGCAAGCCGGGCCGGGCGCTTGCCCGCTCTGCGGCATGGCGCTGGAGCCCTTGGAATCCGCCGCGGATACCGGCCCCAACCCCGAACTGACCGACATGACCAGGCGGCTCTGGATCGGCGCGGCGCTGACGCTGCCGGTGCTGGTTTTGGAGATGGGCGGCCATTTCCCCAGCCTCGGCCTGCACCGCCTGGTGTCGCCGCTGGCTTCGATGTGGATTCAAGCCGCGCTCGCTTCGCCGGTCGTGCTCTGGGCCGGCTGGCCGTTCTTCGCGCGGGGCTGGGCGTCGCTGCGCAACCGCTCGCTCAACATGTTCAGCCTGATCGCGCTCGGCATCGGCGCGGCCTATCTCTACAGCCTCGCCGCCACGCTCGCGCCCGGGCTGTTCCCGGCGGGCTTGCGGACGGCGGACGGCGTCCTGGCGGTCTATTACGAATCCGCCTCGGTCATCACCGTGCTGGTGCTGTTCGGGCAGGTGCTCGAACTCCGCGCCCGCGAGCGCACCGGCGGCGCCATCCGCGCCTTGCTCAAGCTCGCGCCCAAAACCGCGCGGCGCATAAGCGCGGGCGGCGCCGACGAGGAATTGCCGCTCGAGCGGGTGAAGGTGGGCGACCGCTTGCGCATCCGGCCCGGCGACAGCGTGCCGGTCGACGGCGCCGTGCTGGAAGGGCGCAGCGCGGTCGATGAAGCGATGGTGACCGGCGAATCCATGCCGGTGGTCAAGGAACCGGGCGCCAAGCTGATCGGCGGCACCATCAACGGCGCGGGCGGGCTGGTGATGCGGGCCGAAAAGGTGGGGTCCGACACCATGCTGGCGCGCATCGTCCGTCTGGTCGCCGAGGCGCAGCGCAGCCGCGCGCCGATCCAGCGCCTGGCTGACGTGGTGGCCGCCTGGTTCGTGCCCGCGGTCATCGCGGTGGCGGTGTTGGCCTTCGCCGCCTGGATGGTCTGGGGGCCGCCGCCGGCGTTTTCCTACGCCCTGGTCGCCGCCATCTCGGTCGTGATCATCGCCTGTCCGTGCGCCCTCGGCCTGGCGACGCCGATGTCGATCATGGTGGGCGTGGGCAAAGGGGCGACGGCGGGAATCCTGATCCGGAACGCCGAGGCGCTGGAGCGTTTCGAGAAAATCGACACTCTGGTCGTGGACAAGACCGGCACGCTGACCGAAGGCAAGCCGCGCGTGGTCTCGATCCTGCCGGAGGAGGGTTTCGACGAAACCGCCATCCTCTCGCTCGCCGCCAGCCTCGAGCGCTCGAGCGAGCACCCGCTCGCAGCCGCCGTCCTATCCTGCGCCCGCGAGCGCGGCCTGACGCTGCGCGAGATCGCGGATTTCACAGCATTCACCGGCAAGGGCGTCGCCGGCACGATCGGCGGCCGCCCGGTGGCGCTGGGCAATGCGCAGCTCTTCGAGCAGCTCGGGATTCCCGCCTCCGGGCTGGAGGCGCGCGCCGCCGGCCTGATGCGCGAAGGCGCGACGACGATGTTCGTGGCGGTCGACCTCCGTCCCGCCGGCATCATCGCCGTCGCCGATCCGATCAAGCCGACGACGCCGGACGCCATCGCCCGGCTGATCGCCGACGGCATCCGCATCGTCATGCTGACCGGCGACAACCGTGCCACCGCTGAAGCCGTCGCGGCCAAGCTGGGCATCACCGAGATCGAGGCCGAAATCCTGCCGGAACGGAAGAACGCGGTGGTGCGGCGGCTCAAGGGCGAGGGCCGCGTCGTCGCCATGGCCGGCGACGGCGTCAACGACGCGCCGGCGCTGGCATCGGCCGATATCGGCGTGGCGATGGGTTCGGGAACCGATATCGCCATGGCGAGCGCGGGCGTGACCCTGGTGAAGGGCGATCTGGCCGGCATCGCGCGTGCGCGGGCCTTGAGCCGCGCGACCATGCGCAACATCCGGCAGAATCTGGCGCTCGCCTTCGTCTACAACCTGCTCGGCGTGCCGCTGGCCGCGGGCGTGCTTTACCCCGCCTTCGGCCTGTTGTTGAGCCCGGTGGTGGCGGCGGCGGCGATGAGCTTCAGCTCGGTCTCGGTGGTGAGCAACGCGCTGCGGCTGCGGCGCGTGCGGCTGTAGCGCGCTTGTGGCGTCGCCGACTCGCGCCGGCATAAGAATGCTTTAAGCCGGCTTGGCCATCGTGTAACTTGTCGATAGCCACTCCGTCGGCGCAGGTGCCGTGTGCGATTTGAATTCAAATTGAACAGCTTGCGTTCGATTGTCCGCGGGAAGAGCCTGTGGACGCCGCCCATGATCGCGGAACGCGGATGGGCCGGCTGGATCGCCGCCAACATCCTCGTCACCGTTCTCTATTTCCTGCTCGCCGCGGTGGTCAGCCGTTTCTTCGCCGCCTATGGCCTGTTCCCGGCGCCGATCTGGCTGCCGACCGGGGTGGCAATGGTCGCCGCCATGATCGGCGGCGTCTTCATGCTGCCCGGCATCTTCCTCGGCTCGTTCCTGGCCAATGATCTGCTGTTCGCGCCGCCGCTTCATGTCACCGCCATCATCTCGGCCACCAACGCGCTCGGCCCCGTGCTCGGCGCGGTCGTGCTGCTCCGCTTTCGCCCCAAGGGCGGCTTGTTCACTTCTTTTGCCGGCGTGATCGCCTTCCTGATCTGCACCACCTTTCTCAGCCCGGCGATCAGCGCAACCGGCGGCGCGGTCGCGATGTCGATCGGCCAACCCTTCGATCCGTCGCTGTTTTATTCGATCTGGGTGAACTGGTGGCTGACCGACAGCGGCGGCACGCTCTATCTCGCTCCCGCGCTCATTCTGTGGCTCGGTCTCGAACGCGAATCGGGCGAAAGGCTGGCCGGCGTCCGGCATGGCGGCTTCAGCCGGAACGATTTGGCGGTGTGGGGCTGGATCGCCGCAATCTCCCTCATTCTGTTCCTGACGCCGCCGCTGCGCGGCAGCTATATCCGTTCGGCCTTCCCCTTCCTTCTGGTGGTGCCGCTGTCCTGGATTGCGCTGCGTATGTCGCTGCGCTCCGCCTATACCCTGGTGTCGTTGATCGCGATCGGCGCGACCGCCGGCACGGTGGCCGGCTATGGCCCGTTTCAGAATCACGCACTCGCCAATCCGCTCCAGCTTGTCGGCACGCTCGTCGTCCTGTTGGCGATGAACGTCCTCACCATCGTGGCCCTGGTCAGCGAGCGTTTCGAGGCGGAGAACGCGAACAAGGTGAAATCGATGTTTCTGGCGAAGACCAGCCACGAATTGCGCACGCCGCTCAACGCCATCATCGGTTTTTCCTCGTTGCTCGACATGCAGGCGCCCGGGCCGCTTGCCAGCGAGAGCCGGTATGTGGATTACGCCCGGCTCATCCGCTCGAGCGGCCAGCATCTGATGGCGCTGATCGACGATCTTCTGGAGATGGCGAAGATCGAGGCGGGACGCATCGATTTGCGCGACGAGCGCATATTGCTGGCGGTGGCGATCGAGAACGCGGTCACGATGGTCGATCTCCAGGCCCAGGCCAAGTCGATTTCCATACGCAAGAACGTGGCGAATGAAAATCTCCTGATCGAGGCCGACGCCAAGGCCTTGCGGCAGATCCTGCTCAATCTCCTGTCCAATGCCATCAAGTTCACGCCCGAAGGCGGCAAGGTCGGCATCATGGCGGGCATCGGCGAGGGCGGCGAGGTGGTCATTCGCGTATCGGATACCGGCATCGGCATCCCGGCGGATGCGCTGGAACGCGTCTTCATCCCCTTCGAGCGCGCGCATCGCGACGCCACGCGCAAGATCGAAGGAACCGGCCTCGGTCTGTCGATCACGCGGGGCCTGGTGAAGCTGCACGGCGGAACGATTTCGCTCGCGAGCCAGGTCGGCGAAGGCACGGTGGTCACCGTCACCTTGTCGGCCAGCCGGGTGGCTCCCGCTGCGGCACAAAGGGGCGACTTTAAATCTTCCCGGGTGATTGCCGGCTGATCCCTAGCGCAAGGGGCGCGTGGCGTCGTCGAACAATTCCTCGGCCGTAAAGCGCCGGGGGATGAGGCGCTGCTTCAGCGCGTAATCGACGATGATGTCGAGCGAACGGCGGCAGGATTCCAATCCGAAGGGCAAGGCGTCGCGCTGCGGCCCGGGCGGCAGCCGGTCGCGGCTTTCGCGCAGCATGCGGTAGACCTCTTTCACCACGTCGGGGCGTTCGCGCGCGATCGATTGCCGGATCACCATGAAGTGGTTGACCGGCACGGTGCGGTGGCGTTCCGCCCATTTCCGTTCGGCAGTCTCCACGTCCGGGATCAGCGGCTGGAGGCGCGGATCGGGCGCCTTGTCGCCGAGAATGGCGGCGTCGAGCTCGCCGTCGAGCAGCATCTGCGCGATCTCCTTGCCGGCGGGCGCGCGCGTCACGGTCGGCGGGTCGCGGAATTCGGCCAAATGCCCGTCCTCGAAGGTGACCCAGCGCACGCGGTCCGGATCGATGCCGTATTCCTCGGCCAATATGCCGCGCACCCAGGTCGCGGTGGTCACGGGATATCCCCGCAAGCCGACGCGCTTGCCTTCGAGCTCGCCGGGGCCGAGCTTCCCGCGCGCGGCGTTGTAGAAAATGGTGTGGTGCTGGGCGCGGGACATCACCACGGCGGGCAGCAGCGCCAGGGGCTTGCCGTAGACCTTGGCCTGGAGAAAGGTCACGATCGCGAGCTCGCCGCAATCGTATTTGGCCTCGCGCACCAGCGGCTTGAACCCGGTGTTGGTCACCTTGACGTCGGCATAGTCGAATTCGACCAGGGGCGAGGTTATGTCGCCGCGCTTCAACGCCGCCGTGCCGGGATGGTTTCCGAGCAGCGTCGAAAGCTTCACCTTGCCGCTGCTCTCCGTCACGCCGGCCGTTGCCAGAACGGCTTCGCCTGGCGCAACTGCTTCAGCCGCTTGCCCAGCTTCGGCACTCGCACGGTGACGGTATGGCCGCACCATCCGGTCACCAGCGCCGCCGCGCGCGACAGCGCCTCTTCCTTGCCCTTGGGCAGCGGCAGGTCGCGGGCGAGGGTTTCGGCGGTGGCGATGTCGTTGAGCAATCCCAGATCGTCCTGCAACGCCTCGAGGCTTTTGACATAGCGGCGGACGCGCTTTTTCGCATAGACGCTTTCGAACACGTCGGCGGCATAACGCATTTTCTTGACCACAATGCGGAGCGCATGGCGGCCCTCGGCGTCGAGCCGGTCGAATTGCTTGGCCCGCTTGCGCACCGCGCGGTAGCGCTTCTCCAGGAGCGCGTCCGCCAGGCTTCCGACCGGCGAAACCTGGAGCACCGAGGTCTCGAACGGGCTTTGCCGCCGCCAAGCCCGGGTTTCGATCCAGGCCGCGAGATTGAGCGCGAATTCGCCGTAACGGCGCGACGCCAGCGCCGTCCGCAAGCCGCGATAGGCGCCGCGCTGCTGCGCGCCGATCGACTTGGCGAGATCGGCGAGATCCCAATCCTCGGGGAAGGTCTTGCGCACCCGCGCGACGATTTCCGAGAACACGTCCCAATTGCGGCCCGGCCCCAGCGCGGCTGCCAGCCATTTGATCTCGCCCACCGCCCAGGCGCGCTGCTCCTCGGGAATCAGGCCCTTGAACAGGCTGAAGGCCACGCGCAGCCGGCGCAAGGCCACGCGCATCTGGTGCACGCCTTCCGCGTCGCCGGCGAGCGCGGCGCGGTCGTTGGCCAGCATGTGCCGGAGGCAGCAGCGCAGCACGATGGCGAGCGCGTCCTCCGCCGACATGTCGCGGTCCAGATCGATGCGGCCGAACCGTTCCGTCACCCAGCCGTGTTTGCCGGGAACGACCGCGGCGAAGGCGTAGCCGCGCGCCGCCTTGCTGCCCATTTGCAGGCGCAGCGAGGCGGTTTCGCTCAAGGTCCGCGCCAGGTCGAACAGGGCCTGGGGTCCGCCGCGTTCGAGCTCGATCTCGATCTCCGAAACCGCGAGCTTCCTGCCGTCGCGCGCGCGGATGAAGCCGCTGTCGAAGCTGAGGCCGATGCTCGCGGTTTCGTCCCGCTGCAAGGCGACGCGCGAGCGGTTGAGGCGGCAGGTGAACACCGGCTTGAGCTTGTCCTGGGTTACGCCCTTGAGTTGGGTGACGTCTTCCAAGGGCGCCAGGTCGGGCGCGGGCCGCGCCAGCTTCACCCGCCACATCGGCTGCTCGAAACCGCCGGCGCCCATGGCGTCGAGCGATTCGAGCGTCTCGATCGCGCGCGCGCCGTCCTTGCGGATGGACAAGCCCAGCCCCACCTGGCCGAGATCGCGCTTGGGCGTGTCGTAATATGTCCTGGTTTCGGCGGATTTGGCGGCGTTGAGCCCGGCCAGCAGCGGCAGATTCTTGAGGCGCGGCAAATCCTCCGGCGCCACCGAAAAACCGATGGCGTAACGCATTTCGGCGGCGCTGACCGCCGTATTCGCCGGAGCCTCCCCGTCCATTGGGAGGAACATTGGCGCGCCGCGCTGTCATCTTCAAGCGCGCAAAAAGCATATGCCGATCAAGGACCTAGGACGGGATCGCGGCGATTTTTCTAGGCGGTTTTCCTCGGGCCGTGCCAAATTAGCGTCGCGTTGAGAAAAGTTCGCAAGGGAGCTGTCCGCATGAAACGCCGCAAGCTTGGAGCGCTCGAAGTCTCGGCCGTCGGGTTGGGCTGCATGAGCATGACGCCGATCTACGCCACCCCCGATCCCGCCGAGGCGATCGCCACCATCCACCGCGCGCTCGAACTGGGCGTCGACCTGATCGACACCTCCGACGCCTATGGCGCGGGCAAGAACGAGGAACTGGTCGGCCGCGCGCTGAAGGACCGGCGCGGCAAGGCCATCCTGGCGAGCAAGTTCGGCAACATCATGACCCCCGGCGCCCGCGGCGCCATCGGCCGTCCCGACTACGTGATCGAAGCCTGCGAGAAGAGCCTGCATCGGCTGGGAACGGACATGATCGACCTCTATTACATCCACCGCGTCGACACCACGGTGCCGATCGAGGACACGGTGGGGGCGATGGTCAAGTTGAAGCAGCAGGGCAAGATCCGCTTCCTCGGCATTTCCGAGGCCGCGCCCGCAACTTTGCGCCGCGCGCACAAGGCGCATCCCATGGCCGCGTTGCAGACCGAATATTCGCTGTGGACGCGCGACGCCGAGGACGAATTGTTCAAGACCTGCGAGGAGCTGGGCGTGGGTTACGTCGCCTATAGCCCGTTGGGACGGGGATTCCTCACCGGCAGCATCGGCGGATTGGGCGATCTCGGCGAGAGCGACCGGCGCCGCCAGCATCCGCGCTTCCAGGAAGAGAACCTCAACCGCAACCTGACGCTGCTCAAGGCCTTCAGGGAGCTGGCGGCCAAGGAGAAATGCACCCCAGCGCAGCTGGCCTTGGCCTTGGTGTTGTCGCGCCGGCCCTTCATCGTCGCGCTGCCCGGCACCAGCCACCGCAAATATCTCGAGGAGAACGTCAAGGCGGCGGATGTGACCCTGTCGCCGCAAACCATAGCCGCGCTGGAAAAGGCCTTCCCGCGCGGCGTAGCGGCGGGGACGCGCTATCCCGAGCCGCAGATGAAAAGCGTGGGCGTGTGAACGCGATGGAAGGGCAGGGCGGCGCCAAGGTTGCGGGCCGGGAGCATTGGACGCGCAAGGGCGAGGTGAAGCTCTTCCTGTGGGAGAAATGCGCGGGATCGCCCGACGGCAAGCCCGTGATTTTGTTCGTGCACGGCTCGTCGATGGCCTCGCAGCCGACCTTCGATCTCCAGGTTCCGGGCCGGGCCCATTCCTCGGTGATGGATTATTTCGCCGGTCTCGGATTCGATTGCTGGTGCGTCGACATGGAGGGTTATGGCCGCTCCGACAAGTCGCGCCCGATCACCTGCGACATTTCGAACGGCGCCGACGACCTGGATGCGGCCAGCGATTACATCATCAAGACCCGGAAATGCGGGCCGTTGCTGGTCTACGGCATCTCATCGGGCGCGTTGCGCGCGGCGCTCTTCGCCGAGCGTCACCCCGAGCGCGTTGTCGCGGCTCGCGCTCGACGCCATGGTGTGGACCGGCGAGGGCAGCCCGACCCTGGCCGAACGGCGCAAGAAGCTGCCCGAACTGCGCAAGAACCTGCGCCGCCCGATCGACCGCGCCTTCGTCCACAGCATCTTCACCCGCGACCATGCCGGCACCGCCGAGGACAAGGTGGTGGATGCCTTCGCCGACGCGATATTGGCGCTCGACGATTCCGTGCCGATCGGGACCTACGTCGACATGTGCGAAAACCTGCCGGTCAACGATCCGCGCAAGATCAAGGCGGCGACGCTCATCCTGCGCGGCGAATATGACGGCATCGCCGGCTTCGAGGATCTGTTGGCGTTTTTCGACCTGCTGCCCAATCCCGACAAGCAATTCGCGGTCATGCCGGGCATCGCCCACGCCTCGTTCCAGCAGAAGAACTATCTGCTGGTCTATCATATCCTGCGTTCGTTCTTCACCCAGCCCGCGCCGGTGTATCGGGGGGATTGAGCCCCTCTACTTCTCCTGCGCCGCCGGGATGACCACGGTCTCGTATTTGATGTTGGCCGCGTCGGGGTTGCTGTTCTGGGCGACGAAGTCGCGGATGATGGCGAAGCCCTTGCGCTCGACCACGGCATGGGCGGCATAGCTCTTGGCGTCGCCGACGATGAAGGAGCGGAGCAGGTCTTCCGGCAAATTCTGATAACGCGCGTGCAGATCGGCCACGGTCTTGTCCGGGTTGGTGTGCATGAAGACCAGGGTTTCCTCCATCGCCCGGTGCATGCGCGCCACCACGTCGGGGTTCTTGGCGGCGTAATCGGCCTCGACCACCAGCCCCTGGTGAACCGCGCCGTCATAGGCGGGAACGGCGCCGCCCCAGAAATCGGCCATCATCACCAGCCCATCCTGCTGCACGCCCAGCCGGCCATAGGGAATGGCGGTGAGCGCGATGTCGATCTGCCCGCGTTGCGCCGCGGCCAGCAGGGTCGGATAGGAATTGATCGCCGTGATGGTGTAATCGCTCCCGGGATTGATGCCGAATTGCTTGGCGAGCCCGCGGAACATGAGGTCCAAGCCGCCGCCCACGTCGAGCGTGCCGACGGTCAGCCCCTTGGCGCGGACGTATTTCTCCTTGAGCGGCATGGCGGGCGTCAGGCCGATCTTCTTGGCCATTTCGGGATTGATGACGAACTGGATGACGAATTCGCGCACGAAGGGCGAGACGATGCGCAGATTTTCGCCGCGCGCCATCGCCTGCATCGCCGGCACCAGCGTCATGGCGCCGAAATTCGCGCCTTCCGAGTGCAGCGCCGCCAGCACGTCGGGGTCGCCGTGGCCGACCAGCTGCACCTCGGCGTCGAGCCCTTCCTTTTTGTAGAAACCCTCGTCGGCGGCGATCGAAACCGCGGCAAAGCCTATCGCGATGCTGGTCTGCGCGATCACCACATGAATGGGCTGGGCTTGCGCCTGCGCCCGCGCGTCTTGGCCCGCCAGAATAAGGAGCAGCGCCGCCGATGCCGCCGCGGTGAACTTCCTCATGCCCGTCTCCCCCTGCTTTTGCCGGTGGCGTAATTGACCGCCGAATTGAACAGCAACGCCAGCGCCATGAGCACGAACAACCCCGCGAACACGCCGGCGCTGTCGAGCTGCGAGGCCGAGAACTGCACAAGATAGCCGATGCCGCGGCTGGAGACGATAAGCTCGCCGACGATGGCGCCGACCAGCGCCTCGGGGATGGCGAGCTTCAGGCCCAGCATGATCGCCGGCAGCGCGCCGGGGATCACCACCAGGCGGCGCTCCTGCCAGCCATTCGCCCCCATCAGCTTCACCACCCGCAACAGATCGCGGTCGACGCTGCGCGCGCCCTCATAGGTCGACAGGAACACGAAGAAGAACACCACCAGCGCGGTGATCACCACCTTGGGCGTCAGGTTGATCCCGAACCAGACGATGAACAGCGGCCCGAAGGCGATCTTGGGCACGCCGTAAACCGCCATCAGGATCGGGTCGAAGATGCTCGCGATCACCGGATAACTGCCCATCAGCAGCCCCAGCGCTACCCCGGCGCCCGCGCCCACCGCATAGCCCAGGACGATCTCCTCAAGGGTGACGATCAGGTTCTGCGCGAGCGTGCCGTCGCCCGCCCATTGCCACAGCCGCACGGCGATGTCCGAGGGATCGCTGAAGATCAGCTTGTCGAGATGCGGGCCGGCGATCTGCCAGGCGAGGATGAATCCGACGCTGACGATGATGCGCCCCGCCAGCACGATGTTGCGCCGCCTTTGCGCCTGCGCGATCCCCGGATCGATGATGTCGTCGATGCTCTCAACCGTGCTTGCCATCTATTCCTCCGCGGTATCGGTCAGCGACCACAGTCGCTTGTGAATTTCCTGGAAAGCGGGCTCGAAGCGGATCTGCACCGGGTCGCGCGGCCGCTTCAAGCCGATCTCGATGTCGGCTTTGATCCGCCCCGGCCGGCGCGACAACACGATGACGCGGTCCGACAGCGCGATCGCCTCTTCCAGATCGTGGGTCACGAACACCACCGTCTTGCGCTCGCTTTCCCACAAGCTCATCAGCTCGCGCTGCAATTGCAATTTGAGCTGGACGTCGACATTGCCGAAGGGTTCGTCCATCAGCAATGTGGCGGGGTTGTAGGCCAGCATGCGGGCGAGCGCGGTGCGCTTCTGCATCCCGCCCGAAAGCTCGGCCGGCAGGTGGTCGGCGAATCCGCCCAATCCCACGCGGGCGATCACCTTCATCGCCCGCTCGCGCGCCTCTTGCGTCGGCACCTTCTGGAGATAAAGCGGCAGCATGACGTTGGCCAGCACGCTGCGCCAGGGCATCAGGCTGTCCTTCTGCGTCATGTAGCCGATGCCGATATTGGGCTTGGTCACGGGCGAACCGCGATAGATCACTTCGCCGCGCTCGGGCTGCTCGAATCCGGCGATGCAGTTGAACAGCGTGGATTTGCCGCAGCCGCTCGGCCCCACCAAGGCGATGAAGGCGCCTTCGGGGATATCGGCGCTGATGTCCTCGACCGCGGCGATCCGGTTGCCGTCCTTGAAGAACCACTTGGAGACCCGGTTCAGCCGGATCGCCGGCGCGGTTTGCGCCACGTTTCCCCTCCCTAATTCGGCTTTCCGACTATGCCGGATACCAGGCTCGGTTTACAGAACCGTTTTGGGTAGAATAGAAACCGGAACCGGATGGCGCGACAAGCCGCGCGACTTGGCATGGGGGTTGGGACGTTGGAACGAAAAGCCGAAACCGGAAGAAGCCCGCTTCTTGCCGCGCTGGCTCGTGGCGCTGGCGGCGTTCGGAACTGCGCCGGCATGCGGCGCAACAAGCCGCGCCGTTCGACGTCTATGCCATACCAGGTTCACGTCGATCAGACCTCCTCCTCGGCCACGGCCGCGCGCGACGCCGCCCGGCTCGAGGGCGAGCGCCATGCCTATATACTCATGCTGTCGCGGCTCACGCGCGCCTCCGATGCCGCGCGCCTGCCGCCGGCCAACGACGCCGTGCTCAACGATCTGATCCAGGGCTTCGAGGTGGCGAATGAGCGCCGCTCCGAACGTGCGGTATTTCGCCGACTATACCTTCCATTTCCGCCCCGACGGCGTCCGCGCCCTGTTGCGCCAGGCGCACATCCCCTTCGCCGAAGCGCCGTCGAAGCCCCTGGCCGTGCTCCCGGTTCTGGAAGGGCGGAGCGGCGCCGGTGCTGTGGGACGATCCCAATCCCTGGCGCAACGCCTGGAACCAGGCCGCTTTCCCGCCCGGGCTGGTGCCGCTGATCCAGCCGCTGGGCGACGCCGCCGATCTCGCGGCCGCCGATGGGCCGGCCGCCGACCGCGGCGACGATGCCGCGCTCGCATCGATTTCCAAGCGCTACAACGGCGCCGACGTGCTGGTGACGCGCGCTTCGATCAAGCCGGGCTCTCCCGAAACCGTCACCGTCAACACCACGCGCTATTCCCCCGGCTCTGCCGCCGACAACCAGACCTGGATCGCTTCCTACGCGGCGGGAACCGGCGAAGCGGAGCCCGATCTCCTGGCGCGCGCCGCCTTGGGCACGGATGCGCAGATCGAGGAGGCGTGGAAGGCGGCCAACGTCATCGACTTCGGCCAGGCGGGCGCGCTCGCCGTCAACGTGCCGGTTTCCGATCTGCAAGGCTGGGCCGCGCTCAATGCCAAGCTTTCCGCCATTGCCGCGATCCAGCGCGTCGATCTGCTGTCGCTCAACCGGCAAATGGCGCACATCCTCATCCACTATGTCGGCGACCCGTCGCAGCTTCGCCTGGCCCTGGCGCAAAGCAATCTCGATTTGACCGGCGATCCGTCCAGCCTGGTCCTGGTCGCCCACGGCGGCGCGGCCAGCCCATGAATATTCCGAACATCATTTCGCTGGCCCGGCTCCTGTCGGCGCCGCTCGGCGTCTGGTTCATCCTCAACCACGATCTCGCCGCGGCGTTCTGGCTGTTCGCCGCCGCCGGGCTGTCCGACGCGGTGGACGGCTTCATCGCCAAGCATTTCAACCAGACATCCGACGCTGGGCGAGCTGCTCGACCCGGTCGCCGACAAGGCGCTGATCGTCAGCATGACGGTGACGCTCGGCCTGGCGGGAGATTTGCCGAACTGGGTTGTCATCCTGGTGGTGTTCCGCGATCTTTTGATCGTCGGCGGCTATCTGCTGGCGCTGGCCTTGGCCCGGCCGCCGCACTGGCGGCCCAACGCCGTCAGCAAGGTCAACACCGCGCTGCAAATCGCCTTGATCATCCTGGTCCTGGCGCATTTGGGGCTGGGCGTGGAGGATTACGGCATGACCATGCCGTTGGCGCTTGCCGTGGGCGCGACCACCGTGCTCTCTGGCGCTCTCTATCTGGTGCGCTGGATGCGCATTTTCGCGGGCGCGGAGGAAGCGGGAGAATAATGGCAACCAACTCGCTGACCAACCGGCGCTGGGCGGTGATGTTCTGGCTCGCCGTTGCTGGCTTTCCTGCTGTTGGCGATCCACCTGCTGAGCGGGATATTGCTGCCCTTCGTCGCCGCCTTCGGCATCGCCTATTTCCTGGCGCCGCTGGTCGACCGGCTCGAGCAGGCGCGGCTGTCGCGCACGCTCGCCACGCTGGTGGTGCTGCTGCTGTTCCTGCTGGCGCTGGCGCTGGTGGTGATGCTGATCTTGCCGCTGATCGAAGCGCAGGTGTCGGAGTTGTCGCGCCTCGCGCCCACGGCCCTGGACCAGGGCCGCCAGCAGGTCCAGCAGCTTTTGACAGATGGCGCAGGAAAGGCTCTCGCCCGAGGACGCGGCGCGGCTCAGGGACATGGCGGGTTCCTTGTCCTCGGCGGCGCTGGGCTGGGCCGCCAAGCTGGCCGAGGAAATTCTGACCAGCGGCGTGGCGCTCGCCAATCTGCTGTCGCTGATCTTCATCACGCCCTTGGTGGCGTTCTACCTGCTGCGCGACTGGGACGGCGTGGTCTCCCATCTCGAAAGCTGGGTTCCGCGCCGCCATGTCGCCATCGTGCGCAAGGAGATGGCGGAGATCAACGCGACCCTGTCCGGCTTCATGCGCGGCCAGATGCTGATCGGGCTGATCCTGGCGGCCTATTACGCCGCCGCATTGTCGGTCGCAGGCACCAATTTCGCCATCGTCATCGGCGTGCTGATCGGCATCCTGTCCTTCATCCCGATGGTCGGCGTGGCCATCGGCCTGGTGCTGGCGATGGGCATCACCCTGGTCCAGACCCCGACCTGGACCGCCGCCGCCATCGTCGTCGCCATCTTCGCGGTCGGGCAGGTGGCCGAGAACAGCTTTCTGTCGCCGAAGCTGGTCGGCGGCCGCGTCAATCTCCATCCGGTCTGGGTGATCTTCGCGCTGCTGGCTTTCGGCAAGCTGTTCGGCTTCCTCGGCGTGTTGCTGGCGGTGCCGGCGGCGGCGGTGATCGGGGTGATGGTGCGCTTCGGCATGAGCCGTTATTTCGCCAGCGTGTTCTACGACGGGGGCACCCGGCCGCGCCGCCGGCGCGGCTGAGGCGCGGCATGGCGCAGCTGCCGCTCGATCTGGGACACCGGCCGGCGCTGGGGTGGGATGATTTCCTGGTGGCGCCGTCGAATCAGGCGGCGGTGTCGTGGCTCGATCGCTGGCCGCGCTGGCCCGGCCCGGCGCTGGCGCTGTTCGGCCCCGCCGGATGCGGCAAGACCCATCTCGCCCATGTCTTCCAGGCGCGTTCGCAGGCGGTGTTCATCGCGCCCGAGGAATTGTCGGTTGATCGCGTGCGGCAATTGCTCGGCCGATCCCGCGCCGCCATCCTCGACGGCGCCGAACGAGTCCTTTTGCAGGACCGGGGCGAGGGGCTGTTCCATCTCTACAACCTGCTCGCCGAGCAAAGCGGCCATCTGCTGCTGGTGTCGCGCGAGCCGCCTTCGCGCTGGGACATCGCTTTGCCCGATCTGCGCTCCCGTCTCCTGGCGGCGCCCACAGCGAAGGTATCGCCGCCGGACGACGCGCTCCTGGCGGCGGTGCTGGTCAAGCTGTTCGCCGACCGGCAGCTGACCGTGAGCGGAGACGTGATCGGCTATCTCCTGCCCCGGATCGAGCGCAGCTTCGCCGCGGCGCGAGGGGCGGTCGCGGCTCTCGACCGGGCCGCGCTGGCGGCGCATCGCCGCGTCACGATTCCCCTGGCGCGCCGGGTGCTGGAAAGCGGTCCCGAATCCGGCCCGCTTACTTGAGGGCGTAAAGCGCGCGCAGATGCGCCGTGCCGGTGGCGAGTTCTCGCCCAGGGCATCGGCAGATCGAAGCTCGCCAGCGCCGCAGTGGGAAGGCCCTGCGCCAGCTGCGCCATCAGCGGTCCGGACGGCTGGTCGGACAGCAGCACGGCCAATTCCTGCAAACCGGGATTATGCCCGACCAGCAAAACGCTGCGCGTGTCCTCGGGCACGTGCCGGAGTCGCGCCAGCAGGTGTTTCGCATCGGCCAGATAGAGTTCGTCCTCGTAAACGATCCGCGGCGCGGGATTGAGCGCCGGCAGCACGAGTTCGAGCGTCTGCCGCGTCCGCGCCGATCCTGAACACAGCACCAGTTCGGGCGCGATGCGCGCCTCGGCCATGGCGGCGGCCATGGTCTTGGCGTCCCGGATGCCGGCCTCGGCCAGCTTGCGTTCCTGGTCGCCGCCCTCGCCTTGGGTTTCAGCTTTGGCGTGGCGAAGCAGATAGAGCGTGTTCATCCACAGGCCGAATTTCGCAATGACAGGTTCATCTAACGGTTATAGTCTCGCCGCATGGAACGGGAAATGGCGGCGATATCCGGCAGCCAGCTTCGGGCCGAGGACAAGTCCTTCGAAGGCTCCTCGCCCGGCCGGTTCATCAATCGCGAACTGTCCTGGCTCGCCTTCAACGAGCGCGTGCTGGCCGAGGCCGACAATCCGCGCTATCCGCTGCTGGAGCGGCTGCGCTTCCTGTCGATTTCGGCGAATAATTTGGACGAATTCTACATGGTGCGGGTCGCCGGTTTGAAGGGCCAGGTGCAGGCCGGCATCTCGACTCCGAGCCAGGACGGGTTGACCCCGGCGCAGCAACTCGCCGCCATCAACCAGCGCGCCAGCAAGCTGATGCAGGACCAGCAGAAGACCTGGGCCGCGCTCAAGGACGAGATGGAAGCGGCCGGAATCGCGGTGGTCGAGCCGGACGAGCTTTCGCCCGAGGATAACGCCTTCCTGGCCCAGCGCTTCCAGGCCGAGATCTTCCCGGTGCTGACGCCGCTCGCCATCGATCCGGCGCATCCCTTTCCCTTTATCGCCAATCTCGGCTGCGGCTTGGCGCTGGAGTTGAAGCGCCGCAGCGACGGCAACCGGATGCAGGCGCTGCTCCTTATTCCGGCCTCGGTCGCGCGCTTCGTGCGCCTGCCCGGCAAGGAAGTCCGCTTCCTGCCGGTCGAGCAGATGATCGGCCTGTTCCTCGACCAGCTCTTCCCCGGATTCGTGGTCGCGGGCAAGGGCATGTTCCGCATCCTGCGCGACAGCGAGATGGAAATCGAGGAAGAGGCGGAAGACCTGGTACGCCTCTTTGAATCCGCGCTCAAGCGCCGCCGCCGCGGCAACGTCATCCGCCTCGGCATCGACGCCGGCATGCCCGAGGATTTGCGCGATTTCCTGATCGAGAAGCTCGACGCCTCGCTCGACGACGTGTTCCAGCTCGACGGTCTCCAGGGCCTGGCCGACACCAAGCAACTCATCATCGACGAGCGGCCGGATTTGATCTTCACGCCCTACAACCCGCGTTTCCCCGAGCGCATCCGCGATTTCGGCGGCGATTGCTTCGCCGCCATCCGCCAGAAGGACATCCTCGTCCACCACCCCTATGAAAGCTTCGACGTGGTGGTGCAGTTCGTGCGCCAAGCGGCGCACGACCCCGCCGTGGTCGCGATCAAGCAGACGCTCTACCGCACCAGCAACGACAGCCCGATCGTGCGCGCGCTGATCGAGGCGGCGGAGGCCGGCAAATCGGTCACCGCGCTGGTCGAGCTGAAGGCGCGCTTCGACGAGGAGGCCAATATCCGCTGGGCGCGCGATCTGGAACGCGCCGGCGTGCAGGTGGTCTACGGCTTCATCGAATTGAAGACCCACGCCAAGGTTTCGCTGGTGGTGCGGCGCGAGGCCGGCGAGCTCCGGGCCTATGTGCATTTCGGCACCGGCAATTACCATCCCTATACCGCCAAGGTTTACACCGATCTGAGCTTCTTCACCTGCGATCCGTCGCTGACGCGCGACGCGCAGCAGCTGTTCAACTTCATGACCGGCTACGCCCGGCCGGCGAAGCTCGAGAAGATCGCGGTCGCCCCGATCAATCTGCGCCAGCGCCTCAACGAACTGATTGAGGCCGAGATCGAGCATGCCAAGGCCGGCCGCCCGGCCCAGATCTGGGCCAAGTTCAACGCGCTGGTCGATCCCGATCTGATCGACCGGCTCTACCGCGCCTCGCAGGCGGGGGTGAAGATCGACCTGATCGTGCGCGGCATCTGCTGCCTCAGGCCGGGGGTGCCCGGATTGTCCGACAATATCCGCGTCAAGAGCATCATCGGCCGCTTCTTGGAGCATGGCCGCATCGTCTGCTTCGGCAACGGCCAGAAATTGCCGTCGCCCCACGCCAAGGTGTTCATCTCCTCGGCCGATTGGATGCCGCGCAATCTCGACTGGCGCGTCGAGGCGCTGGTGCCGATCGAGAACGAAACCGTGCATCGCCAGGTGCTGGTCGAGATCATGGCCACCTCTCTCAAGGAAGAGGCCCAGAGCTGGCGGCTCGGGCCCGACGGCGACTACACCCGCGTCAGCACCGATCCCAACGCGCCCAGCGCGCACGTCTATTTCATGACCAATCCGAGTCTGTCGGGACGCGGCAGCGCGCTGCAATCCCAGCGCGTCCGCTCGTCGCCCCGGCTGGTTTCCGAGAAGGATGGCCCTTGAGCGTGCCGGCGCGATTGGCCGTGGTGTCGGAAGGCGTCGCGCGCCGCCGCGATTGCGTCGCGGTGGTCGATGTCGGCTCCAACTCATTGCGTCTGGTGATCTATGACGGGCTGAAGCGCACCGGCCGCACCCTCTTCAACGAGAAGGTGATGTGCGGCCTCGGCCGCGGCCTGAGCAAGACCGGAAGGCTCGATCCCGGCGGCGTCGAGCAGGCCAAGGCCAACATGCAGCGTTTCATCGCGCTCGGGCGCAGCCTGGGCGCGGCGCATTTCGACATCCTGGCGACCGCCGCGGTGCGCGACGCCACCGACGGCCCCGCCTTCGTCGCCGATATGGAGAAGCGCTTTTCCATCCGCGTCCGCGTGCTTTCGGGCGAGGAGGAGGGCAAGCTTGCCGCCATGGGCGTGTTGGCCGCGATTCCCGAGGCCGCCGGCGTGGTCGGCGACCTGGGCGGCGGCTCGGTCGAGCTGATCGAACTGGGCAAGGGCAATGTCGGGCGCGCCGCGACGTTGCCGCTCGGGCCGCTGCGGCTCGCCGACATCGCCGACGACGACAAGAAGCTCAAGGACGTGATCGACCGGCTGCTGGCGACCGTGCCCTGGCTGGTGGCGCCCCCCGATCCGGTGTTCTACGCCGTGGGCGGGGCGTGGCGCGCGCTCGCCCGCGTCCACATGGCCGAGATGCAATATCCGCTGCACGTCATCCAGAATTACACGCTCTCGCGCAACGAGACCGAGAAATTCCTCGATTTCATCGCCAAGCAGTCGCGCAAATCGCTCGACGGCCTGGCCGGCCTCGCCAAGAAGCGGCTCGAGGTGGTGCCCTTGGCCGCGCGCGTGCTGGCGCGCATCGTCAAGCGCATGGAGCCGAAGCGGGTGGTGTTTTCGGCCTGGGGGTTGCGCGAAGGGCATCTCTACAGCCTCTTGAGCCCGGCCGAGCGCGCCATCGATCCGCTGCTGGCGGCCTGCGCCGAAGCGACGCGCGCCACTTCGCGTTTCCCCGAAATGGGCGAGGCGCTCGACGCCTGGATGGCGCCGCTCTTCCCCAAGGAAGACGCGAAGTTCAAGCGCCTGCGCCACGCGGCGGCGCTGTTGTCGGACATCGCCTGGAACGAGCATCCCGATTACCGCGCCGAGCAGGCGGTGCGTCACGCGCTCTACATGCCGGTGGCGGGGATCGACCATCCGGGCCGCGCCTTCGTCGCCGCGGCGCTGCATGCGCGTTACGGCGGCCGCGGCACGGTCGAGCTGCTGGCGCCGCTCGAGCTGCTCGACGACGAGGAGCTGCTGGCGGCCCGGTCCGTCGGGCTGGCGCTGCGTCTGGGCTACACCTTGTCGGCGGGGATGCCGGCGGCGCTCGCCGGATCCTCGCTGGCGCTCAACGCCAATGACGTGATCCTCGTTCTCGCGGGCGAGGCAGCCCAGCGTTACGGCGAAAGCGTGCAGCGGCGCCTGGATTCCCTCGCCAAGGCCATGGGCCGCAGGGGCACCGTCCGGCGTTCCTGATCGTTGCGCGGCCGGGGGCGGCAAGACCGCGCGTTTTCCGATCTCCTGGTGCATTGAGCCAGATCAAGGCCGGCCCGGCGGGCTGCGCGTAGAGTCCCAATCCGTTGCGGGAACGGAGGTCCGTTCGTGTCGGTTTCGTGACAGCCGGGACGGCACAGGGGCTGATGATGGCGAAAACCCAGATCGTCGATTTTCTCGGCGAGAGCGCGTTGGTGCTGCCGGCGCTGCTGGCATCCGCCCTGGTCGCGAACGACCGCGCCAAATACGTTTTGACGTTGCTGCAAATGGCGGCGAGCCAGGCCGAGAACCCGCAAGTGCCGGCGCCGTCCCTGCGCGCGGAGCGCGAAGCCTGCGGCATCGCCGAGGCGGAATTCGACCGCGCGGTCGCCTTGGCCGAGCATGACGGCAGCGGCAATTATCGCATCCCCCACGCAAGGCGCCTCATCGCCACGCTCGACGAAGCCATGACCGCCATGATCGCGCCGCTGGGCGTTGCATCGAAGGAATCCGAGGCGGCGGCCACGCTCGCCGCGCGTTTCCAAGATCGCCTCGACAAATTGATCCAGGCGCGTCCGCCCGTCGCCGAGGACGTGCTGAGCGGCGAGACCATCGCCGCCTTGACCTCGGGCAGTCCGAAAGCCGGCGACGGTTTCCACGTGCTGGTCATGGATCTGCACAAGGAGATCGACCGGCTGCAAGCCGCCATTTCGACCATGGACGTGGCGGGCGCCAAGGCTTACGGCCTCAACGAAACCGATCGCGCGGCCTTGGCCGCTTTCATGGCCGGGGTCAACCGGACGGCGCCGCTCAAATTCGAGCATCCCGGACTCGGCACGATCGCGGCGCGCGCCAACGGAACGCTGCTGATCCAGAACGATATCGGCGTGACCGATGCCCATGTGCTTATCGTCAAGGTGACGGGATTGCATGTGGCGGTGACCCACACCGACGTTCATCTCCAGCGTCTGCGCTTTCTGCAGACGCTGCTCGAGGATACCGGCATGCGCTGGAAGGACATCCGCTCGCGCCAGGCTCCGGGCATCCTCGGCGACGACCTGTTTTACCTGGCCGCCGGCGAGTATGACGCCGCCAACGCCGATGCCCTCGCGGCCTTTCTCGACCGTCTCGGCTCGCGCATTGTCTTTCTCATCGACTGGAACAAGGCGCGCAAGCGGCTCGGGCTGCTGGTTCCCAACGAGACCGCGATCGGCATCCTCAAATGGGCGGCCGATCACGGGGCCGGTCACCGGGGATTTCTCAAGCTCGGCGGCGAGCGGCTGATCTACGACGCGCTGGAGCAGGCGGTGAAGACGCCGTTGCGCCTCGGCCAGAAGCTCAACGAGATGCTCGGCGCCGACGTGGCGCGGGAGTATCTCCGCTTCGTCCTGCAGGTCACCGCCACCGGGCTGTTGCAGGGCCAGTCGGAAGCGCTGATCCGCGACCGGGTTCGCGCCGAATTGTTCACGCATTTCCGTTCGGCCGAGCAGCGTTTGCTGGCCGTCTGCGCCAGCCACGCCGAGATCATCGCGCAACTCGCAACCGGCCTGCGCGCGGCCTTCCAGCGGGGCGGCAACGAACGCGGCGAGGCCTTCGCCCAGCACGCCCAGCGCGCGAAGCAATGGGAAAGCCGCGCCGACGCCTTGGTCAACGAGGTCAGGGCGACGGTTCACCGCATTTCGGGCACGGACATCTTCTGCCAGATCGTCGAAAACGCCGACACTGCTGCGGATCATCTGGAGGATGCGGCGTTCCACGCGAAGCTGCTGTTCGACATCGCGCCGCCATCCCAATTGCCCGAGCCCTTGGTGGCGCTCGCCGATTTGCTGGTGGACGGGACGGAATCCTACCGGCGCGCGATGGAATCGGCGCAATACGTTCACCGCGGCGGCGAACGCGACGCGGTGGATCGCTTTCTCGAGGCGGCGGAACACGTGGTCACGGTCGAGCATCAAACCGATGAGCGGCACCGCGCCGACACCATGGCGCTGATGAGCGCGAAATCTCGAATACCGTCAGGTTCACCTGCTCAGCGCCATCGACCATCACCTGGAAGAGGCGGCGGACGCGCTCATGCGGGCGAGCCTCAAGCTGCGTGATCACATCCTCGGCGACGTGATGTTTGTGTAAGCTTTCTTTGCTTCGCACGACGGCCGCGCCGCCGCGCGGCCTGTGCTGCGCTATTTGCTTCGCAAGAGGCCATCGCCCTTGATTCGGGCGCCGGCTTTGCTACGCCCCCGCCTATTGCGCAGCTGCGGCGGGTGGCGCCGTGCGCACCAGCTTGATGCGCTTGCCCGCGGCGGTGAGCGCCAGGCGCCCGTGTTTCAGATCGAGCGCGTCCTTGCCGAAAATCTCGGCGCGCCAGCCGTGCAGCGCGCGGACATGGGCGCTGTCGTCGGCGGCGATCATTTCCAGGTCTTCGCTGTCGGCCACCAGCTTGGCCGCGACGTTGTTCTCCTCGCAGCGCAGCTTCAGGAGCACGCGCAGCAGATCGGTGAGCGGGCCGATCCCCGGCGGCACCTCGCGCCGCGGCTCCGGCTCGGGATACTGGCTTTCCGGCGTGGCCTTGACCCGCGCCACCACCGCCAGCACCTCGGCCCCGAGTTTGCCCTCGGCGAAGCTCCGCCCCAGACCGCGCGTCCGCGCCAGCTCCCCGACATCGGCGGGGGCGTGCGCCGCGATCTCCAACAGCGATTCCTCACGCAACAGGCGGTTGCGCGGCAGATTGCGCTGCTGCGCCGCGATTTCCCGCCACGCCGCCAGTTCGCGCACCAGCGCCAGCATGCGGCGGTTGTTGCTCCGCACCTTGATCCGCCGCCAGGCCAGCGCCGGATCGAGCAGATATGTCGCGGGATCGCACAGCACCGCCATCTCCTCGTCCAGCCAGGAATGGCGGCCGCTCTGATCGAGCTGCGCCGCGAGTTTCTCGTACACCTTGCGCAGATAGGTCACGTCGGCGAGCGCGTATTTGACCTGGCGTTCGGTGAGCGGGCGGCCGGCCCAGTCGGTGAAGCGCGAGGATTTGTCGATCTGTGCGCCCGCCAGCCTGCCGGCCAGCGTCTCGTAGCTCGCGGATTCGCCGAAGCCGCACACCATGGCGGCGACCTGGGTGTCGAAGATCGGCGCCGGCACCTTGCCGTTGAGATTGTAGAAGATTTCGAGGTCCTGGCGCGCGGCGTGAAACACCTTCAGCACCTTGGGATCGTCCATCAGCTTGAGCAGCGGCTCGAGCGAGATGCCCGGGGCCAGCGGGTCGATGGCGGCGGCATCATGCGGCCCCGCCACCTGCACCAGGCAAAGCTGCGGCCAATAGGTCTTGTCGCGCATGAATTCGGTGTCGACGGTGACGAAAGGCTCGCCTTCGTGCTTCCGGCAGAAGGAATCGAGCGCTTCGGTGCTAGCTATCAACGGGGTCATGCGCTTTCTCTTACACCCAAAGGCCGCCCGCCAAAAGGCTGCGCGGCCGGGGCACCCAAAGCCCGCTTCCGCGCGACACCCCGCTTGACAAGCCGGCGCCCGCCATGCGCTGTTCGGCTCGATTTTTCACGACGGGTAACGAGTTCGAACCATGCATCCCTATCGCACGCATAACTGCGGCGCGCTTCGCCGGAAGGACGTGGGCGCGCCGGCGCGGCTTTCGGGCTGGGTTAACCGCCGGCGCGACCACGGCCAACTGCTGTTCATCGATCTGCGCGACCATTACGGCGTGACGCAATGCGTCATCGACATCGGCAACGCGCTTTTCAAGGATGTCGACGCCTTGAAGCTCGAAAGCGTCGTCACCTTCACCGGCCAGGTGGTGAGCCGCTCGCCCGAAACCGTCAATCCCAAGCTTCCTACCGGCGAGGTCGAATTGAAGATCGCCGAGCTCAAAATCCAGTCCGAGGCCGAGCCGCTGCCCTTGCCGGTCAACGCCGAAGCGGAATATCCCGAGGACATGCGGTTGAAATACCGCTTCCTCGATCTGCGGCGCGAGACCATGCACGCCAACGTCATGCTGCGCTCGCATGTCATCCAGTCCATCCGCCGGCGCATGATCGAGGCCGGATTCGCCGAGTTCCAGACGCCGATCCTGACCGCCTCCTCGCCCGAGGGCGCGCGCGACTATCTGGTGCCGAGCCGGCTGCATCCGGGCGAGTTCTACGCGCTGCCCCAGGCGCCGCAGCAATTCAAGCAGCTCTTGATGGTGGCGGGCTTCGACCGCTATTTCCAGATCGCGCCCTGTTTCCGCGACGAGGCGAGCCGCGCCGATCGTTCTCCCGGCGAGTTCTACCAGCTCGATTTCGAGATGAGTTTCGTCACGCAGGACGACGTCTTCGCCGCGATCGAGCCGGTGCTGGCGGGCGTGTTCGAGGAATTCGGCAAGGGCCGGAAAGTGACCAAGCCGCCTTTCCCGCGGATATCCTATGACGAAGCGCTGGCGAAATACGGCAGCGACAAGCCGGATTTGCGCAATCCGATCACGATGAGCGACGCGAGCGGGATTTTCCGCGGCTCGGGCTTCAAGCTCTTCGCAGGATTCCTCGCCAAGGACGCCAATGCCCGGGTCTGGGCGATCCCGGCGCCGGGCGGCGGCAACCGGGCCTTCTGCGATCGCATGAACTCCTGGGCGCAGGGCGAGGGCCAGCCCGGCATGGGCTACATCTTCTTCCGCGGAACCGAAGGCGCCGGCCCGGTGGCGTCCAACCTCGGACCC
>CAWEME010000045.1:0-4831 GCA_963810055.1 uncultured Alphaproteobacteria bacterium | reverse complement strand
GATTTTCAACTTATTGTGAAGCACGCCTGTCCGCGCGGACGTTATGCTCCGCCGCGGGGGTGGCATTCACGTTGTTTCGGAGGTTCTTCTTGTCCAGTGAAGTCGAAACCCGGCTTGCCGTTCCGGCGCTGGCGCCGCTCTATCGCGGCCTCGGCCAATTCACCAATCCGTTCCTGCGCATCGTGTTCGCGCTCATCATCGCGCCGGATGGTTGGGCAAAACTCACCCATCCCCAATTCGCCGCCGATGTCACCGGCCTCATCGCCAAGCTCGGTTTCCCGGCTCCGACGGCCTGGTTCTGGCTCATTGCCCTGCTCGAATTCGCCGGCGCGATTGCGCTCGGCCTGGGCCTTCTGACCCGTGTTCTGGGCGCGATGTTCACCATCGAGATGCTGGTGATCGCCATCGGCGTTCATTGGCCGGAGGGGCGCGGCTACCAGTATCCGTTCCTGCTCGCGGCGGTTGCCTGCGCGCTCACGCTGCGCGGCGGCGGGCGCTGGTCGCTCGACCGCCTGATCGGCCGGGAGTTCTAGGCCTCAATACTGCTTATAGGGCAGGAATTTCCCGGTCATGGAGACGCGCACGCGGTCGCCCTTCGGGTCGGGCTGGCGTTCGAGCTTCATGTCGAAATCGATCGCGCTCATGATGCCGTCGCCGAATTCCTCCTGGATGAGCGATTTCCAGGTGGTGCCGTAGACCTGGACCAGCTCGTAGAAGCGGTAGATCAGCGGGTCGGTCGGGATCGATGTCGGCAGCGAGCCGCGATAGGGGATGTCCTGCAACAGCAGGATCTCGTCGGCGTCGAGGCCGAGGATCTTGCCGGCGGTTTCCGCCTCGGGCTTGGAGAGCTTCATCTGGCCGTGCAGCGCGGCGGTGTAATAGAGCGCCGAGCCCGGGCCGATCTTGGCGGCGATGTCGCGCCATTTGAGCCCTTTCTTCCTCACGATGCCGGCGATTTTCTCGGTCAATTGGGCGCGGGTCATCTCGGACCTCCTTGGGTTGGATGACCAAGCATGAAGCAATCGCTATGCCAGCTTCAAGCGGAGTGACAGTAGCGAGGACTTACATAAAGGCTGGTGATTACCCTCCTCTTTGCCTCCGGAGGGGCAGCGTATGCGGCTTATCGTTTTGTACCGATCATAATCAGCACCGCTGGGAACCCCGGCACAACCGGCTCGACTGGCTCTACCCTAGTTCCCTCAAACTCGGGCGCGGTCAGGGCTGCCGCAATGTTGTCTCTTGCTTTGGCAAGGGACGGGTTAAATGTCCTGACGACAGTGCCATTCAGCGCGACATTTCCTACTCTGTGCCTCCCGGGAAGGTTAGTCCCTACGTCACCGGGGCTTGGCCAATCTATCCAAATCAGTCCGGCAGCCGTCAGCGCGTCTGCTGTATCAATTGCTAAATCTATGGGTTCTGGGCCAACGGCAGAGAGAGCAAATTTAACCCCCTTCAAGTCTGTAAGTTTCGCCGTTAATTCCGCCTTAGCTTCCGCGCTCAATCGTCTCGGGGCCAATCTTTGTTGCAGCCGTAGATTTTCATTATGCAACGTTTCTATTCGTTCGGCTTGGTCGCCCGCCGATTGTCTTTGGAGTCTAACTACACAGTATGTTGAAACACCCGCCAATACACCAAACGCGGCGGCCATAAGTAAGAAGCCAACCATTAAATTATTCCAAGAGTCGAGACTTAGCCCAAACATCCGCCTCTCCCTTTTTGAAGAAATCGCACTCTCTATCTGCGTCTTATCTGCCATCGGGCTGTTTGTAATTGCTGGATTGTCGTTTAGAAATTTTTGGTGTGTTCGTAAATGTTAGCATCCTCTAATCGCCTCTCCAAAAATGCCCTCATCGTTCCGGTTGTTATATCGGAACTGAAAAACCAAAACCCAGCCGCGCTTACTCCGCCGCCTTGGAGGGCGCCTTGGCTTTGGCGCCCTTGGCCGCCGATATCGCGAGCTTGTCCTCGCCGGTGGCGGTGACCTTGACGGCCTCGCCCTCGGAAATCTCGCCCTTGAGGATCTTCTCGGCCAAGGGGTTCTGCAGCTCGCGCTGGATCACGCGTTTCAGCGGCCGCGCGCCGTAGACCGGGTCGTAGCCGGCTTGCGCCAGCCAGGCCTTCGCCTTGGGATCGAGCTCGATCGAAATCTTGCGCTCGGCCAGAAGCTTTTCCAGATGCTTCAACTGGATCGAAACGATGCCTTCCATGTCGGCGCGCGACAGCCGGCGGAACAGCAATATCTCGTCGAGCCGGTTCAAAAATTCGGGGCGGAAGGCCGCGCGCACCGCTTCCATCACCGGCTCGCGCACCGATGAGGTTTCCTGGCCGTCGGGCAGGTTGGCGAGAAATTCGCTGCCGAGATTGGACGTCAAGATGATGAGCGCGTTGCGGAAATCGACCGTGCGGCCCTGGCCGTCGGTCAGGCGGCCGTCGTCCAGCACCTGGAGCAGCACGTTGAAGACGTCGGGATGCGCCTTTTCGATCTCGTCGAACAGGATCACCTGATAAGGCCGGCGGCGCACCGCTTCGGTCAGCCCGCCGCCTTCCTCGTAGCCGACATAGCCCGGCGGCGCGCCGATCAATCGCGCGACCGCGTGCTTTTCCATGTATTCCGACATGTCGATGCGCAGCATCGCCTGCTCGTCGTCGAACAGGAACTCGGCCAGCGCCTTGGCGAGTTCGGTCTTGCCGACGCCGGTCGGGCCCAAAAACAGGAACGAGCCGATCGGCCGGTTGGGGTCCTGCAAACCCGCGCGCGCGCGGCGGATGGCGTTGGAGACGGCGATCACCGCCTCGTCCTGACCCACGACCCTGCGGCCAAGTTCCTTTTCCATGCGCAGCAGTTTCTCGCGCTGGCCTTCGAGCATGCGGTCGACCGGAATGCCGGTCCAGCGCGACACCACCGCGGCGATGTGCTGGGAGGTCACCGCTTCCTCGATCATGTGGCCGGCGCTTTCGACTTCGGCCGATTTCAGCTTCTTTTCGAGCTCGGGGATGGTGGCGTAGGTGAGCTCGCCGGCGCGGGTGAAATCGCCCTTGCGCTGCGCCTGGTCGAGTTCGACGCGGGCCTTGTCGAGCTGTTCCTTCAATTTCTGCGCCCCGGCCATCTTGTCCTTCTCCGCGCGCCAGCGCGATGTGAGATCGGCCGACTGCTTTTCCAGATCCTTCAATTCGGATTCGAGCTTCTTGAGGCGCTCCTTGGAAGCGGAATCGCTTTCCTTCTTCAAGGCCTCGCGCTCGATCTTGTGCTGGAGAATGCGGCGGTCGAGCTCGTCGATTTCCTCGGGCTTGGATTCGGCCTCCATGCGCAAACGCGAGGCGGCCTCGTCCATCAGGTCGATCGCCTTGTCGGGCAGGAAGCGGTCGGTGATGTAGCGGTTGCTGAGCGTCGCGGCGGCGACGATGGCGGCGTCGGTGATGCGCACGCCGTGATGGAGTTCGTATTTCTCCTTGATGCCGCGCAGGATCGAGATGATGTCCTCGACCGAGGGCTCGTTGACGAAGACCGGCTGGAAGCGCCGCGCCAGCGCCGCGTCTTTTTCGATGTGTTTCCGGTATTCATCAAGGGTCGTGGCGCCGACGCAGTGCAGTTCGCCGCGCGCCAAGGCGGGCTTCAACATGTTGGAGGCGTCCATCGCGCCTTCGGCCGCGCCGGCGCCGACCAGGGTGTGCAGCTCGTCGATGAAGACGATGATCTCGCCCGCCGAGGCCGTGATCTCGGCCAGCACCGCCTTCAAGCGCTCCTCGAATTCGCCGCGGAACTTGGCGCCGGCGATCAGCGATCCGAGATCGAGCGCCAAGAGGCGCTTCTCCTTCAGGCTTTCGGGCACGTCGCCCTGGACGATCCTGTTCGCCAGGCCCTCGACGATCGCGGTCTTGCCCACGCCGGGCTCGCCGATCAGCACCGGATTGTTCTTGGTGCGGCGCGACAGCACCTGGATGGTGCGGCGGATTTCCTCGTCGCGGCCGATGACCGGGTCGAGCTTGCCCTCGCGCGCCGCCTCGGTCAGGTCGCGGGCGTATTTCTTGAGCGCGTCATAGCCCTGCTCGGCGGATGCTGAGTCGGCGGTGCGGCCCTTGCGGATGGTTTCGATCGCGGCATTGAGAGTCTGCGCGTTGATGCCGGCCTCGTTGAGCGCCTGGCCGGCGGCGGTGTTGCGGTCGAGCGCCAGCGCCAAGAGCAGCCTTTCGGCGGTGACAAAGCTGTCGCCCGCTTTCTCGGCGAGCTTTTCCGCCTGTTCGAACAGGCGCGCGGTTTCGGTGGAAAGATAGACCTGGCCGGCGCCCTTGCCTTCGACGCGCGGCAGCTTGGCGAGCGCGGCTTCGGTCGAAGCCAGCGCGCGGGCGGGGTCGCCGCCCGAGGCGCGGATGAGATTGGCCGCGAGGCCTTCCTTGTCGTCGAGCAGAACCTTGAGCAGATGCTCGGGCGTGAATTGCTGATGGCCCGAACGCTGGGCCAGCGTTTGCGCCGCCTGGACGAAGCCTTTCGAGCGCTCCGTATATTTCTCGAAGTCCATAAGACCCCCTGACGCTGAACCGGCAAGCCCGCCCTTCTTGGAAGCGGCGGAACCTGTCTTCCGGTTTCAGATATAGGGTCGCGGGTCCGCATCGCCAAGGGGGCGGGTTTTTAGGGCCTGTTTTGGGAGGCCGGCGAGCCGAGCCGGCGCGTCATTGCCATTTCCGCCGCCTTCAATCGTCATTCCCGCGCAAGCGGTAATCCAGCTTCATCTGGACCCCCGCTTTCGCGGGGGTGACGAGGGAGTATGCGGCGGGCCGGATTACGACCTTTCCGGGGTCGCTCGTTCGTTAATTCACGACCCCTCTGGGGTTT
>CAWEME010000044.1:0-10689 GCA_963810055.1 uncultured Alphaproteobacteria bacterium | reverse complement strand
CATTAGCATCTCGCGATACCAACGAAACCTGCGACAGTTGGATCAAAAGATCAAGGCGATGCCAGTCGCTGCGCTAAAGCCCATAGACTGCGTTTCTCCTGCCGACCCGACGCCTGGCACGAAATCTGCGTCAGCAATCATTAGCGAATTGGGCTTTCATGTTTCGAGCATGACTTTGTCAGGCGCGCGCCCCAAAGTCCGCGCGTTTATCGCCACGGTCAACGACCGGCTCGCCCAAGCAAAAGCTGGACGCCGCCTGTCCGATAAGGAGTTGGAAAAAGATCGAACCATGGGGAAAGATACGAGACAGGTTGCGATTTCCATCGGCTATCCGAGAAAGATGATATTTCAGCCATATCAAGATAATGAACAATGGATCATCGATGATGCGTTCGTAGCCAAGGCGCTCGGCTATATCGCAGCGATCGATGCGAAGGAGATTTCAACGCGCGCGCAGGAGCAGCAGGCTGCCGCCGCTGCGGAAAGAGCTAAACAACAACATGAAGCAGAGATTCAACAACATGAGGCAGAGATTAAGAGCGCCGAGAAAGAGCAGCGGCGCGCTGTACTCAATGCGCATCAATGGCGATCCGATAAAAAAGATCCAGCTGCGATATTCAGCTTCCTAGGCGTGACATTCGGAGACTCAACACCTTTAGAGGCTTGGAATTTTTCTGGTCGGGTGCTCCGAAGCATCAACGGACACCCAGAAATCACATTATACGTGGGCATGCCCGAAAATAATCCGTTCGGCCCGATAGTGTGGGTGACGCGAAAAAATGACAAGAACATCGGTCTTATCTATACATTTCCCTTCACCCAATCTCAGACAGTCGCAAAGCGATTGATCGAAACATATGGCAATCCAGATTTTACAATGCCGGTCGAGTGGCAAAATACATTTGGCGCGGTCATTACTGGAACGGAATTGCGTTGGAAAACGCCTGCGGGAATTATGCAATTCGACGATCGCTCAGAACAGCTTGATAAGGGTCGCGTTGCCATCAACCCCGATGCAGCATTGGACGCGAAGGCGATAGTACAGGGACTTCCTCCAGATAAATTTTGAGGCGCGCCGTCCGATGACGATATGTGCCCAAATTGATGGTAGTAGGCTACTTTGAACCTGTGGGGCCTTTGGGGCGGTTCTTTCGCCGCGCAATTGCCCGTTTAACGGCACCATCCATTATCGCGGAAATTGCCTCTGTAATCTGCATTTCGTACCCGCTTGTTGATCTTCGGACTTTCTGCTCTGCCTCATAAGCGCTATTGACCATTGCCTCGCCGATGGCCGCTGGGTCCTGGTCTTTTGTAAGCTCATCTACGAAAAGCGTTTCGAGCAACATTTCGAGTGCAGTTACTTTAGCAGATAACCGACGCAATTCCTTCGCTACATCCCTATCCATGATCATCTCCTAGTGGTGAAGGCCTTGCAGCATGAGGGTTATTCTAAGTAGCCCACTACCAAATTGATTGAAGCCTTGGCCGATATTCTCCTATCCGTATCAAAATGTTATGATTCGCGAACAGGACGCCATGAAAAACCAACTCGTTGTCCGACAAACCAATGGCCGCTTTACACCGGGGTCTTGCGGCAATCCACGAGGCCGCCCTCCAATTGTGCGAGATGTTCGCGAATTAGCGCGGACGCACACGGCTGAGGCCATAGAAACGCTGGTCGGGATCATGCGCGACAACATGGCACCACACGCTGCACGCGGTGCCGCCGCCCAAGCGCTGCTAGATCGCGGTTGGGGTCGGCCCACAGTGCGGATCGAAAGCCCCGCCCTGCCGTATGAAGCCGATCAGGTAGTTACTGGCCAAGAGCTTCGCGAGATTTTCGAGGATGTACAGAGAAAAAGCGCCGAGATCATGGGTGATATCACGCTGGTCGAGCCCGAGCCCGAGATTCTTCCACCCGAGCCGAACGGTACGAACGGGTCTTATACCAAGTCTTTGTAATCAGCACCCATGAGCCCAGTCCCGCAGTCCGATGGACATGATCGTCCAGGGCTGATCGACGAGCTTGTTCCAGGCGTGGCAACAATGCTCGACGATGTCGTCATAGGATTGGAAGACGCGGTTTGAGAGCCAGTTGTTGCGCATGAACTGCCAGATGTTCTCGACCGGATTGAGTTCGGGCGCTTTCGGCGGCAACGGCATCAATGTGATGTTCGGCGGGATATCGAGCTTGGCGGAGAGATGCCAGCCGGCTTGATCGAGCAGCAAAACGGCGTGAGCGCCCGGCTCGACCGTCCGGGAGATTTCCGCGAGATGCAGCGCCATGGCAGCGGTGTTGCAGAACGGCAGGATGAGGCCGGCTGCGGTGCCCCGGGCCGGACAGATCGCGCCGAAGATGTAGGTCGAGCACGTCCGCTGATCGTGCGGCGCCGATGGCCTTGTGCCGCGCCGCGCCCATCGGCGGGCGATCTTGTTCTTCTGCCCAATTCGGGCTTCGTCTTGGAACCATATCTCTATCGACTTGCCAGCCGCCTCTCGTTTTGCGATCTCGTCCAGGCTCGTGGCGAAGTTTTTTTAAACGTCTCAAGCGCCTTGGGATCCTGGGCATAATGACGAGGACGGGCCGACAGCTTCCGGAAGCCCATGGCCCGCAATTCACGGCTCAGCGTCTGCTTGCTGATCGATATCCGGAACTCCTCGAATACCCATTGCGCTAGATCAATGAGGCGCCAGCGCACCACGCCGTGAGCCGCCGGTATCGGGCCCTCCTCGACAAGCCGCATCAAAACCCGCCGCTGCTCGTTGTTCAGCAGCGGCCGATTGCCCGTCGCCTTGCCGTTGATCAGCCCCGCCGGACCTTCCGCGTTGAGTGCCAGAACCCAGTCCCGCACCGTCTGTAGCCTAACCCCGCCGATCCGCGCCGCCTCGGTGCGCGAGTCGCCGTCATAAATCGCCGCCAACGCCAGCAAACGCCGGGTCTGGGCGGCATCACCCGACCGCTTCGCCAGCTCACGCAAACGCCTAGCGTCGTAATCACCCCGAACCCGAACTGCAGCCGCCATGGCAATCCCCCAGTGGTTTGCACTGGTGAATCATAGTTTCGGCCGCTTGGGAATCCCCCACGAGAGTCACGATCCGCGGGACCTGGTATTAGGGCGCGAGCCCGAGCGGTGCGCTTGTAATTCGCGTCGTGGGAACGTATCTCCGAAAATACCAAAGATGCTGTTCATGGTCAGCCACTGGTTGCCGGGAACTGCTTGACCTCGATCTCACTTAAGCGGCTAACCTATCGACAACATGATAAGCGGACGAACGAGCAAGCCTAAAATGACGCGCGCTCGGTTCTCCGCTTTGCTGGCTTCTATCCGCCATGCTTACGAGGGACGCTAGAATTTCTAATGAGCAGGCCACCAATTCTCCGGTATAGTGGCGCAGCCTTCGGCGAGAAATCTGAAAGCAATGGGATATTCAACATTTAGCGCCTTGAACCGATCATATTGCACCAAGTGAAATGTGTATTGTGTATCGGATTCACGTGTCCAATATCCCGAACCATAATAGGCGGTTACACCTCGCACTGAATAATCTCTGCCGACAGCGAAATCACGTTTTGCTGGTTCGCAGCCAGCAGGGTCTACCGTAATGGGAAAATCATCCAAGAGGTGAGACGGTGGAGAGCTTGAGGTTGATTGCCGATTTATTATGGGGACTAAGTAGATCAATCCGGCAATAAAAACGCCGACGATGCCAATTGCGATAAGCTTTTTCGGTTTCATCCAGTTTTTTGTTTCCGCTTTAGCATCTTCGTTGGCCGATGTTTTGGACCGCTCTTTGCAGCCGCATGGACGGCTTGCCGAAATTGCTCCCAACCATCGGGGCGCAATTCGATCTCGGATTCTTTCATCTTTGCTATATCATTATTCTAGCACAAACGGGGCCGGATTCGCACCCGGCTCCGCCTCGCTGTATCCTAGATGGTCCCAACCAACATAGGAGCGAATGTCATGCCCGACGAAGAAACGCTCTCCCTATTTGCCAAACTCACGGCAGAAATGACTGCCATTTCCGCCGTTGTCAGCGAGCTATTGGTAACTGAATGTGAAAACTCAAAAAATCCATCTGCTCATTTAAATACGGTTTTCAAGAATGTTAAAGAATATTTGGATGCTTCACCCTTCGGCTCGGATTGGAACGCAAAGACGAAGCAGATGGCATCTTGGGCGAGGATGCGCGCCGAGTTGATATTTTTGCGCACTCAGGCTGTTGTCGCGAAGAGGGGATAAAAGAAACAAGTGCCACGTCAGCCGCAGCAGACATCCTTTCTATATCCTGAAATGTCCAGTGTAGTTTTTTCATGCGCGATGATCTCCTAGACGCCAAGGCCGCTTCTCGCCGTCATGCCCGCGGGATGCCATCGCGTTCGGCGCGCCGCTCGGCGAGCCATGCTTCATTGAACTTTGGCAGCGGCTTCCCAACTTCAATTGTGATAGGAATTTCACCGTGTGCAAATTCCAGGTAGGTACGTAGCCATTCCGTATTTTCGGCGAGCATTGATTCCACTTGTGTCTCCGGCGCCGCTCCTCCGAACAGTTCGTACAAACGATCAACGTCGATTAAGGTTCCAATCGCAGCACCTATAGGGCCGGCGTATCGTACCCAAAGATAATCCTCGGGTGTGTCAAATGCAGATTGATTGCTCATATTAAAATCCTTTCTGTTGATCGTTGATCTCAGCTTTGATCTCGGTTGGCGTCTCGATGCCGATGGCCGCGAGGGCAATGGCTACCTGACGCTTCCACCGCCGCCCATAGGCATGAATACAGGCATAGCCGCCGTCCGTATGAACGCGCTCACCATGTGGTAGAAGTAGCACGCCCGCCTCGTCGCCCAGCATCTTGCCACAGCCCGCGCAGAGGTTGCCGCTGGTGCGCGTTCCGTGCTGGCGATACCAGATGGCCGCTACTTCGTTCCATGCCCGCGCCTCGGCCCTGGCGCGGTCCAGATCGCCGTCAAATTGGCAAATCGCGGCGCGCTCCTCGTAGCGGTCGAGGAGATCGGCGGCTTCGAGATGGTCAGCAGACTCTCGCGGGTGCTTGGGTTGCGAATTAAGCGAAATAAGCGAAATAAGGGGAGGTGCTGCGGGGCTTTGTTCGCTTTTTTCGCTATTTTCGCCACGGCTTGGCTGCGCTGCCTCGTACTCGGCCGCGACCCGCTTGACGAGCTCGACCAACGACTCCGCCATCATCCACCCGCTCCCCAGGCGGTCCAGGTCTCAGCAGCACGGCCGCCAGTAGAAGCGTCCTTCCGCATGAAGGCGAGACCACGGCGGGACAATTCTTGAAGTGCGCTCGCAATCTGGTCGGACGAACTATGCCGCAGTAGCAGGTTGGTGATCTCGGTTCGGGTCATCCCTTTCGTCCCGGCTTGCCGGAGGGCCGAGAGGATGTTGTCGGCGGTTGGGTTGCCGAGCGCGTCGCCAAAAATGTATTCGACCGAAGCTCGGCAGTACTCCACCACCGCCGTTGCAGCAGCCAAGTGCTCGGGCTCGATCAAATTCTTGCCGGCGAACAAGGCATAGACCTGCGCCAGCCTCACGGTCTGCGCCTCCGCTCTTGCAGTGAGCGCTCCGAGCAGACCAGGCCGAGCCTCCGATAACTTGGCATAGGCCGCTTCCCATGCGGCCCGCGTCGCTTCCGACATAGCGACCCTGCCGATCAGTCTTGCCCGCTCAATGGCGGGGGTGATGCTGTTCTTCGTCATGCCGATGATCGCCTCCTCGCCTAGATCGCCGCCGAAAGGCAGAAGCTTTGATCGCCTGACACAAGCGAACAGGAATCGGTTGCCAAAGCCGTTTGCCATCTCGGTCCTGTCGAAGTACCGCCTCAGCTCCGCGTCCGTGATATGGGCAACGATGCTGATGCAGGCGTTAGTGGCGCGTGCGGGTGAGTTCTTTGTCATCGAAGCGAGGTTGCCGCGATCCCATCCGTCTCGGAGAACGCGGCTCAGGATGTTGCCGTCCCGCTGCATGACCCGAAGCGCGCCGGCAAATTCGGATTCGACGATCATTAGTCGCTTGTCCACAATGCCCTGATCCACAACCTCCTCGACCATCTTGGCCTTGGCACCTTTGCCGTTCTTCGCCGGCTTGGTAATCGGATCGCGAACTGCCCAAATCACACCTTCGCCGCTACTAAGCCCGGTTTCGATGCGCCGGCTCTCCCATTCCTCATCCGCCTGCCTGAAGAATTGGCGGACACGGCCTGTGCCCGTGCCCTTTCGCGCCTTCGACGTGTCGCCGACCAGCAACACGAACAGGTTCGGGCCGTGATCGTCGCCCTCGACGCGATAGTAGGGTCCGCGTCCAACTGCGTTACCGAAGAAGGCCAGGAGTGTGAGGAGCACCGCCACAGGATCGCTCTCGGTGTGCGGCTCGATCATGCGGACTATCTCACCCGGCAAGCCGATGTAGGCTTCCTTGGCCATGACAGGAAAGGCACGGGGCACAGGTCGCGGCGTCTCGGTTCTCACGTCTCCGGGTAAACGAATGATGTCGCGCACTGCCTCGGCCCCATCATGCAACATAGCGCGCCTCCTCGATGACGGCGGGCAATGCGCCGGTCAGTACGTCATTGAAATCCGTGCCGGGTACGGGCGGCGTAGCGACCCGCACTATCCGGCCTTCGGCAAGGAAGCGCTGGGCAGCGGCTTCGGCAGCGCGCTGGCCGACGCCGTTGGCGTCGTTATCGGCGGCGATTACCACGGCGGTCGCCTTGGGCGGCAGCGCTACCTTTTCGATTCCTCCGGCGCTCAGACATGACCAGCCCGGCAACCCTGTTGCCACCATCACTGAGAGCGTGGTCTCGATGCCTTCGGCCAGTACAAGTTCCGTGCCCGGCCTGACGACGGCCAATCGCACTGCACCACCGCCAACTGGGCCGAGACTTGCCTTGTCAATCTCAACGGCCGCCTTGCCAGAACCGTCCGCCTTCAAGAACGTGCGATGAACCGCCACCGGGCCAATTCTCTCGCGCTCGACTAGAGCTAGCATCGCCGGCAGCTTGACGCCGTTGGGATGCGGGCAATGGGCGTGGAACCTCAAGACCGACGGCGGCGCGATGTCGATCACGCGTGAGCCCAAGTATCGCTCAACCACCGTGCTGGCCGCCGGCTGAGCCTCGTTCCAGAGGCGGAGGGCTTGCGCGATCCGCTGTCGATCTTGATCGGCACGGTCCGGGCGCTTCGGCAAGTGCGCTGGCGGCACGGTGCGATAATCTCTCCGGCGGTCGTCGAGCAGGCCACGCCGCCGAAACTCGGCTAACACATCTCGGGCGTCACATCCTCCAAAACACCAGACTAGCAACCTGCCGTCCTCGCCGTCGCGCAGCGTCAGGCTCATGCCGCCGTGAATCGGGCAACGGCATCGCCACTCGCGGCCCTCGCGGTGCACATTGCCGAGCGCGGCGGCGATCACGGCGGCGCTCACGATTTCCTCGTCGATTTACAGGGCGTGGTTGAGGCGCGCGCGCGACGCTGGGCCTCAAGATCGCCGGCGGCTGACGCCATGCTGGCCATGCGCCGAGCGAACCAAGCCGCGCATTCCGGGTGCAAGCCGCATCGCCCGGCGGCGCTTTCGAGGAGGACTGTCCAATGCCCGAGGAGCGCGTTGCACAGAACACAGGGGCCAAGCTCTGGGAATGGCGGCGACGCGGTTCGGCCGGCGTAGCCAATAATATTATAAAGAATTCGGTGATTGTCGGATGGAGAGCGCGCAGCGAGGCATTGACGATCCCGATTGTCGATAGCTACTCTGGCGCCGTTGATCTTAACGCAATGAGCTTTAAGAGGGGTGGCTGCCATGCCGCCTCTTCGCTTGAGCGAGGACATGCTACATCCTCTCTGGCGGCGTCGCGGCGGCATCTGCGTCGAAGGCCGGCAGGCTTGAGATGAAACGGCGTAAATCTTCGGCTAAAATTACTGTTCTCTTGCCGCGCTTTCGAGCGAGCAATTCGCCAGCGCCAAGGGCGACATAAAGATTCGAGCGGCTCAAACCGGTTGCGGCGACGGCTTGAGAGATTGAATACGCGACCGGTGCGACTGGGGCCATGACCGGCTTGTCGGACTCGCCAGCAAGTGGCGCGGATGATGTTTTATTCCTGGACATTTGTCCCTCCAAACTTTCGGAAGTACGGAGGGTAACCGGGGGACGCCAAATCATCCTATAACGCCGGGCCACTTTTTTTGCGCGCGGCGGAAGGCTGGTGCCGGAGCCGTCCCTTCGATTTTTTCTAGGCATGGCTCACGCGGCCTTCGTGCCAAAGGTTGGCAACGTCGCGATGAAGGCCCTTAAATCATCGGCCGTGATGAGCGTTCTTTTGCCGCTTTTGACGGCGCGAAGCCGCCCGGCTTTTATCTCAAGATAGAGCCGGGAACGTGATATGCCGCTTACTGCTACCGCTTCGGGGATTGAATAGGCGAGCATAGACGGCGCCAAAACCGCTTTGAGTGCGAGGGCGCGTTTATAGCTGTCGTGTGTTGGTTCGGATTGCATGCGGACGGCTCCATGTTGGACCGTCCTTATCTATTCTGATGCGTGCATCCGTGTCGCGCTGAGAAAATACGTGAAACCTGTTTTCGCATGCGAAAATAATTTCCGCATTTAACTGAGGTAGATCAGCGTTCGGAATTCTCATAAAGCCAATCACTCACATGTTGCGCTATTGCCCGCTCGCTCCATCCTGCGTCACCGAGTTTTACCTTGTTCCGCAGCGCCACTTCTCCCGCGAGCGTTTTATGAGGCCGACCGAGATCGGTGCCCTCCGCGCGCATCTGTGCCAAGGTATTTCGCACGTGGTCGCGCTCGGATGGCCTTCCAGGCGTTCCGGTGGGAAAATCGGCGGACCTCTCTTCGGTCCTAGCGGATGATGGCAAGAAAACACTCTCTACGTCTCGTATATCGACCTCGATATCGCGATACGGGTGCCAGATCGCTTGCTCGTCGAGTGTGTGCGCCGGATTCTCCGGATCGTGAGTGAGCCAGCCATCGCGGGTCCGCACGCGCATTGCGACCTTTCCATCGGCTACGGCTTGTCGGATTACGTCCCAACCATCTTTATGGTTGTATCCGAGTTTGCTTTGGAGAATTTCAAGAGCGTCCGACAATGGCCGCCAGTCGGGGTCTTGCGTTGGACGATATATAGACATCACGCCTCCGCATGGCGCTCCGCAGAGTGGTCGCGGCGGAAGCCGGTGCGGTGCCGGCTTGTCGGATGGCCGTCCTATCCGCCGCTGAGTAATCCTACGCCTTGGCTCGCATCGGCACTACATTAGTGCGCTTCTTCAAAATGCCTAGCTTGCCGAAGGCAGCGCGAACAGTCTTAGCGACGTAATTGGGCGCAAGGTGCGCGTAGTTTTTCTCGGTAACGCGTGTGCCAGCATGGCCAAGTTGTGCGGCAATAACCCCAAGGGGTACGGCTCGCATCGCCAGCCGCGCCGCGTAAGTGTGCCGCAGGGCGTGGAAGCCAATGGCAGGAGTAATTCGCGCCGCTTTGCAAGCCTCGCGCATCGGGCGGAATTGTTCAACGTGCCGCCATGGGCTGCCGCTCGCGCGACGGAAAATAAGATCGCCTGATGCCTTGCCAGTCACGGCACGGGTAAAGAACGTGCGCCCTTCGGCGGTGAGAGCGATATGCCGCACCTTGCCGCCCTTGCTTCGCGAGATATGCAACGTTCCGCTGTCCGGGTTGAAATCTGCGGCAGTGAGCGCCGCCAGTTCGCCATACCGCGCACCGGTAAGGAGAGCGGCGGTGACAATGGCGCGGAGATCGGCAGGGCAGGCGTTGACGAGGCGGCGAGATTCAACGTCGGTGAGATACCGCACCTTAACCGCGTCAGCTTCGCGGAATGGCTTGAGCGTGGCCCAAGCTTCTTTGCCGATGATGCGGTGGTGTTGATAGGCGTGATTGAGGCAAGCCTTGAAAATATTGAGGATGCGGTTTGCCGTACTGCGCCGCCGCCGTGTGGCCTCTAAATCGCTTCCCTGTTTCCTAAAGCGTTGCGGCTCGCCTTTTTCGGTACGCAAGCGGGCGGGCGTTTTCGCCAGCTTGAAAAACCAATCCTCAAGCTTCGAGCGGGTTAGTCGGGTGAGGGGAGTATCGCCAAGCGTCGGCAAGATGTGGGCGTTGACGATGGTTTGCATACGATAGAGCGCTTTGCCACCGCGCCGCTCATAGTCGGCGAGGTAGTCCATCATGGCATCGCGCACCGTGTGGGGGCCTGCCTTGGTTTCGCCCCGGTCTTGGCGGCCCAGCTCGGTAAACCACTTTCGCGCCGCCTCCTGCGCCTGGGCGAAGGACAGGACGTGCGAGCCGTCCGCGTCAGCTACATCGTCGGCCTTGCCGAGCGACTGATACCGGCGTCCATGCTCGGCGCTGTAAAGCTTCCCAATCCAGGTGCCGCCCTTCGCTCCCTTGCGGTAGCCAACCCCCATGCCTCCCGAGATCGAACGCCAATACGGCTCCCGTCGCGTTCTAAGCCGCAGCCGTGAGGCTCGCGTGTCCAGCTTAGCATCATGCAGCGTTCTAGCCATTTTATGGCCCTCCTGTGCGTTCCTGAGAACGTACGGCAAATGTACGGCATAGATGTATCTGGACGGGGGTGGATACGCAAGGACTGAAAACCCTTATTTACTTGGTTTTCTGCGACACTGGCATCCGGCGGTGGACGCTGTAA
>CAWEME010000043.1:0-7044 GCA_963810055.1 uncultured Alphaproteobacteria bacterium | reverse complement strand
ACGCCGGAAGAGGATCGATTGCAGACAAGCTGAGCTTTTGATTCACTTGGCTTCGCGGCCGGCGGGGCCGAATACAACTATAAGTTGCTAAATTGTCCGGTTATCTCTTAGCAGTTGCATCACGAATAGAAGGCGATTATATACTTGACAGTGCTGGCTCTAGGGCTAGCTTGGACGGGCGTGACAGGCTGGCGCAAAGCGCGGCAGGTAACTTTTACTCGCCGCGTTAGTACAATCATCCATTCATCCGGGAAGGGTTATGAAATCCCTCCCGAATGATTTCAGCTTGGCTTACTGCCAGGTGGGGGCGCGGCCTTTTGCGCCACCTCAAGGAGACCTACGCCAAGTTCATAGGCTGTCTGGGCTGGCATCATTACATTCATCCGCGCGCCACCCATGAATGTGAGCATCATAACAGGCTCGCCATTTGGGACGGCTTGTCCAGTTTTCCATTCCGTAAGAAGCGTGACATTGATTTGCGGTGTCTCGGTCATGTTGGTTCCCTTAAAAATCGAAAGATGACAAAGGCGGGTGTGTCTTGAGCGCCCCGCTTTCCTCAAAGCTGAGTGACGGGCGGGGGGGTCGGAGGAACAAGGCCAAGCCGTCTGGCAACAGTCATGACGCCATTCAGGATGGCGTCAGAGATGACCGCCGCGTCCTGATCGGTAAGGACTCTGCCAGGCCATACGATACTGTGTCCGAGAGGCGGCCAGATTCTAAAAAGATTGCCCATGATAGGTCCGCCCGCAATGTTGCCAGAGAAGCGCCACTTGGTTACGAAGCGGCGATCTCGGCAATATGCGACATGAATAAAGAGGTTTTGGAGGACTATTGTCACAGCGAGGCTGTTCGCTTTCGCAACCGAGCTTCGTCGGCGCGCAAGAATGTCGTCACGAATAACCGGAAACGGCCTCGGTAACCATTCGCCGTTCCATTTTCCTCCCCGCTTATAATAGCCGATCCAAACTCCCCACCCATCAGGGGGTTCAATCTTAGCCCGCATCTGTTTACGTTGAGTGTGGTGAATAATGGTGTGGTGCACAACCATCACTTTCATGATTGCCCAAGTGGCAATTATCTTTTGATCGCTCTCTGACACGCGAAATGGCCGATCTTCTTCCGGCGGAAGCCGCATTAATCGAGCCGCAACGGCCTCCATTTTCTGATCTAGCTCGCGCATCCAGCCGTTATTGCAAGTGTTTGTGTCGCCACCGCAGACGCACTTGGGCTGCCAATCGCGCATTGACCCAGGCATCTTAAAAGTAACTTGTTCTGCGGTGTGACCAAGCATGAGCATGACTCCCTCCGCCCGCTTCACCTTCGGTTCATCCATATATTTGTGGAAGCTTTTTGAAAAAACGTGTTCTTTGGTTACGTCTGGCGAACCACAAAAAATACAGCGCGTGGAGTTCCATGCGCGCGCTATGTCCAGAAGCTTTAGTTTTCGCCGGATTGATCTTTTCATGGTATTATCCCCCCATGAATAAACAGACGGACGATCAATCCAGCCCCGCCGAAGTAGCGCGCCGCCGCGATGCTGGCCTATTGAGCGCACTCAAAACGCCACCAAAGCCGCATAGCGAAATGGTCGGCAAGGGCAAGCGTGAGAGCAAGTCAGGAAAGAGTTGAGTCAAAAAACCGCGTACATAACCATAGGAGGAAACAATGAAACTCTTACCAATAGTTTCTATATCTGTGGGCGCTCTGGTGGTGTTTCTGCTGACAGCGGGAGGCGCTTTCGCCTAAGGTGTCGTCAACTACAATTCGAGCAAGTCGAATACCGGTAACTTTGTGATTAATCCTAGCGATCCAAAAGCAAATGAGAAAGCCTGCGCCACTTTAGGCGGCCAGGTTTCCACTGACGCTAAGAGCGGCCAAAAGATTTGTGCCGTAAACAACACGACCTCACGTCCAAACACACAGCACAATTAAAAACGAAGCAAGGGCGGGAATGAATCCCGCCCACGTTTCATTCGTCCAGCAGATTTAGGATAAGGCGTAGCTTGGCGCGGCCTTTCTTGAACTCTCGTTCAGGCCGCTTTCCTACCAGCTTGTCGATAAGTCAACCGCTTGCCCTGCGCGCCCTTAATCGCGCGCATGGAGCGAAGCAGATCATCAACGCCTACCGCTGCGCGATTGCTATAACGGAAATCAAATTCCGCCAGATACCGCTGCAAATGCGCGGGCGAAACATGCTGGTAAGTCCCGTAAATCCCGCGCTTAAGGATGCTAAAGAAGCCTTCAACCGTGTTGGTATGGGCTTCGCCTCGCACGTACTCATCGGCGCTGTGCTTCACGGTTTCATGCGCCGCAAAGCGATGGCCGAGCAATTTGTAGGCCGATAGTTCGTCGGTCATAAGGCGGGATTTAGGCGAAGCCTGACCATGCAGGATCGGGCGCAAGCTATCGGCGCTCACGTTTGCGATATGGGAGGAACGGACTTCGCCGCCGCGCTCGACCAGGGCAACGACAGGGTTTAGATGGCCCGAGCCACGGCGCTTTTTCGTGCCGGGTTTGCGGCCCACAAAGGTTTCATCCGCCTCAATGGTTTTGCCTTTACCGCCAAGAGGGGGCAGACCTTCAACTCGCTTCATGGCTTCACGCACCCGATGTGCAAGGAACCATGCGCTCTTGTAGGTAATGCCGAGCATCCGGTGAAGCTGGTGGGCGCTAAAGCCTTTCTTGCTCGCACAGTAAATCTGGAACGCCGCCGCCCATGAAGTCAGCGGGATATGGCTTCGTTCCATGACCGTGTTGACCGTCACGCTAAAACTACGGTGACAGGGGTTGCACTGATACAGCCCAGGCCGCTGCGTCTTGCCCTGTAGCTTGTGAATGTCCTTGGCCTCGCCGCAACGCGGGCAAAAGGCTCCCTGGGGCCACAGGAGGCTTTCTAGGTGCTCCCTGGCCTTGGTTTCGTCACGGAAGATCGGATCGGTTAGCTTGATGGTCATGGTCTATCTCCTTGACCATCATTCTACCTATTGGGCTGGCACTGTCAAGTATATAATCGCCGAATAGAAGGCGATTATATACTTCACGAAGTGGTGCCTTCCATGCTATCCAGACCCCGTTGCGAACGTCGTCCTTCTCAATTCGAGGGTGATTTTGCTTTTGAGTCGCTGCGTCGGTTGATTGGTGATGCCGCCGCAGAAGACTTTTTACTTATTCGTTACGAGTTTCACGACAGCGGCCCCCCTGCACGCCCAATAAGTTGGGCAATCGCCTCAATTTCGGAGACGGTTATAGTCTCGATTGAGGTTTTGAGCTTGCCTCTAGCGGTTGCTCTCAGCTTGGAAGCCTTTCCATCTTCGTACCCCCCACTGCCCATGAATGACCCTGTTGCGGCCTTCCTGCGCTTTCTTTAGCAGAGGTTTTGAGATCTGAAATTTTGGAGAAAGGTGCGGATGATCTACCGCGATAGCCGTAACGAGAGATTCAAGTATATCCATCTTAAGCGGCCAGGTCATGTGCGCCGTCATGATTGCGCTTCGCGGATCGTAGAGTTTAAACCCCCCAAGGGTGCCGATAGCCAAATCCACGACAGTTTCGAGCATTCCCCACTGGACATTGACCTTGCCGATTGCGATGAGGTAATCATCCGGCAGGTTGATACTGAACTCGTCGGGATAAGGTTTGTCATTCATGGCGAAGCCCCCGCAAAAAACCGAGCCAGAAAGAACCAAGGCCGAGGCTCAAAAGCTGTTCGAGCAAACGGTAAAGACCATGCTCAACACGCCGCCGAGGCCGCATGAGCCTCTGGGCAAGAAACGCACCGCAACCCCCAAGCCCTCTCGTCCGGGAACGCATTGAGCTAGGCTCAGCTGTGGTTGCGTCCGTACTTCTTGAAGGCGGATTCGAGAGCGAATTTTACTGTGGCATCGGAATCGACCCGGAAGCCGTTTTTGCTGCACCAATCGGGGAAAGTGTCAGGGTCAATGTAGACACGCTCAACGATAAGCCCCTGAGCCTTGTAAGACTCCTCCGCCTCTTCGGCGATCTTCTCCCACTGTTCCCACGTGCTAGCGCGGTCGTTGCGATCCTCGAACGCAATGAGGAGGGCCGGATAGTCTTCCTTCCGAAACCAAGGAAGCCCAATAGCTCGATAATCTCTGGGGTCAATCATGAAGTCCGCTCCTGAACCGGGTGGCACCGTCAGGATACAGCGGAGGGGCCGGGGAGTCTTTCCCCGGCCTCACTCCGACTCGAACTTAACTCGACGCAGAACCGTTAAAAACTGTTCGCGCGTGAGTTTGGGTTTCTTAGTGCGTCGGTCTATCAGTCCGCCGATAAGTCAGGCGCTTGCCTTCAATCCCCTTAAGCGCCAGTTCCGCGCGCCTTTTATCGTCTACCCCCAAGGCCATGCGGTTCGAGTAACGGAAATCGAACTCGGCCAGATAACGCTGCAAATGCACCGGGGAAACATGCTGGTAAGTCCCGTAAATGCCGCGCTTGAGGATGCTGAAAAAGCCCTCGACGGTGTTTGTATGCGCCTCGCCCCTAACGTATTCGTCGGCGCTGTGCTTAACCTGTTCATGCGATTTGAAGCGGTGGCCCAAGAGCGTATAGGCCGACAGTTCATCGGTCATGAAATGCGAGTCGTCGGAGGCTTGCGCCCTCAAGATCGGGCGCAAGGTATCGGCGCGGACGCTTGGAATATGGAAGGAACGCGCGCCGCCATCGCGCTCGACCAGCGCAAAGACGGCGTTCATATGGCCGGAGCCGCGGCGCTTCTTGGTGCCGGGCTTGCGGCCCACGAAGGTTTCATCGGCCTCAAGGGTTTTGCCCTTGCCGCCCATAGGCGGCGCATTGGTGAGGCGCATACCTTCGCGGATGCGGTGGGCCATGAACCAAGCCGACTTGTAGGTGATGCCGAGCATACGGTGAAGCTGGTGGGCGCTAATGCCCTTCTTGCTCGCGCTCATCAAGTGCGTGGCGAGCAACCACTTGTGCAGCGGGATATGGCTCGACTCGTAAACGGTTCCCACCGTCACAGTGAATTGCTTCTCGCATGGCTGGCACTGGTAGAGGCCGTCACGGTGATCGTCGCCTTGAAGCTGCGTGGATTGCTTCACAGAGCGACAGTGAGGGCATACCGGACCGTTAGGCCATCGTACGCGCTCAAGGTAGCGGCGGGCCTTGTCTGCGTCCTGATAGATCGGATTGGTGAGATCGGCGTCCATGAGATGTCCCTTTCGATAGGGAGTATCTCATGAGCGCCTCACTGTGGCAAGTATATAATCGCCGAATAGAATGCTTTAAATTAAAAATCATGCCTGGGCATGACCACTATAGCGCCGCGATGACAGACGGGGGACGGCCGCGAAACGGCATCGAGCTCCGCTCGACCCTGGTCAACCGCAACGTGACGGTCGCCGGCCACCGCACCAGCATCCGCCTGGAACCGGCGATGTGGGAGGCGCTGACCCGGATCTGCGAACGCGAACGCAAGAGCATGAACGAGATCGTCACCCTGATCGCCCGCAGCCGCAATCAATCGACCCTGACGGCGGCGATTCGCGTCTACTTGTTGAGTTACTTCCAAGCCGCCGCGACCGATGAAGGCCATCGCCGCGCCTGGCACGGCTTGAGCGGCCGGATCCCCCTCTAGCCTCCGCAGCGTCGGGCGCGAACCAGGGTCCGGCGCGCGCGCCGCCGCGCCTCAATACTCGACATGCAGCCGGGCGGCGAAGAGCGAAACCGGCCCGCGAGCCTGGTTGAACGCGGGATTGCCGATGAACTGATAATCGAGGGTGAAGGTCGCGGGCTCGGCCAGGAAAATCGCGTAATAGGTTTCCAACAATCCTTCGGGCGCGTAATCGAGCTTGCCGTCGCCGACGAAAATCCCGGTGCCGCCGGCGGCCAGGTAATTGACATGCGCCTTGGAGATGCCGTTCACCGCGCCGGCCAGACCGACCGTGTCCCGGGCCCGGCCCCAGGAAGTGCCCTGGAGGCTCAATCCTGCCGAGACCCCGCGGTCGATATCGGTGAAGGCCCAGGGCTCGCTGTGCCCGTCGTTCCAGCTCAGGCGCGAGAACAGGCCCAGATCGCCGGTGAGCGCCTGTTCGAGATTGAGCGCGAAGCCCGCCTTGTAGCGGTCGCGCCGGGTGGCGACGATGTTGCCGCCATTGGCGGCCGCCTGTTCCAGATTGCCCATGTCGGCGCGATTGAGGAAAACCAGCTCGCGCACCACGCCGTCCTGCCCCCACAGCTTATAACGCTCGTCGAGCTGGGCGGCCGAACCCAGATGGATCCAGAAGCGCGGATCGAGATCGCGCTGATTGGCGATCTTGGGCTCGATCATCGCGCCCCAATGGAACGCCCAGCTTTCGCGGTTGAGTTCGACCGCCAAGCCGTCGCTATAGCCCTTGGCGTCGGCGGGATAATCCCAGGCCAGCGCGTCGACGAAGCTCAGATTGAGGAACTGCGTGCGCGGATCATGTGCATAGGCGTTGTCGTCGAAAATATCCGTCATCGAGAATTTTCCTGCGGTCACGGTGAGACGGTCGATGTCGACATTCTCACCGAGCTGATTCTGGTCGGGCTTGAGATATTCCTGCTCGCCGCCTTGGCCGAAACTCTGGCGCAGGAAGAGCCGCGCCACATTGGGCTTGGGCGTGTCGAAACCGGCCTTGACCGCCTCGCCGTTCGGAAAGCTGGCGATGCCGAGGGAACGGCTCAGGCCGTAACCCTGGTTGAACTCGGGATCGAAATAAAGCGCGCCGCCTTCCCAGGGCAAACGCCGCCCGAGGAAGCCGGTGCCGCTGATGGTTTCGCGCCATTGCTGGTTGCCGGAGAGGCTGTTCGGCCCCTGATAAGGCGAGTGAAAGCCGAAATCGCCCTGATAGATCACCGTGCTTTGGGCGTGCAGGCTCCAATCCTCGATCACCGGCGGCGTTTCCGGCGCGGGCGCGGCGTCCTGGGCGCGCGCAACCGGGGCGAGCGCCAGAGCGGCGCAAAGCGCGGCCGCCGCGATGTCGAAATGCCGGCGCATCGGTCCCCCCTCGGCGTGAAATCAGCCCTTGGCCGCGCCGGTATAGAATT
>CAWEME010000042.1:0-8476 GCA_963810055.1 uncultured Alphaproteobacteria bacterium | reverse complement strand
GCGCGGGCCTTGCCGCCGGGCTGGTCGGGGAAACTCTGGGCCTTGTCGGAAGGCGTGCGAGAAGCGGCCGAGGCGGGCGGCCCGCCCGAGCTTTATCTCTTCACCGACGCCGATATCGGCCACCACAAGCAGAACCTGTCCGAGCTGGTGGCGCGGCTGGAAGAGGACGGGCTCGATCTCGCCTCGCTCATGGTCAAGCTCAATTGCCAGAGCCAGGCCGAGAAATTCATGATCCCGGCCTTCGTCTGGTTCTTCGCCCTGCTGCGCCCGTTTGCCGGGTCAACGATCCGGCGCATCGGATATCCGCCGCCGCCGGCGGCTGCATTTTGGTCAGGCGCAGCGCCTATGAACGCATCGGCGGCTACGCGGCGATCCATGACGAGCTGATCGACGATTGCGCGCTGGCGCGCGAGGTGAAGCGCGGCGGCAAAATCTGGCTCGGCCTCACCGGCAAGACCGTCAGCCTGCGCGCCTATCCACGCCTCAAGGAGGTGTGGGACATGGTGGCGCGCAACGCCTATGACCATCTCGATTATTCGCCCTGGAAGCTGCTCGGCACGGCGCTGGGGATGAGCCTGGTCTTCCTGGCGCCCCCCTTGCTGGTGACGGCGGGGGGCGCTGCCGCCTGGCTGGCGCTGGCGGCGTGGGCGATGATGGCCCTGGCTTATGCGCCGATGCTAAGTTTTTACCGGGCCGGGCTGTGGCGGGCGCCGCTCTTGCCGGCGGTGGCGCTGCTCTTCCTGGGCGCCACGCTCGATTCCGCTTGGCGGCACATGAAGGGCCAGGGCGGGTTATGGAAGGGACGGGTGTCATGGCAGAGCCAGCGCTGACAGGCGCGATCGAGACGCCCTCGGGCAAGGGGCGGGGCGACGAGAATTTCCCGGTCGGCTCCTGGCTCATCCGCCGCGATCTGCGCCCGCATGTGCACGCCTTCTACCGCTTCGCGCGCGAGGCCGACGACATCGCCGACAACCCGGCGCTCGACGCATCCGAAAAGCTGCGGCGGCTCGACCGCATGGGCGCGGTGCTCGACGGCTCTCCGGGCGACGATTCGCCTTCGGCCAAGGCGATGCGCGCCAGCCTCCAGGAGACCGGCACGACCGCGCAGCATTGCCACGACGTGCTGCGCGCCTTCAAGCTGGACGCCACCAAGCTGCGTTACCGCGACTGGGACGATCTGATGGAGTATTGCCGCTATTCGGCCTCGCCGGTGGGGCGGCAATTGCTCGATCTGCACGGCGAAAGCCGCGACACCTGGCCGCCTTCGGACGCGCTGTGCAGCGCGCTGCAGGTGCTGAACCATCTCCAGGATTGCGCCGCCGACTACAAGAATCTCGACCGCGTCTATCTGCCCGAGCCCTGGCTGGCCGAGGCGCATGCGAGCGTCGAGGATTTGCGCGCGCTTTCGTCCAATGCGGGACTGCGCCGCGTCTTCGACCGGCTGCTCGACGGCACCGACAGGCTGATATCCCAGGCGCGCGCCTTGCCGCCCTTGGTCGAAAGCCCGGGGCTGAAGCGCGAATGCGCGGTGATCGTCGATCTGGCGGCGCGGCTCGCGCGCCGGCTCAGGCGGGACGATCCCTTGGCCATGCGGGTGAAACTCTCGCGCGGCGATTTCCTGCTCGCGCTTCTCACCGGCTTGCTGCACGGAGGGCGCGGGTGAGCAGCACGGCGCAACCGGCGGACAATGCCGGGCAGGCGGCGATCAACGCCCAGGTCGCGGCGGCCAAGACCTCGTTCTATTGGGCGATGCGCTTTCTGCCCAAGGCGCGGCGCGAGGCCATGTTCGCGGTCTACGCCTTTTGCCGCGAGGTCGACGACATCGCCGACAGCGCCGACGCGCCCGACGTCAAGCTGGCGGCGCTGGCCGCGTGGCGGCGCGAGATCGACGCGCTTTACCAAGGAACGCCGCGCCTGCCGCTGGCGTGCGCGCTGGCCGAGGCGGTGAAGACCCATGACCTGCGCCGCGCCGATTTCATCGCCATAATCGCCGGCATGGAAATGGACGCGGCGAGGGACATCAACGCGCCGCCGCTGGCCGAGCTCGATCTCTATTGCGACCGGGTCGCCTGCGCCGTGGGTCGGATTTCGGCGAAGATCTTCGGCGCGAACCAGGATCAGGCCGACCGCGTGGCCAACGCCTTGGGCCGCGCCTTGCAGCTCACCAACATCCTGCGCGATCTGGCCGAGGATGCGGCGCGCGGCCGGTTGTATCTCCCCAGCGAGCTACTGGACAAATACGGCATAGCCGAGCGCGCGCCCAGCGCCGTGCTCGCCCACCGCGCCCTGCCCAAGGTGTGCGAAGAGATCGCCGTTTTGGCCCGCCGCCGCTATGCCGAAGCCGCCGAGGCCATGAAAGCTTGTCCGCCCGGCACCATGCGCCCGGCAAGGGTGATGGGCGCGGTCTATGCCGATATCCTGGCGCGGCTGGAAAAACGCGGCTGGCGGCGCATCGACGAGCGCGTCAGCGTGCCGGCGCCGGTCAAGCTGTGGTACGCGCTGCGTTACGGCATCCTATGAGCGCGCCCAATCGTCCCAAGCGCGTGCATGTGGTGGGGGCGGGGATGGCCGGCCTGGCTTGCGCGGCGCGGCTGGCATCGTCCGGCATCCCGGTTACGCTTTATGAATCGGCGGCGCATGCCGGCGGGCGCTGCCGCTCCTATGACGACGCGACGCTCGGCTGCCGCATCGACAACGGCAATCATCTGCTGATCGCCGGCAACCGCTCGGCCATGGCTTACCTCGACACCATCGGCGCGCGCGGGACGCTGACCGGCCCGGCCGCGCCCGTCTATCCGTTTCTCGACCGCGCTTCCGGCGAGCGCTGGGTGGTGCGGATGAATTGGGGAAGGTTGCCGTGGTGGATCGCCTCGCCCGCGCGGCGCGTATTGGGAACGGGCTTGATGGATTATCTCCACGCCTATCGCCTGTTCCGCGCCGGACCCGATGCCACGGTGGACGACGTGCTGGACCGGGACAGCACGATCTATCGCCGGCTGTGGCGGCCCTTGGCGATCGCCGCGCTCAATACGCCCTTGGATCAGGCCTCGGCCGGTTTGCTGGCGAGCGTGTTGCGCGAAAGCTTCGGCGCGGGCGGCGCCGCCTGCCTGCCGCTGGTGCCCAAGCAAGGTCTGTCGGAATCGCTGGTCGATCCGGCGCTCGCTTTCCTCAAGGCGCGCGGCGCGGAGATCCGCTTCAACGCCAGGCTGCGCGCCATCGCTTTCAAGGGCGCGCGCGCTTCCGCGCTCGACTTCGATTCCGGCGAGACGGTTTTGGCGCCAGGCGAATCCCTGGTGCTGGCGGTGACGGCGCCGGTGGCAACGCGGCTGCTGCCGGATATTTCCGCGCCCGATGAATATCACGCCATCGTCAACGCGCATTTCCGCATCCGCGCGCCGGAGAATTCGCCGTTCTTCGTGGGCCTCGTCGGCGGCACCGCCGAATGGGTGTTCCGCAAGCGCGAGGTACTGTCGGTGACGGTGAGCGCGGCCGACCGCTTAGTTGATACGCCGCCCGAGAAACTGGCTGAAATCCTGTGGCAGGACGTGGCCGCCGCCTATGAGCTGGGATCGGGCCCGGTGCCGCGGGTCCAGATCGTCAAGGAGCGCCGCGCCACCTTCGCCGCGACGCCGGCACAGCTCGCGCTTCGGCCTGGAAGCGTTACGCGTTGGGAGAATCTGCTCCTGGCCGGGGATTGGACCGATACCGGCCTGCCCGCCACCATCGAAGGCGCGATCCGCTCGGGCTTCGGCGCGGCCGACGCGCTGGCGAAAGCGGAGATGGGAGTGGCGTCAAAGACCTTGAGCGGCGAAAGCCGCCGGTCCAATCTGTCGCCGCTTGCGCGTTCCGCCGAAATGACATCCAGCCTCTGACATGTCCGACGCCGCCTCGACCGTTTCCCGCCCCCAGAATCCCGAAGCTAATTCCGCTCTCGACCGCGCCGTGCGCGCCGCCGCCGACGCGCTTATCGCCGTGCAACGCGGCGACGGGCATTGGGCCTTCGAACTCGAGGCCGACGCCACCATCCCGGCCGAGTTCATGCTGCTCCAGCATTATCTGGACGAGATCGACGACAATCTCCAAGGCGAGCTGGCGTTTCATCTGCGCGCCATCCAGGGCGAGCATGGCGGCTGGCCGCTGTTCCACGGCGGCGATTTCAACCTGTCGGCCAGCGTCAAAGCCTATTTCGCGTTGAAGGGCGCGGGCGACAATCCCGACGCGCTGCATATGACGCGCGCGCGCCGGGCGATCCTGGCGCATGGCGGCGCCGCCCACAGCAACGTCTTCACCCGCATCCAACTCGCCTTGTTCGGGGAATTGCCCTGGAAAGCGGTGCCGGAGATGCCGGTCGAGATCATGCTGCTGCCGCGCTGGTTTCCGTTCCATTTGAGCAAGGTCAGCTATTGGTCGCGCACCGTGATCGTGCCGCTCTTGGTGCTGATGGCGAAGAAGCCGCGCGCCCGGAACCCGCGCGGGATTTCGGTGCGGGAGCTGTTCGTGCCCGGAACCCAGGCGCGGCCGCCGCGGTCGCGCGGCTCGATCTGGGCGGTGGGGTTCAACCGGCTCGACGATGTGCTGCGCCTGGCCGAGCCCCATTTCCCCGCGGGGCCGCGCCAATACGCCATCGGCAAGGCGGTCGAATTCGTCGTCGAACGGCTCAACGGCGAGGACGGCTTGGGCGGGATCTATCCCGCCATGGCGAACGCGGTGATGATGTTCGACTGCCTGGGCCACGCCAAGAACGATCCGGTGGTGGTCACCGCCAAGGCCGCGCTCAGGAAGCTGTTGGTGCTGGAGCCGGGGCGCAGCTATTGCCAGCCTTGTCTCTCGCCGGTATGGGATACCGGGCTTGCCGCCCATGCGCTGCTCGAAACCGGCGGCGAGAAGGCGGAACGGGCGGCGATGCGCGGCCTCGACTGGCTGGCGCCGAAGCAGGAGCTGAACCTGGCGGGCGATTGGGCGGCGTGGCGGCCGGGCCTGCGGCCGGGCGGCTGGGCCTTCCAATACGCCAATCCGCATTATCCCGATCTCGACGACACCGCCATGGTGGCGATGGCGATGGACCGCGCCGACCCCGCGCGCTACCGCGAGGCCATCGACCGCGCCGCCGAATGGCTGGTGGGCATGCAGTGCAAGAACGGCGGCTGGGCCGCCTTCGACGCCGACAACGAGTATTACTACCTCAACTACATCCCGTTCGCCGATCACGGCGCGCTGCTCGATCCGCCGACCGAGGACGTGGCGGCGCGTTGCGTCGGCCTGCTGGCGCAGCTGGGCGGCGGCCAATACCGCGCGGCGCTCGACGCCGGGTTGGCCTATCTGCGCGGGACCCAGCAGAAGGACGGCTCGTGGTTCGGGCGCTGGGGCACGAATTACATCTACGGCACCTGGTCGGTGCTGAACGCGCTCGCCATGGCGGGGCTCGATCCCGGCGATCCGGCGGTGAAGCGCGCGGTCGCATGGCTGTTGTCGAAGCAGCGCGCGGATGGCGGCTGGGGCGAGGACGGCGCCTCCTATTGGGCCAACCAGAAGCACGGCGAAGGCAAGGAATCGACGGCCTCGCAAACCGCCTGGGCGATGCTGGGCCTGATGGCGGCGGGCGAGGCGCATCACCCGGCGGTGGCGCGCGGCGCCGATTACCTGGTCAAGACCCAGCAGCCGCACGGCTTGTGGGACGAGGAATGGTATACCGCGGTGGGATTCCCGCGCGTGTTCTATCTGCGCTATCACGGCTATCGCAAATATTTCCCGCTCTGGGCGCTGGCGCGCTTCCGCAAGCTGCGCGCCGTCGACGCCCCGCGCGTGGCTTATGGAATGTAATGACGCCTTTTTCAGGGGTCACTGCGATCTGCGGGCTCGAGGCCGAGGCGAAGCTGCTGCGAAAGCTGGGCGTCGAGGCGCGGGTGACCGCCGGCGACGCCGCGCGTGGCCGGGCAGAAGCCGAGAATGCCGCGGCAAAGGGCAAGGGCGCGCTGCTGAGTTTCGGGATCGCGGGCGGCATCGCGCCCGGCCTCGCTTCGGGTTCGCTGCTGCTGCCGCGCGCGGTCAAAAGCGAAAGCGGCGAAATCTTTCCCGCCGATGAAAAACTTCGCGCGGATCTGGCCGCGGCGCTCAAGCAGGCGGGGCTGGAATTCTCGGAAGGCGCGCTGCTCGGCCTCGACCGCCTAGCCAAAACGCGGGAGGACAAAGAGGCGCTGTTTTACCAAAGCCGCGCGGAAGCGGTCGACACCGAAAGCATCTTTGTCGCGCGTGCCGCTTTGCGCGCGGGCATCCCCTTCATCGTGCTGCGCGCCATTTCCGATCCGGCGGAGGTTTCCTTGCCGCCGGCCGCCGCAATCGGGCTCGACCAGGAAGGGCGACCCGCCATCCGGCCGGTGCTGACATCGCTGTTGCAGAATCCCTTGCAGCTCTTCGGCCTGATCCGGGCCGCGATCGGGGCCAGCCGGGCGCTCAAGGCGCTCGCAGCCGCAAGCGACGCCGCGGCGGCCTTGTTCTCCGCCCCGCTCCGGCGCGGCGCTTCAGCCGACCGTCACCGGATCAAAGCCGTACGGCGTCCGTCGAAAAAGCGACGCTGACGGGTTCCTGGATCAGATAGAGGAAACCCGCTCCGACGGCCGCGACCACGACAACGGCGATGCAGGCGATTATGAAGCTGCGCATTCCGCTCCTCCCGTTCTCGATCATCATCTTGGGTTGTATATCGGGACTGGCAAGACCGGGCGCATCCTAGCAGCAAAGGCGGACGTCCATCGAGGGGCTTGTCGCATTGCCGCTGGTTGCTTCCCGGGGACGGTTCTATTCTAGGGCGGCCGGAATGCCCGGCACCATGAGCGCGATGGAACGCCGTCATGCGTCTCATTCCCATTGGCCTGATCGGTTGCGCCCTATTCGCCGGCCTGGCGCCGGCCCAGGCGCAGCTGCGCGGACATGGCGGCCCGGTGCGCGCGCTGGCGGTCTCGGCCGACGGCGCCACGGCGGTTTCCGGCAGCTTCGACACCTCGGCGATTCTTTGGTCGCTGCAGCGCAACGCCGCCGAGCAGGTGCTGCGCCTGCATGACGGCGCGGTGAACGCGGTCGCGTTCCTCAAGGACGGCCGCGTCGCGACCGCCGGCGCGGACGCCAGGATCGGCATCTGGACCAGGGGGCGGCCAAAGCCCGATACCGTGCTCGAAGGGCATAGCGGGCCGATCGTCGCGCTGGCGGTGTCGCCCGACGGCGTTACCCTCGCCTCGGCGTCGTGGGACCACACCATCCGCCTGTGGCCGCTCACCGGAGGATCTCCGCGCGTGCTCAAGGGCAGCGAGCAAAACGTCAACGGCGTCGCCTTTTCGCCCGACGGCAAAAGGGTGGTCAGCGCCGGTTACGATGCGAGCTTGCGCATCTGGCCGTTGCGCGGCGGCGCGCCGCTGGTGGCAACGCTGCCGGCGCCGCTCAACGCGGTGGTGGTCGCGCCCGACGGCGAAATCGCCGCCGCCGGCGCCGACGGCAAGGTGTATTTTTTGTCGCCGGAGGGCGCGTTGCGGGGATCGCTCGAAGCCGCGCCAGCGCCGGTCATCGCTCTGGCGCTGTCGGGCGACGGCGAGCGCATCGCGGCGGCGAGCATCGGCGGCTCGGTCGCGATCATCGACCGCAAGGCGCGCCGGGTCGCGCGCACCCTGTCCGTGCCGGGCGGACCGGTCTGGGCGGCGGCGTTCCTGCCCGACAACCGCACGCTCTTGACCGGCGGCGGCGACCGCATCATCCGCCGCTGGGATTCCGCAACCGGGGAGCCGGTGGGCGACGTCGCCGCCGGCGGCGCCGAGGACCCGCTCGCCGCCTATGCCGGCGATCCGGGCGCCCAGGTGTTCCGCGCCTGCGTCGCCTGCCACACGCTCAAGCCCGACGAGGGCAACCGCGCCGGCCCGACGCTCGCCGGCATCTTCGGGCGGCGCATCGCGACGCTGCCGGGCTACAATTTCTCCGAGGCGTTGAAGCATCTCGACATCGTGTGGACGCCGGAAACGGTGGCCAAGCTGTTCGAGATCGGCCCCGCCGCTTACACGCCGGGCACCAAAATGCCGGATCAGCGCATCAACGCGCCGCAGGACCGCGACGCGCTGGTGAAATTCCTCGCCAAGGCGACGCAGTGATCAGGTCTTCGGCTTGGTTTCGCGCTCGCGCAGGTAATCGTCGGTGGTGCGCGGCTGCGGCCGCGCCGGCGCGGCGTAGGGATCGAAGCCCTCGCCGGTGACGGCAGTGACGCGGCAGTTCTCGCACATCTTGACGATGTCGATCCGGTTCGCGGCGTTCGGGTACATCCAATGCTGGCCTTCGAGCTTGGCGGCGACGCGCTCGATCGTGCTTTTGACGCCGAACGGCTTGCCGCAGCGGATGCAATGGAACGGCTCTTCCTGCTTGAGCACGCGCGGCGATGCCGCGTCCGCGCGGAAGTCCAGTTGGGGCACGAGGCGCATCACCTTTTCCGGGCAGGTCGCCT
>CAWEME010000041.1:0-39206 GCA_963810055.1 uncultured Alphaproteobacteria bacterium | reverse complement strand
CGCCTATCAGAGCCTGGCCGATCTGCTCCTGGCCGAGGCGGCGCTGCAAGAGAAGGCGGGACATCATCTGCGCGCGCGGGAGCTGCGTCTCGCGGCCGCCGAGGCGCTCACCGAGATGGGGCGCCGTTTCCTGGACAAAGACATGCTCAATGCCGCGGAAAAGACATTCCGCGCGGCCGTGGCGCTCACGCCGGAAAATGCGGCAGCTTGGCGCGGTCTTGCCCATGCGCTCAAGATGCTGCCGAGCGAGGCGGAGCCGGCCTTGCGCCGGGCGATCGCGCTCGATCCCGAATTTATCTGGGCCTATGGCGCTCTGGGGGACGCGTTGATGACGCTCGACCGCCCGGCGGAGGCCGAGGCGCTTTATCGCCAAGGTCTCGCGCGCGCGCCCGACGACATCGTATGCCTGCAAGGGCTGGCATGGCTCAACCTCATGGCCCCGCTCTACCGGCCCGAAACCAGTCCGGATCAGATCTTCGAGGCGCACCGCGCCTGGGGAAAGGAAACGATGGCGCGGGCGGGGAAAGAAACCGCCCGGCCTTTCGCCAATGCCCGGGATCCCGGCAAGCGACTCAAGGTGGGTTTTGTCTCGCCCGATTTGAAGCGGCATTCGGTTTCCTATTTTTTCGAGCCCCTGCTCGCGACGCTCGATCCCGCCGCGGTCGAGACCTTCTGTTACGCGGGGCTCTTCCCCCATCAAGAGGACGAGGTCACCGCGCGGCTGAAAAAGCTGGCGCGGCATTGGCGCTCGACCTTCGGCCAAACGGACGAGGATTTCCGCCGGCAGGTCCGCCGCGACGGCATCGACATCCTGGTCGATCTCGCCGGACAAAGCGCGCACAATCGCCTTTCGGCCTTCGCGGTGAAGCCCGCGCCGGTGACCGCGACCTGGCTGGGCTACCCCGCCACCACCGGACTGCCGACGATCGACTGGCGCATCACCGACGCCATCGCCGATCAGCTCGGCGACGACGCGTTTTACACGGAAAAGCTGATGCGGCTGGAAGGCGGGTTCCTGTGCTACCGCCCGCCGGCGGCTACGCCCGAGGTGACGCTGCTGCCCGCGCTCGCCAAGGGCTTCGTCACTTTCGGTTCCTTCAACAACCATCTGAAGATCAACGAGTTCGTGGCCGGAACCTGGGCTTCCTTGTTGCGCGCGGTTCCGGACTCGCGCCTGTTGCTCAAATCCACGCTAATCAAGGACAAGACGGTCCAGGCGGCGCTGCTTGGCATGCTGACCGCCCAGGGCATCGACCCCAAGCGCATCGACGTCGAGATTTGGCAGAGTGCAACCGCCGAACATTTAGCCGTCTATCACCGCGTCGACATCGCGCTCGACCCGTTTCCCTATAACGGCACCACCACGACCTGCGAGGCGTTGCTGATGGGTGTGCCGGTCATTGCCTTGATCGGCGACCGGCATTCGGGCCGGGTCGGGTTCGACCTCCTGACGCGGGCGGGATTGCCGCAACTGGCGGCGCCCGACTCCGCCGGCTATGTGCGGGTGGCGGCGGAATTGGCGCGCGACCGGACCGCCCTATCCGCTCTGCGCCAGGGCCTGCGCGCGCGCCTGCGCGCTTCCCCGCTCTGCGATGAAAATCGTTTCGCCCGCGAGTTCGAATCCGCCCTCCGGACCATGTGGAAAGAGTGGTGCGAGAGCGGCGACGCGCGCTGAAGTCCCGCAGAGTCCAAGGGCGGCGGCGCGCTCCCCTGTCAATTCTGGGTCAGGCGCCAACGCACCCGATGCTAAAGTAGTGGTCAATTTGAATTTCCGGACTTCGCCGCTTCACGCGTTTGACCAATGCGTTCGGCGAGAAAGTGGAAACCCACGTCCTCGCGCTCGCGATCTATTTCATGCACTACAATTTCGTGAGGATTCACCAAACGCTACGTGTCACTCCCGCAATGGCTGCTGGCGTCACGGACAAACTGTGGGATATGACGGACGTTGTGAAGATGATTGACGCTTGGGAACAGGGCAAACTTGAAGCGCCGAAGCGGGAATTTAGTGGCGTGATTAGCTATACTAGCCGCCCTGGTGATCACAACGTGCGTGGCAACACGCGAAAATAAGAGACAGAAAGAGGAAAAAGGAATACCGATGGCGAACAAATTAGATATGCATTCGGATTCTCGGGTTGAAATTGTCGGTCAGGCTACTCGTGACCCGTTTTTTTTCCCGCCATATAAAGCAACGCAGGAGCTGCATCGGCGAAACTTCGAAGAGATGTTGTCTTTCATCAGCGATTTCCTGGCAAAGGTCGGATTGCCCAACACGGTCTCAATGGCCGATCTTGATGATTATTTCACGACAGCCGCCCACAACAAGGCGTTTGGTATTCTCGGCACTAGCCCTTGGACGACACCCTGGCTATTTGTGGTGGTGCGGGCGCTTAAACCAAAGGTTTTGGTCGAGAGTGGAACCTTTGCTGGTGCGTCGCTTTTTACTCTCCGTCATGCCGCGCCATTGGCGAAGATGTTTGCCTTTGATCTCGATTTCTCTCAATTGGTGACGCGCCTAGATGGGGTCGAATATCGGCAGCATGATTGGGGAACCGATTCCATCCGCGCCGAAAGCCCCACCGATCTCTGCTATTTCAACGACCACATCAATAACTGCAAGCGGGTTCGCCAATGTTATGAACGCGGCTTTAAGCATCTTGTCTTGGACGATTCTCCCGGTCTGGGCGAGATATATAAATTCCGCTATCCCGCCGTTCCTACCATCTCGATGGTCGAGAACAACAAATGGAAGGATGGGGACACGATTGAATGGAATTGGGGAGACAAGCGGCTGCGCTATACCTTCCGCGTCGCCGATACGTTCGGCGCGGCTGATTTGATTGATGCGTGTTATCCTTTGCCGAGTTTAAAACGCTGGATTGGCATGGAAGACAGTTGGGCCTATTACGTCCGGCTCAGATAATTTTCAAACTGACCCTCTAACGATGCTAATCGCCCGGGCCGGCCGCGCCGCGATACATGTTGGGGTCGTCGTAGGGGCTTTCGAATTCAACCGGCACGCCTTGGTACCAGGTCGTGTAGCGGGCGTTCGGATTCTGCTGGCAGCCGAAGAGCCCGAGCGTCATCGCCAGGTATGCCGAAACCAGGATGAATTTTTTCATGCTCGACTCCTCGCGTTATCGACGGGTCTTTTTATCTCATTCGCGGCTTGTCCCCGAGTCAAGACCATGACGCGCACCGTGACCTGCCCGGGCATTTCCGCAAAGACCCCCATCGGCTGACTTGGAACCTGCCCCACGACCGTCAGGCCGGCTTCCGCAGCCGCCGCCTGCAAATCCCGCTCGCCGACGATCCAGGCGTTGACGCCGGCGCCGTTGCGCCATTGCGGCGGATGGTTCGCCACGACGAATGTGCCGCGTTCGTGCACGAAGACCGGCGCCAAGGCGAACGCGTGCTCCGCCGCCCGGGAAAGAGCGATGAACGTCAGCCGCCAATCGGGACCGAGGCCGAGCGTGCCGCGCGCGAGCACCAGATCGTAGCGCGGCATCGCCGGCGAAGCCGGGATCTCGTGGAACCGCACCGGGGCGTCGAGGGCCTTGCCGTAATCGCAATAGGCCGGTTCCTCGAAGACGTGCCAGTCGAGTTCGATGTCCGGCGCCGCCGCCTTGGCCGCGAAATAGTTCTGCCCCACGCCGCCGCGCCAATCGAGCACGGAGATCCTGGGCCGGCCTTGGGCGGCGCGCGCGATGATCTGGCCGAGCAGGCGATCCGGTTCGCGCGCGCCGGCCGCTTCGAGATCGAAATAGAGCGCGATCGCGTCGCCGATCGCGGCGTCGCTCACGCGGGCATCGGCCTTGGCATCGGGCCAGGTCCGGCCGACGAACCGCCACGGCGGGCCCGAAGGCCGCGAGGCCGCGCCGCGATAACGCAAGCCGGCGAATTCGGCGGCGGCGAGCGCGGGAAAGCGGCGGCGCAGCTCGATCCGCTCGCGCAGGAGATGCGCGGTGTAGGGCCGGATGATGCGGCGCACCAGCACGCTTTCGGCCGCGCGATGGCCGTCCGGTATCGGGCCCTCGAAGCTGCCGTCGGGTTCGATCCGGATGCTGCTGAAGTGGTAGCAGACGAGCGGGTCGTCATCGGCGAAAAATTGGCCGCCGCGTTCCGAAAACCGGTAGTTGTCGGCGTTCCACGGACCGGCGTTCACGCCCTTGTGCGTGACGATCGCGAGGCCGGGATAGGAATCGGGCCAGGCGTCGAGATAGCGCTGATCGGCGAAGCGCCCGTCCTCGACCCGGTCGTAGCACCAGGCGAGACAGTTCGCCTTGTAGGCCGCCAGACAGTCGAGCGCCTCGGGACAGCGGCGGAACGACATCCAGCCGACGTTGAAGCGGCCGTAGACGATCTTGTCGCGCATCGACGGGGAGAAGTTGTGCGGCGTGATCGCCACCGAGGCCTGCGCCGTGGCGTCGAGCACCGGCTGCGGCGACGAAAAGAAACAGAGATCGGCGTCGACATAGGTGACGCGCTCGGCCGGCGCCAGCCCGAACACGTAAAGCGGCAGCACCGGCGTCAGCGTGAAGATGTATTCGATCGGCGTGCGCTCGAGCTTGACCCCGAGCAGCTCGGGATAAGCGCGCTCCAATTCGTGAAGCGCGATCACCTCGACCTTCGGCAAGGCCAGGCGCTGCAACGCCGCCGCGCACAGATCCGAGAGCGCCAGCACGAAGACCGTGCTTTCGGCGTCGTATTCGCGCAACGAGCGCAGCATGAGCAGCGCGCGCGAAAGGTAATTATGATCGATATAGGTGCAGTAGGCGTGCTTCATGTATGTTTCCGGCGATTTCCGTCCGCGCGGCGCCCAGATCGAAGAAACCGGAAGGGGATCGCGGAGCCGGGCGATCAATAGCGGCTTTCCGCCGCGCGCTCAACCGATCATATAATCTTCCGCATCCCTAGCCATCATGCCGGTCCCACGCGACCGTAACCAATGGCGCTTCGTTTCCATGCGTCATCAAAGCCTGAGACCGTGTGCCCAGTCAGAATCGAAGGGGAGCGGCCCATCCGAGGCGTAGAAAAACAATTCGTGACGCGGCGGTTGTACCGTGACGTGGGTTCGTTCGAACACCCGCACATTCGCGAAATACTTTTTCAGCCTCGCGCCGAGGCTGGGAAGATCATGCCACAACACCCCCTCGCCCGGTTCCTCGGCCTCGCTGGCCGTAAAGCCGCTCAGCACCGCGTTCTTTGCCAAAACATGGCGCAGTCTAGCCATGAAGGCATCCACTTCATCTGGCGTATACGCGACGATCGTCGGCGTCCATATGACGGCGTCGAACGGCCCTTCCGGAAGCGAATGGCGAAAATCCAGCACCTCGTATCGGATGTTCTTGGCCTGATGGTAGCGTTGAGCGAATTCGATGGCGCGCGGATCGATGTCGATGGCCACGATTTGGGAAGCGAAGGGCGAGAAAAAAACCTCCGTATTGTAACCAGTCCCGCAACCCAGTTCCAAAATGCGCGCGCCGGGTTCGATGGCGAGACCGCAGAAGGCCGGGCCTTCCGCCCACCAAGTCCGCTTGAATGCCGACATGAGAAAGAACTGATTGATGAAATGGTCGGTGAAGAGCGTCGCCGGCGGCACCTGGAAATCGCAAAACAGCCTCAAATTGTGGCTGAGATACGAGATTTTGCGGCTCACTTCGGCCGATCTTTCAACCGCGTCATAAAAATCCCGGAATGAGACCGCCTGGGTTATTTCCTGCGCGACCTGAATCATCTGCTGGGCCGCCGCGCGAATCTGCTCCGCAGCGGTCCGCGTGGACTGGGAAATTTGCTCCATTGCCGCCGGACCAAGCTGCTTTTTGCTGATCCACGCATCCCGGTGTTTGGTCATACTCTCCTATATTTCCCCTTCATTTCCGAACAGCAGCGACGGACTTAAATGCCAGATTAATCTGACGCGCCAATTCTTCGCCTCGTCGCGAGGGACGGAAAACATACCCGTTGTAAATTCCCACAACTATATTTGGCTTCCATGCATTGAACCACGGAGGAGCATTATAGGGCGTCACAATGTTGAGCGTTCCAGTCGTGCCTCTCGTTTTAAGAAGATGCTCAAGGAGAAGGTGGCCCGGCGATACCTTCTCGAAAGCTTCGTCATAACCCGTCTTCAGTATGTAGCAGATATTCTTGACGACGATACAAAACAACGCAGCCACCGGCTGCGTCTCGATTTTCATCATGTGTATTTCGCACCCGCCAATCGGACCAAAGTTGGAAATCAGATTGCGGAGAAATGAATCCGCTATAGGTGAATTCGAGACGCTTGTTCCCTGCACACCTTTCCAACCGGAGGATTCGACTTTCAATAAATCTGGATAGAGTTTCAGAAGATCATCAGGGTTCCGCGCCGAGACGAAATCCACCTTCATCGTCTTCAGCTTGTTGTGGGCGGTTCGCAGATTTTGTCTAAACCCTTTCGAAAGCCGGTCGAATGGGTGATCGCCATCGCCGCATGACACGAATTCAACTTTCCCCCAAAAACCGCCCGGCGTCCCTAGGGTAAGAAGCTTTGGCGATGATTTTAGGGCCTGGGCCGCGAATGAATCATCGAGAATTCCGCGTAAGGATATGACGTCCCATGACGGCTCCTGATCGAGAAAACGGACAATGGATTCAAAGTAGTCGCTGGTCGCGAGAGAGGGGGTGATGACGAAATCCCTGGCGGTCTCCGCCTCCCACGCATCTGAAAGCAGCTGTAGGGCGTGTAATTTAATGCCGCATACGTCTATCAAAATAATTTGAAAGGGCAACACGGCCAGGAGTTCATCGGACGAGAATACGCCGAAGAAGACCAGGTCGCTCGCCGGGCTGTGCGCCTCGAATGTCTCGGCAAGCGCGATGTACCATTCGACGTAATGAAAATGCCGTCTATTTTCGAGGCGATTCGTCAATGACCGCCACGACGATGCCAATCGCAGGAGCCCCGATTTTCCCTGAAACAATTCTATCTTTATTCGCATAACCAGCCCACTGTCGCAAACTGTGCTGGTGATTTTAGCAGATATTTCCGAGCGCCTACTTTTCTAAATGATTGATGGAGGAGGCTCGCAGGAAAATACACATGACGGATGGTTTTCCTGAGCGGGAACGCGGCCAGTTTGAAAGGCCGAAGCGGGAATTTAGCGGCGATTTGAGCTACACTAGCCGCACGTCCGAGGCGAACCAGCGCGGACGGACGCGGAAGTGGTACTGTGGGACGATACAATGGCGCTGATCGAGAAAATATTTCCGGATTTTGCTTCTGCGCTCGCGGAATGTGGGGATTCATACAACGATCCGGACATCGCCAAGGTCATGGCGTTCAAGACGGCAAAAATAAAGGATCACATAGGGAATATGATGTGGCCGGAACAGTTTACGAATACGATTCTAGCCGTCGGAATTTCCGGGGCTGATTTGGCCCAGCGTCCATTGCGGGTGTTGGATTTCGGCGGTGGCTGCGGGATTCACTACTTCGCAGCGCGTTCCGCCTTTATTGCGCCGTTGCACTGGGCCGTCGTCGAAAGCCGAATCATGGCGGACCGCGCGAGGACGATTGGCGCCGGACAGTTTGAGGCTTATGACCAAATCACGTCTGCCGCTTCTGCGCTTGGTCGCGTTGATCTCGTTCACGCCTCGAGCGCCATTCAATATGTACCGGAGCCGATGGCATCGCTCGAAGCACTCATTGGGCTACGGGCGCCTTATTTTTTGCTTGCCCGCTTTCCGGTCTGGGCGGGACAACCTTTGGTCGGTGTCCAGGAATCCATGCTTGCGAACAATGGAATAGGCCCCATGCCGCCCGACATGGCCGACCGAACCGTTAAATATCCCATCACGTTCTTGAACATAGACGACGTTAGGATAAGGTTCGAGAAAGTCTATCGGCTCATTCTGGCGCTTCCGTCACCGAGTGCGGAGTATCAAGCCCTCGGCGAAAAAATAGCCGGGGCCACACTGTTCTTCCGGCGCAACGATTCAAACTGACTCACGACCCATGGAATACGTGCCGCGCTGGCCGGGACCTCCCGCCGTCCGTCGCGTTCGCGAGCGAGGACGGAACTTGCTTCAGTCGGGGCTGCGATCTCGTCATCGCCGGCGGCGCCGCGCAATACGCCGGCGGGCCGGAGATCTCCGAGACCGCCGGATTTCTCTTCCGCGCTCCGGCCTGACCTGATATCCAAGGGCCCTCGATGAAAGACGTGAGCTACATCGCGGCGTTCCCGAAATCCGGGATCACCTATCTCAATTACATGCTGTTCCACCTCCTGTTCGATGCGCCGCAGGACGTGGAACGCATCGACAGCGACTACATCTTCGACCTGCACGAAAGCCTCGGCCGCGTGCCGCCCCCGGGCGATGCGCCGCGTTACGTCAAGGTCCACTTCGGTTTCGGGCCCGGCTTGCCGCTCCTCAACCGCGCGGCGCGCGCGGTCTATCTCGTGCGCGATCCGATCGACGTCATGATGTCGGTGTGGGACTTCAAGCACCTGATGGGCGAAGACGATCTGCTGCGGTCGAGCGAGGCGGAACGCCAGGCCAAGTTCGCCGCCTTCCGCCAACGCTGGCTTTCGACCGGCGGCGCCGAATTCGCCTTCGCCGGAAGCTGGGTCCAGAACGTGCGGTCCTGGCTCGAGCAGAAATCCCTTCCGCTGCTGGTCGTCCGCTACGAGTCGCTCAAAAGCGCGCCCGCGGCGGAGCTCGAACGCGTGCTCGCCTTCCTCGGGCGGGAGGCTTCGGCCGAGCGCGTAGCAAAGGCGGTGGCGGCGGGGAGCGTCGAGAACATGCGCGGCCAGGAATCCCGCGAGATCGCCAACCGCAAGGCCGGCACCTTCTATCGCCCGGCCCTGGCCGCGGGTTACGCCCAGGGCTACCGCTTCGTCGGCCGGATCAACCAGAATTCCTACGACAAGGTGCTGAGCCCCGCCGAACGCGGCTTGGCCGACAGAATCTTCGCGCCGGTTTTGGCGAAGGTGCGCGAGCGGTCGGAAGCGTAAGCTTCTCAGCGCAGCGGATGCTTGGTCAGCATGCGCGCGCCGATCTCGACCGTTTCCTTCACGCGCGGCCGCGTCGCGATCAGGCGTTCGCGCTTCTCCACCGGCATCGCGAAGAGTTTCTGGAAGAAGACGCGGCAGTCGAAGGCCTTGCACACCGCCGGCTGGCGGCCATGGATGGTGCAGCCCTCGGCGCCGAGATAGACGCAGTCGCCGTTCGGCTGGTGACGCAAGTAACGCTCGCGCTTGCCGGTGGTTGGATCATCGGCCTCGAAGGTGTCGTAGGCGGCCGGATCGTCGCCGCGCTCCGGCCGGATCGGGATGAGCTCCTTTTGGCAGCAATGATGGCATGTGCCGCAAGGGACCTCGTTGGTGCTGGTCGTCATGGATCGTCCCTTATATCAGAACCACGGCTTTCACGTCCGCCCGCGCCCGGTTCGCCTCGGAGGGGCAGCCGAAGCGGGCCAAAGCGGGTGCAAAATTAGCGGGTGCAAAATTCCAACCTTCCCGCCGCCGGCTGGGGGCGTTCCCGGTTGGCCGATTCCCGGCCCGACTCCCCGGTCGAATCCACGCAAAAATACATCATGGATACTGTGATTTTAATAAATCACCGTTTTCCCCAAGCAATAGACTTTTCCACTGTGGCATCGCAGACACAGACGATGGCGATTTTTTTAGGCAACCGGATCGGCCCTTGCCAAGGCATGAAGGGAGATGGAGATTAAACCCGCGGGGGGGATGACCCTCCACGCATCCGCGGATTTTCATATGTGGGGGTTTTAAATGACAAGGAAACGCACTCTCTCCGCCGCGCTGGCAACGACCGCTTCGGTCGCTTTGCTCGCCGGTCTCTCGCCGGCGCAGGCCCAAATGGCCGGCGCGCCGGGCGGCCCGTGCAGCACGACGCTGGAATCACCGGCCTTCAACAACTGCACCCTGCCGTCCTCTTCGGCGCCGGGCGCAGGCTCGTTCCCGGGCTCCTTCCTGGTGCCGGGCACCAGCACCTCGTTCGCCGTGCATGGCATCATCTGGTTCCAGGGTACGCATGAATTCGGGCCGAACTCGGTCGAAGGCGGTCTGTCGAACCTGACCGCTATGCAAGGACCCGGCATGAGCGGGCAGCAGTTGGGCGCACACGCCCTGAACGGCGGCACCGACATGACCGTGCAGCCGACGCGGCCCAACATCGAAACCCGCACGCCGACGGCCTATGGCGAGTTGAAGACCTACATCGAGATGGACTTCTCCTTGGGTTCCAGCGGCACCAGCACCGTCTATGGCGGTACCTCTGGCCCGTACATCCCCAGCAGCTCTTCGAGCCAGCTGGCGGGCAACCAAGACATCGTCCGTCTGCGCCAGGCCTACGCCACTTTGGGCCCGTGGTTGATGGGTCAGACCAAGACCCTGGTGGACGACGTTCAAGCCTACCCGGACTTGGCTGACGCGGGCCTCGACGCCGGTATGCGGACCAGCACCAACGTGCACAAGCCGCAGATCCGGTACACCTGGCTTGCCGGCAATGGCATCACCATCGCCGGTTCGTTGGAGCAGCCGACCCACACCGTGCAGGGTGTCTACACCGCCAACGGTGCCTCGGCCGCCGCGATCGCCAACGACAATAACGGCCTGATTACGTCCTCCACCATCTCCTCGATTCCTGATGCGGGCCTGTCGGGCCAATGGGACCAACCCTGGGGCCATGTGCGCCTCACCGGCATGTACCATGACGCGAAAGTCGAGCAGGTCGGTCAAGCCACCGCCGGCGTGTTTACGGCTGCCGGTCAGTTGAACCCGTTCACCGCAGGGCAGAACGGCTACCGGACCGAAAACCCCGGCTACATCTTCTCGCTGAGCGGTCACCTCAATACCTGGGGCAAGGACCGGTTGACGGGCATCGTGGCGTACGATTCGGGCTTCTCTCTCGGAGACGGCCCGTACAACGCGTATGACTACATCCTCGGTCCGAGCGGCATCCGCAAGGCGGAAAAGGCCTGGAACTTCGACGCCAGCTACGAGCACTTCTTTACCTCGCAGTGGCGGGCGAACGTCTCGGGCGGCTTGATCCACTTCACGACCGGTGGATTGCCGGCGGGTAACACCGCTTTCGAAACCACCATGCCGTTCATGGCATGGACGGCGCATGCGAACGTGATCTTCTCGCCGGTGCCGCAGACGGACTTCATCTCCGAGTATGAGCATGCCACGTATGCTACATACGCGGGTGATGCGAACCGGGAAGACCGGATCACCGAGCAGTTCAAGTTCTACTTCTAGTCTGAAGCAAGTTCTTCGGAACCCGCCTGCCAAAAGGCCGGCGGGTTTTTCTTTGCCGCCGTTTCGGCCGTCCCCAAGGCCCGCCGCGGCGGCGCCGGCGCGGCGTCCGTGGAAAACCGTTCCCAGCCAAGCTCATAGGCGATCATGCGGCGGGACGGGTAGAATACGGCGCCCGTGCCGAACCGGCGTAACGGTGTCCCGGACATCCTGGCAAAGAAGAACGATGGATTTTCTCCTGCAAGCCAAGCTCAAGGAAGGTTTTGCCCTGCATCAGCAGGGAAACTTCGCCGGGGCGGAACGCCTCTACGCGCAAGTCTTGCGGATGCAGCCGAAGAACGTCGATGCGCTGCACTTTCTGGGTTTGCTCGCCTTGCAGACCGGTCAAACCGGGCGCGGCGTCGAATTGATCAAGAAAGCCATAGCGATCGATCCCGGCTTTGCGCCGGCCCATGTCAATTTGGCCAACGGTCTGCTGACCATGAAGCGGCCCGAAGAGGCGCTGAGAAGCTGCGACAATGCCGTCGCGCTCAAGCCGGATTACGCCGCCGCCTTCAACATGCGCGGCAATGCGCTGATCGTTCTGAAACGCCCCGCGGAGGCGCTGGCGAGCTTCGACAATGCTATTGCGCTGAACCCCGGCTACGCGGAGGCTTACAACGGCCGCGCGAAGCCGTTGAACGATCTGAAGCGCTGCGAGGCGGCGCTGGCAAGCTGCGACCAGGCCATCGCGCTGAAGCCCGGCTACGCGGAGGCCTACAACAACCGGGGCAATGCGCTCCAGGATCTGGGACGAAACGAGGAGGCGCTGGCGAGCTTCGACCAGGCTATCGCGCTGAAGCCCGGCTATGCGGAGGCGTACAAGAACCGCGTGGAGCCGCTGAAGGAACTGAAGCGCTTCGAGGAGGCGCTGGCCAGCTACGGCCGGGCGACGGCCTTGAAACCCGACCTGGCCGAATCGGAAGGTTACAGCCTTGATATCAAGATACATATTTGCGATTGGCGCGATTATGACGCCGCCTGCGCGCAGCTGATTTCGTCCGTCAGGAACGGACAGGTCAATCAACCGTCATTCGCCTTGTTCGCCATTCTCTCGTCTCCGGACGACCAGCTCCGTTGCGCCAGGCGGTGGATCGAAGATCGCTATCCTTCCTTTGAAAAGCCGGTCTGGCGGGGCGAGCGCTACGATCACGAGCGAATCCGCGTCGCCTATCTTTCCGCCGACTTTCACGCCCACGCCACGGCGTCCCTGATAACCGGACTGATCGAGCAGCACGATCGCTCGCGCTTCGAGATCGCGGGAATCTCGTTCGGCGTCGACGACCGCAGCGAGATGAGACGGCGCCTGGTCGCGGCCTTCGACGCGTTTCACGACGTCCGTAGAAAGAGCGACCGGGAAATCGCCGGACTGTTGCACGATCTTCAGGTCGACGTCGCGATCGACTTGAAGGGATATTCGCAGGATTCCCGGCATGGCATTTTCGCCCATCGCCCGGCGCCGATTCAGGTGAACTATCTCGGTTACCCCGGCACGATGGGGGCGCCGTTCATCGATTACATCGTCGCCGACAGGATCGTCGCGCCCCTCGAGCACCAGCCGTTCTATACCGAGAAAATCGTCCAGTTGCCCGATTGCTACCAGGTCAACGACCGGAAGCGGAAGATCGCCGGGAGTGCGCCGGCGCGGCGGGACGTGGGACTGCCGGAGCACGGGTTCGTCTTCTGCTGCTTCAACAACGATTGGAAGATCACGCCCGGGATCTTCGGCCTATGGATGCGGCTCTTGCAAAAGGCCGGGGACGGCGTGCTTTGGCTGCTTGAGGACAATGCGGCGGCGGCCGCCAATTTGAAAAAGGAGGCCGAAGCCAGAGGCGTTGCCGCGGAGCGATTGATTTTCGCCAAACGCGCGCCGTTGCCCGAGCATTTGGCACGGCATCGCTGCGCCGATTTGTTCTTGGACACCTTGCCCTGCAACGCGCATACGACCGCGAGCGATGCGTTGTGGGCGGGGCTGCCGGTCTTGACCTGCCGGGGCGAGACCTTCGCGGGCCGGGTCGCCGCCAGCCTGCTCGACGCGATCCGTTTGCCCGAGCTCATAACGACGTCGTTGGAGGAGTATGAGCGTCTGGCGATCGAGCTGGCGACGAATCCGGAAAAGCTGGCGGGCATCAAGCGCAAGCTGGCCGGCAATCGCCTGACCACGCCCTTGTTCGACACCGGGCTTTCCGCCAAGCATATCGAAGCGGCTTACACCGCGATGGTTGAGCGGCATAAGGCCGGCTTGGCGCCGGATCATATCGTCATTCCGAATTCGTGAACGGTTCGGATTTCCGGCCCTCTTGGCCTTGCTCTTGGGTTCTGTCATGTTTCGGGCATGGTTTCCAATCCCGGCCCGACTGACATCGACCCGATGGCGGCCGCTTTGCGGCGCGATCCCGGCAACGCCGCGCTGCTGGCCGATCTCGGCAACGCCCTCGGCCGGCACGGCCGGATCGACGAGGCGATAGTCTGCCTGCAGCGCGCGGTGGCGATCGATCCGAAGCTGGTCGCCGCGCAGGCCAATCTCGGCGTGGCGCTGAGCATGCGCAAACGCACCGCCGAGGCGATTGCCGTGTTCCGCGCCGCGTTGCGGGTTTCGCCGAATGAAGCGGTTTTGCACGCCAATCTCGCAACCGCGCTGCGCGAACAGGGGAATCTGGCCGATGCGGTCGAGGGCTACCGGCGCGCCATTTCGCTCGACCCGGATTCGGATTTGGCCGCCCAGACCCACCGCAACCTGAGCGACGTGCTCATCGAGCTGGGCCGCCCCGACGAAGCCTTCGCGCATGACATGCGCTTCGCCGCGCTCGAATACGGAAGGTGGCGACCCGCGCCGGGCGTCATGCCGCCGCACAAGGCGCTGCACGACCGCGAACAACTCGACTACATGATCGCGGCGGGGATCGCGGACGCCGCGCGCCTCGGCGATCGCGCCAATTCGCCCGATCCGTTCAACGGTTTCTTTCACATCGAAGGCGGCCAACGCCTGGCGGGCGCGGCGGTCAATCCCGGCAACGATACGGCGGATGTGGAGGCGCGCTGGGCCGAGAGCAAACCCCAGGTCGTCGTGGTGGACGATCTGCTGACGCCCGAGGCGCTCGGCGAAGTGCGGCGATTCTGCTGGGGCTCGACCATCTGGCGGGCGGCGCATGCCAACGGCTATGTCGGCGCGTTCCCCGAACACGGCTTCGCCGCGCCGCTGCTGGCGCAGATCGCCGAGGAACTCCGCCTCAAGTTCCCGCGCATTTTCGGCCCGCACCGGCTCCGGCATCTCTGGGGATTCAAGTACGACAGCCGCCTCAAGGGCATCAACATGCACGCCGATTTCGCGGCGGTGAACGTCAATTTCTGGATCACGCCGGACGAGGCCAACCTCGATCCCGCCACCGGCGGCCTGGTGGTGTGGGACGTGCCGGCGCCGCTCGATTGGGACTTCGACAAATACAACACCGACGACAAGGCGATTCGCGACTTCCTCGCGCGCAACAACGCGACTTCGGTGAGGATTCCGCACCGGGCCAACCGGGCGGCGATCTTCGATTCCGACCTGTTCCACGAAACCGACCGGATCGCCTTCAAGGAAGGCTACACCAACCGGCGGATCAACGTGACGCTGCTCTACGGCTTGCGCGAAAATTCGGCGGTTGCGCCCTAGCGCCAGTCGTCGAGGGCGAAAATCCCGGGCCGGTTGTAGCCGGTCTGGCCGGGGCGGTGCATGGCGACCCCGATGATCTCGGCGCGGAAGAAGCGGGCCTGCATCAGGCGATAGGCCTCGACGCGCGCGGTGTTGCAGCCGGCGACGAGGCGCGCCATGCCCTTGGCCCGCGCCAGGCCCTCGCAAGATGCCAACAGGCGTTCGAACCCCGCCTGGTCGCCCGGACGGCAGGCGGCGAATTTGACGAAGAGAGTGCCGCTGCCCGCCTCGCTGCCGGGACCGACATGGCAAAGGGCGAAGCCCGCCAGGCCGCCGCCCTTGGCGCGAAGCAGCAAGGTCTCGCCCAGGCCTTGCGCCGCTATCGCACGGATCTCGCGGGAAAGATCGAGGCCGGGAAAGACCGACCCCGAAACGGCGCGGCACTCCGCCAGCGCGGCGGACTGCTCGGCCTGCGATAAACCGGAATAAAGCGCGAAACCGGAAGGCGGGCTTGGTGCCTGCTCCACCGCCTTCGCCATCACCGGCGTCAGGGTGTTGGGCACGAAGCCGAAGCTTTCATAAAGCCTTATATGGGTCGGACTGTCGGGGAAGGTGAAGAGCCCCGCCAGGTCGAATCCCAACGCATCGATCCGGTTCATCAATGCCTTCATCAGCAGGCGGGCGATGCCGCGCCCGGAATATTCCGGGGCGACCGAAAGCGGCCCGAGCACGAAGACCCGGCCCCAATCCATGCCGATGACGCTGCCGGCGATGCGGCCATCGGTCTCGGCGACGAAACCCGTGTCCGGGCCGGCTGCCCAGCGCGGCTGGAGAATGCGCGAATCGCCGCGGAACTGCATCGGATCGGGCAGGCGCAGCCGCGTGCCGAAGGCCAGCCGCAGCACCCGGTCGGCGGCGTCGAGATCGGCCTTGAGCATCGGGCGGATCGCGACCGCGGCGGCGCGTTCCGGCATGGTCAATGCCTTCCCGCGCTCGACACGCCCATGAGCTGGTTCAAACGCTCGGGCGAATCCAGGAGGGTCCGGCTCGGGCCGGAATAGACGATGGCGCCGCGGTCGAGGACGATGGCGTCGGTGGTGAATTCGAGCGCGATGCGCGCATGCTGCTCGACCAGGACCAGCGCCAGATCGTCCTCGCGCTTCAAGCGGTCGATCCCCTGCAGCACCGTCTCGACGATGACCGGAGCCAGGCCTTCGAGCGGCTCGTCCATCAGCAAGAGATGCGGATTGCCCATGAGCGCGCGGCCGATGGCCAGCATCTGCTGCTCGCCGCCCGAAAGCTGATCGCCGCGGTTGCGGCGGCGCTCGGCGAGCGAGGGGAAAAAATCGTAGACCCGCTCGAGCGTCCAGCGCCCCGGCCGCGTCGCCACGTCGAGATTCTCCTCGACCGTCAGCGAGCGGAAGATCTCGCGTTCCTGCGGCACGAAGCCGATCCCGAGCCGCACCCGACGGTAGGCCGGGAGCGACGAGATCTCGGCGCCGTCGAGGCGGATCGAGCCCGCGCGTTGCGTGGTGAGGCCCATGACGGTGGCCAAGAGCGTGGTCTTGCCGACGCCGTTGCGGCCGAGCACGGCCAGGGTCGCGCCGGGCTTCAAGCCGAGCGAGACGTTTTCGAGCACGATGGTGTCGCCGTAGCCGGCGCGCACGCCGTCGAGGGTCAATCCTTGCTTGAGGCCGCTCATGCGCGGCCTTTCTCGCCGAGATAGACCCGGCGCACGCGCGCATCCGCGGCGATTTCCTGCGGCGTGCCCTCGACCAGCACCGCGCCCTGCACCAGCACGGTGATGCGCTTGGCCAGGCGGAAGACCAGGTCCATGTCGTGCTCGATGATGAGGAGGGCGATGTCGGGCGACAGGCGCTCGATGGTCTCGATGATGACGCCGGATTCGGCCGAGGGCACGCCCGCCGCCGGCTCGTCCAGCAGCAGCACCTTGGGCTTGAGGGCCAGCGCCACGGCGATTTCGACCAGGCGCTGGCGGCCATAGGCCAGCTCCTTGAGCGGCCTGAGCGCGTCCTCGGCCAGGCCCAATTCCTCGAGCAGCGCGAAGGCTTCCTCGATGATTACTCGGCGATTGCCGGCCGGGCGGTGGAGATCGCCGGCCATGCCGAGGCGCTCCGACACCGCCAAGGTGACGTTCTCCAGCACGCTAAGTCCCCGGAACAGCATGGTGATCTGGAAGGTGCGGGCGACGCCGCGCTTGACCCGCTGGGCCTGGGCGAGGTGGGTGATGTCCGCGCCTTCGAGGAATATCGAGCCGCCGGAAGCCCGGAGCGCCCCGGTTACCAGATTGACGAAGCTGGTCTTTCCCGCGCCGTTGGGGCCGATCAGCGCCTGGCGCGCGCCGCGCAATAGACGAAAATCGATGTCGCTCGCCACCGTGAGCGCCCCGAAACTCTTGCGCAGCGCCTTGGTTTCAAGCGCGGGAATTTCGCCGGTCATGGAGCCTCGCCCCGGTGCCGCCGTATCAGCCTCTCGGCAACGCCCAGCGCGCCGCCCCGGGCGAACATCACCACCAGGACCAGCAGTAGACCTATCCAGAAATACCAATAGACCGGGTCGATTTCGGCGAAGCGATCCTGGGCGATCATGTAGAGCGGCACGCCGATGAAGCCGCCATAGAGCCGGCCGATGCCGCCCAGCAGCAGCATGATGAGGATATTGCCCGAACGCTCGAAGCCCAGCGCATCGACCGCGACGAACTGGGTCGTCTGCGCCACCAAGGCGCCGGATATTCCCGCCAGCGCAGCCGAGATGCTGTAGGCGGTGAGCCGGCGGCGCAACACCGGCGTGCCGATGGCGTGCATGCGCGCCTCGTTCTCGCGGATGCCGGTGAGGGCGCGGCCGAAGGGCGAATGGACAATGCGCCGCACGACGAGCCAGCCGACGAACAGCACGCCGAGGCAATAGAGATAGGCCGTCCGGCCGTAGAGATCGAAGCGGAACAGGCCGAAGACCGGCTTGACCACCATGCCTTGGAGCCCGTCGGCGCCGCCGGTGACGCTGTTGGCCTTGTTGGCGAGTTCGTACAGCATGGTCGCCACCATCAGCGTCTGCATCAGCAGCGGCAGGCCGTGGGTGCGCAGGATGATGGCGCCGCTGATGAACCCCACCGCCGCGGCGGCCAGCGCCGCCACCGCCAGGCCCAGGAACGGCTCGCCCATGCCATGCGCCGCCATCAGCCCGGCGGCATAGGCGCCGGTGCCGAAGAAGGCGGCATGGCCGAGCGTGACGATCCCGGCATAGCCCAGCACCAAGTCGAGCGAGAGCGCATAAAGGATGGTGGCGAGAACCTGCGCGCCCAAGGCGAGATAGTCCGGAAAGACGAAAAATGCGCCGACCGCCGCGATCCAGGGCACCGCTTCCACGATGCGGAAGCGATGGCGCCGGGCGAAAATCTCCATCCGGCGCGATGCGGCCTGCTTGGCGGCGTCGCTGACGGTCACGCCGTCGCTCATGCCCTCGCCGCTCATAATGGCCCGCCGACCAAGCCGCGCGGCCGCCACATCAGCAGCGCCAGCGTCAGCGCGTAGATGAAGAAGGAGCCGAGTTCCGGCAGGAGATATTTGAAGGCGGTGTCGGAGACGCCCAGCAGCAGCGCCGCCAAGAACGGGCCGCGGATGGAACCGAGCCCGCCCACGGACACGACGATCAGGAAATCCACAAGATAATCAGTGGGATAGCCGGGGTAGATGGGCAGGATTTCGGCGCCGAGACCGCCACCGAGAGCGGCCAGACCGCTGCCGAGCGCGAAGGCGAGCGTGAAGAGCCGCGAGGTGTCGATGCCGACCGCTTGCGCCATGCGCAGATTGTCGACCGCGGCGCGGATCTTCGCGCCGAACCGGGTGCGGTCGAGACCAAGCCACAGCGCCGTGACCAAAGCCGCGCCGCACAGGATCAGAAAGCTGCGATAGGCGGGAAATTCGCGGAATCCCAAACTGACCTGACCGCGCAGCATTTCTGGCGGCTGGAAGAGTTGCGCCAGCGGACCCCAGAAATACTTGGCCGAGGCCACCGCCATGAACACCAAGCCGATGGTCAGCAGCACCTGATCGAGTTCGGCGGCGCCATAGAGCCGCCGGTAGAGCACGCGCTCGCACACCACGCTGGCCGCCGCCACCAACACCACCGCCGCCGCCAGCGCCAGCGGAAACGGCACGCCATAGGCGTTCATCAGCGTGGTCGCAACATAGCCGCCGAACATGGCGAACACGCCATGCGCCAGGTTGACGAAGCCCATCAGGCCCATCGTCACCGAAAGGCCGACCGAAATGAGATAGAGCACCATGGCGAAAGCGAGGCCGTGGAACAGGATGCTGACGGATGCGGCAAGAATCTCGCTCATGGCCTCGAATCACGCACCCGAGCCGCGCTCCCTGAAACGGCGAACGCCGGCGGTTCGCCGCCGCCGGCGAGCGCCCAAATCCGGCTTTCGGCTATTGCGGCTTCGGCGGATTCATCTCCTTCCATATATCCTTGACGTTCGGGTAGGTCTGGAACTCGATATTGGCCAACTTGCCGTTCCGCTTCTCGACGCGGCGGATATAGACGTTCTGGACGATATCGTGGGTCTCGGGATCGATCATGAACGAGCCCCGCGGACTGTCCGTGGTCTTGTAGTGCTCGAGGATCGCCATCGCCTGGTCGCCGTTGAACTTGCCGCCGGTCTTCTTGATGACGTCGAAGATCATCGCCATGCCGTCCCAACCCTGGATGGCGGGGAAATCGGCGATATCCTTGTCGCCGTATTCCTTGGTCCAGGCGGCGAGGAAGGCGAGGTTGGCGGGCCTGGTCGACGCGGTGGTATAGGTTCCCGAATTGACGACACCCAGGGGCTCATTGCCCATGTTGGGCAGCTCGCTGTCCATCGCCAGATCCTGGGTCGTGACCAGCGTGATGCCGGCCTTTTTCAGGCCGAGATCGTTATAGGCCTTCATCATCTGGGTCGATTGCGGCCCGCCCGGGACGAAGATGAACAGCGCCTGGGGCTTGGCGTCCTTGATGCGTTGCAGGAAGGGCACGAAATCGGGGTTCTGCAACGGGAATTTGATGGTGTCGAGAACCTTGCCGCCGCCTTCGGTGAAGCCTTTGGCGAAGCCGCCGGCGGCGTCGTTGCCGGGCGCGTAATCGCTGACTCCGATCATGGCCTGTTTCATGCCGTGCTTGGCCGCCCACAGGCCCATCGGGTAGGCCACCTGCCACAGCGTGAAGGAATCGCGCACCACGTAAGGCGTCCGGGTGATCGGCGAGGCCGCCGCGTTCATGTCGACGAAAGGCACCTTGGCCTCGGCGGCGATGGAAGCAACGGCAAAGCCGTCGGGCGAATAGACCGTGCCGGCCAGGAAATTGACCTGATCGCGCGTCACCAGTTCCTGCGCCAGGCGCTTGGCGACGTCGGGATTGGGACCGGTGTCGTCGCGCCGCAGGATCTCGACCGTCACGCCCGGCGGCAGGTCTTTTTCATGCAGCTTGGCGTAAAGGCTGAGGCCCCGGTCCATCGACAGGCCGGGCGGGGCCAAGGGACCCGAATACGTCGTTATCACGCCGACCTTGATGACGGTTTGCGCCGAAACCGGCGCCGCGAACGCCGCCGCCAGCGCCGCGCCGATGAATACTCCCAAAAACTTCGAGCGAATTTCCATGCTGTCCTCCCCGGCGACGAGCCCCGTGATGGGACGGGCCGCGCCGCCCGATGCGATGACGATGAAGACGCTTGGCCTGGGCCGCTTATTGCGGCGGCTTCGGCGGGTTCATCTCCTTCCACGGATCCTTGACGTTGGAGATCGTGTCGAATTCGACGTTCTCGAGCTTGCCGTTCACCATTTCGGCCCGGCGCATATAGACGTTCTGGATGACGTCACGGGTATTGGGATCGATCGAAACCGGGCCCTTGGGAGTGTTCGGGTTCTTATAGGCGGTGAGAATCGCCATCGCCTGGTCGCCGGTGAACTTGCCGCCGGTCTGCTTGATGACCTGGTAGATCGCGTCCATGCCAACCCAGCCATCGACCGAGAGGAAGTCGGGGATCGCCTTGGGGCCATATTCTTTGTTCCAGGCGGCGAGGAAGGCCTTGTTTGCCGGCCTGGTGGCCGCCGCCGAATAAATTCCGGAGGTGACCAGACCCACCGGCGTCACCCCCATGTTGGGCAGTTCCTCATCGGGCACCAGATCCTCGGTCGAGACGATCTTGATGCCGGCCTCGCGCAGCCTGAGATCCCTGACCGCCTTCATCACTGCGGTTGCGGCGGGTCCGGCCGGCACCCAGATGAGGGCGACGTCGGGCTTGGCGTCCTTGATTTTCTGGACGATGGCGGCGAAATCCTGCTGACTGGTCGGGAAGGTGACCGCGTCGACGATCTGCCCGCCGCCCTCGGTGAAGCCCTTGGTGAAGGCGGCTTCGGCGTCGTGACCGGGAATGAAATCGCTGACCGCGGTGTAGCCCTTCTTCCAGCCCTGCTTCACCGTCCATTTGCCGAGCGGATAGCCTTGCTGCCAGAGGGTGAAAGAGTAGCGCACGACATAGGGCGAGATGCGCGTTATCCCCGCGCCCGCGGCGTTGGTAATGACAAAGGGCGTCTTGGCCTCGCCGGCGACGGACGCGATGGCGGCGGCGATGGGCGAACCCACCACGCCAGCGAGGAAATTCACCTGGTCGCGGGTGACGAGCTCCTGCGCCAGCCGCTTGCCGACATCCGGAGCGCTGGTGTCATCGCGCTTGATGATGTCGACGGTGACGCCGGGCGGCAGATCCTTTTCATGCGTCTTGGCGTAGAGATAGATGCCTTTGTCCATTTCATCGCCGGCGCCGGCGAGGAAGCCCGTGTAACTGTTGATGAGCCCGATTTTGATGACGGTTTGCGCCGGGGCCGGATTTGCCCAAACACAAACAAAAGCCGCAAGCACCAGGCCAGCGAATTTCACCCACACGCATTGGCGCTGAATCATCGCTTCCTCCCCTGTTTCTCCGCTTCCGTCCGGCTTAAGGCCGGGGGCGGATGTCTTGCCGCCACTCTAACTATAGGTTTATAGGGAGGCAAGAACGGACGCGGCCCAAGGCCGGATCACCGCTTCCGGGCATTCCCAGGAAGCGGTATCATGCCGGCCAATCGAGAAAACTCCGGGATAACGCCCGGTTCATGGAGGACCCCATCATGACCCAATGGATCAAATTCGAACGCCAGGGGCGCACCGAGTTCGGCACGCTCGCCGACGGCACGATATCCGTCCATGCCGGCGACATGTTCGTGGGATCCAAGCCCACCGGCGAGAAATTGGCGCTGTCATCCGTGCGCGTGCTGGCGCCCTGCGAGCCGTCGAAGATGATTTGTCTCTGGAACAATTTCCACGAGCTCGCCGTTAAGAACAGTTTCCTGGTGCCCGACGAGCCGCTTTATTTCCTCAAGGCGCCCAATGCCTATTGCGCCGCCGGCACGCCCATTGAACGGCCCAAATCCTACGAAGGCCGCATGGTCTATGAAGGCGAGCTGGGCGTGGTCATCGGCAAGAAATGCTCGATGGTGAGCGAAGCCGAGGCCCCCAACTACATCTTCGGCTACACCTGCGTGAACGACGTCACCGCAGTCGACCTGCTCAAGAAGAACCCGACTTTCGACCAGTGGGTTAGGGCCAAGAGCTTCGACACCTTCGGGCCTTTCGGTCCCGTCATCACCACCGGCGTCGATCCGATGAAGCTCCGCGTCCGCACCATCCTCAACAACAAGGAGGTGCAGAACTACCCGGTTTCCGACATGTTCTTTCCGCCGGCGAAGCTGGTCGCGATGGTCTCGCGCGACATGACGCTGATGCCGGGCGACATCATCTCCTGCGGCACCTCGCTCGGCGCCGGCCCGATGCCCGAAGCCTCCAACGTCATCGACATCGTCATCGACGGGGTGGGAACTTTGCGCAACCCGTTCAACCAGGTGCTGCCGAGCCCCTATCTGCTGAAGCAGGAGCCGAAGCCGATGCGCGTCTGCGTGGTTGGCGCCGGCGCCATCGGCGGGCTCATCGCCGCGAAATTAGCCCTTGCCGGCAACCCCGTCACGGTGGTCGACCTGGGGCCGCACTTGGCCGCCATCAAGGCCAACGGGCTCAAGCTCGAATGGCATGACGGCAAGATCGAGACCGCCAAGGTCAAGGCGGTGGAAAAGGAAGCCGACGCCGGCAAGCAGGATTTGGTGGTGTTGGCGGTCAAGGCCCACCATCTCGACCAGGTGGCCAAGGACATCGACACACTGCTCGATGCCGACACCATGATCCTCACCGTGCAAAACGGCCTGCCGTGGTGGTATTTCCAGAAGCTCGGCGGCAAGTACGACAACCGCAAGCTGGAAAGCCTCGACCCCTCCGGCATCCTGGCCAAGAAAATCGATCCCAGCCGCATTCTCGGCTGCGTCGTCTATCCGGCCGCCGCGGTGACGGCGCCGGGCGTCATCCACCATGTCGAAGGCGACCGCTTCCCGATCGGCGAGCTCGACGGCAAGGAAACCGAACGCGCGAAGCGGCTCCACGACGTGCTGGTGAAGGCCGGCCTGAAATCGCGCGTCCTGAAGGACATCCGCTCCGAGATCTGGCTCAAGGCCTGGGGCAATCTGTCGTTCAATCCGATCAGCGCGCTAACGCATGCGACCTTGGTCGACATCTGCCAATTCCCCGAAACCCGCCATCTCGCGGCGCGGATGATGGAAGAGGCCGAAATCATCGCCAAGAAGCTCGGCGTGACGTTCCGCGTCTCGATCGAGAAGCGCATCGCCGGAGCCGAAAGCGTCGGCGCGCACAAGACCTCGATGCTCCAGGACGTGGAAGCCGGGCGCGCGCTCGAAACCGAGGCGCTGATCGGCTCGATCCTCGAAATGGCCAAGGTCACCGACACGCCTGCGCCGGCGATCGAAAGCGTCTATGCGCTGGTCAAGCTCTTGAACAAGGTGATGCTGGTCGAGCACGCCGCCGTCAGGGTGGAAAAGACCCAGGCGGCGTAAAGTTGTTTTTCTATTGCCTTCGCACGTCAGGTGCTACGGCGGCTGCGGCAAATCGCCCCCCGGTTCGGCCGGGGCCACGGGAATCGGGCTCCAACCCCTTGCAAAGCGCCAGTTTCAGGCGCTTTCAGAACTGCTCCCGAATTCCGCCCAAAAGGAAAATTGGGCAGGGTACGAGGATCACGCTAGACTGACCGCTCTTGCTTGGCGCCCCGCCAGGAGAGACCGGGTTTCACCCCGGCGCCGAAGGAGCAACCGCCCCGGAAACTCTCAGGCAAAAGGACTGGTGGGGAACGGCACTCTGGAAAGCGGGCGCGGCGTCCTAAGCGGGCGGCGCGCCCCACCGACGAGGTAAGCGGCGCATTTCAAAAATCGGGCGCGCTGGCCAATCTTTCAGGTCTTCGGACAGAGGGGGTTGCGGACGGCCATCATGGCCGCCGGCGGCTTTTCTATCCGGAGGGAATTCATGTCGGCTGATGTGCAGATGAAGGCTAAGGGCGTCGAGATCAAGGCGCCGATCAAGCCCGGCTACGAGAAAATCCTGTCGGCGGAGGCGGTGGCCTTCATCGCTGGGCTCGAGCGCAAATTCGGCCCGGAGCGCAAGCGGCTTTTGAGACTCAGGGCCGAAACCCAGGCCGGGCTTGATGCCGGCTGGCGGCCCGATTTCCCGGCGGAAACCAAGAGCCTACGCGAGGCGGCTTGGACAGTGGCGCCGTTGCCCAAGGATCTTCTCGACCGCCGCGTCGAAATCACCGGTCCGGTCGACCGCAAGATGGTGATCAATGCGCTCAATTGCGGCGCCAATGTCTACATGGCGGATTTCGAGGACGCCAACACGCCCAGCTGGGACAATCTGATCGAAGGCCAGATCAACCTGATCGACGCGGTCCGCCGCACCATCACTTTCGACGACCCGGAATCGAAAAAGCACTACACGCTCAACCCCGAGACCGCGACGCTGCTGGTGCGCCCGCGGGGATGGCATCTGCCCGAGGCGCATGTGCTGATCGACGGCGAGGCGATGTCGGGCGCGCTGTTCGATTTCGGTCTCTATTTCTTCCACAACGCCAAGGAATTGCTGGATCGCGGCACCGGCCCCTATTTCTACCTGCCCAAGCTGGAGAACCGCTTCGAGGCCAAGCTGTGGAACGACATTTTCCTCTTTGCCCAGAAGGCGCTGGGCCTGCCCAAGGGCACGATCAAGGCCACCGTGCTGATCGAGAGCATCCTGGCCGCGTTCGAAATGGATGAAATCCTCTATGAACTTCGCGACCATTCCGCGGGACTCAATTGCGGACGCTGGGACTATATCTACAGCTTCATCAAGAAATTCGCCGAGGATCCGAAAGCGGTTTTGCCCGACCGCGCGCAGGTGGCCATGACCACCCATTTCCTGCGCTCCTACAGCCTGCTGCTGATCCAGATCTGCCACCGCCGCAACGTCCACGCCATGGGCGGCATGGCGGCGCAGATTCCGATTCGCGACAACCCCGAGGCCAACGCCAAAGCCATGGATCGGGTGCGCGCCGACAAGCTGCGCGAGGCGGGCGACGGGCATGACGGCACCTGGGTGGCGCATCCGGGCCTGGTGGGGATCGCCAAGGAAATCTTCGACCAGCAGATGCCCGGGGCGAACCAGATCGCCAGAAAGCGCCAGGACGTGCATGTGAATGCTTCCGACCTGCTCGAGGTGCCGGAAGGCACCATCACCGAAGCGGGATTGCGCCAGAATTTGAATGTCGGCGTGGGTTATCTCGAGGCCTGGCTCCGGGGCACGGGCTGCGTGCCGCTCTATTACCTGATGGAGGACGCCGCCACCGCCGAGATCAGCCGCGCGCAGATCTGGCAGTGGATCCGCCACAAGGCCAAGCTGGCGGATGGACGGGTGATCGACAAGGCGCTGTGCCGCAAGCTGCTGGACGAGGAGTTGCAAAAGCTCGCTGCTCTCGCCGGCCCCGAGGCCTATGCCAAGGGCCGGTACAAGGACGCGGCCAAGATCTTCGACGATCTGATCGAAGCGGAGCGCTTCCCCGAATTCCTCACCATCCCGGCCTATGAGCGGCTGATCGGCGAAGGGGCCTAGTCTTTCGGCTGCAACGCGCCGGGAGCGTGGCTGCCGTGGCGCTCGGCATAGGCCTTGGTGAATTCGGCGCCGAGCAGGAAGATCTGGGCCGAGTAATAGACCCAGAGCAGAACGATGATCAGGCCACCCGCCGCGCCATAGGCGCGGGTCACGGCGCTGCTGCCGATATAGAGGCCAATCAGCGACTTGCCGACCGTGAACAGGAACGAGGTCGTGACCGCGCCGATCAGCACGTCGCCCCAGGCGATGCGCCGGTCGGGCAGGACCTTGTAGACCGCGGCGAACAGCAGCGAGATCAGGACGAAAGAGATGAGAAAATTGGCGCCCTGGAAGATCAGATGCGCGCCGTGGAAGAAGTGATTGATATATTTGTCGAGCGCCGAAAGCGCGGTGCTCACCGCCAGCGAAACCAGCAGCAGAAATCCGACCGTGACCACCAGGCCGAAGCTGATGGCGCGGGCGCGGACGAAGGTGCGGATGCTCATGTGGCGCGTCTTGGTCTTCCAGATGGCGTTGAGCGCGGACTGCATCTCGATGAAGACACTGGAGGCCGCCAGGATGAGGGTGCCGAATCCCACGGCGGTGGCGGCCAGCCCGGCGCGGCGGTTGCTGGCGCTCCGGATCAACGCCTCGATCCCGTGGGCGGCCATATTGCCCATGAGATCGCTCAATTGCGATGATATGGCGCCCTGGGCCGCCCGTTCGCCGAAAAGCATGCCGGCGACGGCGATGACGATCACCAGCAAGGGGGCGATGGCGAAGACGGTGTAATAGGCGATGGCGGCGCCGTGGCTGAGCGCCTTGTCCGACATGAAATTGACCATGGTCACCTTGATAAGCTTCCAGGCCATGATCATGACGCTTGGCTCCGTAATAACCGGCCGGACCGGCCCCGGCCCATTTTACCAGACGATTATTTCACCCGAACGAAACGCAACGGGAAACTGTCATCGACGGGCTGCGCCAGCTCTATCGTGTCGCGCGCCGCCCAGACCACATCCTGCTGGTGCAGCGGAATATAGGCGAAATCTTCCTTCACCAGCGCCAGCGCCTGGCCGAGCCGGTCGCGGCGTTTCAAGGGATTAGTATCGGCCCGGATTCCGGCCAGCAGCCGATCCAGATCGGGGTTGGAATAGCCGCCGATGTTGTATTCGCCCTGATGCTGCGCCGGCGAGCGGGTCGCCGCCAGATTGTTCAGCGCGTTGAACGCGTCATAACTCGAAGCGGTCCAGCCCAGCAGATAGAAGCTCGAGCGCCAGCCGGGATCGAAGATCTTGTCGAAGAACTGGGCGCGCGGCTTGGCGTTGAGCCGCACCTGCACATCCACCTTGGCCAGCATCGCCACCACCTCCTGGCAGATCGCCTCGTCATTGACGTAGCGGTCGGTGGGGCAATCCATGTCGATGGCGAAGCCCTTGGGATATCCCGCCTCGGCCAGGAGACGGCGCGCCTCGTCCGGGTCGTAGTCCGGACGCTGGTTCAAATCCTGCTCGAAGCCCTCGACCCCCGGCCCGACCAGCAGCGCCGCCGGCGTCGCCAGGCCGCGCATCACCTTGGCGACGATGGTGTTCTCGTCGATGGCGCGGGTGAAGGCCTCGCGCACGCGGATATCCTTGAACGGGTTGGCGCCCTTGACGTTGCTGCCCATGAGTGCTGAGCGCGACTGGTCGAAGCCCAAGAAGATGGTCGTGAGACCCGGCCCGTGGACGAGGCGGATGCCGGGCGCGTGCGCCAGGCGATCGATGCTTTGCGGCGGCACGCTGTAGATCATGTCGATCTCGCCCGATTGCAATGCCGCAACTCGCGCGTTGTCGTCGGCGATCGGGCGAAACACCACGCGGTCGAGATTGTGCGCCGGTTTGTCCCACCAGGCGGAATAAGGCGCCAGCACGGTATCCGCGCCGGGCTTCGCGCTCCAAAACCAAAAACGGACCGGTGCCGTTGGCGTGGGCGACGGCGTAATTGCTCTGGTCGTCGGCGAGATCGGCGGGCGCGATCGAATCGTTCTGCTCGCACCAGGCCTTGCTCATGATGTCCCAGGAGGTGATCTCCTGGGGCAGGATCGGGTCGGGCAGGTTGGTGACGATGTCGACGGTATAGGCGTCGACCTTGCGCACCGATTGGATATTGGACAGAACCAGGCCGAGCTTCGAGTTCTCGGATGTGGCGCGGATGAACGAGAACACCACGTCATCGGCGGAGAAGGGCGAACCGTCCTGGAAACGCACCGAGTGGCGCAGGTGGAAGCGCCAGACCAGCGGCGCCGCCTGCGTCCAATCGGTGGCGAGATCCGGCTCGAGCGCCGCATCGCGGCCGCGGCGCACCAGCGTTTCGTAGATATTGCCGAGGAAGGAGAGTTGGAAGGTCTCGCGCCGGCTGTAGGGATCGAGCGAATCGGCGTCGGCGGCTGCCGCCCAGCGGAAGGTCTTGGCTGAGGCAGGGACGGCCCCTGAATTCCATCCCAGCAAAACCGCCGCCAAGAGAAGCAGCACCGCCGATTTTCTCATTTTCCCGCCCGCGCCCGAAATTTCTTCCCGCGAGGCTTATCGGATGCGCGGCTTATCGCCAAGCGGAATCGGCCCCCCGAAATGGGCAGGGCGAATCGAGAACCGGGAATCGGCGGGCTGGAATCGGTTGACCGGAAGGATCGGGCGGCGCTATGGCTCGATCACGCACTGCAAGGGGGATGGGGGTGATGGGCGCGATCTTCGTGGCGCGCAGCGTCAAATTCAGCAAATGGGCCTCGGATGTCGGCCTGTCGAAGCATGTCTTCAAGCTCGGCTACAGCGAAGGAAACCCGAAGGACGATGTGGCGCGCGGCTGGGCCGGCGAAGACGACTGGGCGCTCGTCAAGCAGGAGAAGGCCGAGGGGCTGAGCGAGGCGCAACTGGTCGAGCGCGTCCAGCGCAAGATCAAGATGATCGACCCCAAATATTATCCGCGCCTCAAGGACGCCATCGGCCTGTTCAAGGTCGATCCCGTCCAGGTCGAAAACCACATCCTGGTCGCGCGCGCGCTCAAGAGCGAAGCGGAAAGCCTCGCCATCAAACTCAAGCCGGCGGATTTCGCGGCCTATCTCATCGAGCTGGCGCGCGGCTAAGCCCCGGCCGCGGCTGGAACTTGGCGCCGGTCTTAACAAGTATTAACAAGCATTAATATTAATAATTATGAATCTAATTCTTGGCGAAGTCTTATTCTGTATTTGCATTCCTCGAATTCGAGTGATATATGGTTAATCCGAAATCCAACATGGTTAATCGAGCAGAATGCTCTTCGGTCCGAAGGAGGCATTCATGTTCGCGTATTCCCGCCGGCTGGCGCTTGGCATCGCATCCTTCGCCGCGCTGCTGCTCGGCCTCGGCCTGGTCGCGCTGTCCGCGACGCCCGCCGCGGCGACGGCCTGCCCGTCGATCAGCTACTCGGGCGGTCCGACGCTGACCGATTGCAGCACCACCTTCACCATCACCCAGTCGGGCGGCACGTTTGACATTCAAACCACCTACAACATTTCCAACGGCGTACCGCTGTCCTTCTCGAGCGACAGCGGTTACGACACTAGCAACAACGTGCTGGTCGGGGTCTACAACAACACCAGTTCGGTCATCTACGATTTGCAGCTCACCAGTTTCACGCCCCTCAACCCGTCGACCGCCATCTTCGTCATCCCTCCGGGTGAAACCCTCTGCAACACCTCGCCAGCGGTCTGTTTCCCGGGCGGCAACGGCATGGAAGGCAAGACCAGCTCCGGCCAAGAGGTGATCTTCAACAACACCACCATCTACAGCGGCGATGTCGTCTTCGGCAGCAGCGGCCTGTTGCCCGGTCAAACCGCCTATTTCGCCCTCAATTACAATGGCAGCGCGGTTTGCGTCACCGACCAATCGGGCAATTGCATTCCCGCCGTGTCCGAGCCCGCCGCCATCGGCATCTTCCTCGCCGGGCTGATGGGCTTCGGCATCCTGCGCCACCGTTGGCTTGCCCGGGCGGCTTCGCCCCGGCGGCCTCGTCCGACGCCGCAATCCCGCCAAATCCGGCCTATCGGATGGATTTCGCGGCTTTGGGCCACCGCCTGAAGAATCACAGCCGGGTGTATCGGTCCGGCGCCAAATCCCTTTGTCGGGGCGGCGCCGGCCGTGTCACCCTTCCCCGGTATTACCAGGCATTAATCTTAACGCATCGAAACGAGACCGGCCGTGACTGACATGTTGCAGACAATGAAGGCGGGCCAGACCTCCTCGGGGATGGTGCAGCTGGCGGGCGGCGTCGAGCATATCGAACGCATCAAACCGCAACCCGCGCCTCCGCCCTGCCCGCCGGGCCAAGCGCCCATACCCTGCGTCCCGGTCGAGCCCAATGCGCCGATGGGTCCGCCCATCGCGGTGCATGAGCCGGCCCCCGGCCAGCGCGAAGTCATCGAGGTCGTACCCAACCAGCCGCTGATCTTCGATTTCAATCCGCTCGATCTCAAGGCGACGCAGCACGACGGCTCGGTCACCCTCACCTTCCCCGACGGTGCGCAACTCGAGCTGCACGACATCGTCGGCCCTTGCGGCGTGCAGCCGACGCCCTTCCAGCTGCCCGACGGCACCGTCATCACGCCGGGCGATCTGCTCCAGGCCTTCCATTTGGAAGTGATCGGCCCGTGCGGCCTGATCGCGCCGACGCCGATCGTTCCGCATCATGAGGTGCCTAATACCGGATTCCTCGTCAGCCCGTTCGAGGTCGGCGAGATCGGCCCGGGCGTCTACGGCCTCGGTCCGCTCTGGCCGACCGGTTTCGGCTATGGCGCCGAATTCCTCAAGGGCACCGGCGGCAGCCACTTTGCGCCCCCCGGCCCGCCGGGCCCGCCGCCACCGCCGCCGCCGGTCGGCTTCACGGTCGGATTAAGAACGCAGAGCGGCGTTTATTCCGACGTGACGCCGACCATTGCCAGCGCTTACTATTTCGGCGACACTGATTATCTCTCCGGCTTGCCCGTTTTCTCGATCTCCCCGAGTTCGCGGCCGCTCCAGGTCACGTCCTTCAGCGACGTTACGACGGCTGCGCCGGGTTCCGCCGCGGACGGCGTCTACGGCACTCTGACGTTCGACTCCCCGGCCACGCACGGCGCCTATCACTACGAAGTCACCAACATCACCGGTCCGACCATTGTCAGCCAGCTCGGGAGCGACGGGATCTCGGAGTTGATCGCCCAGCAGGGCCTTCAACGCCATCCACGTCTCGATTTCTTCGAGTACTATGTGGACAGCGCCAGGTGACGACTTCCAACGGTAGCCAGACGAAACCGCGCAGCTGTACTTCGACATCTTCGGCACCAATGTCTTTCCGGTCGATCCCGATAACGGACAAGTCAACGGGGTTTCCGCCATCGGCATGACGACGACCGTCGCTTACCTCTGCCGATATCCTGTTGACCTACACCGACGCCGTCGATCCGGCGCACTCGTTCCAGACGGTGATCCCGGTCACCGATACGGGGGCACGGCACGTTAAACCTGGCCAATTTTGTCGACATTCCTATCCAGCCGAACGATCCGGCGCTGGTAAGTCTTGTAATACCTGCCGGGCAGCACCGGCACGGTCACCGTCCACACTATCGGCCCTTTGCTTCACCATAGGCGGCGAACCGAGGGGATCGGCGGCGGGGTGCCCGATGGGCCCCGGGCGGCACGGAGGCGCTGACCGCGATCGTCAATCCCAACCTGTCGAACCTGCCGAGGCAATCCGGACCCCGGCAAAACCAAGGCGACGCATCGGGAGCGGTGAACCCCTCGCAGGACAACAGCAGAACGCCATTCTCTCCGCCGGCTTGTCCGCGCCCTACACCGATTCCCACAGCAACTACACCGCCACCGGCTATATCGGAGCGTTCGGCTATCTCTATGACAGTGAAAACGGCGTGTATCCGTTGGCCATCGGAGCGGGCAACGCCGACATCGTCAATTACGCCGACAATACATCCAGAGCGCTCAAACCCTCATCGGCTCGACCACCCGGCCCAGCGCCACCAGCGTGATCGAATGGAGCAGCAGCGAACATTTTGTCCATAAACGCCACCGGCACCTTCATCGATTTTATGGCGGCGCATGTGACGGCTTTCAGCCTGGCGGCACCATTTGCGTCAACGGCAACCTCAACGTGCTCGAGATCCAAAGCACGGCTTCACAGGGATCTCGTCTTCAACGGTCCCGATTTCTTCACCGGCCAAAGGGCACATTCGGCAGCGGCGGCAACGTCCAGGATGTCGAGGTGTTCGACCTGACGGACGCGGCGGACCCGGCCACTAACAATACATCTGCTCCGTCCACCGACGTGTTGAACCTGGCGCAAAACGAGCCGAATGCGGTCGTGGAATTGGCAACGGCGCGGCTTCGGTGTTCTGGATCGGTAACAGCAACGACTTTGTCACGCTCACCGGCACCGTCCACCAGCGGCTGGACGCAAAGGCCCGGCGGTGACGCAAGGCAGCCTTCCGATCCTTGGCAGACCCATGGTGGGTTTCACCGAATACTCCGCCACCCTTTCCAGCCGGCAGGCGGTCGACGGCCAGACCGTTTCCCAGGTCCATGTCTATGTCGAAAACGCCATCGCCACGGCCGGTGCGACCCCCACGTCCATCACGCCTGAATCCAACCCGGTCCGAAAGAATTGAGGATAGGCCGAACATGACGAGGATTGAAAAAAACCAACCATCCGGAGATCGCGCGCGGCGGCTGCTTTTGCTTGGCGCGGCCATCGCCCTGATCGTCATCGCGCTGGGATTGCGCCCCGCCGCCGCGGCCAGTCCTTCTCATCCTTTTCACGAGTTTCGCAACAATAACAATGTGGCCTCGGCGGATTCTGCTGCGCGGTTATTCCCGGCAACGCACCCGGCAACGTGATAGTCATCCAGGGTCCGCCCTTGATCCCGCCCGCGCCGCCGCGCCATACCGCCGACCAGCATTTCACAGCCGAAACCCAAAACGACGTGGAGATCGTGCGCGGCCCGCCTTCGCTGCGCTGAAATCCGGGAACGACGGAGATCGGGCGGCTCCCGGCGGAGCCGCCCGTTTTTTTTATGAGTCGGGAGACGAACGCTCAGGCGCTGGCGATGAACTGGCGCAGCGCTCTGGCCTCGTGCTCGACCTCGTCGATATGGCACTTGACCACGTCGCCGATGCTGACGATGCCGATCAACACGCCGCTCTCCACCACCGGCAGGTGGCGGATGCGGCGCGCGGTCATCTCGGCCATCACGCCGGAGACGCTGTCCTCCGGCGCGCAGGTGACGACGTTCCGCGTCATCAGCGCCGAGACCGGCAGATCGAACACGCGCGCGCCGTATTCGGCGAGCGCGCGGACGATATCGCGTTCGGACAGGATGCCTTCGACCCCGCCGCCCTTGCCGTCGATCACCAGCGCGCCGATGCGCTTGCGCCGCAGCAGCAGGACCGCATCGTTGATGGTGGCGTCGGACGCGATGGTGACGACGTCGCGGCCCTTGCTCTTGAGAATTGAGTCGACATTCATAGGCGCCTCCTTCCTCCCGATCGTCTCTGGGACAGGCGGCTTGCGCCGGCACGGCGGAAGACCGCCCCCGGACCGGAACGGGCGCGGACGAAGCCCTCATCCCGGTTCATGAAATTATTATAAGGCCGATGCTTCGGCCGGACCCAAGGCAAAATTTTCAATCAACCCAAGGACTTGCCTTAAATACCGACAAAATCCTAGCTTTAACCAGCGAGAGACGCGGGCCCGCCATGGGGCCGCGATCGGTCCGGGAGGGTATTCGATGATTTTCAGGATCGCGGTTCTATCCGCCTTGGTCGCGCTTTTCGCCGGCGCCGCATCGGCGCAGCAAGGCGCGGCCGCGCCCATCCCGCCGCCGGACGCGGCGGCCGGCACGGCGCAGACCATTCCGCCCGCCAGGCCGCCGGCGAAGACGATGAAGGCCGAGCACCACAGGAAAATGGCGCATGGCCTGAACGCGCGCGAGCGGCGCGAGACCAAGGCGCTCAACTGGCTCGAGGCCACCGGCAACCTCGATTTCAGCGACGTGAGGCGCGACGGCCGGAATTACCGCGCCACGGTGACCAATGACGGGACGCAGCAAGTCGTGATCGTCGATCCCGACAACGGGCGGATTTCGCCGGCCGATTAACCGGCCCCGCGGCTTAGTCCGCGGCGCGGACCGGCACGTCCATCCTGCCGATGCGCTCGAATTCGACCGCCATGACGTCGCCCGGCACGACGCGCCCGACGCCCTCGCAGGTGCCGGTCATGATGATGTCGCCGGGCAGCAAGTCGTACCAGTGCGACGCCCAGCTGATCTGCTTCGGTATGTTCATCACCATCAGCCTGGTGTTCGAGGCCTGGCGCAGCTCGCCGTTCACCTTGAGCGAGAAATCGAGGTTCGAGGGATCGCCCAACTCGTCCGCCGTCACCAGCCAGGGCCCCAGCACGCCGTAGCTGTCGATCGATTTGCGGAAGCTGCGGTCCTCGGTGCCGCGCACCACCATGTCGAGCGCGATGGCGTAACCGGCGACATAGTGCAGCGCCTGGTCCTCGCTGACGTTCCGCGCGCGCTTGCCGATGATGAGGCCGAATTCGGCCTCGTGGTCGGTGCGGCGGTCGGGAAAGCGGACGGATACCCCCTGGGACGGCCCGACCAGGCAGGAGCTGGCCTTGATGAACAGGCCCTGTTCCTCGATGGTGCGGGCGCGGGTGGCGCTGCTATAGACCGCGATCTGGGCGTCCTTGTCGGCTTCCTCGCGGTGCTTTTGATAATTGACCGGCGTGCCGATGATCTTGGACGGATTGGCGACCGGGCTCAGGAAATTGACCGCGGATGACGGCACCGGCTTGGCCCGGTCGGCGAGCTTCTCCATCTTGGGACGCAGCTTTTCCAGCGTCGCTATCAGCGGATCGCCCGGCGGTGGCGGATAGCGCAAGACGGGCAATTCGTCGAGGATCGCGGTCACGTCATGGACGTTCGCGCCGCGCACCAGGCCGATGCGATTGTCGTTGAAGCGGCAGAGTCTCATGGCCGGGCTATTATTCCTTGCCTAGACCGAGACCGGATCGGTGTTGGGCGGCGCGAAGAGGCCGTGCTTCGCGCCATCCTTGAACTTCACGTCCTTGGGCAGTTCGATGGAACAGGAGCGCACGCGTTGCGCCTTGGGATCGAGGCTCGGCAGCGGCTTCCCCTCGCGATTGGCCTTGGCGGCGCGTTGCAGCCAGCGCCGGGCCATGATGATGCCGTTATCGGTCGAAACCAGGTGCTCGCGCGTGCGATCCTGGATCGGCCCCATGCTTTCCTGCAGCGAGGCGTCCTGCATGGCGATGCCCTCGACGCCGCTATAAGCCCGGCCCGATTGCTGCGAGGAACGATCCATCAAGTAGTCGTTGCTCCTGTTCGCGGCCGGAATGAAGGTGCCGGGCACGTATTTGACGTGGATGCCCTGGCCGTCCTGCATCGCCTGGCGCTCCTCGGATGAGAGCGCGCGCTTGGGATGGTAGTTGATGCTCCAGGCCCAGCAGCGTTCGTCGTCGATCGGCACCCACATATGCGCGCCCAGCGGATGGCCGCCGCGCGGCGGAATGATGGTGTGGAAGGGCGCGATCCAGGGCGTGATGCGCCAATAATAGCGCCCGTTATCGGCGTTGCGCCGCGCGCCGATCAAAAGCCCGCCCTCGAATTCCACCACCTCGAAATACGGCATCCTGTCGTTCCAAATTGTAGATGTTGCCCTTGGTGCCGCGGAACAGCGGATCGTGCTGGAGCGAAGCGCTGTGCAGGAAGGAGACGTGGCTGGAATCGATGCCGCCTTCGATCGCCTGGAGATAATTGCTCTCCTGCAGGCGCTTCGAGACGTAGCGACGTTCAGCCGGCACCTCGGTCCACTCCACCGCCGGCGGCTCGGGCTTCAATTCGGGCGGGCCCATATAGGTCCAGATCACCCCCGCCTGTTCGATGCAAGGGTAGGATTTGAGCTTGATGCGCGAACGCATGCCGGTCTCTTCCGGCTTCGGAAGGCAGATCGACGCATTGCCCGGTGACGTCGTATTTCCAGCCATGATAGGGGCAGCGCAGCCCGCATTCCTCGTTGCGGCCGAACCACAGTGACACGCCGCGATGGGCGCAGAACTCGTCGATCAGCCCGATGCGGCCCACGGAATCGCGGAAGGCGACCAGTTTCTCGCCCATCAACTGGACCCGTACCGGCGGACAATCGGGATTGGGCAATTCGTCGGCGAACAGCGCCGGCACCCAATAGCGCCGGAACAGATCGCCCATCGGCGTGCCCGCGCCCGTGCGGGTGAGAAGCTCGTTATCGTCCTGGGAAATCGCCATGAATGCGGCCCGCCTTCAGCGTTGCTCGGTTGGATCGATGCAAACGCGTCCATCCACCACGAACGCGGTCCAGGCCCGTACCGCCTCGGTGCAAGGCGGCAGCACCGGCTGCCCGGTCTTGATGTTGAAGCGGCCCTGATGGAACGGGCATTCGACCTCGTCGCCGATCACCGCGCCCTCGCTCAACTGGCCGGGACCGTGGGTGCAGGCATCGGCCAGGATGTAATAGGCGGCACCGAGCCTGAACACCGCATAGGCTGAGCCGTCGAGCTCGGCGCGGCAAGGCGCCTCCTCGGAGACGCCCGAAGCGGCGCATAATACGCGCAAGGCCCTGGTTGCTGACATGTCCATAAAGGTCTGAATTGCTTCGCCGGTCCACCTATCATAATTTTATGCCCGAAGCGAACAAAGCGGATTCGAGCCCGGTTCCTAGCCGGGAACTCCGGCCGCGTCCTAGGGGAGGTTTGGCATGCGCCTGATGCGGTCCATAGTCGCCGCGCTGTTCGTGGCCCCACTGATCATGGTTTACGCGGCAAACGCCGCCAGCGCCGATCCGTTGCCCACTATCCGCATCGGCTGGGTGGTATGCCCGCCCGAGTTGCAGCCGGTGCTGTTCGCCAAGGACGGCGTGGCCTTGCATCTCGGCAAGACCTACACCTTCGAGCCCATGCATTTCCAGGGCACGCCGCCGATGATCACGGCGCTGGCCTCGGGCCAGCTCGACATCGTTCCCTTCACCTATCCCACCCTGGCCACCGCGATCCAGAACGCCGGCATCGGCGATTTGCGCATCATCGCCGACGAATTCGAGGACGGCGCGCCGGGCTATTTCACCGAGCCCTATATGGTGCTGAAGAACAGCGGAATATCCAAGGTCGAGGATCTGAAGGGCAAGGTCATCGCCACCAACGCCATCGGCAGCGGCGTCGACATCGCCATGCGCGTGATGCTGAAAAAGCACGGCCTCATGGATCAACGCGACTACACCGTGATCGAGGTGGGGTTCCCGAACATGAAGGCGATGCTGCTCGGGGCCAAGGCGGATCTCATCACCGCCTCGGTCCTGACGGCCTACGATCCCGAGCTCACCGACAAGGCGCGCACCCTGTTCACCGAGCGCGAAGCGGCCGGTCCGACGCAATTCGCGCTGTGGACGGCCCGCGCCGACTATATCCGGAAGAACCGCGCCGTCCTGGTCGACATGCTCGAGGACAGTTTGCGCGCGCTGCGCTGGTATCTCGACCCCAAGAACCACGACGAGGCGGTCAAGATCATGGCGGATTTCACCAAGCAGCCGCCCGAGCGCTTCGCCGGCTGGCTTTTCACCAAAAAGGACGAGTTCCGCAACCCCTCGGGCTTGCCGAACATGGCGGCGTTGCAGAGAAATCTCGACACGGCCCAGCAGATGGGCTTCATCAAGGACAGACTGGATGCTTCGCAATACACCGATCTCAGCCTCGTCAAAGAAGCGGCACAGCGGCTGAAGCAGTAACCGAGAACCCGCGCCCGCGAGGGCGCGCAATCCAAGGCGGTACCATGAAAGACCAAGGCACGAGCAAGATCACCGGAGCCTATGCGTTGCTCGATGGGCTCAACGAAATTGGCGTCGATTACATCTTCGCCAATCTCGGCACCGACCACGCGCCGATCATCGAGGAACTGGCGAAATGGGACCGCTCCAACCTCAAGCGCCCGCTGGTGATCGTCTGCCCGCATGAAAACGTCGCCGTGCACATGGCTGGCGGCTATGCGCTCGCCACCGGCAAGGGCCAGGCGGTGCTGGTGCATGTCGACGCCGGCACGGCCAATGCCTGCATGGCGATGCACAATCTGTTCCGCTCGCGCATCCCGGTGCTGGTGATGGCGGGACGCGCGCCTTTCACCATCCATGGCGAGATGACCGGCGGGCGCGACAACTACGTGCATTTCGTCCAGGACCCGTACGACATGGCCGGCATCGTGCGGAATTTCGTCCGTTGGGAATATACGCTGCCCTCGGGCGTGGTGGTGAAAGAGGTGCTGCGCCGCGCCCATGCGATGATGCAGAGCGATCCGCCGGCGCCGGTCTATCTGGCGCTGCCGCGCGAAATCCTGGCCCAGGCGATCGACGCCGATTCGGTGCAATCCTTCCCGGAGGCGAAATACGGGCCGGTGCAATCGGGCGGCATCGATCCGGAGACGGCCGACCGGATCGCGGCCGAGCTGATGGCGGCCGGCAATCCCATCGCGGTGACGGCCTATCTCGGCCGCAAGGCGGAGGCGGTCGCGGCGTTCGACGAGTTGGCGCGCGAATGCGGCATCCGCGTGGCCGAGAGTTCGCCGGTCACGATCAATATTCCCCAGGATTTGCCCTGTTATGCCGGGCTCAATCCGGGCGCGTTGCTGAAGGACGCCGATCTCGGATTGCTGCTGGATATCGACGTGCCTTGGATACCGAACGATCAGCCGAAGGCCTCGTCGATCCGCTGGATCCAGATCGACGTCGACCCGCTGAAGGCCGATATCCCGATGTGGGGCTTTGCCACCGATTTGCGCCTGCGGGCGGATTGCGCGACCGCGCTACGTCAGGTGCTGGATGCCGTGCGCAAGCGGTCCGACGACGCCTTCCGCGCCCGCGTCAAGGCGCGGATCGCGTCCTGGGCCCCCGCGAACGCGGCGCGCAAGCAAAGCCTCGCCGATGCGGCCGCGAAAAAGGACGGCGTCATGTCGGTCGAGCATGTCTGCGCGGCGCTCAACGCCAAGCTCACGCCCGACGACGTCATCGTCAACGAGGCGGTCACCAACGCCGCTGCCGTGCTCGGCCAGTTGCCGCGCACCAAGCCGGGAACCTATTTCGCGCATGGCGGCGGGGGCT
>CAWEME010000040.1:0-6135 GCA_963810055.1 uncultured Alphaproteobacteria bacterium | reverse complement strand
TCAGCTACTCGGGCGGTCCGACGCTGACCGATTGCAGCACCACCTTCACCATCACCCAGTCGGGCGGCACGTTTGACATTCAAACCACCTACAACATTTCCAACGGCGTACCGCTGTCCTTCTCGAGCGACAGCGGTTACGACACTAGCAACAACGTGCTGGTCGGGGTCTACAACAACACCAGTTCGGTCATCTACGATTTGCAGCTCACCAGTTTCACGCCCCTCAACCCGTCGACCGCCATCTTCGTCATCCCTCCGGGTGAAACCCTCTGCAACACCTCGCCAGCGGTCTGTTTCCCGGGCGGCAACGGCATGGAAGGCAAGACCAGCTCCGGCCAAGAGGTGATCTTCAACAACACCACCATCTACAGCGGCGATGTCGTCTTCGGCAGCAGCGGCCTGTTGCCCGGTCAAACCGCCTATTTCGCCCTCAATTACAATGGCAGCGCGGTTTGCGTCACCGACCAATCGGGCAATTGCATTCCCGCCGTGTCCGAGCCCGCCGCCATCGGCATCTTCCTCGCCGGGCTGATGGGCTTCGGCATCCTGCGCCACCGTTGGCTTGCCCGGGCGGCTTCGCCCCGGCGGCCTCGTCCGACGCCGCAATCCCGCCAAATCCGGCCTATCGGATGGATTTCGCGGCTTTGGGCCACCGCCTGAAGAATCACAGCCGGGTGTATCGGTCCGGCGCCAAATCCCTTTGTCGGGGCGGCGCCGGCCGTGTCACCCTTCCCCGGTATTACCAGGCATTAATCTTAACGCATCGAAACGAGACCGGCCGTGACTGACATGTTGCAGACAATGAAGGCGGGCCAGACCTCCTCGGGGATGGTGCAGCTGGCGGGCGGCGTCGAGCATATCGAACGCATCAAACCGCAACCCGCGCCTCCGCCCTGCCCGCCGGGCCAAGCGCCCATACCCTGCGTCCCGGTCGAGCCCAATGCGCCGATGGGTCCGCCCATCGCGGTGCATGAGCCGGCCCCCGGCCAGCGCGAAGTCATCGAGGTCGTACCCAACCAGCCGCTGATCTTCGATTTCAATCCGCTCGATCTCAAGGCGACGCAGCACGACGGCTCGGTCACCCTCACCTTCCCCGACGGTGCGCAACTCGAGCTGCACGACATCGTCGGCCCTTGCGGCGTGCAGCCGACGCCCTTCCAGCTGCCCGACGGCACCGTCATCACGCCGGGCGATCTGCTCCAGGCCTTCCATTTGGAAGTGATCGGCCCGTGCGGCCTGATCGCGCCGACGCCGATCGTTCCGCATCATGAGGTGCCTAATACCGGATTCGTCGTCAGCCCCTTCGAGGTCGGCGAGATCGGCCCGGGCGTCTACGGCCTCGGTCCGCTCTGGCCGACCGGTTTCGGCTATGGCGCCGAATTCCTGAGGGGCACCGGCGGCAGCCACTTTGCGCCTCCCGGCCCGCCAGGCCCGCCGCCACCGCCGCCGCCGCCCGTCCCCACCATCTCCGGCCAAGAGGATGGACAATCCGGCGTCTACACGGATCCCGCGGTCACCGGCTCGGGCAGCTATTTCACCGATACGGTTGCCGGACATCCCGTTATTACCGTCACGCCGCCGACATCCACGCCGGTTATCGACTCCTACGCCTACATCGCGGGACCGGCGGAAACGCCCGGCAACCCGGCAGTCGGAACCTTCGGCACGCTGACCATGGATGCGGCAGGCGCTTACAGCTATGTGATCGGCGACACCCTTGCGCAGCAAGCCCTGGTCAGCCAGGCCGGCACCGATCTCATGTCGCAGTACATGGTCCTCAGCGCCTATGAGGACACCTTTTCCGTCACGAGTTCGAACGGCTCCGCTTCGACGACCCAAAACCTGAACTTTTCCGTTTACGGCGCGGATGTGTTCCCCGATGACACGCATACGGTCCCGCTCGCGTCTCCCGCGTTCCAGGCGACGTCGGCGGGCACCACGGAAATTCTGATGACCTATACCGACGCGCTCGACCCGGCGCACTCGTTCCAGGAATTGATACAGGTCTCCGGTTCGACCCCGTCGCTGGTCGTCGCTCCGGTAAACCCCGACGGCGTGCCCATCCAGCCGAACGATCCGGCATTGCTGAGCTTCGAATACGTCAGCGGCCAGGAGGTCACGCTTTCGAATGTCACCGTTGCCGGCGAAAATGTCGTCTTCTCGGCCCCCAATGACACGCTGGGCCCGGGCGGTTCACACGCCATCACCGCGGTGATCAATCCCGATCTCAGCGGACTGGGCGACACCGGCGACACCGGCAACCTGGCCGGCGCGCCGGCTTCATCGCAGGATAGCGGAATTACCCTGATCCCGAACGGCACCTATACCGATCCGCTCAGCGGTCAAAGCGGCAGCTTCGGCTATCTGTTCGATTCCGCCGGCTCAACCGCGACCGGCGCCGGCAACGCCGATATCGTGAACTATGACGGCGGCGCCGCCAGCAACATCATACTCACCGGCTCCGCCACGGCCGAGAACGCCGTCGGCGGCAGCTTGGCCATGAATGTGATCGAATGGTCGAGCGCGGCGGAGATCAACAACACGGCCGGAAACACTCCCGGCATCGCGATTAACGGCGGCGCCGGCGGCGGGCTCAATGTTCTCGAGATCGAAAGCCCGACGACGCAGAACCTCGACTTCACCTCGACGCTCACCAGCGGCGTTGGCGGCAACGTCCAGAACATCGAGGTGTTCGATCTGACCGATGCGGCGAACAGCCCAGCCGGCGGGAACACCATCACGCTTACGCCCCAGGACGTTCTCAACCTGACGGCGAACGAGCCGGCCGCGGTTCAGGCCGCCGGTGGCGGCGCGCTCAGCCTTTGGATCAACGGCACCGCCGCCGATACCGTGACCCTCTCCGGTGCCTGGCAAGCGATCAGCGGCCCGACCACCAGCGGCGGCCAGACGAATCAGTCCGGGGTTGCCGATGACGGCTCGGGCCACACCATCTCCATTGCGGCCAATGCGAACAACAATACCGAGATGGTCGGCTACACCGAATATTCCGCGACCGTCGGCGGCCAGACCGCCCATGTCTATGTCGAAAACGCGATTGCCGCGAACGGCCACGTCCATCACGCCTGAACCCCCCAGTCCAAAGAATTGAGGAAAGGCCCGCCATGACAAGGATCGCAGATAACCGAATCGCCGGTAATCGCGCGCGGCGGCTGCGTGTGCTTGGCGCGGCCATCGCGCTGATCGTCATCGCGCTGGCCGCGCGTTCCGCCGCCGCGGCGAATCCTTCTCATCCTTTTCCCGGGTTTCGTTACAATGTGGCCTTCGGCGGCTTCTGCTGCGCGGTGATCCCGAGCACCGCGCCCGGCAACGTGATCTTCGTCCAGGCTCCGCCCTTCATCCCGCCGCCGCCGCCGCGCCATACCGCCGACCAGCACTTTACATCCGAAACCCAAAACGGCGTGGAAATCGTGCGCGGCCCGCCTTCCCTGCGCTGAAATCCCGGGGAACCACGGAGATCGGGCGGCTCCCGGCGGAGCCGCCTTTTTTATGAGCCGGGGAAATGGACGCTCAGGCGCTGGCGATGAACTGGCGCAGCGATCTGGCCTCGTGCTCGACCTCGTCGATATGGCTCTTGACCACGTCGCCGATGCTGACGATGCCGACCAGCGCGCCGTCTTTCACCACCGGCAGGTGGCGGATGCGGCGTGCGGTCATCTCGGCCATCACGCCGGAGACGCTGTCCTCCGGCGCGCAGGTGACGACGCGCCGCGTCATCAGCGCCGAGACCGGCAGATCGAACACGCGCGTGTTGTATTCGGCGAGCGCGCGGACGATATCGCGTTCGGACAGGATGCCTTCGACTCCGCCGCCGGCGCGGTCGATCACCAGCGCGCCGATGCGCTTGCTCCGCAGCAGCAGGACCGCATCGTTGATGGTGGCGTCGGCCGCGATGGTGACCACGTCCCGGCCCTTGTTCTTGAGAATTGAGTCGACATTCATAAGCGCCTCCTTCCTCCAGACCGTCTCTGGGACAGGCGGCTTGCGCCGGCACGGCGGAAAACCGCCCCCCGGACCGGAACGGGCGCGGACCGAGCCCTCATTCCGGTTCATGAAATTATTATAAGGCCGATGCTTCGGCCGGACCCAAGGCAAAATTTCTAACCGGCGCAAGGGCTTGCCTTAAAACCGACAAAATCCTAGCCTTAACCAAGAGAGGATTCGGGCCGGCAATCGGGCCGCGATCGCTCCGGGAGGGTGTGCTCGATGATGGTCAGGATCGCAACAATGTCTCTATTGATCGCGCTTTACGCCGGCGCAGCCTTGGCGCAGCAAGGCGCGGTCGCGCCCATCCCGCCGCCGAATGCGGCAGCCGGCATGCCGGCCAAGGCGGTGAAGTCCAAGCACCACAGGAAACTGGCGCACGGCTTGGACGCGCGCGAACGGCGCGAGACCAAGGCGCTCAACTGGCTCGAGGCCACCGGCAACCGCGATTTCAGCGACGTGCGCCGCGACGGCCGGAATTACCGCGCCACGGTGACCAATGATGGAACGCAGCAAGTCGTGATCGTCGATCCCGACAGCGGGCGGATTTCGCCGGCCGAGTGAACGGGGTCAGTCCGCGGCGCGGACCGGCACGTCCATCCTGCCGATGCGTTCGAATTCGACCGCCATGACGTCGCCCGGCACGACGCGCGCGACGCCCTCGCAAGTGCCGGTCATGATGATGTCGCCGGGCAGCAAGTCGTACCAGTGCGACGCCCAGCTGATCTGCTTCGGTATGCTCATCACCATCAGCCTGGTGTTCGAGGCCTGGCGCAGCTCGCCATTGACCTTGAGCGAGAAATCGAGGTTCGAGGGATCGCCCAACTCGTCCGCCGTCACCAGCCAGGGCCCCAGCACGCCGTAGCTGTCGATCGATTTGCGGAAGCTGCGGTCCTCGGTGCCGCGCACCACCATGTCGAGCGCGATGGCGTAGCCGGCGACGTATTGCAGCGCCTTGTCCTCGCTTACGTTCCGCGCGCGCTTACCGATGATGAGGCCCAATTCGGCCTCGTGGTCGGTGCGGCGGTCGGGAAAACGGACGGATACCCCCTGGGACGGCCCGACCAGGCAGGAGCTGGCCTTGATGAACAGCCCCTGTTCCTCGATGGTGCGGGCGCGGGTGGCGCTGCTATAGACCGCGATCTGGGCATCCTTGTCGGCTTCCTCGCGGTGCTTTTGATAATTGACCGGCGTGCCGATGATCTTGGACGGATTGGCGACCGGGCTCAGGAATTTCACAGCGGATGACGGCACCGCCTTAGCCTGGTCGGCCAATTTCTCCATCCTGGGACGCAGCTTCTCCAGAGTCGCTATCAGCGGATCGCCCAGCGGTAGCGGATAACGCACCGCCGGCAATTCGTCGAGGATCGCGGTCACGTCATGGACGTTGGCGCCGCGCACCAGACCGATGCGATTGTTGTTAAAGCGGCAGAGTCTCATGGCTGGGCTATTATTCCTTGCCTAGACCGAGACTGGATCGGTGTTGGGCGGCGCGAAGAGGCCGTGCTTCGCGCCATCCTTGAACTTCACGTCCTTGGGCAGTTCGATGGAACAGGAGCGCACGCGCTGCGCCTTGGGCTCGAGACTCGGGAGCGGCTTCCCCTCGCGATTGGCCTTGGCGGCGCGTTGCAGCCAGCGCCGGGTCATGATGATGCCGTTATCGGTCGAAACCAGGTGCTCGCGCGTGCGATCCTGGATCGGCCCCATGCTTTCCTGCAGCGAGGCGTCCTGCATGGCGATGCCCTCGACGCCACTATAAGCCCGGCCCGATTGCTGCGAGGAACGATCCATCAAGTAGTCGTTGCTCCTGTTCGCGGCCGGAATGAAGGTGCCGGGCACGTATTTGACGTGGATGCCCTGGCCGTCCTGCATCGCCTGGCGCTCCTCAGATGAGAGCGCGCGCTTGGGATGGTAGTTGATGCTCCAGGCCCAGCAGCGTTCGTCGTCGATCGGCACCCACATATGCGCGCCCAGCGGATGGCCGCCGCGCGGCGGAATGATGGTGTGGAAGGGCGCGATCCAGGGCGTGATGCGCCAATAATAGCGCCCGTTATCGGCGTTGCGCCGCGCGCCGATCAAAAGCCCGCCCTCGAATTCCACCACCTCGAAATGCGGCATCCTGTCTTCCAAA
>CAWEME010000039.1:0-6061 GCA_963810055.1 uncultured Alphaproteobacteria bacterium | reverse complement strand
GCTGGCCGAGGACAAGGCCGATTCCGCGGTGCTGACGGCGCCCGAATTCGATCTGCTGGCTTTTGAACATGCGCGGCGGCGATTTGACCTATACGCCGGTGGCGCTGTGCTTCGCAATTCTTCACGCCGATGCCTCGGTCGATCTGTTCATCGACCGGCGCAAATTCTCGGGCGAGCTGGCACAGCATCTAGGCCCAGAGGTGCGCCATGCCCAGCCCGATGCGCTCGGCGCGGCTTTGGCCCGGCTGGGCGCGGGGAAGAAACGGGTCTTGGCCGATCCGGCTACTTGCGCCGCGTGGATCTTCGACCGCCTGACCGAATCCGGCGCCACCATCATCCGCGCGCCCGATCCCTGTCTCTTGCCCAAGGCCTGCAAGAATCCCGTCGAGCTGGAAGGAACCCGCAACGCCCACCGGCGCGACGGCGCGGCGCTGACCCGGTTCCTCGCCTGGCTTTCGGCCGCCGCCTCCAAGGGCGGGCTCAAGGAGATCGCGGTTGCCGACACGCTCGAGGAATTCCGCCGCCATGTCGAGCATTTCAAGGGCCTGAGCTTCCCCACCATTTCGGGCGCGGGGCCGAACGGCGCCGTCGTCCATTACCGCGCCTCGCCCGAAACCGAACGCGTCTTGGAGAACGGCAGCCTTTATCTGGTCGATTCCGGCGCGCAATATCTCGACGGCACCACCGACGTCACCCGCACGGTGGCGATCGGCAATCCGACCGCGGAAATGCGCGACCGCTTCACCCGGGTGTTGAAGGGCCATATCGCGCTCGGCTTCCTGCCGCTTTCCGCAAGGCACCACCGGCTCGCAATTGGACGCGCTGGCGCGCCGGCCGCTATGGGAAGCCGGGCTCGATTACGACCACGGCACCGGCCACGGCGTCGGCTCCTATCTCAACGTGCATGAAGGGCCGCAGCGCATCTCCAAGATAGCCGAACGCCCAGGCGCTGCTGCCCGGCATGATCGTCTCGGACGAGCCCGGCTATTACAAGACCGGCGCCTATGGCATCCGCATCGAGAATCTGGTGGCGGTGAAGGAGCTGGGCGAAGCGGGCGAGGGCGGCCGCAAGCTCCTGGGCTTCGAGACCCTGACCCTCGCGCCCATCGACCTCGCCTTGGTCGAACCCGATCTGCTCGACGCCGCTGAAACGGCCTGGCTCAACGCCTATCACGCCAGGCTGCGCAAGGAATTGGGCCCGCTGCTCGACGCCTCGACCCGCGCCTGGCTCGAGCGCGCCACCAGGAAGCTGTCGCGCGGCTGAGGATGATGCGCCTGGTGGTGTGAGGCGGGCTTCCGGCCTATCCTCGCCGCCGATTTGAAGACTCGGTTGGGGGAAACATGGAACTTCCGGGCCTGGCTATCTTTATACCCTGGCGGGTATCGCGATGACCTTTGTCGGCTTCACCGTGCTGATCGCGGTGCTTCGCCAGACGCTGAGCGGCCATATAACCGCGATCCACATTTTTGCCACCCGCATGACCATCCAGCTGGGATTGATGACCGTGTTGGGGTCGATGCTGGCGCCGCTTTTGGCGCTGTCCACATTGCCCGCCGCCGCGGTCTGGCGCCTGTCGAGCGCCGTCATGGCGGTCATCCTCGGCTGCTGGACCGTGACCTATCCCAAGCGAAGAGTTGCCGCTTCCCCGGTCGTGGTCCCGCTACGGATTTGGGCGCTGATCGGAATCCTCGGCCTGGGCGATGTGGCCTTGATCGCGAACGCGGTGGCGTCTTGGGGCGACAACAGCGTCGTGCTCTATGCCGGCGGAGTTTCATCCATCCTGTTCGTCGCCGCCATGCTGTTCCTTGCCGGGCTCTGGTTCCTGATCGCGAACGAGCCGCGAATAGAAGCGCCCAAGCGGCGGCGGAAACCCTAGAAGCATGGCCGGTGCGCCTCAGCCCCGCGCCAGCTTCAGCCACTCCGCTTCACCGAGAATCTTGACGCCGAGCTCCTTGGCCTTCTTGACCTTGGAGCCGGGATCGGCGCCCATCACCACGTAATCGGTCTTGGCCGAAACGCTGGAGGAGACCAGGCCGCCCAGCGCCTCGGCGCGCGCCTTGGCCTCGGACCGGCTCATGCCTTCGAGCGTGCCGGTGAACACGATGCTCTTGCCGGCAAGCGGCGAATGGCCGGCGGAGAGCACGTGGAAATCATTGACGCGCATCTCGCCTTCGAGCTCGTCCAACACCTTCTGGTTATGCTTCTCGGCGAAAAACCCGACGATGTCGGCGGCGGTGTCCTCGCCGATGTTCTGGATGTCGTTGAGCTCGCGCCAGGCCTCGCCGTGCCGGTCGTGGGAAGCGGTCATCGCCTGGCGCCAGGCCTTGAGCGAGCGGTAATGCCGCGCCAGCAGCTTGGCGGTCGATTCCCCGACCTGGGGAATCCCGAGCGCATAGATGAAGCGGTCGAGCGCCACATTGCGCCGCGCGTCGATCGCGGCGATGAGCTTCCTCGCGCTCAACTCGCCCCAGCCTTCGCGCTTTTCGATCTGCTCCGGCTTGAGGCGGAAGATGTCGGCCGGGTTCTTGATCAGCTTGTCCTGCCAGAATTCGGCGATGTGCTTGTCGCCCATGCCCTCGATGTCGAGCGCGTTGCGCGAAACGAAATGAATGAGCCGTTCCACCGCCTGGGCCGGGCAGAACAGGCCGCCGGTGCAGCGCCACGCCGCTTCGCCTTCCTCGCGCACCGCCAAACTGCCGCAAACCGGGCATTTGTGCGGGAATTTGAAGGGGTGCGCGCTCCGGGGCCGGCGCTCCTTCACCACCTCCACCACCTGGGGGATGACGTCGCCGGCGCGCTGGATGACGACGGTGTCGCCCTCGCGCGCGTCCAGGCGCGCGATCTCGTCCTCGTTGTGCAGCGTGGCGTGGCTCACCACCACGCCGCCCACCGTGATCGGCTCCAGATCGGCCACCGGCGTCAGCGTGCCCCGGCGGCCGACCTGGATGCGGATTTTCTTCAGCACGGTCTGCGCCCGCTCGGCCGGGAATTTATGCGCGAGCGCCCAGCGCGGCGCGCGGCTGACGAAGCCGAGGCGCTCCTCGAGATCGAGGTCGTTGACCTTGTAGACGACGCCGTCGATGTCATAGGGAAGCTGCGCGCGCCGGGCCGCCATGTCGCGGTGGAATTGCAACACCGCCTCGACGCCGTGGCACAGCTTGGAATGCGAATCGACCGCGAAGCCCCAGGATTTGAGGTGTTGCAACGCCTCTTCATGGCTCTTGGCGAAGCGCTGGTCGGTTTCGCCCCAGGCATAGGCGAAGAATTTCAAGGGGCGTTTGGCCGTGATCGCGGGATCAAGCTGGCGCAGGGAACCGGCGGCGGCGTTGCGGGGATTGGCGAAAACCGGCTCGCCTTGCTTTTCCCGCTCCTGGTTGAGCGCGAAAAATCCCGGATGCTCCATATAGACCTCGCCGCGCACCTCGATGATGCCGGGCCAGCCATGGCCCTTCAATTCCTTGGGCACGCTCGCGAGCGTCTTGATGTTGGCGGTGACGTCCTCGCCGGTGATGCCGTCGCCGCGCGTCGCGCCCAGAACCAGCTTGCCTTTCTCGTAGCGGATCGAGGCCGACAGCCCGTCGATCTTGGGCTCGGCCATCACCGCGATGGTGGCGGGCTCGACGCGCTTCACGTCCTCGGGCGCGCGGAAGAAGTTGCGCACGCTTTTGAAGAAATCGCGCACGTCATCCTCCTCGAAGGCGTTATCGAGCGACAACATGGCGTGCGGATGCCGGACCTTGGCGAAGCCGGTCGCCGGCGCGGCGCCCACGCGCCGGGAGGGGCTGTCGGCGCGGATGAGGCCGGGGAAACGCTTCTCGATGTCGTCGTTGCGCCGGCGCAGCGCGTCGTATTCCGCGTCCGAAACCTCGGGCGCGTCCTTCTGGTAATAGAGCCGGTCGTGATGCGCGATTTCCTTGGCCAGGCGTTTCAGTTCCGCCTTCGCCTGGGATTCGGTCAGTTCCTCGACGGCGATTCCCCCGGGGAGTCGCGGCTCACGCCTCGGCTCCGGCCATGAGCGAGGCCGCCGCCGCGCGCGCCTCGGCGGTGATGGCGGCGCCCGAGAGCATGCGGGCGATTTCTTCGCGCCGCGCCTCGGCCGTAAGCTCCGCGGCCCGGATCAGGGTCTTCTGCGCCGCCTGGCTCTTTTCCACCCGCCAGTGATGCGCTCCACGCGCCGCCACCTGGGGCGAATGCGTCACCACCAGCACCTGCAATTCCCGGCCGAGGCGATGGAGCCGCTCGCCCACCGCCGCCGCCGCCGCGCCGCCGATGCCGCTGTCCACCTCGTCGAAGACCAGCGTCGGCACGGGCGAGGTCTTGGCCAGCACCACCTTCAAGGCCAGCATGAAGCGCGACAGCTCGCCGCCCGAGGCGATCTTGGCGAGCGGCCCGGCCGGCGCGCCCGGATTCGTGGCAACTTCAAAATGAGCGCGCTCGCGGCCGAACGGCCCCCATTCGGATTCGCCGAGCGAGGAAAGCACGGTGGCGAAACGCGCCTTGTCCAGCTTCAAGGGCTTCAACTCCTTGGTCACCGCGGCGTCGAGCGCCGCCGCCGCCTTGCGGCGCTGGGCCGAAACCTTGTCGGCGGCGGCGATATACACCTTGCACGCCTCGGCCGCTTCGCGCGCGAGCTTTTCCACCGCGTCGCCGCCGTCTTCCAGCGACGCCACCTTGGCCGCAATTTCGGCGCGGAGAGCGGCGAGGCCGTCGACCGGAACATTGTGCTTGCGCGCCAGCGCCCGGAGCGCGAACAGCCGTTCCTCGATCTTCTCGGCGCTGCGCGGCGCATTGCCCAGATCGCGCAAGGCGGCTTCGATCTCGGATGTGGCTTCGCGCGCCTCCACCCTTGCCCGTTCCAGCGCGGCGAGCGCCAAGTCGAGCCGCCCGCCCGCCTTGTCCTTGAGCCGTTCGAGCGACCGGGCGGCCGCATTGAGCGCGCGCTCGCCGCCGCGCTCGCCCGAAAGCTCCCCGAGCGCGCCTTCCAGGGCCTCGGTGAGCCGCTCGCGGTTCATCAACAAGGCGCGTTCCTCGGCCAGGGTGTTCTCTTCCCCCGGCTTGGGCTCGAGCGCCTCGAGTTCCTTGAGCGCGTGGCGCAGGAATTCCTCCTCGGCTCGGGCGCGCGCGAGCCGTTCGGCGGATTCCGCATGCGCCTTGAGCTTGTCGCGCCAGGCGTTCCAGGCCTCGGTCAAACCCTTCAGGTCGGAGGCATCCACGCCGTAATCGTCGAGCGCCTGGCGGTGGGTGGCGGGATCAAGCAATCCGCGCTGAGCAAACTGCGCCTCGATTTCGACCAGCGCCTCGCCGGCCTGGCGCAACAGGCCGATGCTGACCGGCTGGTCGTCGATGAAGGCGCGGCTGCGGCCGCCGCTGTCGACCACGCGCCGCAGCACCAGGCTGTCGCCCGGCAGGGATAACCCCGCCTGGGACAGCAGATCGCGGGTTGGATGGTTGCGGGGCAGCGCGAATTCGGCGCTGACGACCGCCTGCTCGGCGCCGTGGCGCACCAGCCCCGATTCCGCGCGCACGCCCAAAGCAAGCCCCAAAGCATCAAGGAGAATCGACTTACCCGCGCCGGTCTCGCCGGTGAGCACGCACAGCCCCGCCCGGAACGACAAATCGAGCTTGTCGATCAGCACCACGTCGCGGATGGAAAGTCCGAGCAGCATCGGCGCGATGATAGCCGCGCCGCCCGCCCCAGGCCAGCATCGGGCATCTGGCGGAGTTGGCTGGCTAGAAGATCGAGCCGAAGACCCGGCCGAACCAGCCCGGCTGGCTGGCGCCGGATTGTTTGGGGTCGGGCGCCACCGCCTGCTGCGGCTTCTGCCCGGTCACCAGCACATAGGTCGCCTCGTACCAGGAACTGCCGGGGTAGTTGTAGCCCAGCACCGCGGCGGTCCTTTGCGCCTCGTCCTTGAGGCCGAGCGCGAGATAGCACTCGGTCAGCCGCTCCAACGCCTCGGGCACGTGGGTGGTGGTCTGATACTGGTCGACCACGGTCTTGAAGCGGTTGATGGCGGAGAGGTATGTCCCCCGGGCCTCGTACCAGCGGCCGATCGCCAT
>CAWEME010000038.1:0-13303 GCA_963810055.1 uncultured Alphaproteobacteria bacterium | reverse complement strand
TCCTGCCTTACCTGGTGTCCGGCCGGGCGCGGCCCGACAAGGTGGTGCTGCGCGGTCCGGATTATTTCCGCGACAACGCCATCGCCTTCATATCCGGCGCGGCCGTGGTTTCAGTCGATCCGGCGCAATCAAGCCTGCGCCTTGAATCCGGCGAGACCTGGCGCTACGACCGGCTGCTGATCGCTACCGGCGCCGCGCCCGCGCTGCCGCCGATCCGCGGCCTCAAGGACGTGCCGTTTCACGTGCTGCGGTCGATGGACGACGCGGTCGATTTGCGCCAGGCGATCGGGCAGGCCCGCTCGGCGATCGTGCTGGGCGCCGGCCTCATCGGCATGCACGCCGCCGAAAACATGGCCAAGGCCGGGGTGGCGGTTTCGGTGGTCGAATTGCAGCCGCATGTGCTGTCGGGGTATTTCGAGCCCAAGGCCTCTGAAATCATCGAACGGACCTTCGCCCGCAACGGCGTTCGCCTGTTGCTGGGGCAATCCCTGAGCAGCGTCGAGCGGCAAGGCGAGGGCTGCCGCGCGACGCTGGCGGACGGCAAGACCATCGCGGCCGACCTGCTGCTGGTCTGCACCGGGGTCAAGCCCAACATCGGATTCCTGGACGGATCGGGCATCGCGGCCGATGCCGGCATCCTGGTCGACGATTGGATGCGTTCGAACCTGCCGAACATCTGGGCCGCCGGCGACGTGGCGCAGGCGCGCGGCTTCTGGGGCGGCAAAATCGTCAACGGCATTCTGCCCAATGCGGTCGAGCAAGGCCGCATCGCCGGGCTCGGCATGGCCGGCGATGCGGGCGTCAAGCCTTTTCCGGGCGCGGTGCCGCTCAACACCTACGGTTTCTTCGGCCAGCAGGCGATTTCCGTGGGAAACGGCCGCGCCGGCGACGGGTTCGAGATTGCGGAGAGCGGCGGCGAGGACGTCTACCGGCGCATCGTCCTCAAGGACGGGCAGCTGGCCGGCATCGCGACCATCAACGATTTCGTCGATGCCGGAATCATGTGGCAGCTCATCCTCCGGCGCACCGATCTGTCGCCGGTCAAGGCCGCGTTCATCGCCGATCCACGGCGGGTCGGGCGGCAATTGATGTCGCAGATCTGGCGGTAGGGGGCACGCCGTGGGCAAATGCTTCGACACCCTGCAATTCCACGCCAGCCGCTGCAACGGCTGCGGCGACTGCATGACCGCCTGCGCGCAGGCCAAGGCGGATAGCGACGACCCCGCCTATGCGCGCATCCGCATTCTTCCCAAGGCCGGCGGAGGCGTCGAGCTCGCGCTGTGCCGGCAATGCGCCGATCCGGTCTGCGTGATGAATTGCCCGTCCGGCGCGCTGTCGAAGAACGCCGACAGCGGGGTGATCGACTGGGCCGGGAACAAATGCGTCGATTGTCTCTTGTGCACCGCCGGCTGCGCCTATGCCGGCATCGTCTATGAGACCGCGGTCGGCCACGTCACCAAATGCGATCTGTGCGGCGGCGATCCGGCCTGCGTAAAAGCCTGCCCGAGCGAGGCGCTCGAGTACCGCAAAGCTGCGCGCATCTTCAACGCCTATGCCGACAAGGAGGACATGTTCTGCCGCGGCCTCGCGGCCTGTCACGGCTGCAACTCGGAACTCCTGATCCGCCACACCATGCGCATGGTGGGGCCGGACGCGGTCGTCGCCGCGCCGCCCGGCTGCATCCCCGGCATGGGCACGGTCGGCTACAACGGGCAGACCGGCGCCAAGGTTCCGATCTTCCACTCGCTCCTGACCAACACCGCGACCATGCTGGCCGGGGTGAAGATGCAGTACAACCGCGTCGGGCGTGAGGTCACGGCGATCGCGCTGGCGGGCGACGGCGGCACCGCCGATGCCGGATTCCAGTCGGTCTCCGGCGCGGCGGAGCGCAACGACCCGATTTTATTCATCTGCGTCGACAACGAAGGCTACATGAATACCGGCATGCAGTCGTCCGGCGTGACGCCTTACGGCTCATGGACCTCGACCACGCCGGTCGGCGGCCGGATGCAGGGCAAGCCCACCGAGGCGAAGAATCTGCCGGTGATCATGGCGATGCACAATTGTTCCTACGTCGCCACCGCCTCGACCGCGTTCCTCGAGGACTATTACGCCAAGCTGGAGAAGGCGATCGAGGTTTCGAAGACCGGCATGGCCTATCTCCACGTCTACGCCCCGTGTCCCACCGGTTGGCGTTTTCCGTCGGCGATGACGACGCAAGTGTGCCGGATGCAGGTGCGCACCAACTTCATCGCCCTGTGGGAGTACGACCCCGGCAACGGCCTGCGCTTCACCCATCCGGTTAACCGGCCGGAACCGGTCGCCGAATATCTCAAGCTGGTCGGCAAGTACCGCCATCTGAGCGGGGAGCAGGTCGCCCATATTCAGCATACGGTCGACGCCAAGATCGCGTATCTCCGGCAGTTGACGCAGCTGGCGGCGTCCCGTGCGCCATAACGGCGGCCAAGAGGCCGGATCGAAGTCCTAAAACCGGGCGGAGTCGGGCATCGCGGCATTGGCAAAGGCCTGGCGCCGTCATGTAGCATCGCCCGATGTTCGCCTTCGTCTCGCGGCCGATGGTCGTTGCGCTCACCGTCGCCTGCGCCCTTTTCATGGAAAATCTCGACGGCACGGTGATCGCCACCGCGCTGCCCGCGATGGCCGTCTCGTTCGGCGATACGCCGGTGCGGCTCAGCCTCGGCATCACGGTCTACATGATCAGCCTCGCGGTTTTCATCCCGATCAGCGGCTGGGTCGCGGACCGGTTCGGCGCGCGCACCGTGTTCCGCATCGCCATCGCCGTCTTCACCCTGGGCTCGATTTTCTGCGGCCTGTGCAACAATCTGCCGGAGCTGGCGCTGTCGCGCGTGCTGCAGGGCGTGGGCGGCGCGATGATGGTGCCGGTCGGGCGGCTGATCCTGCTGCGCAGCGTCGCCAAAACCGAACTCGTCCGGGCGATGGCCTATCTGACGGTGCCGGCGCTGCTGGGGCCGGTGCTGGGCCCGCCCGTCGGCGGATTCTTCACCACCTATGCGACCTGGCGCTGGATTTTCTTTTTGAACGTGCCGATCGGCATTCTGGGCATGACGCTGGTCTCGATTTTCATCGAGAATTACAAGGAGGAAGAAACGCCGCCGCTCGATTGGGCGGGATTTCTCTTGAGCGGCGGCGCGTTGGCCGGATTGGTCTACGGCCTCGATCTGATCGGCCGTTCCAACGTCTCGCCCGCCGTCATCGGCGCCATACTGGGCGCCAGCCTGACGGCCGGCGCGGTTTCGCTGTGGCATTTCCGGCGCCATCCGCACCCCTTGCTCGACCTCTCGCTGTTGAAGGTCCCGACCTATGCCGTGAGCATCACCGGCGGCTCGATCTTCCGGGTCGGCGCCGGGGCGGTGCCTTTTCTCCTTCCACTCATGCTGCAAGTCGGGTTCGGCTGGTCCGCCTTCACCTCGGGCTTGCTGACCTGCGCGTCGGCGCTTGGGTCCTTTACGATGAAGATGACGGCGCGCCCGATTCTGCGCGGCTTCGGCTTCCGCCGGGTTCTCATCGGCAACGGCATCGTCAGCGGCCTGTCGATCATGCTCTGCGCCCTGTTCCAGGTGACGACGCCCTATCTTTTCATTCTTGCCATCCTGCTGATGGGTGGGTTTTTCCGCTCGTTGCAATACACCAGCCTGAATACCGTGGCCTATGCCGACATCGTACCGGCCAAGATGAGCGTGGCCTCGAGCGCGGCCAGCATGATGCAGCAGCTGTCGAACGGGCTGGGGGTGGCGGTTGGCGCTCTGCTGCTGCAACTGATTCGGTTATGGGGCGGCAACGACACGCCGACGACGACGGACTTCCACTTGTCCTTCGCCGTGGCGGGTTTGATCGCGTTGGCGTCGGCGCTGGTCTTCCGCCGTCTCGATCCGGCGGCCGGCGCGGAGGTCAGCGGGCATCACCGCGCGCCGGTTAAGCTCGACGCCGGCAGCGCCTGAAGGGACAAGGCTTGATCTGGGTCAATGCCCGCAGATCGCTTATGCGTTTGATTGCCTCCATGAAGTATTTCGCCGTCGCGTTGCTCGCGCTGTTGTGCCTTTCGCCGGCGGCGCATGCGGAATCGGGTTCGAGCGCGGCGAGCCGTCCGCTCCTGCTGGCGCCGGTCTGGGTCTACAACAATTGGTCGGCTTACGACGAATTGTCCGACAACGTTCCGCTCAACGAGACATTGGCGATGCGCGAGCTGCGCGAGATCGTGCGGCTTCGCCGATTGGGCGTGCGTTTCGACTATTACATGATGGATGCGTTCTGGTTCGATCCGGACGGCGGCTATCGCAAATGGCGCGCGGAAAGCTGGCCGCACGGGCCCGAGCCCTGGATCGCCGCGGTCGAAGCCAACGGCATGAAGCCGGGCCTGTGGTTTTCTACCAATACGCTGGGCCAGATCAACGCGGCGCCGGCATGGCGCAGTTCCTTGAACGCGAAGGGCACCGCCATGGCGTTATACACCGGCGGTTTTCTCGCCGATTTCATGGACGCGCTGCAATACTGGTACGACCGCGGCATCCGCGTGTTCAAATTCGATTTCGCGGATTTCGACGTGGCCGCGCGCGGCGATGAAAGCCGGTTGAGTCCGGCGGAGATCCGCTCGCGCAACATGGACGCGTTGCATGCCGCCTTGCAGTCGTTCCGCCGGCGGAATCCCGGCGTCGTCCTGGTGGCGTTCAACGGCTTCGTCGACAGCGTGGAATCGGCGCGGGCGCCGATGAAGCAATCCTATGTCTATTGGCTCGATGTTTTCGATTCGCTGTATTCGGGTGATCCGCGCCCCTCGAACGTGCCGGAAACGAGTTTCTGGCGCTCGGTGGATATCTACAGCGATCACATGGTGCGGCATTTCGCATCGGGCGGCGTTCCGTTGTCCCGCATCAATTCGACCAGCTTCATGATCGGCGATACCGCGACCAATTACCATCGCGGGGCCAAGGCTTGGCAGGGCAGCCTCCTGCTCATGGTCGCTCATGGCGGCTGGATCAACACGGTTCACGGCAACCTCGAATTCCTCGACGACGATCAGGCCCGGTGGTTTGCGAAGCTCCAGGCCATGTACGCGCCGCTGCAAAAGGCCGGGATCACCGAGTCATTCGGCGATATTCCCGCCGACCGGCGGCCCTATGGCTTCGCATCGCTCGGCGCCGATGGCGCGCTGTACCTGGCCGTCAATCCGTCGCAAAGCATCCAGACGGTCGGCCTGCCGCTTCTGGCGCCGCGACAAAAGCCGGTCAGCGGCGGCCGCGTGCTCTTCCGCGATGCCGGTTTCGAGCCGGTGCTCGACGGCGACGCGGTTCGCCTCGGCCCGGGACAGCTCGTCTTGATCGGTTTCGGACGTTATGCCGATCCGGTCTATGAGCTGGGCGTTCAGGCGGATGTGCTCATTCCGAGAAGCATCGCGCGTCTGCCGGCGAAATTCACGATAACCGGCGACGCCGCCATCGAGACGACAATCATCCCGCCGAAAAGCGGCGATCTGCGCGTCGTCATGCGGCAACGCGACGGCGATAACGCGATCATTCGCAGCGTCAGCCACGCCAATATGGCCAAGGTATTCGTCATCGCCGCCGTGCAGGGCGGCCGATCACTGCCGGTCGAAATCCACTACGACAAAGTCGTCTGGAGCGGACTCGGCTGGGCCGTGGGCGAAATCCGTCACGCCAATATCGCGCCGGGCGAGCCGCTTCGCATCAAGATCGTCACCACCAATCCCGATCCCTCCTTGCACCTCGATGGCCTTCTGTATCAGGTCAAATACTGAAACCGGCGCCGGTCACTTCAAGGAACGGAAATAAACCATCAGTTCGCTGAGTTGCGCGGGCGATAGATTGATCCGCGACATCATGTGGCCGTGGTCGAGCGCGGCGGTCAATTCCTGCTCGTTCAGTTTCCCCTCCTTAACCAGCTTGTAGAAGGAGGGGACATCCATGGTCCCGACCAGATGACAAGCATTGCATTGGCGGTCGGCGATCTCCTTGCCGGGTTCGGCGCCGGCATCGGTAATCGGCGGACATTCCGGCCCGGTATGAGAAAGCGCCCAGACGCTGCACCGCCTCATGTAAACGCCGAACAGGAAATTCCCGACGTTGTAGGCTTGTGACTGCGGATAAGGCTTAAAGGAGGGATCGTTGATGATAGCGTGCAGTCTTGCCTGCTCATCCGCGCTCAAATCCTTGACCATGTCGCTGCCCAGCGCCACGCCGAATTCATCCCGCAGATAGCGGTTGTCGCTGTCCGAAAGCGTGGCCGCCAGCGCCGCGCTTGCGGCCATCATCACGGCCGCAACGGCAAGGATCGTGGCGCGTGCCAAGGTGAGGCCTTTCTGTCGTTGATCGACGAAGTCTCTTTGCGACCGCTTATCCTATAATGGCGCCGCCAACCCGGCCAATTGAAAACCGCTCTCAACAGGAATAGAAGGATGGGGGAATCCCGTGCGCGGAATGGCGAGCGATCATGAATGATGACGGTCTGCCGCCTGAACATGACGCCGTTCAGTCCGCCATCGTCCAGACCTTCGAGCTGACCCGGCGTTTCGGCGACCTCACCGCCGTCGATGCCGTTTCGCTCCAGGTCGATGCGGGCGAGATTTTCGGCCTGATCGGGCCGAACGGCGCGGGCAAGAGCACGCTCATCAAGATGCTCACGACGCTGCTGCCGCCTTCCTCGGGCCGGGCGCTGGTGGCGGGGTTCGACCTGGTGCAACGGCCTGCGGAAGTCCGCCGCCGCATCGGCTATGTGCCGCAGCTGCTCTCGGCCGACGGCGAGCTGACCGGCTACGAAAACCTGCTGCTCTCGTCCCGGCTTTACCTGTTGCCGGGAGCCGAGCGCGAGCAACGCATCTCCGCCGCGCTGGCGATGATGGGCCTGTCCGAAGTGCGCGACCGGCTGGTGCGCAACTACTCCGGCGGCATGATCCGCCGGCTCGAAATCGCGCAAAGCACGCTGCACCGGCCGGCGATCATCTTCATGGACGAGCCGACCGAGGGACTCGATCCCACGGCGCGGCACGCGGTTTGGAACCACATCCGGAATCTGCGCCGCGAGCTCAGCGCGGCCATCATCGTCACCACCCACTACATGGACGAGGCCGACGTGCTGTGCGGCCGCGTCGCGCTGATCGATCATGGCCGCATCCGGACGGTGGGCACGCCCGCCGAGCTCAAGGCCGGCGTCGGGCCCGACGCCACGCTCGACGACGTGTTCGAAAAACTGGTCGGCGGCAATATCGAGACCGGCGGCGAATACCGCGACGTGCGGCTGTCGCGCCGCGCCGTGCGCGAGCGTAAATGAGGGAGATGTCATGGCCATCACCGGCTATTTGATCCAGGTCTTCGCGGTTGCCGACGCCGAGGTGCGCAAGCTGCGGCACGATCCATGGGAACTCGTCAGCCGCGGCATCCAGCCGCTGCTCTGGCTGGTCCTGTTCGGCGAGGTGATGGCGCAGGTGCGCGGCCTGTCGCCCGGAAACGTGCCTTATCTCGATTTCCTCGCGCCGGGCATCCTGGCGCAAAGCGTGCTGTTCGTCGCCATCTTCTACGGCATTTCGGCGATCTGGGAACGCGACCTCGGCGTGCTTCACCGCTACATGGTGAGCCCGGCGCCGCGCAGCGCGCTGGTGAGCGGCAAGGCCTTGTCGTCGGGCGTCCGCGCCCTGTCGCAGGCGATCGTCGTCTATGTTTGCGCCGCCGTCATGGGCGTCGATCTCAGCTTCGCGCCGGGCGACATCCTGGCCGCGATCCTGTTCATCGTGCTCGGCGCGGCGCTGTTCTCGACCTTTTCCCTGATCATCGCCTGCATCGTCAAGACGCGCGAACGCTTCATGGGCATCGGCCAGGTCCTGACCATGCCGATCTTCTTCGCCAGCAACGCGATCTACCCGATCGAGCTGATGCCGCACTGGCTCCGGGCCGTGTCGTCGTCCAATCCGCTGACCTACGAGGTGGACGGACTCCGGACCGTGATGCTGGCCGGCGGCCACAGCGTCTACGGCCTGGTGCACGATTTCCTGGCGCTGGCGCTGGCCTTGGCGCTGATGATCGTCATCGCGACGCGGATGTATCCGCGCATGACGCAATAGTTTTTAAAGGCCTACGCCCCTTGCATGATCGGCGTTCTCAAACCGTCTTGTCCGCCCGGCCGAATTGAGTGCATGATAGTTCACTTTCGTAAGTTGCGTTCGAGAAACATAAAAAACTCGACCCAGGGGAGGTATCATGACCAACAAGATCATCGGGCGCTTTGCGCCCGTGCTGTCTCTATGCGCGCTGACCGTCCTCGCGCTTCCGGCGCGCGCCGCCGAGCCCTATGAGATCCAAGTCCTTCTGCCCTTGACCGGCGGAGCGGCTTTTCTCGGCCAAGGCGAGCAGACGACGCTCGGCATCGTGGAAAAAACCGTGAATGCTTCGGGCGGCATCCACGGCCGTCCGGTTCATTTCGTCATTCACGACGACCAGTCCACCCCGCAGCTCGGCGTACAGCTCGCCAATGAGATTCTGGGGCAAAAGCCCGCCGTGATGATGGGATCTTCCTTGGTCGCGACCTGCCGCGCGATCGAGCCGCTGATGAGCAACGGCCCGGTCGATTATTGCTTTTCGCCCGGCGTCCATCCCGAGGCCGGGAGCTATGTCTTCACCGCCAGCGTGTCGACGCTCGATCTCGCCACGTCCCTGATCCGCTATTACCGCCTGAAGGGCTGGACCAAGATCGGTCTCATCTTCAGCACCGACGCCACCGGCCAGGACGCGGAAAACGGCATCAAGTCGATCCTCGCCCAGCCTGAGAACAAAGACATCACCGTGGCCGACACCGCGCATTTCAACACCACGGATCTCAGCGTCGCGGCGCAGATAGCCGAGATCAAGAATTCGGGCGCCCAAGCCATGATCGCATGGAGCACCGGCTCGCCGATCGCCACCATCTTCCGCGGCATCCAGGAAGTCGGGCTCGATATCCCGGTCGGCACCACCGACGGCAACATGACTTACGCGCAGATGAAGCAGTACAAGGACTTCCTGCCGAAGCAACTCTACATTCCGGCCGCGCAGTGGGTGGTTACCGATCCCAAGCTGCTGCCGCCTGCGGTCGCGGAGAAGCACAAGGTCTTCTATAAATCCTTCAAGGACGCCGGCGTCAGGCCCGATATCCCTTCCGAGCTTTCTTGGGATAACTCGATGATCGTCATCGATACGCTCAGGAAGCTCGGGCCCAACGCCACGGCGCAGCAGGTCCGCGAGCACATCGCAAACCTGAAAGGCTTCGCCGGCGTCAACGGCATCTACGACTTCACCAAGACGCCGCAACGCGGGCTTGATGTTTCGGATTCGGTCGTGACCCGCTGGTCGCCGCAATTGGACACGTGGGAGGTCGTCAGCAAGCCGGCGGGGGTGCCGCTCAAGTAAATAAAGTCCCCGGAATTTCTAAACGGCGCGGAAAACGCCGGGCTTGTCTAGGCGGCGAGCCCGGCACGCCGATAGTCGAAGGCGATCGGCTCGATCTCGCCGCGGAAGATGGCGGCGATGCGCGCTTCGGGAAGGGGCAGGCTGAACTGCGCGTTGCGCATGCGGATGCGCTGCTGCATCTGCGCCGTCACCAGCTCGCCCAAAAGCTGCCAGTCCGCATCGGCCAGCCCTTCGGTGGAAATGTTGGCGATGCCGCCCAGCATGTGGCCGAACTCGTCTTCATAGACCAGCGCGCAAGCCTCGGCGATCTTGGCCTCCGCGCCGCCCTTGCCCTTGAGCGCCATGCCCTCGCGGAACAGGCTGCAATAGCCGCCCTCGGTCAGCTTGCAGGCGCGCATGCCGATGCCGCCGTGCTGATCCTGATGGCGATAGCGCAGCGCGGTGAGCACGTCGTCCTCGGGCCAGGATTTGAGCATCTGCGGATTGAGCCGCGGCGATCCCGCCGGCCGCAACGCGTCGTAGACGTCGGCGAAGGCGCAATAATGCGAGAACTCGGCCTTGAGGCCCTCGACGATGTCGAGCATCTCGTGCCGGTCGAGCGTCAGGTCGATCTTGTCCGCGTTGGCCACGACGCTTTTCGCGACGCCGATGAAGACGCCGCCGCGGTCGTATTTGCCGACGCCCGAGCCCCAGAATTCCTTGAAGCATTGCCGCGCCAGCCAGAGCAGGTCGGTGTCCCGATTGCGCTGGGGCGAGGTCCAGTAGGTGCGGACGACCTCGGACTCGCCCGCCCAATAGGGTGCGGCAACCGCGATCAGCTTTTGAAGCCGGGCATCGACTGCCATTGATCGTTTCTCCCCTGCTATCTTTTATCGTTGGAACGCAGCGTAAGTTGGAACGGCCGGTTTTTCAATCCGGCCGGCGGGCGCGACATGCCGAGGCCAAGCCTCGTCATCTTTCGGCGCCGATGGATTGGGCGGCTGCGAAAATGGCCGCGGCGTCGATGCCATAGGCGCGGTAAAGATCGGGGATGTCGCCCGATTGCCCGAACTGCGAAACCCCCAACGGCTTGAGGCGCTGGCCGCGCACCGTGCCGAGCCAGGCGAGCGTCAGCGGATGGCCGTCGAGCACCGAAACCAACGCCGCGTCGCGCGCCAACCGCCCCAGCAGCAAGGCCGCATGCGAATGTCGGCCGCGCGCCTGCCAATCGGCGTAAAGCCGGCCGGGCGAGGTCACGACCAGAAGCCCGACGCGCGGATTGCGCTCGCCCAGCCACGCCACCGCTTCGCAGCGCCTCGGGCAGCACCGCGCCCATGGCGACGACCGCGAGATCGCTGCCGGGCGCCGGCTCGCGCAGCCAATAGCCGCCGGCGGCGACGGCGTCGCGGCAGCCCGGCCGTCATCTCACGCCGGGGCTGTTCGAGAGGCCGCGTCGACAGGCGTAGATAGACCGAGCCGCCGGAATCATCCTGCATATGCGCGAAACCCCACGCCATCGCCGCCTGCAACTCGTCCACGTAAGCCGGCTCGAAATAGGCCAGGCCCGGCTGGCCCAGGCCGATCAAGGGCTCGGTGACCGATTGATGCGCGCCGCCTTCGGGCGCGAGCGAGATGCCGCTCGGCGTCGCCACCAGCATGAAACGCGCATCCTGGTAACAGGCGTAGTTAAGCGCATCGAGGCCGCGGGCGATGAACGGATCGTAAAGCGTGCCGACCGGCAGGAGATTCGCGCCGAACAGCTTCTCGGCCAATCCCAACGCCGCCAGCAGCAGGAACAGGTTGTTTTCGGCGATACCAAGCTCGATATGCCGTCCCGACGGCCCCAGAACCCATTTCTGCGCCGAGGGCAGATGCCGTTCGCGGAACAAATCAGGCCGGGATACGCGCGCGAACACGCCGGAATGGTTGACCCAGCCGCCGAGATTGGTCGACACCGTCACGTCGGGCGAGGCGGTCACGACGCGCCGCGCGAAGTCGCCGCCGACGCGGCCGATCTCGTTCATGATCTTGCCGAAACCCTCCTGGGTCGATATCGCGGCCGAGGGGCGCAGGCTCACCGCCGGCATCGCCAACGCCGGCGGGCGCGCCATGGACGCCGGACGTTCCGCGGCAATAGGCACTCCGGCCAGAAAGGCGCGCAAATCGTCCGGCGCCACGTCAAGGCCGGCGCTCGGGCTCCATTCCTCGCCGTCCGGAATTTTCTGCGCCGTCTTGAAGGCCGCCACTTGCGCCGGGTTCATCAGCCCGGCGTGATTGTCCTTGTGCCCGGCCAAGGGCAGATTCCAGCCCTTGATCGTGTAGGCCACGAAGCAATGCGGGGTTTCATCGTCTCCCGCGGCGTCGAAGGCCTCGACCAGCGATGCCATGTCGTGGCCGGCAAGATTGGTCATGAGATGGTGGAGCGCCTCGTCGTCATGCGCAGCGAGCAAGGCGTCCATCCCGGGCAGCTGGCCGAGATCGGCTTGCAGCCGCGCGCGCCAGGCGGCTCCGCCCTGGAAGGTCAGCGCGGCATAAAGGTCGTTCGGGCAATCGTCGATCCAGCGTCGCAACCTTTCTCCGCCCGGCCGGGCGAAGGCGGCTTCGAGCCGCTTGCCGTATTTGAGCATCACCACTTTCCAGCCCACAGTGGCGAAGAATTGCTGGATTTTCTGGAACAGCCGGTCATTGACCACGCCGTCGAGGCTCTGGCGGTTGTAGTCGATCACCCACCAGAGATTGCGCACGTCCTGTTTCGAGCCTTCGAGCAGCGCCTCGAACACGTTGCCCTCGTCGAGCTCGGCGTCGCCCATGACCGCGATCATGCGGCCGGGCGGGCTTGCGTCCGGCGCCAGCTTCTGCAGCCGCACATAGTCCTGCACCAAAGCAGCGAACAGCGTCATGCCGACGCCGAGGCCGACCGAGCCGGTGGAGAAATCGACATCGGTCTTGTCCTTGGTGCGCGAGGGATAGGATTGCGCGCCGCCGAAGCCGCGGAAATTCTCGAGCGCCGCGCGGCTCTGCCGCCCGAGCAGGTATTGGATGGCGTGGAAGACGGGCGCCGCATGCGGCTTGACCGCGATGCGGTCGGCGGGCCGCAAGGCGTGGAAATAGAGCGCGGTCAGCACCGTCACCGCCGAGGCGCAGCTCGCCTGATGCCCGCCCACCTTCAAGCCGTCGCGGTTTTCGCGGATGTGGTTGGCGTGATGGATCATCCAGGTCGAAAGCCACAGCACCTTGCGCTCCAGCGCGCGCAGCAGGTCCAGACGCGGGGCGCGCGAAGGGGCGGAGCGGGGCGGCTTTCTTTGCGGCAGGGCCATGGCCCAAGGGATAACCCGCAACCCAGCGGCACATCATTGCGAAGATGCCAAGAATATGGTGATGTTCCGGAGTATAATTGTCAGGGAGTAGCGAATTTTGAGCGAAAAATTGCGCCAAACCGCGCTCGACGCCATCGACCGCAAGATCCTGGCCTTGCTCCAGGAGGACGCGCGGCTGGCCAATGTCGAGCTCGCCGACAAGGTGGGATTGAGCCCTTCGCCCTGCCTGCGGCGCGTGCGCGACCTGGAGGCGGCGGGAATCATCCGCCGCTACGTGACGTTGCTCGACCCCGCCGCGATCGGGCTGCCGGTCAGCGTCTTCGTCAACGTCACGCTCGAACGCCAGGTGGAGCAGGCGCTCGAACGCTTCGAGGCGGTGATCCTGAAACGGCCCGAGGTGATGGAATGTTATCTCATGACCGGCGACGCCGATTACCTGCTGCGCGTCGTCATCGCCGATCTCTCGGCCTATGAGCGGTTCCTGATCGAGCATTTGACGCGCGTGCCGGGCGTCGCCAGCATCAAGTCGAGTTTCGCCCTTAAACAAGTGAAGTATCGCACCGCGCTTCCGGTCGA
>CAWEME010000037.1:0-8091 GCA_963810055.1 uncultured Alphaproteobacteria bacterium | reverse complement strand
CACTGGCTGCGGTTGAGCGAGCGATACCACGGACTCGCGGCGGCGGCATTCATGCTCATGACGATTTCCTCCCCTGTTGCGCGGTTATGCGGGCGACGTGCCCTTCCGCTTGCATGCGGCGGCCTTCACGGCCTCGATGATTTCCGGATAGGCGCCGCAACGGCAAAGATTACCAGAAAGATAGTGGCGAATCTCGTCCTCGCTGGGCGCCGGATGCTCGTCCAGTAACTGCTTGGCCATCAAGACGAATCCGGGCGTGCAGAAACCGCATTGGAAGGCGCCGCATTCCAGGAACGCCTCTTGCACCGGATCGAGCCTGCCCGCCCGGTCGAGACCCTCGACGGTCTCGACGCGCGCGCCATCCATCAGCGCAGCGAAAGCGAGGCAGGCCGAGACCGCGCTTCCGTCGACCAGCACGGTGCAGCAGCCGCACAGGCCTTGGCCGCAACTCTCGCGCGCGCCGAACAGCGAAAACCGTTCGCGCAGAACCTCGAGCAGCGTCTCGTGGGTCGCAACCTCGGCCGAGACCGGCGCGCCATTGAGGGTAAAGGTGATCCGCCGCGGGCTCGCGCTCATGTCTTTTTCCCCCGCTCGAGCGCGGCGAAAACCGCATCGGCCGTCATCGGCAATTCCATCAGGCGCACGCCGACCGCGTCGTCGATGGCGTTGGCGATCGCCGGCGAGACGCCGAAGGTCGCGCTCTCGCCCACGCCCTTCGCGCCGAAGGGTCCGCTGTGCTGCACCGCCGCCACTGCCTCGTTCTCGATCCGCGCGGGCAGATCGCGCATGCCGGGAATCTTGTAATCGGCGAGCGAGGGATTGAGCAGCTGGCCGTCGCGGAAATCCATCTTCTCCATCAGGGTGAAGCCCATCTGCATGATCGCACCGCCGGAAAGCTGGGTCTCGACGATCCGCGGATTGATGGGATTGCCGAGATCGGCGACGTTGATGAGCCGCAGCACCCGCACCTTCCCGGTTTCGGTGTCGACCTCGACCTCGGCGCCGGTGCCGCCCACCATCCAGAACGGCGTGGCATTGGGCGTAAGGCCGGTGGCGTGATCGGGCGAGGCATAGCTCGGCACGAAACTGCCGGTGCCCACGATGTTGCCCGCCTGCATGCCGTATTTCTTGCGGAACAGCTCGGCCAGAGGGACGTTGCTGCCGCGCGGCAGGCCCAACTCCGTCGCCAGCGCCTCGATCTTGGCGCGCGCATCCTCGGCGGCGAGCCGCACCGCATGGCCCATGTGATAGGTCGAGCGCGAGCCGAGCGTCGCCATGTCATAGGGCGTGACGTCGGTATCCGGATGCACCACCTTCACCGTCTCGGCCGGGAGGTTCAGCACCTCGGCGGCGATCTGCGCCATGATGGTGTCCGAGCCCTGGCCCATATCGACCGTGCTGCAATAAAGCGCGCAGCTGCCGTCGGCATAGAGATTGACGATCGCGACCGAGGTGGTGGGCGCGATCTGGCCTTGAACCCCACGGCCAGGCCGCGCCCGCGTTTCAACGCGCCGGCGCCGCGGTCGAACGGCTTCTGCCAGTCGAGCCGCGCGGCGATGCGCTCGAGCACCAGTTCGATGGCGGCGTCCTTCATCGCCGTGCCGGTGGCCTGGGGCCGGCCTTCGCGCAGGATGTTCTTGCGGCGGAATTCGAGCGGATCGAGCTTCAGCGCCCTGGCGATCAGATCGGTGTGGCTTTCATAGGCCCAGACCAGCTGGGGAATGCCGAAGCCGCGTAACGCGCCGGCCGGCGGCCGGTTGGTGTAAAGCGCATAGGAATCGATCTGCACATTCTCGATGTCGTAGGGGCCGGCCGCGGTGAAGCCCGATTTCTGGGTCACGCGCGGACCGATATCGGCATAGGCGCCGCCGTTCCACCACACCTCGCATTCGCGCGCGGTGATGCGTCCCTGCTGGTCGACCGCGCTCTTGATGCGGAAGGTCGAGGGATGCTTGGTGATGGTGAAGAACTGCTCGTCCATGCCGAGCGAGACCTTCACCGGCCGCCGCGCCAACAACGCCAGCGCCGCCGCCAGCGCCTCGAGCTTGATATAGAGCTTGGCGCCGAAGCCGCCGCCGAGATAGGCGGTCTTGACGCGCACGCGGTTCTCCGGCCAGCCCAGGAGCCGCGCGATCTCGATGCGCACGAAGGACGGGCTTTGCGAGGCGGTATGGATGGTGAGCGTGCCCTCGCCCGCCTCGGCGACCGACACCATCGGCTCCAAGGGCGTGTGCATCACCTGCTGGGTGCGGAAGGTGTGCTCGAAGACATGCGCCGCCTCGGCAAATGCCTTCTTGGCGTCGCCGCGCCGCAATTGGAAATCGAGCGCCACATTGGTGCCCTTGCGGCCTTCGAGATGCTTGAGATCGGGAAAGGTTCCCGCCGGCTTGAGCACGTCGTGGACGATGGTCTTGGACGAAACCGCCTCGACCTCGTCCATCACCGCCGGCAATTCATCGAATTCGGCCACGATGAGCCGCGCCGCTTCCTCGGCCACATGCGGGTCTTCGGCCAGGACCACGGCCACGGGTTCGCCGATGTGCCGCACCTTGTCGATCGCCAGGATCGGCTGGTCGTGGAAGGCCGGGCCGTAATAGGGGTTGGGAATGACCCGGCGGATTTCGTCGCTGGTGAAGACCGCATGGATTCCGGGAAACGCTTTCGCCGCCGCGGTGTCGATCGACCGGATGCGGCCATGCGCGATCGGGCTGCGGAAGATCTTGGCGTGCAGCATGCCGGGCAGGCGCAGATTGTGAATGTATTCGGCGCGGCCGGTGACCTTGGCGCGGCCCTCGACGCGCGGCAGCGAACGCCCGACCTGACCGGTTTTGGCGGGATGCATTCATGGCCGGCGCGGCTCCGTCCTGCCAGGCCGCTTGCAACGCGCGCGCGACATGGATTTTCACCAGCTGCTTTTTATAGGCGGCCGAGCCGTGGATATCGGCCACGACCTCGGCCTCTTCCGCCGCCGCCTCGCCCGCCTGCCGCATCAGCCGGTCGTCGAGACTCTTGCCGCGCAGAAGCTCTTCCGCCGATTTGAGCCGGACCGGCCGCTCCACCGCCGCGCCGATGACCACGCGCGCCTCTTTCACGCTCGATCCCGCCGCCTCGATCGCCACCGCCACGCCCAGCGCCGGCCAGTCATCGGCCGAGCGCGTGGTGCATTTGGCATAGGCCGCGCGCCAGTTTCCCGGCGGCGGCAGCGTCACCTCGACGATCAGCTCGCCGCCTTTGAGCGCGGTCTCGTAGATTCCGGTGGCGAATTGCTCGGCCGGGATGATCCGCTCGCCCGACGGGCCGGCGGCGACGATCGAAGCGCCGAGCGCGATCAGCACCGGCGGCAGATCGGCGTGCGGATCGGCATGCGCCAGATGGCCGCCCAAGGTCGCCACATTGCGCACCCGCACATTGGCCAGGGTGCGCAGCGTGCGCGCGATCACGCGAAAGCCGCGGTGAATCTCCGGCGCGCGTTCGAGCGTCGAAAGCCGCACCATCGCGCCGATGCGCAAGCCGCCATCGGTCCCGGCCTTGACCCGCGACAAACGCTCGCCCGCGGCGCGCAGGCTCACCAGCCGCTTGGGCCGGAACAGGCCGGATTTCATCAGCAGCATCAGCGCCGTGCCGCCGGCCAGCGGCCTGACCGACGGATCGCCGGGATCGAGCAGGGCGAGAGCCTCGCCGAGCGAACCCGGCTCGACCAGATCGAAGGGCGTCATCGCGAACCTGCCCGGACGGTACTCGTACCCAAACTCACGCCCGCGCTTCGCTTTCTTCCATCTCCTCGAGCCCGCGCTTGGCCGGTTCGATGCCCCAAACCGCGACCACGACGATCTGGATGACCAAGAGGCCGATCATCATCGCCAGACACCCCGGCCACGCCATAGGTGGGAACAGAGCGACGACGATGAACGGCGTGAAGATGGTGGCGCCGCGGCCGAACATGTTGCAGATGCCGTTGGCCCTGCAGCCGCACTTCGGTCGGGAACAGTTCGGCGGTATAGACGCCATAGAGCATCGCGGTCAGCACGTAGATCCCGACGATGAGCAGGAATCCCACCACCGAGCACACTCGTCGGATGCTGCAGAAGGGATAGATCGCCCCCGAGCGATGATGCAGCGACCGACCCGCCGATGATGGTGAGCTTGCGCCCGAGCCGGTCGGCGGAGAAGGCGCCGAGGGCGCAGCCGAAGGGCGAGCCCGCGATGATCACCAGCGTATAGTTGAGCGACGGGTTATGCTCAGTCCTTGCTTGACGAAGAAGCTGGGCAGCCAATTGACGAAGCCGAAGATCAGCGTGTTGATGGTGATGAGGACCACGGCGCCGACGATCATGAGCGGCAGCAGTTCCGGACCGGCCAGCGAGGAAAGCGTGAAGGCCGGCAAAGGCTTCGGCATCGCCGGCGGCGGCAGCTTCTTGCCGCCGGAGACCTCGTTCTCGATCGTCCGCATCAACGCCTCGGCCTCGTCCGTCTTGCCCTTGGCTTCGAGCCAGCGCGGCGATTCCGGCAGCTTCTTGCGCAGATACCAGACGATCAGCGCGCCGATGCCGGCGATGACGAAGAGCGGGCGCCAGCCGAAGGCTCGGGATGATGAGCCGGGCCGAGTATGGCGGTCGCCGGCAAGCCCGACACCACGACGAAGGCCATGAAGGCCATCCATTTGCCGCGCACCTGCGGCGGCACGAATTCGGTCATCGTGCCGAATAACCGACGACGATCTCGGCGCCGAGCCCGACCCCCATCACGAAGCGCAAGGCGTTGAGCCAATCGATGTCGGGAGCGAAGGCGGCCGCGAGCGAGGCGAGCCCGAAGATCATCAGGTTGAATTGATAGGTGAAGCGGCGGCCGTAATGGTCGCCGAGGAACCCGGCCATGAGCGAGCCCAGCGTCATGCCGATGAATGTGAGCGACAGGAACCAGCCGTTCTGCGGCAAGGTGGAAAAGCCGGCTTTCAAGGTGGTGCCGAGCACCGGCCCGGCGACATAGAGATCGTAACCGTCGAAGAACATGCCGGCGCCGATCAGCCAGAAGATGCGGTAATGGAACGACGAGATCGGCAGCCGGTCGAGACGGGCGCCGGAATTGACCATCGCGGACATGTGACTTGACCTCCCCCTGATATTTTATTCTCAACGGCCTTGGGCCGTTATTGCGTATAACGCTATACGAATTGGCGGGCGAATGCCATGGGCGAGGCAAGCGGCGAGGATTGGCCCATTGTGCTTGGCGACTTGACGACAAGCCAAGTCGCGGGCGGCTCGCCGCGGATTAAAAGGGACCGCGATCGATGATGCACAGCAGCGCGAAACTCGACGTCGAGCAAATGGGCAAGGGACGCGGCCTCGTCCTGCTTCATTCCCTGCTTTCGGACCGCACCGCTTTCGACCGCATCGCGCCGCGTTTCGCGCGCGAACGGCGCGTGTCGCTGGTGAATCTTCCCGGTTTCGGCGGCTCGGATCCGGCCGGGCCGGGGCTCGAGGATTTCGCCGACCGCATCGCGGCGCATTTTCCGCGCCTCGGGATCGGTCCCGAGGCCGAAATGCTCGGCAACGGCTTCGGCGGTTTCGTCGCGGTGGCGCTGGCGGTGCGCCATGGCGGCAAGTTCGGCAAGCTGGTGCTGGTCGATACCGGCGCCGCCATTCCCGACGCCGGCAAGCCCGCCTTCGCCATGATGGCCGAGCGCGTCGAACAGGGCGGCATGAAGGCGGTCGTCGAGGTCGCGCTCGCCCGCATGTTCCCGGAGGATTTTCTCCAGGCCCATCCCGAAATCGCCGCCGAGCGCAGGTCCTCCTTGTTGCGCGCCGATCCCGGACATTTCGCGGCCGCCTGCCGCGCCTTGGCCAGGCTCGATTTGCGCGCCGAGATCAAGACACATCCGCAATCCCACGCTGGTGGTGGTGGGCTTGCGCGATACCGCGACGCCGCCTGCCTTGTCGAAGGAACTCGCATCCAACATCCCGGGGGCGCGGCTGGTCGAGCTTCCCCATTGCGGACATTCGCCGCATATTCAGGATCCCGAGGGCTTCTGGAACGCGCTCAAGCCGTTCCTCGGCCTCAAGGGATGAAGCGGGAGCCGCGTCTTGGCGGCCCAATCGTTTCACATCGCGTTGCTCATGCCGCGGATGCGGCGCGCCAGCACGCCCATGATGTAGAAGGCGAAGTTCGGCACCTCGTCCACCATGAATTGGAACTTGCGCTCGTCGAGCAGCGACAGCTCGCACGGCTCCTTGGCGCGCGCGGTCGAGGAGCGCGGCTGCTTGTCGATCATGGTCATGAATCCGAGCGCCTCGTTGGCGCCGAGGGTCTCAACCACCTTGTCGCCGATCAGGATTTCGATGGCGCCGGACTGCACGATGTACATGCACTGGCCGGGATCGCCCTTGGCGAAGATGATCTGCCCCGCCGGCACCGACAGGTTGCTGCCGACGCTGCGCGCGAACTGCCGCATGTCGATGTCCTGACGCGCCTGCCGGCTCTGTGGATGATGATACCATCGCCGTACCCCCTTGGTGAAAACCTTGGCCAACCGAATTTAGCGTCCGCCCGCGGGCTTGGGAAGCCGGGTTTGACGCGAATCCACGAAAACCTTATGGCGCGGCTTGCCTCGGCGCGGTGCGGCGCGGATTAGGGTGAGGAAGCGATCAGCGAAATCCTGTTGGTCACCGGCGGCGCCGACTGGAAGCGGCCTTGGCGACCTGGCGCTTCGGAGGCGTCTTATGTCTCGGGCCGGTTCTCGCGCGCCGGCTCCCCTAATCGCCGCGAGCGGTTCTTTCGATGCGATAGAGGCCGACATCGATGGTGCCGGCGCGGAATCCGGCCTCGCAATAGGCCAGGTAATATTCCCACATGCGCTTGAAACGCGCATCGAAGCCCAGCGCCGCGATATCCGCCCAGGCGCGTTGGAAGCGCCGGTTCCATTCCGCCAAGGTCTTGGCATAGCTGGCACCGAAATTCTCCAGCGATGCCAGCGAGAGCCCGGCGCGCGCGATCTGCTCGCGCAACACCGACGGCGAGGGCAGCATGCCGCCGGGAAAGATGTAGCGCTGGATGAAATCGGCGGCGCGGCGATAGGCCTCGAAACGCTCGTCGGCGATGGTGATGATCTGCAGCACCGCGCTGCCGCCGCGCGCGAGGCGCTCGCGCACCACCTCGAAGAATTTCGGCCAATTCGCCTCGCCCACCGCCTCGAACATCTCGATCGAGATGATGCGGTCGAACAGCCCCTTCTCGTCGCGATAATCGCGCAAGCAAATCTCGGCGCGGTCGGCCAAGCCGGCCTTGGCGAGCCGTTCCTCGGCATAGGCGCGCTGCTTCCTTCGGACAAGGTCAATCCGGTGACGCGGCTGCCGTAACGGCTGACCAAGGCCTCGGCCAAGGCACCCCAGCCGCAACCGATCTCGAGCACGCGCTCGCCGCCGGCAAGGCCGAGCTGCCCGATGGCGTAGTCGATCTTGGCCGCCTGCGCTTCTTCCAGCGTCTCCGCGCCGGAATAAAATGGCCGAGGAATAGGTCATGCTGGGATCGAGCCAGCGCGCATAGAACTCGTTGCCGAGGTCGTAATGCTGCGCGATGTTGCGCCGGCTGCCGCGCCTGGTATTGGCGCGGGCGAGATGCCGCAGCCGGTTCAGCAGCCGCAACGGCGCCGTGCCCATGATCGCCGAGCCGAGCGCCGCCTCGTTGCGCACCGCGAATTCGATCAGCGCGGCGAGATCGGGGCTCGACCAGTCTCCGTCCATATAGGATTCGGCAAAGCCGAGATCGCCGCCCAGGATCAGGCGGCGCAGGCTCCGCCAGCGGTGGATTTGCAGCGATGCCATCGGCCCCGCCGACTTGCCGCCGAAAACCAGATGCTCGCCCGACGGCGTCTCGACCGTCAGCTGTCCGGTTTGCAGCCGCCCGCCGATGCCGGCCAGCAGCGCCGCCCACAGGCCGCGGCGGAGGCGCGGTCGATGCGCGCGCTGGTCGGGTGCGCCGACCAGAAAGCCCTCGCGATCGTCACGCAGCGTCATGTCTTTCCCCCTCATCACGCCGAGACAAGATGATGCGATAGAATTCACCGAAAGCGGATACTAAAACAGCGGTAATGATGCT
>CAWEME010000036.1:0-3395 GCA_963810055.1 uncultured Alphaproteobacteria bacterium | reverse complement strand
GCCGGCGCTGGCTCGAAGCGCAAGGCCGCAGCGAGGAAGCCGAAACCCTGCTCCAGGCCATACGAGACCGGAGGCTCCGCCGGTTCTCTGCCGGTTCGGCCAAGCCGTTGCCCGTTATCAAGCTCTCGTGCTCGCCGGGCGCAACGCGTCTGGCTTGTTGATGATCGTCGGCAGCGTCGTGCTGATCACCACGAACACGCTGATCTTCGGTTTCGTCACTGGCTGCCGAGCTTCTTCGTCAAACAGGGACTGAGCGTGGCCCAGTCGCTCAACTATACCCGGGTCGTTTCGGGCTCGCCGGTCGGCTGCGCGATGGGCGCTTTTTTCGCCGACCGCCTCGGCCGCAGTTGACATCATCGGCGTTTCGGTCGGTGCATCGTCCTCGGGCGAACTATCCCTTCATGAACGATCCGACTATCTGCTGACGGCCAACTTCTGCTCATCGTTGGTATCTACGTCCTCACCGCGCTGCTCTATGGAGTCTATACCTCCGAGCTGTTCCCCGACCGAGGTACGGCTCAGGGCCAACGGCATCTGCAACATGTTCGGCCGCGGCGCCACCTCGTCCGCCGCTGCTCGTGGTCGCTCTGTTCACCACTTATAGCCTGGTCGGCGCGGCTATGATGATCGGGCTTTTGGTTATCCAGATCGTCGTGGTCGCGGTTTGGGGCATCGAGCCGGCCAAGCGCGGGCTCGAGGAGCCGGAAGGCGGCCAGGCCGGGCGTAAGCGTGACCCTGGATTTAGGCTTGGTCCGAGGCCCCGAGGGCAAGGTCCGGACGCGCGCCGGCCTTTCGCTTGGCTATTCGTTCTATGGAAGCGGCTGCCATCGCGTCGCGCCGTGCTCGTCCATTCCCTGGCGATTCAACGGGATTTGGCGGCCCGTGGCCGAGATTTTGGCGCCCCGGGCCGCGGTGCTGATCTATGATTGCCGTGGCCACGGCAATCATAGATCAGCACCGCGGCCCGAGGCGCCAGGATCTGCGCCACGGGCCGCCAGAAATCCCGGTCCATCGCCAGGGAATGGACCAGCACCGCGCGACGCGATGCGCCGCCGCTTCCATAGAGCGAATAAGCGAGCGAAAGTCCGGCGCGCGTCCGGGCCTTGCCCTCGGAGGCCTGGACCGCGCCTGAGTCCAGGGTCACGCTTGCGCCCGGCCCTGGCCGCCTTCCAGCTCCTCGAGCCCGCGCTTGGCCGGTTCGATGCCCCAAGCCGCGACCACGACGATCTGGATAACCAAGAGCCCGATCATCATCGCCAGCACGCCGACTAGGCTATAAGTGGTGAACAGCGCGACCACGAGCAGCGGCGTGACGACGGTGACGCCGCGGCCGAACATGTTGCAGATGCCGGTGGCCCTAAGCCGTATTTCGGTCGGGAACAGCTCCGAGGTGTAGACGCCATAGAGCAGCGCGGTGAGGACATAGATGCCGACGATCAGCAGGAAGCCCACCGTCAGCAGATAAGTCGGATCGTTCATGAAGGGATAGATCGCGCCGAAGACGATGCACCATACCGAGGCGCCGATGATGGTCGGCTTGCGGCCAAGGAAATCGGCGAGAAAGGCGCCGATAGCGCAGCCGACCAGCGAGCCCGATACGATCACCAGGGTATAGCCGAGCGATTGCGCCACGCTCAGCCCTTGCTTGACGAAGAAGGTCGGCAGCCAGTTGACGAAACCGAAGATCAGCGTGTTCGTGGTGATCAGCACGACGCTGCCGACGATCATCAACGGCAGAAGCGTCGGCCCGGCGAGCGCCGAGAGCTTGATAACGGGCAACGGCTTGGCCGCCGCCGGCACCGGCAGTTTCTGGCCGCCGGCGACCTCCGTCTCGATGGCCTGGAGCAGGGTTTCGGCTTCCTCGCTGCGGCCTTGCGCTTCGAGCCAGCGCGGCGATTCCGGCAGCTTCTTGCGCAGATACCAGACGACCAGGGCGCCGACACCGGCGATCACGAACAGCGGGCGCCAGCCAAAGGACGGCACGATGAAATAGGCCAGCAGCGCGGTCGCCGGCAGGCCGGAAACCACGATGAAGGCCATGAACGCCATCCACTTGCCACGCACCTGCGGCGGCACGAATTCGGTCATCGTGCCGTAACCGACGACGATCTCGGCGCCGAGGCCGAGCCCCATGACCAAGCGCAATCCGTTGAGCCAATAGATGTCGGGCGCGAAGGCGGCCGCGAGCGAGGCGAGGCCGAAGACCATCAGATTGAACTGATAGGTGAAGCGGCGGCCGTAATGGTCGCCGAGGAACCCGGCCAAAAGCGAGCCGAGCGTCATGCCGATGAAGGTCAAGGACAGGAACCAGCCGTTCTGCGGCAGGGTCGAAAATCCGGTCTTCAGCGCGGAACCTAGAACCGGCGCGGCGACATAGAGATCGTAACCGTCGAAGAACATGCCGGCGCCGATCAGCCAGAAGATACGGTAATGGAACGGCGAGATCGGCAGCCGGTCGAGACGGGCGCCGGAATTGACCATCGCGGACATGTGATTTGACCTCCCCCTGATATTTTATTCTCAACGGCCTTGGGCCGTTATTGCGTATTACGCTATACGAATTGGCGGGCGAATGCCATGGGCGAGAGCAAAGGGCGGAAGGCGATGATGCACAGCAGCGCGAAACTCGACGTCGAGCAAATGGGCAAGGGACGCGGCCTGGTGCTGCTTCATTCCCTGCTCTCGGACCGCACCGCATTCGATCGCATCGCGCCGCGTTTCGCGCGCGAACGGCGCGTGTCGCTGGTGAATCTGCCCGGTTTCGGCGGCTCGGATCCGGCCGGGCCGGGGCTCGAGGATTTCGCCGACCGCATCGCGGCGCATTTTCCGCGCCTGGGGATAGACCCCGAGACCGAAATGCTCGGCAACGGCTTCGGCGGTTTCGTCGCGGTGGCGCTGGCGGTGCGCCACGGGAGCAAATTCGGCAAGCTGGTGCTGGTCGACACCGGCGCCGCCATTCCCGCTGCCGGCAAGCCTGCCTTCGCCGTGATGGCCCAGCGCGTCGAGCAAGGCGGCATGAAGGCGGTCACCGAGATCGCGCTCGCCCGCATGTTCCCGGAGGATTTTCTCCAAGCCCATCCCGCAATCGCCGCCGAGCGCCGATCATCATTGTTGCGCGCCGATCCCGGACATTTCGCCGCTTCCTGCCGCGCCTTGGCCAAGCTCGATTTGCGCGCCGAGATCAAGCATATCCGCAATCCCACGCTGGTGGTGGTGGGACTGCGCGATACCGCAACGCCGCCTTCCTTGTCGAAGGAACTCGCGTCCAACATCCCGGGGGCGCGTCTGGTCGAGCTTCCCCATTGCGGACATTCGCCGCATATTCAGGATCCCGACGGTTTCTGGAACGCGCTCAAGCCGTTCCTCGGCCTCGAGGGATGAAGCGGAAGCGCGGC
>CAWEME010000035.1:0-230050 GCA_963810055.1 uncultured Alphaproteobacteria bacterium | reverse complement strand
GCAGATGTTCGATGGGTTTCGACGCACACCGGCGTGCCACTGCCACAAAACCTTATCCCCAGTGATGTCAAAACGGAAATCAACAATGAGAAACTCGAGTATGTCTGTCGAGCCGCACTAGCGGAATGGAATCCATCCTGGCTACTTAGTTAATGATCGATGCAATATTTCCGAACTTGGACAGGCATACACATTTGAGAATTTTGAGATCGCAGTTGTCCCTGCTGGCACTTACTCATGGGTACGTAATAGTCAGCCCATAAATGGAATAATTATTGGTGGCAGGGAGTCAGATGGACGCCCCTTCTATGTTTGTAGAGCACAATTCGTAGAAAATCGTGGCAACATTAAAATAGATCATGGATGGCAATTGGGAAAAGCTATTAACAACAATTGCTTTTTTGCGTGGGGTGGTAGGGAAATTGGACTCCCTTCATACGAAATTCTTTACAATGGCCCTCAACCATCAGGATATCCCGTTGCGCCAATCACGCCGCCACCATCTTCTTCCTATATGGCCTCGATGCTTCCAATCTTGGAGGGAGGGATCGGGGTTGCAATAGGATTTGTTGCTGGATTCCTAGCCGGTGGCTTTAGCTGGGTAATTGCGTTGTTGGCGCTAGTATTATTTGCCGCAACGTGTCGCGACTGTCTGGAAGGTTCCCTATTTTTAGGCGTTGTGCTCTTAGCTAGTCCGTTATTCGGTCCTTTGGGGCCTATTGTGTTTATAATAATGGCGATGGGGATTCCCGACCTTTTAGCGACATGTCAAAAAACTTGTCCGCTATATCCGTACGTCTGGTCTGAGGTCATGTTTATTATCGGGCTCGCGTTAGGAGCGGTTATCCGCCATATGCGAACTTGATCTTCATTGGTCGAGTTTGTCTTTCGGCAAATTGATAAAATAGATATAGGTCACCCTAGGCCGATATTCGGCGCCGGTTCAATGAAACGGCCACAATCCTGCGGTAATCCGATATACCTCAAGGATTGAAATCGTCGGGCCTCGATATGCACGCCACCCAGCGAAGCAAGCCGTCCCGGAAGCCGTTGTTCGGCTGGCTATGGCGCTTCGCCGGTCCGGCGTCGCCGCCGGTCCCGGTTTCCTGGAATTTCCTGCGCCGCTATCGCTCGCCGGGCGGGCCGCGCCTCGAAGTCGTCGGCGCGGGCAGGCTTTGGCGTCACCGGGACACGGTTATTCTTTTCGTGCATGGCGCGTTCGGCGGCGCCTGGATGTGGCAGGAGCACTTCCTGCCTTACTTCTGGAAATCGGGAAGGAGCGTTTACGCGCTGAGTCTGCGCGGCCATGGCCGCAGCAAGGGGCGCGACCGGATCCAGGACTGGCGGTTTTCGGATTATATCGACGACGTCCGCTGCGTCATCGAGAAGATCGGCGCGCCGGTCGTCGTGGTCGGGCATTCGCTTGGCGGTCTTATCGTGCAAAGGCTCATCGGGCGGGTTCCGATGCGCGCCATTGTCCTTTTGGCGCCGGCGCCTCCCGAGGGCATCTTGCTTGTCGGCCACAGCCTGGTATTGCCGCATCCCACCGCCCTTCTGGAAAACATCCTCAGGAAGCGGCCGGACGGAAAAGCGTCGATGGCGGAGCTGTGGCGGCGGGCATTATTCTCGAACGAGCTGCCCGCCAAGCAGGTCGTCGCCTTCGCCGCCCGTCTCGGACCCGAAAGCCGCCGCGCCTTGGCCGATGCCCGCATGCCGGGCCCCGTCCTGCCGGCGCAAAGCGTCGGAATCCCTTCGCTGGTTCTGGCCGCGAACGGCGACCGCATCATCGAGCGTTCGATGGCGCGGCGCACCGCCCTTTTCCACGGATCGGCCTTGCGGATCGTCAAACCGTCCGGGCACGCGATCATGCTGGATGCATCCTGGAGAAAAGCGGCGGAGCTCATCCGGGAATGGCTCGAGGATCGCGGTCTGTGAATCGCGGCCGCGAAGCGGACCGCCGATAGCCCAAAAACGAACCGCCCCTCCGAGGGGAGGGGCGTTCGGGCGCCGGACTAGCGTTCGTGTTCCAGCTGGAAGATTTCGTCCTTGATGCGGAGCTTTTTCCGTTTCAGGCCGGTGACGGTGACGTCGTCGGGGTGGGGTCGGTGGATTTCGTGATCGAGTTCGATTTCGATTCTGTGGTGACGGGTACGAAGTTCCTCGATGTGATCCTCAAGCGTCATGGCTCCTCCTGCTGGATGAGGTGACGTAACCAAAGCATCATAATACCGCCGGGCGGGTTTGGCCAAGCGGGAATGGATTAATTTTTGGAGATTTGGGCGCGCCCGAATCAAGGCCGCAAAATTCAAGGGCTTGGAATCATTGGCTAGAACGGTTCCACCCCGCCCATAATTATTATTATTAACAACGCGGAGAATGAGCCGCGGCTCCGGCGCGGAACATCGCCGCGCGGGTTCCGGCGTTGCGGCCCGCTCCGCCGCCGCCGGGCGAAAGCCCGAAGGTCTCGGACCTCGTCTGCGCCCCGGGATTCCTCCCCGCGAGGCCCGGTTTGCGCGGATAATGCGGGGTTTTCGGGGCCTCACCCCCACGGGCCGGTTTTGCTATAATGCCGCGATTATCCGGCGCGATAGGCGATAGTCCGGCATGGATCTCGACGTCGAAGCCATCAAGGCGAAAATAGAGCTTCTCAAATCCGAGCATCGCGTGCTCGACGAAGAGATTCTGCGCTGCGAGGAAAACCCGCCCGACAATCCGCTCGACATGCAGCGCCTGAAGCGCCGCAAGCTGGCGCTCAAGGACCTCATCACCAAGCTCGAAAGCAAGCTGCTGCCCGATATCATCGCCTGAGCCCCCGCCCAACCGCCCTGTCTTGTCATTGCGAGCCGGAGGCGAAGCAATCCAGAGGCGATACAGTGGCCGCTGGATTGCTTCGGCCGCGTTGCAGCCTCGCAATGACGGCCAGGCCGCCTGGCCCATCGCCTTCTGCTTGCGGCGAAGTGCCGCGGAGCTAGGCGGAAGCCCGGCCCGGGCCAAGGCCGGGGTAGCCAACTAAGGGATTGCTCTTGGTTCCCCGCCATCGGACAATTCGGGTCCTGCCGCAACGGAGACGCGTGACCACGCCGTGAATTGGGTTCACACGATCGATCCGCTCTATTCGCTTTCAGGCTTCGTCGTCGGCGCGCTGGTCGGCATGACCGGCGTCGGCGGCGGCGCGCTGATGACGCCGCTGCTCATCCTGCTGTTCGGCATCCATCCCGCCACCGCGGTCGGCACCGACCTGCTCTACGCCGCCGCGACCAAGACCGGCGGCACGCTGATGCACGGCTATACCCGCACCGTCGACTGGCGCATCGTCGGCCGCCTGGCCGCGGGCAGCCTGCCGGCGACGGCGGCGACGCTGATCGTCCTGTCCCGTCTCGATCTCACCGGCAGGGCGGCGAGCGCGCTCATCACCCTGGTGCTGGGCCTCGCGCTGTTCGCCACCGCGCTCGCGCTGATCTTCCGCGCGCAAATCCAGAAGCTCTATGCCAAGCGCGTGGGCGAGCTCGATCCGCGCCGCACCGCGATCCTGACCGTGGCGACGGGCGCGGTGCTGGGCGTGCTGGTGTCGGTTTCGTCGGTGGGGGCGGGCGCGCTGGGCGTCACCGCCCTGGTGCTGCTCTATCCCAAGCTCCGCATCGTGCGCATCGTCGGCTCCGACATCGCCCATGCCGTGCCGCTTACCCTGCTGGCCGGGATCGGCCATTGGATGATCGGCTCAATCGACGGCCATCTGCTGGTCTCGCTGCTGGCCGGCTCGATTCCGGGCGTCGTCCTCGGCAGCTATGCCTCGACCGTGGTGCCGGACACGGCGCTGCGCCTCACTTTGGCCGCCACTTTGATCCTCGCCGGCAGCCGGCTGGTGTTCTGAGCCGCTTTCGGCCCGCTTGCCCAAGACCCGCGCATTCCTATAATGCGCGCTTTCCCGGTCCGGAAAGGCGGTTTCATGGCGCGCGCCAAGCCCTTAGTCGGCATCATCATGGGCAGCACCTCCGACTGGCGCACGCTGCGCCACGCGGCCCGGACGCTCACCCGGCTCGGCATCAAGCATGAGGCGCTGGTGGTTTCGGCCCACCGCACGCCCAAGCGGCTCTACCAATACGCGGTCGCCGCCAAGGGCCGCGGCCTGCGGGTGATCATCGCCGGGGCCGGCGGCGCCGCCCATCTGCCGGGCATGGTCGCGTCGATGACGCCGCTGCCGGTGCTGGGCGTGCCGGTCGCAACCAAGGCCTTGAAGGGCCTCGACAGCCTGCTCTCCATCGCCCAGATGCCGGGCGGCGTGCCGGTGGGCACGCTGGCGATAGGCAAGGCGGGCGCGATCAACGCCGCGCTGCTGGCGGCATCCATCCTGGCGCTGGGCGACCAGAAATTGGCGGCGCGGCTCGATGCCTGGCGCCAGCGGCTGACCGCCGCGGTGCCCAAGCGCCCTTCGCGTTGATGATCGTCCCCGGATCGACCATCGGCATATTGGGCGGCGGCCAGCTCGGGCGCATGACCGCGCTCGCCGCGGCACAACTGGGCTATCGCTGCCATGTCTTCTGTCCCGAAAAGGACAGCCCGGCCAAGCAGGTGACGGCCCTTGCCACCACCGCGAAATACTCCGACCGGGCCGCGCTCCGGCGCTTCGCCCGGGGGATCGACGTCGCGACCTTCGAGTTCGAGAACGTCGATGTCGAAGCGGCGCGATACCTGGCCAGGCTCAAGCCGCTGCGCCCGGGGCCCAACGCGCTCGAAATCGCGCAGGACCGGCTGAAGGAGAAGAATTTCCTGCGCGGCATCGGCATATCCACCGCGGATTATCACCCGGTGACGGGCGCAGGCGAGCTGGCCGAGGCCATGGCGGCGCTCAAATCGCGCGCCATCCTCAAGACCGTGCGCTTCGGCTATGACGGCAAGGGCCAGCTGCCGGTCGAGCCGGGATCCCGCCCGTCCGCGTCGTGGAAACGCTTCCGCGCGAAGCACGGGATTCTCGAAGGCCGGGTCGATTTCGCCTGCGAGGTGTCGGTGATCGTGGCGCGCGGGCTCGACGGCAAAATCGAGGCCTATATTCCGGTCGAAAACCGCCATAACCGGGGAATACTCGATACCACCTCGGCCCCGGCGCGCATCGGGAAAGCCGAGGCGCGCGAGGCCACGCGCATCGCCGTCCGGATCGCGGAAAAGCTCGATGTCGTGGGATTGCTCGCGGTCGAGATGTTCGTGACCAAGCAAGGCCGGGTGCTGGTCAACGAGATCGCGCCCCGGCCGCATAATTCCGGCCATTGGACCATCGATGCCTGCATCACCAGCCAGTTCGAGCAGCTGGTGCGCGCCATCTGCGGCCTGCCCCTGGGCTCGCCCGAGCGCCATTCCGACGCGGTGATGAAGAACCTGATCGGAGACGAGGTGAAGGGCTGGCGGGCGGCGCTCAAGGATCCCGGCGCCAAGCTCCATCTCTACGGCAAGGGCAAGCCGGTGCCTGGCCGCAAGATGGGCCACGTCACCAGGCTGCTGCCGAAAAGCTAGCTGGCGCCGCGGCGCAAGCCCCGCAAGGCTCGCAGAGGATTGGGCAGGGTTCCCAGGCCTTCCTTCACCCGGGCGCGCAGCTTCGGAATCTTCATCACCTCGTCGATGCGGCGGTCGAGGAAGCGCGAGGTGGCGGCGCCGTCCTTCGACTTGTCGTCGAGCCAATAGAGGGTGGTCGAAGCATAGACCCCGGCCAGCAGACCGCGCTTGGTATAGAAGCTGAAATCGGTGGCGCGGTCGCCGGCGGCGTACCAGATCGCATCGGTGGTGCGGTAAAGCAGCCGGGCGGCGAGCGGCAGATTGGCCGGCAGCGCCAGGAAGGCGAGCAGACGCCGCACCGCCTCGCGGTGGGGCGCCAGGATGTCGAGCCGGGTCTTGACGCCCAACGCGATGCGCTCACGGATTTTGAGCGTGTCCAGCTTCTTCCGGGCCAGCGCCTTTTCGGTCTCACGATCGGCCCAGGCGGAAAAACACGCGGCCGCGTCGCGCGCGCCGCCGGGGAAGAGCGAATCGGTTTCCGCCTCGTCATGGCCGAGCTTGGCCGCGGCCTTGCGCAGCGCCGCCCGGGACCAGCCCTCGAAGGGCACGTCCGGCAGCATCGCCAGCACGATTTTCACCTTGAGCGCGGTGTCGTCCTTCATTCCGCCGCCTTGTCGCGGGCTTGGCCGAGATCGACCGGGTGCCTCGCGCTTTCCTCGTTGTAGATCAGCAGGCTCAGATCCCTCATGCGCTGCGGATAGAGAACGCCGTCGAGATGGTCGCATTCATGTTGCAGCACGCGGGCGTGGAAGCCTTCGGCGACGCGGTCGATGGTCTTGCCGTCCAAGCCAAGGCCGCGATAGCGGATCTTGACGAAGCGCGGCACCGCGCCGCGCAAGCCCGGAACCGAGAGGCAGCCTTCCCAATCCAGCTCCTGCTCGGCGCCGATCGGCTCGATCACCGGATTGACGATGGCGGTCAGTTCCAGGGGCGTGTCGAGCGGGCGGCCGGTGAGGCGCCCCTCCGTCACCTGAAAGACCACGACGCGCTTCGGCACATGCACCTGGGGCGCGGCCAGGCCGGTGCCGCCGTAATCCTCCATGGTCTCGATCATGTCGGCGACCAGCCGGCGGATTTCGGGCGCGGCCGGGTCGGCGACGGTTTCCGCTGGGCCGCGCAGCACCGGGTGGCCCATGCGGGCGATCCTGAGAATAGCCATGGCAAGAATATTAGCCGAATCGGCCCGGTTTGGCGTGGCGCAAAAGCCGCAGCCTTGCGGAAAGGCGGTTTAAGCCCTAGCCAAAGGCTTCACAAAGCCGGATTTTGGTGATATTCACCCGCCCCTTGGCCCGGTTTTCCGGGCTGGGAATTGGCCTTTTAACCGTCTTTACGAAAGGAAATGCGCGTCCGTGCAGGTTCTCGTCCGCGATAACAACGTCGATCAGGCGCTGCGCGCGCTCAAGAAAAAGATGCAGCGCGAAGGCCTGTTCCGGGAGATGAAGATCCGCCGCAATTACGAGAAGCCGTCCGAGCGCCGCGCCCGCGAAAAGGCCGAGGCGGTGCGCCGCTACCGCAAACTCCTCAGGAAGCGCATGGAACGCGAGGGCTACTAGCCCATAATTAAAAGCCGCCGAAAGGCGGCTTTTGGTTTTAGGGGAACTTTCTTTGGCTTCGCACGACGCGATCGCCTCCGCGATCGCTGTGCTACGCGAGGCGCGAAGCCTAACTACCCGAGCGCCTTCACGATCTGCTCGCACATCTTCTTGGCGTCGCCGAACAGCATCATGGTGTTGTCGCGGAAGAACAGCTCGTTCTGGACCCCGGCATAGCCCGAGGCCATGGAGCGTTTGACGAACAGCACGGTCTTGGCCTTTTCCACGTCCAGGATGGGCATGCCGTAGATCGGCGATTTGGGATCGGTCTTGGCTGCCGGGTTGGTCACATCGTTGGCGCCGATGACGAAGGCGACGTCGGTGGTGGGGAAATCGCGGTTGATCTCGTCCAGTTCCATCACGTCCTCGTAAGGCACGTTCGCTTCGGCCAGCAGCACGTTCATGTGGCCGGGCATGCGGCCCGCCACCGGATGGATGGCGTAATGCACGGTGACGCCTTCCTTCTTCAGGATGTCGGCCATTTCCTTGAGCGCGTGCTGCGCCTGGGCCACCGCCATGCCGTAGCCCGGCACGATGATGACCGAGCTGGCGTTCTTGAGGATGAAGGCGGCGTCGTCGGCGCTGCCCGATTTGACCGGCTTGTCGCCCTGGCCGCCGGCCGCGATCGTGCCGCCTTCGGTGCCGAAACCGCCCAGGATCACGTTGAAGATCGAGCGGTTCATGCCCTTGCACATGATGTAGCTGAGGATCGCGCCCGAGGAGCCCACCAGCGCGCCGGTGATGATGAGCAGCGAATTGCCGAGCGTGAAGCCGATGCCGCAGGCCGCCCAGCCCGAGTAGCTGTTCAGCATCGAGATCACCACCGGCATGTCGGCGCCGCCGATCGGCACGATCAGCAGCAGGCCCAGCAGCAGAGATATTCCGACGATCAGCCAGAATTGCAGCGGCGCCTGGTCCATGAAGAACCAGACGATGATCGCCACCAGCGCCACGCCCAGCGCCGCGTTGAGCCAATGCTGGCCGGGGAAGACCAGCGGCGCGCCGGTGATGAGGCCCTGAAGCTTGCCGAAGGCGATGATCGAGCCGGTGAAGGTGACGGCGCCGATGGCGGTGCCGAGGCTCATTTCGATCAGGCTCTGGCCGTGGATCGCGCCGACCTCGCCGATGCCGTAGGCCGCGGGCGCGAAGAACGCCGCCGTTGCGACGCACACCGCCGCCAAGCCGACGAGACTGTGGAAGGCCGCCACCAGCTGCGGCAGCGCCGTCATCTGGATGCGCAGCGCGACGATGGTGCCGATCGTGCCGCCCACGACGATTCCGGCCTGCGATTTCGGGATAGCTCAGCACGCCGGGAGAGGCGAGCGTGGTGCCGATCGCGATCACCATGCCGATGATGCCGTAGAGATTGCCGCCGCGCGCGGTCAGCGGCGACGACAGCCCCCTGAGCGCCATGATGAAGCAGATGCTGGCGACGAGGTAGAGCAAGGCCGAGAGATTCGCGCTCATTTCTTGGCCGGCTCCTTGGCGGGCTCTTTGGGCGCCTTTTTCTTGAACATCTGCAACATGCGCTGCGTCACGATGAAGCCGCCGAAGATATTGACCGAGGCCAGAGTCACCGCGGCCAGGCCCATGATCTTGGAGAAGCTCAGCCCCGCCGGCCCGGCGGCGATCAGCGCGCCGACGATGATGACCGAGGACACCGCGTTGGTGACGCTCATCAGCGGCGAATGGAGGGCGGGCGTCACCCGCCACACCACGTAATAGCCCACGAACACCGCCAGCACGAAGACGGTGAGGAAGAAGACGAAGACGTTGGCATGCTCGCCCATCAGGCGCCTCCCGCCAGTTGCGGATGGACGATCTTGCCGTCGCGCGTCAGCAGGCTCGCCTTCACGATCTCGTCGGCTTCGTCGATCTTGAGCGTCTTCTCCTTGGTCAGGATCAATCCCAGGAAGGACAACAGGTTGCGGGCATAGAGCGCGCTGGCGTCGACCGCGATGCGCGACGGCACGTTCAAATGACCGATGATGATGACGCCGTTGGGCGCGGTCACGGTCTCGCCCGGCTTTGCTGCCTTCGGCGTTGCCGCCTTGCTCCACCGCCAAATCGACGATCACCGAGCCCGGACGCATCACCCCCACCATCTCCTTGGTGATCAGCACCGGCGCCTTGCGCCCGGGGATGAGCGCGGTGCAGATGACGATGTCGATCTTCTTCAAGGCCTCGGTCACGTGCTCGCGCTGGCGCTTGGCGAAATCCGCGCTCGCCTCCTTGGCATAGCCGCCCGCCGTCTCCATCGCCTTCATCGCCTCGAGATCGACCGCGAGGAAGGAGGCGCCCAGGCTTTCGACCTGTTCCTTGGCGGCGAAGCGCACATCGGTGGCGGAGACGATCGCGCCCAAGCGCCGCGCGGTGGCGATCGCCTGGAGGCCGGCGACGCCCGCGCCCATCACCAGCACGCGCGCCGGCGCGATCGTGCCGGCCGCGGTCATCATCATCGGCATGGCGCGGCCGAAAACATCGGCGGCGTCGAGCACGGCCTTGTAACCGGCGAGATTGGCCTGCGAGGACAGCACGTCCATCGCCTGGGCGCGGGTGATGCGCGGCACCAGCTCCATGGCGAAGGCGGTGAGCCCCGCCTTGGCATAGGAAGCGACCTGATCCTTGTTCTGCAAGGGCTGGAGCATGCCGACCAGCACCGCGCCCGGCTTCATCTTGCCGATCTCGTCGGGCAGGGGCGCCTGCACCTTGAGCACGATCTCGGCCGCCAAGGCGGCGGCCGCGTCAACCATCGACGCGCCCGCGGCGGCATAGGCCTCGTCGGTGAAGGCCGCCCCGGTTCCTGCGCCCTTTTCGACCAGGATGTCATGGCCCATGCTCTTGAGCTTCTTGGCCGTATCGGGAGAGGCCGCGACCCGACGCTCTTCGGGCCGGCGTTCTTTCGGAATGCCGATTTTCATGAAATCCGAAAGCCCCCGATGACCCCGCGCTTGAAGTGCGCTATTTCCCGCGAACCGGGCGACACAATGCCGAAACCTAGCCTGTTACTCAAGTCGATCGTGTCCCCGTTCGAATTTCGCCGCACCTTCTACCGCGCCTCCGGTCGGGAATGATTGATCTAAATCAATATCGAATCGTCAAACTGCGGCATGACTCTCAACTCTGATATGCAAAACACCATGGCTGGAGCATTCCGCCTTCTCAGGCCCCAAACTCGCGGTTAAGATGCTGTTCTGCCAAAGGAATAATCCCCATCTCCAGCCGTTATATCGTCGTCAGGTCTGATCGGACGGCCCAGCCCCGCCGGGGGATGGGGCGGTGAGTGCGTCTTTCAACGACCAACTCGTCGCAGTCCTGCCCCGGCTTCGGCGTTTCGCCCGCGGCCTGACCGGCTCCGCCGTCGAAGCGGACGATCTCGTCCAGGCGGCGTGCGAACGGGCTCTCGCCCGCACGCACCAGTTCCAGGCGGGAACGCGCTTCGACAGTTGGATGTTCCGCATCGTGCAGACTGTCTGGATCGACCAGTTGCGCGCGCGGGACTCTCGGAGGACGGAGAACGAGGACGCGGCGCTCAATGTGGGCTCGGACGAATCGGTTCGCCGAGTCGAGTCCCGCCTGGCGTTGCGCGAGGTGCAGGCGGCGATGAATACTCTGCCGGCCGAGCAGCGCGTGGCGTTGTTGCTCGTGACGGTGGAAGGGTTGAGTTACAAGGAGGCGGCGGATGTCGCCGAGGTGCCGGTGGGCACCATCATGAGCCGGTTGGCGCGGGCACGGCTCGCGTTGCTGGCGAAGCTGGAATCCGGTGAAGCTCTCCGGGGGAGTTCGGACGATGCAAAGACCGAGTGACGAGACGTTGATTGCCTATCTCGACGGCGAGTTGGCCGGGCCCGAGCGCTTGGCCGTGGCCCAGGCGCTGGCCGGGGACGACGCTCTGCGCGACCGGGCCCAGCGCCTCAACGACAGCACGCGGCTCATCCGCGCCGCCTATGACGCGGTGCTGCGCGAGCCCGTGCCCGAGCGGCTGATCGCCGCGGCGCGCGCCAAGGAATCCGATTCCCTGATCCGGCAGGCGGTGGCGCAGCTCAGACGCTGGCGCGGCATGATGGGCGAACGGGCCTGGTGGATCGGCGCCCCGGCCGCGGCCTCGCTGGCCGGCATCGTGCTCGGGATCGGGCTTGGGATATTTCGTCGCCAGCCAGCAAGGCGTCACGCTGGCGGCGCAACAGGCGGCGCTCAACGGCAATCTCACCGCCGCCAACTGGCTCGACAACATCGCGGGCTATCACAAGCTCTTCGTCAACGCCGGGCCGGATGACCGCCAGCTCATGGACGTGCCGGCCGACGGCAATATCGATACCCTGCGCAAGGCCGGGCAGTTGCCCTCCGATTTCCACCTGCCCGATCTGAAGCCCTGGGGATTGAGCTTCCAGGGCGCGCGTTTCCTCGTGGTCGAAGGCCAGCCCGCGACGCAGCTGTTCTATACCACCGACAACCAGGCGCTCGGGCCCTTGACCGTGGTCGTGGCCTCGTCGTCCAAGCCCGACCTCGCGCCCACCTTCGACCGCCGCGGCGATTTGAACCTGCTCTATTGGCGCCATCACGGGCATGAATACGCGCTCGTCGGCACGGCCGATATCGGCTATCTCTGGAACATCTCCAACGACATCGCCTGGCAGCTCGACGCCATCTAGAGCGTGCTCGCCTTTGGCGAACACGCTCTTCATTTGTTTGGCGGGCAATTTCATCGGTTTGAATGGAATCGGACGATTCCACTCAAACCGATATTGCCCGAGCGCCCGATTTTTGGGCATGAGGGATGTCCCAGCCCCGGCGCCATAGAGGCCCGGGGCTTGGGCTATGAGGCGGGCGCGGCTATGATCGGGGCGTGAGCGGGGCGGTGCGGAAGCGAGCCATGAATGCGGCCGGGGGGATGGCGTGGGGCGCGCGCGATCTGCGTCTCGATTTCTTCCGCGGTTTGTCGCTGTTCTTCATCTTCATCGACCACATCCCGGAGAACATGCTCTCCTATTTCACCTTCCGGGCCTTCGCCTTTTCCGACGCCGCCGAAGTGTTCATCTTCATCTCCGGTTTCACCGCCGCGCTGGTCTACGGCAAGAGCCTGGCCCAGCGGGGCGCGCTGGTGGCCATCGCGCAGGTCTTCCGCCGCGTTTGGCAGCTCTATGTCGCGCACATCTTCCTGTTCGTCATCTTCACCGCCGAGGTGTCCTACACCATCCTGGTGGTGCGCAACCCGATGTACAGTGAGGAGATGGGCGTCGGCGATTTCCTCGAGACGCCTCATCTCGCGATCATCCGCGCCCTGCTGCTGGTGTTCCAGCCCACCTTCCTCGACATCCTGCCGCTCTACATCGCGCTGCTGGCGGGTTTCCCCATCGTGCTGCTGCTGCTCCGGCGTCATCCGCTGCTGCCGCTCGCGCTTTCCGGATTGCTCTACGGCGCGGTGCTGCTGCGCGGCTGGGCGCCCGAGACCCTGCCCGAACACCAGTCCTGGTTCTTCAATCCGCTGGCCTGGCAGTTCCTGTTCGTCATCGGCGCGACCGCGGGCTATTCGCGCGTCAATGGAAGCTGGCCCTTTCCGACGTGGCGGTGGATCACGCCGCTCGCGATCGGCATCACCGCGCTGGTCGCGGTGATCAACATCACCTGGACGATCCACTGGTTCTACGATCCGTTTCCGCCTTTCCTGGCGAAACAGCTCTATAACCACACCATCGACAAGACCAATCTGGCGCCGCTGCGGCTCATCGATTTCCTCGCCATCGCGGTGACGACGATCGCCTTCGTCAAACCGCACAGCGCCTTCCTGCACAAGAACTGGGCATGGCCGGTGATCCTGTGCGGCCAGCACTCGCTTTACATCTTCTGCGTCAGCATCGTGCTCTCGGTGCTCGGCCACTTTCTCTTGGCCGAATGGTACGGCGGCATCCCCATGCAATTCGCCGTCAATCTGGTCGGCATGGGGCTGATGGTCGTCATCGCCTTCCTGCTCGAATGGTACAAGACCGCGTCGGGCCGGCCGCCGGCTTCGCGTCCGCGTCCGCGCCAAGCCGCCTTGCCCGCAGCCTCTTCGGAGTCGCCGCGATGACCCGGTATCCCGCCCTGATCGCGCTGATCGTGCTCGCGGCGTTGATTCCGGGCGGCCGCGTGCTTTCCCAGGTAACGGCGTCCGAACCGGAGCCCGCCGTCTGCGCCGCGCCGCACGATCTGATCGAGGACTCTCCGCGGTTCCCCGCGCTGGCCCGCCGTTTCCACGCCAAACAGCCGGTGACCATCGTCGTCATCGGCGGCGCTTCGACCGCCGGCACCGCCGCCGGCGAGGGCGAGGCCAATGCCTATCCCCATCGCCTCGAAGAGGCGCTCCGCCGCCGCCATCCGGGCGTGCCGATTACGGTCATCAACAAGGGCATACCGCGCCAGAGCGCCGAGGACATGGTCGACCGCTTCGCCAAGGACGTGTTCCCCTACAATCCCAATCTGGTCATCTGGGAAACCGGGACGGTCGATGCCGTGCGCAGCATCGAGGTCGGGGATTTCGCCGCCGCCATCCAGTCCGGAGCGTCCCTGCTGCGCCAGCACAAGGCCGAGATCATGCTGGTCGACATGCAATACAATCCGCAGACCAGCTCGATCATCGACTTCGAGCCCTATATCGAGACCATGCGGCAAATCGCGGAGCTGGAAGAAATCTACGTCTTCCGCCGTTATGATATCATGCATTACTGGAGCGATCAGGGCAGCTTCGACCTGGTCAACGTGCCGAAAGGCAAGCAGGCGGGATTGGCCGAAGAGGTTTACCGGTGTCTGGGAGAAAGGATGGCGGACGCGATCGATTACGCCGCCCGCTAGCATGTATAAGAAACTGAAGCAACCGAGCCCGGCCCAGTTGCGGCGCGAGAATTCGATCATGGCGATCACCATGGTCGGCCTCATCGCCATGGTGCTGCTGCTGCTGTCGCCCGGCCGGCGCCACGCCCAGGCCGACATCGATCATTGCGCCGCCAGCGGCGACGTCACGGCGCTGGACATGCCGCTGCCGCACGTGGCGCAAAGCCTCGCCAAGGGCGGGCCTTTGACCATCGTCGCCTTCGGCTCGTCCTCGACCTACGGCACCGGCGCGTCGGGGCCCGACAAATCCTATCCCAGCCGGCTGGCGAAGCTCCTGGCCGCGCGCTTCCCCAACATGGAGATCAACGTCCTCAATCGCGGCGTCGGCGGCGAGGTCGCGGGCACGACGCTCGAGCGGATCAACACCGACGTGATCGCCGATCATCCCGATCTGGTCATCTGGCAGGTCGGCACCAACGATCTGCTGCACGACATCGATCCGGCCGAGGCGGAGGAACTGATCCGCACCGGCACCGAGCGCATGAAGGCGGCGGGGATCGACGTGGTGCTGATGGATCTGCAATTCGCGCCCGCCATCCTGCAGCATCCGCGTTACCGCGAGATGGAACACGCCATCGCCGTGGCGGCGCATGCCGAGGACGTGCCGGTCATCCACCGCTTCGCCATGATGCGCGAATGGGCGGAGGAAGGGCGCATGCCGCTCGCCATCATGCTGGCGCATGACCGGCTGCACATGACCGATATGAGTTACGACTGCCTGGCCCGCCAGGTGGGCCGCAGCATCGCCGGCGCGGTCAAGCCGAGGGTTTGAGCACGGCGCGGCCGAGGATGCGGCCGGCGCGCAAATCCATCAGCGCCTGATTGGCCTCGGCGAGCGGCCGCTCGTCGAGCGGCACGCCCTCGATATTTCCCTGCGCCACCAGAGCCATCAGCTCCTTGAACTCGGCCAGCGTTCCGGTCACCAGCCCTTCGATGGCCAGCGCGCGGAGCGAAATCAACGGCAGCGCCATGGTTATCTCGCCGCCGAACAATCCCACGATGACGTATTTTCCGCCGCGCGCGATCGCGGCCATGCCGAGCCGCGCCGTGCTTTCCGCGCCGACGAAATCGATCGCCGCCGCGATCGGCGCCTTGGCCGCCGCGTTCAAGGCGCGCGCCGGTTTCTCCGTCTTGGGGTCGATGGCGGCAAGCGCGCCGGCGGCAAGCGCGGCCTCGCGCTTCTTGGGATCGATGTCGGACACCACCGCGCCCTTGCCGCCCAGCGCCTTCAGCAGCTTGAGGCAGGTGAGCCCGAGGCCGCCGGCGCCGAGGATGAGGATCGGCTGGGTCCGGTAGACCGCCTCGCCGACGCGCTTCAGCGCGGCATAGGCGGTGAGGCCCGAGCAGGCATAGGGCGCGGCCTGGGCGGGAGAAAGCTTGCCCAGCGGCGCCAGGTAGCGCGGATGCGGCACCAGCACGTACTCGGCATAGCCGCCGGGGCGGCGGATGCCGAGGGTGCGTTCGCCGGCGGTGCAGATATTCTCGCGGCCCGCCCGGCAGTTCGGACATTCGCCGCAGCCGATCCAGGGATAGGCGACGTAACGCTCGCCCGGCTTCAAGCCTTTGGCCTCGGGGCCGAGTCCCGCCACTTCGCCGGCGATCTCGTGGCCCATGGTGATCGGCGGAACGATGCCGGAATTGGCGACCAACTGCTGCTTGCCGCCGCCGAGATCGAAATAGCCGTCCCAGATGTGCAAATCGCTGTGGCACACCCCGGATGCCAGAATCTTCAACAGCACCTCGGTGCCTTGCGGCACCGGCACCGGCGCCTCGACGGTTTGCAGCGGCGCTCCGAACGCGGTCAGGACATAACTTTTCATGGGCTCTCCCTCGGGTCCCCTTCGGGCCCATGCCGCCATTTTGCCCATCAAGGGACGGTTCGCCGCAAGGGGTGATTTCCGCCGCCGGACCGGCTATAGCAACCGCCCATGACCGTTCTCGTCACCGGCGCCGCCGGCTTCATCGGCTTCCACGTCTCGGCCGCGCTGCTGCGCCGCGGCGAAAGCGTGATCGGCGTCGACAATCTGAGCGATTACTATTCGCCCGCGCTGAAGCGGGCGCGGCTCAAGGAACTCGCGGGCGAGAAGCGCTTCCGCTTCCATCGCCTCGATCTCGCCGGCACGGGCAGGCTCGAATCCCTGCTGAAGCAGGTCAAGGGCGTCGACCGGGTGGTCCACCTGGCGGCGCAGCCGGGGGTGCGTTATTCGCTCGAAAACCCCCGCGCCTATGCCGCATCCAATCTGGTCGCGCAGCTCGAGGTGCTCGAAGCCTGCCGGCATCTGAAAGGGCTGAAACACCTGGTCTTCGCCAGTTCCTCCTCGGTCTATGGCGGCAACGTCAAGCTGCCGTTTTCGGAAGGCGATCCGGTCGATCATCCGCAATCGCTCTATGCCGCGACCAAGAAGGCGGACGAGCTCATGTCCTATTGCTACGCCCATCTCTACCGCCTGCCGATGACGGGCCTGCGCTTCTTCACGGTCTACGGTCCCTGGGGCCGGCCGGACATGGCGGCCTGGCTTTTCACCGAGGCGATCGTCAAGGGCAAGCCCATCAATCTCTACAATCACGGCAAGATGCGCCGCGACTTCACCTATATCGACGACGCGGTGGAAGGCGTGCTCGCCTGTCTCGCCCGCCCGCCCGCTTCCGCAGGCGGGGCGCCGCCCTACCGCATCTACAATCTCGGCAACAGCCGCAGCGAGGATCTCATGCATTTCGTCGCGGTGCTGGAGCGCGCCTTGGGCAAGCGGGCCCGGATTAAAAACCTGCCGATGCAGCCGGGCGATTTGCCGGCGACCTATGCCGACATCGCGGCGGCGCAGCGCGATTTTGGCTTCATGCCCGCCACTTCGATCGAGGACGGCCTGCCGCGCTTCGTCGAATGGTACCGCCGGTACCACAAGCTCTAGAGCGTGATCGCCTTTGGCGAACACGCTCTATCATTTGTTTGGCGAGCAATTTCATCGGATTGAATGGAATCATCCGATTCCATTCAATCCGATATTGCTCTAGTTGCCCGGCTTCTCGTACAGCGCGTCCAGCGCCTCGCCGTAAACCCGGCGGATGATATGGCGCCGGATCTTGAGCGTCGGCGTCATCTGGCCGTTGGCGGTGGTGAAGGGTTCCTCGGCGATGAGGAAATGGCGGATGCGCTCCAGCGCCGGCAGGGCGGCGTTGACCCGCGCCACCGCCTCGCCCACCGCCTTGGCGATTTCGGGCTGCGCCGCCAGCGGCGTCGACGCGGGCAGGGCGCGGCGGCGCGCCACGCTCTCGACCAGTTCGTGACTCGGCACGATCACCGCCACCAGATGGGGCCGGGCGTCGCCCGCCACCATGGCCTGGCCGATCTCGGGCTGCAGCGTCAATTGCCCCTCGATGCGCGTCGGCGCGATCATGTCGCCGCCCGAGGTCTTGATGAAATCCTTCTTGCGGTCGGTGATGCGGATATAGCCGTCGGGATCGATCTCGCCGATGTCGCCGGTGTGCAGCCAGCCGTCGACGAAGATGCGTGAAGTGGCCTCGGGGTCGTTCCAATAGCCCTTGGTCACGTTCGGCCCGCGCACCAGCAGTTCGCCATCCGAGGCCAGGCGGACCTCGACGTCCGCGACCGGCGGCCCCACCGTCTCGATGCGGATGCGGTCGGGCGGGTTGACGCTGATCAACGGCGAGGCCTCGGTCTGGCCGTAGCCCTGCAACAGGCGCAAGCCCAAAGCCAAAAAGAAGCGCCCGATCTCGGGATTGAGCGGCGCGCCGCCCGAAACCATCGCCTTGAGCCTGCCGCCGAAACGCGCGCGCAGCTTGTCGCGCACCAGCCGGTCCAGGATCGCGTCCTCGACGCGCTCGACCAACGACAGGCTCCGGTGATCGTCGTAACGCTTGCGGCCCAGCTCCAGCGCCTTGAAGAACAGTTTCTGCCGCAGGCCGCTTTCGCGCGCCACCGCGCGCAGGATGCGCTGGTGGAAGGCCTCGTAGAGCCGCGGCACCGCGGTCATGATGGTGGGCCGCGCCTCGGTCAGATTGACCGCCAGCGTATCGGCGCCCTCGGCGAAATAGATTTGGGCGCCGAGCGAGATCGGGAAAATCATGCCCCCCATGTGCTCGTAGGAATGGGACAGCGGCAGGAAGGACAGGAACACGTCATGGCCGAGGCCGACCTTCTTCAACAGCACATGGGCGGCATCACAATTGGCGAGCAAATTGCCGTGCGTCGTCATTACTCCCTTGGGCATGCCGCCGGTGCCCGAGGTGTAGATCAGGCAGGCGACGTCCTCCCGCCCGGTCTCCTTGATCCAGTCCGGGACATCGCCCGGCGAGGATTGGCCCAGCTCCAGCACGGAATGCCAGGAGCGCAACTCGACATGCGAGGCGAGGCCGTCCTCGGGCGGCTCGATCAGGATCGCCTTGGGCGGGCCCGGCACCTGCGCCGCCGCCGGCAGCACCCGGTTCGCCAGTTGCGCGGTCGAAACGATGACCAGCTTCGCGCCGCAATTGGCCAGCACGTAGCGGTAATCCTCGACGGTATGGGTGGTATAGACCGGCACGGTGATGCCGCCCGCCGCCATGACGGCGAGATCGGCGACGATCCATTCCGGCCGGTTTTCGGAGACCAGCATCGCGCGGTCGCCGCGCTGCAGGCCCAAGGCCCGCAGCCCCTTGGCCAGCTCCGTCACCTGCCGCGCCGCATCGTCCCAGTTGAGCGGCCGATAGGCGCCCTGGCGCTTGGCCCACAGGAAAGGCTGACTGCCTTGCCTTGCCGCTTCGGCAAAGAACATTTCGGCAAGGTTGGGGCAGGTGTGATAATCCATCGTCCCCCGGATTCGGCGCGGATGATCAGTGCCGAGACCATCTGCGGCATAACAGGGCTTACGGCTTGCCGTCAATTTCCGGCTGACTATCTATAGGATTGGGTTTAGGAGGCCTGTTTCATGGATTCGGCGACTGCACAAAAACCGGCGGACAAAGAGAGCGATCTCGGCGCCCTGCCGCGCTGGGACCTGGCCGACCTCTATCCCGGTTCCGGCAGCCCCGAGCTGGCCCGCGACCTGAAAGCCGCCGAGGACGGCGCCAAATCCTTCCAAACCTCGTATCAGGGCAAGCTCGCCGCGTTGCCGGGCGCGACTCTCGGCCGGGCGGTCGCCGAATACGAGCGGTTGCAGGAAATCCTCGGCCGGATCCTGAGCTATGCCGGCCTGGCCTATGCCGCCGACCAGAGCAGCCCCGAGAACGGCCGCTTTTTCCAGAACATGCAGGAAAAGGCCAACGCCATCTCGACCCTGCTGCTGTTCTTCACCCTCGAGCTCAATCGCCTCGACGACTCCGCGCTTGCCGACAAGCTCAAGGCGCCGGAACTGGCGCGTTACGCGCCCTGGCTGCGCGATTTGCGCGCCTTCCGCCCCTATCAGCTTTCGGACGAGATCGAGAAGCTGCTGCACGAGAAATCCGTCGCCGGCCGGTCGGCCTGGACGCGGCTGTTCGACGAGACCGGGGCCGCCTTGCGTTTTCCCGTCGGCGGCAAGGACCTCACCAGCGCCGAGGCGTTGCATCTCCTGTCCGACCCGGATGCCGAGACCCGCAAGGCGGCGGCCAAGTCCTTGGGCGAGGTGTTCGGGAAAAACTCCCGGCTCTTCGCCCATGTCACCAACACGCTCATCAAGGACAAGGAGATCGAGGATCGCTGGCGCGGCTTCAAGCATCCGATCTCGTCGCGCAACCTGGCCAATTTCGTCGAGGACGAGGTGGTGGACGCGCTCATATCCTCGGTGCGCGAATCATATCCCGCGCTGTCGCACCGCTATTACCGGCTCAAGGCCAAGTGGTTCGGGGTCGACCAGATGCCCTATTGGGACCGCAACGCGCCTTTGCCCGAGGAAGACGACCGGCTGGTGCCCTGGAACGAGGCGCAGCGCATCGTGCTCGACGCCTACCGGGCCTTCTCGCCGGACATGGCGGATGTGGGCAAGCGCTTCTTCGACCATCGCTGGATCGACGCGCCGGCGCAGCCGGGCAAGGCCTCGGGCGCCTTCGCCCATCCCACCGTGCCCAGCGCGCATCCCTATCTGTTGCTCAATTATCTGGGCCGCACCCGCGACGTGATGACGCTCGCGCACGAGCTGGGCCACGGCGTGCACCAGGTTCTGGCGGCTCGCCAAGGCGCGCTCATGTCCGACACGCCGCTGACGCTCGCCGAAACCGCCTCGGTCTTCGGCGAGATGCTGACTTTCCAGGCGCTGTTGAAGGCCGAAATCGTGCCCAAGCGGCGCAAGGCCATGCTCGCCGGCAAGGTCGAGGACATGCTCAACACCGTGGTGCGCCAGATCGCCTTCGTCGAATTCGAGCGCCGGCTGCATGACGAGCGCCGCGCAGGGCGAATTGACCGCCGACCGCATCGGCGAGATCTGGATCGAGGTGCAGACGGAAAGCCTGGGGCCCGCCATCCGCTTCGAGGACGAGTACCGTTGGTACTGGACCTATATCCCGCATTTCATCCACGCGCCGTTCTACGTCTACGCCTATGCGTTCGGCGATTGCCTGGTGAACTCGCTCTACGCGGTCTATCAGGGCGCGGAAAAGGGCTTCGCCGGGAAATATCTCGACATGCTCAAGGCCGGCGGCACCAAGCGCCACAAGGAATTGCTGGCGCCCTTCGGCCTCGACGCCTCCGACCCGAATTTCTGGCGCAAGGGCCTCTCGGTCATAGCGGGCCTGATCGACCAGCTCGAGGCGATGGGCTGACTATGACCGGCGGTTCATATTCCATATTGGCGGTGGACAGGGTGGGGTCGTCTCGCCGAAAGTAACCGCCATGGCCGATGGAAACAGCTTGCCGCGCCGGGTGCAGCGTTACGCCCGGGTTTCGACCGCGATGGGCGGGCTCGCCGCGCGGCTGGCCGGCACGCGCTATCTGGGCATGACGCTCGACCGCGGCCGCCACGCCGCCGACCTCAAATCGGCGCTGGGCAATCTCAAGGGCCCGCTGATGAAGGTGGCGCAGCTCTTGGCCACCATCCCCGACGCGCTGCCCGGGGAATACGCCGAGGAGCTGGCCAAGCTCCAATCCAACGCGCCGCCGATGGGCTGGTCCTTCGTCCGCCGCCGCATGGCGAGCGAGCTGGGGCCGGATTGGGAGCAGAAGTTCAAGAGCTTCGAACACGAGGCCGCGCACGCCGCCTCGCTCGGCCAGGTGCATCGCGCGGTTTCGCGCGCCGGCAAGAGCCTCGCCTGCAAGCTGCAATATCCCGACATGGAATCGGCGGTCGAGGCCGATCTTCAGCAATTGAAGCTGATCATGAGTCTGTACGAACGCTACGACCGCGCCATTGCGACCGAGGCGATCCACAAGGAAATCTCCGCAAGGCTGCACGAGGAGCTCGATTACACGCGCGAGGCGGCGCATATGCGCCTGTTCCAGATCATGCTCAAAGCCGAGAAACACGTGCATGTTCCCGAGCCCATACCGGAGCTTTCGACCCGGCGGCTGCTCACCATGACCTGGCTCGAAGGCGTGCCCTTCATCGAGGCCGCCCAAGGCAATCTCGCTTCGCGCAACGCCATCGCGCGCAACATGTTCCGCGCCTGGTACGTGCCGTTCTATTACTACGGCGTCATCCACGGCGACCCGCATCTCGGCAACTACACGGTGCGGCCGGACAACGGCGTCAACCTTCTGGATTACGGCTGCATCCGCGTCTTCAAGCCGAATTTCGTGCGCGGCGTGATCGACCTCTACCACGCGCTCGACAACGGGGACGAAGAACTGGCGGTTTCGGCCTACGAGACCTGGGGCTTCAAGGATCTATCGCGCGAAATGATCGAGGTGCTGAACCGCTGGGCGCGCTACGTCTATGCGCCGCTGATGGACGACCGCAAGCGCCGCATCCAGGAGCACGGCTCCTCCGCCTATGGCCGCGACGTGGCCGAAACCGTGCACCGCGACATCAGGCGGCTGGGCGGCGTCAAACCGCCGCAGGAATTCGTATTCATGGATCGGGCCGCCGTGGGCTTGGGCTCGGTGTTCCTGCGCCTCAAGGCCGAGATCAACTGGCACAATCTCTTCCACGAGCTGATCGACGGCTTCGACGAGAAGAAGCTCGCCGAGCGCCAGAAACAGGCGCTGAAACAGGCCGGGGTGAAGGTCTAAAAGCCCATTCTGTCATTGCGAGGCTGCGCATAACGCCGCCAAAGCAATCAAAATATTTTTAAATCCGTCATGCTCGGGCTTACCACAAGGAGGAATAGCATATGGTTGATATTCTTCACAAAGTCGGCGTCAAAGGGTCGTCGCCGAATGATGTCTACAAGGCATTGACCGTGCGTGAAGGCCTTTCCGGCTGGTGGACGAGCGACACACAAGGGGAAAGCAAAGTCGGCGGGGTGCTCCAATTCCGCTTTGGCACCGGCGGTTTCGACATGAAGGTTCTCGAGCTTCAGCCCGCCAAGCGCGTGCGATGGCAGGTGGTCGGCGGACCCGAGGAATGGATGGGCACAACGATCAGTTTTGATCTCAGACAAGAAGGCGACTGGACAATCCTTTTTTTCAAGCACCAAGGCTGGAAGGAGCCGGTGGAGTTCATGCACCACTGCAGCACAAAATGGGCTGTCTTTCTGCTGAGCCTCAAGTCGCTTCTCGAAACCGGCAAAGGCGCCCCCTGGCCAAACGAGATCAAGCTCGACAGCTGGGAATAGCCGCGCCGGCCACGGGGAGCGATGATGACCGCCCGCCGCCGCCCGGGTCGTTTCGCCTAGCGGATAACGATAACGGAAAGGTTTAGCTGACGACGCGGAGCGTCGGGCTTTTCTTCTCGCCGCCCTCGGTCAAGAGGCGGTCGAAATAGGCGATGGTGTGCTGCAAGCCGGTTTCGAGCGGCACGCGCGGCTGCCAGCCGAGCGTGTCCCTGGCGCGGGAGATGTCCGGGCAGCGCTGGATCGGATCGTCGACCGGCAGCGGGCGGTGCTCGATCTGGGAGCGCGAACCGGTCATGGCGATGATCTTCTGGGCCAGCTCGATGACCGTGGTTTCGACCGGATTGCCGAGATTGATCGGCCCGGTGACGCTGTCGGGCGCGGCCATCAGGCGCACGAAGCCCTCGATCAGGTCGTCGACATAGCAGAAGGCGCGGGTCTGGCTGCCGTCGCCATAGACCGTGATCGCCTCGCCTTTCAAGGCCTGGACGATGAAGTTCGACACCACGCGGCCGTCATTGGGGTGCATGCGCGGCCCGTAGGTGTTGAAGATGCGGGCGACGCGGATGCGCAGCTTGTGCTGGCGGAAATAGTCGAAGAACAGCGTCTCGGCGCAGCGCTTGCCCTCGTCATAGCAGGCGCGCGGGCCCAGCGTGTTGACGTTGCCGCGGTATTCCTCTTTCTGCGGGTGCACGGTCGGGTCGCCGTAGATCTCCGAGGTCGAGGCCTGGAAGATCTTGGCCTTCACCCGCTTGGCCAGGCCCAGCATGTTGATCGCGCCCAGCACGCTGGTCTTGGTGGTCTGCACCGGGTCGAACTGGTAGTGGATCGGCGAGGCGGGGCAGGCGAGGTTGTAGATCTCGTCCACCTCGACATAGAGCGGGAAGCAGATGTCGTGGCGCATCGCCTCGAAATTGGTCTGCGGCAGGATGTGGGCGATGTTGTCCTTGCGCCCGGTGAAGTAGTTGTCGACCGCGAGCACGTCGTTGCCCTCGGCCAAAAGCCGTTCGCACAGATGCGAGCCCAGGAAGCCGGCGCCGCCGGTGACGAGAATGCGTTTCTTGGTCGAGGTCATGAGATTTTCCCTGAGGTCGCGTTTCGAGTGCTCGTTCTAGTTTTGGGCCTTGAGCCGCCGGATCGCATCCGCCGGTCCGGTGGAGGCGCGCCCGATGCTGAAGTAGTAGAAGCCGGCCTCGGCCATGTCCGCCGGCTTGTAGATGTTGCGCAAATCGATGACGGTCGGCGTCTTCAGAAGCGTCTTCACCCGCGCCAGGTCGAGCGCGCGGAATTCGTTCCATTCGGTGATGATGACGAGCGCGTGGGCGCCTTCCATGGTGTCGTAGGCGTTGGCGCAGAACTGGACGCGCGGCAACAGCTTCTTCGCCTCCTCCATGCCCTCGGGGTCGAAGGCGCGAACGGTGGCCCCGGCCTTCTGCAAGGCGGGCAGGATCACCAGGCTGGCGCTGTCGCGCATGTCGTCGGTGTTGGGCTTGAAGGTCAGGCCCAGCACCGCCACCGTCTTGCCCTGCACGCTGCCGCCGCAGGCGCGGATGATGCGCTCGGCCATGCGCGCCTTGCGGCGCTCGTTGCTGGCGATCACGGTCTCGACCGTCGGGACCGGCGCTCCGGCATCCTGCGCGGTCTTGGCCAGCGCCAGGCAATCCTTGGGGAAGCAGGAACCGCCATAGCCCGGCCCGGCATGGAGGAACTTGCGGCCGATGCGGCCGTCCAGGCCGATGCCCCGGGCCACGTCCTGCACGTCGGCGCCGACGGCTTCGCACAGATCGGCGATCTCGTTGATGAAGTTGATCTTGGTGGCGAGGAAACTGTTGGCGGCGTATTTGATCAGCTCGGAGGTTTCGAGCGCGGTGAACAGGATCGGCGTCTCGATGAGATAGAGCGGCCGGTACAGCTCGCGCATCACGGCCTTGGCGCGCTCGCTCTCGGCGCCGATCACCACGCGGTCGGGCCGCATGAAATCCTGGATCGCCGAGCCCTCGCGCAGGAATTCGGGATTGGAGACGACGTCGAATTGCGCGTCGGGCCGGGTCTTGCGAATGATCTCCGCCACCTTGCGCCCGGTGCCGACCGGCACGGTCGACTTGGTCACCACCACGGTATAGCCGGTCAGCGCGCGCGCGATCTCCTCGGCGGCGGCGAAGACGTAGGTCAAATCGGCGTGGCCGTCGCCGCGGCGCGACGGCGTGCCGACGGCGATGAACACCGCGTCCGCGCCCTTGACCGCTTCGGCGAGATCGGTGGTGAAGCTGAGACGTCCGGCGGCGGCGTTGGAGGCGACGATCTTCTCGAGGCCCGGCTCGTAGATCGGGATCTCGCCTTTCTTCAGGCGCGCGATCTTGCCTTCGTCCTTGTCGACGCAGGCGACTTCGACGCCGAATTCGGAAAAACACGCGCCCGAAACCAGGCCGACATAACCGCTGCCGATGACCGCAATGCGCATTCGAAAACTCCCGCTCGCCGCAACTGAGAACGGCCCCGGCCGGGGGAAATTCCAGCCTTAATTCGGCCTCAATGCCGCAGCCCCATTCTTACGCCGGGACGGTTACCGGGCCGCTACCACGCCCAATGCAAGACGCCCCGCGTCTTGAGGCGGGGCGCTACGCGATTCGCAGCCACTTAAGCCCAAAGCCCGGGCGGGGTCAAGGGAAGCCCAGTCTTAACAGGGGCTTGAGCGGCAATCCTGCGGCAGGGGGCAATCGGGGCGGGGCCGCCTTCAGCGCTCCTTAACCCTGTTCGCCCTACATCCAGGTCCATGATCCCGATGAAAATCCCGGCGGATCGTTTTCCGCGTTGGGCGGTGCCCGCATCCGCCGCCGCGCTCTTCGCCGCGCTTTATGGGCTTTACGCCATCGGGCAGGGGTCGCTTTACCGCGCCGTCCTCGAAGCCTGGGGCATCGGCCCCTATGATTTCCCCTTCCTCGATACCCGCGGCGAGCTGTCCGCGATCGAATGCTGGCGCATGGGCATCAATGTCTATGTGACCAACCCCTGCGACGCGCTCGGCTGGTTGTTCGACTATTCGCCGCTGCTGCTGTGGGCATCGGTCTTCGATCTTGGCGCCTCCGACACAAGGGCCGCCGGGCTGATCGTCGACGGTCTGTTCCTGCTGTCTCTGGCGGCCTTGCCGGCGCCGCGCGGGCGGCCGGCGATGGCGCTGATGCTGCTGGGCGTGTTCTCGACCATGACCGTGTTCGCGCTCGAGCGAGCCAATAACGACCTGCTCATCTTCGCGCTGGCGGCACTCGCCGGGTTGTTTTTGCCGCGCGTCTCGTCCGCGCGTTTCGCTGGCTTATCCGCTGATCGTGACGGCGGCGCTGATCAAGTTTTATCCCGCGATGCTGCTGGCCTTGGGACTGCGCGAGCGGCCCCGGGTTCTTCGCCGTCATCGCCGCCGCCGCGGTCGCGGTGCTGGCGCTGTTCGCCGCGGTCTACCATGCCGAGCTGCGCGCCGCGCTCGCCAATGTGGCGGAAGGCAAGAATTTCACCGATCTGTTCGGCGCGCCGAATCTGCCTAACGGCCTCGCCACGCTTTTCCCCGCTCTCCCGATCCGGCCGGGCGCGCTGCGGATCGTCCTTTATCTGGCCGCCGCGTCCGGCGCGGCCGCTATCGCCGCTTAGGCCGGGTTGCGCGCTTCCTGCCTCCGTTTGCCGCCGTCCGAAGCGGCGTTCCTGGAAATCGGCGCCTGGCTGGTGGCGGGCTGCTTCCTGGCCGGGGCAGAACATCGGCTATCGCGGCATCTTTCTGCTGTTCGCGCTGCCCGGGCTGTGGAGCCTGGCCCAGGCGGCCGGAAGCGGCCTCCAGCGCGCATTGTTCCGGACCGCCATCGGGTCGATCCTGTTCCTGATGTGGGGCGAGTTCTTTCGCCATCGGTCGACAATCTGGCGCCGGCGCCGTGGGTCCTTTCCTGTTCTGGCTGGGGCGCGAACTGGCCTGGTGGGCGGTGGTTACGCTGCTGGGCGGGCTGCTGGCCTGCTTTACGCCTGGAATTCGGAAATCTATCCGGAGCCTTGCCGCCACGCTGGCGCCGCGCCGCCTGGCCGCGCGCAAAGCGCCCTGACGCCGGGCCGATCTTGCCCCGGCCCGGCTTTCCGTCGTAGAGACCTAGGCGTTTACGGGCCGTCACGGCCCGGCCGCTTGCGGAACAATCCCCGCATCCGGCCGTTGTCAGAGGCAGCATGAGCAAGACCATTCTGGTGACCGGCGGCGCCGGCTATATCGGCAGCCATGCCTGCAAGGCGCTGGCTCAGGCGGGCTATGAACCGGTGTCCTATGACAGCCTGGTGCGCGGGCACAGGGAACTGGTGCGCTGGGGGCCCCTGGTCGAGGGCGATCTGGCCGACCGGGAGAAGCTGGCCGCCACCCTGAAACGCCATGCCATCTCCGCGGTTTTGCATTTCGCCGCCTTCGCCTATGTCGAGGAATTGGTCAAGCGGCCCGAGCTCTATTTCCGCAACAACGTGATCAACAGCCTGGGGCTGTTCGAGGTCATGCTGGAAGCCAAAATCAAGCGCATCGTGTTCTCCTCGAGCTGCGCCACTTACGGCGTGCCGGACGAGATGCCGATCCGCGAAACCACGCCGCAGCGCCCGGTCAATCCCTATGGCGAGGGCAAGCTGATGGTGGAGCGCGCGCTCGCCTGGCTCGACCCGGCGCATGGGCTCAAGCACGTCTGCCTGCGCTACTTCAACGCCGCCGGCGCCGATCCCGACGGCGAGACCGGCGAGGATCACGATCCCGAGACTCATCTGATCCCGCTGATTCTCCAGGCCGCGCTCAAACAGCGCGCGCGCATCGACATCTACGGCACCGATTATCCGACGCCCGACGGATCCGCGGTGCGCGACTATATCCACGTCCAGGATCTGGCCGAGGCGCATGTCAAGGCGCTCCAATATCTCGAGGGCGGCGGCAAAAGCGTGGCGCTCAATCTCGGCACCGGCCGGGGCTGCTCGGTGCGCGAGGCCATAGCAGTGGCCGAACGCGTCACCGGTCTTTCGATTCCGCAACGGGAAGCGCCGCGCCGCGCCGGCGACCCGCCCATGCTGGTGGCGGATGCGAGCCTCGCCGGCAAGGTGCTGGACTGGCAGGCGCGGATGTCCGGCATGGATGCCATCGTCGCCACGGCCTGGGCCTGGCACAACCGGCGCCGCCGCACCAGAAACCGGCGCGCGGCGCCGCGGGCGTCTGATGGCGCCAGAATCTATCGGCCAATCCGCCGACCGCAGCATGGCCGCGCCCGCCGCGGTGTTGGATGGCGGGCATATCCGCGTCTCCGGCAAGTTCTTCTTCAAGGGTGAGGAGAAATTTTTCGTCAAGGGCGTGACCTACGGGCCGTTCGCGCCATCCGCCCACGGGACCCAGTTCCCCGAGCCCGGCCAGGTAACGCGCGACTTCGCGCAGATGGTCCAAGCGGGCGTCAACACCGTGCGCGTCTTCACCGCGCCGCCGGTTTGGCTCTTGGACGAAGCGCACAAGGCGGGGCTCAAGGTGCTGGCCGGGATTCCCTGGTCGCAGCACATAACCTTCCTCGATGACGCGGCGATCGAGCATCAAATTCTCGAAAGCGTGGCATCGACGGTGCGCGCGCTCGGCCGCCATCCCGCCATTTTCGCCTATCTCGTCGGCAACGAGATTCCGCCCGACATGGTGCGCTGGCACGGCCCCGACAAGGTGCGCGGTTTCCTCAAGCGGCTGGCCGTGCTGATCAAGGAGATCGATCCTTCGGGGCTGGTCAGCTACGCCAATTTCCCCTCGACCGAATACCTGACGCTCGATTTCGGCGATTTCGTCTGCTTCAACATCTATCTTCACCAGGAATCGGCGTTCCGCCGCTATATCGCGCGGCTGCACAATCTCGCGGTCGACCGGCCGCTGGTGCTGACCGAGTTCGGCATCGATTCCATGCACGAGGGCGAGGACCACCAGGCCGAGATCCTGTCCTGGCAGGTGCGCACGGCCTTCGAGATGGGCTGCGCCGGCGCCTTCGTCTTCGCCTGGACCGACGAATGGTTCACCGGCGGCCATCTGATCGAGGACTGGGCCTTCGGCCTGGTCGATCGCGCGCGCAATCCCAAGCCGGCGTTGCGCGCAGTGGCCGAGCGCTATCGCGGGCCGATCCCGCCGCCGCTCGCCGCTGCCGCGCCCCGGGTTTCGGTGGTGGTGTGCGCCTATAACGCCGAGCGCACCATGAAGTCCTGCCTCGAATCGCTCGAAAAGCTGCGCTATCCCGATTTCGAGGTGATCGTGGTCAATGACGGCTCGAAGGACCGCACGCTCGAGATCGCGGAAGCCTTCCCCTTCTGCCGCGTCATCAGCCAGGCCAACAAGGGGCTGTCCGTGGCGCGCAACGTCGGCGCCGAAGCCTCGACCGGCGAGATCGTGGCCTACACCGACAGCGATTGCGTGGTCGATCCCGATTGGTTGACCTACCTGGTCGCCAAGATGGAAGCGGCGAAGCTGCAGGCCTGCGGCGGCCCCAATTTCCCGCCGCACGAGGACAACATGGTGGCGGCGGCGGTGGCGGTGTCGCCCGGCGGGCCGACCCATGTGCTGCTGTCCGACGACGTCGCCGAGCACATCGCCGGCTGCAACATGGCCTTCCGCCGCGACACGCTGTTGCGCCTGGGCGGGTTCGATCCGGTGTTCCGCTCGGCGGGCGACGACATCGACATCTGCTGGCGGTTCCAGGACGCGGGCTACACCATCGGCTTCGCGCCGGCGGCGATGGTCTGGCATTTCCGCCGCAACACCATCGAGGCCTATATCGGCCAGCAAAGGGGCTACGGCAAGGCCGAGGCGCTGGTCTATTCCAAGCATCCCTTCCGCTTCAACCTGTTCGGCCAGGCGAAATGGCTCGGGCGCATCTACGGCGATCTCTCGACCGCGCTGCTGTTGTCGCGCCGGCCGCTGATCTATTCCGGCGTTTTCGGCCGGGGATTGTTCCAGACGCTGTACGAGCCCTCATCCTCGCTCGCCCAGTACCTGCCGCTGACTTTCGAATGGAACGTGGTGGCCATCGTGCTGGCGCTGATCGGGATCGTCGCCGGCGGCTGGGCGTGGCTCTTGATCGTGCCGGTCCTGGTGACCTGGGTGATGTGCATCAACGGCGCGATCCGGGCGCCCATCGACAAACGCTTCAGCGGCGTCAAGGCGCGCGCGCTGATCGCGCTTCTGATCTATGCCGGTCCGCTGCTGCGCGGCTGGGAGCGGCTCAAATGGCGGGTCAAGGAGATGACCGAGCATGAACGGCGCGAGACGCAAGCCGTCGAGAAGGAGGTGCCGGAGATGCAGGTGCCGCGCCGCTCCTGGAAGGAGCGCGCCTTCTATCTTTCCTATTGGAGCGAAAAGGGCGCCGAGAAGGAAGTGCTGCTGGGCGGCCTGATGCGTTTCCTGGTTCCGCAGAAATATTTCGTCGTTCCCGACCAGGGCTGGGACGAATGGGATCTGAAGATCGCGCGGGGCTTGTGGAGCCGGGCTTTGGTTCTGGTCTGCACCGAGAATCACGGAGGATTGAAGCGGTTGCTGCGCGTGCGCTGTTCCTTGCGGATCTCCCGGCTGTCGGCCTTCGTGCTGCGCGCCTTCGCCGCGGCGACGGCGGGCGCGCTCCTCTTCGACGCGCCGGGCGCCGCGGAGGCGATCGGCGCGGCCGGCCTGCTCTTCGGCCTGCTCATCGCCTACCGCATGGTCCAGTTCTGGCGCCTGATGCCCGGCATCATCGAGACGGTGGCGCGGCGCGAGGGGTTGACGCCGGTCGAGCCCCAGGACGCGGCCGGCCCCGCCGACGTTTTGCCGCGGCGCGCGGCGGAATAGCGCCGCCATGGGCTTGGCATTGAAGCTGCTGCCGTACTTGCGGCCCTACCGTATGCGCTTCCTGTGGGCGCTCATCCAGGTCTTCCTGATCGCCGGGTTCGACCTGTTGAAGCCCTGGCCGCTGCAGCTCGTCATCGACGACGTGCTGGGCGGCAAGTCGTCCACTCTGCCCTTGCTTGCCGGGCTTCCCGGGGCGGCGTTGCTGATCGTCGCCTGCGCCGGGCTGGTGGCGGTCAATCTGGGCGGCGGGCTGCTGCAATACCTGCACAACAACACCACCATCGCCGTCGGCCAGCGCATGGTGAACGATCTGCGCGGCGCGCTTTACAGCCATTTGCAGCGCCTATCGCTCGCCTATCACAGCCGCCAGAAGGTCGGCGACCTGATGTACCGCATCACCGCCGACGCCTTCGCGGTGCAGACCATGATCATGAACGGCCTGCTGCCGATCCTGTCCGCGTTCGTGCTGCTGGCGGGCATGCTGGTGGTGCTGATCCCGATGGATTTGAAGCTCACGCTCCTGTCGCTCACCGTCGTGCCGGCGCTGTTCGCGCTCATCGCCGTGTTCAACCGCAAGATCGCCTCCGTCGCCACCGAGGTGCGCGAGCGCGAAAGCATGGTCTATTCGCTGGTCCAATGGGCGATGCAGTCGGTCAAGATCGTCCAGGCTTTCACCCAGGAGGAGGACGAATACCGCCGTTTCATGGGCGCTTCGCGCCAGAGCCTGGGCGCGACCCTGAAGCTCTATCGCTGGCAGACGCTCTATTCCGCCGCGGTCAATACGCTGATCGCCGCCGGAACGGCGATCGTCATCTATGCCGGGGCGCGCGCCGTGCTCGATCACGCGCTGTCCATCGGGCAATTGGTCGTTTTCATCGCCTATCTCGCCCAGCTCTACACGCCGGTGAACCAATTGACGCAAAGCTGGGGGCTGATCGCCGGCGCCCGCGTCGGCGCCGCGCGCTGCTTCGAGGTGCTGGAGGCCGAGGCCGATCTCAAGGACGGGCCGCTTTCCTTCCCGGAAACCGGCGTCCCGGGCGAGATCGAGTGGCGCGGCGTGAGCTTCCGCTATCGCGCGGACATGCCGGTGCTGCACCATGTCGATCTGCGCGTGCCCGTTGGCACCAAGGTGGCGGTGGTGGGCCCCTCGGGCGCGGGCAAGTCGACCCTGCTCTCGTTGCTGCCGCGCTTTTTCGACCCGGCCACGGGCGCGGTGCTGATCGGCGGGGTGGATGTGCGCCAATACACGCTCAAATCGCTGCGCCGCCAGATCGCCATGGTGTTGCAGCCGCCTTTGGTCTTCCCGATGTCGGTCAAGGACAACATCGCCTATGGACGCCCCGGCGCTTCGGACGGCGAAATCGAGGCGGCGTCCAAGCTCGCGCGCATCCACGATCTCATCGTCTCGCTGCCCCAGGGCTACGACACCGTGCTGGGCGAATCCGTCAATCTCTCGGAAGGGGAAAAGCAGCGGCTCACCATCGCCCGCGCCATTCTGCGCGATAGCCCCATCCTGGTGCTGGACGAGCCGACCTCGGCCTTGGATGTCGAAACCGAATCCTTGGTGATGGAAGGCATCAACCGGCTTTCCAGCGGCCGCACCACCTTCATCATCGCGCACCGGCTTTCGACCGTGCGCAACGCCGATCTGATCCTGGTGCTGAAGCAGGGCGAGATCGTCGAACGCGGTAGCTTCAATGAATTGATGGCCAAGCGCGGCGTCTTCGCCGAACTCTATAAGACCCAGTTCCTCGACAGCCCGGCCCCGGACCAGGTCAAAACCGGCTAGCGCGGACCTGCCGCTCGCGTCAAGCGAAGCCCAGACTCTAAAAATAAATTCAGCAAACCCATTTCCCTCGGCCATGGTCATTCGGTGAACGCCGAATGGCATGAAAATGGCATAGATGAAATGGGGAGAGGTGGTTCCACTTGTCCTTTGGCGGCGAAACCGCGGCGTAAACCGCAATTCGCTCGCCATTGAAATGAAAAGTTCGCGGTTACGTGCGTAGAAAATCGGCGATAAGCGTAGAAACCAAGCAAGTGCGCGTCGGGCATCGGCCTTTTTTTCTTCACACGACTACAAGTTTTGTGAGGAGAGTAAGGTTGACGGCCCACGCTATCACGCATCTCGCGCGGCCCGCGGACACGGCCTTAAACAGTTTGTCCCATACCCCAACGCGCCCTCCGTTAGATCGTCGAATTCTTCGGTGGTGCAATGCACTCGGATTGTTCGAAAGTGCCCATAAATTAATCACATTTCTGCTGTTGCATCGCAACGGATACGGCCTATCCGTGAAGCCCTTTCGCGCCTCTTTTTTCCCGTGGCGTCGCGCGTTCTCTTTGATGGCGCTGTTCGGAACAGCCTCCCTGCTCGGCGGTTGCCACTACGCGTTGCTGGATCCGAAAGGTCCCGTCGGCGCCGACGAAAAGTCGCTCATGATTCTCGCCACCGCCTTGATGCTCATCGTGGTGGTTCCGGTGATTGTCATGACCTTGGCCTTCGCCTGGCACTATCGCGCCGCCAACACCCGCGCCACCTTCGCGCCCGATTGGGCGCATTCAACCCGGATCGAGTTGGTGGTCTGGCTCGTGCCGTGCATGATCATCGTGATTCTCGGCATCGTAACGTGGATTTCGACGCATCGGCTGGACCCCGACCGCCAAATCGTCGCCGGCGCCAAACCCATCGAGGTCGAAGTCGTCTCGCTCGACTGGAAATGGCTGTTCATCTATCCGGATCTGAAAATCGCGAGCGTCAATGAACTCGCCTTCCCCGTCGGGACGCCGGTGCATTTCCGCATCACATCCTCGTCGGTCATGAATTCGTTCTTCATCCCGGAACTTGGCAGCCAGATCTACACCATGACCGGAATGGAAACTCGGCTCAACCTGCTCGCCAGCGCGGCCGGCGATTATCGCGGCATTTCGGCGAATTTCAGCGGCGACGGTTTTTCCGACATGAGTTTCGACGCCCGCGCCATGAGTCAAGACGACTTCGACAACTGGGTCAGAACGGTTCGCACCTCGAAAAGCGATCTGACCATGGATGCCTACAGGCGGCTGGCTGAGCCGAGCGAGAAAGTGCCGGTCTCTTATTACGGAGACGTCGAGCCCACCGTCTTCCACGACGTCCTCAACAAATGCGCCGACGGCTCGTTGTGCACCGACGACGCCATGCGGCTTGCCACGGCGCAAGAGGCCTACGAAGGCAGGCTCGGGCTGTGCACGCCAGCCAAGCAGAGAGGGCTGTGACGATGTTCGGTAAATTGACGCTCGATGCGATCCCGTACGATCAGCCGATCGTCATGGGCGCCGTGGGGTTCATGGTCCTGGGCGGCATCGCGGTCGTCGCGGGTCTCACATATTTCCGTCTCTGGGGCTGGTTGTGGTCCGAGTGGTTGACCTCGATCGACCACAAGAAAATCGGCGTCATGTACATCACGCTGGCCCTGGTGATGCTGCTGCGCGGCTTTTCCGACGCCATCATGATGCGCTTGCAGCAGGCCCTGGCCTCCACGGGCGGCGCGGGCTATCTGCCGCCCGAGCATTACGACCAGGTGTTCACGGCGCACGGCGTCATCATGATCTTCTTCATGGCGATGCCGTTCATCGTCGGATTGATGAACCTCGTCGTGCCGCTGCAGATCGGCGCGCGCGACGTGGCGTTTCCCTATCTCAACAATTTCGGCTTCTGGTTGACGGCCTCCGGCGCCATCCTGGTCAACATCTCGCTGGGCTTGGGCGATTTCGCCCGCACCGGTTGGCTCGCTTATCCGCCGCTGTCCGAGCTCGCCTATAGCCCGGACGTCGGCGTCGACTATTACCTGTGGAGCCTGCAAATCGCCGGTCTCGGCACCTTGCTGACCGGCGTCAACATCATCACGACCATTTTCAAGATGCGGGCGCCCGGCATGACGATGATGCGCATGCCGGTTTTCACGTGGACGGCGCTGTGCGCCAACATACTGATCGTGGCCGCGTTCCCGATCCTGACCGCGACGCTCGCCATGCTGGCGCTCGACCGCTATCTCGGCATGCACTTCTTCACCAACGACGGCGGCGGCAACCCGATGATGTATGTCAACCTCATCTGGACCTGGGGGCATCCCGAAGTCTACATCTTGATCCTGCCGTGCTTCGGCGTCTTCTCCGAGGTGATCGCGACGTTCTCGGGCAAGCGCCTGTTCGGCTTCACCTCGATGGTCTACGCGACCGTCTGCATCACCGTGCTGTCGTTCGTGGTCTGGCTCCACCACTTCTTCACGATGGGTTCCGGCGCCGACGTGAACGCCTTCTTCGGCATCACGACGATGATCATCGCGATCCCGACCGGCGTGAAGATCTTCAACTGGCTCTTCACCATGTATCGCGGCCGGGTGCGTTTCGCGCCGCCGGTGCTGTGGACCATCGGCTTCATCATCACCTTCACCATCGGCGGCATGTCGGGCATGCTGATGGCGGTGCCGGGGGCCGACTTCGTGCTGCATAACAGCCTGTTCCTGGTCGCCCACTTCCACAACGTCATCATCGGCGGCGTTCTGTTCGGCTGCATGGCCGGGCTCAATTACTGGTTCCCCAAGGCCTTCGGCTTCACGCTCGACGAGCGGCTGGGAAAAATCTCGTTCTGGTGCTGGCTGGTCGGTTTCTATTTGGCATTCATGCCGCTTTATGCGCTCGGACTGATGGGCATGACGCGGCGCCTGAACCACCTCGACAATCCCGTCTGGCACGTCTACCTGGTCGTCGCGATGATCGGCGCGGTCGTCATATTGTTCGGCATCCTCGCCACGATCGCGCAGCTCGCCGTCAGCGTCCTCAACCGCAAAGCGCTGCGGGATGTCACGGGCGATCCGTGGGACGGCCGCACCCTGGAATGGTCCGTGGCGTCGCCGCCGCCCCTCTACAATTTCGCAAGAATCCCGGTCGTCGATTCCACCGACGGTTACTGGGAGATGAAGCAGAAGGGCCTGGACCACCGCCCGCCGCCTTCCTACCGCCAGATCCACATGCCGCGGAACACCGGCACCGGCGTCATCCTCAGCGGCCTCGCCACGGCCGTCGGCTTTGCGCTCATCTGGCACATCTGGTGGCTGGTCGCCGTGGCCTTCGTCGCCGCGGTCGGCGTGGCGATCGCTCACTCTTTCGACGAGAACCGCGACTACTACATCCCGTCCGATGTGGTCGCGCGCACCGAGGGCAAGTATTTCCAGCAATTACCGTCGCAGGTCTGACATGAACATCCAAACCAGATTTACCGATCCCGACGTCCTCCTCATCACCGAGGTCCTGGATCATCACGAGGTACATCACGACGACGGATCCATAACCACTTTGGGGTTCTGGATCTATCTGATGAGCGACTGCATCCTGTTCGCCAGCCTGTTCGCGACCTTTGCGGTGCTGCGGGGCCAGACGGCGGGCGGGCCTGACGGCCGCGAAATCTTCAGCCTGCCTTACGTGCTGGTCGAAACCTCGTGCCTCCTGGTTTCGAGCTTCACCTATGGCATGGCGATGATCGCCGTCGGGCAAAAACAGCAGGCCTGGGTCCTGCGCTGGCTCGGGCTGACGCTCCTGCTCGGCATGGCCTTCGTGGGTCTCGAGGTTCATGAATTCATCAATCTGGTCGCCGAAGGCAACGCTCCCGCCCGGTCGGGATTCCTGTCGGCCTTCTTCACACTCGTCGCCACGCACGGCCTGCACGTCACCTCCGGCATGATCTGGATGGTCGTGCTCATGGCGCATGTGCTGCGCCGGGGCCTGACGGCGGCCAATCAAACGCGCCTGATGTGCCTCAGCCTGTTCTGGCACTTCCTCGACATCGTGTGGATCGGCGTCTTCACCGTCGTCTATCTTCTCGGAGCGGCGTGATGCACGACACGATCCCTTCTTCCGCCGGTATTCCGGCTCGCGGCGCCGCTCACGATCACGGCGCTGGCTATGTCAGCGTCCAGTCTTATGTCATCGGCTTCGCCCTGTCGGCGCTGCTGACCGCCGTTCCCTTCGGCCTGGTCATGGCCGGAACCGTTCCGGCATCAGAGGCGGTGCCGGTCTGCGTCGGCCTCGGCGCCGTGCAGATCGTGGTGCATCTGGTTTATTTCCTGCACATGAACGCCGCGTCGAGCCGGTCCTGGAACATGGCCGCCTTCGTTTTCACCGTGGTGATCGTGGCAATCCTGGTCGCCGGTACGGTTTGGGTCATGTACCACCTCGACATGAATATGATGCCGGGAATGATGCCAGACAGCCAAGGTTAATCACCTGCACGAGGAACGACGGAGGATCGGGCCATGATCATCAAAGAGGTACTGCGCCGCAAGGGCTCGCATATTCACGAGGTTGGCGATTTCGACACCGTCGCGGTGGCAGTGCGGGTGCTGACCGCGGCGCGGATCGGCGCCGTGGTCGTGGTCGATCGCAAGGGCGAACTCGCCGGCATGTTCTCGGAACGCGACGTGGTCCATGCCCTCGATCTCGAAGGGCCCGCCGCGCTCGACCGCGCGGTCGGCCGCTTCATGACGCCCCGGGTTACGACCTGCGACCCGGAGGACCGCATCGACCAGGTGCTGTCGGTGATGGCCAGAAGCCACATCCGCCACGTCCCGGTGATGCGCGATCATCGGCTCCTCGGCCTCGTCAGCATCGGCGAACTGGTCAAGTACCGGCTCGACGAGAAGGAGCAGGAGGCGCGGGTCTTGCTCGACATCACCCGCGCCCGTGTCTGAAACCTGGGGATGTTGCACCACAGCGGCATTCCCGGATAACCGGGGGGCCTTGCCGACAAGGTAATCTTCACGGCCACGGCCCCATCGCCCGCGTTCGGCTCGGCCGGTTCCGTTTCCGTCGCGTTCTACGGCGATAGAATGGGTTACAACGCCCAGTTCCCTGGCAGCCCGGCCCCGGACCAGGCCAAAACCGCCTGAAGCGCGGCGTGCTCGTACACCTCGGCGGAGCCCTCGTAGATCATTTTCAGCGCCACGAAGGTGACGATGGCGAGGCCGAGCCAGGCGATCCAGTGGAAGCGGTGCAACAGCCGCGCCACCAGATGCGAGACCGAGCCCATCAGCGCCACCGACAAGAGCAGCCCAGTTACCAGCACCCAGAAATGCGACCGCGCCGTGCCGGCGATCGCCAGCACATTGTCGAGCGACATCGACAGATCGGCAAAGGCGATGCGCAGCACCGCCGAGGCCAGGTTCGGCGGATGGCGGATGGCGCGCGGCCGCCCTTTGCGCGCCTGCGCTTCGCGCAGCTCGCTGTAGAATTTCCAGGCCACCCACAGCAGCAACACGCCGCCGGCCAATGTCAGGCCGATGATGTCGAGGATCCGGCTCGCCATGCTGGCGAGCGCGATGCGCATCAGCGTCGCGGTGACGATGCCGAGAAAGATCACCCGGCGGCGGAGATACTCGGGCAGCGTGGCCGCGGCCATGCCCACGACCACGGCGTTGTCGCCGGCCATCACCACGTCGATGACGATGACCGAAAGCAGCGCGCCGGCCGCGCTCCATTCGAAGGGAAGTATCATGCCGTCCCCAAGTGAGGCCGCGTGCCTGTCACAGTCAAGCCGGGCGAAGGGGTTGCGCGGGGAATCGGCCCCCGCCAAACTCCGGCGGTGCCCGCCTCAATCCGCCTCTCGCTGTTCTACGGCGCCTTCTTCCTGGCGGGCGGCGTGCAACTGCCGTTCTGGCCGGTCTGGCTCGCCTCGCGCGGCCTTGGGCCCGGCGAGATCGGGGCGCTTCTGGCCATCGGCCAATGGGTCAAGGTGGCGGCGAGTCCGCTGACCGGCGGCCTGGCCGACCGCAGCGGCGACCCGCGGCGGTTCATGCTGCTGCTCGCGGCCGTCTGCGTCGCGGGATATCTGCTCTGCATCCCGGCGCATGGTTTCGCCGCGCTCACCCTGCTCAACGCGCTGACGGCGGCATGTCTCGCCTCGCTCCTGCCGATCGGCGAGGCGCTGGCGCTGAGCTTCGCCGCCGGCGGCAAATTGCAATACGGCCGGGTGCGGATGTGGGGCACGTTGAGCTTCATCCTGACCACGCTGTTGGGCGGCCGCGTGCTTGAGGGGCGCAGCCCGGACGCCATCCTCTATCTCATCATCGGCCTGACGGCCTTCAACCTGTTGAGCTGCGCGGTCCTGCCGCGCGCGGCGACCCATCTCCACGATGCGCAACCCGGCGCTTGGCGGCAGCTGCTGAACCTGCGCAATTTCGTCTTCCTGGCCGCGCTCACGCTGAATTCGGCGAGCCACAGCGTCTATTACGCCTTCGGCTCGATCCATTGGCAAAGCCAGGGCTTCTCCGACACCACCATCGCCTGGCTGTGGGCCGAGGGCGCGATGGCCGAGGCGGTGTTGCTATACTTCGGCGCCAAGGCGGTGGAAAAGCTGGGGCTGGCTCCGCTTCTGGCGCTGGGCGCGGCCTGCGGCGTGTTGCGCTGGACGGTTCTCGCCTTCACCGCCAGCCTGCCGGTGCTGGCGCTGGTGCAGTTGCTCCATGCCGGCACGGTTGCGGCGACGGGTTTGGCGGCGATGGCCTATTTGTCGCGGGCATTGCCGCCGCGCTATGCCGCCACCGGCCAGGCGATCTGCGCCGCCACCAACAGCGCCATCGGCTATGGCGTCTTCATGCTGGCGGCGGGCGCGCTTTATGGCGCTTTCGGGGGCCTGGCTTATCTGGCCATGGCCCTCCTTTCCGCCTTGGCCGCCGCGCTGGCCTTGCTGCTGGGCCGTTTGTCGGCCGCCACCAATTCTTAAGAATTGTTTGCCATGCTCCGGACCGGCATCCGGAGATTTCAATGGCGTCGCGTTCCACCCCCTTGCCTATGCCGCCGCTCAGCCAGGCCGGTCCCGCGGCCGCGCCCGGCGGGGGCGAGGCCATGCCCCTACGGCGTCTCGGCCCGGCGGACGGTCCTGGTGCGCGGAGTTTCGGCTGGCCGAGCGACGAGCTCGCCTTCCTGGCCGAAATCCTGCGCGCCCAGCACGTGCCGGCCGCTCTGATCGAACGCCTGAACGCGCGCGCCGCCGTGCCGCCGCGCGGGCGGCCGGAGCAGCGCCTGGCTATCGCCTTGGGCGCGCATTTCCGCTTCGTTGCGCTGGACGACATGCTGCGTTCGCCGGCGCTGCTGCTTTTCGGCGGGCCCGGCGCGGGCAAGACGGCGCTGGCGGCCAAGCTCGCCGCGCGGCTCGATCCCCGCCGGGTGCTGGTGGTCAGCACCGACACGGCGAATGTCGGCGGGCTGGCGCAGCTCGAGCAGAACGTGAACGCGCTCGGTACGGCGCTGGCCGTGGCCGAGGACGCCGCCAGCTTGCGTAGGGTGGTGGCGGGCGCGGAAAAGCGCACGGTCATCATCGACACCGCCGGCGTCACGCCCGGCGACGAAGCCGGCAGGCTGCGCCTGGAGGCCTTCAAGGAAGCGGCGCGCGCCGAGCCGGTGCTGGTATTGCCCGCCGATTTGTCGGCAGAGGAAGCGGTTTCGTCGGCGGTCCACGCCGCCGCGACCGGCGCGCGGCTGATGGTTGCGATGCGTCTGGATCTGGTGCGCCGCGCCGGAGCGGTGCTGGCGGCGGCCGATGCCGGTCCGCTCTCTCCGGTGGCGGCGAGCCTGTCGCCGCATTTCGCCTATGGCTTGAGCGGGCTGACGCCCGAAATGCTGGCGCGCCGGCTGGTGGCCGGCGCGCTCGGTCCCGCGGGCTAAAGCGTCCCCGGAAAGTCCCGGATCAAGGCCGGGCGGCTACTGATTGACCGCCGACTTGGCGGGACAACGGACATATTCCTTCTCATGCTCGATCGCGCGCGCCTCGACCAGATGGCGCAGGCCTTCGCTGTTGAGGGCCTCCGCTTCGGCGAAATAACGCTCCTTGCCGCTGCAGAAACTGTCGGTCGGCAGGCCGTTGATGAGCAGCGATACCTGGTTGGCGAGGTAGGTCAGGTAGTTGTCGAAAGTGGTTTCGGCGCCGTGGATGCCGGCGCTGCGGTAGCGCTCGACCATCTGGTGCTGGTATTCGGTGATCGCCGCCTTGTTATGGATGAGGAAATTGGTGAATGCGTTGCCCTGGCTGCAGGTGTCGCTGTAGACCATGAGCTCGGTCTGGTATTTCATCGCCTGCTCGGCGGCGATGTCGTTGGCGGTGTAACAGGCCGTTCCGGCGTAGGCCAAAACCGTCGAGGCCGCGAGTGCCGCCAACGCAGCCATTCCGCGTAAGATCACCATCTGAAGCCCCCTCGTTTTTTCCCCGTCGTATTCTACGATCGGGAAGAGTTTACCATCAGGAAGATCGTTGTGCCAAGGCCGCCGCCCGCCGCCGCCGCTTGCGGTGACGGTGGGCGAAATGGAATCCGATCAGCAGCAGCGCAAATCCCGCCAGCATGGCCAGCCCGAAGTCGCGCGCGATCTCGCCCAGCATGCGCTCCAGCGCATGGCCGCAAAGATAGCCCACGCCGACGAACACCGCGGCCCAAACGCCGGCGGCGAGGAAATTCAAAATCATGAAACGGCGCCAATTGATGCCGCTGATGCCGAGCGCGAAAGAGGAGAAATTGCGCACGCCATAGATGAACCGGAAACTGAGGATGAAGCCGGCGTCGTAGCGCTTGAGCCAGCCGAGCGCGGTGTCGACTCGCTCGCGCCACAACGGCTGGCGCGCCAGCACGCGAAGGCCGAAGCGCCGGCCGATCCAGAAATAGCACTGGTCGCCGACGAAGCTGCCGAGCCACGCGGCGATCATCAGCGGCGGTGCGCTGATCAGGCCCTGGGCCGCGGCGAAGCCGGCGAACAGAACGAAAGTCTCACCCTCGAAAAAGGTCCACGCGAAGGTGATCACGTAGGACCACGCTCCGTGCTCGAGAATGATCTGTTGAACGTTCATCTAGGGTTGGTCCTGGTCCCCCGCGCCCCCGAAGGGTCAACGATCAAATCATGACCTGGGTGAAAGGTCGAGAACAGAATAGGCCGGAAATGTTAAAAAACCCAATCAACCCCTGACTTTGCCCGCCCCCCGCGAGCCGTTATCAAGCGCGTAATTTGGTTACAGTCCGCTTGGGCGGGAAGGGGACGGGCGTGTATGCTCCGCCCCCATGACCGATGCCATCGCGCCCTCCCTGCGTTCCTTCCGGATTCAGTCCCTGGTGGGCGTGGTCAGCCTGGGCCACGGCGCGACTCACTGGGCCTCGGCAACATTCTTTCTGCTGCTGCCGGCGATCAGCAGCGGCCTCGGACTCGACTACACCAGGACCGGCCTTCTGGCGACCGCCTTTTACGTCGGATCGATGCTGTCGAACATGCCGAGCGGCATCGTCGTCGACCTGACCGGGCGGCGCGTCCTTTATCAGGTGTTGGCGCTGGTTCTGGGCAGCGCCGCGCTCGCCGCGCTCGGCCTCACCGCGAGCTTCGCGGCGATCTGGGTCTGCCTGTTGCTGCTGGGCGGAGCCAACATGATGTGGCATCCGGCGGCGATCTCGTATCTCTCGATCCAGTTGCCGAAGAACCGCGGCTATTCGATGGCGATGCATTCGCTCGGCGCCAATATCGGCGACGCCGCCGGCCCGCTCGCCGCCGGCTGGCTGCTGGTGAGCTTCTCCTGGCAGAGCGCGGCGCAGATCAACGCGATCCCCGGAATCGTCTGCGCGCTGCTGATCCTGATAACCTTGAAGTTCAACGACGTTCATCCCGCCGCGCCCCAGCGCTCGCCGCCCAAGGAATATTGGAAAGGCCTGGTCGAGCTGATGACCGACCGCGCGCAGTGGAGCTTTTTCCTCATGGCCGGCTGCCGCACCATGACCCAGGCCGGTCTCCTGGCCTTCCTGCCGCTTTATCTCGCCCATGATCTGGGCATGAGTCCCTTTCTCATGGGCGTCACCATGATGGTGTTGCAGCTGGGCGGCATGGTGGCGACGCCCATCGCCGGCATCGTCTCCGACCGCATCGGCCGGCGCCCCATCGTCCTCGCCGGCATGTTCAGCACGACGGTGATGGTGGTGGCGATGACCTTCATCACCAATCAGGCGACCTACGTCGCCTGCATTTCGTTGCTGGGTTTCTTCATGTACGCGATGCGGCCGGTGATCCAGTCCTGGCAGATGGACCGCTCGCCGCCGGCGCTGCTGGCCTCGATCACCAGCGCCATGTTCACGGTCCAGGCGGTGATGTCGGCCGCGGCGCCGCTGATCGGCGGCATGCTCGCCGACCGTTTCGGCCTGATTTCGGTGTTTTATTTCCTGGCCGCCTCGGTGCTGGTCGGCAACGGCCTCTGCCTGCTGGTGCCCAAGACCGAGCATGGCGATTGAATCCATGAGCAAGCTGCCGTTGTCGCGTTTCAAGGTGATCGATCTCTCGCGCGTGCGCGCGGGCCCGACCTGCGTGCGCCAGCTCGCCGATTGGGGCGCCGATGTCGTCAAGATCGAGGATCCCAAGGGCGACGGCGGCCTGGGCGGCGACCGCAACGGCCCGGATTTCCAGAACATCCACCGCAACAAGCGCAGCCTGACGCTCGATCTGAAGAAACCAGAAGGCGTGGCCATCCTGAAGAAGCTGGTGGCGGGGGCCGACGTGCTGGTCGAGAATTTCCGTCCCGACGTGAAATTCCGCCTCGGCGTCGATTACGAGAGCCTGAAGCCGGTCAATCCGCGCCTGGTCTATGCCAGCATCTCGGGCTTCGGCCAGGACGGCCCCTATCGCGAGCGCCCGGGCGTCGACCAGATCGCCCAGGGCATGGGCGGGCTCATGGCCATCACCGGACTGCCGGGGCAGGGCCCGGTGCGCGTCGGCATACCCATCGCCGATCTCACCGCCGGCATCTTCGCCGCCATGGGAATTCTGATCGCGCTTTTGGAGCGCGAGGAATCGGGCGAGGGCCAGTATGTGGAATCCTCGCTCCTGTCTTCGCAGATCGCGATGCTCGATTTCCAGGCGGCGCGCTGGCTGGTGAAGCACGAAATCCCCGGCCAGGCCGGCAACAACCATCCGACCAGCATCCCGACCGGCGTGTTCCCGACCAAGGACGGCTTCATCAACATCGCCACCGCGGGCGAGGAGCTTTACCGCCGGCTTTGCGCCGCCATCGGTCGGCCGGATCTGCCGGCCGATCCCGATTATTCGACGGCCGAGGCGCGGCGCAAGAACCGCGACAAGCTCAACGATCTGATCGCCAAGATCACGCCGGCCAAGAGTTCGGCCGAATGGATCGAGCTGCTGACCAAGGCCGGCGTGCCCGCGGGGCCGATCTACAAGATGAACGAGGTGTTCGCCGATCCCCAAGTGAAGCATTTGAAAATGGCGCGCAAGGTGAAGCACCCGAAGCTCGGCGAGATCGAGCTGGTCGGGCAAGCGGTGAGCCTGTCGCGCACGCCCTGGGAAATGCGCGGTCCCGCGCCCGAGCGCGGCGAGCATACTGACCAAGTGCTGCGCGAGCTGGGCTATCAGGGCCAGGATATTTCACGATTGAGGAACGAGGGGGTGGTATGAGCGCCGATGCGATTTCGCCGACGCCGCGCCTCCTGGCGCAGGCCGAGGGCGCGATCGGCTGGATGGTGTTCAACAACCAGGGCAAGCGCAACGCCCTGTCGCTCGACATGTGGGCGGCGATCCCGGCGATCCTCGACCGCTTCGAGAGCGATCCCGCCATCCGCGTCGTGGTGCTGCGCGGCGCGGGCGAGGAGGCCTTCATCTCCGGCGCCGACGTTTCCGAATTCGAGAAAGTGCGAGCATCTCCCGAACAGATCGCGCATTACGACCAAGTCGGCGAAACCGCGGTGACGCGGATTCAATCCTGCCCCAAGCCGACCATCGCCATGATCCACGGCTTCTGCATCGGCGGCGGCCTGGGCGTGGCGCTTTCCTGCGATCTGCGCCTGGCGGCGGATAGCGGGCGCTTCGCCATCCCGGCGGCGCGGCTCGGCGTGTCCTACCGCTGGTCCGACATCAAGAAGCTGATGGATCTGGTCGGCCCGGCCGATACCAAGGAGATCTTCTACACCGCGCGGCATTTCTCGGCGGCCGAGGCGATGGATATGGGCCTGGTCAACCGCGTGCTGCCCGTGGCCGAACTCGAAGCCTATACGCGCGATTATTGCGCCCGGATCGCCGAGAACGCGCCTTTGACGATATCCGCCACCAAGGGCGTGATCGCGGAATTGCTCAAGCCCTCCTCGGAGATCGATCGCGCGCGCTGCGAGGCTCTGGTCAAGCGCTGCTTCGCCAGCGCGGATTACATCGAGGGCCGCCGCGCCTTCGTGGAAAAACGCAAACCTGTGTTCAAGGGGAAATGATGCGCTTCACTTCCATCTTCTGCCTGATGCTGGCTTGGATGTTGGCGGCATCGCCCGCCCACGCCCAAGCCGCGCGCACGCTCATCGATTCGCGCGAGTCGCTCTACAACAACATCTACGTCTATCGCGAAGGCCCCTATGTCAGCATGACCTTCGGCTACAACCGGCGCATCTACACCGAAAGCATCTACAACACGCTCGACGACCGCGACCTGCCGGTCCCTTATACGCGCTACATGACCGAGAGCCTGATCTATCCCAAGAACATCCATTCGATCCTCGAGATCGGCTTCGGCGGCGGGCGCACCAGCTGGTATCTCCACCGCTTCCTGCCGAACGTGCCGGTGACCTCGGTCGAGCTCGATCCCGCCGTGGTCGCGCTGTCGCGCAAGTATTTCGGCATCAGCGACGAGCCCAACTTCAAGGTGGTCAACCGCGACGGCCGCCTCTTTTTGTCCGAATCCAAGGACAAGTACGACATCATCCTGATCGACGCCTATCGCGGCCCCTTCGTGCCCTTCCACCTGCTGACCAAGGAGTTCTATGAGCTGGTCAAGAGCCACCTCGCCGAAGGCGGCGTGGTGGCGCAGAACGTCGAGCCTTCGACCATGCTGTTCGATTCGGCGGTGAAGACGATCCATGCGGTCTTTCCCCAGCTCGACTTCTACGTCGCCGAGGGCAATGTCGTCACCATCGCCTATGACGGCCCGCCGCGCCCGCCCGACGATCTCCAGCGGATCGCGGCCCAGCGCCAGGCGGCTTACAAATTCCGCTTCGATCTGACCCAGATGTTCGGCGACCGCAAACGCCTGCCGCCCGATCTGGGCACCACCATCGATCCCAACGCCAAGGTGCTGACCGACGATTTCGCCCCGGTCGAAACCCTCAAGGCGATCGAGAACCACAACCGCAAATGGCCCGACAAGTAAAATGGCGCGATCCGTAAAAAAACCCGTGGTTAGGCCCCGGTCCGCCTTGACGGCGCCGATCTTCGCCAACGCCTTTGCCGTGGGCGCGGTGCTGATGGGCTTCGAGATGCTGGGCAGCCGTTATCTCTTTCCTTATTTCGGCGGCGGCATCGGCAGCTGGGCGGGGCTGATCTCGATGGTGCTGTGCGCGCTCACCATCGGTTATTTCGCCGGCGGCGCGGTGGTCGACCGTCATCCGACGCCGCGCGTGATCGCGGTGTCGACCTTGCTGGCATCTTTCTATCTGGCGCTGGTGCCGGAAACCGCCGATCCGGTGATGGCGTGGATCCTGGCGCATGTCGGTGACGGACCAACCGCTGTCCTGATAGCCGCGGCCGCCTTGATCCTGGTGCCGTTGTCGCTGCTCGGCACTTTCTCGCCGGTGGCGGTGCGGCTGTTGCTGCATTCGACCGGCCGGACCGGCCGCGTCGCCGGCGAGGTCTATGGCGTCTCCACCATCGGCAACGTCTTCGGCGTGCTGTTCACGACCTTCTGGCTCATCCCCACCATCGGCTCGCGCGCCATCACCTATGTCTTCGCGCTGGTGTTGTTCGCCTGCGCCGCGAGCCTGTTCGCCGTGCCGGAGAACAAGCCCCGATGAGGCGCCCCGCCGCGTTAGCGGCAATAACCTTGAGGCTGGCACTCGCGGGATTGCTGTTGCTGGCGGGCGTTGCGGTTTGCGCCGCCCAGGCGCCCGATCCCTCGCAATGGAACGGCCAACGCGCGCTCGCCGACATCGCCCGCCAGCTCTCCTTCGGCCGGCGCTCGCTCGACACGCCCGGCCATGAAAAGACGCTCCGCTACATCGAGCAGCAGATGGCCAAGCTCGGGATCAAGACCCAGCGCCAGCACTGGGTCGATCAAGGGGCGCGCGGGACCCACGGCCTGACCAATCTCGTCGCCCGGCTCTACCCCGACAATCCCCACCGCATCATCCTCGGCACGCATTACGACAGCATCGCCCGCGCCTATGCCGACAAGAAGAAACCCAACGCCATCATGCCCGGCGCCAACAATTCGGCCTCGGGCGTGGCGTTGCTGCTCGAAACCGCGCGGGTGTTGCGCGCGGCCCCTTCGCCTCCTCCGGTGGGCGTGGATTTCGTATTCTTCGACGGCGAGGAAGGGCCGGTTTCCCTCGGCGCCGGCGATCCGCATTGGCGGGCGATGGGTTCGCCCTATTTCGCCGAGCATCTGAAGGATTTCTACCCGCAGCGCCAAGCCGGCGGCGGCGGCGATTTTCGACATGGTGTGCTACCGCAATCTCCGCCTGCCGTCCGAAGCTTCGTCGGTGGCTTATGCCAGGAGCGAGGTCGAGAAATTCTGGAGCATCGGCAACGCCGTCGCACCCAACATATTCGTGCCCCAGGTTACGGCCTCGCCGATTTCCGACGATCAGAATGCGCTGGCCGATGCCGACATTCCGAGCTTCCTGGTGATCGGCTTTCAATACGATCCCTGGTTCAACACCACCCAGGACACGATCGACAAATGCTCCGCCGCCTCGCTCGAAGCGGTCGGGCGCACCACGATCCGGTATTTGTATCTGCCGCGCTAGCGGACGGCGACAGGCCTCACGCGGTCTTCAATCCGATGGGACAGGAAACCCCGGTGCCGCCGAGGCCGCAATAACCCGCCGGGTTCTTGCCCAGATATTGCTGGTGATAATCCTCGGCATAATAGAATTCGGGCGCTTCGCGGATTTCGGTGGTGATGGCGCTTAAGCCCGCCTTGCCGAGCATCTTGCCATAAGCCTCGCGCGAGGCCTCGGCGAGCTTCTGCTGCGCGGGGTTGGTCCAATAGATGGCGGAGCGGTATTGCGTGCCGACGTCGTTGCCCTGGCGCATGCCCTGGGTCGGGTTGTGGCCCTCCCAGAAGGTCTTGAGCAATTGCTCGTAAGCTATCTTCTTCGGGTCGAACGCCACCAGCACCGCCTCGGTATGGCCGGTGCGGCCGGAGCACACTTCCTCGTAGGTCGGGTTGGGGGTCTGGCCGCCGGCATAGCCCACCGCGGTCGTATAGACCCCGGGCAGATTCCAGAACGCCTTCTCCGCGCCCCAGAAGCAGCCGAGCCCGAAAATCGCCGTCTCCAGCCCCGCGGGAAAGGGCGGCTTGAGCCCGTGGCCGTTGATGAAATGCCGATCCGGAACCGGCATCGCGGCTTGGCGGCCGGGCAGCGCCTCGCCGGGCTTGGGCATATCGAGCGACTTGCGGGCCATCGACCACATGGTGTTCTCCGTTTATTGTCGATCGGGGCGACAGGCTGAATCTGGCCCTTAGGGGACGATTCCGCAATCCCGCTCACGGGAGTTTGAAGAGAGGACAGACGATGGGACCGACCGTGGTGGTGATCGCGATGGGCGAAATGGGGAGCGGGCTTGCCCGCAGGCTCAAGGAGCGCGGCGCCCGCATCCGCACCTCGCTCACGGGACGGAGTTCCGCCAGCGCCGCCCGCGCCCAAGCCGCCGGCGCCGAAGCCTTCGACGACGACCGCGATCTTCTCGACGGCGCCGATTTCATGCTTTCGGTGGTGCCGCCCGGATCGGCGCGCGATCTGGCGCGGCTTCTCGCCCCGGCGCTCCAGGCGGTTGCGCGCAAGCCGGTCTATATCGATTGCAACGCCATCGCACCCCAAACCGCGCGCGCGGTGGCGGCGATCCTGGCGCCCACCGGCTGTCCCTTCGCCGATGGCGGCATCGTCGGCGGCCCGCCCAAGGGCGAGGATGCCGGCCCGCGCATCTATGTCTCCGGCCCGGCCGCACAGGCGGTGACGCAGTTGACGCGTTATGGCCTGGACATACGCGTGCTGCCGGGCGATGTCGGCGTCGCCTCGGCCTTCAAGCTCTCCTATGCCGGCTTCACCAAGGGCGTGGTGGCCTTGGCGAGCGAAATGATCCTGGGCGCGACGCAGGCCGGCGTCGCGGACGAGCTCAAGCGCGAGGTCGCGTCGAGCCTGCCGCAATTGCTGGCCTGGATTCAAAAACGCGTGCCCGAGATGTATCCCAAATCCTATCGCTGGGTCGCCGAGATGGAGGAGATCTCGGCCTATCTCGCGGATGTGCCCGGCGGCGGCGAAATCTACGCCGGCATGGCCCGGCTCTACGCCGATCTGGCCGAAGCCTTCAAGGCGCGGGGCGCACCGGGCAACGCCATCGACACGCTCCAGGCCTTCCTCGGGCCGGGGAAATCGGGCTGAGCCGAAAGTTCAAGCCGGACGCGGCTAAGGCGTCTTCCGTTCGCTGTCGAGCGTCGCCATTCCCGCCGGGGCGTAACGCTCGCCCGATGCCGCACCCTTGGGCACGACGCGGGTGATGGATTCCAGATCCTTCCGGTCGAGCTTGAGGTCGAGCGCGCCAAGGGATTCCGCGAGGCGATCGCGCCGGCGCGCGCCGACCAGCGGCACGATGTCCTCGCCCTGAGCCAGGACCCAGGCAATCGCGATCTGCGCGACTGACGCTCCCTTGGCGGTGGCGATTTTGCGCAAGGTTTCGACCAGCGCCAGATTTTTCGCGGCGTTCTCGCCCTGGAAACGCGGGCTATGGCTGCGGAAATCCTTGGCGCCGCCCTTGGGTGCCGTCCAATGCCCGCTGATGAGCCCGCGCGACAACACGCCGTAGGCGGTGATGCCGATGCCGAGTTCGCGGCAGACGGGCAGAATCCCGTCCTCGATGCCGCGCGACAGCAGCGAGTACTCGATCTGCAAATCGGCGATGGGATGGACGGCATGGGCGCGGCGGATGGTATCCGCCCCCATCTCCGACAAGCCGATATGACGCACATAACCGGCGCGGACAAGGTCGGCAATCGCGCCGATGGTATCCTCGATCGGCACGGCGGGATCGAGCCGCGCCGGGCGGTAGATGTCGATGTAATCGGTGCCGAGGCGTTTCAGGCTGTAGGCGGTGAAATTCTTCACCGCTTGCGGCCGCGCGTCGTAACCCTGCCACTCGCCGTTGGGGGCGCGCATCGCGCCGAATTTCACGCTGAGTTGCAGGGATTCGCGTTTGCGCCCGCGCAACGCCTCCGCGATGAGCATTTCGTTATGGCCCATGCCGTAGAAGTCGCCGGTATCGAGCAAGGTGACGCCGGCATCGAGCGCCGCCGCGATGGTGGCGAGACTCTCCGGCCGCTCCGCCGGGCCGTAGAAGTCGGACATCCCCATGCAGCCCAGGCCAATCGCGGACACTTTCGGTCCGTTGCGACCCAGCGTTCGGAATTTCATCGGATGCGTCTCCTTCGGGGTTTGCCGGACGAGCGGTTATGGAAGCCCCTAGCCAAGCCTAAAGCAACCCCGGGATAGGGCGTGGTGGCGATTTCTATTCGTCCGCAACATGGGCTAAAGTCGGTAAAAGCCGGGCTTAAACAGGCAACGCAGGGAGAGACCGACAATGCCGCGACGTTACGACGCCAAGACCTTCGACATGGCCCATCTGCGCAAGACGGCGGAGCGCCTCAAAAGCTGGGGCAAATGGGGACCCGATGACGAGCTCGGCACGCTCAATTACGTGACGCCGACGGATGTGGCCGCCGCGGCGCGGCTTATCCGCAAGGGCAAGATTTTCTCCCTCGCTTTGCCTTACGACAGCAACGGCCCGCAGAAAGGCCTGTGGGGCAACCGCCACAACCCGGTCCACACCATGCTGGCGACCGGCACCGACGCGGTGGCGGGCCGGCAGGACAGCGGCGGTATCCGCTACGCCGACGACGCGGTCTCGATGCCGCTCCAATGCGGGACGCAATGGGACGCGCTCGGCCATATCTTCTACGACGACAAGATGTGGAACGGTTACGACGCGAAGTTGGTCGATTCCAGCGGCGCCGCCAAGAACGGCATCGAGAAGACCAAGGCGCGCATGGTCGGGCGCGGCGTGCTGCTCGACGTCGCGCGGCACTGCAAGCTCGATTATCTCGAGGACGGAACGGCGATCACGACGGAGGATCTCGATCGCCACCGCGAAAGCGCAGAAGGTCGAGGTGAAGCGCGGCGACTTCGTCATCGTGCGCACCGGCCAGATGGGACAGCGCCTCAAGACCGGCGAGTGGGGCGGTTATGCCGGCGGCGACGCGCCGGGCCTCGCCTTCGAGACCTGCGAATGGATTTACAAGAGCGAGATCGCCGCCATCTGCACCGACACCTGGGGCTGCGAGGTGCGGCCCAACGAGACCAAGGACGCCTTCCAGCCCTGGCATTGGGTGGTGATCCCGATGATGGGCCTGACCATGGGCGAAATCTTCTATCTCGAGGAGCTGGCCGAGGATTGCGCCCAGGACAAGGTGTACGAGTTCTTCTTCTGCGGACCGCCCTTGCCGATCACCAAGGCCGTCGGCTCGCCGGTCAACCCGATGGCGATCAAATAGCCGTGCTTCCGGTGAAATAGAATCCGGCGCCCCACCGTTGTCCTTCGCCAGGCCATTGCTTCGGCCGGGCGGGAGGACGGGTGCGAAAAGTTAAATTCTGCCAAACGAACCCAATTTGTCTCAAGCCCTTCAAGGACTTGGCTTTTTCGCCGGTCCGCTTCTCAGCCGCCCTTCCGCTTCACCTTCGCCCGCTTTTCCAACACGGCGCAGATCGCGGCGGTGTCGCTGTCGCCATAGCCCTGCTTCAGGACCTCCCGGTTGAGCGCGGCGATCTTGCCGAAAAGCGGCGTGTCCACCTTCAGCGCCTTGGCGAAGGCGCCGATGATCTTCAGATCCTTGGTCCAGACCTCGTTTTTCATCGTCGCCGGCTTGTAGACGCCCTTCGCCATCAGCGGCGCGCGCAGCTCGAAGACGCGGCTGTTGCCCGCGCCCGAGGAGATCACGCGCACGATGTCGTCGGGATCGAGCCCGGCCTTCATGCCGAGCACCATCGCCTCGGCGCTCGCCACGTTGTGGATCGCCACCAGGAGGTTGGCGACGAACTTCATCTTGCTGCCATTGCCGAAAGGCCCGAGATAATGGCTCGCCCGCGAAAAGCCCGCGAACACGTCCTTGATGCGCTCATAGGCCGGTCGATCGCCGCTGGCAAAGACCACGAGATCGCCGGTCGCGGCCTGGGAGCCGGTGCCGCTCAAGGGACAATCGAGCAGCGTGATCCCGCCCTTGGCCAGGTCTCTGCGCGCCTTCTCCTTGTCCGCGATGGGAAAGGTGGAAAGCTCGGCCACCACCAGCCCCGCGCGCGGGCGCTTGAGCAAGGCCTTGACTGTGGCCTCGAGCGCCTTGACCGAGGGCAGCGACGTCAGCACGGCGTCCGCGCCCGAAGCCGCATCCTCCGCCGCCTTGACCGGCGCCCCGCCATTCGCCTGGAGGCGTTGGACCGCTTCTCCGCTGACATCGAATCCGCGCACGGCGAAGCCGCGCTTCACCAGATTGGCGGAGATCGCGCCGCCCATTATGCCCAGCCCGATCACGCCCACGGTCTTTCCTGTCATGACTAAAGCCCCAGATAGAATTTGCGGATGAGGTCATTGTTGTTGAGCGCCTCGGGCAATTCGCCCTCGAAGGCGATGCTGCCGTGAACGATGACATAACCCCGGTCGGCGATGCGGATGGCCTGGGTGAAATTCTGCTCGGCCATCAGCACGGTGAGCTGATACTGGTCCTTGAGCTCCTTGATCTTGTCGATCGTCCGGCGCACCAGAACCGGCGCCAATCCGACCGAAGGCTCGTCGATCAGCAAGATCTTGGGCGCGGTCATCAGCGCGCGCGCCAGCGCCAGCATCTGCTGCTCGCCGCCGCTCATCGAGCCAGCGAGCTGGTTCCGCCGCTCGCGCAACACCGGGAAAATCTCGCAGCAATAATCGTGATTACGCTTGAGATTGGCGCGCGCCGCGCCCCGATAGGCGCCGAGAAAGAGATTCTCCTCGACCGTGAGCCTGGGGAAAAGCCGCCGCCCCTCGGGCACCAGCGCCAAGCCGAGATCGACGATCGCCTCGGTGCTCATGCCGGTGAGCTCGTGCTTTTCGCCGTCGATCTCGGCGACGATGCTGCCTTCCGCCGGGCGCAGCATGCCCATGATGCATTTCATCAGCGTCGACTTGCCGTTGCCGTTGGTGCCGAGCAACACCACGGTCTCGCCGGCGCGCACCTCGATCGATACGTCCTCGAGCACGCGCACATGGCCGTAGGCGGCATGGAGGCCGCTGATTCTGAGGCTACTCGCCAAGATAGGCCCTCACCACTTCGGGGTTGCGCATCACGTCCTGCGGCGCGCCGTCGGCGAGTTTCCTGCCGGCGACCAGCACCACCAGCCGCTGCGAGAAGCTCATCACCGCGCGCATGATGTGCTCGATCAAGACCACGGTAATGCCTTGCTCGCTGAGCTTCACCAGAAGATTCAGGATGTCGTCGACTTCGGCGTTGGAAAGGCCGGCCATGGCCTCGTCGGCGATCAGCAGCTTGGGCGCCGCCGCCATGGCGCGGGCCAGTTCGAGCTTGCGCATCTCGATCTGGGTCAGGTCGCGCGGCCGCCGGCCGGCTTTCTCGTGCAAGCCGACCTGGTGTCAGCACCTCCTCGACGCGGCGATCGATCTCGGCATTGGAAAGATGCGTCTCGTGCCGCGCATTGACGGTGTAGAGCAGGGGCACGTGCAGGTTTTCGGCCACGGTCATGCTGTGAAACGGCTTCGGCAGCTGGAAGCTGCGCGCCAGGCCCAGCCGCGTGCGCTGATGCGGCGGCAGGCCGTCCATCTTGCGGTTGTCGAACTGCACGGTGCCGGTCTCGTTCCGGAGCGTGCCGGAGATGCAATTGACCAGCGTCGATTTGCCCGAGCCGTTGGGGCCGATCAGCCCCAGGCGCTCGCCCTGCGCCACGTCGAGGTCGATCGATTCCAGCGCGACGAAACCGCCGAAGCGCTTGCCCAAATTCTCGACGCGGAGCAGCGCCTCCATCAGCCTTGCCTCCGCCGCTTGCCGCGCCCGAACCAGCCGATGATGCCGTTGGGCGCGATCACCACGAAGCCCACCAGGATGACGCCGACGAACAGCAGGTTGAGCGCCGACGAGATGGTGACGGTGGCGATCTGCTGCACGGTGGCGAGGAATACCGCGCCCAATACCGGCCCGATCCAGTTGACGGTGCCGCCGACCAGCGGCATGGCGATGCTGTTGACGGCGAGGGCGAGGTTGAAGGCCGAGGACGGATCGAGATAGGTGATGTAGTAGGGCAGCGGCGCGCCGGCCATGCCCATGAGCGCGCCCGACAGCACGGTGGCGATCAGTTTCAGCTTGAGCGTCGGCACGCCCGACGTCTCGGCGGCCAGCTCGTCGTCGCGGATGGTGGCGAGCCCGTAACCGAGCTTCGAATGCTCGATCGAGCGCGCGATGCATACCGCCAAGCCCGCCAGGATCAGCATCACCAGGAACAGGTATTGGATATAGCTGCCGTGGAAGAGCGGCGCCGCCGCCGGCCGGATGATGTAGACGCCGCGCGAGCCGCCGACATAGTCCCAATTGGTGATGAGCGTTTCCAGCACGATGGCGAGCGCCAGCGTGGCGATGGCGAAGAACACGCCCTTCAAACGCAAAGTCAGATAGCCCATGCCCAGCCCGACCGCGCCCGAGACCAGGCCCCCTGCCAGGATCAGCACCGCCATCGGCGGCTCGAACAATTTATGCAGCACCACCGAGCTGTAGGCGCCGAGCGCGTAGAACCCGGCGGTGCCGAAATTCACGTAACCGGTATAGCCGCCGAGGATGTTCCACGCCGTCGCCATGACCACGTATTGCAGCACGACGTAGGCGGCGAAGAAGAAATACTCGTTGGTGACGAAACGCGACAGCCCGAAGATGCCGGCGACCACCGCCGCCGCGACCAGCCAGAAAATCCACGTGCGCATGGCGCTATCGGCCCATGATGCCGGCAGGACGGAAGGCGAGGGTCAGCAGCAGGAAGCCGAAGGCCACCGCCGGCGACCAGGATGGGCCGTAGAAGGTCGCGGTGAGGCTTTCGATCACCCCCAGCAGCATCGCGGCCGTCAGCATGCCGGGAAAGCTGCCCATCCCGCCCATCACGCAGATGGCGAAGACGCGGCCGATATATTCGCGTCCGATCGAGGGCTCGATCGGCTGGATGATGATGAGGCAGGAACCCGCCAAGGCGGCGGTCGAGATCGAGAGGGCGAAGGCGATGGATTTGATGCGGGTCGGGTTGATCGCCATCAGCTTCAAGGCGAGGCTGTCCTGCGATACCGCCAGGATGGCGCGGCCGATGAAGCTGCGGGAGAGGAAAAGCTGCAAGGCCCCGACCATGGCGAGCGAGACGGCGAAAGGCACGACCATGCGCATGGGCAGGTCGACGCCGCCGAAATGCAGGCTTGGACCGATATAACTGGCGGTGACGAAGCGGTAATCGACGCCGAAGACGAGGATCAGCGCCACTTCGGTGATGAAAAGAATCCCGAAGAAGAAGGCGAGGCCGCGCAACGCCTCCTCGCCGCGGCGTTCGAAGGAATAGTAATAGACCCGGTAGATCACCGTTCCCAGCAGGTAGAAGGCCGGCAGCGCCAGTATTCCGGCCAGGATCGGGTCGATCCCGAAACGGTCGTTGAGGATATAGGCGACGAAGGCGCCCAGGATGATAAAGGCCGGATGGGCGAGGTTGGCGATGTCGAGCATGCCGAAGGAAATCGCCACGCCGACGCTGACCGCCGCATAGAAACCGCCCAACAGCAGTCCTGCCGTCACGGCGTTCAAGAACAGATCGAGCGTAACCCCCATCACGTCTCCCCTTCGCCATTCGGTTATACCTTGCAATCTTTTTGCCCGGCGAAGCGCGCCTAGAATGTCCGAAGAATTGCGCGTTTACCAGTGCCGATCAGGGGAAAGCGGGGAAATTCCCCGGTCCCGCCTGGCCCAGCGGCCGCGTTGCGCGGCAGGGCCCGCCCGCCCGCTTAACCTTAACCGTTATACGGGGAATTACTTAAGAAGGTGGGGATATTAACGATAACAACCGAGGTTGATTGCATATTTACTTGGTTAACTCCGGGATTTACCTTGACGTATCTTGGCGAGGGCCGGAAGCTGCCGCCATGACCGCTGCCTTCACGCCCGCAACCACGAATTTCCTCGACGACGAGGAAACCGCCCGCATCGCCGAGAATCTGGCGGCCAAATACGGCCGGTCCGCGGTCGATTTCGCGGGCGCCCGCGCCCAGCGCGCGCGCGAGGTGGACGACGAGCTTGCCTTTGCCGCCTGGCAAGCGGTGCGCGAAGCCGCCAGCGAGTTGCTGAGCCGTTCGCCCTGGTGTTACGTCTGATCCGTTCCCGAGCTGCTTGACGGCGCCTTCCGCCGTCCCCACCATCCGCCGCGGATGGCGAAAATCTACGAAACGATCCTGGTCGAGACGCCGGAGCCCGGGCTCCAGCGCGTGACCTTGAATCGTCCCGCCTCCGCCAACGCCTTCAACACCCGCATGATGCAGGAGCTGCTCGATCTCTGGACCGGGCTCGTGGCGGCGCCCGGCGAAACCCGTTGCGTCGTGCTCACCGGCGCGGGCGATCGCGTCTTTTGCGCCGGCGCCGATCTGAAGGAACGCAACGGCATGAGCGACGAAGCCTGGCGCGATCAGCACGCCATCATCGAGCGCGAACAGAAGATGCTGCTCGACTGCCCGGTGCCGGTGATCGCCGCGGTGAACGGCCATGCCTATGCGGGAGGGCTGGAACTGATCCTGGCCTGCGACTTCGCCTACGCGGCCAAGACCGCGCGTTTCGCGCTGACCGAAACCACGCTCGGCATCATGCCCGGCGCGGGCGGCACGCAGACCCTGGCGCGGGCCGCGGGCGCGCGGCGCGCCAAGGAGATCATCCTGGCCGGCAAGCCGTTCTCCGCCGAAGAGGCCTTGTCCTGGGGCATCGTCAACCGGCTGTGCGAGCCCGCCAGGTTGATGGACGAGACGCTGGCGACCGCGCGCGCGATAGCGGCCAACGCTCCCTTGGCAGTGCGCCAGGCCAGGCGCGCCATCCAGGGCGGGCAGCATTTGCCCTTGGACCAGGCCATGGCGTTCGAGATCGCATGCTATGAACGCCTGGTCGAGACCGAGGATCGGCGCGAAGGCATCCGCGCCTTCAACGAGAAGCGGAAAGCCCGCTTTACCGGCCGATGATAGGGGATGGTTGAGATGGAAACCGCAGGCCCGGCCCCGTCCGTGATCTCACTGGGCGAGGATTTTCCCGAGATCCGCGCCGCCGTGCGGCGCATCTGCGAAGGCTTTCCCGGGGCCTATTGGCGGGCTTGCGAGGAGAAGCAGGACTATCCCACGGAATTCGTCGGGGCGCTGACCCGGGCGGGATATCTCGGCGCGCTGATTCCCGAACAATATGGCGGCACCGGCCTGCCCCTGCGCGCGGCGGCGGTGATCCTCGAGGAAATCCACGCCTCGGGCTGCAATGCCGGCGCCTGCCACGCTCAGATGTACATCATGGGCACGCTGCTCCGGCACGGGAATGCCAAGCAGAAACAACGCTATTTGCCCAAGATCGCTTCGGGCGAATTGCGGCTCCAGGCCTTCGGCGTGACCGAGCCTTCGACCGGCAGCGACACGCTCAAGCTGAAGACGAAGGCCGAGAAATGCGGCGACAAATACGTGGTGCGCGGGCAGAAGGTATGGACCTCGCGCGCGCTTCATTCCGATCTGATGCTGCTGCTGGCGCGCACCACACCGGTGGAAAAGGTGGAAAAGCGCGGCGACGGGTTGTCGGTGTTCCTGGTCGATTTCGCGGTTTCGCGCGGCAAGGGCGTGACCATCAGGAAGCTGCCCGCCATGATCAACCACAACACCACCGAGATTTTCTTCGACGATCTCGAAGTGCCGGCGGAGAACCTGATCGGCGAGGAAGGCAAGGGATTCCGCTACATCCTCGACGGCATGAACGCCGAGCGCATCCTGATCGCGGCCGAGGCGATCGGCGACGCGCGCTGGTTCATCCGCAAATCCCTGGATTACGCCAAGAGCCGCGAGGTGTTCGACCGGCCCATCGGCCGGAACCAGGGCGTGCAATTCCCTATCTCCCGCGCCTATGCCGAAACCGAGGCCGCCGATCTGATGGTGCGCAAGGCGGCCGCGCTGTTCGACGCCGGATCGCCTTGCGGGCCCGAGGCCAACATGGCCAAGCTCCTGGCGGCCGACGCCTCCTGGCACGCCGCCGAATCCTGTCTCCAGACCTTCGGCGGGTTCGGCTTTGCCCGTGAATACGACGTCGAGCGCAAATGGCGCGAGACCAGGCTGTTCCAGGTGGCGCCGATCTCGACCAATCTGGTGCTGGCCTATCTCGCCGAACATGTGCTCGGATTGCCGCGTTCCTATTAGCCGGTCCAACCAGGGAAAACCACGATGACCTCGCCCATTCCCGCACAGAAAGCGCCCTATAAGACCGCGCTCGAAGCCGGCAAGGAATATTGGTGGTGCGCCTGCGGCCGTTCCAAGACTCAGCCCTTCTGCGACGGCTCGCACAAGGGCACCGGGCTTTCACCGATGGGCTTCAAGGCGGAGAAGTCCGGCGATGCCTGGCTGTGCGGCTGCAAGGCGAGTGCGGGCAAGCCCTTCTGCGACGGGACACACAAGAAGCTCTAAAAAGAAGGGGAGCCCGCTTGCTCCCCTTCGACGATCCTAGGCCGGTTTCGAGCTTAGAACTTGATCATGTCGGTTCGGGTCAATGTCACCCGGGCGCCGAAACCCGGCCCGTTGGCCAATAGCCAGGCGGTGAACTGCTCGGGATAGGCATCGTCGGAAGACATGCCGTCCACCGGGACGATCACCTTGTAGCCGCGGAGCGCTGCCTCGCTGCCGGTATAGAGAACGGCGCCCTGTGCCGCGGTGCCGTTGACGATGACGGTCGTGATGCCGCGATCCTTGAGAATCTTGTCGAGATCGGAGTTGAGGAACTTGTCCGGCAATGGGGATGCGACCGTCGGCTCCTTGTCCACTGGCGCTACGTCCTTGATGACGTCGGCCGCCGTGCTCCAGAAAGAATAGATGACGGTCATGCCCTTGGCGCGCGCCTCGGCCAGCAGCTTCTTCATCGCCGGGATCGTGGCGAGACAGCGCGGCCGGTGGCCGCAATTCTGATTCAAGAAATCGAGCACCAGCACCGCGGTGGTCTTGGGATCGACGGTCACCGGCTTGAGTTCGGGTGCGGGAGGTGTCTTTATGCTCGGCCATTCGTCGATGATGGTCTGGGCATGCGAAGGCGCGGCAAAACCCAGCAACGCGGCAAGCGCGGCGAGCGGCAACAGATGGCGAATTCGCAACATAGTTTCCTCCCGATGGTTTCTTGCCGCAATGGGACCAGCAACCGCCAGGGCCGTCAAGTGCGATGGGATCATTCCCATTCGCCTCCTATCCCCATTCAATCGTGCCCTGCGTCTTCAGAACTTGATCATGCCGATCCGGGTCAGCGTTATCTTTGACGAAACTACTATCGCGTTGGCTAGCTGCCACGTCGAGATCTGTTCGGCATAGAGGTTGGGCTCCGATATGCCGTCCACCGGCACGAACACGTTGAAACCGCGAAGCGACGCTGCGCTCGCGGTGTAAAGTATGGCGCAGTTGGCAAAAGCCCCGACGGTGACGACGGTGGTGATGCCTTTGTCCTTCAGCATCTTCTCGAGGCCGGTATCTTGGTTGCCGAGTATGAACTTGTCACAGAACGCGGTGAGCGTCGGCTCGCCGGGCCGCGGCGCCACGTCCGGCAGGATGTCGGCTGCGGTGAACTTGCCGTAGGTGGTGTAGATGACGGTCATGCCACGGGTCCGCGCTTCAGCCATCAGCTTCTTCACCGCGGGCAGCGTGGCGACACAGCGCGGTCGCGTGCCGCAATCCTGGGGCAGGAAATCGAGCATCAGCAGCGCGGTGGTCTTGGGATCGACGGTGACAGGCTTGAGCTCGGGCGCCGGTGGCGCCTTCACGCTCGGCCATTCGTCGATAATGGTCTGGGCATGTCCGGGCACAGCAAAACCCAGCAATGCGGCAAGCACGGCAAGCGGAAACAGACGGCGAAGGCGAAGCATGGTTTCCTCCCGGTGGTTTCTTGCCCCAAGGGAACCAACAACCGCCCGGGCCGTCAAGAATAACGGGCACCGCTCACAGAACCGCCCGCCAGGCAATCCTCGATCTTTTCGTGGACCCCGTGCTTAGGCGGCGGCCTGCGCGATGCCATCGCTTGCGAAACGGCGCTGATGCAGCGTTTTTCTGGCCTGGTCGACAACCGCCAGCACGTCGGCGGCTTGCAGCCCGTCCCGGGCCATCAGCAGGTGCGCGATCGGGTCGGCGAGCAACTCCTCGACCGAAGGTTCGACGTTTTTGACGAAAATCGGGTTTCGCATGGGCACCCCTATAACCAACAACCAACTGACGCCTGGATTATGCCAATCGCCGATGACACGGTCGGGACAGCTTTGGGGCAAAGTTGTGGCTAGCGGGGCTGGGGCCGCCCTCATTCCCACTCGATCGTGCCGGGCGGCTTCGAGGTCACGTCATAGACCACGCGGTTGATGCCCTTGACCTCGTTGATGATTCGCGTCGCGACGCGGCCCAGCAGCTCGTGCGGGAAGGGGTAGTAATCCGCGGTCATGCCGTCGGTCGAGGTCACGGCCCGGAGCGCGCAGACATGGTCGTAGCTGCGCTCGTCGCCCATCACGCCCACGGTCTTCACCGGCAAAAGCACGGCAAAGGCCTGCCAGATCGCGTCGTAAAGCCCGGCGTTGCGGATCTCCTCGAGATAGATCGCGTCGGCCTTGCGCAGCATGTCCAGTTTCCCGCGCGTCACCTCGCCGGGGATGCGGATGGCGAGGCCGGGGCCGGGGAAGGGATGGCGCTTCACCATGCTGTCGGGCAGGCCCAGCTCGCGGCCGAGTTCGCGCACTTCGTCCTTAAAGAGTTCACGCAAGGGTTCGACCAGCTTCAATTTCATGCGTTCGGGCAAGCCGCCGACATTGTGGTGTGACTTGATGGTGACGCTGGGCCCGCCGGCAAAGCTCACCGATTCGATCACGTCGGGATAAAGCGTGCCCTGGGCCAGGAACTCGGCGCCGCCGATCTTGTGCGCCTCCTCGTCGAACACGTCGATGAAGGTCGAGCCGATGATCTTGCGCTTCTGCTCGGGGTCGGTGACGCCGGCGAGTTTTTTCAGGAAAAGATCGCCCGCGTCGCGATGCACCAGTGGGATGTTGTAATGGTCGCGGAACAGGCTCACCACTTCCCGGCTTTCGCCCGCGCGCATCAGCCCGGTGTCGACATAGATGCAGGTGAGCTGCGCTCCCACCGCCTCGTGCAGCAGCACCGCCACCACCGAGGAATCGACGCCGCCCGAAAGCCCGCAGATCACCTTGCCTGGGCCAATCTGCTGGCGCGCGCGCGCGATTGCCTGGCTCTTGAAGGCGGCCATGCTCCAATCGCCCTTGAGTCTCGCCACGCGATGGGTGAAATTCTTGAGGAGCGCCGCGCCATGCGGCGTGTGCACGACCTCGGGATGGAACTGCACGCCGTAGAAACGCCGCTTGTCGTCGGCGATGGCGGCGAAGGGCGCGCCCTCGCTGACGCCCACCACCTTGAATCCCGGGGGCAGCTGGTCGACGCGGTCGCCATGACTCATCCATACCTGCTCGCGCGCGCCTTTTTTCCACAAGCCGTGGAACAACGCGCAATCCGCGGTGATTTCGAGGAAGGCGCGGCCGAATTCGCGGTGGTCGGAGGGCGAGACGCGTCCCCCGAGCTGCGCGCACATGGTCTGCTCGCCATAGCAGATGCCGAGCACCGGCACCCCCAGCTCGAACACAAGCTGCGGCGCGCGCGGCGATTGCGCCACATGCACCGAGGCCGGCCCGCCCGACAGAATCACCGCCTTGGCGCCGAAGGCCTTGAGCCGGCCCTCGTCCATGGCGAAAGGATGGATTTCGCAATAGACGCCGCTTTCGCGCACCCGCCGGGCGATGAGCTGGGTCACCTGGCTGCCGAAATCGAGGATCAGGACCTTGTCGGTCGCGGGCGCGGTCATGGCCGGCGCATCATCCTTGAGGCGCGGGCTTGGGCGCAACAGCCTTGCGCTCCATCACCGCGACGAAGAATCCATCGGTGCCGTCGCGCGCCGGGGTCAGGCGCAGCATGTCGCCGGGGTGCGGCGACTCGCCGCCGATGGTCTCGCGCCAAACCTCGCCGATGGGCTTGAGCGCGAAATCGGCATGGCCGGCCAGGAAATTCTCGATCTGAGCCTCATCTTCCTCCTTCAAGAGCGAGCAGGTGGCGTAGATCAGCCGCCCGCCCGGCTTCACCAGGCGCTGGGCGCTGTCGAGTATCGCGGCCTGGAGCGCGGCCAGCTCTTCGATGTCCTTGGGCCTGAGCCGCCATTTGGCGTCGGGGTTGCGCCGCCAGGTGCCGGTGCCGGAGCAAGGCGCGTCGACGAAGACGCGGTCGAAGCCTTGGGCGTGCTTTTTCACCCACTTGTCGCGCTCGCTCGATAGGGCCACGCGCTGCACGATGCTGGCCCCGGCGCGGCGCAGGCGTTCGGTCGCGCGCTCCAGCCGCTTGGCGGAGGTATCGCAGGCCACCAGATGCCCGCGGTTCTTCATCGCCGCCGCCAACGCCAGGGTCTTGCCACCGGCGCCGGCGCAGAAATCGACCACGCGCATGCCCGGCCGAGCATCGGCCAGCAGCGCCGCAAGCTGCGAGGCTTCGTCCTGCACCTCGATAAATCCCTTCTTGAAGATATCCAGCGTCGCCAGCGGGAAACGCTCGAAGACGCGCAGGCCTAAGGGCGAAAGTGGCGTTGGCGTTACCTCGATGCCTTCGCGCTTCAAGGCGGCCAAGGCCTTGCTGCGGTCGGTCTTGAGCGCGTTGGCGCGCAGATCGAGCGCCGCCTCGCCGTTGAGCGCTTCCATCTCTTTCGCCAGCTCTTTGCCTAGCGCCGCCTCGAGCAAAGACCCGAGCCAGGCGGGGTAATTGCCCGCGACCTCGGGCGGCATGTCGGCATGCAATGCCGCGCCCTCCGGCATCGCCGCCAGCATCGCCGCTTCCTCGTTCGAGATCGCGCCGGGGCGGAAGCGGTCGCCGTCGCAGGCGCGGTTCATTTCCTCCGGGGACCACTTCTCGATCAGCTTCAGCGCCGCCAGCATGCGTTTCCTCGCGTCGGGCTCGAGCCCGTTGCCCGCCCGCGCGATCCACCAATCGAGCAGGGCGCGGTGGCGCAGCACGGCATAGATGTGGCCCGAGATCGCGGCCCGGTCCTTGACCCCGGCGAAACGGTGGCGGCGGAAATAGGTCGCGACGGTGTCGTCGGCGGGCGCGCGGCCCTTTTCAATCTCGTTCAACAGGCCGATGGCGGCTTCGACCCGGGCCCCCGGTGTCACAGTTCCTGCCGGTAATTCGGCGTCTCGCGGGTGATGGCGATGTCGTGGACATGGCTTTCGCGCAAGCCGGCCCCGGTGATGCGCACGAAGCGGGAATTCCTCTGCATCTCGGCGATGGTCTTGTTGCCGGTATAGCCCATGGCGGCCTTCAAGCCGCCCACCAGCTGATGGACGACGTTGCCGACCGGTCCCTTGTGCGGCACGCGGCCCTCGACGCCTTCGGGCACCAGCTTGAGCTCGCTCTGGACTTCCTGCTGGAAATAGCGGTCGGCCGAACCGCGCGCCATCGCGCCCACCGAACCCATCCCCCGGTACGTCTTGTAGGAACGGCCCTGGTAGAGGAACACCTCGCCCGGGCTTTCATCGGTGCCGGCGAAGAGCGAGCCCAGCATCACGCAATCGGCGCCGGCGGCGATGGCTTTGGCGAGATCGCCCGAGAACTTGACGCCGCCATCGGCGATCACCGGAACATCGTGTTTGCGGCAGACCTCGACCACGTCGAGGATGGCGGTCAATTGCGGCACGCCGACGCCGGCGACGATGCGGGTGGTGCAGATCGAGCCCGGGCCGATGCCGACCTTGACCGCGTCCGCGCCGGCGTCGATCAGCGCCTGCGCGCCGCCGGCCGTGGCGATGTTGCCGGCGACGATCTGGGTGTAGTTGGAAAGCCGCCGGATCTTCTTGATCGCATCGAGCACGCGCGCGGAATGGCCATGCGCGGTGTCGACCACCAGCACGTCCACGCCCGCTTCGAACAGCTTTTCCGCTCGCTTCACGCCGTCCTCGCCGGTGCCGGTGGCGGCGCCGACGCGCAGCCTGCCGTGGTCGTCCTTGGTGGCGTTGGGGAATTTCTGCGACTTCTCCATGTCCTTGACGGTGATGAGCCCGACGCAGCGGTAATGCCCGTCCACCACCAGCAGCTTTTCGATCCGGTGCTGGTGCAGCAGCTTCTTCGCCTCTTCGCGCTGCACGTTCTCGGGCACGGTGATGAGCTTGGTGGTCATCAGCTCCGATACCGGCTGGTTGGGGTTGGAGGCGAAGCGTACGTCGCGGTTGGTGACGATGCCGACCAGCTTGCCGGTTTTGCGCTCGACCACCGGGATGCCGGAGATGCGGTTGTCGGCCATGAGTTTCAGCGCATCGGCAAGAGTCGCCTCGGGATGGATGGTGACCGGGTTCACCACCATGCCGGCCTCGAATTTCTTCACCTTGCGCACTTCCTGCGCCTGTTCGTCGATGCCGAGATTGCGGTGGATGATGCCGAGGCCGCCCGTTTGGGCCATGGCGATGGCGAGTGCGCTCTCGGTCACCGTGTCCATCGCGGCGGAAACCAGCGGAATGCCGAGGCTGACCGTGCGGGTCAGGCGGGTCTTGGTGTCGGTTTCGGCGGGGAGGACGGAGGAGGCGGCAGGCACCAGCAGGACATCGTCGAAAGTGAGCGCCTGACGGATTTCCATGCTGCCTCCCGCAAATCCCAACTGGGATCAAGGTTGGCGCTGCATAATACACGTCCGGCCCCTTAAGGGAAGGGGCCCGGCGCATGGCTCAGTTGCGTTTGCCGAGATAGCCCTTGGCGACCAGATAGACCTCGGCCGATTCGGCCCGGCTGGCGGGGGGCTTGGCGTGGCGGATTTCGGCGAAATCGCGCTTCAGTCGCCGCAACAGCTCGCCCTCGGCCCCGCCTTGGTAAACCTTGCAGACGAAGCTGCCGCCCTTTGCCAGCACGTCGGCGGCGAAGTCATAGGCCGCCTCGGCCAGCGCCACGATTCGCACATGGTCGGTCTGCTGATGGCCCGAGGCGTTGGCCGCCATATCGGACAGCACGACGTCGGCATTGCCGCCGAGCCGGGATTTGACCGCCTCGGGAGCGCCTATGCTGAGAAAGTCGAGCTTCAGGATATCGGCGCCGTCGATGGGCGCGGTCTCCAGCACATCGACGCCGAGGACGCGGCCCTTGCCCTTTTTTGCGCCCACCAGCGCCACCGCCACCTGCGTCCAGCCGCCGGGGGCGCAGCCCAGATCGACCACGCGCTGTCCCGGCTTCAGCACATGAAAGCGGTCGTTGAGTTCGAGCAGCTTGAAGGCGGCGCGCGAACGGTAGCCTTGCCGCTTGGCCTCGGCGACATAGGGGTCGTTGAGCTGGCGTTGCAGCCACTGGGTCGATGAGGCCTTGCGCTTGCCCGCGGTCTTGACCCGCACCGCCTCGCGCCTGCCGCCGCCGTCCCGGACGCCGGCGCCCATGCGGCCACCCGAGGGCCAGGAGCCTTTGTGCGCCATGGTCAGTTGCCGCGCGTTCCGACGAGATTCATCAATATCCCCTCGCGGATGCCGCGATCGGCCACGGCGAGCCGCCCCACCGGCCAGAGCCGGCAGATGGCCTCGAGCACGGCGCAGCCCGCCAGCACCAGATCGGCGCGCTCGTGGCCGATGCAGGGATGAAGCGCGCGCTCGGCATGGGACATGGCGGCCAGGCGGGATGCTCGCCCGCTCGATCGCCGGAAAATCGAGGCTGTAGCCGTCGACCCGGGCGCGGATATAGCGCGGCAGATTGAGATGGAGCGCGGTCAGCATGGTGACCGTGCCCGAACTGCCGAGCATCTGCACCTTGCCCTCTCCAATGAGCGCGCTTATTCCAAAACGCGTGTCAAAAGGCGCGAGCGCATCGCGCATCTCGGCCACCATGGCGGCGTAGGTTGCGGCATTGACATCGCGCCCGTCATAGCGGTCCGCCAGCGTGACCACGCCTTGCGGCACCGACAGATAGCCTTCAATGACCGGCGACTTGTCCGCATCGGCCGGCAACGTCAACCAGACCAGCTCGGTCGAGCCGCCGCCGATGTCGAACACCAAGGCGTGGGGCGTGTCGCGTGTAAGCAGCGGCACGCAGCCCGCGACCATGAGCCGCGCCTCTTCGCCGCTGGAGATGGTTTCGAGCGCGATACCGGTCGAAGTTCGCACGCGCTCGAGGAATTCGGCGCAATTGGACGCCCGGCGGCAAGCCTCGGTGGCGACATAGCGCGCCGCACGGACGCGGCGTTCGGCCACCTTGCGGGCGCAGATCTTGAGCGCCTCGATGGTGCGCGCCATCGCCGCCTCGGACAAAAGGCCGGTTGCCGCGAGGCCTTCCCCCAGCCGCACGATGCGCGAGAACGCCTCGATCACGCGGAAGCCCGCGCGTCCTTCCCTGGTCTGCGCGCGCGCCATCAGCAGCCGGCAGTTGTTGGTGCCGAGATCGAGCGCGGCATAGGTCGCGCCGTGGTCCGCGCCGGCGGTCTCGATGGAGGAAGGGGAAGGGGACAAGGTTGATGCCCGAATTGGGGTGGCGGTTGCCGGGGATGCTAGCGCAGGCCTCCGGTGAAGCGAAGCCTGACGGTGCCTGGCCCCTACCCAAGCCGGGCCGGGTTATGCTATCGACTACGCCTCATTCCAACGCCCCGCTGGTGGGGGATCGTCTAACGGTAGGACAGCGGACTCTGACTCCGCCGGTCTAGGTTCGAATCCTAGTCCCCCAGCCACTCAATATGCTCTAACCCGGCCAGTCTCTGCGGCGTGCAAGTCTTCGCGACATTTCAAACGCATGGGACCGATACTGGGGGTCTGAACGCCAGTCTTTTGGGGATGTTGCAGGCGATTTTGGCCGACACGGGCCATTCTGCTCTGGCGGCCCGTTTTGAACTTGCGCTCGTTGAACGCGTATTTACCGGTCCGCGAAGCCGAAGTCGGACCTTTGTGCGGTCCATTCAAGCGGGGGCCGAGGTTGAGCCAGTATTCGATCGAGGCTGAAGCCAATTGGTTGGCGACCATCGAGGATAGACTCAACTATGTCGGGGGCCAGGAAGGCGAGGGGTAACAGACTGCCCACGTAAGCGCGTGAAAGCTGTTCTGCCTTCGCGATCTCCGAGATTGATTTTACCTGCCTTGTCTTCAACATCTCAAACCAGCGGTGGACTCGAACAACAGCCTTGATCAGAGCCGGATCGGGATTATGTGGTTTTGCCTGTCCAGCAACGATCAGCTTTTTCCCCTTACCCAAACGATGCAATGCGGCGGCAACCTTAAGCACAATGGGATCTTCATTTTCCGAGGCGACAATTTCGACTCCACACAGGTTCGCGAGGCCGCTTCGACTCACAACAATACGGATATCCTTTTCACTTAGGATAATCCGGTCGATCAGTTGCCGAATGAGGAGCCGTTTCTCAGCATTTGTTCCATTTGTGATTTTTTGGTTGAGGGCCTTAGCTTTTTTCAGAGCCTCACGGACCATCGTCGGATTTTTACCGGCAAGCGGAGGTATGTCCGTTAATTTGGCTTCGTCCCGAAGTAGCCTGCCGAGCTCATTGATGACCGGATTCTCAATTTCATGAGCGGCAATCCGAATTCCCGGTCCATTTCCGGCGATTAGATTATTCGAAAGGTAATACCGGTAGCGCTTGCCGTTTTTGACGGCGTGAGATGGTGTCATGCGTTTGCCGTTGGCATCATAGAGGAGCCCCACTAGCAGACTAGGTTCTCGAGCTGATGCGCCGGATCGACGATCTTGTGCATTTGATCTCAGCTGCGCCTGAACTTTTTCCCAGACATCTCGCTCGACGATCGGTTCGTGATCGCCCGGATAGCTTTGTCCTTTGTGGGCGATGAGGCCAACATAGAGTGGGTTTCGGAGAATGGTGTAGAGATGCCCGATACGTACCGAACGCCCGCCTCTCGACTCTCCATCGCCGTTTATGTGAAGTTTGGTTTTTAGTGCAAGTCTGTCTGCTTCATCCTTGAGCTTCCGAACAGTACCGAGCCGCAGGTAGAGATCAAAGATCTGCCGCACAGTCTTGGCTTCGGCCGAGTTGATGTCGAGCTTTCTGTCCTTGATGTCGTAACCCAGCGGCACGGGCCCACCCATCCACATGCCCTTTTTCTTAGAGGCGGCAAACTTGTCCCTGATGCGCTCTCCTGTGACCTCCCGCTCGAATTGGGCGAATGACAGCAGCACATTGAGCGTGAGCCGACCCATGGAGGTGGTGGTGTTGAAGGACTGTGTTACCGACACGAACGATACTTGGTGCGCATCGAAGATTTCGACGATCTTGGCGAAATCGAAGAGGGATCGGGTTAGACGGTCGATCTTATAGACGACCACGATATCGACCCGGCTGGCCTTAATGTCTTCAAGCAGTTTCTGCAAGGCCGGCCGCTCCATCGTGCCGCCGGAAAACCCACCGTCATCATACGGCGTCTTGATGACGCTCCATCCTTCATGACGCTGACTCAGGATGTAGGCTTCGCAGGCCTCGCGCTGGGCATGGAGGGAGTTGAACGCCTGCTCCAGTCCTTCTTCAGAGGACTTTCTGGTGTATATGGCGCAGCGCGCGTGACTCGGGGTGAGGGTGTTATCCATTGGCACTCCCTGATTCAGCTAAGGATGTCGGTTTTGTCGATTCGAGCCCGAAAAATCTCGGGCCTGACCATCTGGTCCCGGTGATGGAGCGTGCTATCTCTGAAAGGTTCCGGTATCGCCGGCCTGACCAGGCAAAGCCGTCCGTCAGGACCTCAATCTCATGAGTTCTTCCCCGCCATTCCCGTATCAGTTTTGTACCTGGCCTAATGCCGGCTGTGGCAGCCATAGCAATCGAGCCTGTGGATTGGAACTCGGCCGCGAGACGACTCAGTTCCCTTCGGTTAGACTTCTTCAATCCGCCAAATGCCTTCTCCTGCAGCCGGTAGGCCAGAGGCATGGCCCTGGATCTTAACGTTGTAAGGGGGGTCGGCGAAGACCATTGCCGCCTGTTCGTCTCCCATCAGGCTGGCATAAGCGGCCTCCTCGAGGGCGCTGCCACAAAAGACACGATGGCGCCCCAGCAGCCAAAGATCCCCGGCCCGACTGACCGGGGGCCCTGCCGGGGGGAGGGTATCGGCGGGATCGTCTTTTTCCTCGCCTTCAGGGCCCAATCCTTCGATCCGAACGTCGATCTCGCCCATGGTGAAACCCGTGGTCTCGAGGCTGAAATCGAGGTTGAGCTCGGCAAGTTCTTTGAGCTGCTCAGCCAGGAACTTGTCATCCCAGCTGGCCAGCTCGGCGAGGCGATTATCGGCGATGATGAAGGCCTGGATCTGGGCCTCGGTCAGGTGCTCGACGCAGATCGTCGGCACTTCGGGCAGGCCCAGTGCCTTGGCCGCAAGCCACCGGCCGTGGCCGGCGATCAGGTCCCCCGTGCGGGTGACCAATAAGGGCACGTTGAAACCGAAGGTCTCGATGCTGCGTCCGATCGCCCGAATCTGCGCCCGGCTATGGGTTCGGGGGTTCTTCGGGTTGGGCTTCAGGGCATCAACCGGCTGGTAGATGACCTTGAGAGGCCCGGATTGCTGCGCCTGTGAAGGCGCGCTCTCGGCTGTATGGTTAGGCATAGTCGCTCCTTGGTTAGAGATGAAACCAAGGAACCTATGACTGTGCCCCTCCAACATTGAGGGGGCTTTTTCGGATTTACAGCGCGGGGCCGCGTTTCAGGGCGGCGATAAGGTACTCAGCCGCTTTGCGCGGCTCTCCTGGAAATTTCGTCTTAAGCGTCTCTACCATGCGCTTAAAACGAGCAGCACCAAGGTCAAACATTGACGATTTGGTCATGACGGCCTCACGCCATTTGGCCACGGTCCTTCCGGCAAGATTTTCGAAGCCCGGCACCGTGTTGAGACTCCGTGCAGAGTGCCGTGCTGCCTCTTCTTTTGATTCGTCTGCCTGCATATAAAAGTCCATCAACACAGAGACAATGGCGCGCCGGCCTTGCTCTTGAGTCGAAAGGGGGGTGCGGTGCCCGACGATGGGCGGCACGAGCAAGTGATCGCGATAACCCGTATCGATGCCCACAAGGGCTTTAAAAAGATGATGTAGCGGTGCTAAGCGCTCCTTTACACCAGGGGCGCATTCGGCCCATTCGATGATCGCGGAAAATTGCTGGAGCACGCCGGTTCGTTGCTTCTTGGCGCCACCCTTTCGGTAGGTTTCGAGTCCTTTGTCAAGATCAGCCAAGAAGGCGGCTAACTGTTGATCAGTCTTTGCGTCGTTCATAGAGGTGCCTGCTCAGGTAATTTGTTATCAATTATATATTTACACAGTATGACGAGACGCCCGCATGCGAGCAAGAATGCCATGCATCGTTTCAAATTCTGAGCTCGTATCTAGGTTCACGAAAATTCCTGCTGCATATTCGTGTCCATTAATTGGTCCTGGTCTCAGATTCTTGGGCCAATTCCCGCGGTCCATCTTCACGGAAAATCTGAAACCTCCCAATGCAAAGCAGTAAAAGTGCGCGCCCATTGCTTCCGTGAGCGTGGGGCCCATACTGAAATGTTCTACGTCCGCGAAACTTTTGCTCTGGTATCTCATGAGCGCCAATTCGGGGTACGCGATAGGTGATTGCGCTTCGTTGAAAATGACGTGTTCAAACGCTCCGGCCTCAGGACCAAGGTCAATTTCTTGCGTTTCGGGTCTAGATGAAATTCCGAAACGCCATACGATCGAAGCTGCAAAGCGCACAAGTTGGTTCGTATCAACATTCCGAATCATGAAGTGAGGATAAAGGATGGGTTTAATCCCCCGAGCCTTATGGCAGAACTTCAAAGCGTATTTATCAAGACTGCCGATTTTTCCATCGCACCCAGCGCATAGAATACCGTCATCAAAACCGAAACTCTGTACGGCACGAACCTTACTGCTCATTTTGCGAAGCAAGCTCATATTCTTTTCGCCATCTCGCACGCGATGGCTAAATCCCAACGGAAACAAGTGCGCTCTGACAGTAGGCCGCCCACAATGCTTGCAGCGCGGTTTGTCTTGTTTGGACATAATTATTTCTCGCTTCGGTATACAAATGATCTTCAACGAAAAATTGTCAATTCAGTCCTGATCAGGCGGGGTAAAGCGATGATGATTCTGAATTGATGGCAGTCATCCCAAGGTCGGATGGTCGAAAGGCTGATAATTGGGTGTTATCAGCCAGCAACGTACCCCGCTCCGCCGCGTGGCTAATCAATGTCCACTTTGAGTCAGAAACAGACCCCTCAAGTCCACACCCTATACATCGCCAGCAAGAGTTGAAAAAGGTTCAGCTCATTTAATTGAGCTATAGTGCTAACCCGAGTGATTGCGAGGCGGTTGGCATCGTAAAAGTTTGAGAGCGCCTCCTTCCGCGTAAGAGTCGCCGAGCGAACTTCAATCGTACTGATATCGAGAATAGGCTCTTCGTCACTGCCTATCGCTATCTCACTTCCAGAAATGAAATAGCAATGCGCGTAATAACGGAAATAGTGCCAGGGGCCGCGCGTGACCGCCAAACCACTTTCAAATTTCTCGGTGAGATGATTCATTGAAGGGCTGATGGTACGATCAAGTGCAAGCGTCACCTCGTTCGGATTAGCGGTCCACCGGCAATAGGTGTCCGGTGGGCCAAATAGAAAACTATTCTTGCGGTAAAAAGCGGGTAGATATCGATTGCCAAAAATAGTGTCGGAAACGTCAGCGGCGTCTGCGGGTGCTGCGATCATTCCTTTGCCGATTGAAATCTTTGGCGCGACAGACGCTATGTCGCATGAATTGTGGAAAGCAGCGAGAAAGGGGTCTAATTCAATCTTTTCTAGGAGCATTTCAATTGTCGAGGCCTCATACTCGGTGCCAGGTACGGTGTATTTCGTGATCTCTTCGTATAACGGATTTTGCATTCGCCTGTGTTCCTGAAAGATCGCTGATATGAAGCCAGGATCTCAATCCTCCCTGGCGTAACTTGTCGATAACTGGTGTCGACGCGCGGGATCGACCTGCGGACCTAGGCAGCTCCATATGGGAATCCTGAATAATAAGTCTCGCTTTCGGGAAAAAAATTTGCTTTTTAACCCGTCAAAGGCTCTGCTGCAGCAGCAGTCCAATTTTTCAACTGACCATCCATGAGCCAACTTCCCCTCGCCGGAATCCGTGTTCTTGAACTCGCCCGCATCCTCGCCGGTCCGTGGGCGGGACAACTCCTCGCCGATCTCGGTGCCGAGGTGATCAAGATTGAGCGCCCAGGAGTGGGCGACGACACGCGCGTGTGGGGACCGCCCTTCATCAAGGGGCGCGATACCAAGCCGCTCGACTCGGCCTACTTCCATGCCACCAATCGTGGCAAGCGATCGGTGGTCGCCGATTTCGAGACGCAAGTGGGTCGAGAGCTCGTCACCGCGCTCGCCTGCGAGGCCGACGTGCTGATCGAGAACTTCAAGGCCGGCGGGCTCGCCCAGTACGGGCTCGACTACGCCAGCCTGAAAGCGGTCAATCCGCGCTTGATCTACTGCTCGATTACTGGTTTCGGCCAGACCGGGCCGTATGCGTCCCGCGCCGGCTATGACTTCGTGATCCAGGCCATGGGCGGAATCATGCATCTGACCGGGGATCCGGATGGCGAGCCGCAGAAGATCGGAGTGGCTTTCGCCGACATCTTCACTGCACTCTATGCGGTGGTGGCGGTCCAGGCGGCGCTGATCGAGCGCACGCGCAGCGGCGAAGGTCAGCACATCGACGCCAGTCTTCTCGACTCGCTGGTTGGCGTGCTCGCCAACCAGGCGCTGAATTATCTCGTCACTGGCGTATCGCCGAAGCGCATGGGCAATGCACATCCTAACGTTGTGCCGTATCAGGTATTTCCGGCCGCCGACGGGCACGTGGTGATCGCAGTCGGCAACGACTCGCAATTCGGCCGCCTGTGCGCCGTACTGGGCGTGGCCGAGATGGCGCGGGATCCGCGCTATCTTTCGAATACGGAGCGTGTGGCGCACCGAACGGAGCTGATCAAATTTCTGTCTGCGCAGACGAAGCGCCGGGCCCGCTCGGACCTCATCGCCGCGCTCGAACAGGTTGGCGTGCCGGTCGGGCCGATTCACGATCTCGCCGATGTGTTCTCTGATCCGCAGGTGATCGCGCGCGCCATGCGCATTGACTTGCCGGAGCCCGACAGCGAAAACGGCGCGATCCCAGGTATTCGAACTCCGATTCTTCTGTCGCGCACGCCGTTGTCCTATCAGACGCCTTCGCCGCGGCTTGGAGAGGATACCGATGCAGTTCTCGAACGGTGGAAAAAAGGCCGCCCGATGTTCCTAGGCCGTTAAATGCGCGCGCCTTCGCGGAGCTTAATGGCATCGCCACCAAGCTTGGCGACATCGCTCGGTATCAATTCGAGAGTCTTGTTCCTCGTCTCCACGCCGAGAACGATAACTGCGATGGCCGCGACGATGAAGCCCATGGAGATCAACCCCAGGGTCGCAAATAGGCCGATGATTGGATACATGAGTCCAACCAAGATGGGGCTGAGCATCCCGCCTATCCGTCCCAAGGCGTTCGCCACGCCGGTGCTGGTGGCACGTATTTCCGTCGGATAACTCTCGGGCGTGTAGGCGTAAAGGACCGTAAAGCCCCCGACCATGAGAACGATGGAGACGATACCAATCGTCAGCATGATAGCGACTGGCCAATGCTGTGTGAGAGCCCAGCCGTAAAGCACGGTGGTTAGAGCCGCGAGCACCCAATAATAGGCAATCGGTTGTTTGCGCCCGACGCGATCCGCCAAGTACGCACCCAGCAGGGAACCGGGGACAGACAAGGTGTTCATGATGAAGAAATAGCCGATCGAAGCGTAGAGAGAATAACCGGCCTGCTTAAGCAGGGTGGGCAGCCATGTGTTGACGCCCCAGAATCCGAACATGGCGAAAAACCAGACCAGACCGAACATGATCGTCCGCTTACGATAGATCGGACGGAGTAGGGCCTTGTAGCTATTTCCGGTTTCTGCGCCGGCGACTTTGCTTATCGCCTTGGCCGGCGGCAACTTCTTCCCGATTTCCTTCTCGATTTCGTCTTCGATCCGTTTGAGTTGGGCCTGAGCCTCTTGCGGCCGGTTCCTGATCATAAACCAGCGCGGCGATTCTGGCATTCCCAGCCGGAAGAACCAGATCAGGATCGCGGGTAGAATTCCGGCGAAGAAAGCGCTTTGCCAACCGAAATTCGGAACTAGAACGAGGGCAACGGCGCCCGCCAGCATAAAGCCGAATCCCCACATGCCTTCGCACATGCCGGTGAGCCGTCCGCGGTATTGGGGAGGCACCATCTCGGAAACGTAAGTGAAAGAGACCGGCTGTTCCCCGCCCAATCCCAATCCCGTTATGAACCTCAGGACGAGCAGCAACTCGTAGTTCTTGACCAAACCGGTCACCGCGGTCGCCACCGAGAATATCAGCAGGGTGTATTTGAAGACCCTCAATCTGCCGAAGCGGTCGGCCGTCGTTCCGCTCAGCAGCGTGCCGAAAAACATACCCACGAAGGTGATCGTGAACAAAAGTCCGATTTGCGCCGGAACCAGTTTCAAGTCCGCGGCAAGCGCCGGCATGATGAAGCTCAGCAATCCGATATCGTAGGCGTCGAACAGATAACCGCCGGCAGTCAGGGCAAAGACCCTTTTGTGAACCCGCGCCAAAGGAAGCCTTTCCATCCTTCCGACCAGGTCTTCCAAAGTGAAATCTGTTTGGATTGCTGACGCGCTCATTCCGGCCCCTCCCTAGTATTTGCTAACGGCTTAGACTGCGAACGGCACCACCTTTCAGTATACTCACGAAAAACGAAATTATGCAAAGCATACTGACATTCTGGATTTTGTCTACCTTACATTTAAGAAAGACCACCCTTTGCGATTAAGACGCAGAGGCGCAGCGCTGGTTGGCCAATTCGGGTGTGAGATTTAGCAGGTTATCCAGAAGCGCGTGCCAGTTTGGGCGGACCTGGCGGCGGGCCCAACCCGGCCCCCAATGCCTGGCGCGCGCCCGCACCGGCGCTCAGCTGGCGACGACGAAGAGCCGGCCCTTCGAAGCTTTCTGCCGCAGCTTTACGGCATCCTGATAGTCGGGGGAGTAATAAAAACTTTTAGCGGCGTCCATCGTGTCGAACTGGGCGATGACGACGCGCTTGGGCTTCTCGCCTTCGAGCGAGAGGATCTCGCCACCGCGCGCGATATAGCGGCCGCCGTGGCGCGTGATCGATTCCGCGGCCATCTTCTTGTAAGGCTCGTAGCCGGCGGCATCGGTGACCTCGATTTCGGCGATCAAGTAAACAGTCATGCCATCCCCCTGGGTTGTGCGTACAATCAAGTCAACCAAAACAGGCTCTACCATACTCGTACGATGTCTTAAAGAAACGCGCCTGCACCCATCGCCGCCCCCGCCCACCAGAGCGCGAGCGCGATGAAATAACGCGGGCGGCCGCGTAGGGGTGCGATGATCTGCCGCGCCAAATCTCCCGAAAAGGCAAGGCCGACCGCGATCATCAGGTAAGCTGCCATGGTGACTCCCTCATAGACCCACGCACCGACATCGATTTCTTCGAGCGACGTCTTCAGCAGCATCGCTGCCAAACCAAGTCCGGCGAGCGGGGCGAGCGTCTGACACAAGCGCATGGCGCCAACATCGGCGAGACGGGCTGCGGCGAAGATCAGGGCGCTGAGCAGTGCGCTGAGCATCAATTGCCAAGATAAGTGCAGGACCAAGGCGTCCCATGATCCAGACGCGCGCAGTACTGCCGGCATCAGGCCGAAAAGCCCGAACAGCAAAAGGACGGCCTCGCGTCGAAGCTCCGGCGCATCTTTCAATTGTAGGATCTCATCCCCAGGACGGCGCGCGGCGAGAACCACGGCATTTCGGTATCCACTGCATCGACCACACATATGGCACCCATATGTACCAGTCATGTTGCGGATATCGAGCAGCACCGGGCATTCGATCGGAAACTGCAAGGCGCGCGGCGCCGAATCCCAAATGGCTCGATCGACTCGGAAATGAATCGGCGCGCAACGCGCTAGCATTCCAAAAGCCGTGCTGACGGGACACAAATAACGGCACCAGACCCGCCGTCCGCGGCCGAACCAGGCACCGACGAAAAGCGCACCGGCCGAGAGTGTGCTGAGAATCAAGAATGATCCGACAGCACTATGCGTCGCGCCTATCGCATGGACAGTAAGGGCGGTGGTGACAAATCCAAGCGGTATCCAGCCGGGCCAGCGTAGCCGACGCGGGATTTTCGCGTGTTGGGACCAGCTTCCCATGACTTCCGTAAGCATGCCGTCGGGACAGAGGAGCCCGCACCACGCTTGTCCAAGCACCATGGTGCCGACCAGCATCGCCGGCCACCACAGGCCCCACAGCAGGAAGACGGTCCAGCGGTTGAGCTCGAAGAACCAAGGCGGCGAAGCGAACACCGTCGTCAATCCCAACAGCACATAACATGCGGCCGCCAGCCATTGAATGCGGCGCAGCCGAGCTTGTTTCCAGCGTAGGAGGTCGCCGATCCGTGGCAGGATTCCCGGACCTGAGAGCGGCGGTGCGGCGGAGTCTATGTCAGACCGAGGCGATGATCGAGCGGCGGAAGATGTCAGGACGGTCATTAACGGGATGTGTCTCCGTGAGGTTCGGGAAGATGATTGATACAGTCTTTGAGCACCTCTCGGCCTTCGTGTTGGAACCGGGATCAAGTCCTGGCGGCTCCTCTGGTAAAAGGGCGGTGCGTTGACAACTCCATAATAATATGTATACTGATGGTCAACCTTAATTGTCATGGGTCGGGAGCCGAGCGGGGTTGCAACGCATCGCGGAAAACCAAGCGATCCCCGAGTGTAATCCGAGACCGGCGTTCTCTCGTGGTTTTAGGCATCGGTCGGCTGCCGGCGGTGCCATATCCGGTTTCGTGGTGCAGACCGATCGTGGTCGCTTCCATTCACAGGTCATGGGAAAACGGAAATGACACATGTCGTGACGGGCGCTTGTATCAAATGCAAGTATCAGGATTGTGTGGATGCCTGTCCGGTGGATTGCTTCTATGAAGGCGTCAACATGCTGGTGATCCACCCCGATGAATGCACCGATTGCGGTGTTTGCATCCCGGTTTGTCCCGCCGAGGCAATCTTCCCCGATTCGGATCCGCGGGCGAAAGAGTGGAAAAAGCTCAACGCCAAGTATGCCTTATTGTGGCCGGTGATTACCCAAAAAAACCCGGTGCCGCCGGATGCAGATGAGTGGAAAAAGATCACCGACAAACTCAAGTACTTCGATCCGAAGCCGGGCGCCGGAAATTGAACCGCAGGCTCCGCGGCGTCGCCCTCGGTCGACGATTCCCTGGTCATTTAGGGAATATCGGCCTACTGCACGCTCAAGGTAAGGAGAGGCCATGACCGCTTGCATCACCGGCTGGGCCCATTCGCGCTTCGGCAAGCTCGAGGGCGAGGACATCGAATCGCTGATTGTGAAGGTGGCATCCGACGCCATCCGCGATTCCGGGTTGGCCCCGTCCGATATCGACGAGATCTATCTCGGCACCTTCAACGGCGGCTTCGTGCGCCAGGAATTCCCGTCCTCGCTGACGCTGCAAATCGACCCGAGCCTGCGCTACAAGCCAGCGACCCGGGTGGAGAATGCCTGCGCCACCGGCTCGGCGGCGATCTATCAAGGCCTGAACGCGATCGCCGCCAAACGCGCCCGCCGCGTGCTGGTGGTGGGCGTGGAAAAGATGACCGAGGTTTCCGGCCCGCAAGTGGGCGACCTCCTCATCCGCGCCGCCTATCTCAAGGAAGAGGGCGGGATCGAAGGCGGCTTCGCCGGCGTGTTCGGCCGCATCGCCCAGGCCTATTTCCAACGTTACGGCGACAAATCCGACGCGCTCGCCAAGATCGCGGCCAAGAACCACAAGAACGGCGCTTCCAACCCGTTGGCGCAAATCCGCAAGGATTTGGGTTACGATTTCTGCCGCACGGTTTCGGACAAGAACCCGATCGTGGCGGGGCCGCTCCGGCGCACCGATTGCTCGCTGGTTTCCGACGGCGCTGCAGCCCTGGTGCTGACCGACATCGACACCGCGCTCGGCTCTGACAAGGCGGTGGTGTTCCGGGCAGCCGAGCAGGTCAACGACTTCCTGCCCATGAGCAAGCGCGACATCACCTCGTATGAGGGGCCGGAAGTGGCCTGGCGGCGCGCCTTCGCCAGCGCTCGCGTGGGGCTCGACGATCTGTCCTGCGCCGAGGTCCATGACTGCTTCACCATCGCCGAGTTGATGATCTACGAGGCGATGGGCCTGGCTAAGAGGGGCGAGGGCGCGCGCGTGATCGAGGCCGGCATATCCGAGAAGACCGGCAAGCTGCCGATCAACGCCTCGGGCGGCTTGAAGGCCAAGGGCCATCCCATCGGCGCCACCGGCGTTTCCATGCATGTGCTGCAATCCATGCAATTGACCGGCACCGCCGGCGACATCCAGATCAAGGACGCCAAGCTCGCCGCCGTGTTCAACATGGGCGGCGCGGCGGTGGCCAATTACGTCAGCATCCTCGAACGCCTGCGGTGAGCGGCTGTCCATCCCGGCTGATAGCCGAAAAACTATTTTTTCAGGAGCGATTAATATGATAGGAATACCAACATGATAAGAATGCAAAAATGGGAATCGGGCTTTTCATTACGCGGACTTCATGACGCAACACGAAGGGCGAGTGAGAGGTTATGACTATGACGCAGAAAAATGATGAGGAAGATATCTATTCCAATATTTGGAACCGCCCCGGCTTCCTTATCCGGCGCTTACACCAGATCCACATCTCGCTTTTTTATGATGAATACTCCGGGGAGCATATTACCCCGGTTCAGAACGGTCTTCTTTCTATCCTCGACAACTCGCCTTCCATCGACCAGATGGCTCTCGCGGTTGAAGTGGGAATAGACCGCACCAATGTCGGCGACGTATTGCGCCGGTTGGAAAGTCGCGGCTTGGTCTCGCGCATGGTTAATCCCGACGATGGTCGCGTGCGGCTAGTTAGTATCACCAAGAAGGGCAAGGCCTTGCTGCGCAGAACGCGTTCTGCGATGCAGCGATCTCAGGACCGGCTGCTCGCTCCTCTCTCGGAAAAGAATCGCCTGCTGTTCCTCGATATTCTGCGCTACTTGGTGGAAGCCAATAATGACCTCGGACGGACGCAGCTGCGTTCTAATTTTGATCGTCAGTCTTCCGATGCCGTTTCTGCTACTGGTGCCTCACCAGTAGATGCGAAACGACATTCCCCCGATGACCAGGGATTGGCGTAAACGTCAGTCTTCTGCTGGCATATCCGAAAACCGAAAGGCAGCATCCGAAACGGTTCCGGCGTGCCGATCCTCCGCGCGCGTAGAAGCCGGGCCTGACACACCAAGGGTCCGTGACGGGGATAGTTATTGACAGGGAAAGAAACTCAGTATACTTACAAGATAGACCGCGTCGCCGATATTCCGTCCCTTGGCCGACCCGGTAAAAAAAACGGCAGGCAAAGCAAACACTGCTCTTAAAGCAAGAAAGTGAAGGGCATGGGTCTTGAATTTCTCGATGGGAACCAGGCCGTCGTTCGCGCGGCCGAGCGCGCGAAATGCAGTTTCTTCGCCGGATATCCGATCACGCCCTCGTCCTCAATCTTGGACGGAATGCTGAAGATGTTGTGGCAGACGGGGGGCGTCGGCCTGCAAGCGGAAGACGAGATTGCTTCGATTGGATTGTGCATCGGCGCCTCGATGGCCGGGAGCAGGGCGCTGACCGCCACGAGCGGACCAGGCCTCAGCCTCTATAGCGAGAACCTTGGGCTCGCCATCATCGGCGAGACCCCCATCGTGATCGTCATCGTGCAGCGTCAAGGCCCGGCGACGGGTGCGGCGACCAAAGGCGCGGAGGGAGATATTCTTTTCGCACGCTGGGGCACGTCGGGGGGGATGCCACTCATTGTGCTGAGTCCGGCCAGCGTGGCCGAGACCTATGAGCTCACATACCGGGCCTTCAACCTCGCAGAGCAATTCCGGGTGCCTGTGATCGTGCTGAGCAACAAGGAACTCGGATTGACCCGGGAAACCGTCGATCTCAAGGCCATCGAACTGCCGCCTTTGGTCGAGCGGTGCCAGCCAGATGGAGGAACGCGTTACCTGCCCTATGAATTCAAGGCGCCAGACGAGGTTCCGCCGATCGCTGACTTCGGGGGTGAGAAAATCGTGCGTTACACAACATCAACCCACGACAAAGCTGGCTTCATGGTTACCAACCCCGCCGTCATCCAGGAAATGATCGATCATTACATGGCCAAGGTGGAGGCGGCAGCCGACGAAATCGCCCTGGTGAAGGAGGATCTCCAGGACGGGGCCGAGACGCTGGTGATCAGTTACGGCATAGTCTCACGCTCCGTTGCCGTCGCGGTCCGGCGGGCACGGGCGGCGGGAGTGAAAATCTCGTCACTTGTGTTGCAGACGCTTTATCCCGTTCCGAGCCAAGCGATCCAGAAGGCGCTCCGGAACGTGCGCAAGGTCATCGTGCCGGAGATGAACATGGGACAGTACGTCCAGGAAATCGAACGCCTGACGCGTCAATCCATTGCGGTGGTGAGGATCAACAAGATGGATACCACGTTGATATCCGACCGCGAGATCCTTGAGCAGGGAGGCCTACTGTGACTGCAGAAGCTATCGGAACCTATTTGTCGGACACAGCCAACTCCTTGCCTTTCTGTCCGGGCTGCGGCCATGCCCAGCTTATCAAGACACTCGACGCAGCCTTGGTTCAGCTACAACTGCCGCCCGAAAAAGTAGTCATCGTAACCGACATCGGCTGCATCGGCTTGGCGGATCAATATTTCGTCACGAACGCTTTTCATGGACTGCATGGCCGTTCCCTTACCTATGCGAGCGGCATCAAGCTTGCGCGTCCCGAGCTTACCGTCATCGTCTTGATCGGGGACGGCGGATGCGGCATTGGCGGAACGCATCTTCTGAACGCTGCCCGGCGCAATATCGACATTACTTTAATCGTAGCAAACAATTTCAATTATGGGATGACCGGCGGCCAACATTCCGTCACGACGCCGTTCGAGCGGCTGACATCGACGACGCCATATGGAAACCTGGAGGCTCCGATCGATATTTGCGGGGCCGTAATCGCAGCCGGCGCTTCTTGGGCCTATCGCGGGACCGGCTTTGACAAGGATCTGCCCGAGCGGATGGCGACGGCCATTCGCCACCCAGGCTTTGCGATGCTCGACGTCTGGGAACTTTGCACGGCTTACTATGTTCCGCGCAATCACATCAAAAAGAAGGACATATACGATCAGATCAAACAGTGCGGTTTTGTCACCGGCCTGCTCGTTGACAAGGCGCGCCCGGAATTCGGCGCGCGTTATCGCGAGCTGGCAAAGGCGAATAACGCGTCGCCGCGCGAAGCCCAGGAGATCACGGTCAGCTTCGACCATAATGTGCATCACCAGACGAGCATCGTGATCGCGGGCAGCGCCGGCGAAAAAATTCAATCGAGCGCCACCGTCTTCGCCAAAGCGGCGATCTTGGCCGGGCTTAAGGCGACCCAGAAGGATGATTTTCCGGTCACCGTAATGACCGGCCATTCGATCTCGGAGATCGTCCTGAGCCCTGATGAGATCGAGTACACCGGGATCGATGTTCCCGATTACATCCTGGTTCTTTCGGTCGATGGACTAAAAAAGGTCCGCGAGCAGATACGTGACTTACCCGCAACCAGCATGGTTCTTGCCGATGACAGTCTCGATCTGCCCGAAACGAAGGCTCGCGTCCTACGCCTTCCATTTGTGAAGGCCGCCAGTAAAGTCGACCGGCGTTCCGCTGTTGCTCTTGCTCTCTCGGTTCTTCTGCAAAAGATGGGTCTCTTCAATCCGCGAGCCCATGAAATGGCCACGTCGATCTTTCAGAAAACGGAGGTAGCCACGTTGAACCAGCGTGCCATAGAGGCAGGTATCGCGGCTATCGCGGCCATCGCGCAATCGGAGAGCATCATTCATTCGCCTGTAAACTAAACCCCCACACGGGGAAGCCCATGGACGATATGACAAGCATTTCGATTGCGATCGTCGGCAGTGGCGGCGCGGGGGCGCTGACGACGGGCGACTTTCTTCTCGAAGCCGCGAGCACAGCCGGATGGCGGGGTTTTTTGACGCGCACCGTGGGTCCGCAGATCCGCGGCGGGGAAGCCGCAGCGCTGATTTGTCTGGCGACGCATCCGATTGAATGTCTGTCCGACCGATTCGATCTTTTTATCGCGATCGACTGGCTCAATGCTGACCGGTTCGACGCTGAAATTCCGCTCGGACCGCAAACTCTGGTGATCGGGAATCCGCGGGGCGGCGCCGCGCCGCCGAATATTGCCGCTTCGGGCGCGCGGTTGGTCGAAATTCCCCTGGAGGCCATGGCGAAGGCGATACCCGATGGACGCGCCAACATGATCGCGCTCGGTATTGCCGCCAAACTCCTCGGCTTAGGCAAGGCGGTCCTTTCGAACCTGGTCGAGAAGCGCTTGGGAAGCAAGGGATCCAAGGCGGTCACGGCGAGCCTAGATGCGCTCGCGGTGGGTTTCGAGGCTGCCGGTGAGATCGACTTTGGAAAGCGCCTGGTGAAGCCGAAGCCAAAAGCCGGCAAGCGGTGGCTGATTTCCGGCAACCAGGCGACGGGTCTCGGGGCGATGCGCGGCGGCATCCGCTTCGCGGCGGCCTATCCGATCACACCGGCCACGGAAATTCTCGAATGGTTGGCGCCCAATCTCACCAAGTTCGGCGGCGTATTGCTTCAAGCCGAGGATGAACTCGCCTCGATCAATATGATCATTGGCGCTTCCTATGGCGGAAAGCCGGCACTGACCGCAACCTCGGGACCCGGACTGTCGCTGATGATCGAAGCGCTCGGCCTTGCCACCGCGGCCGAGATTCCTATCGTGGTGATCGACGTGATGCGTGGGGGGCCTTCGACCGGCATTCCCACGAAATCCGAACAGGCCGATCTCAACCTCGCGGTGTACGGATTCCACGGCGACGCTCCCCGTCTCGTGCTGGCGCCGCAATCGGTCGGTGATTGCATATTCACCACGCAATGGGCCGCCCATCTTGCCGAAGCGCTGCAGGCGCCGGCCATTGTGTTGTCAGACCAGTTCCTCGGACAGGCGCGCGTCGCGATCGAACGCCCAGCGGATGTCGCCTTCATCGGCCAGCGGCTGAAGGCAGCGGAATGCGCCGTGCCCTACAAGCGCTATGCGCTCGGCGGTTCGGGCATCTCGCCGATGGCGATTCCGGGCACCTCCGGCGGCCAATACACCGCCGATGGACTGACGCATACCGAGCGCGGCGTGCCAACAAGCGGCGCCGCGGAACATGGCGCCCAGCTCGACAAGCGTTGCGATAAGCTCAACAGCTTCAACTACGGCGACCATTGGGCGACTGTGGAAGGCGACGGCGAGCTGGCGGTCATCGCCTGGGGCTCACTGACCGGCACGGTTCGCGAGGCGATCGCACGCGCGAAAGATGACGGCGTGAGGGCACGTCTGGTGGCACCACGGCTGCTCTGGCCCATCCGTTCAGAGCAATTCGCCGCGGCGCTTGAGGGCAGCAAGCGTGTGCTCGTCGTCGAACAAAGCCATAGCGCGCAATTCCATCACTATCTCAAGGCATATTACGAACTGCCCGGCGACGTGCAGGTGCTGCACCGCCCCGGACCCTTGCCGATCCGGCCCGGCGAAATTCATCGCGCGATCATGGAACGGAGGTTCTGATGTTGGCCCCCCCAACGCCTCTTGCTTACAAGCCCGCCGACTACAAATCGGAGGTTAAACCGGTCTGGTGTCCAGGCTGCGGCGATTATGCCGTACTGGCGGCATTTACGCGGGCCTTCACGCAGCTCGGCCAGCCGCCCGAGCAGATCGCGGTGGTGTCCGGCATCGGCTGCTCCTCGCGCATTCCCACCTATACGAACTGTTATGGCTTTCACGGCGTACACGGCCGTTCGCTCGCGCTCGCCACTGGATTGAAAGTCGCCCGACCGGATCTGACCGTCGTCGTCGCCAGCGGCGATGGCGACGGCTACTCGATCGGCGGCAATCACTTCCTTCACGCCTGCCGGCGCAATGTCGACATGACCTATGTTGTGATGGACAATCACATTTACGGGATGACCAAGGGCCAACCATCACCGACGACGGAGCCCGATTACGATACCGCCTTGTCGCCCGGCGGAACGGGATTGCGGCCGTTCCATCCGCTCGTTATCGCGCTCGCTTCTGGAGCGAACTTCATCGCTCGCGCCTTTGCCGACGATCCCAAAGAAACCGCAAGCATGCTCGTCGAAGCGATTCGCCACCCCGGCTTCTCCTTCATCGAGATTTTAAGCCCGTGCCTCACCTTGCGCCCCGAACAGAAGGAGTGGAAGAACCTCGTCCATCCGGCGCCGATCGCGGCGACCAACGATGCGGGAAAGGCCGCGCGCCGCCTCATGACCGACGACGGCTTCAACATCGGCGTTCTTTACCGCGGAGATCGGCGACCCTACCGGCCTGCTGCTGGCGAGGTCGCACCCGATCTCGGCGAGCTGGAGAAGGAATTCGAGTCGTGAGCAAGAGCCCGGAGTAAAGCCGGGTTTGGGTAATTCACGGCGGGCCGGTCTTGGGCTTATTTCTTCGCCGGTTCAGGTTTTCTTGCGCGACAGTTTTGCATACAGCTTCTCCACCCGATCGGCATGTTCCTCGGTATGATGCGCCAAGGCCTGGAAGGCGGCTGACATTTCCAGGATGGTGTCGAGGCGCGAATGTTGCGCTTCGCGGATCAGGCGCTTGGTCATGCGCAGCACCGCCGAGGGGTTGACTGCTATGCGCGCCGCCAAGTCCCGCGCCTCGGCCATCAATGTCGCCGCCGGAACAACGCGCAAGACCAAGCCGCAGGTGAGGGCCTCCTGCGCGCCGATCGAATCGCCGGTAAAGGCCATTTCACAGGCTTTTGAAAAACCGACCGCCCGCTGCAGCAACCACGCTCCGCCATCCCCGGGAACGATTCCCACCTTCACGAAGGATTCGGCAAAACTGGCTTCCTCGGAGGCGATGCGGATATCGCACATGCAGGCGAGATCACAGCCCGCCCCGATGGCCGGACCGTTGACGGCGGCGATCGTTGGCACCTCAAGATTGTAGAGCGCCAGCGGGATACGCTGAATCCCCTCGCGGTAATTGGCCCTGATCTCTACCGGTGACCCGGCGAACATCCCGGTCCGATCTTTCATGTCCTTTATGTTGCCGCCGGCGCAGAAGGCGCTGCCGCGTCCGGTCAGTATGACGACGCGGACCCCCTTGTCCTTGTTCAGGGTGCGGCAGACCTCGACGAATTCGTCAAATTGGCTGTCATCGGTGAGGGCGTTGCGTTCGTTCGGGCGGTTCATGGTTAGAACGACGATGCCGTCCGACTGTTCGTATTCAAGAAACGGGGCCATGGCCTTCCTGGGTCCTTCCGCGGTTGATAACAAAGAAAGTAGGGACTCTACCTAAAGCGTCGTCAGCCGCGGCCAGAAGCCGTCGGCTCCCCATTCGAGCACGCGCTCTCCTATGAAAACGGCCCATTGGCGGTCGCCGCCGAACTCCGTCCGCCAGGAGAGCAGGCGCCGTGTTCGCCATTGCAAAGGATGCTCCATCGTAAAGCCAATGGCGCCATGGATCTGATGCGCAAGACCGACGGCGTGGGCAACGGCCTGGCCGGCGCGAACCTTCGCGACGGCGATAGGGAAAGAGGGGTCGCCTTGATCCGCCGCCAGGAATGCCGCTTCGGCTGCCACTTCGGCGGCCGCTGCTTCGGCTGCGAGAACCGCCAGGTGATGCTGGATTGCCTGGTATTTGCTGATCGGACGGCCGAATTGCTGCCTCTCTTGGGCGTAACCCGCTGAGCGCTCGACCAGATCAGAGAGCGCGCCGCCCATCTGGGCGCTGCGCAGCAGCGCGCCTATGGTTTCGATGTTGTTGGAGTCCCAGGCGAGGGGAATCGGCGATATCTCGACCGGATGGTCATTGAATGAAAGGGTATCGCGAAATTCCCCCGCGAGGTTTATTCCGGGACGGACGGCCGCTTCCCGGCGGGGAATCTTGACGACCAGCGTTCCGTCTCCTTCCCGGATCAGCGTTACGATAGTTTCCACGGCACGGCCCCACGGGACGTGGCGAAGGACCCCGATCAATCGCCGGTCTTGCGCAGAGCCGGCAATGGTCAATGGGCTTGCAGGGCCCACGACTGCCAGGGTCGCCGGACCGTCCGGCGGCTCAAGACCCGCCAAGGCCAGCAGCCAGCTTGCGGCAATCGTCTCGGGCAAGGGGAGCGGGACGCAATGACGGCCGACGGCGCGCAGGATGACATAGGCGTCATGCCAGGTGGCGGCCATTCCGCCGCGCTCTTCCGGCACCAAGGGGCGGGTCAGCCCTTGTTCCTCGACCAAGCTCCACAGGCTCTGCGGCCATTGGCCGGCCTCGACGGAGGCGAGGAGGGACGGCGTGACGTGGTCGGTGAACAGGCGGTCAACCATGTCCGCCAGGAGCAGCGGCGTCTCGTTCATCGGAGGCCGAGCCCGCGAGCAATAATTCCCCGCAGAATTTCCCGCGTTCCGCCCCGCAACGAAAAAGCGGGCGCCATCCTGACCAGATGCGCCATCACTTTCTGGAGGTTCGACCCGTCGGGATCGTGATCGACACCCAGCAAAGACTGAACGGCTTCTGGTAACGACTGCTCGAAGTCGGCGCCCAGGTCCTTGACGACGCAAGCCTCGACGGCCGGGTTCTCGTTTGCATCGAGCATGCCGGCGACGGATAATGACATCTTGCGCAGCGTCACCAGCTGAGCGACCAGCCGCCCGACGACCGCCGCCGCTTCCAGCGTAGGGTCCGCCGACACGACCCGTATCAGCTCGACCAGCGCCTGGATGCTGGAGAGAAACCTCTCCGGCCCGCTACGCTCATAGGCCAGTTCCGCCATGGCCTGGTTCCAGCCCTGGCCTTCCTGTCCCAGCAGGTCGTCATCCGGGATAAAGACGTCCGCGAAGGCCACCTCGTTGAAATGCTTTTCGCCGGTTATGCTGGTGATGGGCCGCACGGTCACTCCCGGCCGTGACAAGTCCACCAGGAGCTGCGACAATCCTTTGTGGCGATCGCCTGGTTGGCCACTAGTGCGCACCAGGGCAATCATGTAATGGGCGTGGTGTGCGATCGTCGTCCATAGCTTTGCGCCGTCGAGGCACCAGCCACCATCGACCTTGCGCGCCCGGCTGCGGATCGCCGCCATGTCCGAGCCGGCATCCGGTTCGCTGAGACCGATGCAAAAACACAGTTCGCCCCGGGCGACACGCGGCAGTATCTCCTGTCGGTGGCGCTCCGTGCCGAACTTGAGCAGCACGGGACCGCTTTGCCGGTCGGCAAACCAATGTGCCATGACGGGCGCGCCGGCGAAGAGCATTTCCTCGAGGACGACAAAGCGTTCCAGCGCCGACCGTTCACCACCGCCGTACTTCTTGGGCCAGGTCATGCCGATCCAGCCCTTCGCCCCGACCTTGCGGCTGAATTCAGGATCGAAGCCATCCCACGAGCGGGCCCTGTCGGCTGGGGTCCAGTTTGCCGAATTCTCCCGGAGGAAGGCGCGAACTTCCTCCCGGAGCGCTACCGCCTGCGGCGGCAGCGAACACGATCGGAAAGAGAATGCCGCCATTATCGGCTACGGAGTGACACGAGCGCCGCTTCCACCGCCTCGGCGATCGCCAGCAGACGGCGGTCGTTGCCGTGCTCGCCCATAAGCATCAGCCCCACCGGGGCTTCGCCGGGACTGTGACAGGGAATCGAGATGGCGCAGCGGTCGAGAAAGTTGACGACTGTCGTGTTGCGGGCAAGCAGTATGTTGTTGCGCATCGACGCTTCGCGCTCCGCAACATCGGCAAGGCGGGGCGCTATGATCGCTGTGGTGGGCATCATCACGGCGTCGAAACCGGTGAAGCGTTCCGTCATGCGACGGATGAGGTCGGTGCGCGCCTTGAGCGTGTCAAGGTAGTCGACGGCCGACTGGGCACGGCCCATATCTAAGCGAGACCGAATCCAGGGATCATAATGTTCAGCCTGCCGCTCAAGGAGTGGCCGGTGCCAGGCGAAGGCTTCGGCTGCCATCAACCCGCCTTTGGCGTTGATGGTCGGCAGCTCGGCCAGCTCCGGCGTGTCGATCCGCAAAATCATTGCGCCCTGGCGCGAAAGCGTTTCGCTGGCGCGGGCGAACGCATCAGCCACCGCGGTGTCGAGTTTGTCCATGACGTAATGATTCGGCACCGCCAGCCGCAAACCAACGACCGCGGGCGGCGCCAGCGCCTCTTCGCTCGCGCCGCTTAAGAGAGCATCGAGAATGATGCAGCAGCGAACGCTGTTGCCCAGCCATCCCACCGAGTTCGAGCGAAGGGGCAAGTGGGATAACGCCGTCCTGGGGCACCCGGAAGGCGGTGGGCTTGAAGCCAACAACGCCACAAACGGCGGCCGGGATGCGGCATGAACCGCCGGTATCTGAGCCAAGTGCCGCGACCGCCATGCCGTCGGCGACGGAAACCGCTCCCCCGGAGGTCGAGCCTCCGGGAACCCGGCCGGATTTACGGTCATAGGGATTAAGCGGGGTGCCGTAATGCGGGTTGATACCAAGGCCGGAATAGGCAAACTCGGGCATGTTAGTACGGCCGATCAAGATAAAGCCGGCGGCGCGCAGGTGGGTCACCACCGTGGCGTCGCGCTCGGCGGGCGGGCGCCCGTCGAGAATTTTCGAACCCGCCCGCGTGATCTCGCCCCGGATATCGAAAAGATCCTTAATCGATATCGGAATCCCGGCATAGGGCGAGCTTATCAAGCCGTACCCGCGAGCCCGATCGGCCAAATCGGCTGCCGCTCTGACCTTGTCGGCGTCGACAGCGATGAACGCGCGTTTTCCCTCGCCGGAGGGGTCAAAAATGCGCTGGAGACAATTTTCTACCAACGCGCGGCTTGTCGTGCGGCCGCTCGCAAGGCTCATCGCCAGTTCTGCGAGGGTGATCATGCCTAACCCCTGTTCTGGCGAAGGTTGATTAGCGCGATGCCGTTCTCAGGCCGGGTCGTAATAATGACTCTCTATGAGTAGGCACCCACTATCAGAGCGAAACGGACCGTGCGCCACACCGGGTGGCCGCACGCAATAGGTATTTTTGTAAAAGACGGTGCCGCCCTTGCCTGTGGCATCACTGCCGACCGCCAAGTCGCCCTCGAGGAAGAATACCTCTTCCCAGTAGTCGTGGACGAAAGCTTTGGTGGTGTATGTCCCTGGTTTAAACCGAAGAAGGCGGGTGTAGCCGCCCTTCTTGTTCTTTGTGTCGAGGGTTCCAGACAGTATCTTCTGTTGGATGCCTGCCGGATAGCCTTGTGGAGTTTCCCACCCCTCGTTCATGTCGACTGTATAAAACTCACGATGCAACTTGTTGACAGCCATTGTGGTTCCTTCCTTCTCCCTTGTCAGTACTCTCGACTTCCGCACGAAAAGGGAAACATCTGTCGATGCTCGGCAGACCAGCATCACTCCGCGTGATGGAAATCGTGGATGAAACCTTCCTCCGGAGGCGTAAAGTAACCCTCCCGCAATTGGCTCTCCGAAGTAGGCACTATCTTTACCGAGTTCGAACGGGCAAACGTTATAACATAACTCGCAACCGATGCAGTTTTGCGGATGGAGCTTAACCTTCCCCTCCCCTTGAGATAATGCCTCGTAAAAGCACATCTGGATGCAGACGTCACACGAAGGGTTCTGGCACGCCTCCGCATCGATCTGCGCATGGTGGCGCGGCCTTTGGAAAAGTTCCTGGTAATTTTTCGCCGCCTTGCGGGAACCAACGCCGATCATCGATTCAATGTCGGCATAGCCATGGTCGTCCATGAACTCGGAGAGATCTTCGAGGACTTTGAGCAGCCATTTCTGGCCCTTCAGCATGAGGACCGAACCGATTTGCATCAAGCGAGCGCCCGACATCAGGAATTCGACGGCGTCGCGCGAATCGAAAATGCCGTTCGACCCGGTGATGGGAATGCCGAGCTTGGAATAGATTTCGTGAACCCAGCGCAAGGTGAGCGGCTTGACCCACGGACCGCCGATCCCGGCTGTCCCGCCGATACGAGGTTCACCGGTCTCGATGTCAACCGCAAAGCCGGTGTAGCGGTTGGTAGCAGTGACTGCAGAAGCGCCTGCTTCGACACAGGCACGCGCTAGTTCCAAGGGACGGGATTGGTCAGGGGTGAGCTTAATAATAACAGGGATGTCCAGCGCCTCGACTACATTGTGGGTGATTTCCGTCGCCAGCTTAAGGTCCTGGCCGATTAGGCTTCCGCCACCCCCCCCCGCCATCTGCGCCGGATGGGGGCAGCCGAAATTCAGCTCCACCATGGGAATTCCGCAATCTTCGATGGTGCGGGAGATGTCGATCCAGCCTTTGAGAGTCTTGGAACCGACGCTGCCGATAATGTGGGCGTTGCGTTCCGCGGCGTAGGTCCGCAACTCCTTGAGATAAGGGACCCAGTCCTTGTAATAGGTCGTCGAATAACCGGAGCGGCTGTAGAAGGTAAAGTTACGAGGCACCTTGCCCTTGATGATATCGCCGCGGTCGTTGAGGATCGCATACCGTGAGTTGTTGGTCAGAACGGTCATGTCTTTGGCGTCGGCTAGGGTCTTGGTGATGCAGCCGGCTGCTCCGTTATCAATGCAGCGTTTGATCTGAACCGGGCTATTAGTCGGTTCAATCGAAGCCACGATCATCGGGTTCTTGAACTGTAAGCCGCAAAATTCGACCCCTAGGTTCGCCATGTGTCCACCTTTCCAGTTGATTCACTCAGCCCCGGCAATTCCCTAAACGATTTATTCCTTCCCGCGTGAGTGACCGCGAACCGCAGCCTTGCGAGACGGGCACATCAATATCATCACTATACTGAGTATTTCCTGAATGGCAATTCATGTCAACCAAAATCTGGCCAAAATCCAGGGCAACCGCATTTGCAAAACGATGTGACGTGATGGCAGCGAGCCCGCATTCCCCGCATGAGGCCGGGATGCAAGGCGGTTCGTGGTCGATTCCGATATAGGATTCAATAGCTTATACCGGATCGTGCGCGACGGTCATGACGGATTCGGTGGGTGCAGCGGACAGTGGCGGTGTGAGGGGCGCCATGACAACCGCCCGAGTGAAGCTAGAATTTCGCGGCTCCGCCGTCGTGTCAGATGCCGGGTTGCCGGCGTGCAGCGTGCCGTGCACCATTCCAGAGCGAGCCAGAGCGAGCGATTGAGTTCTTTTCTGAGTCGTTCGCACAGCCTCCGTCGCGATGACGCATGTGGAAGCCAGATAGAGTTGGTGGCAAACGAGCCGCATGACGGCCGCATCCCACCGTGCCGCGCCGATTGCAGCAACCGACAACGCGCTCGGCCGGACAACGCGTGTGCTTACGATGCGTTGGGCGCGTGCAATTGACGCAGGCGGAGAAGTTCAGTATACTTTCTATCTCGAAAAGCGCAATTCTTGTAACAGGGTTGGTCGTACTCGGTGAGCAAGAGGCACGGCCATTCGCCACAGTTTCTTTGACGAGTATTCTTGGCTGCGGGGGTAAAGTCCGATGTCACCAACGGTTTCTCTCACTTTTGAATTCATCGACGGCGCGACGAGACGCACCGCGCCCGTAACCATCCGGCAAGCCGTTATCGCCGGCTGGACCGGCCGCGACAAGGCAGCAATGGAACATCACATCATTGAGGTTGCGGCAATCGGCGTGAAGCGGCCGAGCAAGACGCCGTTGTTCTACCGGGTCGGCACTCAGCGGCTGACCACCTCATCGAGCATCGAGGCGCTCGGAAACGATTCGAGCGGCGAGGTAGAGTTCGTTTTGGTCCGCACCGGCAACCGTTTGTGGGTCGGCGCCGGTTCCGACCATACCGATCGCAAGGTGGAAAGCAGTTCCATCCCGGTCGCCAAGCAGTTGTGCGATAAGCCGGTCGCGCCGACACTGTGGACGTTTGAAAGCGTCGTTGACCATTGGGATGATCTCGTCCTGCGGTCCTGGATCTACGAGAACGGAAAGCGCGTCGTTTATCAAGAGGGAACAACCGTCGGCCTTTTGCGTCCGGAAGTTTTGATACAGGGATTCGCCGGAGGCGATCTTGCCGAAGGCACGCTTATGTTTGGAGGAACGCTTGCGGCGAAGGGGGGCATCCGTCCCTCGGCCAAATTCGAGTTTGAGATCGCCGATGAAAAGAACAAACGCCGGATTGCGCATGGTTATGAGATCGTGAATCTTCCAATCGTGGAATGAGAACCGTGTGATTGGACGCGCCGATCAAGCGGTTTGCAGCGCGTATCTAATGGTTTGACGGCACCCTGAAATGGAGTTGAGCGAAGTAACCCCGGTCATCTGGGGGATATCGGCTATATCGGGCATCGCCGGGAAATCCTATCCTCCGACCGCGGCAAGGAGTTAGACGTGCAGCGATCGGCGGCAACTGTGGCGAATCCGATCTCAGTGGGAAGCACCGCGGTAAAGATCCTGGTGGCGCTCGCCTTCTGCCACTTCCTCAATGACATGATGCAATCGTTGGTGCCGGCGCTTTATCCGGTGCTTCAAGAGAAATTCGCGCTCAACTTCAGCCAGATAGGTCTCATTACCTTGACCTATCAGATCACGGCATCATTGTTGCAACCAATGATCGGCCTCTATAACGACCATCGCCCGAAAGCCTTTGCCCTGCCGATTGGGATGGCGTTCACCTTCGCCGGAATGCTGATGCTCTCTATGGCATCGGGTTTCTACTTCCTACTGGGTGCGGCGGCGCTCGCTGGAATCGGCTCTGCGATTTTCCACCCCGAAGCCTCGCGTTTTGCACGGAGCGCATCGGGGGGGCGTCATGGTTTCGCCCAGGCCTTTTTCCAAGTTGGCGGCAATATCGGCTCCGCTACAGGACCCTTGCTGGTCGCATTTTTCGTGCTGGCACGGGGCGTCGGCAGTGTCGCTTGGTTCTCGATTGCAGCACTGGTCGCCATCCTGGTGCTGTTTCCAGTCGGGAGTTGGTATCAACGGCACAATATCGCGCTCAACCGAGTGCGCTGGCACGGGACAGAAGGTCGGACGGCGCTATCGCGGCGCCAGGTGACGGTTTCGTTGGCGGTGTTGATGACGCTGGTCTTCTCGAAGTTCTTCTATCTCTCGAGTCTGACCAGCTACTACACCTTCTATCTCATCCATCGTTTCGGCGTTTCGATGCAGAGCGCTCAGATTCATCTCTTCGTCTTCCTCGGCGCGTTGGCAATCGGCACGCTGGTCGGCGGTCCGCTCGGCGACCGTTTCGGCCGCAAATACGTCATCTGGGGCTCGATCGTCGGCGTGCTGCCGTTCACCCTGCTGCTGCCCCATGTTGGCCTGGAATGGACCGGAATACTGACTGTTGCGATCGGGCTGATACTTTCCTCCGCTTTCTCGGCGATAGTCGTCTATGCGCAGGAGCTCGTACCCGGCAAGGTCGGCATGATCTCGGGCCTGTTCTTCGGCTTTGCCTTCGGCATGTCGGGGGTGGGCGCCGCCGTGCTCGGCGTGGTGGCCGATTACACCAGCATCGAGTTCATTTACCGTCTCTGCGCATTCCTGCCAGCCATTGGATTGATTACCGTGTTGCTGCCGAACATCGAGCCGCCGCGCCGGCGCCGTGCTGCTTAGCCACCGACGCAGGCCGCAGCTAACTCTCGTAGCTGCTGTGAAGGGCTGGAATTTCAACCTCGGTGCTGCACAGCGATGGCGCCAAGGCCGCCCTCGCTGTCAAGCTGAGAGCGTTATCCAACTCGCGATACGCCAGCAACCCGGCATTCGATGTGACGGCGGAGCCGCGAAACTCCAGCTTCGCACGGGGGTCGAATTAGAGTCTCAGACTTTTGCTACTTCCCGTTTCATTCACCGGGCCTGCCATAAGCCCTGCATCGACGCCCTGGTCAAAGCCAATTCCGGCCTCAAGGCCGACGGCCAGATGGTCAACTGACAGGAGGTCGAGAAGCTGATGAGCAACAAGATCTCGCAGACCGTCACGCTCGTCTGGTTCGATCCGAAACGGATGGAAAACGACTACAATCTCGTTAAGACCTATGTCGGCGTCGATAAGCCGTTTGACATAACGAAATACTACACCTACGCCTTCCTCGATAACTCGATCAAGATGTTGCCCGCCAAGTTGATGGATTGAAGGCGGCGACTCAGCCGAGTTCGGGTCCCGCAATCGCGAAGAGGCGGAGCGTATCGTCGAAGGCGGCGCTGCGGCGATAGGCCATGCGTGTCAGCGGCCGTTCCGCCGCGAAGCCTCGGCGCAGCAGCCAATCGCCGAGTGCGGCGTGGCGCTCGGCGACGTCGATCGCCACGGGCGGCTTTACGGCCGCCCGCGCCCGCCACACCAGCGCCTGTGCGATCGTGTCGTCCTCCGCCGCCAAGGGTCCGAGCTGATTCATGACCCGCCCATCGCGGCCGAGGATAAATCCCGCGATCCGGCCCCGGCGTTTGGCGATCCAGGCCGCCGCAGGGAGCCGCGCAACCAGCCCGCGCAAAAGCGCGCCGCGGTCGGCGCCGAATATTTCGCGGTCGTAAGCCACAAGCCCGTCCCAATCTTCGGGCGCGATCGCGTTCAACACCGTGTCCCGCGAAAGCGCCGGTGCCTCCGCTCCGGTGGTTTCGCGCCCGATCAATCGACACAGGCTCCAGACGTCTTCGAAGCCGAGGCGGCTATAGACTTCGCGGCCTGCCGGCGTGGCGTCGAGAATGGGCGTCAGGCCCTGGCTCGTCAAGCGAGCGATCGAATGCATGAGCAGCCAGCTTGCCAGCCCTAAGCGGCGGTGGCGCGCGGTCACCAGCACCATGCTGATCCAGCCGAAGCGCCCGCCATGCGGTAGGGTGGCGGAGGTGGCGATAAGCCTTCCGTCGCGTTCTAGGAGGCCGGTGACATGGCCGAGCTCGATGAAGATCCGCCAATCGGCAGCGATCTGGTTCCAGCCGGCTTCCTGCGACAGTAATAAGGTCGACGCAATATCGGCTTCGCCGAGCGGACGTGCCTGCACGCCGTTGGGCAGATCTCGCTCAAAAGGCTCCATTGCGGCTATCGTAATGTTCTCGTGACGGACAGGATTACACTTTAGCCCAAAAGAACAATGATCAGTAAGAGCGCAATCGCGCACATGACACCGACATAAAGCCATGCCAGCCAGGACAGCTCCACTTTGTTTAACCTTTCGTGTGAGGGATCCCGCATGGCAAAGTTCAGTTGCTGGAATCAATTGCTGTTAAGTTATAGGCAATACGGCTGTTGCTGTTGCTTCAGCAATGCGCTCCTTGAGCTCGTGCCAGTAATCCGAATTGGGGCAAAATTCCTCGTAGCCCTCGCTGCGGCCGCTGTCGAGCCAGTGCCGACACTCGCTCTGATGCGAACAGAGCGCGCAGGTGCGCTGCAACTCCCGCTTCACCGCCGGGCCGTCCTGGCCCGGATCGACGCCGAGCCGCGCCGCCATGGCGCCGAACAGCCGGCTCGAAAGCGGATAATTCGAAATCAGCGGTTTGATTTCGCCGCGACTCATGTTGAGGTCGACGAGAATGGTGTCGAGCGTGCCGCTGCGGTCGCATTCGAGCAGCTCCTGGCGCAACGCGTGGCGGGCCGCGACGCCGCGGAGAGCCGTCCAGGTCTTGTCCACCAGCCGGCTGAAAAAGCCCGTCGTCGTGTCGTTCATGGCCAGTCTCCCGCTGCGCAAAAGGGGGGTGGAGACAGGCTAGACCTGCCCTCCGCGGGCACCTTGATTTAGATCAGGGTTGCGCCGGTTAATACCGAGCGCGGATGCACTATTACTTTTGTAATGGGCATGCGGCCGAAGGCGCCCCGATATATTTTACGATCAGAAATATTTGCCCAATACACCCCTGGTGATTGGCCGTTTGGCAAATGAGAAATTCCCAATTGAAGTACAGATTGTCGCAGCGCTCTGAGAAAGGAAAATCACATGGCTCCGTCCCTTTTCTCTGTCGAAACTTAGTTCAGGATGGATTTTGCAGAGCGTCAGTGATCCGTTCGAAAAGTTCCCCGTTCACACCAGTAGATTCCCTGATAGCTCGAAATAATTCCCTGTGCTTTTGAGTAGGGAATTTGCTTAGAAACGCCAATAAAATCGACGCTTACCAAATGGCGGAGTATGCTGCATTGCGCAGATGCAAAATTCCCCGTCGGAAATTGGTTGCGAACCTTGCGTAGCAGCTTAGCTCGCTTGCATGAGCCAGACGAGTATACTATGCAATATCTCGTCATTGACGAGAGAGGGGTTCGCAAATGGCGCAGTTGCCGATAGCCAATCAAGGAAATTTTCTTCACATCTACGATTTTCGAGTGAAGAAGGGATATGAGACGGAATTTGTGCGCTCATTCGAGCAATTTGACTATTCGGAGGGCAATCCGATGCACAAATCAAAGGCACAGGTGAAGGATGGTGTTCTGTGCCGCGATACCGAAGATCCGCAACATTTCTGGCTTATCGCGGAATGGTCGAACATCGAGGAGCACGCGAAGATTCGAAAGATTCTCGCCGAGCAAATCAAGCCCGAGTTTATCAAATATATTGAGGGCGCAGGATTTATTCCGAAGTACGCGGAAGTCGTATCGGCAACTCCGAAATCGATTCTGGAGAAGGCAAGTTAACGTCGATCGTGAACCATCTTGTCCGCCATCGCGTCGACCGTGCGACGGTCTCGGCGAACGTTTTAATTTGCCGCCGCTTCTAGTAGATGCCTAGGGTAGAGCATCACCTGACGTGACCTGACGGGTTTTTGTACCAGCGGCAGAGAGAGATTACTGAATAGGCGCGGCCTGATCCAGGGGTGGCGGGATTAGGGTAAAAGCCAGTGGCGCCGGTGGCCGATATCCCAGCGATGAGTGCGGTCTGGCGGTGTTGTAGTGCTGGCGCCAGCTCATTGCGCAACTCTGCTCCGAAATCCCCGCTTCCCGACAGGCTAAGCCGGCGAGGTTTACGCAACCGCGCGACCCATAGCTAATTGCATCCGAAATAAAAATAGGTATACTGAGTAAATTGGCGAGTCACTAATCGAAGAGCGCCGCGGAACGTATTATGTCTTGGCAGAAAGTCGCTTCCTTTTCAGAGCTTCCCGAAGGCGGGGTGACGGGGATAAATGTCGATGGCGTGCCCGTCGCGCTATACCGGATTGGCGATGAGATTTTCGCGACGCATGGATTCTGTACGCATGCACTGGCGTTGCTATCGCAGGGCTGGTTCGAAGACGGAAAAATCGAATGCCCGCTGCACCAAGGTGTCTTTGATGTTCGCTCGGGCAAGGCGCTATGTTCTCCAGCAACCGAGGATTTGCGGATTTATCCGGTCAGACGCGATGGCGATGACGTTTTGATCGATCTTGCTGTTAGCGCCGCAATGGCATCAGGTTCTTCGATTTCGAGCGTGGCAACGTCGAAACGGGCGGTTTCAGGAATAGCCGCGGCCCATGAAAATGGTTTATCGGGTGAAGAGACCGAAACTCATCATGTCTTCGCGGAGGATATAAGGATGAACTACAATCCGGCCCTTCCCACCGCGAAGCGACATGTGTGGCCCAATGACGATCTCTCCGAAATCCCCGATTGGGTTTATACCGATCAGGAAATCTACGACGCTGAAGTAGAGAAAATTTTTCACGGTCCGACTTGGAACTATGTAGCGCTCGAGGCGGAAATTCCGGAGCCCGGCGACTTCATCCGCTCGAATGTTGGCCCGACCCCAGTCGTCGTGGCTCGCGCCGCCGACGGATCGGTTAATGTATTCGAGAACCGCTGCGCACATCGCGCCGCGGAATTTTGCCGCGAACTCAGGGGACAGGTGAAAGAGTTCGTCTGTCCGTATCATCAATGGTCGTACGACCTAAAAGGCAATCTTGCTGGAATCCCGTTTCGTCGTGGCGCGAACGGCAAGGGGGGGATGCCAACCGACTTTAAGGCAGCCGATCATGGCCCGCGAAAATTGAAGGTCACGACTCATCGCGGGGTAGTGTTCGCATCCTATGCCGACGACACCGTACTCCTGACCGAGTATTTCGGACCTGAAGTCATGAAGGAGTTCGAGGCGACCTTTAACGGGAAGAAGTTAAAGATTCTCGGTCATTACCGCCATTCGATTCCCGGTAATTGGAAGCTCTATCACGAAAATCTTCGCGATCCATATCATGCGACGTTGCTGCATACTTTCTTGGTCACGTTTGGTTTACTCACGCCGGGCAATCGTGGGCTGATGTTTATGGATAAGCGTGGTCGGCACGGTATTATGGCGTCGTTGAAATCCGATGCGAAAAATCTGAGCAGTGATACCAAGAAAGAAATGCGCGCGTACAAGGAGGATATGGTCCTGAAGGAAACTCGGTTTATGGATTTTGTCGAGGAGTTCGACAGTCCCTGGTCGGTGATCATGGCGACGATCTGGCCGAACCTCATTATTCAGCGCGAGATGAACACTTTAGGAATCCGGCAGATCGTGCCGAACGGGCCACATGATTTCATCATGAAGTGGACGATGTTCGGCTTCGACGGAGATAGTGCAGAGATGACGCGACATCGCTTGCGCCAGGGCAATCTGATGGGGCCGGCCGGTTTCCTTGGCATCGAGGACAACGAAGCCATAAAGTTCGTGCAGGACGGCATGCGACGGGTTCCCAATGGCAAACATCTCGTCAAGCTCGATCCGGAAAATTCCGCCGGGACGACCGAGAGCGTGATTTCAGAATCGGCCATTCGCGCGATGTACAAGTACTGGCGCAAGGAAATGGGCATCTAGCAGGGAAGATAGAAATGCTTGAGGTCAGGCACCCTATCGCGAACGATCGCCGGCTCGAGGTGCTTCTGTTGTGGCACGAGGTGGAGCAGTTCAACGCCGCCTATGCGGCCGCGCTCGACGAGCGACGATTGTTCGACTGGGTGGAAATGTTCACCGAGGATGGCTTCTACAACAATCAGTCGCGTGAGAACGCCGATAACGGGTTGCCGGTGGGCCTGATTTATTGTGAGAACAAGAAGATGCTCCATGATCGGGCCTATGCGCTCCATAACACGGCCATGTTTGCGCCCCGTTATCTGCGTCACATCATCGGCAATCTCCAGATACTGAGCGAAGAACGGGAAGGCGAATTCAAGGCGCGCGCAAACTACGTTGTATTGCAGGTACTATATGACCGTCCGGAGGCTACCCTCCATCAGGTCGGCGTCTACCATGATGTCTTTCGCCGTGTCGATGGTGTTCTCAAGCTTGCGGAACGGCGGTGCGTTTATGACAACCTTCTGGTCGACAACGCGCTGTGTATTCCCGTTTGAGGGATTTCTTAGTCGAGAACGTTTATGCGTGACATTCAAATTCCGGGACGATCCGTTTCCTACGGGATGCGCGGCGCGGCAGCGACATCGCACCCTCTCGCGAGTCTCACGGCCATCGATATTTTGAAAGCCGGCGGCAACGCTATTGATGCGGCGATTGCTGCTTGTGCCGTGCAGTGTGTCGTCGAGCCCATGAGTACCGGAATTGGTGGCGACTGCTTCGCGCTATGCTGGATTGCCGCGGAGAATCGGGTTGTTGCGATCAACGGCTCTGGGCATGCACCCGCGAGGTTGACTGCAGAATGGTTGATTGAACGCGGGTTTCGAGCGATCCCCGAAACAAGTGTGCACGCGGTAACGATCCCAGGTGCGATTGATGCGTGGTTTCGTCTCAATGCCGACTACGGACGCTTGCCTATGGCGGCAATACTTGAGCCAGCTATAGACTGTGCGGAAAACGGGTTTTCTGTGACTCCTTGCGTGGCTACGGAATGGGCGTCCAATACGGCAAAGCTTAAGACCGATACGAATACGGCTAAGCATTATTTGATCGATCAGCGTGCTCCAGAGCCGGGAGAGATAATGAAAATCCCTGGCCTTGCGTACGCCTTGCGCAAGATTGCCCATGGTGGACGCGATGCCTTCTATAAAGGTGACCTGGCGTACGAGATGCTCCGCTATCTGAACAGCCTTGGCGGCGTTCATACCTTGGCGGATTTTGCTGAGCAGCAATCACTTTACGTAGAGCCTGTCTCGTCAATATATCGCAAAGTAGAGATCATCCAGATGCCGCCCAATTCCCAGGGATTGGTAACGCTTGTGATTATGAACATCTTGTCGGGTTTTGACCTTAAGGCGCAGGACCCCTATGGCGGAGAGCGATTTCATTTACTGACAGAGGCAACCCGTTTGGCATTTGAAGTGCGCGACTCCCTGATTGCTGATCCGGCGTTTTCCGAAGTTCCGACCCAACACATTCTTTCCGCTGCTTTTGCACAGCAACTTCGCGCACGCATCCGGCTTGATAGGGCGATGCCCTATCAGTCGAAGCCGAACGAAAAGACAGAACGCGATACGGTCTACATCGCAGTTGTCGACTCCGACCGTAACGTCTGCTCCTTCATTAATTCTTTATATTTCCAGTTCGGTACCGCTCTCACCAGCCCAGAGTCAGGGATCGTATTTCACAATCGCGGAGTCGGTTTTCGCGTGAAAGATGGCCATCCCAACAATGTTGCGCCGCGCAAGCGGCCATCGCACACAATTCTTCCGGGGCTGGCGCTTAAAAATGGTCGGCCATGGCTTTCGCTTGGCGTTAAAGGTGCGGCCTATCAACCGATTGGTCAGGCGCAAATTCTTGCAAATGTGATCGACAGCAATATGGATATCCAGGAAGCGATCGATGGTCCGCGCTGCGGTTTCAATGGCCGCGTGGTTGAGGCTGAACGAGGTATCCCGGATTCCACGCGAGATGCTCTTGTGCTGCTTGGCCATCCAGTAGTGGATGCGAAGGCGCCGTTGGGTGGTGCTCAAGCAGTCGCTATCGATGATGTGCGAGGCTCGTTGGCGGCCGCCTCTGATCCAAGAAAGGACGGCATCGCACTTTGCTATTAGCACCAACTAACAATTAGGGATTACGTTCGTTCAAATAACCACGGAGGGAAAACTCATGAATGCAAAGGACATTTATCAGAAACAGAACTTGGGCAATCGCGTGGGATTTGGAATGCGGCCCGCTCTTCTCATTGTCGATTTCGTAAATGGCTTCGCCGACGCGGAATTACTTGGGGGCGGAAACATCCACTCGGCGATACGAGAAACTCAATCGGTGTTGCAACAGTCGCGCGAGAAGGGGTTGCCGGTCGTATTTACCCGCATCGTCTACGAGGAGGGCGGTGTGAATATTGGAGCATTTGCGACGAAAATTCCGGCTTTGGTCAATTTGACTGAAGACGCGCCCGCCAGTCAGATTGTCCCGGAATTGGCGCCGAAGCAGGGCGAGCACATCATTCGCAAAACTCAGGCCTCAGCGTTTTTCGGCACCGATCTTGCGTCTTGGCTTGCATGGCGCAGTGTCGATACAGTACTGGTCACCGGGTGCACTACCTCGGGATGCGTCCGTGCTAGCGTGATTGATGCGGCTAGCCATAACCTACGTGCGATTGTGATACGTGAATGCGTTGGCGACCGCGCGCTGGAGCCGCACGAAGCCAATTTATTCGATATTGATGCAAAGTATGGTGATGTCGTGCCAAAGGCAGAAGCGACGGACTTTCTATCGGGCTTGGCGCGGAACTAGCGATCGATCGAAGGAACGATTGTCTTAATAATTGATAATTGAGGCATCCAGCGTCTCATAATCGTGATAACCAATTGGCGCGTAGAGTTCAGCGCGGCTTTGCATCTCGCCTAGCATCGCCTAGGTGTCCCTACCAAAAACCTCATCCGGGATGATGTTGGTAGTGCATCCGTGATCGGCTTGATGAATTCCCTGTTCACGCCACCAAATTCCCTGATCCGCCGAAATAATTCCCTGCTCCTCTGAGTAGGGAAGCCGTTACCGAAACTCGGCGTATTGGGGAGGCTCAAGTCAGAGCCTATCTCAGCATCCAGACGGCTCGGGTCGAATTTCGTAAAAATTGGGTTCCGAACGAAGCTTTCCCAAGCGTTGAAATCGGCGCGAGCAATAGCGGGCAATCCCCGGCCAGAAATTTTCTCTGGCGTCCAACAATTCAATATATTAGCGGAACCCAGAGACGACAACGCGGCCTCGGCATAGTTTGGGCGGAAGCTCCCGGTGCTTCGATTCCCACGAACGAAACATACCCAAGCCGAGTATTGATTCCAGACATGGGAATTGTTCGTTTCGCTGCCACCAACATCTCTCCTAGCGGCGATGTTTTGGTGCGGGTGCGAATTGAGTTTTCTTATATGGATGTCTTTGATCATACAACAACAGGAGAGGCCTACTTTACTGGGATCACCAGTTGGGAGGGTGAAGGACACCCCAAAAATCATTGGCGGTCGATCAATCTTGATTCGCTCCCCGCTATTCGCGATTGGGATAGTACAGAGCCTTTTAATAACCAGTAATGCGGCCACGGCCGCAACGGCGCGCACGGCGCGACCTCCTACACCTTGACCTCCTTTCTCATGTGGAAAGCGCCCGCAAAAATGCTTGGGGCGTTTGCGCCATAATACCGGATAACTGTGTGTTATCAGAAGCCAAGGTGAAATTGGGGGACCTGGCATGAAATAAACCTATACGGGCACGCAGATAAGAAACTGTCAGCGGCTGCAAGCCCCCGCAACCAGCTCGCGTGATTTTGCGGCCTCACTGAGCGTGAAAATGCCTGCCAGATTGAGATGACAAACACGATCTCACCATACAGCGACCTTATTGACTCCGGCGCAAAAGGGGATGTCCAAGGGCGGCACTACTATGCCCGAAGCGGCCGCCGCCGATACTCAAGTGCTTGATCCGATTCCCTGGGGCGATAACCGGTGACGCAGCAAGATCAAGCGACTCCTGCGCCTGCTTGGTACTGGATGCCGGTAGGCGCGACTTGCCCGTACCCGACCGACAGCATGTCGCCGTTATTCGGCATGGTGTCGAGAAAACCCATAAACCCGTCACCACTTGGAGATTGGAAGATCGCCTGAACGACGACGTTGCCGACGGTTGCCATAAGCGGAAGGGCGCGTTCGACAAAGCCCGAGCCCTGGGCAAACACCTGTAACACCCACGGACCGCCTGAGGCATTCGGGTTGGGGGCCACGAATTGCGCGGCGGTTATGGTTGGCTGCGCCATCGTCTACCTCTTCAGTACGTGGATGTTGTCGATGAAGACGTACGTGTTGTTGTTGTTGTTCGGTAGTATATCGAGGCTCACGGTCATGATTTTCGTCAGGTCGGCCCCCACAAAGAGATCCAAGGCGATCGGAATCGTCTCGAGCCGCATGAGCGTTAGATTGCCGCCGTAAAGAGGCAGGTTCTTGAACATCGGCCGGCTCGGAAGCGCGGTGCCGTAATCCTCCCAGTTTACCATGCCTAGCATATTGTTCGTGTCCTCAAGAGAGATCGTCAAGCGCGGGAGATTGGCGTTCGCGATAGTCGTCGCGCTCGTTGGGTCAAACCAGCCCGACAAGCTGATGATGAGCGTATCGTAAGACGACCAGTCTTGATTCGCTGCCGGGATAGACTCCTCAAGAATTCTCGTGCTTCCCGGTGATCCGGTGGTCAGGTCGACATATAACACGTTCGTCTGATGACCCGTATGCGCCGACAGCGAGGTGCCGGAAACGGTAATCGAGGCAAAATCGGAAATTCCCGTCGGCACGCCCGTATTCAACACCGTTCGAGTGTCGCCGAGAAGATTCGTCGTGCCGGTATTTTCGAAGTCGTCGATCTGCGTGAGGGTAGTTCCGAACATCCATTGGAGCGACGCGTGCACCCCGACACGATTGCCTTTTATTCCGTTGAAACGCTCCGGTAACGCCACGCCGTTGAGCTGCCATTGGAACAGATCGCCCAGATAGTCGATTGCGATGGACTGGTGATCGGCCGGGCTTGCTATACGTGGATCAAGGGGATCATAAGTAATAGCGGGAGTAGAGGAAGTAGCGGGAGTAGAGAGAGCGATCCCATCTTCGTGAGGATTTTTCAACCAGACGGTATTGAAGTAGTCGTGGCAGCAGGTATCGAGGAACACCATCGCCTTATTGCAACGCGCGCGATCGTAGTGCCGAAATCCGGTGCCGGCAATACCCGTCGCACCACCATAACCGCTGACATCCCCGTCGAGTGCTCCGTACATGACGAGGTAGAAATTGACGTCGTTGACGTCGAGGAACATGCGATTTGCCGCCACGCTGGAACCGGTGAAATCGGTGGGAGCCAACGAGCACACGGTCTTGATGGTGTAGGTCGCGCTCAGGGTCGGGTCGGCGAGGATCTTTTTCACCGCGCGAACGACGGCATCTCCGCCCCGGGAATGGCCCATGAGGCCGATCCTCGAAAAGTCGAGCCGGCCGCAATAGCGGCTCGTTGATGATTTTGCTTCCAAGCCGAGCGCGTTCAAAGCCGCGATCACGGTGTCGGCGCGAGTCTCTATGAAGGATTTTGTAAAACATGCGAGATTGTGATCGACCGACACGGATACGATATTACATGCGGCTAGCGCGCTCTGCAGGTAGGCATAGCCTTGGTAGCTCGGGGATATGGCGATGTCCGGTGGCTGAACGGTTGTCGGGCCAGTGCTCGGGAACGTGAGGCCGAGCGGCTTCCAACTGTCGTAATGACCGTGATTTAAGAGCACGAGCGGCAAGGGACCGCTGCCGGAAATTACATCTGGCGTGCCCGCGGCAAAGGGATAAGCGATTCTCAGGCTGAGTTTAACTTGGAATTTCGTTGCGTCTGCCGGATCGGGGCGCAGCAAGCCTTTGGCAATGAGCGCGGAAACATAGTCAATGGTAATCGAGTTTACCGTATAATCAGTAAATGCGTGGAGTAAGGCAAGATTACGAAACGAGTCAACGAGATTATAGGGAATCCCACTATCGGGTCCATCCACCGAGACCGACAATGGCACCCATGCGGTCAACTCGTCGAAACCGGGGGCAACTTGGCCTCCACCGCCAGTCCGAGGATGTTCGCGATTGTTTCGAAGATGCTCACGAGCTTGTCCCCGCCGCGCTCGAGGGGGGATTCAATTTGAGCCAGCCCTCCGAGCCGCTCGCCGGAGGGCTGCCGAGTAGCGCATTGTCGGTCGCGTTGGTCACCGGGTTTTCCGCCCACGCCACCGCGTCGGCGCGATAATCCCACACCCAGGTGCTGTTGAGGCCGGTCGCCAGCGGCATGCGGATCTGGTTCGGATCGACCAGGACGGGTCCGAACCGGAACGTGGGCGCGATCGCCGCCAGCCCCGCAGTCACCCAGGTGCGGCGCATGCCGATCTCCTTGCGCGGGACGCGCCCGGCGGTCGCGTGAACGGTGCTGAGCGGCTCGACCAGCAGCGTCAGGTTGATCGTCTGGTTCGGCCGGATCCACAGCAGTCCGGTGGTGTTGATATAGGGATGAGTTGCCGGCGTATTGCCCGGCGCCGCCGTGCCACTCGTGACGTTGGCTGCGACGTCGTTGGCAAAGGTCGCGTAAAACGATGGCACCAGATTGATCTGCTGCAGGAAGCCTTGCTGCGGACCGATCGCGCGCGCCATCCCGGCCGAGGCGGCGTCGGCGACGTAGAGCTGCGTGTAATCGTCATTGACGAAATAGCCGAGCAGCCCGTCATTCCATTGCGTCAGGTTCCCGAGCCGGATCGGCACGGTCGCGAGCGTGCCGTCGGGCGTGACGACCGGGTCGGCCACGTCGAGCCGCAACAAGCCGCGCATGACGCAGACCGGATGCCCGACCAGCAGCGACAGGTGCTCGTCTCCCTGATGCGCGAAGGGGTCGACCGTCCACAACGTCGAATCGATGGTTCGCAACAACGCGGACAGCGCCGTTTCGGCCGATTGGCCGGCATCGGCCACTCCCCAGTCGACCAGCGAAGCGGCGAGCTGGGCGGCGTAGCCGTTGTTCGTTGTCGCGGCGGGATCCTGGCCCGCGGTGCTCGGCAGCCCGGGCGCCCCCTGCCATACCACGATGCCCTGGTCGTTCGGCTGCAAACTGCCGGCGCCGCTGCCGTCGGCATTGAAGAACTCGAGCGAGCCGTCGAGATGGTTCGGCATCAGGAAGCCGCAGATCGGGCTGGTCTGATAGTCGGCTTCGACGCCGGGCTGGTCCGCGCTCATGTAGCGGAACCAGGCGCGCGTCGGCGCCGAGAAGCGCGGCGGTTGCGCGAGCAGCCCGGGTTGGTTTGGCACGCCCATCGTATCCGAAACCAAATAGCCTTGCGCCGCATGGGTGGCATCGGAGCCGCACAGGTCGACAAACTGCCCGAAACCGTCGACCAGCCGTAGCCGGACAATGCGCAGGAAGCCGGCGCGCACCGCAAAAAACGGGGTCGGCGTGACGCCTCCTGGCGCGATCGATGTCCCGTCGCCCGGCACCCCGCCGCGCAATTGAGTCAGGAGGCCGTTCAAGCCGCAGGACAGCACGTCCATATTTGCGAGCGCGTTGCTGATATCGTTGAGCAACGACGGATCGACTGCTTGCCCATCGGCGGAAGGCTGGCCGGACGCGGGCGGGCTCGCCAGCGTGGCTACGCCGGCCAGAGTTCAACGGACGCAGGGTCTGGCTCAGCGTCTGCGCCAGGAGGGAGAAATTCGCCTCGATTCCCGCGGCCGGAACCGGCGCGGTCCCGCCGATCCTGGTCACGTCGTCGACGGCCTTTTGCACCGCCGCTGCAAGCGTCGCGCTCGCGCCACCGGTCAAGGTCGAACGGCCGCTGCACGAGATTCCGGTCCCTGCCGCTGGAATCACGGCACCTTCGTTCAACGTGAAATCCAGCTCGCCCAGGCTCCAGTCGTTCTCGCCGTTCGGCGAAGGCAGGAATTCGACCGTCCAGTCCAGATGGATCGGCGTCCACGGCTGGGCCGCAGGGGCGACGGAGAAGGGGGCCGGCAAAGTGCCCGCGATGCCGCTTTGGGCCAAGAGCGGCGCGGCGTCGATATGGGGGTCGCGTAGCGCATACCAAGCGGTCTGCTCGACGCTCGCACAAAGCTTGGCGGTGGCGACGTCAAAGGTCCCCGCCGTGCTCGCGGCCACGCTCGCCGCGATCGTGGCGGCGCTGCCGTTGTCGAGGAGCACCGTCTCGCGCAGCAGGCCTTCGCACTCGAGCGGCACGCTTCCGTTGCCGACGCCGTTTTCCAAGACATCCTCGCCGCGCACCGCGGACCGCGCCGAGCCGCCCGGCATCATCCAGCTCAGTTCTTCGACCGGCGTCAGCCGGCAGACCACCATGCCGTTCTCGGTCTTGACGCTGCTGTCATGGGTGAACGCGCGCTTGCCGCCCTGCACCAGCAGGATCGGGTCCTTGGGCGTGAAGTAGCGCGGCACAGCGCGTTGCGCGTCGATCGCGCCGCCGGGGTCGAAAGCCGGGACGGCCACGCCGACGCCGAGCCGCGCGATGATCGAGCTCAGGCTGCCCGAGACGACCTTCTCCGACAGCACGAGCGGAGCGTGGCCGCTCGGAACCGCAAGCTGTCCGACCGGGTTCGCCGCCGCGACCTGCGGAACGGCATAGATATTCTGCGGCACTTCATCGCCCACCCCGACGAACGGCCGAGCGGCGCTTTGCCGCTGGGCGAATATGCCCGGCCCCGGCGGCGGCGGGTTCGCGGGGGCCGCCGGCGGCGGCCCGCTCGGCGCGATCGTGAGCGGCTCGATCGTTGCCTGCCCGCCGGACTGGCTCGCGAAGGACGACGCATGCAATTGCGCATCAAGCTTCGCGCGGCCATCCGGCTGGTCGAGCTCGGCAAGCACGCCGAGCTGCAACGCCTCGACGATCGGCGCTTGCGTGGGCGCGGCATTGGCGTTCGCGATCAGCGCAGCCAGCGTTTCCGCCATGGTGTCGCCCGCGGCCACGACGATCGATGACGCCGCCGGCGGCCCGCCGACCTCCTGCGTGTCGTCCGAATCCGGCCAGGCGATATTGACGACCGCGCCGTGAAACACCGTCGCGGTTGGCCACCAATTGCCGCTGGTCGTGTAATCGGCCTCGGGCAACTGCGTCTGCACATCGAGGCCGACCAGGCCTGCCACCGCGAGGAACGCCTGGCGCTGCGCGACCACCTCATTGAGCTGGCCGGCATCGAGTTGCCAGCCGAGCGTCTGCATCGTCGCGTTGAAGGCCGCGAGCGAGGTCACGGAGGCCGAGCCGAGGGGATCGGAGGTCGGATCGGCGTACCAGCCGCAGACAAGATAGGCGAGCGGGCCCTCCACCTCGTCCCGATCGAGTGAAGGGTCGTAAAAGCCGAGCCGGTTCTGGACATTGTCGAAATAGGCGGCCCAGGCAAGATCGCCCTGGCCGAGCGCGGTCAGCGGATTTGACCCGCCGGTCGCGGGACCGGGCTCGCTCCAATTGGCGAGTTGGGTCACCACCGGCTGCTGGCTCCCAGCCTCCAGAACCCATCCGGTCACCGCGCGGCGGAGCGGCGTGCTGCCCGCGGAAATCCGCAACACCAGCCAGCGATCCGGAATCGCAGGAAAATTCACGCTATTCGATTCTGAATCGGCGATGCCCCCGGTCAGGCCGTTCGGCAAATACCACTGCAGATAGGCGCCGCGCGGGCGGGATTTACGCTCGCTGAAGAGCGGCGGGGCCAGGCTGGCGGCCGGCGTCGAGGGCGCGGCGCTGGCGGCGGGCGTCGTCGCGGCGCTGGCGGCGGGCGTCGTCGTGCCGCTGGCGGCGGCGGGCGGCGTCGGCGGCATGGCCATCATGCAATTGGCCCAGCTCTGCTGGGTATCGCGCACCATCAACACTTCGAGCTCGATCGGCACCAGGACGCGCGGAGTCCGCACCAGCGCCGGATACCACGATTGCGACATCGAAGGCGTCAATCCGTTCGCCGCGGCAAGCGAGAGCAGCCCTGGCGCGATGTTCATGCCGGTTGCCATCACACGAGCTCCTTCACGTCCGTCTGCAAGTCTATATTGGAAATCACACTGGCCACCGGGAAACGCGCCACGAACGCGCCGCTGCTCCCGCCGCTTTGCCCCGTACCCTGAAAGCGCTGACGCCATGGATAGTTGAGCAGCTCGATCGCGAAATCGGCGCTGCTGTTTTGCGTGATCAGGTTCGAGTCGCCGGCCTGCAACTGGTAGATCTGGTTGCGCAGCGCCCGGATCGCGACCACGCGCGGCGCGTTCGCGCGCATCGGCACCGCGATTTGCTGGCCGGCGGGCACCTCTGTCGCGCCATCGGCCATGTGGCGATCCAGGTACTCGACGCCGTCTTCGAGGTCGAAGCCGAACTGAACGCCGTGATGCGGTTCCTCGCACCAAACCATTTGCGGTATCCCGTCGAACAACGCGAGCAGAACGGACGGCGACAACAATTCGAGCCGTAAAGTGGTGAGCTGCGCGGCCGCCGCCTGGGCCAGCCAGTTCTGAAAGTTGGGATCGTTCGGATCTCCCTCGTTGGGGGGTAGTACCGTGTTGAAGGCGCGCACGTCCATCGATGGCCAGCCGCTGACCGCGGCGGATCGCAGCAGAAAGCCGCTGATGATCCCGGCAGGGGCAGTATTCGTGCTCGCGAGGGGTGCCGTTTCGCTATTGGCCGGCAAGCCCCGTTGCATGATGCGCACGACGCGCTCGGTCAGGTCGAGTTGCGATTGCAGGTTGACCGCATGCGCCTGATGATGCGCCTGCTCGCGGGTGCCGGTCTTGCCGACCGCAAGCGCGCCATCGACCAGACGGTCGGTCCAGGACCGGTCGAGGTAGAAGAATTCGGATCGATTCATTCGGCAGCAGGCGGGCATCGGGCACCAGATAGTCGAACGGCACGCCGACCAGCAGGCGCAGATGCGCGAGGAACGATTCCATGTATGGCGGCATGCCAGATTCAGGAATCGTGTCGTCGACTTGAATCTTGGCGACCATGCGCTCGGCCAGCGCCTGATAGCCGGAAATCCAGCTGGTTCGCATTAGTCGTCTCCCAATATGGCGTCGGCATTCGACACGGTCTGCGTGCGCGCGGCTGACAAACGGGCCAGGCCGGCCGTATCGGCGGCGACGGCGTTGATCGTGGTATCGGCGCGCGGCGTTTGCGCGGGCGGCGTCACGGCGGCGCCGAGCGAACCCGGATCGCCGCCCAGCAAGGCGCTGGCCGCCGCTGCGGACGGCAATTGCCAAGTCAAGGCGAGGTCGGTCGCATTGAGCCCCGGTGCGTTCGCGACGCGCGCCAGCCCATAAGGGTCGCCGGGCGGCAAATGGGCGGTGGCGACCGTGACCGTCGCCGCGGTTGTGGCGAGCGGGGCGATCGGCGTATGCAACTGATCGGCCAGCGCCGTAGGCAGAGCCAGGCTCATGCGCAGATTTGCGGCCTGGATCGTGCTCAGGCGCGCGGACTGCTTATAGGACTCGCGCCGCCAGCGCATCAGGGCCTGCGCCATGCGCCCGTCGGCGGCGGCAAGCAAGCGGCCGACCTCGAAAGCGGCGGCGTAGGAGATATCTTCGGTGCCGCTCTCCGGCGCGACGCGGCGCGCCTGGTCGGCGCTGTGATAAGGGCCGTTTGGGTCGCGCGTGAGCTGATACTGAACCAGGGGGCCGCGATAGAGCACGTTCTCGGTCATGCCCGCCCGGTCCTGGAGCGTGATCGGCATATGGCCGGTATCGGTCATCGGCGGCTGGCCGACCTGTGCAACGGTACCGAACATCGCGTCGTCCAGTCCTTGCATCAGTTCGCGGAAGGTCCCGGGCCCTTCGCAGGTGAACTGCCAACTGGTCAGGGCAACGAGACGAGCTTGCGCTTCGGGCACGAAGCTTTGTTGCGAAACCGTGTCGGTGGTAAAGGTATGGACGGGTGCGCTCGACAGAGTGAACGGCTCGGCCGCGCTTATCTGCGCGGCGGGAGCCGTGGTGGCAATCATGCCGCCGGCGATGTCCGGATTATTCTCCGTCACCGCGGCAGCGCCAGCGCTTCGAGCAACCATCTCCGCCACGCCAGCGCCGGCCGCCACTTGGCCGGGGACCGCAACCCCCACGGACAGATCATTCGGGATGAGGTCGGTCCGCTGCTCGAGCGACACCAGAACCGCGCGACATTGCGCATTCGGCGACGGCAGACGCGTCCCTACCCAACGAATCTTTGCGGTGGAAAAACCCCCTCTTGCCAGCTATGGCGAAATGGTCCCGCCACGTTTGGAGATTGCAGCGCAAACGTCTCGCGAAATCTGCGGTAAGGTGCCTTCGCCTTCGAACATTATTTTACGATCTACGGAGGTTTGTAGATTCCAGTCTTGAGCAATGTGACCGGGCATAAAGTCAATGATCAACGTCCAGTGAGGCCCCGCGACTGCTTTAGATACTGCCGAAGAGGAGTTAGCAGGCCCACCGAACGGCACGAAGGTGATGCCGTGACATAGAGCCTCGGTTACAAACTGCGTTTCGAGTTTGGTTCTAAAGCTGTTTGCTTCGGCTGTTGGATCGAGACACGCCATCCGCCGCTCTGGTTCGGCGGTCAAGCGAAAGAGCGGATTATTCCATGGCTTTGTTCCGCCAAGCTTTGGCACGTGATTGCTCGGCTCAAAAGTACCGAATTCAAGGTAATATCGAGACGCCTCAAATATCGCTGATGATCTGCGAATAGTTACTGTCCAACAGGTCTTTCATCGAAATAATGGCGGCGAGGCAGCGGACCATACTTGTGACCTCGCGGGATTCTTCTTTGGATAACGCGCGTCCGAGCACCGCCTCTTCTCTATAAGACAGCCACTTCTTTATGACTTGATACCCACCGATATAAAATTCCCATACCTGTTCTGGTACCGCAGTTCTGCAACCAACCTGTCTCTACTCCGGCGCCAACCAGCACTCGCCCGCACTAACGACCGGCATGGCACCGATCGTCGGTGAAGAATGCGGCTTTACGCGAAGTAAAACGTCGCCAAATGTGAAGTAATTCTAAATCTAGCTGGAACCAGGATTCCCGGCTAGGCCGGAATTAGCGGGAAAAGCGGGTCAGCTCGCCACGACAGCGGCGGAGCCGACGCGCTCGGGCGGAAAATAGACCGAAGCCTTGGTACCGGCACCCGGCGCGCTATGGATTTCAAGCCCGCCGCCATGCAACTCGACTAGTCGCTTTGAGAGCGGCAGACCCAGCCCCACCCCGCCATGACGGCGCGAAAGCGTGCGCTCGATCTGGCCAAAGGGCTGGAACGCGCGCGGGATATCCTCGGCCGCCATGCCCAGGCCGGTGTCGGACACCCACAGGGACAGTCTCCGATCCGGCATCAGCGCCGCGCCCACCGTCACCTTGCCACCCCGAGGGGTGAACTTCACCGCATTGCCGAGCAGGTTGAGCAGCACCTGCCTCACCGAGCGCAGATCGGCGTAGAGCGGAGGCAAGCCCGGATCGATGGCAAGGACGAGCGAAATTCCGGCTTCGCGAGCACGGTCGCGTATCAGGCGGATGGCGGGATTGACCAGATTGGCGATGCCGCTCCATTCCGCGTCGAGGTCGAAATGGCCGGCCTCGATCTTCGACATGTCGAGAATGTCGTTGATGATGTCGAGCAGATGGCTTCCGGCGTTGTGAATGTCTTGGGCGTATTCGCGATAGCGCAGGCTGTCGAGCGGCCCCAATGCCTCGGTCAGCATGACCTCGGAAAAGCCGATCACGGCGTTCAAGGGCGTGCGTAGCTCGTGGCTCATATTGGCGAGGAATTGCGACTTGCTTTGATTGGCGCTTACAGCCATTTCTTTGGCACGGCGCAGCTCGTCTTCGGCGCGCTTGCGGTCAGTGATGTCGAAATACAGGCCGACGATGCCGCCCTCGCCAGTCTTCTCCTCCCATACCTGGACGTGTCGACCATTGGTGAAGGCCATCTCGAACGGCCCGGCGGGATTACGGTGGCGCTTCACTCGCGTGGTGACCCATTCGTCCGATCTTATGTTTTCACCGATGGAGGTGATGAAGGGCGTCGCGCGCTTGATCAGATCGGCGAAGGACGCGCCGGGGCGGAAGTCGCCGGCGATGTGGGACAGGATCTCGTGCAGGCGCTGATTGCACAACACCAGCCGGTCTTCGCTGTCCCAGATGGCGAAGCCCGCGCCCATCTGCGAGATGCCGTCACGCAGCCTCGACAGCCGCGCGTTTAGCTGACCATGTTCCTCGCGCATAACGTTGTGGGTATGGGCCATCACGCGGTGCTGGCTCTCAAACTCGCCATAGGCGGCGTCGACCAGATGCAGCAGCGCATCGAGATCGACCGCGCCGCTCTCCTTGCCGCCGCGCGCCTTCTTCAGCTGTCGCTCAAGCAGCTTGTGCAAGGGTTCACGCCTCGGCGAGGGTGGTTATGGTCATGGTCTGGTTGTGGAGGGCGCAGAATGGCGAATTCTCCAAGGGAGCGATCTCGCCGTAGGAATAGAAGCCCGTGAGCCGGCAGGACTGGCCAAGCACGTCGCGCACCGCATCGACTTCGTCGGCGATCTGCTGGCCCATCAGCAGCTTGCGGCCGATGCAACTCACCAGGATGGCAAGCTGCGCCTCGGGAAAGGCCGCCTTTTCCGCGGCTTGGGCGGCACCGGCGATCAGGTGGTCGAAATGGCCGAGCATGATCTGGGCGACGGAACCCTCGGGGATGGTGCCGGCGAAGATCATTGCCTTGCGCTCCTCGTCGATGCCGATGACGGTGCGCACCAGAGCGGATTCGGGCTTGCCCATCGGGTGGATGCGCAAGGGGCAGAGCAGCGCGCTCGCCGGCAGCTTCGCAGCCTCGGGGCCGAGATATTTCTTGTAGAGATCGAGCGCCGGCAAATCGTCGAGATCGAACAGGGTGTTGCCCGAGGAGCGGGTGACGAGCCGTTCCGGCCCGACCGCGTCCCAGCCGCCGACGCTGCCATAGCCCAGACGGACCCCCGCGCCGTAGAAAGCTACGGCCGCGATCTTGCCCGTTTCGGGATTGGCGTTGAGGCCGACGCGGGTCGAGACGAAGGACGAGCCGTCGCCGGCCAGACCGCCGGTGATCGTGACCTCGGGCCCGAGCACGCGCTGGATGCCGGCGACCAGTTCGGTGCCGTTGACCTGTGTCCCGTCGGAGAGGAGGAACACTCCGCGCAAGCCTGTGCGCGGCAGCGCCTCGCCCAGCCGCATACCGGCTTCGAACGAGCCGCGCTCAGTGCCGCCGACCGAAGTTTCGGTGAAGGCGAGCCTGATTTGCTTGAACGCGATCGCGGTGGCGACAATCGAACCGTCAAGCACGTCGGTGTCGGTGATCTCGCCGCCGGTGGTGCAGCCGATGATGGCGGCTTGGGGGTAGAACGCTTTTAATTCGTTGTAGCGCGCGCCGTCATCGATCGTTCCGGGCGAGGCGAAGAAGATCACCAGCGCAGGCGCATCCGCTCCGTCGCTGTTCATCAGCCGCCACCCCTCGCGCGGCAGCCAGATACGCTGTTCCAGCTGCATGAGAAGCATTCCTCGTATCGTGTCCGGCGAATAAGGACTCGATGACAGATGGCACACCCGCCCTTAACAAAGGCGTAATGACTGCTGCGCTCTTATAGTGATTTGATAAAATAAAAGGGAAATTCGTGAGCAAATGCCGTCCATCACGGATTCTCCATTGGATTGGTTAGCAGTTGCACAAGGTCAAATTTCGGCGGTCTCAATCCCCAGCTTCTCTGCCAACTTATCCACAGATAGAAGACGGTCGGCTCGCTGAAATTGTTGCAGATCGTCTAGTAAACAAAGGATCAAATATAAACTGTTGTCGGATTTCGGACTGAGGCCCGTGGAATAACTCAAAGGCCCGTTTGTTACTTAATACCGGGATATTCCACTACCTGGGTTCCAGATGCATGACCAATAACACAGGGTTCCAATTCCTCGCCCAGAAGGTAGGGGATATTTCGTTTAAATAAAGTCTTAACCCGGGAGAGCGTAATCTCGGCCCTGGAATTCAGTTTCAAACCAAGCTGAGACACATATGCAAACCATTTATATGGACTTGATCCCGCTGATCGAGCGTCTCCATCGCAAATTCCTCGAAGTGGTTAAGCTTGAACTCGACACCAACGACGTCCACGACATCAACAACGTACAGGCGCTGATCCTCTATAATATCGGCGGCCTTGAGATGACGGTCGGCGAGTTGACGTTGCGCGGCTGTTATCTCGGCTCCAACGTCTCCTATAACATCAAGAATATGGTCGAGAACGGCTATATCGTGCAGGAGCGTTCATTGCATGATCACCGCTCGGTCCGTGTCCGCCTGACCGAAAAGGGTCTGGCGCTGCACGAGAAGATCAACAAGATGTATGAGCGCCACATCGGAGCACTCGACCAAGGCGTGGTGTCGGCCGAGGATCTGACCGACGCTCACAAGACGCTGGGCCGACTCGGACGCTTCTGGACCCAGGCGGTCGAACTCAGCTCCCGCAACCCGACTTACATCTCGGCCGCGTAACTCAATCCATCCTTTGGCAAGACAGCGACCAGCCGCGACGACGCGCCGGCCTTTCGTTATCGGGTCGTGCGAATAGGGTTGGTGAAGCAATTAGCGGCCTTCTCTGTCGCGCGCGATCACGCTGGCGATTAAGACAAGAACGGAGAGCGGCGTTATGATTTGATCATTTTCAAAAAGAAGGGGTATCCTCCATCACGTCATCAACTTGCCCCGTCGCTATATCGACGATTAGCTTGCCTAGCTGGACAGGGTCGTGGGGAGCACTTGAGTCGCTTGGTGGCCATAGAGTCAACTTCCTCGCTTTTCTTCTAAGGCGGTTAGCCTTTCTGCCTCGGCTTGGGCTTCCTCTCTAGTCTTATAGAGCATCCGAGGAGCCGGGCGACGCTCTTTGTCAGGATCGGACTTTTCAACTGTCCACCCCGATAATTTGTCTCGTTCAAACTGAACTACGAGATATTTTGCCATATCGCCAATATGGCATGGGTTGACGGCAAGCCAAATAGGCTCGGAAATTCAAACTAGGCCATCACCCGTTTTTCCTTCATACTTGACCGGATCGATCCCCCAATTCATGCGCCTTAATTTGTTGGTTGAATTTCGACCGTCATTTCCAGCCCATAAAAATCAAGTGCCTTTCGGATGAGCTGAATTCGAAATTCCCCAATTTGGATTTCGGGCTTCACGTAATCCCCCGAAAATAGCGACTCGGACGAATCGGCTTTCCCAATTATCATATTGATTATTATAGGGAAATTATAACCCTGGGGCAAATCTCTCTGCCGGTAAGGCATTCAACTTAATGTTGAATTTCAGGAAATTCGGGTAAGCTGGTTCAGAAACACAGATCATCGGGACGATTAAAACGATGGACCCCGAACCCTCTCTCATTAGCAATGAGCAAATAAGGGAAGGTTATTCCTACTGGTTGCGTAAACGGGGAGCGCGGCTAATGCCGTCTCGCACTGATTTAGACCCTGGTGAGCTCAAGCGGGTTTTGCCCCACGTTTTGCTAGTTGATGTTTTAGGGCTGCATCAATATCGATACCGCCTGATTGGCACCGAGTGCATCGTAGCCCACGGCATCAATGCCACAGGCAAAACGCTCGATGAGGCGTTAAAAGACTATCGGTACAGAGCCCATGTCATTGGGCTTTATGACCAATGCGTTAAGGAGCGTCGTCCGCTTTATTCAGAAAGTCTGTTCTTTCAAACCGAAGCCGCCATCGACCGTCATGTAAAAGTTTTATTTATGCCCCTGTCAAATGACGGCGCAACAGTGAACATGGTTTTTGTCATGCAGGTTATCGATTTCATTGACGAAAAAGCGTGGAACAATCATTTCACTTCGATAAAGCCGCACAAAGAGATCGTTCATGCGACGCTTTGAATCGCCCGTCCCACTATTTTCAGAGGGAATTACGGCTCGGCCATAATTAAATTCCAGAATTAGCCCCTTTGGGCCATTGGTTGTTGGCAATTTCAGGGGAGCCGCCCGGCACCATCGAATGAGAGTGAGGCTCGGCGCTTGCGAATCGCCAGCCTTAGTCGGTTCCGGCCACAACTTTGTCCAGATGTTGACGCGGTCATGTCATCGGCAACTGGCATAGTCCAAGCGTCGGTTATGGGGGTGCCCATGAGAGATCCGATCTTCAGCGCCAACAAGGAACCCACGGTGGAGGAGTTACTCGCCGATCCGATCGCGAGTCTGCTGTTGGCTCGCGACGGCGTGCAACCGCGCGAGGTGCTCGCGATCATCGAGCAGGTGCGGACAGTGTTGCGCCAGCGTCTGTTCGAAGCCGCAGGCGTATCGTAGGTCGCTGCCTAAGCGTTGGTTCCTCGTTTTCCCGGGCAGGAGGAATATCATCGACGAAACGGAGTACTAACGGGAACAGGCCATTAAGCACAGGGATCGCCCTCGTGTCACGATCGACCTCAAGCTCCAGGACAAGCTGCTTGAGTTGGTCGCGGTGTGCGCGGATATGGCTGAAATGATCGAGGATCGTGCACTGGGCGGTAACGAGTTTACGAAACCAGACGTTTACCGCTGAGCTAACTCGCTGCTAGGCGTTAGTATTCTCCGGTATTAAGCAGCAAACAGGCCTTGGAATTATTCCAAAGGACCCAGCCCAAAAGCCGGGAACAGTCAATATTTGGTCTTTTGTTTACTAGATGATCTGCAACAATTTCAGCGAGCCGACCGTCTTCTATCTATGGATAAGTCGGCGGATAAGCTGGGGATTGAGACTGCTGACATTCGGCTTGTGCAACTGCTACCGAATAGGGGTATTTCCTTGCAATACGACCTTCGCAGCAACCCGATCCTTGGTCCCGCCTACGAATACTGGCGGAGCAAATGCGGCACGCGCACTATGCCGCGGCGGCACGACATCGACCCGACGGAGATTCCCTGCCTGTTGCCCAATATCCAGATCAGCGAGATCGTTGATAAGCGCATCCGCTACCGTCTTGCCGGCACGGCGATCGTCGAAGCCTATGGCGGAGAGTTCACCGGGAAATATTTCGATGAAATCCTTTCGGGCGAAAGACTGCGCTTCGTCGAATCCATTTACCGCAAGATATGCAATGAAAAGCGGCCCGTCCTGGCATGCAGCCGTTATCATTCGAAACGGGATGCACCGCTTATCTGCACTCGCCTGATCATGCCATTATCCGAAGACGGCAAAACCGTCAATCAATGCCTAACCGCTCTAAACTTCCAATTCCCGGGCCGGGCCTGTGAATGGACCCGTCAGTGGTTCGGGAATAGCGGCAATTTCGATATCGCCAAATCCTATGCCGAGCCCATCTGACCGATTGATACGCCCAGTAAGACTTAAGCTTTCTCTGCGCACGCGTGGGCATTCATCGCAAATGCGTCGGTCCTGCTCTGCGTAAGTCCGCTTCCAATAGTTGTCAGTTAATCGTGTGGAATTGACGCTTTCATTGGTTCGGGTTCGTCTCTCTCCGGCGGTACCAGGACCGGTTCCGGCGGCTCTTCAACGGGTGATTCCTTGTCGGGCTCCGGTCGCGTCAGCGGATTACCGTTATTGGTCTGTCTATTCTTTTTCCTTCCCCGAGCCATATTATTTTTGTCACATATGAGCCGTAATATTTTCATCGCATGAAAAAACAGGCAGAAGTCCTTCGCCTCCAAATCGCCTATTATCGCCTTCTCCTGGCGCAGGTCCTCACTACCGCACATTCGCGCCTTTATCTGGATAAGATCGCCAAGTTGGAAGCGGAACTGGCCAAGGTCGAGAGGGAGAGCAAGAAACGCAAATCCGGCTAAGTGCGTTTGCTACCTATCCCTGAGCCGTCTTATCGGCAGAGCAGTATCATTCCTGTCACATGTAAGTCGTATTCTTGTCACATGGAAAAGAAGGCATGGGCTTCCGCATGGGAAATTGGGGTCCCCGAGATCGACGCTGACCACCATCTACTCATTGACGAGAGCAATGCCCTGATCGAAGCGCTGATGGAAGCACGGCCTAAGACAGAAATAATGACGATCATCAAGCGCATGGAAACTGAGTGTCAGGAACATTTCCGGCGTGAAGAGAATATCTTACGGGAGACCGAATATTTTAAGTTAGAACTAGATAAACACGCTGCAGAGCATCGTCGGATCGAGCAGGAGTTAGGAAAGGTGGTCCGCGCGATGGGCGCCGATGACGTTTCTGTCACTGAGTGGAACGAGTTCATACTCCTTTTTCAATCGATTCTAATTGATCACCTTCTACACTTAGACTTGCAATTCAAGTCGCACCTCTTGTGGCATCAAGGCCGGTAGCTGTTTGATCAAAACCGGTCTTGTACAATTGTTATCTAATACTGCGGAAATGCTTGTTTTAAAGACGCATTAAGAAATTGGGCCGACAATGCTTCACGTCAACTTTTCTCTTGGATATGCGGAGCATGGTGCCCCCCACCAACGCGTTCCGCGATACTGAGTCCGGCGCTTCGGCCATTGAGTATGGTCTGATCGCCGGACTTTTTTTGCTGTCGATCTGGGCTAAAAAGTTTTTAGGATAGCCTAATGGTGACAATGGTGCTGGAAAAGCCAAGTCCCAATGCGGCAAATCCGAATTCGTCCCCGTCTCAGAAGGCAGCGGAGTAAATCCGCGAATTCATAATGATGACTTCTCCCAAATCCGCCTGGGATCAGGGTGTGACCCTATCTGAAGCACTTGAAATGTATTCCAGTGATGAGCTTTGGAGGGCATTCGAGACACTCCATGAGAAGTTACTTCCCACAATTCCAGCAGACCACTCGGATGAGCCGATTAAATGGGACCCCCAATCTTCATTGACACACTCGCCAATGGAAGAATTTGGTAAATACATGGGACTTCACAAAAAGCTAAAGAATGAAATTATATCCCTTCTCAGGATTGGCGAACTTTTGGGGGTGGGTTTCTTTAGGCCGAAATATCGTGGCGCAGAACCCATATGGATATCAGCTAATAATTGGAATGAGGGTTGCCGAATAAGTTGGGATAGTTCAGATCTCTGGATACACGGCAAAATCTTCATGGAGGTTCGTGTTGTACGTCCTCGCGTTCCAATTACAATAAGTAGTGATTCAGCCGCGCAAGCCATTCAGCTTGCTCCATCCCCGAGACGAAAACGATCTAGACGCCCCACGCGAGCGAATGAGATCTAGGCTGCCTATGAAGAGTTGAAACTGGAGGGCAAGATTGACTTTAGCGCTTCCTTGCTCGCGAATTTATACGAGCTACGTCAATCGCCCGTCAGATCCTGACTAGAGGGGTGGACGAGAAAATAGAATGTCCCCTACTAGGATGCCTTTTGATCGAGAGAAATGATCGAATGGGTACGAAGTGAACTATCTGATGTTCTTGTCGTGACATAAGAAGCGCCGTCGCGTCTTTCGCCACCGATGAATTGTTCGTCTTGCCAAATCTCAACAGCGACCACCGCTGGCTCCCTCATAATAAGAAGCAGAGACCCCTCAGCAATGGCTGCTTTAGCATTACAACATTCAACACAGTCGCCGCCCTTAAGGCGGTCAGCTTTATCAAAAAAATAATAGCGATAGAGAGACATAAGGCATTCCTACTCAAGGTTGCAGGAGCCTAGATTTGAAAATCTAAAAAAGTCTTAATCAAGCAAACTGACCTACTACACTTTGAAGATATGTCTAAACAACGGCCTCCCTATCATATCGCTGAGGCGCCTTTTAGACGTGCTCGACTTAAATCTACCAACCAGGCGCACGCGCTCGCGCCAATATCCGACCGTGCCTTCGGGAGAAACGCGCAGATTGCAGCGCTCCGAAGGCACGAACATCTTGATAGTATCCTCGAAAGCACCCTGCTTGATGCGATCGACCCAGACGATGAAGGCATCGTCGCCTTCGAGGAACACGGCTCGCGCCTCGGGCATCGGGCAGATGAAATCAGCGATGGCGATGCCGCCTGCCTTCACCATCTGGTCGCAAAGCCAGCCCATGCGCCGTGCCTGCTCGATCCGGTCGGCCTCGGAGAAGCCCAGGTCGCGATTGACGTGCTTTTCCTCACCTCGTCGGCGTTGAAATGCACGGCTGAGAGCCGCGGCGTCAGCGCCTTGGCGAGCGTCGTCTTGCGAGCGCCGGGCAGGTCCATGATCTAGTGCTGCATGTAGTTCCGTTCTCCATTCACTTTGCCTGAATCAAATCGAGTTGAATTCGCGTCGAGTTGACGCAAAACCGCGTCGTCTGTGTTCACGCGACTGCAGGGTTGATCAATCGTGAATGTGGCCGGACCCCGAAGCGGATGGTTCCTACGACCGTGATGCGCTCTGCCCAGCCCAGTCGGTGATTGGTCTTGCGGGTATGGCCACCCCCGTGTTATTAATTACGCGATTTCGCGGATTTTGGCAAATTACGACCATGGACGTAAGCCATATGACTGGAGGAAAGACATGAGTCTCGTGTCACGCAAGCAGGCAAGTAGTTATGCCGCGCTGGACTACGGCAGGACGGACAGGCCCGGGATCGCATCCGCCGGCGGAATCATTTGCCGGATGACGGTGCCGATGTCATGGCGCCGGTTGAACGGTCCGCCGACGGAAGATCTGCTCGAAACCCTTGAACGTCCGAATCAGCGGGTGCTGGGCCGCGTGGTCGACACTTTCGATCTTGCCGCCGCGGAAATCAGCGAAGAGGAAGAGGCCGCCCTGGCGCCGCTGCATCACAAGCTCAACATGCTGATCGAGATGATCGGCCGGACCTGCTACGGCAATCCGGCGGATTTGCCGCCTCCGGTTAAGGTGGAGCTAGGCCCGCGCTACCTGTACTGGAATTGCGAAGAGGCGCTGGCTGAAGGCGATTGGCTGATCGCCTCCCTCTACGTTCATCCGATCGTGCTTGATCCGCTCGTGCTTTGCGGCCAAGTCGATCGCATTCAAGCCTCGGGTCAGGACGCCCGAAATCGGATCACGCTGCGCCTGTGCCAAATGAGCAACGCGAACACAGAGTTGCTCGGCCGGTTCGTGTTTCTCGAAAACCGCCATAACGTTTCAGTGGAGCGCCGTTCGGCGCAAGGGGCGAAAGCGAAGTCGCATAATCGCCGCTTCGCCGGATTGCGGCGCATGGAGGCGCTGCGATGAGCGATCCCGGTACCGTCATGGCCGCGATGATGAGCCAGCTGCAAGCCCTCGAGGGCCTTGCAAGTGGCAATTCGTTGCCGGCCGTCAGCGGTGCCGGACAGGCGAACAGCAGCTTCCTGGATACGCTCAAGGATGCGGTAACGCGTGTCGATGGCCAGGTCGCTTCCAGCGAAAGTAATGCGCAACGCTTCACTGCGGGCGACCAAAACGTCTCGTTGAGCGACGTGATGGTCTCGCTCGAGAAGGCCAATCTTGCGTTCCAGACGGCCGCGACGGTGCGTGACAAGGTTGTCGACGCCTATCAAACAATCATGAACATGCAGCTCTAGAGCGCGCGGAATGGCATTTTTGGATAACATTCTGCCAGCGGGCCTATGGGAGAGGGCGAAAGGGATCGCGAGCGGTCACCAGTATATCGTTATCGCCGCCGCCGCTCTCGTGCTCGCGCTCCTGGTCCTGGTGCTGCTGTGGACCGGTCAATCAAGTTACGCCGTCCTGTTCTCGGGACTTTCGGAAGAGGATGGCGGCAGGATCGTGGACGAGCTGCAAAAGTCCAACGTGCCCTATCGCGTCAATGACGGGGGCCGGGAAATCCTCGTGCCGGCCTCGGATCTGGGTCGGACGCGGCTGATGCTGGCGGCGCGCGGCGTGCCGAAGCAGAACGGCAATGAATGGACGTTGTTCGACAACGAGTCACTCGGCGTTAGCTCGTTCGTCGAGCAGGCGCATTACATGCGCGGCCTGGAGGCCAGCCTCGCCAAGACCATCGGCGACATCAACGGCGTCGCGGCGGCCCGCGTGACGCTTGCCGTGCCGCAGCGGACGGCTTTCCTCGAAAATCAGCCGAAGCCGAGCGCATCGGTCATGGTGCAGCTTGAGTCGGGCGTATCGCTTTCCCATACTCAGCTGGACGGCATCGTGCATCTGGTCTCGTCCAGCATCCCGGGTCTGACACCGGATGCCGTGACAGTGGTTGACCAGAATGGCCGAATGCTCACACGCAATGTCGGTGATACGATCGGCGAAGTTCCCGAGCAGCTGTCGATCGTTCACGACATCGATCAACGCTACGAGACATTGATCGAAAGCATGCTGACGCCGGTGGTCGGTAAGGGCAACGTGCGCGTGACGGTGGATACCAATGTCGATTTCTCGCACGCCAGGAAAAGCTCGATCGTCTACGGCCAGGCTCACGCACTGAGCCAGGATCAGTCGAGCCGCGAGCACATGAGCGAGGAAACACCGACCGGCGTTCCCGGCGCGTTGTCCAACGAGCCGCCGGGCACGCCGAATGTGCCGTTTTCGACCAACAACGGGCAGGACCAGCGGATTCAGCTGCGCCCGCCGCCCGGGACCAATGGGGCCAATGACGCGGAACCGCCGATCCATCTCCATCCTTCGCAACCGCCCGGCATCAAGGAATCGCACGACATCGTCAACTACGATATCGACCGGACCGTGGAGTTTGCCGATGACGCACCCTGGCGAGTCAACTCCGTCGCGGTTTCGGTCCTGATCAACAATCAGACCGGCCAGCCTATGTCCGTCGAGAACATCGCGGCGATCAAGTCGCTCGTCCTCAACGCGGTTGGTGCGGTCGCGAAGCGCGACGTCGCTGTGATCGACCTGCCGTTCGACGGCGATATGAATGCTGCGGTGTTGGAGCCGTGGTGGCGTCAGCAGTGGGTTCATATGGCGATTTAGAACGCCGCCCTCGCTCTCGCCGGACTCTTCGCGCTTTTCGGCTTCGGCCTGCCGGTCTTGCGCCGGCTGCGGCAGACTCCGCTGGCCTACGCGCATGCCGGCGCGACGGCGGCGATCAGGCCAGCGCGGCCGGGCCAGCATGGCTCGCAACCGTTCGAAGAGATAGCCAGCGAGGAATCGCAGGGCCTGGATGTCTCCTCCATCGGTCAGGGCATGCTAGAGGCCGATATCGAGGCAGTCAGGAAAATCGTGGCGAACGACCCGGGCCGAACGGCTCAAGTCATCAAGGAATGGCTAACCCATGGCGGATCAAACAAGCGGTTCGACTAGCCTCAGTCCGGCCGAGAAAGCGGCCGTTCTCATGATGGCGCTCGGCGAGAGTGATGCCGCCGAAGTCATCAAGTTTCTCAGCCCGCGCGAGGTCAATCGCCTTTCGGGAGCGATCGCGCAACTCAATAAGGTTCCGAAACCCATCGTGGAGAAAGTCATGGGGGAATTCGTCGCGCGCATACGCGACGAAACCGCGATCGGTCTCGGCGTCAATGAATACCTCCGCGGCGCGCTCGGCAAGGCGCTTGGTGAGGAGCGCGCCTCGGCTTTGCTCGAGCGCGTCATGAACGGGGGTGATTCCGCCGGCATAGAAGCGGTGAAATGGGAAGACCCGCGCGTGGTCGCGGAAATGATCCGCGAGGAGCACCCGCAAATCATCGCCATGATCCTCGCTTACATCGAAGCCGAACAGGCCCAGGAAATCATGCAAGCCCTGCCAGACCGCGTCATCGAGCAGGTCATACCCCGTTTGGCGACGCTTGAGGTCATTCCGCCGAGCGCGGTGCGCGAGCTGAACGAGGCGCTTGAGGATCAGCTGTCCGGAGAATCGCAGCAAGTGCGGCTGTCGAACGTTGGCGGCATCAAGGCCGCAGCGGAAATCCTCAATCGCTTCGATGCGAGCCGGGCCCAATCGGTGCTCGACCGGATCAAACAGATAGATGCCGAACTCTCCCAGCGCATCTATGACAACATGTTCGTCTTCCACGATCTTCTCGAGGTGGACGACCGCAGCATTCGCACGTTGCTGCAGGAGATCAACCAGGCGCTGTTGGTGCCCGCGCTCAAGGGTGTGGAGGCCGAGGTGCGGGAGAAGATCACGCGTAACATGTCCCAACGCGCCGCCGAATCGCTCAACGAAGAAATCGAGGCGAAAGGGCCGGTGCGCATCGCGGAGGTCGAGGCGGCGCAGAAGGAAATCATCACCATCGCCAAGCGGCTCGAGCAGGAAGGCAGGATCATCTTGCGCACCGACGCGAAAGATCTGGTGGCATAGGCGCAACATGGCGAGCTCGGTACGAAGCCTGGTGGGCGGCCAAGGAAGCGGCGGTTTGACGACCGGCGGCGACGCGGCGGCGTCCCGCACCGCGCCTGCCGATGGCGCGTCGTTCAGCGGCATTCTCGGCTCCACAGTCGTCGATTCGGCACAGGCCTTGGACGGGTCGGGCAACCGCAACGGCTCCGGCAAGGGCGATAGTAAGGCAAAGAGCGACGACCAGAACCCCACATCGACTGATGGCGAAACCGCGCTGTTGGCGGATGTGGCGCAAAGCGCCTATCGCGGGCTCGGCAACTTGGCATCGGCTCCGGATTCCGGCGGCAAGGATTCGGTTCCAGCCGTAACGGGCGCTTCGGCGTCGACAAGCGTTTCGGGAAGCAGCAGGAAAAAGTGGACATCAGCAAACATACCGGCGGCCCAGGGGCAATTGGCTATGGCCGTCTTCGCTCCGTCTGTGCCGAGCGCAGCTTCGAGCGCAAACGGCGGAGCGGCTGCAGGTGGCGGTACGGTCGCGCCGGTTGCGGCCGATGCGTCCCAGGGCACCGCTTCGCGTAATACGTCCACCCAGAGTGGTTCGGCCATGGCCACCATGCTCCAAGATCAATCGCCATCCAGCGCGGGCAATCGCGCACGGAACGGCCAAGAGCTTGATGGACTGGAGGATGGGTCCAGTCCACAAGAGCCGGACGGTATCGGCCCAGCGACAGCAGGGGTCGGCCGTCCGGCTGCCATGGTTTTGAGCGGCCCGCCAGTCGCTGTGTCGCCGCCGTTATCGGCCGGGACCGCGGATAACGCGACGGCGGACGACGGGGGGTCTGCCAGTGATGATTCGATCGATCAGCCGGTCGGTCCAGCGAACCCCACCGCGTTTCTGCCGTCGGCCGATCCACCGCCGCCGGCGCTGCTCGCCGCGGCTTCCTTGGTCGATCGCGGCCCGGCCCGGAACGCGCATGCGCCGCTCGACGGTGCGACGCCGGTGCAAAACGCCGCCGGCGGCGGTTCAGCTGCGGCATTTCCTTCAGGTGTTTTGAGCGGGGGCGTCGCGCCATCGGCGTTGCCTGGTTCCGCGCTGGTGGCCTCCGGCGCCGCCGCAAGCGTGGGCGTCGTCGCGACGGACGGCACGTCACAGCCGCTTGGCTCCGCGCTTGCTCCCCAGGTTCTTGCCATGATTTCCGCCGGCCGCAACCAGATGACGGTCCATCTCAACCCGCCCGATCTCGGCTCGCTCACGGTGCGCATCGAAGTTCAGGCGCATGACGTCTCGGCCTGGTTCGGATCGTCACAGCCGCAGGTGCAACAAGCAGTCAGCGACGCGCTGGCGCAGTTGCACGGATCGCTCAATGGCGTCGGCCTCAATCTGACGGGAGCCTGGGTTGGCGCCGATGTTTCGGGTGGCCGTGGGCAGCAATCCGCCGGGCAACTTCCGCTTCGACGCATCGCCGTCCCAGCCGACGCGGTTGAACAGGCGCCCGGCGATGTCAAACCTACCGGAGGATTGAGCGTTTATGTCTGAATTCAAGGACGACGAAGATCAGGCCGGCGCCCTTGCGGCAGTTACACGCATCGCCGACAACCCGGACGGGGAGTGGGTTTCACCGATCGGCCGGATCCGCCGGTTCAATCTACTTACGCAGGACACGGTGGTGCGGGGGCGTCTGCCAACTCTCGACGTTCTCAACGACCGTTTCGCGCGATTCTTCCGGACTTCGCTTTTTCGCGAGCTCCGTTGCGCCCTCGAACTCAAGCCCGGCGCTGTCGAATTGATCAAGCATGCCGAATTCATCGAACGGCTCGAGGTGCCGAGTTTCATCGCGCTCGTCAGCATCAAGCCGCTCAACGGGACGATGTTGATCTCGATCGATGCCAAGCTCGCGCATTCGATCGTGGAGATATTCTTCGGCGGTACGGGAAAATTCCCGGTTACAATCGGCGCACGCGAATTCACGACAGTCGAGCAACGCGTTCTTCGGCGCGTGATCGCGATCGCGCTGCGCGAATTCGTCACCGCATGGGAGCCGGTCCAGGCTTTCGAGCCCGAAGTGCTGCGTTACGAATTCAATCCACAGTTCTCAAACGTCGCATCGCCCAGCGACCTGGTGATCGTAAGCACGTTCCGCGTGATAATCGAGAACGGTGGCGGCTGGGTCACTGTGTGCATGCCTTACAACGCGGTCGAGCAGCTCCGCGATCAACTTATGTCCGGCGTGGCGTCGGACAGGCACGCGGACGATCACTGGTTCGGGATGCTGCGCATGGGTGTTCAACTCGTGAATCTGCACGCAACGGCCGAGCTGCTCGACATCGAAATCTCGGTGAACGATCTGCTGAAGATTCAGACCGGCGATGTGTTCGAGGTTGAGATACCCGAGACCGTCACCATCACTCTCAACAACATGCCGTTATACCGGGCGAAGTGGGGGCAGCACCGGGGAAAGGCCGCCATCCGCATCGAATCGAAGATCAACGAGCCCGCCAATCTGCTCGAACTGGTTTTGCCGAATAGCAGGAGAATATTATGACGTCGGAAAGCAAAGGGTCAGAAGGCACCCCGAAAAAGGAGGCGCCGCCTAAGAGCGAATTGGCTGACCGGCCGGACGCCCAACCCGCACGCAAGATAAAAGCCGGCGAGGCCGTCGTTGCGAGCCCGTTGCCGGATTTGGCTCAGGCTGCCAAAGCCGCGTCCGATGCGGCGGCTGCCATGCCGCTGGTCGCGCCGGTGTCGATCGCCGCCGACCCGCTGGCAGCGGCGCAATCGAATATCGATTTGGCGCATTTCGACGTGGTGATGGATATCCCCGTTCGCATGTCGGTCGAGGTCGGACGCGCCGACATCTCGATCCGACATGTGGTTCAGCTCGGCCACGGCTCGCTGGTCGAGCTCGATCGGCCGGCCACATCGCCGCTCGACATCAGGGTCAATGGCATCCTGATCGCGCGCGGTGAGGTCGTGGTCGTCAACGACGAGAAGATGGGCATCCGGGTCACCGATATCGTCAGCCAAGCCGAGCGGCTGAAGCGGTTGCGCTGATGGACAGCGTGATCTCAATGTCGGCCGCGGGCCGCGCCGCCATGGAGACAATCTTCCTGGTGTCGGGCCCGATACTTGGGTCGGTGATGGCCGTGGGCGTCATCGTCAGCATTTTGCAAGCCGCAACCCAGGTCAGTGAATTGACGTTGAGCTTCGTTCCCAAGTTTATCAGCGCGTTGCTTATCCTGGCCTTGGGCGGGCCCTGGATGTTGCGCCAACTCGAATCCTTATTCGTGACGATTTTAGGTGGACCTCTGGGACCTGGAACATGAACGCGGAACTGGTGAAAGTCGCAAACGGGTTGGGGCTCGTCTCATGGCGGCGTCATCTGCCGTCGCTCGCCGGCCCGGCCGCCTTCGTCTTAATTCTTACGATGATAGTCGTGCCCCTGCCGGCCTTCATCCTCGATTTCCTGTTCACGTTCAATATCTCGCTCAGCCTGATGACGCTGCTCGCGGCCCTCTACACTGCAAGGTCGACGGATTTCTCGTCGTTCCCAACCCTCCTGCTCGTGACCACGCTGCTGCGGCTCTCGCTCAATGTCGCCGCCGCGCGGGTGATCCTGCTCAACGGCTATATGGGGTCGGGCGCAGCCGGACGCGTCATCGAATCCTTTGGTGCCTTCGTCATCGGGGGCAACTACGCGGTCGGCATCGCGGTCTTCACGATTCTCGTGCTGATCAACTTCGTGGTGCTAACTAAGGGTTCGGGCCGCATTGCCGAAGTCGCGGCGCGTTTCATCCTCGACGGCATGCCCGGCAAACAGATGGCAATTGACGCCGATCTTAATGCCGGGTTGATCGGCCAAGAAGAAGCGATTCGCCGGCGCGAGCAGGTGGCGCATGAAGCCGATTTCTTCGGCGCGATGGACGGCGCCAGCAAGTTCGTCCGCGGCGATGCCATCGCCGCGATCTTGATTCTGTTCATCAACATGATCGGGGGTTTGCTGATCGGGATTTGGCAGCACAGCATGGATATCGGCTCGGCCGCGCAGACTTACACGCTCTTGACGGTAGGTGACGGTCTGGTGGCGCAGATTCCCGCGCTGGTGATCTCGGCTTCTGCGGGCGTGGTGGTGAGCCGTGTCTCGACGGGCGCGGATGTCGGCCGCCAGGTAGTCGAGCAGTTCGCCGCCTATCCCAAGGTCTGGCTGCTGGGCGCCGGGATCGTCGGACTGTTCGGAATCATTCCGGGCATGCCTCACCTGCCGTTTCTGACCTTCGCGGCGCTGTTGGGGGGCGTCGGATGGCTGATTGTCCGTCAGCAAAACGCCGCCGCTGTCGCACCGAAACCCGCCACACCGCCTGAGCCTGAGGAGATCGACGTCAACGTCGTCGAGGTGGTCGAGCCCCTGGCCATGGAGGTGGGTTACCGACTGGTGAGCCTGGTGAGCAAGGAACGCGCCAACGGATTGCTGCTCCGGCTCAAGGGCGTGCGCAAGCTGCTCTCGCGCGAATTCGGGTTCCTGATTCCTGTCGTCCATGTCCGGGACAACCCGGATCTCCGTCCGACCAGCTATCGCATCCTGGTTCATGGCGTAGAGCGAGCCGCCGCCGAAGTTTACCCCGACCGGTTGTTGGCAATCGGTTCCGACAAGCCGGGGGAACAGGTACCCGGGACTCCGACCCGCGATCCCGCCTACGGGCGGCCGGCGCTGTGGATTACGCCCAACGTGGCGGATCAGGCCCGGGCGTCGGGATATGCGGTGTTCGACGCCGCGGTAGTTATCGCCACCCATTTCGAGCGCGTATTGCGCGACCATGTCGCCGAGATCTTCGGCCGGATGGAGCTGGACGGCCTCCTGGCGGCATTCGGTAAGCTGGCTCCCAAGTTGGTCGAGGAATTGACCCCCAAGCTGCTTGCGCCAGCGGTCGTCTATAAGGTGATGCGTGCGCTCCTTGCGGAACGCGTACCGTTACGCGACTTGCGTGGGATTGTGACCACCCTGCTCGAAGAAGGAGCATCCACTCAGGATTCGAGTAGGCTCGTCGAGGCGGTCAGGATCCGGCTCGGGCGTTTTATCATCCAGAGCGCTTTTGGCGCTGTCGACGAAATCCGCGCCGCCGTCCTGGACGGCGAGCTCGAGAAGCTGTTGCAGCAGACGCTCAAGCTGCCCGTCGAGGGCAACAACGCTTTCGCGCTCGAGCCATCGATCGCCGCCCAGCTGCGTGAAACCGCCGCTGCCTTGGCAGCGCGCTGGGAAGCGGAAGGACGCAACCCCGCCATTCTCGTGCGGCCGGAACTCCGTCCACTAGTCGCGCAGACGCTCATGGTGGTGCGGCCGCATCTCTGGATTATTTCCTACGCCGAGATACCGCCGGAAAAGCGCATCCGGGTGATCGAGGTCATCGGCCGGAAAACCGAAAGAGGCGTCAATGCCGCCGCTTGAACAGGGCCGGACAGCGTCGGTTGACGGAGCACGCCTATGGCGATGACGTCCGAACTCGCGCGCTATTGCGCGACGGTGGCCGCGACGATCAACGAAAACGATCTGCTGCGGCAATTCATGCCCAAGGTGAAGTCGACGGCGCTTCACCTCAAGTCACGCCTGCCGGCCAACGTGGAAGTCGGGGATCTGGTCCAGGCCGGCATGATGGCGCTCTTGCGCGTCATACGCGGAGGGCTCGATATCGCTGAATTCGACCCCAGGACGCGGCGGATCGTCATCAACGCAATGATCGACGAAGCGCGCAGGTCCGAGCAGCCGTCGCCATCGATTGCGCGCCGGGTGCGCGCCGCTTCGGCCGCGATGCGCGTGGCCGAAGGCCGGCTCGGCCGGCCGCCATCGGACGAAGAAGTCGCGATCGAGATGGGGATTTCGCTCGACCGGTATCGCCGGATCGTAGCGGATGCCGCTCTGGTCCGTCTATTGCCGCTCGACGATGCCAGATCGGAGATCGATCGCGCCTCGCAGGACGGCGGCGATCCCGAGCAGGCCATGGTTCGCAAACGCACCTTCGCCGCGCTGACGGAGGCGGTGTGCGGCCTACCGGAGCGCGAGCGCCTGGTCCTCAGCCTCTATTACGAGCACGGCCTTAATATGGACGAAGTCGGTGCAGTTCTGACGATGGATAAGTCCACGGTTTGCCGTCTTCATGGTCGCGCCTTATTGGCGTTGCGGGGCCGGTTATCGGATGGAGAACCCGCCATCGATGGGCTGACCGATATGAATGGAGAATAAGCAGATGGATTTTTTCTCTTTGGTCGGAATGGTGCTGGCCTTCCTGTCGGTCATCCTGACGATGGTATTCGACCATGGCAACGTCCTTGCGTTGGTGCATTTCCCGGCCTTCCTGATGGTCTTCGGTGGAACGACGGGCGCGATCCTGTTGCAGACTCCGCCCCGGATCTTCGTCCGGGGCTTAAAGATAATGCCCTGGGTCTTCTTTCCGCCGTCCAACGACAGCTCCAAGCTCGTTGATTGGATTCTGGACTGGGCGCAGATCGCGCGCCGCGAAGGCGTGCTGGCGCTTGAGCCGATTGCCAACGACGAGAAGGATCCGTTTCTCAAGGAAGCGCTCAGTCTGGTCATCGACGGTATTCCTCCGACCATGGTGCGCGCCATTCTCGAAACCAAGGTGCACAGCCGCGAGGAGTATGAAATGTCGGCAGCCCGCGTGTTCGAGCAAATGGGGGGTTATGCTCCGACTGTCGGCATCATCGGCGCGGTCCTCGGTCTGATCACGGTCATGTCCCATCTCAACGATCCGGCCAATCTCGGCAGCGGAATCGCGACGGCGTTCGTCGCGACGGTCTATGGCGTCGGTTCGGCGAATCTCATCTATCTACCGATCGCCAACAAGTTGCGCGCCGTGATCCGCCACGGCGTGCGGCGCCAGGAGATCATCATCGAGGGGTTGCTCGGTATCGCGACCTCGGAGCCGCGTCTTCACCTCGGCATGAAGCTGAGCAGCTTCATGCATGACGGCGAGGTCGAGCCGGTCATCGATCCAAACGAGGGCGAGGACGATGACGGCACGGGAGACGAGGAAGAGCTGTCGCCCGAGAGTGAATTCAAGGACGCGCCAGCCGACGAAAAGCGATCGGCCTAGCCGAACGGGAACGGGGAGCATCATGGAACATCAAAAGCGCGGTCGCCGGCGTTACGAAGAGCGGCATGAGAATCTCGATCGTTGGATCATCTCCTACGCCGATTTCATGACCCTGTTATTCGCAGTCTTCGTCATGCTCTATGCGATCTCGAGCATGAATATCTCGAAATATCGCTTCCTGTCGCAAGTCATTTCGGAGGCATTTCTCGGGAAGATGGTGAACCGGGACGATGGCCTAACGGCGTCGCAGCGCGCTCCCTTCAACAATTTGCCGGCGCCGATCGCGGTTCCCGTGCCGGCGATCCAGGAGCCGCCGAAGAATCTGTCGCCGGAGCTTCAGCGCCAGATCCAGGAACGGCTGCAGCAGCTGGAAAAAATATACAACAACCTCTCCACCCAATTTCACGACCTCATCCAAAAGGATCAGGTCCATATCGTCCACCAGCCCAATGGTGTCGTGATTGATATCAACGCCACCTTGCTGTTCCAGAGCGGCAGCGCGACGCTGATGCCGGATGCGCTTCATATCATCGATCAGGTCGGGAAGGCGTTGGCCGAGGTTCCGTATACGGTTCAGGTCAACGGCTTTACTGACAACGTGCCGATCCACAACAATCAGTTTGACTCCAATTGGGATTTGTCCGCGATGCGGGCAATATCCGTCGTCAAGCGGTTCGTCGATGACGGCATCGCGCCCGATCGGCTGGTTGGCGCGGGCTATGGTGAATATCACCCGATCAAGCCCAACAACTCAGCCGAGAACATGGCGCGCAATCGCCGCGTTTCGATCATCGTGGTCGCGCCGGATCGGGAAGCGAAGCTCGGCGAGGTGCCGTTGCTCAACGGCGCCGTTCAGCCGGAGGATGCCGCTCCGCCGCTTGTCACCGCTCCGGAGGTTCCGCCCAAGACCGGTGATACTCCCTGAATGTAGCGGTCGACCATGGCATTAGGGCGCAAGCAGAAAACAAAAGAAACGGAAGGCGCTGCTCCGGCGTCGACGGCGTCGGTCATGCGCCTGTTTCTGCCCGGCGCGGCGGCCGGGTTGCTGATCTTTGTCGCGCAAGGAAATACGATCGAAGATGACGTATCCATTTGGAGCATCGCCGCAATTTTGGCATCCCGTCTCATCGCTGATGCCGTGATCGGCATCGTGGCCGTCTGCGCCATGTACATTGCGTTCTACAGCGCCCGATGGTTCATGGCCCTGGTATGGGCCTGGATCAAACTCAACCTCATCCGGCTCAGGGCGAAATCGTGATTTCCCGCCTCACCACCCGCGACTTGCGCGTATCGCCCTGGAACGTGCCGCTGCTCGACCCCGAGGAAGCGAAGACCGGCGATGAAAAGCTTGAACCGGTTCCAGCGGAACCGTTGGACGCATACAAGAAACCGCAACCGGATGAGACCGATGCGGTCACCGAGGCGGCTGCCCAAGAAGCGGCAATGCAGGCTATCCGGGCGCAGAAAGTGGCGGAGGGCCACGCCGAAGGGCTGGCGCGTGGCCTGGAAGAGGGGCAATCGCGTGGCCGTGCGGAAGGATATATGGCGGGATATGAGGCAGGCAAAAGGGCGGCCGAGGAAGAGCTTGCGGTGGTCTCGGGTCGCCTTGCCAAGGCACTCGATACGCTGGGCGGCGCGATCAAGGCGCTCGACGGCCCGATTGAGGACGCGGTCGTAGCCTTGGCGCTCGAGCTGGCACGGCGGATCATCGGCGCCGAGGTGGTGCGAAATCGCGAAGCGCTCGTCGCCCTGGTGCGGCGGGTCGTAGCCGAAATCCCGATCGACATCGGGACGCCGCGCATCCTGCTTCATCCGGACGACCTCGCCGCCCTGCGCAAGCACATACCGGATATTGCTAAGGGCAAGATCGAGCTGATCGCCGATGAAGCAATCGAGCCGGGCGGCTGCCGCGTGATCGCGGATGGCGGTGAAAACGTCACGAGGCCCGACCGCCGCTGGATCGAACGTAGCAATCTGTTCGAAGGCGATCTGACGCTTGCCTCACGCTGGCGCGCGGCCATGCTGGCGCTTTTCGATTAACTGAGGCATTGGCGAATGCAGCTTGCGGCAACCTCGAACGAACAGCTGATCGAAGCGCTGCACCGCTATCGCGCGCGGCTCGCAACTGCCGAGCCGATTTCACATGTAAGTGGAATTCTGACACGGATCGTCGGCTTCGTGATGGAGGCGCGCGGCATCCGAGTGAGTGTCGGCCAGCGTTGTTTTGTCGAAAGCGCCATCGGGCGGCTGGTGCCGGCCGAGGTCATTGGCTTCGACGGCGGGCGCGCCTTTCTCATGGTCGAGGGTCACGCCGACGGTCTCGCGGCGGGAGCGCGTGTTATCCCGGCAGGCTCGGCGAGCCAGGTTCCGGTTGGCAAGGCCTTGCTTGGCCGCGTGATCGACGGCGCCGGGCGGCCGCTCGACAGCAAGGGACCCGTGCGATGCACCGAACACATGCCGCTCTTCGGTCGTCCGATCAACCCGATGGAACGCTCGATCATCGACAAGCCGCTCGATGTCGGGGTCCGCACAATCAATGCGCTTTTCACCGCCGGGCAGGGTGCCCGTCTCGGCCTGTTTTCCGGCAGCGGTGTGGGTAAGAGCGTTCTACTCGGCATGATGGCGCGCTACACGGCAGCCGATATCGTGGTCGTCGGCCTGATCGGCGAACGCGGCCGCGAGATCAAGGAATTCATCGAGCGTAACCTCGCGACCGACGCTCTCGCCAAGGCCGTCATCGTCGCTGTGCCGGCCGATCAATCGGCGCTGGCCCGTGTCCACGGCGCGCTGCGCGCCTCGACCATCGCGGAATATTTCCGCGATCAGGGATGCAATGTCCTGTTGCTCATGGATTCGCTCACACGCTTCGCGATCGCTTCTCGTGAGATTGCCCTTGCCGTCGGCGAAGTGCCGTCGAGCCGCGGCTATCCGCCATCGGTTTTCGGCCGACTAACCTCGCTGGTCGAACGCGCCGGCACCGGCGGCCCGCTCAAGGGCAGTATTACCGCGTTCTATACGGTGCTTGTCGAAGGCGACGACCTCAATGAGCCAGTGGCCGACGCAGCACGCGCGATCTGCGATGGGCACGTCGTATTGTCGCGCCGCATCGCCGAACGCGGCCACTTTCCGGCGATTGACGTTGGCGCGTCCATCAGCCGCGTCATGTTTTCGGTTGTTTCGCCTGAGCAATTCGCCGCCGCGCGCCAATTCAAGGAACTCCACGCGCGTTATGAGGAAAGCCGCGACATGATTGCGATCGGAGGTTATCGCGCCGGACACGATGCGATCCTTGATCGCGCGGTTGCGCTACATTCGGGCTTCGACCGCTTTCTTCAGCAGGAAATGTCGCAGCATTTCAACTTCACACAAAGCATCGAAGAGCTCTCGCGAACACTCGGCGGACAAGGAGGGGGTTGATGGCGTTGCATGCGATAGGAAAAGTCGCCGAACGGCAGCTCGAAGAAGCACAGCGCCGATGGGGCGTGCTGGCGAAGGAGTGCGCGGCAGCGCGGCGCAAGCTCAACCAGCTCCGTCAATACGGCGAGAACTACCGCATCCAGCTCGAATCGGGCGTGCGCCAGGGTCTTGCCGCATCTCAGGCGATGCTGGTGGCGACATTCATTCGCCGGGTTGCCGACGTGGTGGCGCGCGAAGAGGCGCAGGTGCAGCAACTCGAAGAGGCCTGCGAGCGGGAATGGGCGGAGCTCGTCGAGGCGCGGCGCCACAAGCGGATGATTGAAATCTTGATCGACCGCGACGCGCTGCGCAAAGCGGAAGAGACGCTACGGCGAAGCCAACGCGAAATCGATGACCTGATTTCACGGGCGAGCTTCTTCCGGCGAGATCCTTAGCGATACGCCCGGCTGTGCCGGACGGGCGGATTAGAACTTGCGTGCCCCCGGCGCATGGCTTATTCTATTATTGACAAAATCCGGGAAATCGGTAATGTTAGGAAAATTGAAAGACAATCAAGACCCCTCGCCCGGGCGCCGGCGCGTCCGTAAGTTCCGCCGGCGGGTCGTTGTGATTCTCGGTTTTTTGCTCGTGGTGTTGGTCGCGGGCGGAGGAGGTTGGTATTTCTTCCTGGGCGGGCAGACGGTTTTCTCCGCGTCGCCAGCGGAGCCGGTTTACGTCTCGATCAAACCGTTCGTCGTGACCATGATTGACGACAACCAGAACACGCGTTTCGTCCAACTCGGGGTCGATCTCGAGGTCCGGGGGAAAGCGGCCGCCAAGACGGTGACGGATGTGATGCCCGCGATCCAGGACGTCATCCGTCTCCAAATTCTCCAGAGCAAGATCGCCGATATCACCTCGCCAGAAGGAGTCGACCGGCTGCGCGGCGTTCTGATCGGCCGGATCAACGACACGATCAGAACCGCCCTCGGTTCGTCGAATGACAATAGCAAGTCGGATCCAGCCGCCCCGGCCGCCGACCTGATTCGCAACGTCTATTTCACGGAGCTCGTGATCGAATGAACGGTCTCGGCGGCCTTGCTGCGGATCCCGGCGGCCCTTCATTCCTCGGCAGCATGCTGCCCTTACTGATCGGCATGGGGGTAGTCGTTCTCGTGCTGGGCGGCTTTCTATGGCTGCTGCGGCGCCGGTTCGGCGCGGGTGGGCCAATGAGAATCGATTGCGCCGTGATGGGAACCCTGCCCGTTGGGCCGCGCGAACGGCTGGTCGTGGTGCGGATCGAAGGGCGCCGATTGGTGCTGGGAGTGACGGGGAATGCGGTGGGGCTTCTTTGCGAACTGCCCGAAGGTTCATCCTCCCCGCCACAATCCGTGACCGGATTCGGCACAACTCTCTCACAGGCGTTCGAACGATGGCGCGGACCCAGGCAGGCGAATGATGGCACGAAATCTTAAGCCGCTGATTTTCACCGGCCTCGTCGCCGGGCTTATCATCCTACCCTCGATCGCACATGCCGCTGGGCCATCCGGGCTCGATGCGCTGATCGCGACGCCGGACGGGCGTGGCAGCATTTCCTACACTGTGCCAGTCCAGATCCTAATATTCATGACGGGGCTGGTATTCTTGCCGGCCGTTCTTCTCGCCATGACCTCGTTCACGCGTATCATCATCGTTCTGGCGCTACTTCGTCAGGCGCTTGGTTTAACCCAGACGCCGCCCAATCAGATCCTCGTGGCCCTGGCGTTGTTTCTGACCATGTTCGTGATGGCGCCGGTCTTCGCCCAGGTCAATGAGGCGGCCCTGCAGCCACTGCTCAATAACAAGATATCAGTGGTCGATGCCGCATCGCGCGCCGAGCCGCCGCTCAAATCCTTCATGCTCAAGCAGACGCGGGAGGACGACCTCGGCATGTTCGTCAAACTCGCCGGAGGCGAGACCTATCCGCGGGCGGAGGATGTCCCAATGCGCCTGGTTGCGCCGGCCTTCCTGACCTCCGAGTTGCGGACGGCATTCCAAATCGGCTTTCTCATCTTCCTGCCCTTCCTGGTGATCGACATCGTGGTCGCGGCCGTGATGATGTCGTTGGGCATGATGCTTGTGTCGCCGGTGACGGTATCACTACCGCTCAAGCTCATGGTTTTCGTCCTGGTCAATGGCTGGATGCTGATCATCGGCTCCTTGGCGCAAGGTTTCCTGTGATGAGCGGCGACGCGCTGGCCTTCGAGGCCCACCACATGCTGGTCGAAACGCTGATCCTGATCAGCCCGTTGCTCGCTTCCGTGTTGCTGACCGGCCTGCTCGTCGGCCTGATCCAGGTCGGGACGCGGATGACCGACCTGACCCTCGGCTTCGTGCCGCGCTTCGCGGTTGTTCTGCTGGTAACGGTCCTGATACTGCCCTGGATGGGCGAGCGGCTCGTGACCTATTTCCACGACAGTGTCGTTCGCGCCGCCGATAGGAATTAGGCGCACGCCGTGCTTGTCGTCACCGATGCCGATATCGCGCGCTGGATGGGCGAATTGATGTGGCCGCTGCTGCGCGGACTCGCCTTGTTCGCGGTCGCGCCGGCCTTCGGCTCCACCGCCGTCCCGTCGATGGTGAAGGTCGCATTCGGCCTGACCATAGCCGCGATCATCGGCGGGATGGCCGGCCCCATGGCGCCGCTTGACCTGTCGTGGCGCACGGCGGCTCTGGTGGTCGAGCAAATCCTGGTCGGTCTCGCGATGGGCTTTTCCATGCGCCTGGCCCTCTCGGTAATGGCGTTCGCGGGGGATTTGTGCGGGCTGCAAATGGGCTTCGGCTTCGCCACGCTGTTCAACGCCCAGGTGGGCGTGCCAATGCCGGTTTTGGCGGATTTCTTCGACCTTCTGGGCACGGTGCTGTTTCTGGCGATCGGCGGTCATCTCCTGCTGATCGCGGCGCTAGCCAAAAGCTTTCAGATCGTTCCAGTAGCTCCTGCGGCGGGTATCGCAGCCAGTGGATGGGGTGCGCTGGCGGGTGCCGGTACGGGCTTGTTTCAGTTGGGCGTGATGATTGCTTTGCCGGTGGTGGCGGCGATGCTTGCCATCAACGTCGCCATGGCGGTGATTTCCCGGGTCGCGCCGCAGCTCAACATCATGTCGGTCGGCTTCGCCGTCTTTCTGTGGACCGGAATCGCGGCGACCGCCTTGCTCGTGCCTTTCCTGGTGCCGGCGGTCGAGCATCTGGTTGAAATTGGTCTCCGCCTCACCGAGGCCGTTCTGAGAGGCGGATAAACCATGGCCGACGAGCAGGCCGCCGAGAATAAAACCGAGGAACCGAGCAGACGAAGGCTCAGCAAAGCGCGCGAGGAAGGCTCGATCGCACGCTCGCGGGAACTGCCGTCGGCGATCATCCTGATGACCGGCGCCGCGATCATGTTCTGGGGCGGCACGCTGGTCGTTTCCCTGTTGGAGCGGATCGTCGCCACCGGGCTGTGGATCGATCCACTGCACACTCGCGATCCCGACCGGCTGTTCGCTGCCGCCTGGATTGTGGTCAAGCCCGCTCTTGAATTCATGGCGGTGTTCGGGGTCGGGATGGCGGCGATCGGCGCCGTGTCAGCCATGATGACCGGCGGCCTGATGTTTTCCTGGCACCCCATTATGCTCGATTTTACCCGGCTCGATCCCCTGCGTGGTTTCCGCCGGCTGTGGTCGCGCGATGTTTTCATCGAGATCCTGAAATCGGTGATCAAGCTTCTCGGCGTGTCAGCCGTGGCCTATTGGTGGCTATACGGCGAGGCGCGCGACTTCGTCGATCTCGCCCGTTCAGGCTGGCCGGGGTCGCTGTGGCGGGTCGGCGGCTTGCTGAGCGACGTCTTCCTGATGGCGTCGGCATCGCTAACTGCCGTTGTCCTGCTCGAGGTGCCTTACCGCCTGTGGAGCCACCGCCAGGATCTGCGCATGAGCCGCCAGGAACTGCGCGACGAGAACCGCGAGGTGGAAGGCAATCCCCACACTAAGCGGCGTTTCAAGCTGCTCCGCCGGAAAGCCGCGCGGGCGCGGATGATGACGCAGGTGCCGAAGGCCGACGTGGTGTTAACCAATCCGGATCACGTTTCCGTCGCGCTATGCTACCAGCAGAGCAGTATGCGGGCGCCCCGGCTCGTCGCCAAGGGCATGGGGCTGATCGCACTGCGCATTCGCGAAATCGCGCGCGAACACGACGTGCCGATCGTCGAGGCGCCGCCGCTGGCACGTTCGCTGCACCGTTTCGTCGAGCTTGAGGAGGAAATCCCGGTCGCGCTCTATCGCGCGGTTGCCGAGGTGCTCGCCTTTGTCTACCGCCTGCGCGCCAATCGCGCGGCGGGAAAACCCGACCTGCCCGTGTCGGACGGCAGCTTCGATCCGCCCGAAACGCTGCGCGTCTGAGCGGCGCGGTGTCAGGCCTTGCCGAGAGAGCGGACTGTGGCGGTTCCCTGCTCGCCTCCGTTCGGGCCGTAGGAGCGGTGGGATTCCAACCGCCGCAGGGTCGCAAGCCCGTTCCGGAAATGCCGAAGCATTTCGCTGGCAATGATCGTATTGCCGCGTCCCAGCCGCCGAATATCTGTAAGCAACGAAACGATTTCGACGTTTCTCCCGATCTGCACCGGCGCCAGCTTCACAAGCTGTTCCGACAGCGCCTCGGCTTCCCGGGTCATAGCGGCAATTTCGCCGATGTTGCCGCGCAGAAGGGCTTCGCGCCCTCCCAACATCTTGGCCTTAGTCTCACGCAGTAGCGTTACCAGGGCGGGTGAAAAAATAGCCATGACAAACTCCGCTAAATTAGAGATGCATTTCCGCTTCACCATCGGCGGTAATGGTCGCCCGGACCGTTTTCTTGCTGGACGGGTTCTGCAGCGAGATGACATCTCCTTCGTGTCCATCCTGCTGGGCGATGGCGACCGTTTTGACGGTGATGTTGCCGTCCGTGAGGGTCAGGTTCACGCGCTGATCCCTGTGAATGATGATGGGCGCCTCGAGCAGGGCGCCGAGAAGCGGTGCCGCCGCCGGCACGTTCGAGCGCAAAATCTTGCCGACGGCATCCTTCGGGTCGATAACGGGCACGCCCGGCAGGGTCGCCGTATCGATTCTGGCAAGCGTCAGGTCGGTCTCGGCGAGGGGCTTGTCCGGCGGCAGCGCCGTGGCGGCAACCACGACCATGCGCCACTGGTGCAGCTGGATGGGAACGTAAATCGTCCAGGACGGGGTCTGGCAGGTAACCTTGGCCGTGATGCGGCTGCCTGTCACCAGCGGCACGGTGACGTCAGGCGCCGGGCATTGCGGCAGGTGGATAGTCGGGTCGATCGGCTGGACATCGGCTTCGATCTCGGTGTCGGGCAGTTTTGGGACGGCATCCGCCACGGCGTGTTCCACCGCCGCGCGGATCGCCTCCGGAGCCTCGAATGGCTGATCCGACGCGGCATTGGCGGGTGCGGCCAAGACAATAGCCGCCAGCAGGATGAAGGCGGGGCTGACCGGTCCGGCGCGAAATCCCATGACCAAAAAACCTCTTGCGGTTCCCAAAACGATAGGTTACCCTAAAAACGAAAATTCGGCAAGTTCTCGCTCCCCATCCAAACGGGCCCTTGTCGAAAGCCGTACCTGCCGCTGTTACCGCCCCACCCCTCTCGGCGGTTACGGCGGCAGTCGGCGAGCGCGGCGGCGTCTGGCCGGCGCGGTCGTATCGGGGAGCGATGAGGAATGCAGGGCCCATTATCGACGGGTCTCGACTATTACCGGGCCGTTCTTGACCTGCGGGGCTACCGCCAGCAGGTCCTGTCGGCCGACATTGCCAATGCCAGCACGCCCGGCTTCAAGGCGGTCGACCTCGATTTTACGTCGGCCCTGGCTGCGGCGGCCGGCGGCGCGGCGCCCGGGGAAGCGCCGGGGCAGGGGACTCCGTCCTCATCCTCGCTCCTGCTGGCGGACGATCCGCGTCAGATTGGCGGCGGCAACGCCGGCAACGCGCCAGCGCAAGTATCGGCCGCCGTTCAAGACCAGATCAAATATCAAACCGGCGGCCAGGTGACGGTCGACGGCAACAGCGTCGATCTCGATTACGAAAAACGCCAGGCCGCAATCAACGCTCTCCAATACGAAGCTGCCGCCACCTTCACCACAAGCCGCGTGAACATGCTGATGACCGCGATCCGCGGGTCGTCTTCCGGTTCCACGTCAAACGGATAGAGGTTAGACCATGTCGCTGTTTTCGGTTTTCGCGATCTCGGGTTCGGGCATGTCGGCTGAAACGGAGCGCATGTCGGCGATCGCCAGCAATCTCGCGAATGCCGACAGCACGGTCAATTCCGCGGGCCAGCCCTATCGCGCGCGCGAAGTGGTGTTCAGCGCGGCGCCGATCGATGACAGCGACGGCAACAACGACAGTGATAATGAAGGCGCCGCCAGCACTGGCATGGCGGGCGTCCAGGTCGCCGGCGTCGTCGAAAGTCAGCAACCGCTTCGCACGGTCTACGACCCCAACAGCCCGTATGCCGATGGCAGCGGTTACGTCCAAATGCCGAACGTCAATCCGGTGGACGAGATGGTGAACATGATCTCGGCCACGCGGAACTATCAGGCGAACCTCGAGGCATTCAACGTGGCCAAAACGCTCGCCCTGAAAACGTTATCGATTTGATAAGTCGCGAAAGACACAAGCAGCTAGTCGCAGGAGGGCCTTGAAATGTCATCGAGTTTAATGCCAGTCACAGTCACATCGCTTCCCACCGGAACGCAATTGCCGTCGGCATCGGGCAGCGCGAGCGGGAGCGCGAGCAGCAGCAACCAGACGCTCACCCAGAATAACTTCTTCCAACTGATGACCACTCAACTCGAGTACCAGGATCCGCTCAATCCCATGAGCAGCGATCAATATGCGGCCGAGCTCGCCGAGTTCTCAACCGCGAGCGGCGTGCAGCAGTTGCAAACTACTGTTAGCGGCGTCGGCCAACAGATCTCCAACGCAACTGGCGTTCAGGCGGCTAACCTAGTCGGAAAGAATGTGGCAGTGAGCGGGAATATCTTGACCTATTACGGCTCAGGTTCAGCGCAGGGCGCATTCAATCTTTCCTCAGCCGCCACCGACGTGACCGTTACGGTTTCGGATTCAACGGGCGCGCAAGTGGCGACGATCGATCTCGGGCCTCTCGCCGCCGGCCAGCAGAATTTCACCTGGAGCGGAACGGAGACCGGCGGCGGTACGACCGCGGCCGGTTTCTATACCTACTCGATCAACGCGCTCGGCTCCAAAGGCAACACGGTCGCTGCCACACCCTACGCGGTCGTGCCCGTGACAGGCGTGACCCTCAGCGGCCAAAGCAGCCCGAGTGTCACTCTTGGCGGCGGCCTCGCGCCCGTCACGATCAATCAGATCTATCAAATCTTCTGACCTGCAATTAACGGAGGGTTAGCGCCATGTCTCTATTCACCGAATTGACGGGCCTTGATGCGGCCCAGTCGAGCATCGATACGATCGGCAACAACATCGCCAATATGAATACCGAGGGCTTCAAAGGCTCGACCGTAGATTTCAGTGAGCTGGTTGGAGCCTCGCTGGAAGGCGCCTCGGGTAACACCTCAACGCCGGGCCAGGGCGTCTTCGCATCGAGCCTGTCCCAGCTCTTCACCGAAGGCGACATCAACCAAACCGGCAATCCGCTCGATCTGGCGATCAACGGCCAGGGCTTTTTTCAAGTCCAGACCAGCTCGGGTCTTTTCTACACCCGGGCCGGTTCGTTCCAGATCAGTTCCGACGGCTACTTGGAGGATAGTTCTGGCAACCAGCTGATGGGTTACACCGGCGCGGGCTCGGGCACAGCACTCGGCGCCGTCGGCCCGATCCTGATCGATCGATCGAATCTGCCGGCGACGGCAACGAGTACGCTGGGCCTCGACGCCAATCTTACCAGCAGCGACACAGCAATCTCCTCGGGGACGGCTTTCAGCCCCTCGAATTCGTCGACCTATGACGAAAGCACGGCGACCACCGTCTACGATAGCGAGGGCACTGCCTATACCCTCACCAGCTATTTCACGCGCGTGAGCGGCAGCGGCGGCGGCACCGCCCCGGACCAATGGGACGTCCATTGGCAATTGAGCAATTCGAACAACACCGCGATCGCTTCGGGCGCAGGGCCGGTTCTCACCTTCAGCAACGCCGGAACCCTGTCCGCGCAGACTTCCGGTGCCGGGACCACTGTCTCGGTGCCGACCAGCGTCCTACCGGACGGTGCGGCGGCGCTCAATATCGCTTACAATTTTACCGGCTCGACGCTCTCTAACTCGTCCTTCGGGATCTCTTCGGTGACCAATAACGGAACCGGAGCGGGCACGTTCACCGGCGTGCAGATCAGCCAAAACGGCCAAGTGATCGGACAGTACTCGAACGGCGCCACCCAGGTGTTCGGAACCGTCGCGCTCGCGAATTTCGTGAACGACCAGGGCCTGACACCGGTGACCGGCACGTTGTGGCAAGCCACGTCGGAATCCGGCGCTGCCCTCCTGGGCTCACCGAACACGCAAGGCCTAGGCTTCTTGGAATCAGGCGCGCTCGAGGGCTCGAACGTCGACCTGTCGACGCAGCTCGTTAACCTAATCGTCGCACAGCAGGCCTTCCAGGCCAACACGCAGGCGATCAGCTATGAGCAGCAGAACATCCAAAAGCTGCTGAGCGTCGAGTAGTCGGGGGTTCGCGGAAATGAGTGATCAAGCGTTGTATTTGCTGATGACCGGCATGAACTCGATTCAGGACAAGATGACGGCATCAACGAATAATCTGGCCAATGGCGGGACGACCGCTTACAAGGCGCAACGTCCCGCTTTCGAGGCCCTGCCTTTCTACGGGCAGGGCCTGCCGGATCGCGCCGACGTGGTGACGCAGGAGGAACAGCCCGATTTCACGCCGGGCGCGGTGCAAACCACGGGACGGCCGCTCGACGTGATCGTTCAAGGGCCGGGGTGGATCGGCGTCCAGGCGCCAGACGGGACGCCTGCCTATACCCGCAACGGCTCACTCTCCATCTCGCCGTCGGGCACGTTGCAGACTTCGGGCGGCTCTCCGGTCCTGAATCAGAACGGCAGTCCAATCGTCTTGCCGCCCTTGAGCCAGATCACGATCGGTTCCGACGGTTCGATTTCGGGCGTGCCGCAAGGCGAGCAACCGGACCAAATCATCCTCTTCGGCCGCATCGATCTTGCCAATCCGCCGGCCCAGAATATGAAGCGCCGGCCGGACGGCCTGTTTCAGGACGGAGACGGCAATTTCAGCGTCGATGGCAACGTGACCTTGCAGGTCGGCGCGCTGGAAGGCAGCAACGTCAGTTCGGTCGGAGTCATGGTGGACATGATCAAGAACACCCGCATGTTCCAGATGCAGACTCAGATGCTGCACACCATGGGAACGCTAGGCCAGGGCTCCGACAGTCCCCTGACCTTACAATAAGCACCTTCACACAAAGGCACCCGAGGAAAAACATGATTCAGTCATTAGCGATCGTAAGGACGGGTCTCGAAGGCGAGCAGACCAAAATGGACGTGATCGCGAACAATCTCGCGAATCTCAATACCGCTGGTTTCAAGGCGATCCGTCCGGTTTTCCAGGATCTGCTGTACCAGAACGCCTCGCAGCCGGGCGGATTCACCTCGCAAAACACCAATTATCCCTCGGGCCTGCAAACGGGCACGGGCGCGAACGTCATTGCCACCGAGCCGATCGTGACCCAGGGCAGCCTGGAGCAAACCGGAAATGCGCTCGACCTCGCCATCAATGGCAACGGCTATTTCCAGATCCTAATGCCATCGGGCCAAGTGGCCTATACGCGCGACGGCAGCTTCGCCCTCAACGCGCAAGGCCAGGTGGTGACGGCCAACGGCTATCAGATCCAGCCGCCGCTCACGATTCCGCCGGGCGCGCAGTCCATTACTGTGGGTACGGACGGGACCGTGAGCGTTCAGCTCCAGGGTCAAGCGACGCCGACGCAACTCGGCCTGATCCAGCTCGTCAGCTTCATCAACCCCGCCGGGTTGCAGTCGATCGGCAGCGACCTGGCGATCCAGACGCAATCCTCGGGGGCTCCTACGCCCGGCAAGGCAACGACCAATGGCCTCGGCTCGGTCGAGCAAGGCTATCTCGAAGGGTCTAACGTGCAGGTGGTCAACGAGATGGTGGACATGATCGAGACCGAGCGTGCCTACGAGCTCAACACCCAGGCGGCGAAGAGTGTCAATGACATGCTCGGCTATCTCAACAACACGACGTCGTGAGAACGCGATGAAGCGGGTACCCGCTCTGGTAACGCTCGCGGTGCTCAGCGCCGGCGCGGGCGGTTGCGAACAGTCGCCCGGGCATGTGCCGCTGGAGTCGGCGGCGCTGGGCCAGCTTCCTGGCGACGAGGGCGAGCAGCTCCCCGCCACCAACGGCGCGATCTATCAGGCGACGGCCGAGGGCGGCGGCGGGCTCGAGCTGTTCCGCGACCATCGAGTCTGGCAGGTCGGCGATATCGTGACGGTGGCGATCACCCAGACCGCAGCCGCAACGAAGAATGTGAGCCAGAATGTCGGCCGCAACGACAGCGTGCAAAGCACCGTGGGCAATTTCTTCGGTATGCCGCTACAATTCGGACGCAGCGGCCCCGTGTCGCAATACAATCCGAATCTTTCTTACAACAGCGCCAATTCCCTACAGGGCAGCGGCACGACGGCGCAGAGCGACAGCTTCGTGACCACCGTGTCGGCAATGGTCCAGCGGGTTCGCCCGAATGGCGATCTGGTCTTGAAGGGCCAGAACGTCGTGCAGCTGGTAGGCGGCAAGGAATTCATCCGTCTCGCGGGCATCGTGCGGCCCGAGGACATCTCCGGCAACACGGTTGCGTCGACCCGCATGGCGGAGGGCTATGTCGAGTTCAGCGGCGACGGCGAGACATATCTGGCGCCGAAGATGGGATTCCTCCAGCGTCTGTTCCTGACGGTCAGTACGCTATGGCCAAGCTTCTAGTCGCGCTGGTCGTCGCTTTTCTGGCGACATTGGGTTCGACCGCCGCGCATGCGGAACGGGTCAAGGATATTGTCAGCGTCGACGGCGATCGCGACAACCAGCTGATCGGCTTCGGCCTGGTCGTAGGGCTCGCCGGAACTGGCGATCAGACGACCCAAATTCCCTACAGCGTCCAAGCGATCCAGAACATGGTCCAGCACCTGGGCCTGACGCTTAATCCCAACGCTTTCCTCCAGCCGAACGCGGTGGCGTCGGTGATGGTGACTGCCACCCTGTCGACCTTCGTCGAGGTCGGCCAGAAGATAGACGTCACCGTATCTGCGGCGGGTAACGCCCAGAGTCTGCGCGGCGGCGTGCTGCTGATGACCGAGCTCAAGGGCGCAGACGGCCAGGTCCATGCCATTGCCCAGGGATCGGTTCTGGTGAGCGGTTTCAGCGCCAGCGGCCAAGCTGCCTCGACTACGGTCAATGTCCCGACCGTGGGCCATATTCCGGACGGCGCCACGGTCGAGCGGTCGGTCAAGGCGGCGTTCGCTTCCGCCGACGACGGCACGATTATGCTCAATCTCGACGACGCTTCGTTCGGCACGGCGGCGCGCCTGGTCGATGTGGTCAACCGCAAGTTCGGCGCCGATACGGCGCTCTCGCTTGGTCCGGGGCAGGTGCGGGTGAAGGGGCCGGGCGATCCGGCCCAGCGCGTGGCTTTCCTTGCCAATCTGCTCGATCTTCAGATCTCGCCGGATCCCCCACCGGCCGAGGTCGTGATTGACGCCCAAAGCGGCACGGTCGTCATGGGCGAGGACGTTCAAATCGGCAGCGCGGCGGTGGCCTATGGCGACCTTTCGATCTCGATAACGGAAACACCCCAGGTTGCCCAGCCGCTCCCCTTTAGCCGGACCGGAACAACACAGGTCGTACCGCGCACCAATATCAAGGCCGAGGAAAAGAAAGCCCAGGTCCTGGAGCTCCATCCGGCACCCAAGATTTCTGACATCGTGCGCAATCTCAATGCGATCGGCGCCTCTTCGTCCGATCTGATCGCGATCCTGCAGGCCTTGCGGGCCGCGGGCGCGCTACACGCGCATATAAAGGTGATCTGATATGGAATCGTCAGTGGCGCAACGTCTGGCGGCAAGCATCGACCCGACTGCGATTTCCGCGCTCAAAGCGAATTCGAATGATCCGGCGGCGCGCCGGGCGATCGCCGGCCAGTTCGGCGCGCTGCTCATGGAAGGCCTGATGAAAAATGCCGATGGCAGTGCCTTATCGATGGCGGATGGCGTGGGCGGCGACACCGTGAGCACGCTCTATGCCAATGTCATGAGCCAGGTAGCGATGTCGAACGACCAGCTCGGTCTCGCCGACGTATTGCTCGGCGCGATACCCAACAACAACGCGCTCGCCACCCCAGGCGCAGCATCGAGCGCGTCATCGCCTACCGGCACCGGTGGTGGCACTGCCTCGGCAACCACGCCTGCCACCGCTGTGCCCGGCTTTTCGCTGCAACAATATTGGCAGGGTCGCCATGTCACCGCGGTACGGGGCGCGCCCTTGGCCATCAGCCCGTCTCCATCCGGCGTGCGTGCCTTTCCCATCGTTCCGCTGGTCCGGCCGATGCCGGATACGGGCGTTCAGCCGTCCGCCGGAACGGGAGCTACGCTGCCCGCATTGCCCGCGATGGGAAATCCGCCGACGAATTCTTCCTCGCCCTATTCTTCATCGATCGGGCCGACCTCGGATTTGTCAAATTCAGCCGGTGCGTCGGGAAATTCCGCTTCATCCCGCGCCCAGTTCGCGGCGACCCTCGCGCCGCTACTCACAAACGCGGCGCAGCGCCTTGGCGTGTCGCCGAAGGTTCTGCTCGCCCAGGCGGCGCTCGAAAGCGGTTGGGGTTCCTCGATGCCGGGCAACAACCTGTTCGGGGTCAAGACCGGCGCGAGATGGAACGGCGATTCCGTGCAGGCCTACACGCATGAAGTCACGGCTGGCGGTGGCAAAACCGGCCAGACTGAAAAGTTCCGCGCTTATCCGACCCTGGCAGCGGCAGTGGATGATTATGTCCAGCTGGTCTCTCACAATGCGCGCTATCGCGCGGCGCTCGGCGCGGGCAATGACCCCCAAGCCTACGGTCAGGCCCTTGTCCAAGGCGGCTACGCGACTGATCCCGCCTATGCCAGCAAGCTTACCGCCGTCGCGGCGAGCCCGATAGTCGCTGTAGCCCTCAACGGGGCCGCGCCAGCCCAGTTCGCTGCCCAAACATCGGCCGGTGGCGGGGGCGGTGGCGCATGACTCAAGGCCGCTTGCCGTCCATTGAACAAGAGCTGCACCTCATGAACCGCCTGTCGCGGCTGTTTCGCGTCGAACGGTGTGGCCGTTTCCGCCATCGGCCGCTAGGCCTTGTGCTCGCGCTGATCCGGCGGCGCGGTCGGTGCATAGAAACGCTGATCCAGCTCGATGCCGAACGCCGCCATCGCGGCGCGCCGGTCGACATGGAATTGCGGCACGCAGCGCTCGCGCTCGCGCAGGAGGTCGGCAACTCCCTTCCTCCCGCCGAGATCAGGGCCGATCGGTTGCGCTCCGATGTCAAGGCATTGCGCGGCGAAGGCGAAATTTCCGGGATGAAGGGTTTTTCGACCGGCAAGGTTCTGGGACGGGGTTGACCGATGGGCGGAATCAGCCAAGTCCTCGATACCGCATTATCCGGCCTGCTCGCGGCGACCGAAGGCATGGCGACCGAGGCCAACAACACCTCGAACGTGAATACGCCGGGTTATAACGTCGAGTCGCTTAACCAGATCGAATCCATGGGCAGTGCCGCCGGACCGCCCGGCGCCCTCGGGACCGGCGCCGATGTCGTCTCGATCCAGCGCGGCTTCGACCAGTACATCTATCAGGAGATGGTGCAGGCCGATTCTGTCAATCAGGCGGCCAGCGTGGTGACGTCGGGCACCAGCGCGCTCTCGGCGGTCTTTCCGCTTGCCTCGGGCGGCGCCGGCGGCTTGGGCCAGATCATGGACAGCCTGTTCACCGCGGCCAACACGCTCGCGCAGGATCCGACCAGTATGCCCAATCGCGACGCGTTTCTGAGCAGCGCGGAACAGGTCGTGTCGCTATTTCAGTCCACCGGCAGCCAGCTGCAGTCCAACATCACGACCACCAATGGCCAGATCGGCGAGTCCGTCGCGCAGATCAACAACCTCGCCTCCCAGATCGCGCAGATCAATCATTACATTCTCACGCAAGCCGGTCCGTCGGACTCGGCGGCGAACAGCCTGCTTGACCAGGCGGATCAACTCGTTCAGCAACTCGGCGAGCAGGTGGGCATTTCGATCGTCGCCGGCGCCAGCGGCACGATGGACGTCTATGTCGCCGGCGGCATGGCGCTTGTGAACGGTGGCACGTCTTACAGCCTTTCGGCGACATCGGGCAGCTACAACGACGGCACGTCGTCGATCGTTTATTCCGCGAACGGCGAGAATCTGACGAACCGGCTATCGGGCGGGCAGCTCGGCGGATACCTTTCCATGCTCTCCCAATATGTCAGCGCGAATGACAGCGTGGGTGCCATCGCCGTTGGCGTGGCGTCGGCAGTCAATCAGCAACAGGCGCTCGGCCTCGATCTGAACGGCCAGCTCGGTCAAGCGCTGTTTTCGGTTCCCGCGCCCGTCGTTTATGCGGCCACCGGCAATCTGGGATCGGCATCGGTTTCGGCCAGCATCACCAATACCAACGCATTCGTCCCGGCCGATTTCGTGCTGACGCTGACGAGCGGTGGCTACCAGGCCGTGAATCTGACGAGCGGGCAGACGACGATGCTGGGATCCGGCTCGACGCTGTCGCTTGACGGGATGTCGATCCAGGTTTCGGGAACGGCGCAGGTCGGCGATTCCTTCAAGATCGAACCGACTGCCGCCGCGGCCAACGCCATCTCGTTAACGACGAGCGATCCTTCTGCGATCGCGGCGGCGTCGCCCTATGTCTCGACCGCGGGTGTCATCACAAGCGGCGGCGGCATAGCGGATAACAATCGCGGAAATGTCACGATGAGCAGCGGCACACCGGCGCCGAGCGGCTCGCTTCCGGCCGGAACGCCGATCGTCTCGTCGGCGTATTTCGGCCAGCAATTGAGCGTGAAATTCACGTCGCCGACGACTTTCAACATCCTCGACAGCAGCGCGAACGTGCTCGCCTCCGGCACCTACAGCGCAACCGCCGGCGCTGAGCTCGCGATTGCCTATCCGTCGCCGCCGGCGCCCAACGGCGAGGTGACGACCTTTACCTTGTCGGCCGGTACGCCGGTTACCGGCGATAGTTTCGTACTGAGCCCGGGCGGCACCGGCAGCAACGGCAACATGGTCGCGTTAGCCAACCTACAGACGGCAAATCTCGTATCCGGCCAGACGTTGAACGACGCCTATGCGCAGCTCGTAACGGACATCGGCGACCGCGGGTCGGAAGCCCAGGCCGTCGGACAGGCGGCCCAGGCCGTATACACCCGCGCCCAGACGACCGATCAATCGATCTCAGGCGTCAATCTCGACCAAGAGGCGGCAAATCTCGTCCAGTTGCAGCAATCCTATCAAGCCAACGCGCAAGTGATCGGGGCGATGCAGTCACTGATTTCGACCCTGATCACGGCGATGCAGAATGGATAACCAGGAGCCCTCGATGCGAATCAGCACCAACGAATTCATGCTCGGCACCCTGAACGACATGCTGGCGCAAGAGGCGAACGTCAGCAAGCTCAACCAGGAAATCGCCAGCGGCCAGACCGTCACCAATGCGACTGATAATCCGTCGGCCGCGGCCGCCGTGCTCGATGTCAGCAATCAAATCGATCAGATCTCGACCAACGTCCAGAACGCGCAAGCGACAACGGGCACGATGAACGAGACGGTGAGCGTGCTCGGCGAGATCGGCAATTTGTTGAACTCGGTTCAGTCGACCGCTCTGCAAGGCGCCACGGCGACTACCAACAGCGCCGATCGCCAGGCCTTGGCCAGCTCCGTCCAAAGCTCGTTGCAGGAGTTGGTGCAGCTTGCCAATACGCAGCTTCCCAACGGGCAGTACATCTTCGGCGGGTCCCAGGCGACCAATCCGCCCTTCCAGATGACGCCGACCGGCCAGGTCGTGTTCAAAGGCGACGGCGGGGTCGACAAGATCGAGATCGGGCCGTCGCTTCAGGTGCCGATCGCAGTGTCCGGCCAGTCCGTCTTCATGCAGATTGCCGATGGCAATGGAAGCTTTGCGGTCTCTGCATCGGGCACGAATACCGGCACTGGCGTCGCGGCGCTCGGCGGCGTGTTGGATCCGACCCTGGTTTCATCTGAGCATTTGGCGAATACCCAGTTCGAGGTATCCTTCTCGAGTGGCGCCGGCGGCAGCCTCAATTACACCGTGACGAGCGGCACGGGCGCGCCGGGAAGCTCTTCATTCAACGCAAGCAGCGGCGTGGTCTCATCGGGTGCTTACAACAGCGCCAGCGCGGCGCTTGCTTTCGGCGGCATGGACATCACGTTCAGCGGCACGCCGGCGGCAGGTGACAACTTCATCGTGCGCACCAGCCAGGACACCAATGCCTTTCAGGCGCTGCAGGACATCATCACGGCGCTCCAGACGCCGGTCGACAGCACGAGCGGCGCGCAGGCGATCACCCAGCAAATGATTTAAGGTGGGTTAGCGACCCTTAACCAAGTTCAGAGCAGCATGCTGTCTGCTGAAGCGTCGCTGGGAACGAGCCTCGCCGAAATCCAGGCCGTTCAGACGCAGGACAACACCGTGAGCACGGCGGACCAGGTCAATTTGTCGAACATCCAAAGTGCCAGCCTGCCCGCAGTCATCACGCAGTTCAGCGAGGGCGTGACCGCACTCCAGGCGGCTCAGGCAGCCTTCGGCAAGATCAGCGGCCTGTCACTCTTTAATTATATTTAGTTAACGGCGCCTGAAGGCGGCCGCCGCCTATGTGGCACGCCGCATCTTCATTGTTGCCAAAAATCGGAAAATCGATATATTTTGGCAATCGAAGGGCGGGCGGACAACGATCAGGATGCCGCGGATGGACACGACGGTTCCCATCGCCGAACTGGCAGTCGCGCGGCGCGAGAAGGCCGCGGCCTCCCGCGACATGCCGTCGCGCAACGCACCGGCGGCGAAACACGCGGTCTTCGTTCTCGGCATGCATCGCAGCGGCACCTCGGCGGTGACGCGGGTTCTGAACCTGCTCGGCGTCGATCTCAGCCGGCAGCTCATGGCGCCGTCGCCGTTTAACGAGCGCGGCTATTGGGAGCACATGGAAATCGTGCAGGTGCACGATCAGCTCCTGGCGTCGCTCGGTTCTCATTGGGACGACATCCGGCCGTTGCCGGAGGAATGGAGCAAAACCCCGGCGGCACTGAAGTTCGCGCAGGGGCTGCGCACCATCGTCGAGCGCGATTTTGCTGCCTCATCGCTCTGGGGGCTTAAGGATCCGCGCCTTTGCCGCCTGGTGCCGCTATGGCTGCCTTTGCTCCGCGCGATGAATGTGGCGCCCCATTTTGTGCTGGTCCTGCGCGATCCGCGCGAGGTCGCCACCTCGATCGGCAAGCGGGATGGGAAGATCCAGGCCGCGTCCGCGCTGCTTTGGCTGCGGCACACACTCGAAGCCGAGCGGGCGACGCGCGGCTTCCCGCGCGTCATCGTTCATTACAACGACTTGATGGAAAAGCCCGGCGCCTGGCCGGATGAATTCCGGCGTATCGGCGGGCTGCTCGGTCTTAATTGGCCGCATGAGCCCGAGACCGTCAAGAAAGAGGTCGCTGCCTTCCTTTCGCCCGCGCTGCGTCACAATCGAGCGGCGGATAGGGGGGGCACCTCCGCCGATGCCAACAAGGACGGTGGGCTCGGCGAATGGGTGAATACGGTCTATGACGCGATGCGCGTGCGCCAGTGCCGGACCGGGGTATGCGACGCCGTGTCGGCCGAGTTGGCGCGGGCCGATCAGATCTGGCGTCATCTCGTGCCCGGCATGTCGCGTTATTCGGGAGCTGCACCGGTTACCGGAGCAGCAGCCGGGCAGCAGCCGGCACTCGATCAAACGGCTAGGCTTGAACATCTCGTCGCCGAGCTACGCAACGAGGTCACCCGCAAGGATACCGAACTGCGTGAAGCGCAGGTGGCAGTCCAGAAATTCGGGCGCGGCCCGATGTCGCCCCTGCCGGCTGTCCAGGCCTATGCGAAATGGATGGAGGGGATTACCCAGTCCGCCCTCGGCCGCGCCGACTGGGTGGCCGAACGCGTCGCCCAATGGCCGCATGTGCCGCGCTTTCTTTTGGGCATGGCCGTACCGCTGGGCATCGAGGATCACGTGGCGGCGACCATCGCCTCGCTCAAGGCGCAAACCGCCGGTGACTGGCGTCTAGAGATCGTGGCCGAAAACGCGGTACCGGCGGGGATGGAGACCGATCCACGGGTCGCCTGGCATCAAGTCGCCGGGGAACGGCCGATGGGGGCGCTCAACAGCCTGCTGAGCGGCGCCAAGGCCGACTGGGTCGGCCTGGTCGATGCGGGCGATCGATTGGCACCGCACGCGCTGTTCGCCCTGGGCGATGCCGGATTCCGGCACTCCGAATGGGGCGCAGTCTATTCGGATGAGGATCGGATCGACGTGCAAGGGAAACGATCCAGCCCGCAATTCAAGCCCGACTTTAATCTCGATCTGATGCGCAGCATGCCCTATGTCGGCGGATTGCTGATCGTCCGCCCGGAGACATTCGACGTAGTCGGCGGATTCGACCCAGAACGCGACGGCCTCGAGGAATACGATCTCGCCCTGCGGCTCGCTGAACGCCTCGGCGCGTCCAAATTCGGCCATGTTGCGGATGTGCTCTACCACCGGATTGCCGGCGGCGGGCGCACACGCCGCCCGCTTCAGGAAATCCTGCTTGAAGGGCCACGCACCGTGGCCGCGCATCTGCAGCGGCTTGGCATCGATGGTACGGTCGAGCCGGGCGCCATGCCCACGCAATATCGCGTGCGCTACCGGCATGCGGGCCCGGACCCCCTGGTCTCGATCATCGTACCGACGAAGGACCGGTTGCCGCTCTTGAAGCGCTGCGTCGAAACCGTTCTCGGCAAGACGGCCTATGCCAATTACGAGATCATCGTCATCGACAACGGCAGCAGCGCCCGGGACGCGTGCGAATATCTCGATCTCATCGAGTCGCGCAGCAACGATATCGGCGGGCGCCTGCGCGTAATCCGGCATCCGGGCGCGTTCAATTTTTCCGCCATGAACAATCGCGCCGTCCGCGAGCAGTCCCGCGGCGAGTATCTCTGCTTCCTCAACAACGATACCGCTGCGATCGACGCAGACTGGCTGGGCGAGTTGATGATGCACGCCCGGCGGCCCGATGTCGGCGTGGTCGGAGCCAAGCTGATGTTTCCCAATAACACCATCCAGCATGGCGGTGTGGTTCTGGGAGTTGGCTGGGGCGCGCCGGCGGAGCATCCCTATATCGGTGAGCCGGCGAACGCCAACGGCTACTGGGGCCGGCTTAAGGCGGTGCAGGATTTTTCCGCGGTGACGGCGGCTTGCATGGTGACGCGCCGTTCGCTGTTCGACGAACTCGGCGGGTTCGATGCAGAAGAACTTCCCGACAATTACAACGACGTCGATTATTGCCTGAAGGCGCGCAAGGCGGGGTATCTGGTCGTGTGGACGCCCCATGCGCAGCTGATGCATGAGTCGGGCGTAAGCCGCCGCGCCGAGGCTCAGAAAACATCCGCCGACATACAAAACCAGAGACGGAACCGCGAGCGGGAAACGATGTACCGGCGCTGGATGCCGATGATCGCCTTCGATCCGGCCTATAACCGGAACCTGTCGTCGCTCGGCAAGGGCTTCGATATCGAATCAGAGCGTATCCGCTGCTGGGATCCCGATTTCCGGCCCCGTTCGCGCGTGGTCGCGCATCCCGCCGATCGCGACGCCTGCGGCGAGTATCGCGTCATCGCGCCGAGTCGCGCGCTGTTCGGCGCCGGCATACTCCACGTGTTCGAAACCATGCGCCTGATGATGCCGCCCGAATACGGGCGTATCGAGCCCGATACGATTATATTCCAACGCCAGATCGAGTTGCATCAGATCGAAAAGATCGAGGAGATCAAGCGCCTTAGCAAGGCGTTCCGGGTTTTCGAGCTCGACGACCTGCTGACCAATCTGCCGCTCAAAAGCGCGCATCGCGCCGACATTCCACGCGACATCGGACAGCGCCTGCGCCGCGCTCTGGCCGCCTGCAACCGGCTCATTGTCAGCACCGAGCCGCTCGCGCGGGCCTATGGCGGGATGTGCGACGAGGTGATTGTGCTGCCGAATCGCCTCGAACGCGCGCGCTGGCAAGGGTTGCGGCCGCAAAGGTGTCTCGAAAATCGGCCGCGCGTGGGCTGGGCCGGCGCCGCTGGCCACCTGGGCGATCTGCAATTCCTCGCCAGTATCGTCCAGGAAACCTCGAAAGAGATGGATTGGGTCCTCTTCGGCATGTGTCCCGATGCGTTGCGGCCTTTCGTCAAGGAATTCCACGAATGGGTGCCGATCCAGGACTATCCGGCGAAATTGGCCGCGCTCAATCTGGACCTCGGCGTGGCGCCGCTCGAGGAAAACGCTTTCAACGAGGCCAAGAGCAATTTGCGTTTGCTCGATTACGGGGTCCTCGGCATCCCAGTGGTATGCACCGATATCTTGCCTTACCAAGGCGACCTGCCAGTGCGTCGTGTCAAGAATCGCCACCGAGAATGGGTCAAAGCGATCCGCGAAATGATCGCGGATCGAGAAGCCTGCTGGCACAAGGGCGAAGTGCTACGCGAGGCAGTGTTGGCCGATTGGATGTTCGACCAGCATCTCGATGACTGGCGGAAGGCGTGGCTGCGATGACGATGCGCGTCGAACGCCAGGTCATTCCCGACATCCTGCTCGTCACAATTGATCGCTTTTGTGATCCGCGCGGCTGGTTCCGCGAAACCTACAACGGACGCACCTTCGCCGATGCCGGCATTGGCGCGTCCTTCACGCAGGACAACGAATCCTGTTCCGAAAAGGCCGGGACTGTACGCGGTCTTCATTACCAGCTTCGCCCCTTCGCCCAGGACAAGCTAGTGCGAGTGTTACGGGGCGCGATTCTCGACGTGACCGTCGATATACGCACCGGTTCGCCGACCTATGGACGCCATGTCGCGGTCCAACTCGACGCGGACAGTGATCAGGTGCTTTTCATTCCCGTCGGCTTCGCCCACGGCTTCTGCACGCTCGCGGACCATACGACCGTCAGCTACAAGGTTTCGCAGCTTTATGCGCCACCCTACGAGCGCGGTGTCCGGTGGGATGATCCGGCGCTCGGCATCCGGTGGCCGGTCGCGCGCGAGCAGGTGATCGTCTCGCAAAAGGATACGACTTGGCCGCGATTCGACGCGATCCCGCAGAGCGATCTCTTCCGCCGCATTCCCGCCGAGGAGTTCGCACAGTGAGCAAGATCGTTCTGGTGCTCGGCAAGACCAGCCAAATCGCAAGGGAGCTTCTGAACGTACCCTGGCCCTGGGACACCAATCCGTTCTATATCGGAAGCGAGATCAATATCGAGAATCAGGATGTGGTCATCGGCTTGGTGCGGGGTCTGCACCCCGCCGTGATTGTGAATACCGCCGCCTACACAGCGGTCGACGAGGCCGAGAGCAATCCCGAGAAGGCTTTCGCCACGAATTTTGAGGGCATTCTCAACGTGGGAAAAGCAGCCGAGGTCGTCGGCGCGACCGTGATTCACATTTCCACGGATTACGTTTTCGACGGCACTGGCAACCAGCCCTATACTGAGGACGATCCCGTCAATCCGCAAAGCGTCTATGGCCGGAGCAAGTGGGCGGGCGAGGAGGCTTTGTCCACGATCGGCGTGCCCCACGTGATTCTGCGAACCTCGACGTTGTTCAGCCCTTTCGAGCGCGGACTAGTAAACAAGGTCCTGACGCGACAGCGCTTGCAGCATGATCTCGTCGGCGTGATAGACCGCCACATCTGCCCAACATCGGCAGCTGATTTGGCCAATGCGATCGCGTCAATCGTCGCGGAGTTGCCTCGGGTGGGGCGCTTAGGCCTCGGCACCTTTCACTTCGCTGGTCAGCCGGGGACCTCGGTCTACGAGTTCATCGCAGCCGTGGCCGAGCACGCGGCGAAAATGCGGCTCGCTCCGCCGCAGCGGGTGCGGCAGGCGCTTGCCGCGGAATGGCCAGCAGCGGCCGCGCGGCCAACCAACGGCATCCTCGATTGTTCTAAGATCGAGCGCATCTGGGGCATCCGGCCGCAGCCGTGGCGCGCCGAGCTGGAGCTGTGCTTGCGTCAAATGGTCAAGCAGCGCACGCAGGCGGCATGAGAACTGGTGAGCGAACAAGATGAAAGGCATTGTTCTGGCCGGCGGCACCGGTACCCGGCTCTATCCGATGACGGTCGCGATGAGCAAGCAGCTCATTCCCGTCTACGACAAGCCCATGGTGTACTACCCGATCTCCGTGCTCATGCTGGCGGGCATTCGTGAGATCCTCATCATCACGACGCCGCGCGATGCCCAGGCATTCCGTACGCTCCTTGGCGATGGGAGCCAGTGGGGCATAGCGCTCGATTACGCGGTGCAGCCGGCACCCGAAGGGCTGCCGCAGGCGTTTCTGATCGCGGAGCCCTGGCTCGCGGGGGCACGGGCTGCGCTGGTGCTGGGCGACAATCTATTTTACGGCCACGGGCTGACCGAAATGCTTGCCCGTGCCGCAGCCAGGCCCGCAGGAGAAACGATTTTTTGTCACGAAGTGGCCGATCCCGAACGCTACGGCGTCGCGACATTGTCGCCGGCGGGCCAGGTGACGGATATTGTCGAAAAACCGATGGATCCCCGATCGTCATGGGCGGTGACGGGGCTGTACTTCGTCGACCAGAACGCCTGCGACATCGTGCGCACGCTCAAGAAGTCCAACCGGGGCGAGTACGAGATCGTCGACTTGCACCGCGCCTATTATCGCCTCGGCACCTTGCGCGCCGAGCGGCTCGGGCGCGGCTTCGTATGGTTCGACATGGGAACGCCCGAAGCGCTTATCCAGGCCGCGCAGTTCGTCCATGTGATCGAACAACGTCAGGGCCAGAAAATCGCCTGTCTCGAGGAGGTCGCCTATCGGCTGGGGCTGATCGACGCCCGCGCCGTGGCGCATCTGACCAAGGGACTCAATGCCACCTATGGGCGGTACTTGGCTCAGCTGATCGGCGGCGTAACCCCGATCCGGCATTCGGCATGATGATCACACGGCGCCGCCGCGCCGCGCCGCGGCGGGCACGGTTGCCCGGCTATTTCAAGGAATTTTTCGAAAATTGTGCGCATTGCCGTTTCGCGCCGGCGCGCTCGTCCGGCCTGCAACAGGATTCGAGACGTGCCGTCTATAGGGGTGTAGGCCGCGGATCGCGTGACCGGCTCGGTTTCTACGGTCGGCGGCCAGAGTTCACCCCCAACCGGAGGTCGCGCTCTTACCATGGGCGCACCGAGGAGGAGACCATGATTGCAGGCGCCATCAACACCAACGTCAATGCACTCTATGCATTGAATTCGTTGAACAACACGACCAACCAGGCCAACACGCTGGAGCAGCAGCTGTCATCGGGTCTGTCGATCAACAGCCCGGCGGATAATCCGGCCGGCTACATCGCGGCCCAAGGTTTCACCACCCAGCTCGGTGGCGTGACCCAGGCCATTTCCAACGTCAATCAGGCGGTCTCGCTGGTGCAGACCGCCGACGGCGCGGTCCAGCAGCAGATCAACATTCTGCAGTCGCTCAACACCATTGCCAACCAGGCGGCTAATGCCATCAACACGCCGTCCCAGCTCGCCTCGCTGCAACAGGTCGTTTCCCAGTTGCAGACCCAGGTCTCGACGATTTCCCAGCAGGCGCAGTTCAACAACCAAAATCTGTTGGACGGCACCTTCCAGGGCGTCCAGTTCCAGGTCGGACCCAATGACGGCCAGACGATCGCATTGTCGATCGGCAACACTGCCGCGTCGCAGCTCGGCGCGTACCAGTCGCAAGCCGCGACGGGTGCGACCGACGTTTATAAAGTGAACGGCAGCGCAAGCGGCGGCGTTAGCGACAACTCCGGCAATGCCTACGCCATATCGGTGGGCGGCGCGTTCACGGCGGGTAACGTCGGCGTGTCGGGTTCGGCCGGCGGCTCCAGCATCGCCGTGGCGGCAACCGATTCGGCGAAGGACGTCGCGACCGCGGTCAACGCCGTGACGTCGAAGACGGGAGTGAGCGCAGTGGCCGATACCAGCGTCGCCTTCACGGTGACGGCGGGATCGTTCTCCTTCGCTCTCGGCAACGGCACTAACAGCTCGCCGACCAACACGGCTGATATTTCCGCGACCGTGACCGGCACGGTGAACGCGGACAGTCTCGCCGGCTTGGTCAATGCGATCAACCAGCAAACCGGCCAGACCGGCGTCACCGCGTCGGTTTCCGGCGCCAAACTGGTGTTGACGCAGTCGCAAGGCGACAACATCACGGTCACCGGCTTCACCGGAACCGGTACGCTGGCGGCGGGCGGGACCACGACCACCACGATCGGCGTCGGCGGCACTGATGTGGCTGCCGCGATGGTCCAGGGACTGGTGACGATGCAGTCGCCCGACAGCTTCGCGTTGGCAGCGACCGTGGGGGCGAACGGGGCATCCGACATCGGCCTCCAGACCAGCTCGGCGCTTGCGACCTTGTCGCAGGTGAATGTGAGCACGGTCAGCGGCGCCAACTCGGCCCTCAACGTGATTGGTTTCGCAATGCAACAGCTTGAGAACGTCGGCGGTCAGCTCGGCGCGATCCAGCAGCGGTTGAATGCGAGCGTGTCCAACCTGCAAACCACGCAGGTGAACATGACCTCGGCGCTGTCGACCATTCAGGATGCGAACATCCCGCAGGTCACGACGCAGCTGACGCAGGAACAGATCCTGCAACAGGCCGGCGTCGATGCGCTCGCTCAGTCCAGCACGTTGCAGCAGAGCTTCCTCCGGTTGCTGCAATAGGCAAGGGCTCGGGAGACGAGGGGTACCATCCCGGCTTCGGCCGGGATGGTTTCCTCGTATCCGAGCGGTGATGAGAAGACGGAGGCGATGGTGGTGATGGTGATGCGACTGCTGAGGAGGCAGCAATGACGTCGGTCAGCAGCGTACTAAGTTCGAGCGAGATTACGAGTCTGATCCAGCAGGCCAGCGCCGCGTATCAGGAGCCGGCCACGCTGCTTCAGGACCAGGAGAAGCCGGTCCAGACCCAGATTTCGGCGCTCGGCCAGGTGCAGAGCACGCTATCCAGCCTGCAATCGGCGATGGCGGCGCTCGCCGATCTCTCCGCGACACCGCAGCGCACCGTCACGGCGACGCCGGATGGCGTGGTCTCCGGCACCGCGACCGCGAACGCTGCGCCCGGCAACTACACGCTGTCGGACATCGTTCTGGCGCAGGCGGAAAACCTGATTTCGAGCGATTTCGCAAGCCAAAGCGCAGCGCTTGGCAGCGGCTCGCTGTCGATCCAGACCGGCAGCGGCTCACCGGTCGTGATCAACATTCCGTCGGGCCAGGACACGCTCGCCGGCATCGCCGCCGCGATCAACGCAGCCAAAGCTGGTGTCTCCGCCGCCGTGGTCTACGACGGCACCGGATACCGCCTGACCCTCACCGGCGATACGACCGGAAGCGCCAACGCCTTCACGGTCAGCGGCACGGGCGGGCTCGCCGTCTTCGACCACGGCGGCTCTAACGCCATGACCGCGACGCAGGCGGCGTCGAATGCGAGCTTCTCGCTCAACGGCATCGCGATCACCAGCGGCTCCAACACCATCGCGAATGCCGTATCGGGCGTGACCCTTACACTCATGGCTAGCGGCTCGGCCACGGTGACGATAGGCTCTGACACCTCGAGCCTGACTCAGGCCGCCCAGTCGGTGGTCACCGCGCTCAACAACGCGCTAAGCACGATCGGGAAATACGACAGCTACACCGTCGCCAGCAGCGGAGCATCGGGCACCGCCGGGCCCCTTCTGGGCGATGTTGGCATCGAGACGCTGCAACAGAATCTGCTTCAAACCGTCTCCGGGCTCGGCGGGACTGGATTGCCGGCCAATACGCCCTATCCCTCGCTGAGCTCGATCGGCTTCTCGGTGACGAGCAGCGGAACGGTGACGCTCGACAGCTCTACGTTCCAGAACGCGGTGACGAACAACTATGCCGCCGTAGCGGCGCTGCTCGGCAGTGTCGGCACGGCTACCAGCTCGGATGTCACGGTCGCGGGCGTCGGCAGCGCGCAAGCCGGAGCCTACGCCGTCGACGTCACTTCGAATGCGTCGGGCGTGGTCATTGGCACGGTCAATGGCCAGGTTGCGAGCGGCACCAACAGCGTGCTGGTCGTGACCGGCGCCGGGGCGGCCCAAGGGCTTTCGCTCAATATCGCAAACGGCGTCACGGGCAATCTGGGCACGGTCAATGTGAGCGAAGGGCTTTATGGCCAGCTCATGGGCGTCTTGAATGCGGCGCTCGACACTCAGAACGGTTCGGTCTCGCAGGAAATCAACAACCTCAATACGACGCTGCAATCGATGAACAAGCAGATCACGTCCTTGCAGCAGCAGGCGCAGCAGCAAACCCTGCTCCTGACGCAGCAATATAGCGCGGCCGAACAAACATTGAATCAATTGACGACGGTCAGCAGCTTTCTCGACCAGTATTTCAATACTGGTTCGTCGTCGGCAAGTGGAGGGTAAATCATGAGCGTGCGGGTACTTGCTGCTTATCGCAGCGTCGATTGTGCAGGTGTATCGCCCGAGCGCCTGATGATGGTGTCGCTCGACGCCGTGCATTTTTTCCTGACACGGGCCGAGGCCGCCATCGATGACGAGAATCGGGTTGAAAAGGCACGGGTCCTGGCGCGCGCCGGCCGGGTGATCGAATTTATGCTCGGCCTGAGCGGGGTGCAGCCCGGCGAACTGGGCGGCCGATTAGCCAAGCTGTATCAACTCGTGCTGAAAGGCATTCTCGAAGGCAATGTCAACGATGATAAGGCTGCGATCGAGTCGGCGCGCTATGTGATCGAAGACATCGGGAAATTCTGGCGGTTACGCTTCCCGCAAGCAGATCTGTCCGTACAATGATCATGACATGGCGTTGCGGATCAGAGAGGACGGGAGAAGGTTTATCAAGGAGTGGACGATGACGACAGATCCCATCAGTGCAGTGACGAATCCGATTGTTTCCGATGTGAACACGGCCAGCACCACGGCTGCCAGCGGAACAAAACCGGAGGCTCCGAAGTCGGGAGCCGGAGCCGGAGCCCCGTCAACCGATACCGGTGAGGTTTCCCGCGCCCAAAATCTGCTGAACACAATTAACGCTATGGCAAACAACATCCCATCCGTTGATCAACAGCGTGTCGATCAGATCCGCTCGGCGATCGAACAAGGTAAATTTCAGGCTAACCCTCAGACCATTGCCAAGAACCTGATGGAGATCGACAAGCTGCTCCCGGGCCCGGCCGGGCAGTCCTGAAGGCGCTGGGCGCCCGATCCGTAATCACAAGGCTGTGAATAGCGGGGAAAAGGAGGAAAATCGCGAAATTGTTGTTGCAAAAATTCGGAAAATCGCTAACTTATGCGTCAGTACCGGGCCCGGCCCGGATTGCGGCAAGGGGTTCCCATGGTGAATGTCGTTTTAACCGGATCTTTGAGGGTGTGAGGCGGCGATGGCAGGACAACGTAAACCTCGAACGAACGATATGGCGGCGGCTCCGACCGATGGCGGTCGCGGCGGTGGCCATGGCGAGGTCGTGTTCCCGAATAACATCGAAAAGCTGCGCAAAGCCAAGGAGCTGACTCAATCGGAGCTCGGCCGCATGCTTTCGCCGCCGATGGGTATTTCCACGATCTCCAAGGTCGAATTGGGCGCGCGGCGGCTGTCCAATTTGCAGATCGAAGATATCGCCCATGCGCTTGGAGTCCATTCGGAGGAGATTCCCTTGGTCAAGGGGCGCGATGCCGCGGATGACATCAGCAAGTGGGGCAGGGTTCAGCGCGATGCGGTTCATTGGAGCGTCGAATCGGGCGCGGCGGCGATCGCTTATGTGCTGGCTGTGCTACGGGTGAAGCATCGCAAGACCCTGACCGAGGTGGCCGAGGCGATCGGCAAGACGATATCCGTCTACCACCGGATCGAGATGGCGACCCGTCTTGCGACGGCCGAAGAGCTAAAGGCAATCGCCCAGCTGTACAAGATGCCCGAACGCGCGCTGTACAAACTGATCGAGGAGCGGATCGCAAAACATCGTCAGGAAATAAAGAAGGGGGTTGCGCCGGAAGATCTGTTGCCACGCCGGCCACGCGCGCTGTTATGGGACAAGGAGCGCTTTACTGGCGTCGGTGTTCTCGAGCGCGAGGCGCTCCGGCGTTCCCTTCGCGTAGTGTCGCAACGTCCGGCCCAGACCCTGCCGGTCTATGGCCAAATGATGAGCAAGAATGGTCCAGAATTCGTTTTCGACCGTTCGACTGCAGTAGGGAGCGTTCCGGTTCCCGATTTTTGTGGCGACGGGAAAGGATGGTTTGCCGCCCGGGTCTACTCCAATCGGGTCGGCATTGCCTTAAGGCCGGGGTCACTGGTTTACGTCAACACCAACCTGGTTCCGTCGGTGGGTGACACCGTGCTGTTCGTACGGCGGAAGGGAAATCGTGCTGACTGCGCCGTCGTTGTCGGTGATGGCCTCAAGGAAACGCAGCTCAGGATGTACAATCCGGACGAGGAAATCGCGATCGACGATCCGAAGATCGCCGATGTCTTCCGTATCGCTGCCGTCGTCTTCCCCTAGAAAAGATTAAGTGACCAGTAATTGGTCATGACCGTTCGTATTTCGCCATCTCGCGTGCGAGCCATTGGCGAATTTTGCTAAGCCGGCGTTCAGCTTGAACGAGGTCAGAGAAGTAGCCAATGTCGAGCGCCAGGTCGGAAATCGCCTCGAGACACTGATCGACGTCGTTGATATGCGAGACGATTTTTGGCTCGATCCCGCCTGCGTGGTCGGTTTCGGGCGCATCGGATATGTCATAAATCGCAGCATACTGTTCAGTCATGAAAAATTCCCCCGGTTGGGCACTTCACATGGTTACGCGTGTTAGCTAAGCATTCTGCGGAATACCCTTTCTATTCCGTAGCGCTACATCCGTGGATCTGGGGATGTCGGCATTGATGATCGGCATGGATGATCGGCATGGATGATCGGTAAGGACGGTCTTTGCAGAACCGCAGCAGGCGCGGTGCGTCTTCGTGGCACGAACGCGCGCATACGGTACACGCCGCGCAGCTTCGAAAAGATTCAAGTTTTCGTAATTCAGCGTGTCACTATGCGCCGCGAGTTCACGCGAGCGGTGGAGGACCGTTCGCGAGGCTTTGATCGAAATTGACTTATGCGTCATGTCACCCATGGCTATTTATTTCGACCAATCGGTAACAACAGGAGAGAAAGACGAACTACGGCCAGAGCGAGCGATGCAAGGCGGTTCCTTCTCTATAAAACAAGCGAGAACACCAACCGTTCTGTAACGCCCAATATTGAATTCAATGCACATTGTCACGCATGCTTATATGAAAGAAATATCGCCGGCAGGTCAAGTATATAGATCGGCAATTTGTCGAAGATTCAAGAGAATAGAAATAATAATGACATTATTCCATTGACGAACTATCGTTAACGCAGTACTAATACTTATAATGAAATGTAAAATGATTGAGGAATTTTTAAGTCGCTACCTGGGGCATTAAAATTTTAACCGCACGTAAGTTCAGTCGATCAATACTGCGAATGACCTAGCGAAATCGAAATTGCCGTTGTTTCCGAGCCATTCGCCGCGCCATTCGGCCGGGTCACCCGGGCATTCGAAACGCATGGCGGTCAGGAATTGGTCAATTGTCGTACCGTCGCTGCATAATGGCATGAGCAGCCGATTGCAGACGAGCGGCACATCACGGGTCGAACAATAGCGGTTGATCACCAACAACGGCCGCTTTTTCTCGCAGACCGTTCTGTAATTGACCTCGATGTAGCGCAGCCTGTCGCCCGAATAAACCTCATCCATGTATTTGCCGGTGAGTTCGGCGCCATAGGCTTCAACGATACTCGTGCCGACGAGGCGGAAACGGATGCGCTTTCCATCTTCTGCCCGCTCGGTCATTTGTAGATAAGGCAGCAGCCGATGCGGAATTTCCATAACGTCGATATCGCGTCGCGACGGTGACGTGCGTGTGCCACATTTGCTTTTCCAATATGTGAAAGCCGGTCCGAGAATTGGATCGTTGCAGATATCTTTGCGAAACTCGTTCCGAAATTCGAGCGACATAGGATATGCCCCCGTTGATCGGATCGGCTTCGGGCCGAAGCCAGATCGATAACATAGGCGATATCCTCCGGTAACTGGCAATCTAGTGACAAATTCGTTAACGCATCGTAAAGGCCTAGCTGCCGCGGAAAAGCTAGGCAGACAAAGAGCGACAATTCAGCTTGGGCGCAATCTGAGTCTTGTCGTTAGTGAAAACCTGATTCAGGATGGATTTCGCAGAGCGTCCGTGATCAGTTCGGTAAATTCCCTGTTCACGTCGGCAGCTTCCCTGATAGCTCGAAATAATTCCCTGTTAATCTGAGTAGGGGGTACACGGCTGCCCCCTAAACCTGACAACCTTTGACCGCTCAAGCGGTGTTTGCAGGGGGTTCCGGTCCCGACTCAGGGGCGCAGTCGCGACTTGAAAAGGCTGTTCTATAAACCTGACAAGGTTTGACCAAAGGGCAGAGCCGTTAGGCCCTGCCCCGTAGCCATGCAAGGCGTACCACATGCGCTCGCCGTTGACGTTGCCCCACAGCGCACGAAGCTGTTTCGGCTGGGTATGCCAAAGGTCACGAGTTGTTGTGATAGCCGCTTCGTTGAGGCGCAGTTCCATCCGCTTGCCGACACCCGGAATGGCCGACAAGGGCAGTACGAACAGAGGCTCCGGCATCTGCTCGGGCCGCCAGATTGTCACGCCATTCGGCTTGTCGATTTTGCAAGCAATCTTGGCGAGCAGCCTGTTCGAGGCGAAGCCGATTGAACAAGTGATGTATTCGCCGACGTTCTGGCGGATGCGTTTCTTTATCCGTCCGGCCAGAGCCGCAGGCTCGGCAATTCCTGACGGGTCGAGCTTGCACGTTAGCTCGTCTATGGACTTGACCGTCTCAATGGGTATTTCGCAGTAAATCTCATTGAGCAGTACATTGTGAGCGCGACGAAATAGGTCAGGTCTCTGCGTGACAAGCACAAGGTCGGGGCAAATCTTCAATGCGTCCGGCACGGGCATGACGTTCTTGCAGCCCGCCGCCTTGGCCTCTTTCGAGCAGGCGATAACGACCGTTGAGTATGCCGCCGAGGTTTCAAAGGGAATCACGCCCACGGGCCTTCCCCGAAGCTCCGGCATGGCCTGTTGCATCACGGATGCGAAGAAGCCGTCGAAGTCGAGATAGATTTTTTCGATTGTCTCCGGCTTGCGCATAAAACCCTATTTCACTAAAAGCCCCGTTCGCGGAGTTGGGCATGAGAACAAACAAAGAACATATGAGTTAAGCGAACTGATAGCCCCTGACATTTCATCCACAAAATTATTGTCCCGGGCCGTCGAAATTCACGAGATTCAATAGTGATTCGAAAGCCTTACCGGCTGGGAGATTTGATCCAGAATTATAATTTCCCTATAATAATCAATAAGATAACCGGAGGCTCACTCCCTGAAATCCCCCAATTTATTGGAATTTCGCATGGTGGAATTCAATTTGGGGCATTTCAAATTGGGATTGCCCAAACAGGGAATTGATTTTTCATGCATACGAATTTGATCCCCCATTTTGAAAATGACGGTCGAAATTCGACCGTCAAATTAAAGCCCATGAATTGGGGGATTAATCCGAATAAACACGAAGAAAAATCACCGACAAAAACAACCCACACGGAAGATGATGCTGATTGGGCTGAAGCCGGTGTGGAGCTTTACATTGACCGTGGCAAAGGCGCGGATGAAGATAACAAAAATATCTTCGACACTCTCCATAACAGTAAAAAAGATATTGAAGATAAATTCGGTGGCCCATTGGACTGGGAACGTCTCGATAACAAGAGAGCGAGCCGAATACGCAAATCACTGACAATTGGCGGCTGGAAAGACGAAGAAAAATGGCCAGCGGTTTCCGCTGCGATGGCTGAAGCCATGATTAAGCTTGAGAAAGCCTTGAAGCCTTATGTTCAATCCCTTTCTGTCGAGACCCTCTAGTGCTTACGCAAAACTAACGCGGGGGAGGATGGGGCATGGCAGAAACCAAGCTAGTGAAACAGATTAAAGAGATCGCGCGCGATATATTCCGCACGATTGGCTCTGGACACTCCGAAGAGGCGTATCAGAAAGCGATGGAAGTTGGGCTTCGTCTAAAGCGAATTAAATTTCAGGCTCAAAAAGTTATTGAGCTAAAATACGAGGACCACTTCATCGGCTTCGAAAAATTAGACATCCTTGTTGGAGCAGATTCGGAACAAATCATCCTTGAGCTAAAAGCTTCGCAGCAGGATTCAGGGCCTCCAGAAGAACAGCAACTTAGAAATTATATGAATTGCCTGGGCATAAAACACGGGCTGCTAATCAACTTCCCGCAACCCGGCAGAACAAAAAAAGAAGCCCAAGCCGAAAACGGAAAAATTGAACCAGAAATCATATCCGTCAATTTGTGACCGATAGCTCGGATTGATTGGTTGCACATCCACAAAAGAGAAGGGTGGTGTTGCCAAAAGTGACAACTACCAACCCTAAAGGCTCAGCCAACAATCTGGGGGCTTAGCATGAGGGAAGCCGATCTGGCATTAGGTAGCAGTTGCACAAGGGCATGGTCCTGCCCATATCTGCATTATGCCGTTGGGCATTTTTGGATGAAAAGGGATTCCCGATGTTTGAACACTTCCTGACTGCCCTAGCGGCACACGCCACATTCGATGCCTCCAAAGAGGCCCTGAAAAGGGCCTTTGCATACGTACAGTCAACCAGGCCCGATTTGGCGAGAAGGGCCGAAGCGGCTCAAGCCTCAGGCGATATGAATGAGGCCGAAAAGGTCTTCCGTGAAGCGGTTGGCGTCATCGTCGCCGAGGCAAAAACTGGGAAAATTGCAATCAACCAAGCGATCATCACCGCTTTGAATGGTGTGAAATTTGATCACCAGCACGGCCAAATTACGATTGGCAACGCTGTAGTAGCCGCCAAAGTCCTCGTTACAGGTGGCGGCGCAACCGCTACCGGCACCACCAAGATTGAGGGCAACACGTCGCTCCGCTCTGCGGGAACGCGGATTAATGTTGGTCAGGGTGCCGGGATCACCATCACTGGTAATGCAAAAATCACCCAAACTTAACTTGCGGAAGTAGCCGACTAATCCAATCTCGGTGAATACGGGCAGGGGCCTAACGGCTCTGCCCTTTGGTCAAACCTTGTCAGGTTTATAGAACAGCCTTTTCAAGTCGCGACTGCGCCCCTGAGTCGGGACCGGAACCCCCTGCAAACACCGCTTGAGCGGTCAAAGGTTGTCAGGTTTAGGGGGCAGCCGTGTACCCCCTGTTAATCTGAGTAGGGGGATAAAACAAGTCCGGAAACTCGCACAATTTTGACAACACCCCGCAAGCCGATTATCGCTTTCAGGCGCGATGAGCGGTCTGTTCTTTTGAGAAGGGTATGACTTAAAGCCCTGGCTCTCCATGTTTGCGAGCAATGCGAAACCTAAAGAACGGTCCGCCGCCGTAGGCGTATACCTATGGCTCTCATCCTGGACGTAAAGATATGCCCTACGTAGTATTACGGGCAAGCGCCCGCAAAGCTTGGATCCGCGAACTCCTCGAAAGTGATGGCTTGCTTAACGAGCTTGTATTGCGTTGCTAGTTTCATCTCCGTCTCGAAGCCGGAGCGGCTCAGGCATCCATCCCCGAATCCAGGTTTGATGCGATCGATTATTTTGATCACGAGAGGCCGGCTTAGCCCTTGGAATTGATCGGCGGTTTTCGGGTTGTTGAGCACCACATCCGCAATCTCTGCTGCACTGGAGTTCCGGATGAAGGCGAGCGCTTTTTTATGCGCATTAACCAGTCGCCGTAACATATCGGGCTTGGCCTGGATCACGTCCTCGCGGGTAATGAGCATCAGAGAAAGCGCCTTCTCCCCAATGTATTTCTTGTGTTCTTGAGGATCCCATATTCGAATCAGGGGGAAGGCCACGCCATCCTCGATTACCCGGGTCGTGGTGGGCTCCCAGGAAACGAAGGCATCCACCTTTCCCGTTTTGAGCGCGGTGTAGATCACTGCCGGATTTCCTCCCAACGCGATGTATTCGATGTCCTTTTCCGGATCTAGCCCGGCATTCTTGAGAAAAACGCTCCCAATCTCCCAAGCAGATGCTCCTGGTGTGGAGAATCCTACCTTCATTCCCTTAAGATCGGCGACCGTCTTTACCTTATCCTTGAGCTCATTGCGCACGACCAGGCTGAAGATTTCCAGGTCATGCGTGGAGAGAATTGCCTTCCACGGCGAGCCCGCGATGCGCGCGATCGGAACGTGCACGAATCCAAAGAGGCCTATGTCGTACTCTTTGGCGATCACACCGGTCCGCTGGATGCCGCCCGATCCCAACACGAAGTCGGTGATTTCGATGCCCTCTTCGGTAAAATAGCCCTTAGCATAGGCCACCAAACTCGGCAGGTTTAGCTCATAGGAGACTTCAGTCGGCAACTTGAGTTTATATTTAATATCCTGCGCGTGGCTGTTTCCGCTTGCACAGATCAACGCCATCAACACAATCGGGGCCACTAAGCAACTCGTGAAGGATTGATAGTATTGCATAGGCGTTCCTCCCTTACGGTTACACTACGATTAAACTCCCGCGAACCCAGGATTCCAGCGAAGCAGATAACGCTCCAGTCGGCTGGTAAGCGTCACCAGCGAAGTCCCGACCGCCATCAGGATCAGCATGATCCCAAAAACCCGAGGCGTATCGAGCAACCCTGTGGCTAGCAGCATACGGTAACCCAGGCCGCTGGTTGACCCCACAAACTCTCCTACGACCGCTCCCGTGAGCGCGAAACTCACGCTGGTTCTCAAGGCGGCGAAGACCCAACTGCAAACTGAAGGAATGACGACCATTCGCGCTATTTTGTGCGGCCCGCCCCCCATGACTTTGACTGCTTTAACCAGATCGGGACTGACCGATTTCACGCCAGCGTAGGTATTAAAGAAGATCACGAAGAAGACCGTAAAAAAACTCAGTAATATCTTTGAGGGCATTCCCAGGCCGAACCAGATCATCAAAATGGGGGCAACCGTGATACGTGGAAGGGAATTCATTGCGATCATAACGGGCTCGAGAATGGCAGCTGTTGTCCTCCAGTATCCCAAGAGAATTCCTATCGTGACGCCGCCGATTATTCCAAAAAGGAGACCCAGAAAGGCTTCCAGTAGAGTCTGCCGCGCGTCGATTAGCAAGAGACCGGATTGGGCGTAGGCCACAAGATCAACGGCAATTAAAGAAGGCCGGGCTAGCAGCATGGGCTCGAAGATTTCCCAGCGTAAATCGAAGCCGCCTGTCGATGCCTCCCAAATGAGAACCAAAATAGTAATAAAGAGCAATCGTTTTAACGTGATGTGTCGCTGTTTTTTCATGGACGGAACTCCTTGCTTTCGGTTCGCCAGAGGTTTGCGTGGAACTCGGCGAACTCCTTTGAACCGTGAAGCTCAAACGGATCGCGGGGATGAGGAAACGGCACCTCGCAGATCCTCTTGACAGTCCCAGGGCGCTTGGAGAAAAGGATGACGCGCTCAGCGAGCGTGACGGCCTCGGCGAGATCGTGGGTGACGAAAAGAATCGTTTTGCGGTGTGCGGCCCAAATCCGGATCAGCTCGGCTTGGAGGATCAGTCGGGTCTGCGCATCCAGCGCGCCGAATGGCTCATCCATGAGAATAATCTGTGGATCGTATGCCAGCGTGCGGATGAGCGAGGCTCTCTGTCGCATTCCACCGGAAATCTGATGCGGGAAATAATCCTCGAATCCTGTTAGCCCGACAAGGTTGATGAGCTCCTGCGCGCGATCTCGACGTTCCAATTTCTTCCATCCGCGGATTTCAAGGCCTGCTTCCACGTTTTGGAGCACCGTGCGCCAGGGGAAAAGCGTATCTCGCTGAAAAACATATCCCAGACTTTGATTCCAATCAGCGCGCTCTCTGATGTCCACACCGTCGACTTGTATGACTCCCGAGATATCCGCCTCATCGTGACTGATTAGCGACGCCATAACATTCAGCGCCGTGGACTTGCCGCAGCCGCTCGGGCCAACTAGGGCCACGAATTCGCCGCTCCGAACGTCGAAGCTAACATCCCTGAGAGCTTCAACGCCCTGGTGAAAGCGCAGTCCTAAGCCTTGAATGCTAATTCTCATTCTCAAATAACCCCAGCGTCACGCAAGCGCGAGAGTGTTTCCTTGTTGTAGCCAAGCTCGCCACCATATATTTCCTCATTGTGCTCCCCGAGGTTCGGTCCAAGATGATCGACGGAGCCCGGTGTCAACGAGAATTTAGGGACGACGTTCTGCACAATGGCTTCTCCTAAATCTTTGTCCGGCACGCGCACCAGGGCCTCACGCGCGCGGTACTGCATATCTTTAAAAATGTCCTTGACGTCGAAAATGGGGGAGTAAGCAACTTCGTGCCTTTTGAAAATCTCTTGAACTTCCTGCCAGCTGCGCGCGGCGATCCAGTCCGCCACGATCCCATTGATCTCCTCCGAATGAACTACGCGCGTCGGATTGTCGATGAATCTGGGATCGGAGGCCAACTCCTCTCGCCCCATCGCCTGACAGACTCGGAGCCAGATGTTCTGCGTGCTCGCGGGTACCGCGATGTATTTGCCGTCGATCGTCTTGAACGTCGAGCTTGGGGCAACGTGGGAAGTCCGATTGCCAGTGCGGCGATGGACCGTCTTAAGCTGGTCATATTGGATGGGGTCGAAATCCAGCAAACGAAACACCGCCTCGTTCAATCCGAGATCGATCACTTGTCCTTCGCCGCCGCGAGTATCTCTATGGTAGAGCGCTGTCATGACGCCGAAAGCGCCGAATAGCCCGGCGATCACGTCGCCCAACGGGTAATTCGGCGACATCGGCGGCCCGTCCGGTTCGCCGATGAGGTTGGTGAGGCCGCTCATGGCTTCCGCGGTGCGCCCAAATCCCGGTCGATTGCGGTCGGGCCCAGTCTGACCAAAACCGGAAATACGGAGCAGAACGATGCGGGGATTCACAACCTTTAGCTCCTCGTAACCTAGGCCCCATCGCTCCAGAGTTCCGGGCCGATAGTTCTCCACCACTACATCCGCATTGCGGGTGAGATCCTTAAGAATAGCGGCCCCCTGCGGCTTTGAAAGGTCCAAGGTGATGCAGCGTTTGTTGCGTGCAATGGCCTTCCACCACAGCGGGATTCCGTCTTTGATCGGTTCAAGCTTTCGCTGACCATCGCCGTGTTTGGGATGTTCGATCTTGATTACATCAGCACCGAAATCCGCTAACAAGGAGGTGGCGAAAGGTGCCGAGACCATGTTTCCTGCGTCGATAATCCTTACCCGGTCGAGAGGTTTCCGGTCGCTTCTGCGGGTTAGGGGAAACTCGTAGTGCCCTTCAATATAATCCATCCTAAAGTCCTTTGGTGCGTCGGGCAGGGAAATCGGGCGAGGGAACAAACGCCGAATCCAATCCCGTAGTTGTTCGCCGCTCGGGCATTTCGGACTCGCATAAGACGAAACCTCGGTCGGCTATATCAGCATTAGCAGGCTGCTGAAAAAGTCGGGGCGACCACGATGCTGCGCAACAATCGAAGCCAAAGAAGTCTATTGTTGAATCAATCGTGCGCGACCGGCTCGATTCAGGAATCAAAGTTGCTCTCCGACATGGCCTAAACCCCTTTTTCAGCAACCTGTTAGGAAGCATGGTTGGTGTAGTGCAGCGTCCACGTCTTCAAACCCGGTACCGCCAGCAGCTCGCGAGACTATTCACCCGATTGCCCTGACGCGCGGGGTCATCGTCAATTGTCCTTCAAGAACGCCGAATCCCGAATCGCTCGAAGGTCGTCGGAGTATTGCATGAACATACCTTGGTCGACTTCCGTACCAACCTTTTTTTTCTTTGCCCTTTCGTAGATAAGTCGGCCCACGGCGGCGAACTGGATTCCCATGCCGACATTATTGTTATGGTAGGTGATCTGCTTGCTGGATGTACGGCCGTGGATATTCTTCTTCACGAGCAGATCGCCGATCTCGAAGATGTCGCCCCAATCCAGAATGCCACGTCGAAGCAGGGGATAAAGTTCGGGCTGCCTGTCCAAGCGAATGGAAGCTCTGGAGTTCACGACAATGATATCGCTCTTCAGCACCGTCTTTTCGTCGGTTTCACGCCGCGCGAAGAAATAGTCGCTCCCGATCGTGGTGTTCACATGAGTGCCCTCTTCGAGCCAGTCACCATCAAACACGGGCTCGTTGGAATTCGTTGCCGTCGTCACAATGTCACAGCCTTCCACGGCTTCCCGGGGATGCTCCACCGCGACGGCCTTGACGCCAATGAACTTGGTTATTTGCTGGGCGATATTCTCGCGGCGCTCCTTTTTTGTACTGAATAGTCTTATTTCCTCCAGGTTCGTGACCGCGCAATTGCACTTGGCCTGAAGCAGGGCCTGGGTGCCGGAACCGAACAGGCCCATGACTTTTGAGTCATCGCGGGCAAGCCGTTTCGTCACGATCGCACTGGTTGCGGCTACGCGAATCGGATTGAGATAATAGTCCTGCAAGACCGCGAGAAGTTCATTGGTTTCCGTGTCGAACAGGAAAACTAATGCCGATCCCGCTCCGGGAAAGCTACTGCGGGCATTGCCCCTTTTCTTGGTCACGTTCATGGTAGCGGAATTGATCCTGAGAGCCATCGTCCGGATTCCAGGCACGATCCCCGCCATTTCGTTGAACCAGTAATACTGGTCGATCTTGGTTTCGCTGGGGTGATAGATCCGCCGTCTCGGGAGCTCTTGGGCGACTCCTTGTCCCATCTCCAGATAGGCCTGTTCAATGGCGGCGATGTACTCCTTGGTGCTTGCCAGCCCCGGCATATCCTTGTTGCTGATGATCAAAGTTTTTCCGGCCACGCGCGCACTCCTTTTCTTGCTTCCCTGAGGCCACGTATGGCTTTATAAGAGAGGTTTATTGATCAAACAATTCAAATTATGTTATCTATTATTCATAAAAAATGAATTCAATATCGCTCAAGCATCTCAAGACCTTTCTGGCCATTGTCGAGGCGAGAAGTTTCCGTGCAGCTTCCGAGAAGCTGCATCTGTCCCAGCCTGCCGTCACGGCCCATATGAAGCAGCTTGAGTTGGCGCTCGGAATGACTTTGCTGCATCGAAACACGCGGCGGATGAGCATTACCCTGGCTGGCGAAAGGTTTCGCGCACGGGCGGAACAAACTCTAGCCGAATTGAACTCGCTTGTATTGGAACTACATGATGAAGTCGCTCTTAGGCGCGGGCGCATTTCCGTAGCATGCGTACCAACCATCGCGGCAGGCTTGCTGCCGAAGGCTCTCGGCAGGTTTGGAGAGAAGTTTCCGGGCATTACGGTTAAAATCCAGGACGTGGTCGCGGAGCAGATTTACATTCAGCTGACGCAAGGGCAGGTTGATATCGGTATCGGTCCTTGCCCGCTCGGACGATCGGAATTCGACTTTCAAGCGGTAACGAGAGATCCATACGTGGCCGTCATATCTAGGGAGCACGCCTGGGCGGCGAAGAAGAGCATCTCACTGGCGGCGCTAGCCAACGCGGACTTTCTCGCCTTACTCCCGGGCTCTAATGTGCGGGAAACTCTCGACGCCGCCATGGCATCGCAATCGCTGAAACTCATTCCCAAATATGAGGTCTGGCACCATTACACTCTTGGCGGCATGGTTGAAGCCGGATTGGGCGTTACCGCGCTGCCCTCGATGGCGGTGTCCATACTAAGCCGGCCATTATTGAGAACAGTGCCGATCACTAAACCAGCCGTGGTTCGCGAGATCGGGATTGTCAAACTCCGTGGCAAGAATTTGTCACCGGCGGCAACGGCCTTTATCGAAGTTTTTAACAAGACCGTCGGGAAAAATTCGTAATTGCTCATATAAATAACAAATATCCCACATTGAATCGACTTCGATATCGAAGAAAAGCTCTAATTCTAATACCGGCAGTGTGATCGGTGCGTGCATATAGGACTTACGGGAAACAGTAGGTTACAGATCAAGGCAACCGCACAAGCCGCAGTGCGTGCACGATTACCCAGAATGTCCAGAAGGTCACAAAACCATGCCATCCGCCGGCTGCAAGCAGCGCCAACATCGCGAAGGGAAAAAAGATGACGCGCCAGGAAAGATGCAGAAGGTAGTTGATCGTGTGCATTAGCCGTCTCCTTACTCGCTCATGTTTTGCGTAGCTTCGATACGAACCGGTTCACAGTTTTACCGACATCACCCGAAACATCGATTTCCCGGACCACATTCCGGGCCAGCTGCGGATTCAGCCGACAAACGCCATTGCTCAAAAGGGTGAAATCCCCCGCCGCGAAGGTCTGCCGTTGCACGAATTCCAGTATCTTCCGATCCACGACGGGACGCAGAGGCTCCATCAGGTCATAAACAAGACCATGTTTGCCGCTGTAGCTGCCATGGAGAAACCCGATGGCCGGGTCCAGCCCCGCCGCCAAAATATGCATACGGATCTGGTTTTCGAGCACGGCGTAGGCGTAGTTGAGCACTGAATTGACCGGATGGGTCGCATTGCGGTTGGGGTGATACACGTTACCCACTTTGGAGGCCCTTCTATCGATCCGGTGCCAGTCTTCAGGGACCGGGTGCCGGTCAATACCCTTCCAGCGGATCGGGACTACCCGCCATGCATTGAAATAGGCATAACCGACCCGTCCCTCGACCCCCATCAACCGGCCCAAATTTGCAGGGGGATGGCTTTTCACCAATTCGAGGTCGTTTTTGAGCTTGTCCATGGCCGCATCGACGGCTCCTGATCTCGGCAATGCATGGCGTAGCGTGGACACACTATTCGCGATCTTCTCCAAAAGAAGCTGCTTGGCCACCTGAAGGCCACGGCCATTGGTCCGCGCCGCCAGCTGCGATTTTGCCAGCGCGGAATCCGAGGTCTTAAAACTAAGCCCGATTACATTCGTGACCTCGCCGCGCCAATTGATTTGCACGAGCGGAATCTCGTGAATTGAAAGCCAGGACAGGGCGTCGAAGGTAATTCCGCCATCCACATCGAGCAGGACAATCCGCGACGGCAGGCGCCAGTCACCCGGAAAGAACCGCCATTCCTCACGCTGTTGCGGATAGTGAGTGAAGCCGTTTTGGACCCAAAGAGTGCCATGATCGACACTCAGGCGGACTCCGTGACCGCTCAAAATGAGCACCTGACGGGCTTTTCCCCATCGGGAGAAACGCCGCGATTTCAGGGGTGTCTTTTTGAGCCAGTATTCGCTGCGCTCGGCCCAATCGATATCGTCGGCACCCGATATTTTTGAGCGTGGATTTTCTGATCCAAATTTCCGAGCGGAAATTCTGGGATCACTTTCAAGTTCGAGGGGCGATTTCATGAGCATAAAAAAATCGACTTCCTGCCAGTAGGGCCGAAATCAAAGTCCCCAAATTGGGTTTCCTCGACCTTGCATAAATTCCGAGGCCAGGGATTTTCGGAGTAAGCCGATTCTCAGCTATCTTATTGATTATATTACGGAAAACCTTATTTCGGGTCAAATTTCATAGCCCGTAAGCCGCTCGAATCGCTGTCAATTCGGACCTCTTTCGGCATGACCCGAATTTAACCAAGAGCACCAGATACCCGATCAAGTATTGCTGGCATTGTCGGGATCGGATTGCGATTTTTCTGGCAAATCTAACGCACGAAGTTTCTCAAGGAATTTTGGCATGCCAATTTTTTCAATTTCAGCCATATAGGGAGCAAGCTCGATAGCTGTATTTTTATTTCGAACTACGAGAATCAATGATTGGACGAATATCACAATACCCCACGGACGGGTGTTCATGAGCTTGGGGATCAGTTGAAAATTCGCAATGTCACGATAACCAACTGCGGGATCGACTGCAAGACCGATTGCATCAAGAACGTCTGGAGTAAACGCCATCGAATCCAGTTGAGCCTGGGAAATGTCCCGCGCGTGATTAAACATCGTTTCGTCGGCATCCATTATCGCATCCTCGGCAGAGCCTTCAATTTGATCGGGTACTCCGCCAAGGCCACTCAGAATACCTCGTGCCAATTCTGGCAACTCTGGAACAAGCGACTGCATTTCTTTTGAAAGACCAAATCGATTAAGTACATCTGATATAGCTTTATCGAGCGACACTTCTTCACTGCCGATCTTTAGAGTTCCGTGCTCCCCGAATAGAAGGGAGCCCAACAATGTGAGTGTTTCGGCTTCCGAGTATCGAAATCCCAGTGGCACGAGCAGCGGCGATGGTTCGCCCAATTTCTTGGTTATCGACTCTGCTCGAAGCGCCGATATCTCTTTCTCTGATCGCGGATCGAATTTAGATGTGGACTGTCTCCTCATTTCGTTTCGCGCCCGGCGAAACTCTTTCCGCACGTCCCGCCGCAATTGTTGAAAATCGCTCAGCCGATCAAATGGAATGTCGGAACATTGCCGCCATAGGTAGAAGCGGATTTCAGATGTGCGCTTCAATCCCTGGGCGCGGAGCGCACATATTCTGAGTGCTTGCTGAAAACTGGATTCCGACCATTGCCAGTCCGGATGTTGGCCGCGTTTGCGGCCAATCGGTTTTGGACCTCGTATAAGCCGAGCATCGACCCATCGCCGGATCATTCGAAGGGTGACGCGTTCCCATAGGTTCTTTTCGGCTTCGACATTCAGCCGCGTGAGAAATTCGTCCCTGGTCAGGATGGACCTCGCACCAAGAGGGTTTTCTAGACCAGATCATCGTTCAATGGAAATTACAACTCCCTTCGTATTTGTAAGTTGATAGCAAGGGTTTCTCGCATCCTGAATATTGGCTGGCGAGGTTAGCGAGGCACCCGCCATGAAATCCATTGCTGTCTCCCTTGGCCGAATCCTGGTCGATCCGCAGCTACAGCCCCGCATCGCAGGGGTTCATCCCGGGCATGTGAAAAGCCTGGAGGAGGTTTCCGAGTATTGGCCTCCGCTCACGGTTGTTGCGCGCGGTGACCGGTTCCTTTTGCTCGACGGCTACCATCGTTTCGCCGCCGCACAGAACCTCAAGCTCGATAAAATCCCGATCACGGTGATCGAGTCGTCTGCCGGCGAAGATCTGTACGGACTCTCCTTCGCCTTGAATGCTGTACACGGTCGTCCGCTTTCGCTCGATGACAGGCGGGCATTTGCAGCACGGTTGTTACGTGCGAATCCCCAATCATCCGACCGGCAAATTGGCCGCCGCTGCGGCTTGGTGCAGTCCACCGTCGCCAAAGTCCGGAAAGAACTCGAACGGCAAGGGCATATCCAGCCGGCCGATGCTCGCGTCGGGCGCGACGGCCGAAGTTACCCCGTCGAGCACCAAAAAAATCAGAAGCCAGTGTCGCTTTTATCGCTTGTCGAAAACCTCGCCGATGCACTGGACACAAGCGGGCAGCAAAAAATTGTCCGCTATATCTTACGGCTCTCGGATGTCCTCGCAGAACAAACCAGGCTTAAAGGCAAGACGATCGATGACGCGGCTCAAGCCTGTCTTAAAGTTCTGGGCGAAAAACGGGCCAAGGAACTCGCCGAACGACTCGGCTGGTCAAGCCTGAATATTCTCAAAATTGCACGCATTCTTGGTTACCGCGAAGGCAATCAGCCATGAAACGGCGCAAACGGAATTCCAGACCAAAACATCCTCTGAAATCACCCGGACGTCGCAAGCGGGTCCGCCAGCCGAATTCTCAGGTTCGATCGAAGAAGCAGGACAAACACCCAAAAGCGCCTGCGCCATCGCAGATGCGAATCTCGCGTTTGGAGCGCCGGCGTCTTCACGCGCTCAGAGAGCTCCGCGCCGGCAAATCTCTTGCGGCAAGCGCCCGAAGCGCCGGCATTTCACGACACCGCCTTAGACGCTTCGTCATCAAGAACCGTATCGCTCGAAGGGTGGGCAAGCGCTGGCTTTTCTACAAGCGCGGCCGGCGACAAATGCAGACATTCAGCGCGGGCCAAATTTGGTACCCCACGCTCAGTCCCGCAGAAGCCGGTAACAACGGCCGGTACATGAGCGCCGTAAAACAATTCCGGAAAACGAACGATCCAGCCCATCTAGAGCCGTTTGTCGGCAAATCGGTCACAGACATTGAGGGCAAGGAGTACCCGTTCGAGACGCGGCCGAATGTGCTCTACCGCCTCCTCGCCGGCACGGAGCCTTTCGAAGAAATCTACCGAATCCTGACTCAGTAGAAGGAGTTTGTGAAATGACCAAGAGCCAAAGCCCCTTCGATCGGCCGATCCCACCGGATGCGGTTTGTGCGTTCTGTGGCCGGAATCACGCCCACTTGCGCCGTTGCTGCGTGACCGGAACCGGCGATTTTCCGCGCCGGCCCATTCTCTGCGGTGAATGCCTTCAGCGCATATTCGGTCAATCGAAAGAGCGGAGTCTGCCATCGCCTGCCAGTCCCTCGATGAGCGAGCGCGACATGCAGCACGAAACGCGCAGGCAGAAGGCACTCAATCGGTTGGGTTCGGATAATCCGACCTGCGCCTGCTGTGGAGAAAATGACCCGTGCTGCCTGGAACTCCACCACTTGGAGGGCAAGGATTTCGGTGCGTTCCTTGTCATCCTATGCCGCAACTGCCATCGCAAGCTGAGCAATCCGCGACCGTCAAAATTCGGCGAGCCGCCCATGACTCTCGAAAGCATCGGGCAATTCCTCAAGGGCCTCGCCGATCTGCTGATCCGGATCGCAGAAAAGCTTTGGGAGTATGGCGAATACCTGATTGAGCAGGCTCGCTTGCAGATGCCGAAGGCCAAGCCGAGCAAGCCGTGAGCCGGGGTAATTCGGGCGGCGGTCCGAAATCCATTCCGCCAATAAGCGATGTTCTGCCCATTGCCGTCCGGACCTACGGACTGCCCGAAGACAAACAGGCCGACAAGGTTGAATTCTCGTCGCGCGGCCCTTCGAAGCGGTTTCTGATCTTCGACACCGAAACTACCACCGATGAAACCCAAGGTTTGAGGATCGGAGCCTATCAAATTCGTTACGGGGACGAGCCAAAGGAACGAGAGAAAGGGATGTTTTTCAATCCTGCTGTCCTAACACCAGAGGACAGGAGAGTCCTTGAGAGCTACGCCGCCGCCAAACGGCTAAAGCTGATCACGCTCAGGGAGTTCAGAGACAAGATATTCGTGCGTGTCGGCTATCACTGGCAGGCGACAAACATCGGATTCAATCTGCCGTTCGACCTTGCCCGGCTGGCGGAGGGTCATTCCGATGCGCGCGGCAAGATGCGCCCCGGTTTCAGCCTTGAAACGGCTCCCAGGGGCCAAAAAGGCCCGCGCGTCCGCATCAGGCACATCTCGCGCGCCTCGCTTATGGAATTCTCGGGTCCCGGCCAAAGGCTGCCACGCGGACAGAAAAAGCGGGAAGTGATCGTGCCATTGCGCCGGCCGGCTTTCGTGGACGTGAGCCCACTCGCTCACGCCTTGCTCAGCAAGCCGTTCAGTTTAAAGGACTTGGCGAAATTTCTGGAGACGCCCCACCAAAAGCTTGATCAAGAAGAGGAGCATGGCAAGCCTCTGACGCCCGAATATCTCGACTATGCGGTTCAGGATGTTCAAGTGACCTGGGAATGCTTCGTCGAATTGCGGAAGCGTCTCGACGAACACGGGCTCACCCGGACACCGATTCACCGCATCTACAGCGAAGCCAGCATCGGCAAGGGCTATCTCCGCGAAATGGGCGTTCGGCCCTGGCGCGAGAAGCAGCCGGATTTCCCGCCGGCACTCATCGGCAAGATCATGGGCACCTATTTCGGTGGACGAACCGAGGTGCATCAGCGCCGCGTCATAACCCAGGTGCAATATTGCGATTTCACGTCAATGTACCCGACCGTCTCGACGCTGATGGGGCTTTGGCCCTTTGTCATCGCCAAGCGCATGACCTGGCGGGACGCGACGGCCGAGACCCAGGAATTCGTGAAGAAGGTGACGCTGGCAGATTTACAGCGGCCTGAGACCTGGCGACGGCTTCACGTCATCGTCCAGATCGAACCCGATGGCGACATTCTGCCGGTTCGCGCCAAATATGAATACGAACCGATAATTCCTGACGAGAAGCACAAGCACTACACCATCGGCCTCAATCACCTGACTTCCGATCAGCCACTATGGTGTGCGCTTCCGGACGTGATTGGCTCGAAATTGCTCAACAACGGGCGGGTTCCGAAAATCCTCAATGCCATCGCCTTCGAAGCGGGCGAGCCGCAGGACGGTTTGCGGCCGGTCAATATCGCCGGCAAGACGGATTTCCGCGTCGATCCCCTCAAAGACGACTTTTTCAAGCGCCTCATCGAATTGCGGATGCAAACCCAGGAGAAGCAGGCCAAGAACGCTCTGAAGCTTGTCGCCAATGCGAGCGGTTATGGCATTTTCGTTCAAATGGATGTCAACGAACGGAGTGAGCCGGTAGCCATCCACTGCTACCCGGCGACGGGCCGGCAGTTTCTGGTCGATATGAAAAATATCGAGCAACCCGGCGAGTTCTTTCACCCTCTGATCGGCACGCTGATTGCCAGCGCAGCCCGACTCATGCTCGCCATTACCGAACGGCTGGTCATCGATTTCGGCCTCGAATGGACATTTTGCGATACCGACAGCATGGCAATCGCCAAGCCTGCCGGCATGACCGATCCCGAGTTCTTTAAGAAAGCCCAAGCCGTTCGGGACTGGTTCAAGCCCCTCAATCCCTATGGGGTCGAGGTCGATTTGTTCAAGGCCGAAGATGAGAATTTCGGCATAAAGGATGGCGAACTCACCAAGGAACTTGAACCGCTCTACTGCTTCGCGATTTCTTCGAAACGGTACGTGTTGTTCAACATCAACTCGAAAGGAGAGCCGGTAATCCGCAAGGCCACGGCTCACGGCCTGGGATACCTGTTGCCGCCATATAAGGATGCTCAGCCCGACCTTCCGCAGCCGATATTTCCCGTGAAGGACCTTGTTGATGAGATTGGGGTCAATCTCTGGCAGCATGATTTTTGGCATTGCATCGTTCGTGCGGTCCTGGCCGGAAACTCTGATCGCCCGGATTTCTCCGCTCTGCCGAATTTCGATCAGCCGGCCGTCACGAAGTACGCCGCTACGACCCCTCATCTTCTGGATTGGTTCGAACGCTACAACCGAAATAAAACCTACTCGAAGCAAGTGCGGCCGTTCAATTTCATTAAAATGTGCCAGCCCGACCCGCTTGCAGATTGGGAAGACTGGCGACTCGCGAACGGACTGGATTCGAAGGACACCGAGCTACCTCATGTCATCGCGCCTTACGACAAAAATTTAATCACGGCCATGAAGCGCTGCTTTGATCGCGACACCGGAAAGCCGGTCCCGGCCAAGATGCTCAAATCCTATGCCCAAGCGCTCGCCCAATATCATCTGCGCCCCGAGACAAAGTTTCTGAACGCCGATTATACCGACACTGGCACGACACAGCGGCGGCACGTCAAAGTCGAAGCCGTCATTTACATCGGCAAGGAAGCCAACCGCTGGGAGGAACAATCCCATATCGGCGGTATCGCGCCGGAACCGGAAATCACCTATGGCAGGGGTTCTCGGGATCGAAAGCGCATTTTGGATGATCTTCTCAGGACGGCCGATAAATTCGGGCAGCGCGTGTTAGCAAAGGCGGCGAAGATTTCGCTTCAGCATCTTTTGGCAATTATGCACGGTTCCGCCGTTCCGGCTGAAAAGATACTTGCGAAGCTCCAGCAAGTTAGCAAAGCGCTTTACCAGGCTCAGGCTGATGCGGATGCAGTGCTCGAAAAAATTAGAGCCAAATGCGAGGTAACCGGCCTGCGGAAATTCGCCAAGAAGGCCGGAATCGACTCCGGCAATCTGGCCAGTATTCTTAAGAGACGGCGGAAAGCATCCTCATCGATCCTGAAGCGGCTCGCACGGAGAATTTGATCCGCATCCTGCCAGCGTGGAGGGAGGTTATTTGGCACGCACGTTCTTTTTTGGTGGCAGCCTTAACAATTCCGATGGTTCAACATCAAGCACCTCGGCGAGTTTGCCAATGATCCTCAGGCTCGCGTGGAAAACACCCTTCTCAAGCTGGCTTAGGTAGCTCCGGCTGACCTCGGCCTCATAGGCGAGGTCGTCCTGCGATAACCCCTTCGCATTCCGTAAGCGGCGCAAATTGGTCGCAAATACTTCCCGCAAATCCATGCGGAAAGCGAACTCATTTGGTTGATATTTACACCTCGATATATTGAACAAAACGCCAATTCGGAATATCGTGGCGATGATGGGTAACGTTTCCCCGCATAAAAAGACTGTGACGATAGACCAGAAACACAGGTCATCCGAGGGCGGTTAATCAAATGGGCCCTGAACCCTCTCCCATTAGTAATGAGCTAATACGGGAAGGTTATGCCTACTGGCTGCGCAAACGGGGAGCGCGGCTAATGCCGTCTCGCGCCGATTTAGACCCTAGCGAACTCAAGCAAGTTTTGCCGCACGTCATGCTGGTCGATGTGCTTGGGCCGCATCAATATCGATACCGCCTGATCGGCACCAATTGTGTCATAGCCCACGGTATCAATGCTGCCGGAAAAACACTCGATGAGGCGTTGAAAGACTATCAGTACAAAATCCATGTCATCGGGCTTTATGACCAATGCGTCAGGGAGTGTCGTCCACTTTATTCAGAAAGTCTGTTCTTTCAAAATGCGGCCGACATCGACCACCATTTAAAGGTTTTATTTATGCCCCTGTCAAATGACGGCGCTACAGTGAACATGATTTACGTCATACAGGTTATCGAGTTCATTGCCAAACAAACGCAGGATGATCATTTCACTTCGACAAAGCCGCATAAGGAAATCGTACACGCGATGCTTTGAATCGCCAGATGTACGGTTTTTCAGAAGAAATTTCACGGTAAACGGGATTGGGTAGCACACAAGTATGCTGAGTCAATTTGGATTTTCCGCCTGAAACACTGCCCCATAATGATAGGGCGGCACGTTGATAATCTGAACGAGCGTCAGACCGACAGCTTCGATTGATTTGACCGTCTGCTCTGGTGAGACCCTAAGCTCCGTTTTCGGTCCGCGCGGTTCTCCCAATATCTGGGTTTCTTCACGCGGCCGCTGATGCCAATTCACGACGGCAAAATAGCCGCCGGGCTTTAAGGCGCTGCCAACGGCGCGAGCGAGCCGCGTCCTATCGGGCACGCCATGGAAGGAGTTAGCCATAAAAACAAAATCGGCCGGGCGAGGTATGAGCCTTTTGATCTCGTAGGCATCGCCTTTCACGAAGTCGCAATTTGATACACCATTCTCCGCCAAACGTTTACGCGCCACGTCCAACAGATTCTGCTCGATGTCGATGGCGACGACGTGGCGGGCAATTTTCGCGATTTGCAGCGTAAACCAACCATCGCCGGAGCATAGATCGACAACCTCCATGCCGGGTTTCACGCCAACGGAAGTCAATACGCCAGCAGGATTAGGCCACAATGCTTCCCACCATCCGGCGGTCGGCATTTCGGTGCCTTCAAAAAATTCAGGAGATTTGGCGCTCATTTTATTTCCATGCGCGCTCAAGCTGGTTCGCATTGGACGGGCGGCTAGTATAACTCAAATCGCCGCCAAACTTCTACTTCGGCATTTCAAACTGATCCACTACCGATAATCTGCATCGTGGTAAATAAAACTTATTCGATGACATTTTAGACAAACAAGATTCATTCATTTATCGGTCATTTTAATCGTTGTTTAAAAAGTATGGCTGAGAATGTCCCCATACACCGAACGCGTTCCAACCATTTTTCTCTCCTGGAGGCATGAACTATGAAGACCCTTTCGAAGCTTTTCCGTGACGAGTCCGGCGCGACCGCCATTGAGTATGGTCTGATCGCCGCCCTCATCGCCGTCGTTATCGTCACCGCTCTAACGACCGTCGGCGGCAACCTGAAGAACACCTTCAACACGGTTGCGACCAACCTGTAACCGACATCGGCGTAGAAGGCGCTGAACAGAAACCCCCTGTCTCCCTACAGACCGGGGGTTTTCCTCAGGAGGAGGTGGCGATGATCTGGATAAATTTACCGAGATCGTCCGCATGATTGAAAATTTCTGGTTATCGATTGTGAAGTTACCAAGCCGCGAGTTGGCTCGCGCGTAAACAGTGTTGTAAAAACCGTTCAAATCCTCGGACTTTTCCCCGTTAAAACCTGAAGTAGGAAGTTTCTGACCTGGCTTCGTCGGTGTTGCCAAACCACCTACTATCCGCACGTCTGGCTGACATTCGCGGAGACCAATATCGTACTATCCATGATCCCCATATCGCCCGCTTTCATGTTATGCTTCGAGCAGACGGGAATGATGTACCAGTTTTTGTCGGTCGAGGAATCCTTTTGCACATGTGCGCCAACTTCTGGCTTCACCATGCAGCTTTTCTCCGCACAGTGGCTAGGGAGCGCGGAACGACTGAACTTTTTCCAATGGTCGAGCCAACTGCCACACCGACACTGGTAGCTGCTGGTGCCATTTATATTTTTCACATTCATGATACCTCCCAATTCAGCGGTGCTGAGAATACTGGGTCAGTTCATCCGAAGATCAATCCAGACATGGGATTGCACTATTTCGGTTCAAGTAGCCGAGGTGCTCGCTCCATCAGCTGCTATGCCGAATCATACCCAACGACTCGTTGAATTTACGAACAGGACTCGGGAATCATCTGAACTGAAATTATTTTTGAGTGGCACCCCTTAAGAGAACAGAGTGGCGTTGCCAAATCTGAAAACCTCCACCTCTACGGGCCTGGGCCTAACGGCTCTGCCCTTTGCTCAAACCTTGTCAGGTTTAAGCGCCATTTCTTTCAAACACTCCTCCGCTATCACCAGCACCGCTGACAGCCCGACCGCGCCCAACTTTATAGTCCAAATCGGAACCGCGCCCGGCTCAGCCGTACCCTTCTCAAAAGAATAGACCGCCCGACTCGCCCAAAAGCGAGGACGGGGTGCGGGATGTTGTCAAAATTATGCGAGTTTCCGGAGTTGTTTTATCCCCCTGTTAATCTGAGTAGGGAATTTGCCCTGAAACGCTTATGAAATCGGTGTTTATGGATGCCAATTCAGCGCCAGAGGGCCCAAAACCGGGAAAATTCCCTGTTAATTCCCTGTTTAACAGGGAATTTGGGTCAGAGCTTGGTTCGCTTAATACTGCGTCCACAGCCACTCGATCTACTCTAACCCGGCCGGTTTCTGCGGCCCGCAAGTCGCCGCGGCATTTCAAACCGTCCCTGCCGAATTCCCGTTTCGGGATGGATATGGCAAAGCGCCCTTAAAGAGAGTCGACCAGGCCAAACTCGCGGGCGTAGCCGGAAAACAACCCATAGTTCTTGCCGAGTGTGTCTACCGCCTCGGCGAGGTCATCCAGCGTGTATTCCACCTTGTCGGCATAATCCTCTATGAAATTCCCGGACCGCGTATCCGCTGTCTTGTGCATCGGTTTGATTGTCGGCGGGGGCCGCAGAACCCAATCCGGCTGGATCGAGTTCCGGGACGGACCGGCGATCCATGCCGAGTGCTCGATATCGTCGCGCAGCCTGCTCAGGGTATGCGGAACCATTAGGTAATTATGGACGGCATCGAATTGATCGAGGGGAATGCTCCGGTGACGGAGCAGGTCGAGCAGAGCATCGCGCTTGTCACCGAAGGTCAGGCTTCTGGTCAACAGGATGACAGCGGCAGAATCCGACCCGATTACCTTGGCCATGATCTTCTGCATCAGCAGCTCATACTGGGCAAACCACTGAACGATGGTGCCGAACAGAATCAAATGCCGTTCGGTAAGACAGCCGAATTTGATGGCGTTCATCCGGATATCGTCCTGACCGATTCCATTGCGTGGTCCGGTTTTGCTGCTGGTTCATGCACGTGGATATCCCACCGTCTGTGCGAAGGTCACGAACTGCTGGTCGGGGAGCTTCAAGATCCGGGCGAGTTTCGGATAGTCGACCGCTGCCCGAAAGACCGTGGCGAGTCCTTCCGAGGCACAGAACAAATAGACGTTCTGGCCGATGAAGCCGGTGTCGACCGAGGCATAGAGACGGCGATCCTCGGGCGAAACGTCCGTCATGCGCTCGCCATGTGCGACATAGACGAGGTCGAGCGGCGCGGTGCCGACGAAGTCCTGAAGCCCGGTCTGCGCGCGGATATCATCCTTCAAGTAAGGCAAGAGCGTGTGGGTCTTCGGTTCATAGAGCCAGACGCCGCCGGCCATCGCGGCGTATATGTCCATCACCATGACATGGCGCCAATAGGGGGCGGTCCGGTCGCCGCTCGGACGATTGACCCCGAAGGCCGCCCACAGCAGATCGGACAGAACCTGGGTGGGAAGCGGCCGGTCCGAATATTCGCGCGTGGAACGCCGCAGCTTGAGCGCCGCGGTTAATGGCTGACCGCCCTCGCTTCGCGGCGGCGGCAGATCGAGGGGCTTCAACGCCTGCGCCACCGCGACGGCTGGAGCCGCGGCCAGAGCCGCGCTGGCGAGAATTCCGGCATTGGCTTGGCGTCGCGTCATCATCGTCACTCCTTTGCTCCGCGGATCGACTTGATGATGGCCGGACCGTGAATCATCGGCGGGCCCCGGCCTCGAGAATTGCGCGCCGGACAAGAGTTTCGAACAGCGGCAGTTTGTAGGCGTTTTTGGCGAGAGGCGTGGCGCCGTCCAGGGCGGCACGGGCCGCTTCCCGGGCCGTGTTTTTGTCGATGCGTCTGCCCGCAAGGACGGCCTCGGCCGTCTTTGCCCGGTGGGGCACGGGCGCCGCCGCGCCGAGGATGATCGCGGCGCGTTTGCAGCTCCCATCCGGCGACAGGTCAAGCAAGACAAACACGTCGGCGAGCGGCCAGTCGAAGGAGTCCTTTTCGCCCTGCTTCAGATGGACCATGTGCGTGCTCGCGGGCAGCGGCGGCAGACGGATCGCCGTCAGGATCTCTTGCGGCTTCAGATCGTTCTCCCGCTGGACGTCCCGGTCCGGCGGCATGAAGAAATCCTCGAGCAAAACCTGGCGCTTGGCGCCTTCGGCGTTCACGATCTCGAGTGCTGCGCCCAACCCGACCAGCGCGGTTGCGGCCGTGGAAGGATGGACGATCGCACAAGGCATATTATTGAAAATCGCGTGATACTGGTTTTCTCCCAAAATCGCGAAACAATGCCCGCCGCCTTTCCGCAAGCAGTGATATTCGGCCGCGCGGAAATACCAGCAGCGCGGCCGCTGCAAGAGGTTGCCGCCCAGGGTCGCGACATTGCGGATCTGCGGGCTCGCCGAACCGCGCACCGCTCCGGCGAGGGCGGGATAACGCTGCCGCAGGACGGGATGATCGGCGAGGGCGGCCAGCGAAACCATCGATCCGATGCGCAAGCCGCCGCCTTCTTCTTCGGTAATGGCGTCGAGCCCCGGAACCTCCCTCAAGCTCACCACCTTTACCGGCGCCAGCAGGTTTTCCTTCAGCAAGTCGAGAAGATCGACGCCGCCGGCCTTCACCACCGATGTCCCGTTGCGGCCCATGGCACCGGGGGAAGCCGTCATGGCGTTGGCGACGGTGGTCGATGCCGCCGCCGCCGCCTCCGAGATCGTTCTCGCGCCCACCAAGGCAAAGCGGTTCATGGCCATCAGCTCCGCGAAGGAATTTTGCCGAGCGCCGCGAGAATCGCCGCGGGATTCATGGGCAGATTACGCAGCCGGACGCCGATTGCGTTGTAGACGGCGTTGCCGATTGCCGCGGCGGTGGCGATATTGGCGGGCTCGGCGATGCCATAGGCGTCGGTCGCGCTGTTCCCCTGGTAGTTCTCCAGCAGCACGACGTCGATCGCCGGCGTCTCGCACGGGCCGGCCAGCTTGTACTGCTCCAGGTCCGGATTGACCATGCGGCCGGTGAGCTGATCGAGGATGCGGTCTTCGTAAAGGGCGTAGGACAGTCCCATCAGCACGCCGCCATGCACCTGGCTCTCGGTCTGCAGCGGATTGATCGGACGGCCGCAATCCTGGACCGCCACCACGCGCTCGACCCGTACGATGCCGGTTTCGGTATCGACCGCCACTTGGGCAAACTGGACGCCGCCGAGATACTGCTTCGCCAGGGCGGCATCCCCCATGCTCCGGAGATAGCCGCCGTAATCCTCGCTACGGGAGGCCACGGCGCTGATGCGATCCGTGCGCAGCCGTGATGCCGCCTCGCCGAAGCTCATGCTACGGGCCGGCTCGTCGCGGACCAGGATGCGTCCTTCGCGCGCGATCAGGTCCGCGGGAGCCGCGTTCAGGGCGAGCGCCGCCTCGCGGAATAGCAATTGCAGGACGCGCCAGGCGGCCGTGCGGGCCGGCGGGGTGATGGAGGCGGTCGCCCGGCTGCCGTAGGAAGGCGATCCCGCCGGAAAATCGGTATCGCCGATGCGCACGGTGATCTCTTCGGAACGGAGCCCGAGGGTTTCGGCTACGACCTGGGCCATCACCGTGCCGGTGCCGGTGCCGATGTCCTGGACGCTCGACAGCACCTCCACCGCGCCGTCGCGCAAGACGCGCACCTCGCAGGAGGAATTGATCTGGACATTGGCCATCCAGTACGACTGCGCCACGCCGATGCCGCGTTTCACCGGTCCGGGATCAGCGCCGGGCGCGTGCCGGCGTTGCCAGCCGATCCGTTCGGCGCCGATGCGACGTTCCTCGCGCCGCACCGGGCTCGGGTCGATCCGGTCGCGCAGCGCGAGCGGGTCGATGGCAAGCCGCTCGGCCAATTCGTCGATCGCCTGTTCCATCCCCCAGGCGCCCGGCGTATTTCCCGGCGCGCGCATCGCGCAGCCCGGTCCCGCATTGATGAACACGTCATGCTGCGCGGATTCGAAATTGGGACAGTCGTAGAGTCCCTGGGCGAAAAAGCCGACTCCGGCGCCGAGGGCGACGCCGGCCGTGCCGTAGCTCAAAAGCGAGATCGCCGTCAGCGATCCGTCGCGCCGCGCGCCGATGCGCAAGCGCTGCCAGGTTCCCGGACGGTTGCCCGCGGTCATCTGTTCTTCCTGCCGGTCGAGAATGATGCGCACCGGCGCTTGCGCCTGGCGCGACAGGCCGACCGCGATGCGGCCGTAATCGCCGAGCGTCGATTTGGAGCCGAAGCCGCCGCCCATGCCGTCAACGATCACGCGCACGCGGTTGAGCGGCAGGCCGAACGTCTCCGCCAGCTCGTGCCGCACGCCGGCGGTGAACTGGGTGGACATATGGACGGTCAGCCCGTCCGCCCGCCAATCGGCGACGATCGCGTGCGGCTCCAGGCAGCAATGGGTCTGCACCTGGGTGCGATACTCGCCCTCGACGACGGTATCGGCTTGCGCAAAGCCTTGCGCCACATCGCCGCGACGGTCGGTTGCCGGTCCGCGCACGTTGCCGTTGAGCGGCAGACCGTGCGGCGCGGGAAAGCCCGAAGGATGGCCCAGGGGCGCCGAAGCGGCGTCGTGGACCAGGGGCGCGCCCGGCTCGCGCGCCTTGTCCATGTCCACCACGAAGGGAAGCGATTTGTAATCGACGCGGATCAGGCGCAGCGCTTCTTCGGCGGCGGCCATGGAAACGGCGGCGACGCCAGCCACTGGCGCGCCGAAATAGCGCACCACCGCGGTCGCGGAATCCCCGGGACGGGCGAGGACCAGGACGGTGCGGATTCCGGGATGACGCGCGGCCGCGGAGATGTCGATGGAACGGATTTCCGCATGGGGCCAGGGTGAACGGAGAATCCGGCCGTGCAGCATGCCGGGGAGATTGGTGTCCACGGTGAAGCGGGTTGCGCCGGTAACCTTGGCGCGGCCATCCTGCCTCGGCGCCGGCTTGCCGATCACCGCGAGTTCGGCATTGGGCGGCAGCGGCGGCGGCTCGTCGAGCGGCACCTGCCGCTCCACCTCGCCAAGGCCGACGCTCAAGATGCCGGATGGAAATTTCTCGGTGCGTGTCGTTCCGTCAGCCGCCATGGTCAGGCCTTTCGCGCTTTGGCCGCCGCCAGTGTCGCGGAGACGACATGAGGGTAGGTGCCGCAGCGGCAGAAGTGGCCGCTGATCGCCGCCTGGATATCCCCGGGTGTTGGATCGGGCGTGTGCTCCAGGAGCGCCGCGCAACTCATCACCAACCCGGGCGTGCAGAAGCCGCATTGCAGAGCATCGTGCTCGATGAAGGCGGCTTGCACCGGGTGAAGCTGGCTGCCGCTCGCCAGACCCTCGATGGTCGTCACGTTGCGCGCGCCCACCTCGATGGCCAACATCATGCAGGAGCAGACGGCCACGCCGTCGAGCCAGACCGTGCAGGCCGAACAGGCGCCGCGATTGCAGGCGATCTTAGTGCCCGTCAGGCCAAGAAGGCCGCGCAAGACCTCGGCCAGCGTCGTCCGCGGCTCAACTTGAAGCGTCCGGGTAACGCCGTTGATCTTCAGAGTGATCGGAACCGGCGCCGGTCCGGCAACCGGCGGGCCGCCGCTTTCCGCCGCTTCCGCCTGTCCCATGAGCGCCGAGGTGGCATCGATCATGGTCGCCCCCGCCGTGGTAATCGCGGAACCGCGAAGAAACGAGCGGCGCGACAATCCATCTCCTGCATTTCCGCCTCTTTCCGAGATTGGCATCGGGAGCCCTTCAATCGGTGACGCGTCCTATGACGCCGCCAGCATCGGTCACGGCGCGAGATGATGTTTCCCGATCGGCACGACGGTGCTCGCTTGAGGACCCTTTTCTCCTTCACCCTCGTGAACGACAAATCGGACTTCGTCGCCTTCCGACAAGGCGTCGAAACCCGCGCCGACGACGGCATTCCGGTGCATGTAAATCTCGTCGCCGTCGCTCGACCGGATAAAGCCGTAGCCTTCCTCCTTGAGCAGCCGCTCTATCCGCCCGTGGTTCGGCGTCTCATGGGACTTGGAGTCGCCGCGCACGGCGCGGGCATGATCCTCGAGCTGCCGGCGCGCCGCATCGAAGGCATCGCGGACAGCGACCAGAATATCCTCATGCGCATGGTGTTCGGGCGGATCGCGCTTGACGACGATCTCTTGCCCCGGAACGGTCAGATCGATGCGCAGATGATAGAGGTTGCCCTTGTGCTGGCGGTGCGTGCTCGCTTCCACCACGACACGGCAGGCCATGATCCTTCCGAAAAAGCGATCGAGGGCGGCCGCGCGCTCGCGAATATGAGCCTCGACTGCCGGCGAAGGCGCCATCTTGCGGAAGGTGATCTGGACTGGGAGCTGCATGCGCTTATTCCCGTTAGCAGAAAAGCCGGGGTGGAATCCCGATAAATACCGAGACCCACGACATGTAAATCATCATTAACGAAAATAGCCTGGACGGCATTGATCTGAATCAACATCTCGGGCAGCCGCTTGACTTTACATAGGACAGCGATCGGACGACCCCATGGCAATTCGAGCGAGCGCCGAGCAATTCCCGCATGATGCCGATATCGGCGTTCGGGGGGTCGGCCGCTCCCGGGAGGAGGCATTCGAGCAAGCGGCGCTGGCCTTGACGGGGATCGTCACCGATGTGGCGGGCGTTGTTCCCGAGGAAGCGGTCGAGATCGAATGTTCTGCGCCGACGGACGGATTGCTGCTCGTGGATTGGCTCAACCGACTGATCTACGAAATGTCCGTGCGACACATGGTGTTCGGGCGGTTTGCGGTGACCATCGAGAACGGGCGTCTGCGTGGCCAAGCCTGGGGCGAGAAAGTGAACCGGGCGCGGCACGAACCGGCCGTGGAACCCAAGGGCGCCACGTACACCGCGCTCAAGGCCGAGCGCCGGCCCGACGGCGCCTGGATCGCCCAGTGCGTCATCGACGTCTAAGCGAGCGAAGCCGCATGGATATCAGCCGCCTATCCCGCATCTCCGAAACCGAGTGGCGTCTGCCGGCAAGCGACGCGATGCGCGTGCCGGCGGTGATCTTCGGCAGCGCGGCGCTGCTCGGCGACATGGACGACAAAGTGCTCGAGCAGATCCGCAACGTCGCTTGCCTTCCCGGCATTGTCGATGCGGCTTACGCCATGCCGGATGCCCATTGGGGCTACGGCTTTCCGATCGGCGGCGTCGCGGCTTTCGATCCGGATGAGGGCGGCGTCATTTCGGCCGGAGGAGTCGGTTTCGATATCTCCTGCGGCGTGCGCGTGCTGCTCACCAGATTGCGGCGCGCCGATATCGAAAAATTGAAGAACGATCTCGCCGACAGCCTGTTCCGCAATATTCCCGCCGGGGTCGGCAGCACCGGCAAGATCGCGCTCGACGCGCATGAGATGGACAGGATGCTTGAGAACGGCGCCGGGTGGGCGATCGCGCAAGGATACGGTACGCCTGCCGATCTTGAACGGATCGAGGAAAGCGGACACATGGCGGGCGCGCTCCCCGATGCGGTATCGGCGCGCGCCAAGAAGCGTCAGCGCGACGAAATGGGGACTCTCGGCTCGGGCAATCATTACCTCGAGGTGCAAGAGGTGACGGCAATCCATGATGAAGCCGCCGGCCGCGCATTCGGATTGAGGCTGGGCGAAATCGTCGTCGGCATCCATTGCGGTTCGCGCGGGCTGGGCCATCAAATCGGCACGGAGTTCCTGCGTGAAATGGCGATCGCGGCGCCGAGCCACAACATCGTGCTGCCCGATCTCGAACTCGCCTGCGCTCCGATCCGGTCCGAATTGGGACAGCGCTATCTCGGCGCCATGCGGGCGGGCATCAATTGCGCGTTCGCCAATCGTCAGATTCTTACGCATCTGACGCGCCGCGTATTCGGGCACTTCTTCCCCGGCATCAGCATCGACCTGCTGTTTGACGTTTCGCACAACACCTGCAAGGAGGAACAGCACGACGTTTCCGGCCAGCGCCGGCGGCTCTTCGTCCATCGCAAGGGCGCGACCCGCGCCTTCGGCGCGCGGCATCCGGATCTCCCCGCGGTTTATGCGGAGGTCGGGCAGCCGGTCTTCATCGGAGGTAGCATGGGCACCGCTTCGGCGATTATGGCCGGTGCGCCGGCACGCCCCGAGCGCGCCTTCGCCTCGGCCTGCCATGGGGCGGGACGTGCGATGAGCCGGCACCAGGCGCTTAGACAATGGCATGGGCGGCAAGTGATCGACGACCTTGCCAAGCGCGGCATCGTGATCAAAAGCCCATCCGCCCGTGGCGTGGCGGAAGAGGCTCCGGGCGCCTACAAGGATATCGACGCCGTCGTCGAGGCGGCGCATGTCGCGGGACTGGCCCGGAAGGTCGCCAGGCTCGAGCCGGTCATCTGCGTCAAGGGGTGACGGGTCGAAAGCGGTTTCCCGACGCTACCCGCGCGGCGCAGGCCTCAGGGGCGGACTTTGATACGATTGACGATTTTGTCGACGCCGAACACGTACCAGGCATCGAACTCGGCCATGTCCCGTTCGGAGTCCTTGGGAACGAGGCCGTCCAGCGTGACGATCGCGTTGTGCGTCGAGACGCGGACTTGATCGGCGTTGACGAACGGATCCTTTTCGAGCGCGATGCGGACCGCATCGGTGATTTCCTCATCGTTATCGTTTTCCGGCGGAGTCACCCCAAGACCGTTGATCACGTCGCGGCTTCCGGGCACCCACCAAGCGAGCACGCCGGCGAGCCGCTTGAGGCCAAGGCCCGGCACGTCGCCATCGAGCGTGACGACGCAGTCGTTCACAGCCACCGTGATCGTTCCTGCCGACGGCTCCGGTGCTTGAACGACGTCGAGTTTGCCCTTGTCCCAGGCGGAAATTGCGCAGGCGGCGAAAGCCGTGTCGGCTTGCAGGGCATCGCAAACGAGGGTCCGGATCTGATCGTCGCCCATCGGCTCGGCGGGCGTGACGCGCAGCCGGTCGACAATCCCCAGCACGCCTGCGACGGCGGCGGCGCGCTCAAGGGCGAGCTTTTTGGCGGCGATGTTGGCAACCTCGCCTTCGATCGTGAGATCGCCCGCGGCCCAGTTCAAGCGCAGAGGATGGTGGGCGAGGTCTATTTTCGGTTCGCTGTGCAGCGCCTGGCGGACTTTATCGAGAATTTGCTCGGCGTTTTCCAATGGCGCCTCCCGGTTGACTTCTACCGTTCATAAATCCCCATCAATTCGGCAGTTTCGATCGCGTGAGCCTTGGCCGCAGTCTCGATGTCGCGGCAATGCGCGCCGCCCGGCGCGTCGATGCGATCCGCATTGAGCGCGTAAAGCACGAAATGGTAATGATGGCGGCCGTGACCATGCGGCGGACAAGGGCCGCCATATCCCTTTTTTCCGAAATCGTTGATGGCCTGGCGCAAGGCCGTACTGCCCGGCAAGCAGTGTTCCGCGAGGCTATTGGCATTGCGCGGGATGTTGAAGGCCGCCCAGTGGTACCACGTGCCCGCTGGCGCGTCGGGGTCGCGGCAGATTATGACGAAACTGCGCGCCGCCGCGGGTGCTCCCGACCACGCCAAAGCCGGCGAAATATCGTCGCCGTCGCAGGTAAAGCGGCCGGGAATCTTGCCGCCGTTCTCGAAAGCAGGGCTGCTCAATCGCATGGTCATCGGCGTCGATACCCTCCGTCCCAAGACGTAAACCAGGCTATTCCGCCGCCCGTAAGCTGTCCTTGATCCATCTCAAGGCTCCGCCGGCGGCGGCATGGTCTCCTTGCGCAACCCGATCAAAGCGGCGGAACTCCAGGGCTTTCGGATGGCTATGGGTCAACAGGACGAGACCATCGCCTTTTTGTCTAATGCATCCCATTACGGAGTCCCGGGGGCATCGATCGAGCGCATCGAAACGCATTGTTCGATCGTTTTCCTCGCCGGCGATCGCGCTTACAAGTTGAAACGTTCCGTCGCGTTTTCCGCTCTCGATTACAGCACGGTCGAGCGCCGCGAGGCGGCGTGCCGCGCCGAGCTCGAACTCAATCGCCGCACCGCACCCGAGCTTTATCTCGGCATCCAGGCGATTCGCCGGTCACGGACAGGAGCGCTTGCCTTCGACGGCGAGGGGCCGGCCGTCGACTGGGTCGTCGTCATGCGGCGCATCGACCAGGACGATTTGTTCGACCATCTCGCCGATGCAGGACGCTTGACGCCGGAAATGATCCGCGTCCTTGCCGACGAGATCGCCCGTTTTCACGAAGCGGCGGAACACACCCCCGGTTTCGGCGGCGCCGACGGAATTCGCGCCGCCATCGAGCGCAACCACCGCGACCAGATGACTTTCGAATCCGTTCTTGGCCGCGCCGGCGTCGAGGCGTTGCACGAAGCCTCGCTCGCCGCCCTCAAGCGCACCACCCGCCTTCTCGATCTCCGGCGCGGCGAGGGCAAGGTCCGCCGCTGCCATGGCGATCTGCGGCTCGCCAATATCTGCCTGTTTGACGATCGGCCGACGCTGTTTGACGCGATCGAGTTCTCCGATCAGCTCTCTTGCATCGACGTTCTGTTAGATCTCGCCTTTCTGCTGATGGACCTCCATCATCGCGGCCAGGGCGTGTTGGCCAATATCCTCTTCAATCGTTACGCCGACAGGACAGGCGACTTCCAAGGCTTGGCTGTCTTGCCGCTGATGCTTTCGATTCGCGCTGCGACCCGCGCCTATACGCTCGCCGGCGCGGTGCAGCGGCATCCCCGCGAAGACGAAGCCCGGTCTTATACGGCCGCCGCGCGGTCTCATCTGGCCCTGGCCTCGTCGCTGCTCACGCCGGTGTCTCCGCGCCTGATCGCGATCGGCGGCGTGTGCGGCAGCACCAAGGCATCCATGGCCCATGAACTCGCGGCGACGTTTCAGCCGGTGCCAGGCGCCCGGGTTTTGCGCGACAATATCGCTCGCAAAGAGCTTCCGCGCCTTCCGGCAAACGCGCGATTGCCGGCCGCCGACGATACGCTGACCGACCGCGTCTACGAGCGCTTGGCCGCAGAGACGGAGCAGGTCTTGCGCGCGGGATTTACGGCAATCGTCGATGCGAGCTTCGCGCAACGCGCCCATCGCCGAGCGATTTCCACCGTGGCGTCCACCGCCTCGGTTCCGTTTATCGGACTTTGGCTGGGGTCGTCCCGGGAGATTGAGGGCGATGTCGAAACAGGCGCCGGTGAATGGCACGCCATCCAGCCTGGTCCAAGACCCTCAACCATGCTCGCGGCGGCGCGTGGGCTCGCGCATGCCGATTCCATGGCTTAGGAATAGTTTATTCCCACAAAGGCTCTTCATTGGCGCCGGCGCGCTCGATCCCGGGCAGGACGTCGCGCAACCATTGGCGCGTCGTGGGGTGGATGCTGTAGACGCCTTTGCTTGGGATAAAGCGGCAAAAATGAATGCCGGGTTTCTTGGCCGCCTTTGTGGCAAGGCGGTTGAGAACGGCCATGTACCGGCCGACTTGTTTCCGTTCGGGTACCGGAAGCGCCGCGGCGAGCCTGGGTCGAGTGAGCGGAGTGCCGTTGTCGGCTTCGGAAAACCGATCGAGAAGTCTCCGCAAGGATCTTCCAAGCCGGTGGAAGCTGATGTTGCGCAGCAGCGCCGCCACCTGCTGCCGATCAAATGGCGACGCCGTGACTTTGCTCCTGAACTCCCGCGATCTTTCCAACCGTCGGCGACGCGACCGCAATCTGGTTTCATAATAGTACAGCAACGGATGGCGCAGCTCCGCGGGCATGGCGTCCAGATCGGATTGGGTGAGCGTCAGCTCGATGGCTCTTGACCGCGGACGATGTTTGGCGCGGCCGGCGGCGACGCGATTGGTGGCTGATCTTTTATGGGGCATTTTGCAACGAGGGTTTAGGCCACAGCACGCGCACCTCGCGCGGCAGGGACTTCACGATCTTATCGATTTCCTCAGGCGTCACATGCATGGTCATGACATCAAGAACGATGCGAGCCACACGTTCGGCATCGTGCAATTCGAGATGCTCGCGCAACTCCCGCCGGATGGAATCCAGAAAGTCGTGTCTGCGCAAACCGCCGGCCAAGGCCGAGGCGGGATTCCACCCTTCGTAATAGATGCCGCGGATCAGGATCGGGAGCTGAGCGCCGAACTGCGCCACGTGATCGGTCTGCAACTGATCGCGCAACGCGTGCAATGTGGCGCGGAGCGCGGCGTAAGCGGCGTGTTCGTCGTCGAGCCCAAGTCCTTCCTTGACGTCCCGCAGCCATTCGTGGGTTTTCTGAACTGTGGTGTCCAGCACGCCAACCTTGCTCATTTGTACCGTTCCGAATGGAAAATGAAGAACGCCGCAAACATTAGGCATTGTCGTTCCGGACAAGCCTTGATGTAGATCAAGAGCGCGTAACGGGATGCCGCGGCCCATGATCCGCTTGGGTTTCTGCCGAGTTGGCCGAAGGCGGCGGCGGATGCGGCGCGCGCGCTCTTGCTTCCGCCGCCCGGCGCAGCAGATCGATGACCACGGCGTCTTCGACCGGCCGGAAATCCGCATAGAAGAGGCCGACGGCGCCTAGATCCTCCGGCGTTTCAAGGCACACGATCTCGTCCACTTCGGGACGCAAGGATTCGAGCGTCGATGGGGGCGCGACCGGAACAGCCAGGATCAGTTTCTCGGGCCCCCGACTTCGTACCGCGCGGAGCGCGGCGCGCATGGTGGCGCCGGTGGCAATGCCGTCGTCGACCACGATCGCCGAATGGTGCCGGATATCGATCGGCGGCCGGTCCTTGAAATAGAGCTGCCGGCGTTTCTCGATTTCGCGTTTCTGCCGGCCGATCTCTTCCTTGATGTAAGCCTGCGGAACACCAAATTCGGCAACGCTTTGTTCATCGATGAACCGCTCCAGCTTCTCGCCTTCGGCGATGGCGCCGATGGCAAGCTCGGGCGACATCGGATGGCCGATCTTGCGCACAAGCACGACGTCGAGCGGGGCTTCGAGCCTTTCTGCAATCTCGAAACCGACCGGGACGCCGCCGCGCGGCAACGCCAGAACGACAGGATGCTGGTTCTTGAAACGCAAAAGTTCGGTTGCAAGGCGCTGGCCGGCTTCGCGGCGATCCCGGAACGACATTTATTCACCTCCGCGCATGAACGGCCAGGCGAGCGATGAACCAATCGCGCGCGAGATCGACGACCGCTTGGAGCGTGCCCGGCTCCTCGAAGAGATGAGTTGCATTCGGCACGATTTCAATTTTTTTCTCGCAACGCAGTTCTCGAAGGGCTTCCCGGTTGAGCGCGAGGACTTCAAGATCGCGGCCGCCGACGATCAAGAGGGTGGGCGCCTTGACGCGGGGCAGCGCGTCGCCCGCGAGATCGGGCCGGCCGCCGCGGGAAACCACGGCGCCGATGCCGTCGCCGAGCCGGGCAGCCGCTACCAAAGCAGCCGCCGCGCCGGTGCTCGCTCCGAAATATCCAATCGGAAGCGAACGGGTCTTCGCAAAACCGCGGGCCCAGGAAGTGGTGGCCACGAGCCGGTCGGCGAGTAGGCCGATATCGAACACATTGGCGCGATTCTCCGCCTCGGCCTCGCTGAGCAAATCGAAGAGCAGGGTGGCGAGGCCCGCCTGCCGGAGCGCGGCGGCCACGAAATTATTTCTGGGGCTGTGGCGGCTGCTGCCGCTGCCATGCGCGAACAGGACCAGCCCGGCAGCCCGCAACGCCGGAAGGCCAAGGTTACCTTCCAGGTGGAATGGCGGTATTTGGACCGTCTCCGTCCGTTCGCTGCCATGTTTGCCGTCCATGTTCGTTGTCTCCCCAGCCGCGGATCATTCGTTCCCGTGCGCTCCGGCGATGGCGGAGGCGACGAGGCCGGTCGTGTCCAGGATGACGAGCCGCTCCCTGGCCCTTGGCGGAATCGTTTTCGGCAATGGAACCGAATCGGTGATGATAAGACCGTTCAAATCGCTGCTCGTGAACAGCTCGGACGCTCCGCCGGTGAAAAGTCCATGCGTCGCAGCCGCGAAGACCTGGCGCGCCCCCGCCGCCCGGCACGCTTTGGCGGCGCGCAGCAGCGTGTTTCCCGTGCTGATCAGATCGTCGAGGATGATGGCGGTACTGCCTTCGACGCCGCCGACCAGCGCCCCGCCGGTAACGACGCCGCCGGCGCGGTACTTTTCGACGAAGGCATTGTCGACCGGCTGTCCCGATTTGCTTTCGAGAGCGCGGCGGAACATCTCGACGCGCTTGACGCCGCCGGCGTCGGGCGAGACGGCGACGATTTTTTCCTTTCTGGCCAGAGACGCGAAATGCCCGGCGAAAAGCCCGGCTGTATCGATGTGCAGCGTTGGACAGTGGAAGGCGTTCTCGAAAGCGGCGACGTTATGCACTTCGATGACCATGACCCGATCCGTGCCGACCGCTTCGAACAAGGCCGCCACATAACGCTGCGTTACCGGGTCGTAGGGCTGGGTCCGGCGGTCCTTGCGCGCATAACAGAGGTAGGGCAGCACGGCCGTAACCCGCGCGGCCCCATGGTCCTTCAATGTGCCAATGAGGAAAAGAAGGCGGCACAGTTTGTCGTTGACAGTCTGCGTCTCGTCGCCGTGCAACGCGTGGACAACAAAAGCATCGGCTCCCTCGACCGGCACGAGGGGACGGATCTTGTGCTCGCCGTCCTCGAAATTCCTCTCCTCGATCGGCGCCAGGGGCACCTCGAGTTGCGCCGCCAGGCGCTTCGCGTAATCGGTCGAACCGGCAAGGGCGAAGAGAGCAAGTGAGTCCATGCTCGTAAAGTCCTGCCCTGATTTCCGACGACAACAGCCACAACGCGCCCATCGGCGCATTGACATGGATCAAGGAAAGCCCGTTCGCGGGGGCCATTGTCCTCTCGAGAGAAAATATTTTGAGAGGAGTTTCGCGATGGCGAAGATATGCATCGGCAAGAGCGCACTGGTTCTCATGCTGGCGGCGCCCTTGTTCCTCGGCGCCTGCGCGACGCCGGAATCGGTCAAGCAGGCACAGGATACGGCGAACGCGGCAAAAGCCGAGGCCGATCAGGCAATGGCGACCGCGCAACAGGCGCTCTCGGCCGCTCAGCAGGCCGAGGCCGACGCGAAGGCGGCGAACGAGAAGGCCAACCGGATGTTCCAGAAGGGACTCCAGAAATAAGGTCCGATCGAACCAAAATCCGCCTGGCCCATGATTGCAGGGCGGCGGATGGTCTGATCAGGCCATGACGGTTCTCGCGATTGGCAAAGGGCTGCGGATCGGCGGCTGGCGGAATGTTTGTTCATCTCTGGGCGCGCTGCTTTCGGCGGCGCTCGTTGTATTCTTGCCGATGCCGGGATTTGCCGCGTCTTTTGCGCTTGCGCTCGACCAAACGGCATTTGGCGCAATCAATTCGTATGTGACACACGAAGACGACACGCTGCTCGATGTCGCGCGGCGTTATGATCTTGGCTATACGCAGCTAATCGCCGCCAATCGAGGCATCGATCCCTGGCTTCCCGGCGAAGGCCAGAAGGTGGTCATACCGAGCTTTTATTTACTGCCCGATGTTCCGCATGAGGGGATTGTCATCAACTTGGCGCAACAGCGCCTGTTCTATTTCCCGCCAAGCGGCCATGTCGTCGAAACCTTTCCCATCGGCGTCGGCGTTCAAGGCTGGGTAACGCCGCTCGGCGAAACGCGCGTCACGGAAAAGCAGATCCATCCGCCCTGGATTCCGCCGCCTTCGATCCTGGCGGAGGAACCCGGTCTGCCCAAAATCGTGCCACCCGGGCCCGATAATCCGCTTGGCGACTACGCTTTGTTGCTCGGATGGCCCTCCTACTTGCTCCATGGCACCGACAAGCCTTATGGCGTCGGCCGCAATGTGAGTCATGGCTGCATTCGCCTTTATCCCGAGGATATCGAAAAGCTCTTTAGCGAAGTGGAGGTCGGCACGCCGGTTCGCGTGATCGATGAAGGAGCAACCGCGGCCTGGATTGGAAACGATCTCTATCTCGCCATCTTTCCCGACAAGCGGCAGATCGAAGAACTCGACGTCGGCACGCCGATGAAGCCCGAAACCACGCCGGATCTTGAGAACCTGGTATTGAAAGTGGCCGGAGACCGCGCCGAGCGGGTCGATTGGCATGCGGTGGCGGCGGCGGATCTTGAGCGCAGCGGGATTCCGGTCGTCGCGACCAAGCCGGTTTCGGAGCCGGATCAGGCTACGGTTCCCTAGCGCGATAATTGCAGGCCGGCCGAGCCGCTTCCAGCCGTCTTTGACAATAGTGACTTGCAGCGACCCGCTTCTCCACCCTTAAGCTATCGCCGGGGCGCTTGAAGCAGGCCGCTTGCGAGCCCGTCACGATGCATCGACGAGAGCGGGGTGATCGCCAGATGAGCCGCGCCCCAGTTGGGACGTTTCATCCACCGGCCTCACCCGTCCTCTCCCGTCCTCTCCGCATCGTGGCATGTATTTAGAATGACAGAGAAGCCAATTGGAGACATTGATACAAATCAATGCAGGCTTCCGGTGTTGACCGATCCTGATTGAACGGAACGGGAAGCCGGGCCGTATAATAACGATGTAAGCCGTGACTGCGCGAACCAGGAGGACACGATGAAAGAATTTCGCTGCAAGGATCTGAAGAAGAGCTGCAGGTTCGTAACCCGCGGCCGGACGGGCCGATCGGTCATGACCAAGGTCGCGAAACATGCCAAGTCGGCGCATGGCCTCGAGAAGATGACCGCCGTCATGGCGCGGAAGGTGCGCGCCGCGATTCATACGGTCTGAGGCGGGCGACTTAGGCTCGTCGATCGAGTGGGTGTTCTGGGCGGCGCCCGGCAGACGCGGTGCGCGGATCGTGTGGGATGCCGATGCGGGAGCCTGATACCCTTGAGGGACTGCGCCGTGATCTTGCCGGGCACGGCGAGATCGCCGCCGTAATCGCTTTTACCGGCGAAAAACCGGAAATTTTGTCTTTTGCCAAGCTGGTTGAGATTTCCGGGCGCCTCGGTGCCGGCTTGGCGCTGCACGGTATCGCGCCGGGCGACAGCGTCGCGCTCATCGCGCCCAATAGTGCGTCCTGGATCGCGGCATTCTGGGGGGTCATCGCCGCCGGCGTTATCGCCGTGCCGCTCGATGCGCAGAACGACGACCGCGAACTGGCGCGTATGATGGGAATTGCCGGCTGCCGCCTGGCATTCACCACGGCGGCGGTGGCCGAACGCGTAAGGTCCATTGCGCCATCATGCCGGACGGTCATTCTCGATCGTGAAACCGACTCCCCCGCCGGCCCGGCGTGGCAAAGCCTTCTTGCGGCGGCGCCCGGGCCGATTCCGGCGGTGGCGGCGACCGACGCGGCGGTCATCGTCTTTACCTCGGGAACGACGGGCACGCCCAAGGCGGTTCCGCTCACCCACGACAATTTATTGACCAATGTGCGCGCGCTGTGTGCGCTCGAGATCGTCGGTCCGGGCGACCGAGCGCTGCTGCCTCTGCCGCTTTATCACGCCTATCCCTTGACGATCGGCATGCTCACGCCGTTCGCGCTCGGCTGCGGCATCGTGTTGCCGGCGGGGGTGAGCGGTCCCGAGCTTATCGCCGCGATGCGGCATGGCCGGGTCACGGCACTGGTGGGCGTGCCGCGGCTCTATACCGCCTTGCTCGATCACATACATCGCGGCATCGCGATGCAGCCTCGACCCGTTGCCGCCTTGTTACGGATGACCTTTACACTTTCGCGCTGGGCTTGGCGCCATGGCATGAGGTGGCCCGGCCGGATTTTGTTGCGGCCCATTCGCAAGCAAATCGCGCCCCAACTGCGCCTTCTCGTCAGTGGCGGCGCCGCGATCGGCGCCGAGGCCGAGGAAACACTGGACGCCATGGGATGGCAGATGCTCACCGGCTACGGCCTGGTCGAAACGTCGTCGTTGCTGACCTTCAATCCGCCGGGCGCTTCGCTTCCCGGATCCGCAGGCCGCCCGGCGCCCGGCATGGAGGTGAGGATCGCCAATCCCGGCGCCGAGGGCGTTGGCGAGATCGAAGCGCGTGGCCCATCGCTGTTCGCGGGGTATCTTCAGGATCCGGTGCAGACTCGGGAAGCATTTACGCCCGATGGCTGGTTTCGCACCGGCGATCTCGGGTCGATCGACCGCATGGGCTATGTCCACATCGCCGCGCGCAAAACCGAAACCATCGTGCTCGCCGATGGCAAGAAGCTTTTTCCCGAGGAATTCGAGAAAATCTATGGCACGGCGCCGTTGGTTCGAGAAGTCGCGCTACTGGGCGTAAACGGCTCCCTGACCGCCTTGGTCGTGCCCGATCTCGCCGCCGCGCGCGAAGCCGGCGCCCTTCGGCTGGGCGACGCCTTGCGCCAAGGCCTGATGGCGAAGGCCGGCGCCTTGCCGAGCTATGCCAGGCTTTCGGGATTTGCGATTGCGCACGAAGCCTTGCCGCGCACACAGCTCGGCAAAATCCGCCGGCATTTGCTGCCAGCGCTTTACGAAGCGGCGCGGCGGCACGAAGCGAGACCGAGCCCGACCGAGCCATCCACCGAAGATCGCGCATTGCTTGAAATGCCGGCCGCGGCCGCACTCTGGCGTTGGCTGGCGCAGAGATTTCCGGACCAGAGCTTGCGTCTCGATACGATCCTGCAACTCGACCTGGCCGTCGATTTGCTCGGTTGGGTCGAGCTGACATTGGCGCTGGAACGCGATCTCGGCATCGTGCTGCACGAGCGGGAGATCGCCCGCATCGTAACCGTGCGCGATCTGCTGCGCGAAGCGACTGCCGCCGGCCCGCAGGGGGAATCCGCCATCCCTTCGGCCGCGGAAACGCAATGGTTGGAGCCACTTGGCCCATGGCTTGGCGCATTACGCGCCATCGGCGAACCCTTGATCATTCTGGTCATGCGCCGGGCGTTCCGGCTGCGCGTCGAAAGCCTCGATCTATTGCCGCCGGACGATCCTATCCTCATCTGCCCCAACCATGCGAGCTATCTCGACCCGTTCGTGCTGGGCAGCGTGCTGCCGCGCGCTCGTTTGCGCCGGACCTTTTGGGGCGGCTGGACCGGCATCGCCTTCAATTCGCGCCTGCGCCGATTGTTCAGCCGGCTTGCCCGCATTATTCCGATCGATCCCGATCGGGCCGCCATTTCGGGCCTCGCCGCCGGCCGGCTTGCGCTGCAACGCGGCTCGAATCTCGTTTGGTTTCCCGAGGGCACGAGAAGCCCTGATGGCAAGCTGCAACGCTTTCTTCCGGGCATCGGCGCGCTCGTTGAAGGCCGTGCCGTGCCGATCGTCCCGGTCTATATCAGCGGCAGCTACGCGGCCTGGCCGGCCGGGCGGCGTTTCCCGCGGCGTCACCCGATCACCGTCCGCTTCGGCAAGCCGATGCTTCCTGATTTGGCCGCCGCCGAGCCCCCCGGGCGCCGTCGTGAGGAGAAAATCGCCGCCATGGTGCAAGCGGCCGTCGCGGCGCTCGCGGATTAAGCGCGATCAGGAGTCGATCGTTTGACGCGCTCGCTCCGCATCTTGCGGCTCAGTGCTCACGAGCCGATCGCGCCGGCGGCGATATAGGAAATGCCGCGCTCGTTCAGGCTTTTCCGCGCGGCGGCAAGCGATCCACCCACATCGATGGCTCGGCACGCGTCCTCGATCACCAGAACGGAAAAGCCTTCGCGGTATGCATCTTCGGCGGAATAGCGCACGCAAAAATCAAAGGCCAGGCCTGCGATGAAAATGCGTTCGAAGCCGCGTTCGCGCAGATAACCGCCGAGCCCGGTCTGAGTGCTCCGGTCGTTCTCCTGGAAAGCCGAGTAGGAATCAATTGCGGCGTGAAAGCCCTTGCGCAGGATCAATTCTGCGCGTGGAACCGAGAGATCGGCGCGGAATTCAGCGCCATAACTGCCTTGCACACAATGATCCGGCCACAATTCCTGCTTTCCGTAGGCGACCGTGATGACGTCGTATGGCTTTTTCCCGGGATGGCTCGAAGCGAAAGACAAATGTCCCTTGGGATGCCAGTCTTGCGTCAAAATGACATGGTCAAATTGCCGGGCGAGACGGTTGATCACCGGCACGATCTCGTCGCCGCGCGGGACAGAAAGTGCGCCGCCGGGACAGAAATCATTTTGAATATCGACGACCAGGAGCAAATCCCGTGGGCCGATGGTCATGCGTCCATTCATTCGTGCATGCCTTCCCCTGCCGTGCGCCGGTCTACTTCTGCGGCGAGGCGGACCAACGCGTCGGCAATCTGGACGGGATAGAAAGCGCCAGCTTCGAGCCTACGCAACGGTTCGGGCAAGGCCGCCAGGTTGCGCGCGGCGTTGGCGCGGATCTCATCGAGACTCGGGCGCGTCAGCCGCCGCCCCGCGCGCATAACGGGTACGAGCAATGGCTCGTCGGAAACCCAGGCGCCCTCGATCGACAATAGATCGTGCTGCATCTTACCGTCCGGCCCGAATCGCCGCCAGACCTGCTTGTGGCCGGGCCAAGTGGCCTTGCCGGCCGACCTCTTGCGCCGCGCCAATCCGGCATATTCCTGGAGCTTATAGGCGCAATCGAGCGCCGGGACGTCGGATGAGGTTGTCAGGCTGGTGCCGACGCCGAAACCGTTGATGGGCGCCCCGGCCGCCAGCATCGACCGGATTTGATCCTCATCGAGGCCGCCGCTGGCGAAGATCGTCGTGTCGGTCAGGCCGCCCTCATCGAGGATATGACGCACGCGTTTCGCCAATGCCGTCATGTCCCCGCTGTCGATCCGGACGCTATTGATCTTGATCCCGAGCTGCCTGAGACGCGGCGCCAGCGCCACGACCTTCCGGGTTGCGGCATCGGTATCGTAAGTGTCGACAAGCAGGGTGAGGTTTTTCGGCCGCGAACGGGCAAAATTCTCGAAGGCGGCGGCCTCGTCGTCATGCGCCTGGATGAAGGAATGCGCCATCGTCCCAAAAGCAGGAATTCCATAGAGGCGCTCCGCGAGGACCGTGGCGCTGCCGGCGAACCCCGCGATATAGCTTGCGCGCGCGGCCCACAGCCCGGCTTCGGCGCCGTGCGCGCGGCGCAGGCCGAAATCGACCAGCAATTTGTCCGGCGCCGCGAGCGCGACACGGGCGGCCTTGGACGCGATCAGCGACTGGAAATGCAGTATATTGATGAGACGGGTTTCGAAATATTGCGCCTTGGGCAAGGGCGCAATCACGCGCAGTATCGGTTCGTCGGCAAAAAACACCGTTCCCTCGGGCATCGCATCGACGTCGCCGGTGAATCGGAAGGAAGCGAGATAATCGAGCAGCGTCTTCGAGAACCGACCGCTGCGCGCTAACCAGTCGATGTCGTCCGCGGAGAACCGCAAATCTTCGAGAAAATCAAGCGCCTGCTCCAGCCCCGCAGCCATCAAGAAGCCGCGGCGCGGCGGCAGCGTGCGAAAGAAGAATTCGAAAACCGCCGGCTTGGTCTCGTCATGATCCAGGTAAGCCTGCATCATGTTGAGCTGATAAAGGTCGGTGAGCAGCGCGCTTGACGTCATGCTGGTCTAGCAGCCCGACGCAGGGCACGGATATGAATCCATTGCCGGCTACATCGCTAATTCTGGTTCGGCCGCTTGCTCCTTCTTCGGCTCGGGAATTTCAGTCATCGTGGCCTCGGTCAGGAGGAGGACGCTGGCGATCGATACCGCGTTTTCGAGCGCGATCCGGACAACTTTCGTCGGGTCGATGATGCCGGCCGCGACCAGGTCGACATATTCCTTGCGTCCCGCGTCAAAACCAAAATTGCCTTTGCCTTCGAGCATGCGCGCGACCACGACCCCGCCATCCGTCGCGGAGTTTTCGGCGATCTGGCGCGTCGGCGCATCCAGGGCGCGCTTGAGGATTTGTACGCCGGTCCGCTCGTCGCCTTCGCACTTTGCCTCTTCCTGTGCGACCGCATCAAAGCAGCGTAACAATGCCAAGCCGCCGCCCGGAACGATCCCCTCGGCCACGGCCGCCTTGGTCGCGCTGATCGCATCGTCAAGCGCTTCCTTCTTCGTCTTCATCTCGGCCTCGGAGGGCGCGCCCACGCGAATCACGGCCACACCTCCCGCAAGTTTAGCCAGCCGCTCTTGCAGCTTCTCGCGGTCATAGTCGCTGGTGGTCTTCTCGATTTCGCGCCGAATCTGCTCGACACGGCCGTCGATCTGTTTCCGGTCGCCGCCGCCGCCGATGATCGTGGTGCTGTCTTTGTCGACGACCACCCGCTTGGCGCGTCCGAGCTGCTCGACAGTCACATGCTCGAGCTTGAGGCCCAGTTCCTCGGAAATCACCTGGCCGCCGGTCAGGATCGCGATGTCCTGCAATATCGCTTTCCGGCGGTCGCCGAAGCCGGGTGCCTTGACAGCGCAACTCTTGAAGGCACCGCGAATTTGGTTGACGATCAGCGTCGCCAGCGCTTCTCCCTCGACGTCTTCGGCCACCACCAGCAGCAGTTTCCCCGATTTCACCACTTGCTCGAGCAAGGGGATCAGGTCTTTGAGCGCGCCGATCTTGCGGTCGGACAGCAAGATCAGGCAATCCTCCATCGCCGCCTCCATCTTTTCAGGATTGGTGATGAAATAGGGCGATTGAAAGCCCTGGTCGAATTGCATGCCTTCCACGACGTCGAGCACCGTCTCGGTGGTTTTGGATTCCTCGACCGTGATCACGCCCTCGTTGCCTACCTTATCCATGGCGTCGGCAACCAGATCGCCGATAACGGGATCGTTGTGTGCCGAAATCGCGGCGACCTGGGCTTTCTCTTTACGCGTCGCCACAGGACGCGACAGCGCCCGCAGCGATTCAATCGCGCGTTTAACGGCACGGTCCAGGCCGCGCTTGATCTCGATTGCGCTCGCGCCGGCAACCACGTTGCGAACGCCGTCGGCGAAGATGGCATGAGCCAGGATCGTGGACGTGCTCGTCCCGTCGCCCACCATGTCGCCGGTCTTCTCGGCCGCTTCGCGCAACATGCGCGCGCCAAGGTTCTCCTCGGGGTCCTTGAGGTCGAATTCCTTGGCGATGGTGACTCCGTCATTGCAGACGAGCGGAGCGCCCCACTTTTTCTCGATCAGGACCGCCTTTGAACGCGGCCCCAATGTCACGCGAACCGCATCCGCAAGCTGCGTGGCTCCGCGCAGGATTTTCTCGCGCGCGGCGGATCGGAATAAAACCTGTTTGTGAGCCATTCTGGGCCACCCTTTCGCTGCCAAGCTAGACGGCCGGAATCACGCGCCAATATGCCCGATGCAGCTTATCAGCATGGGATTATGGCGGATTGACCTGGATCAATATGCCCGGTTGCGGGCGCCGCCCGGATCGATGCCCGGCCTTACGCTCTCATGCCGCAGCCTTGACCTGAATCAAGGCGCCGCTGGCGCGCTGCCCTAGCATTGGCCGGCTTTTCGCGGCAGGAAAGCCGCAGGCAAGGAGAAGGGCGATGCCGACGATCGACGAAACCAAGAATCCGATCCCGCTCAATATCGGCCCGGACAAGGTCGGTTTCATCATCCTCAAGGCGCGCGAATTCGACGTCAAAGTCGAGCCGGAGGATGAGGCGGAGGCCGAGGAAGGCTCGAACCCTTCCGATGACGACGATCGCGCCGTTCTCGAGGATTATGCCGACGATCCAACGCTGGAAGAGTTGCGCTGCGCCATCGACGACCTCAACGACGACGAGATCGTCGACCTGATCGCCTTGGCCTGGGTCGGGCGCGGCGATTTCGAGCGCAATGAATGGTCCGCCGCCCGCAAGCTGGCGCGCGAACGCCACCGCCCGCACTCGGCCGACTATCTCATCGGCATGCCGGCCCTCGGCGATTATCTCGAAGAAGGCATGGCCACGCTTGGTTATTCATTAGGCGACGAAGAACCCTAAAGTCTCTGAACGCTGAAACAGGCTGCTGGCAAGCCAGCGCACCGCTATAGATCAGGTTCCAAGGAATGCCCGATTCGAATAATTCCATTGGCAAGATAAGTTCGCTCCTCGGTACGGGCCCGGTCTCGATCCGGGTGCTTCTGCTGGGCGAACGGCTCGAATCGCACCGGCTTGAGCAGATGGAGACCCTCGGCCGCGCTCCCGTCGTTATCCGGGTTCACGAAGGCGGCGTGGCCGTCTTGTTCCGATACGGCGCGATCGTTTTGTTCAACGTCACGCCGGAAGCCGAAAAGGCTCTGATCGGCCGGCTTTCGCCTTTGCTCATTGGCCCGTTCAAATCGCCCGAAAGCGATGAATCGCGTCTCGTTACACGGCCCGATGCGGAGGATCAGATCAACCTCGACGGCACGATCGCGCTCAAGGAGGTCACCACCGAACACGTCCAGCTCATCGCCGATGTCCTGGCGAAGAGCCTGATCCTGGCGCACTACGAAACCCGCGTGGCCTTCGCCTTCGACCGCATCGAGCCGATGGCGCAGATGCTGCGCCGCCGCGGCCGCCTGGGCATCGGCGGCCGGCCGCTGCTGCGCCAGATCGGGAATGCGTTGCTGGTTCAGCACAATTTGGTCGGTCGTGTCGCAACCAGCGAAAAGCCCGATCTGCTCTGGGACCATCCCGAACTCGAACGCTTCTATACGCGCTTGGCGGAGGAATATGAGCTGCGCGAACGTGATCGCGCGCTCGACCACAAGCAGGAGGTCATTCTGCGCACGATCGAAACAATGCTCGATGTCGTCCAGCAACGCAGCGCGATGCGGCTCGAATGGTACGTGCTGCTCTTGATCGTCGCCGAGCTGGCCGTTGCCATATATGCGCTCCTCAAATGACAGCCTTCGTCACGCTTGATTTAGGTCAATGCGATTGCAGCGGGATAGACATTGAATTGATTAACTTATCTCCATCAGCTCGGTTGCGATAATCATGGACGAGCCGCTCTCGCAAAAACTTAAATCCGCACCCGAGCGTCCGGGCGAACCGGCGCCAGCGTCCGAGTGGCGGGCCGGAGTGCCATTGGCAGCCAAACACCTGTTTCGGCCATGCGATCTTGGCAATCTCCAATTCGATACGGTGACCGAGTTGCCGGATCCACCCGGTCTCATCGGGCAGGAACGTGCCGTCGAGGCCGTCGAATTCTCGGTTGGCATTCGCCGCAAGGGCTTCAACCTCTTCGTGCTCGGCCCAAGCGGGACGGGCAGGCACACGCTGGTGCGCGAATTTCTCCAGCGCAAAGCGGCATCCGAGCCCACGCCACCCGATTGGTGCTACGTCAACAATTTCGCCGACCCGCACCGGCCGCGGCGGCTGATGCTGCCGGCCGGCCGCGCCCGGCCATTGCATGATTCCATGGACCAGCTGGTTGCCGATCTGGGCGTGTCGCTGCCGGCGGCCTTCGAACGCGACGATTACCGTACGCGCCGCGAGGCGTTAGAACAGCAATTAAAGAAACGCCATGAAGACGCGTTCGGTGATCTCCAACGCCGCGCCGAGAGCAAGAACATCGCCCTGATCCGAACGCCTATAGGGCTAGCCTTGGCGCCGATGCAGAACGGGGAAGTGCTGAACCCTGAAGTGTTCAAGCGTCTCGGCGAGGCCGAGCGGAATCGGATCAAGGACGAGATCGAGCATTTCCAGGCGGAACTCGAGGCCATCGTGCGTCAGATCCCGGATTGGGAGCGCGAACATCGTGAAGCCGTGCGGAAGCTCAACCGCGAAACCACGGCGCAGACGGTACGCAGGCCGCTCGAGGAATTGCGCAAGTCCTATGTCGGACTTCCCGACGTGCTCGATTATCTAACTGCGGTCGAGCGCGACATTCTCGAGAACGCCGAAGACTTTCTGGCTTCGAATCGGTCCGAACGCGACGGCACTGATTCGATGGCGCAGTTCATGTCGGAGATGCCGTCCTTCCGCCGCTACAGCGTCAACGTCATGGTCGATAACGGCGGGACCAAGGGCGCGCCCGTCGTGTTCGAGGATCACCCGACGCACCAGACATTGATCGGCCGCATCGAACACATAGCGCGCTTTGGCGCGTTGGTGACCGATTTCAACTTGTTGGTGCCGGGAGCCCTTCATCGGGCGAATGGCGGCTATCTCATCGTCGACATCGAGCGGTTGCTGACAGGTGCCTTCGGGTACGATTCGCTCAAACGGGCGTTGCGTTCCGGCGAGATCAGCATTGTCTCGCTGGAGCACTTGTTGAGCCTCGCCAGCACGGTCGCGCTCGAGCCCGAGCCGATCCCGCTCGACGTCAAGGTCGTGCTTATCGGCGCACCGATATACTATTACTTGCTTACCGAACTCGATTCCGACTTCAAGGAGCTCTTCAAGGTCGCCGCCGATTTCAACGATCGGATCGAGCGCTCGCCGGAGAATTCGGGGCTTTACGCCCGAGTCATCGCCTCGGCGGTTCGGCGTGAGAAGCTCCGGCCTTTCGACCGAGGCGCCGTCGGACGCGTTATCGAGCATTGTTCGCGGCAGAGCGGCGATTCCGAGAGGCTTTCGACGCAAATGCGCAATCTGAACGACCTCTTGCAAGAGGCCGATTACTTTGCCGGCGCGGCGAGCAAAGCGGCCGTAGGCGTCGCCGAGGTGCAAGCCGCCGTCGAGGCGCAGCGCCGGCGTGCGGACCGCATTTACCGCCGGATCCAGGAGGAAATCGGTCGCGATACCATCCATATCGAGACGGCGGGAGAGCATGTTGGACAGGCGAACGGGCTTGCCGTGCTCTCGCTCGGTGGATTTTCCTTCGGCAATCCCAGCCGCATCACCGCGCGCGTACGGGTGGGGAAGGGCGAAGTGATCGATATCGAGCGTGAAGTCGCGCTCGGCGGGCCGCTCCATTCCAAGGGCGTGCTCATCCTGGCGGGTTTTCTCGGCGGCCGGTTCGGCAAGTCCGGTCCCTTGTCGCTTACGGCCAGTCTGGTTTTTGAGCAGTCTTATGGCGGGATTGACGGCGACAGTGCATCTTCCGCCGAGCTTTACGCGTTGCTCTCCGCCCTGGCCGATACATCCATCCGGCAAAGCTACGCGGTGACTGGATCTGTGGATCAGCACGGCAACGTTCAGGCTATCGGTGGAGTCAACGAGAAGATCGAAGGATTTTTCGATATCTGCCAGGCCAGAGGCCTCGATGGCCGGCAAGGCGTGCTTATACCGGCTGCCAACGTCAAGCATCTCATGCTGCGCCAGGAAGTGGTCGATGCCTGCGCGGCCGGAAAATTCGCGGTGATCCCGGTCGAGACCATCGACCAAGGCATCGAGATTCTGACAGGCGTGCCCGCCGGCCTCGCGGATGTGACAGGGCAATATCCCGAGGGAACGGTCAATCAACGGGTCACGGCCCGGCTGGCTGCCTTTGCCGCTCAAGTAAGCCGGCTGGCCGCGATCGAGCCCCGCCAGAAGCGGCCGAAGAAGGGACGCCACGATGACTGATTTCGCCGTGGAGCGGATCATCATTGCCTGCGACGCGGTCGCCGAAAACCACGCAGGCATCGAGATCGCGGCTCGGCTGGCGGCGTTCTGGAATACGGCGCTGCACGCCGTTTTCCTTCAGGACGAGAGTCTCCTAAATCTCGCCGCGTTGCCTTTTGCTCGGCAAATCGGCCTTGGCGCCGATACTTCGGAAAGCCTCGATGAATCCGAAATCATTCGGCATTTTGAAGCAAACGCCAGCCGATTCCGCGCGTCACTCGAAGTCGCGGCGAGAGAGCACGCGGTCGCTTTGTCATTCGCCGTCGTGCGCGGACAACCGACGCTTGCGGCGCTATCGATCGACGATCGCGATTTTCTGGTCATCGAAGCGACCGCGCGGCCTTTCGCCGGCCAATTCCGGCTTGCCTCGCGGTGGCTGACCGCGGCTCTCGAAGCGCATCGGCCGGTGCTGCTGGTCCGCAACCGCAGACAGACGGATGGCGTACTGGCTCTGGTCCAGGCCAAGGGCCCGTCGATCCAGCGGATGATCGCCGCCGCCGCCAGCCTGGCCCTGGCGGGCAACCGGAAGCTGACCGTCCGGGTTCTCGGTGAAGCTGCGTCGGTCGATGAAGTTCGCGCGTGGGTGACGAAAATCGACGCAGGGCTTGGCGCGCGGTGCCGCATCGAAAATGTCTCGCGCCGCGACACATTCTTCGAGGACGGCGAGGGCAGCATCCTCGTGGTCGATGCAAATCCGGCAGTCAACGATCTAGCTTCGCTCAGGAACCTGGCAACGCGCTCGCGTGCCAATATTCTGTTTGTTCGATAACCGAGCGATAGGTAAGGCACTAAGAATCAGGGGAACAGTCCACGCAGCTGCTTGCCGGCGCGCACCTTGCCCACGCCAATTGCCATCGCGGCATTACGGTTCGATATTCCATCCGCCGCAGCGCGTTTAGTAACCTGCGTGAATGCCATTTCGAGAAGCCTTTCAAGCTTGGCGTTGACTTCCGATTCGGTCCAGAACAATTGCTGCAGATCCTGCACCCATTCGAAATAGGAAACGATCACGCCTCCCGAATTGCACAGGATGTCGGGAATGACGAAGATCTCATCGCGCCGCTGATCGAGAATCTTGTCGGCTTCGGGCGTGGTTGGGCCGTTAGCGCCCTCCGCCAAAATACGGCACTGTAATTTGCCGGCGTTCGTTTCGGTGATCACCCGCTCGACGGCGGCGGGGACGAGTACATCGCACTTCTGTGTCAGCAGGTCCTTGGGATCGATCGCCGCTTGATTCGACCAGCCGGCCATGACGCGGTGCTCGGCGACGTAACGTTCGATGTCATCGAGCGGCAACCCGGCCGGATCATAGAAGGCGGCGGTGTGGTCGCCGAGGCCCACGATCTTCACGCCGTAACGCCGCGCCAATGTCGTGGCGCTGACGCCGCCGACATTGCCGAAGCCTTGCACGATGGCGCTGCAATGGCCCAGGTTCATGTTCAACTTTTCCGACGCTCGGGCCACCAGGTAGGCGATGCCGCGGCCGGTCGCTTCGCGCCGTCCTTGCGTTCCGCCGAGCGATACCGGCTTGCCGGTGACAATCTCGCTCACCGCGTGGCCGTGATACATGGAATAGGTGTCCATGAACCAGGCCATGACCTGCTCATTGGTGCCCATATCCGGCGCCATGATATCGGTGTGGGGTCCGACGAAGGGAATCATCTCCTGCATGTAGCGGCGCGAGACAGATTCCAACTCGCGGAAAGACAGCTTGTAGGGATTGCACGCCACACCGCCCTTGGCGCCACCATAGGGCAGGCCGGCGAGAGCGCATTTCCAACTCATCCAAATCGCCAGCGCGCCGACTTCACCGACATTGAGATTCTCAGCGAAGCGGGTGCCGCCCTTGGTCGGGCCCAGGGTCAGGTGATGTTGAATCCGGTAGCCTTCGAAGACGATCGTGCGGCCGTCATCGGTATGGATCGGGATGGAGACGGTGATCGCACGTTTGGGGTAGAGTAGACGATCACGTTCATCTTCAGGAATCTCAAGATGATCGGCGACGACACTGAATTGCTTCTTCGCCATCTCGAAGACCGGTCCTGTATAGATCGTCATGACGTATATCCTTGTTGTTCCCGCCTGAAACGATACCCGGCAGTATCGATTATACAGGCCACCAAGCTCGGGGATTGTGACGATATGGCCAAATCGCCCGAATGGTCGCTGATTTGGTCAGGCGCCGCAATAACGCGCATGGCTGATCGGCAAGGATGTTTATCGCGGGTAACGGGTCAGATTGACCCGTTGAACAGAGTAAATCCGAGCCATTAGCGACAAACCGACTCACTCCGTCTTGGTGGGGTGAGACGCCTTTACCAGCCGGCCTCGGCCGCCGCCTCAGGACTGTCCTCCCGCCAGCTTGTTGCGATGAAGCGCCGCCCGGTCACCCCGTCGGACCGTGTGCTTGCCAACCACCGCAGCGGCGGCACCATGATCGCGGGATCGAGCAGTTTGGCGCGAAGATGATCGGGGTAGCTTGCTGGGATCATTCCCGTCAGCGCCGCCCCGCCCGGCAGCAGCGCATTGACGGTGACGCCGCTGCCGGCAAGATCCTGTGCCCAGATGATGGTTTCAGACTCGAGCGCAGCCTTGGACGGACCGTAAGGCGAGAAGCCGCGCCGCCGCATCGTCTCGGCGTTGATCGTGACATTGACGATGCGGCCCCAGCCCGCGGCCAGCATCTTTGGCACCGCGGCGCGCGCCATGAGAAACGGACCCACGACATTGGTGTCGATCACCAGACGCCAAGTCTCGGGTGCCACTTCCCAGAAGCGCGTCGGCTCGGTCATGAACTGTTCGCTTACGTATTTCATGCCACGCCCGGCGTTGTTGACCAGAACATCGAGGCGGCCGAAGCGGTCGAGCGCCGCGGCCACGACACGCCGGCAATCTTCATCCTTGGTCACGTCGGCGAGGATGGGCAGGATACGGTCCTGCGTGCCGGCCTCGGCGGCGACACGTTCGATCTCGTTGCGTTCGCGCGCCGCCGTCGCCACCACCGCGGCGCCGGCCTGGGCAAGCCCAAGCGTCATAGCCCGACCGAACCCGCGTCCGCCGCCGGTGACAATGGCGACCCGTCCGGCGAGCGGCAACTCCTTGCTCATCTATGCGCCACTGCTCGCAAGGCGGGATCGCGCTCCGCCGGCGTCATGACCGGATAGTCGGTGTATCCTGCCGCACCGCCGCCGAAGAAAGTCGCGCGATCGGGAACATTCAGCCTTGCCCCGATCCGTAAGCGCTCCACGAGGTCGGGATTGGCGATGTAGAGCCGGCCGAAAGAGATAAGGTCCGCAAGGTTGCGGCGGCGCGCCTCGAGGGCCAGTTCCAAATCATAGCCGTTATTCGCCATGTAGAGACCCTTGAACGACCGCCGCAGAATCTGGAGATCGAATCCGCCAGGGACCTCACGCGGTCCCTGGGTCGCTCCTTCGATGACATGGATATAGGCCAGACTGAACGCATTCAGCCGCTCGACGACATAGGCGTAAGTCCCGGCGGGATCGCCGTCGAGGCCGGCGCCATTCACCGGGCTGAGCGGGGAGAGGCGGATACCGACGCGCTCGCCACCGCATACCCCAGCCACGGCCTCCGCCACTTCGAGCAGGAGACGCGCGCGGTTCTCGCGCGATCCGCCATAGGCGTCGGTTCGCCTATTCGTGCTGTCGCGCAGGAATTGCTCGATGAGGTAGCCGTTGGCCGCATGGATTTCGACGCCATCGAAACCGGCGGCGAGGGCATTTCGCGCCGCACAGCGGTACTGCTCGACGATTTCCGGGATTTCGGCAGTTGCGAGCGCGCGGGGCGTCACACAGGGCTGAAAGCCGGCCTCGGTAAAGGACGTGGCCTCCGGGCGGATCGCCGAAGGGGCCACCGGGAGGGCGCCGCCGGGCTGAAGCGAGGGATGCGACACGCGTCCGACATGCCAGAGCTGCGGAAAAATCCGGCTGCCACGGGCATGGACGGCCTTAGTCACCTGCCGCCACCCCTCGACCTGTGCGTCATCGTAAATGCCCGGCGTGAAGGCATAGCCTCTCCCTTGCGGCGAGATATTGGCTCCCTCCGTGATGATCAGCCCGGCCGAGGCGCGCTGTGCGTAGTATTCGGCCATCAAGGGACGCGGAACGCCGTCTTTGCCGGCGCGGCTCCGCGTCAGCGGCGCCATGACGATGCGGTTCATAAGCTGGTATGGCCCAAGCCGTACCGGTTGAAAGAGATCGCTGCGAACCTGGGTTTTCTCTGTCCTATCTCCCATGTCACTCTCCTCCACATAGACAGCCAAGCCGGTGAGCTTGCGGCCGGTCATACCCGTCCCGGAACGCCGAAAGACTAGACTGCTGAAGGCAAATCGCCTTGATCCTGGTCAATGACAGGATCGGCCTTGGCGGCTTCACTGTTGCGGTGCCGCAACGGCACATATGACGATTGGTTGAAAAGACGATGAATAAACTCGAAGGCAAGATCGCGCTCATTACCGGCGCCAGCCGCGGCATCGGACGCAGCGTGGCACAGGCCTTTGCGCTTGAAGGGGCACGCCTGTTTCTGGTCGGGCATGTCGATCAGCGGGCGCTTGATGACACCTCGCGGCTCGCGCGTGAAACCGGGGCCGACGTTCAAGCGGGCCTGTTCGATGTCGGCAACTACGACGATGTACGCCGCATTGCCGACCGGATCGCCGCGCATTTCGGCACGCTGGATATCGTGGTCAACAACGCCGGCACCATCAGGCTCACGCCGCTGCTCGAAATCGCCGTCGAGCAATGGGAACGGACTTTACGCACCCACCTCTATGGTACCTTTTATTGCACGGTCGAGATGGCGAGACGTTTCCTGGCACCCAAGCGTTCCGGCAAGATTATCAACGTTACCGCGCCATCCGCACTGAGGGGGTCGAGTGGAGTGGCCGATTACGCTTCGGCGAAAGGAGGCATCATCGCGTTCACCAAAAATGCCGCCAAAGAACTGGCGCCGCTCAACATCCAAGTCAATGCGATACTGCCGGTCGCTCGCACCCGCATGACGGAAGCGCTCGCCGAGTATCGCGGGAAGCTGTTCGGCGAAGAAGCCGCCGCGCCGCTTAAAAGCCATCCTTCGCCGGATGTGCTGGCCGCCACATTTCTCTTCTTTGCAACCGGCGATTCGGATTATGTCACCGGGCAAGTGCTGGCCGCAGACGGGGGTGCAACCGCCTGATGATTGTCCCTGCTGAAAACCCGATTCAGAATGGATTTTTAACAGGGCATTCATGACACCATCGGCATGAGACATCACGCATCAATCATGGTCCCAAGACGATCATGGCACATGATCGGCATTTAAGGCCGCGAGGCTCAAAGGCAACTATTCATTATCTCCGCTAATTTCTTCGGCGAGTCCCGTCAGCGCATCGACATCGGCGATACACACCTTGTTGCCCGCCAACACGATGCAGCCACTGGCCTTCAGCACGGTGAAGACGCGGCTCACGGTTTCGGTGGTGAGGCCGAGATAATCGGCGATGTCGGTGCGGGTCATCGGCAACTCGATCCAGCCGGCGTTGCGGCCGGACCGGCCCTGCCGGCGGGATAGCGCCAACAGAAACGAGGCCACGCGCTCATGCGCGGTTTTGCGGCCAAGCAGAACCATCTGGTTCTGCGCGGCAGCGAGCTCGCGTGTAACCAGCTTCAGGAGTTGGCTCTCCAAGCCGGGGAAATCGGCATACATGCGTTCGAGCTGGCGGCGCGGAAAGCGGCACAGGCTCACCAGCGTCACCGCCTCGGCGCTGTAGTTGTATTTGTCCGCGTCGCTAAAGCCAAAAAGGTCGCCCGGGAAAAGGAAGCCGGTGACCGCGCGGCGGCCGTCGGACATCAGCCTGAAGAGCTTTACCATGCCTTTGCTGACGGTGAAGAGATGAGTTGCCGGGTCGCCTTCGTTGAGGAAAGTCTTGCCGGCTTCGATATCCTGCGACGTATGTGCGAGTGAAAAACGCAATAACCCTTCGGCCTTGGCTTTGGCGTGCGCGATTGCGGGAAAAGCGACGTGACGGGCGGCGATAGCGGCGTCAAGCGGCATGGTGTTCTCCCTCGATATTGCGCCGCACCCGATGCGGCAATCTTGGGATCATCCATATGCGCAGCGATGAGCCGGCGAAATTGCGGTTTATACCTAGGTAGTTCTACGTATAGGCCTCTAGCACGACAGCGCGCTGCGAACAGGTTCCGCGTGCTTCTTGGCGGTGAATTGCCAGATGATCACCGAATTGGAAGCGCAGCTGAAGGCGGCTTAAAGTTTGCGCTCTTGCGCCTCGGCCATTGCTAACGGCAATTCTGCCCGTGTTTTAGCAAGCAGTTTCCACACTTGTTGTTGAGTCTCAACGAGGAGCGAGCTTAGCCAATATTCGCTTTTATTATAAAAATTCCGGTCCGGTATGGTTTGATCTAAGTCAATGCGAGCGCGGCGGGGCAGGCGCCGGATTGACCGGGATATGATTTCGGCAATCCCCAATTCGACACGATAGACGGGTGATAGGGGCGTCCGATGGACAAGCGCGCACAACTCCATCTCTGGTACCTCGTCGCGGCGATCATCGGCATATTCCTTCTGCAACAGTTCTGGACCGAGAGCCAACAGGTCGCGGTCATCCCCTACAGCCAGTTCCTCGACGAACTCAAGACCGGCAAGGTTGACGAGGTCCAGGTTTCGGGCGACTACATCGAAGGCCGTTACAAAGAGGCCGTGGACGGCCGGAAGCAATTCGTGACCACGCGTGTGGCGCCCGATATCGCCGACGAGCTGAAGCAGTACAACGTCAAATTCTCGGGTGCGGTCGAAAGCCATTTCTTCGCCATACTCTTGTCGTGGGTATTGCCGACGCTGCTCTTCTTTGGTGTGTGGTACTTCGTCGTCCGACGTTTTGCGAACCAGCAGGGACTCGGTGGCGGGTTCATGGCGCTCGGCCGCAGCAAGGCGAAGGTCTACGTCGAAACTGATACCAAGGTGACGTTCGACGATGTCGCCGGCGTCGACGAAGCCAAGGATGAGTTGAAGGAAGTCGTCGCCTTTCTCAAAAACCCCGAGGAATACGGCCGGCTTGGCGCGCGTGTTCCCAAGGGGATATTGCTCGTCGGACCGCCCGGAACCGGCAAGACGCTGCTGGCACGCGCCGTCGCCGGCGAGGCCGGGGTTCCGTTCTTCTCGATCAACGGCTCGGAATTCGTGGAAATGTTCGTCGGCGTGGGGGCTGCGCGCGTGCGCGACCTGTTTGCGGAGGCGCGCGCGAAGGCTCCGGCGATTATCTTCATCGACGAGCTTGACGCCTTGGGCCGCGCGCGCCAGGTCTTCGCGTCGGGCGGCAACGACGAGAAAGAGCAGACTCTCAATCAATTGCTGTCGGAGCTCGATGGTTTCGATACTCGCGCCGGCCTGGTATTGCTCGCGGCGACCAACCGCCCGGAGATCCTCGATCCGGCCTTGTTGCGGGCCGGGCGCTTCGATCGCCAGGTTCTACTCGACCGTCCAGACAAGGCCGGGCGCATCGACATACTGAAGGTCCATTTGAAGGGCCATAAGCTCGCCGCCGACGTCGATCCGGAAAAAATCGCCGGGCTCACTCCCGGCTTCACCGGGGCGGACCTTGCCAATCTGGTCAACGAAGCAGCCGTCGTCGCGACGCGCCGGCGCGGCGAGTCGGTCGCGATGGACGATTTCACGGCCGCTGTCGAGCGCATCGTGGCCGGGCTCGAAAGGCGCAAGCGCATCCTGAGCCCCAAAGAACGCAAGGTCGTCGCCTATCACGAAATGGGACACGCGCTCCTGGGCATGGTGCTGCCGGGCGTCGACGTCGTGCACAAGGTTTCGATCATCCCGCGCGGCATCGGCGCTCTCGGCTACACCATCCAGCGGCCGAGCGAGGATCGTTTCATCATGACCCGGGACGAGATCGAGAACCGCATGGCCGTTCTGCTCGGCGGTCGTGCGGCCGAGCAGGTCGTATTCGGTCATTTGTCGACGGGTGCCGCCGACGACCTTGCGAAAGCGACCGATATGGCCCGCGACATGGTGATGCGCTACGGCATGGACGAGAAGCTGGGTCCGGTTACCTACGACACGGAGCGGCCGTCCTTCCTCAACCTGCCGGCGGGAATGACGTGGCACGAGCGGCGCTACAGCGAGGAAACGGCTCACGGCATCGACCAGGCGGTGCAGCGGATCGTCGAGCGGGATTTCGCCCGGGCGGTGGATATTCTTTCCAAGCAACGCAAGGTGCTTGAGCACGGCGCGGCTCTACTGCTGGAGCACGAAACACTCGACGAGGCGGCGCTGGCATCACTGCGCAAGGAGTTGGCGCCGCTCGATTCTCCGGTTGCGGCGCAATAGCGAACACCCCAATCGCCTTCGTTATAACTCGCTCAAATTTCCCAATGTGATCCCTGCCTTGCCCACAAGGCTCTCGCCGTGGCGCGCCACGAGCAATACGATGGCCGAGAATGCAATTGGACTTGGTGGCTAAAGTCCGACGCGGAAGTGAATGCGACTTCAGCCAATCCTTCGAATTACCGGCTCCTTGCGCGCAACGGGCGGCGGCGCGGCTTTCGGGTGGCCCACGATGATTGGCGCAACCGGCACCCAGGCAGAAGGAATGCCGAGCATATTCTTTCCCTCTGGTGTGTTGAGAAAGCCCTGAGCAAAACCGATCCAACAGCTGCCAAGCCCGGCAGCATATGCAGCGAGCATCAGATTCTCAGCAGCCAATGCACAATCCTCGACGATCCAGGGGCCTTGGGCGTTCGCTGAAATCAAGATCAGCACGGGCGCGTGATAGAAGATTTGAAAGTTCGGATCGTCGAGCCGCGATTGAAAGTGGGCGGCATGGGGACTGCCGGCCATGGTCGCGATCATGTAGGACTTTGCGCCACGCGAAATGAGCTCGAGCACTTTCTGGTCGCGCACGACCGTAAATGTCCATGGTTGCTGGTTGACTGCGCTCGGCGCCTGAACGGCAGCGTCGATCAGGCGGCGAATTGTCCGCTCATCAACGGCCTGTGCCGTGTAATCGCGTACCGAGCGCCGGCCTGTGATCGCCGCGTTGAGATCCACGCCGGTTCTTCTAGGCCGCTGCCCGGCGGCTGTGCTTTTTGGCGCTCGCCGCTTTCCGCGCCGTGCGTGTCTTCCTCGCCGGAGCGGCACGCCTTGCTTTGGCCTTTCGGCCGGCATGTTTGCCGCTTGTCCGTGCGTGCTTCACATGAATCCGGCGGATTTTGCGATCGGCGGCAAAATTCTGAGCCCTATCGACCGCTTCATCGAAGCCGACCGGTTCGATGAACAAGATTTCCTGTTTGACGTCGCCCGTGTCCTCATCATGCCAGAAATACGTCACCGTGCTTTCCGGTTCGTCATCGACATACCAGGTATAGACGACAAGCGCGGGCAACGCCGGCGTGAAGATATCGAGATCGCCAATTTCGACATTCGACCAAGGTAGCAATGTGGCCATGACCATAAGCTCCCATTAGAGGATTGCGGCCTCAGAAAATTGTAATTTTAACCTACCGGGAAAAGCGCAATACCGCCTTGATATGGATCAACGCCGCGACGGATTTCCGCTGCAAGCGCGGCCAAAGGAACGAACTTCGACCGGCCGCACTCGCCACATCATCGCGTCGAAGCCGCAGCTGCTAAACCGGTCGAAAATCTCCGTTCTTGCCCCGGTTCCTAACGTAGCCGTGTAGATCGGCAATCCGTGCGGCAATCTCGTCCACCGCCTTCCATGCGGTAAATTCGACGCAGCTTTTCGGATCGGTCGGCCCTCCCGTCATCTTCATGATGAACCGGATGATCTGCCTGTCGAGCCAGCGGTAATGCGGGTAGTCGAGCCGCCCGGCGACTGCGGCCGCCAAAGCCGGCTTCAGCCGATGTCGGGCCATCAATTTCCGAAGATATTGATTGCCCGCAGCGGTGTCTTTGCCCGGTTTCCGGGCGGCCAAATTCACCGAGACGAAGGCAAACGGAACCCGCGCGAGCAATTCCCTGTATGTCGCAAAAAATTTTTCCGCTTCCGGCAGATGCCGGCCATAACGAACGGCCGCGACCACAACGATCAACGGCGCCGCGGCGAGGTCCGCCGGTGCGGGAAACGCGCCCGCCAGGTCATGTGGAGGCGCGCCGATCCCGCACTCACCAAGTCGGGCAGCGATATGCGCGGCTATTCGCCGGGATTGTCCATCACGCGTGGCGTAGAACAAGAGTACATCCGGAATCCGGTTCGCGCCCAGCGGTTGACTGGCTTCTTCGAGGATTGCCGCCGGGACGCGCCCTTCCAACGAGGATATCGACGCGATCATCCCACTCGCCGGGGCCGAGCCGTCGTCCCCATCGGCGCTTTACCCTTCCTCGATATCCTCATAGCCGGTGAACATTGCCTTGAAGTAATCCAGCGGCGTCCGGCCCAACGTTCCGAGATAGGCATGGACCAGGATATAGAACACGAAACTGATGAAGATCAGGACGTGCACCGTATCAACGACGCGTACCCCGCCGAAGAAGGCCACTATCCCCGAAAAGCGCGTGAGATTCCAGAGCAGGATTCCCGTGATGAATTGAATGGGAAGCACGAGGAGCATGATAATCTGATAGGTCATGCTTTGCAGCGGATTGAACTTGCGATAAGCGCTCACATGATGCGGATTGGGATCCCCTTTGAAGATGCCATAACCGTAATAGATGAGTTGGCGCACGGTCGCGTGAAACTGTTTCACCGCGTTTAACTCGGGGTGGTAGACCCTGATCTTGTCGGAGAAAAGATAGAAGAAAAACCATACGAAGAAGTTGGCGATAAGAATAACGCCGATCCAGTTGTGAGCGACAACGGCAGTCCTGAAGGATACCACGTTGACGAGACCCACGTACCGAATCTGTATCCCGGTGAGAACCAACATCACGCAGGCGGCCGCATTGACCCAATGCCAAATCCTCACGGGGAGCGGGTGAACGTAAATTCTAATCATCTTGCTTACCTTTTCCTTTTCTGACGGGGGTTCCGGTTCAGGTATCGCTTGAAGGCCCATCTCAAGGTCAGATGACCGAGGGGTAAGGCGATACCGCCGAGCAGAGCGAGGACAAAAAGCACATCCAGAAACGTAATCCTGGTGCCGCCGATGGCATAGAAGCCGCCGATCGAGTCGATGGAAAAGGCCGAGCTTAAGACTTCTTTGCTGGCGCCATAGCGTATCGGCATACCGGAGGGACCGGCGACGGATATCTCAACACTCTGGAACGCGGCCGCTCCCTCCCGATGGCAGGTATTGCAGTCGCTGATCGCTTTGGATGCGACGGTAAGTTCGTGGTCCTCGAGTCCCGTGCGCACCTCCAATCGGCCCCTGATGATCGTCTTGCCCTCGACGTCCTGGCTATTCAGCGTTTTGATCAATGTCATAAGCGTCGCCGGATCCAGGCCCGTCCTCGTTCCCGTCGGGGAACCGTTCAGACTTTCGAACTCCGGTATACCCGCCGGCCCCGGAACTTCCTTTTGCGTCGCGCTGTTATAGAGGGTGAGAACGACAACCCGCTGCGCCTGCGGCGTGTGGCAGACGGGGCAAGACACCGCGTCGAAGTGCGACTGGGCATTCGGAAGCCAGGTCGAATGCGAAGCGAGCGCCTCCGTATGGCAGCCGAGACAGACATCTCTTCTTCCCACTCCCGCCGAGGCAACGCTCACGTCATGGGCGCCGTGGCAATTGAAGCAAAGGGGAGCCGCAGTCAGGCCGCCGCTGCGTAACACGCCATGCACGCTCGCGGCATACGCGGCGAAGATGTCGCCGTGGCAGGTCTTGCAGGGAACCGTGTCCATATCCTCGGCCGCGCCCTTGATCACGGCGTGGGGAGAATGGCAACTGGTGCAAAGCGGAGCGACTGAATTGCCTTGGTTAACGAGGGCCGCGTGGACGCTTTGCTCCCATTGCCCGAACTGATCACTGTGGCAGTTGCGGCAGACTTGGACCATCGCAATGGAGAATTTACGCTTGATGCTGATGGGGGTTTGCGCCGGAGGATGACTGGCCAGGTTGATGTCGGTATGGCAGCCGGTGCATCCGATAACGCTGTGGACCGATTGCGCAAAAGTGTTGCCGGATATGTGCAACGAGAGCGTTTCACCGTTTGCGAGATGCTTCTCCATCCCCGCAGACCCATGGCAGCCCAGACATTGTTGATCGCTCTCGGAAAGTGCACCGGCGGATGCAGATACGGTCATCCCGGCAAGAACCAGGGCGATGGTGGCTACCGCCGCACCGATCGCGCCTCTCACGAATGATCCGCGTCCCGTTCTGCCGCCTAAGGTGAGCTTCGCCACATGTGTCTCCGTATTTTCATCCGATTCCCGCCGGCCACCGCGGGAACGAACTGCAGCCACCTTGTGGCCCCGCCTGCTCCTTTTCACGAAACCGCGTGCCCGTCCTTGATGTAGATCAGACAATGAGAACGGCGCAAGCGGCGGGGCCCCCGGCGAAAAGTCATGGCTATGAGGCCGAGCGCCCCCAAGCCTGTCTCCTGACTTAAATGGAACGGGCTGGGGGTATTAGCCCCCAGCCCGGTACAAGCCCCCGTTCAACCCGAAGACTTCCGATTGCGCCAAGCCTGCCCACCCGCCCAGGCCAACATCACCAGCCCAACCAACGGGAACAGGGTGAAGTAGGCAAGCGCCAGGAACGGCGAGACGAAGAACATGCCGGCATTCTTCAGGAACAGGACGATGCCCGTGCTCGGGCGCTTTTCGCTGACAACCTTCCGGTTGAGCCAAGCCTTCCCACCCGTCCAGGCCAGCATTGCCAACCCAACGAACGGGAACAGGATGAAGAAGGCAAGCGCCATGAACGGTGCGGCGAGGAACATGCCGATGTTCTTCAAGAGCAGGGCGATATCCGTGCCTTCGCTCTCTTCGCCGACCGCTGCCAGTTCCGGCGCCGCCGCAACGGCAACCTGCGGAAGCATTTCCGCGGGAAGCGGCAACGCCGTCGCCATGGCGGCATCCAGGCTCCTCTCGATCATTTCCGGGGAAAGCGGTTTGCGCAGGAATCCGCGCACACCGGCGGCTGCCGCCCGCGCCTCATGGTCAGCCGAGCCATAACCGGTGATGATCACCACCGGGGTCCACGGGCGCTTCGCCCGCAACTGCTCCGCCACCTCGATCCCGTCCATACCACCCGGCATCTTGATGTCGGTGAACACGGCGTCGTAATCCTCTTTCGAAACCTTGTTCAGCGCCTCCTGTGCGTTTTCGGCACTGGTAACCAAGTAGCCTTTCCGGGCAAGGACCCGGTCAAAGCTCTTGCTGATGGTTGGATCGTCGTCCACTACCAGCACTTTTCTGACGATATTCATGACTTTCTCCTTTTCTTGCGATGGGTTAAGAGGCGAGTCTGTTCGACTCTCCACGGGGATCGATCGTTGCGTCGGAACTCGAGAGGTCCTTGCACAGCGCCCATTTCTTCTGGGTTATCGCGCCGCTGGTGGCGTTGATGACCTCGGCCGGGCCGACCGGCTTGGCGAGATAGTCGTAAGCTCCCAGCCGCATCGCCTCCTTGGCGCTCTCGACGGTGGGATAGCCGGTGATCACGAGCACCTCGCTTTTCGGCCATGTTTGCTTGATCGCTTTCAAGACCGACATGCTATCCATGCCGGGCATGCGAAGATCGAGCAGCACGACATCGAAGCATTGGTGCTCCAATGCACGCAGCGCGTCCTCGCCGTTCAAGACAGCCTCTACTTCGCATTGGGCGGCTTGTAAGGACCTCTGATAACTGAGGCGCACCGCTTCGTCGTCATCGACGACCAGAACTTTGATTGGTTCGCTCATGTGGGCCACCTTGGCACCGGTTTGCTACTCTCGCTTTCAAGAGTTGCAAGCCGCATGCCAGAGCGAATGGCCAGAAAAATAGTCATATTGTTCAATGGCTAGACGCAAAAACGGCGATCAAACTGACCGGCAATCCCTGCGATGCCGCCGATAAGTATATGTTTCTTGTACATTCGCCGGCCTCGGCCGGAGGTTGACTCTTATAATTCAATGGGCTTACGACGATCGAAGGGGCGATGGGATTCTTATACACTCCGCAGCGACAATGGCTCGCTCTCGCTCCGAACGGACAGCGCCAGCCTCGTCGCTACTGGTGTCCGGAGTGACGGTCATTCTCAGTCGGGTGAAACCGCGCGGATACGGAAAATGGCTCGGATGCGCGTCGGCGTGTTTCGGCGAAGCGAGCTGAAGCCGTATTGATTTAGATCAATCAATCTCGACCGGATGCGCGGTAAATTGTTTCGCGGATGGTAAATCCGCAGAAGAGATGTTGACGATTCAAGTTGATACGCTCTTCGCGGCGCCGGAATGCGCGCAAATCGTCAAAGCACGAGAGACCATAGCGGGAGCGCGCCGACCGGCAAAATTCAAACTGGGACACTATCCGCTGTTCACGTGTGTGGGGGTCTCGCGCGGAACTGTGGCAGCATAGGAAAAGCATGGCTCGGCAAACCCTCAAGTTCAAAGTCGGCCTTTATCTCACCGTCGCCCTTTCCCTGGCGGTGATCCTGTTTACCGTGCTGGTTGCCTGGCATCAGCGGAACGAGCTGCTCGACACGGTGGGCAGCTACGTCACCCAACTTTCCGGGGTCATCACCAGAAGCACTCGTTTCGCAATGCTTCAGAATGAGCCCACCTATGTGGATACGATCATCCGCGACGTCGCGCAGCAAGACGGTATCGACCGGATCAGGATCTTCAGCAAGGAAGGCAAGATCACGCATTCGACCTATGCCCCCGAGATCGGACAGACCGTAGACCGCAAGGCCGAAGGTTGTTCGCTCTGCCACGCGACCGAGACGCCGCTCGAAGAGGTTCCCAAGAGCAAGCGGACATGGACCTTCACGGCCCCCGGGGGGCAGCGCCTGCTGGGCAGCATGGAGGTGATCCGCAATGAGCCCTCCTGCTACAACGCCGCCTGCCATCAACACGCCCGAGATACTCCGATACTCGGGATCCTTGAAATCCGCTATTCCGTAGGCGGGGTCTATCAGAGGATCCGCAGGAATGCGATTACGATCACCGCCTTTTCCCTGGGGTTTGTGTTCGTAGCGTCGCTCTCGTTAGGCCTTTTCATCCACCGTCTGGTCTACTTGCCGCTGCGCGACCTGGAATCCGGGGCAAAGAGGATCTCTTCCGGGAATCTGGAACAGCCGATTCCGGTGCGGAGCGGAGATGAGTTCGGCGAGCTTGCGGGCTCCTTCAATGCCATGACGGAGGCCCTGCGGAATTCCCAGTCGGAGCTGCGCGAGTGGGCGCATACTCTGGAGCAGAAGGTCAAGAAAAGAACCGAGCAGCTCCGCATTGTCCAGGCCGAAGCCGCGCAGGGGGAAAAGCTGGCTTCGGTCGGACTGCTTGCCTCCGGCATCGCTCATGAACTGAACAATCCGTTGACCGGCGTCCTCACCTTCTCGATTCTGTTGCGGGAAAAGATGGTGGACGGGAGCCAGGACGCAGAGGACATGGACCTGGTGATCCGGGAAACCAAGAGATGCGCCAGCATCATCAGAAGACTGCTCGATTTCGCCCGGAATAGGCCTCCGGAGAAGAAATTCGTCGACCTCAACCAGATCATCGAAGACGCCGCTCGTCTTGTCGAGCGACCTGCCAATTTACGCGATATTACCGTCACCCTGAACCTCGATCGCACCTTGCCGCAGGCCTGGGTCGATCCGGACCAGATCAAGCAGGTCGTCATTAACTTGCTTGTCAATGCCCAGCATGCGATCGATGGAGAGGGCAGCATCATTATCCGTACGCGGCGGGTGTCGCCGCCGAAAACGCCGCCATCCGGCGCCACGGCCGTGCCGATGGTGGAAATTTC
>CAWEME010000034.1:0-21004 GCA_963810055.1 uncultured Alphaproteobacteria bacterium | reverse complement strand
ACATGGATCCGGCTTCTTTCCCGGCCTCTTCCGGCGACTTGGAAAGCCGCACCCCGCCCTTGCCCTTTTCGTCGCCCTTGAACTTGCCCGCGCCGCGGCCGCCGGCATGGATCTGCGCCTTGACCACATAGACCGGGCCTTTCAATCCACGCGCCACTTTCTCCGCCTCTTGCGGGGTATAGGCGACGCCGCCCTTGGGCACTGCCACGCCGAATTTTTGCAGCAGGCCCTTGGCCTGGTATTCGTGAATGTTCATCCCGCCACCGTGGCTCGTGAGCCGTTTTTCGACCTACTTTGTAACTATTTTATAAGCCCGGCGCCGCGCGCCCAGCGATACTTGGCGCCGAGCACGGCCACGGGGATTTCGGTCGAATAGGCATAGGCCGGAATGCCGTGATCGTAAAGCTGCTCCGCCGCCTGTTCGACCTGCACGTCGCCCGCGAGCGAGGCCACGATCGGCTTCTCGATGCCGCGGGCCCGGAATTCGTCGACCACCTCGATGACCAGCTTGGAGAAGACCAGCGGCGGCGTGACGATGGTGTGCCAATAGCCCAGGATCAGCGCGTGGATGCGCGGGTCTTCGAGCCCGAGGCGGATGGTGTTCTGGTAGGTCTTGGGCGGCTCGCCGCCGGTGATGTCGATAGGATTGCCCGAAGCGCCGAAAGGCGGGATGAACTTGCGGAAGGCGGCGTCGAGATCGGGCGGAATCTTCATCAGATCGAGGCCGTAATCGACGCAGGCGTCGGACAACAGCACGCCCGAGCCGCCGGCGCCGGTGATGATGACGACGTTCTCGCCCTTGGGCGTGGGCAGCTTCTGCAATCCCCGCGCGTAATCGAGCAGGTCGCGCAAGCCCGGGGCGCGGATGACGCCCGATTGCCGCAACACGTCGTCGTAGATCTTGTCGTCGCCGGCGAGCGCGCCGGTGTGCGAGCCCGCCGCCTTGGCGCCGGCCGCGGTGCGGCCCGCCTTCAGCACGACGATCGGCTTCTTCTTGGAGACGCGCTTGGCCACTTCGGCAAAAGAGCGGCCGTCCTTCAGGTCCTCGAGATGCATAGCGACGACCTTGGTGTTCGGGTCCTGCTCGAAGAAGGTGAGCAGGTCGTCCTCGTCGAGATCGGATTTGTTGCCCAATCCGACGATGGCCGAGACGCCCATCTTGGCCGAACGCGAGAAACCGATGATCGCCATGCCGATGCCGCCCGATTGCGAGCTGAGCGCGGCGCCGCCCTTGTAATCGTAGGGCGTGCAGAAGGTGGCGCACAGATTCTCCGGCGTATAGTAGTAGCCGTAGATGTTCGGGCCCATCAGGCGCACGCCGTATTTGCGGCCGATCGCCTGGATTTCCTTCTGGCCTTCGACATTGCCGGTCTCGGCGAAGCCCGAGGGAATGAGAATGGCGCCGGCGATCTTCTTCTCGCCGACCTCGATGAGCGCTTGCGCCACGAACTTGGCCGGAATGCAGAATACCGCGACGTCGATCGTGCCGGGCACGTCCTTGACGCTCTTATAGACCTTGTGGCCCATGATTTCGGTCGCACTGGGGTGGATCGGCAGGATCTCTCCCTTGTAACCGCCGTTGATGAGATTTTTCATCACCGAGTTGCCGATCTTGCCTTCCTCGGCCGAGGCGCCGATCACGGCCACGGTCTTGGGGTGCATGATGCGGTTCATCTGCCCGATGATCTCGCTTTGCGACGGCCGGTAGCGTTCGACCGGCGGGGTCCAATCGAGCAAGATCCGCACGTCGGCTGCGACCGCGCCCTTCTTCGAGGCGAAGACCGGATTGAGGTCGAGCTCGGCGATCTCGGGGAAATCGGCGATCAGCTTGGAGACGTTCTCGATCAGTTCGGCCAGCGCCGGGCGGTTGACGCCTTCGCCGCCGCGCACCCCCTTCAATATCTCGGCGGCCTTGATGCCGTCGATCATGCCCGCCGCGTCCTCGCGCGTAACCGGCGCCAGGCGGAAGGTCACGTCCTTCAGCACCTCGACCAGCACGCCGCCCATGCCGAAGGCGACCAGCTTGCCGAAGCTCGGATCGGTGACGGCGCCGATGATGACCTCGTGGCCGCCGCCGACCATCTGCTGAACCTGTACGCCTTCGATCTTGGCCTTGCGGTCGTATTTCTTGGCGTTGGCGACGATGGTGGCGAAGCCCTTTTGCGCCTCTTGCGGGGTTTTGACGCCGACGATGACGCCGCCCGCCTCGGTCTTGTGCAGGATCTGGGGGGAGACGATCTTCAACACCACCGGGAAGCCGATCTTCTTGGCGAGCTTGGCGGTCTCGGCGGCATTCTTGGCGAGACCTTCCTTCGGCACCGCTATGCCATAGGCGTCGCAGATCAGCTTGCCTTCCGGCGCGGTGAGCGATGTGCGTTTCTGGGCCTTGGCCTGGCCCAGGATCTTGCTCACCGCCGCCTTCGCATCTTTCGCACTCATGGTCACTCTCTCCCCCGCGTTTTACGGATCGCTATTCGGCCGCCATCGGCTTGGTGCCGCCGAGCGCGCCTGATTCCTTGAACTCCTGCACCTTCTTGTCGTCGAAGCCCAGCACCTGGCGCAGGATCTCGTCGGTGTGTTCGCCCAACAGCGGCGAGCGCTTGACCTCGCTCGGGCTGTCGCTGAGCTTGATCGGATTGCCGACGGTGAAATACTTGCCGCGGGTCGGGTGATCGACCTCGACCACCGTGCCGGTCTTGCGCAGGCTCGGCTCCTCCAGCAGCTCCTTCATCGACAGAATCGGGCCGCAGGGGATGTCGTATTCGTTGAGGATGTCCATGGCCTCGAACTTGGTCTTGGTCTTGGTCCACTCCTCGATGGTGGCGAAGATGTGCTTCAAGCGCGGCAGCCGCGCCTCCGGCTTGGCGTAGTCGGGATGGGTAATCCACTCTTCCTTGCCGATGATCTTGCAGATCGGCTCCCACACCGGCGCCTGGGTGATGAAATAGATATAGGCGTTGGGATCCTTCTCCCAGCCCTTGCATTTCAGGATCCAGCCCGGCTGGCCGCCGCCCGAATCATTGCCGGCGCGCGGCACCGCATCGCCGAATTCGACGCCTTCGCCGAACTGGCTGTATTCCTTCAGCGGTCCGCGCATCAGGCGCTGCTGGTCGCGGAGCTTGACGCGGCAGAGGTTGAGCACGCCGTCCTGCATCGCCGCGGTGACGCGCTGGCCCTGACCGGTGGTGTTGCGCTGATAGAGCGCGGCGACGATGCCGAGCGCCAAATGCAGGCCGGTGCCGGAATCGCCGATCTGGGCCGCCGTAACCAGAGGCGGGCCTTCGCGGAATCCCGTGGTCGAGGCCGAACCGCCGGTGCATTGCGCCACGTTCTCGTAGACCTTGCAGTCCTCGTAGGGACCGGGGCCGAAGCCCTTGACCGAGGCCATGACGATGCGGGGATTGATCTGATGAACGCGTTCCCAGGTAAACCCCATGCGGTCCAGGACGCCGGGGCCGAAATTCTCCACCAGCACGTCGCAGATCTTGATCAGGCTCTCGAGCAGCTCCTTGCCTTTGGGATTCTTGGTGTCGATGGTGATCGAGCGCTTGTTGCCGTTGAGCATGGTGAAATAGAGGCTGTCGGCGTTCGGCACGTCGCGAAGCTGGCCGCGCGTGATGTCGCCGATGCCCGGACGCTCGACCTTGATGCAGTCGGCGCCGAGCCAAGCCAGAAGCTGGGTGCAGGTCGGCCCCGATTGCACATGGGTGAAATCGAGAATGCGGACGCCGTCCAGTGCCTTGCCCATGAGTTTCTCCCTTTTGTCGTGTTCTTGCCCGCTTGGCGTCCGGCGTGGATCCGGATTAGGGGTTACTTCTTCTTCAGCGCGCTTTGCGGGTTGAGGTTGCCGATGCGGCCGCTTTCGCTGCCGGCGGCCGGGTCGATCACCGCATTGATGAGAGCGGGCTTGCCGGAATCCATCGCCGCGTTCACGGCGCGCTTAAGTTCGTCGGGCGTCGTCGCATTGAATCCCGCGCCGCCGAAGGCCTCGATGATCTTGTCGTAGCGCGAGCCTTTGACGAACACGGTGGTCGCGGGATCGGAGCTGGCTGTGTTGACGTCCGTGCCGCGATAGATGCCGTCATTGTTTAAGATGACGACGCAGATCGGCAGCTTGTAGCGGCAGATCGTCTCCACCTCCATGCCGGAAAAGCCGAAGGCGCTGTCGCCTTCGATGGCGAGCACCGGATTGCCGGTCACGACCGCGGCGGCGATGGCAGAGCCCATGCCGACGCCCATGACGCCCCACGTGCCGACGTCCAGGCGCTTGCGCGGCTTGTACATGTCGATGATGCCGCGCGTGAGATCGAGCGCGTTCGCGCCTTCGTTGACCAGGATGGCATCGGGCCGCTCTTTGATGATGGTCCGCAGCACGCCGAGCGCGCCGTGATAGTCCATCGGCGAGTTATTGTTCATCAGGCGCGGCGCCATCTTGGCGACGTTCTCTTCGCGCTTCTTGGATACTGCGCCGGTCCACTCCGCCGGCGGCGCCTGCCAATTGCCCCCCATGCCGTCGAGAAGGGATGCTACGCAAGAGCCGATGTCGCCGACCACGGGGGCGGCGATTTCGACGTTGCTGTCCATCTCCCTGGGCTCGATGTCGATCTGGATGAACTTCTTCGGCGCCTCGCCCCAGGTCTTGCCTTTGGCGTGCGACAAGAGCCAGTTGAGACGCGCGCCGATCAGCATCACGACGTCGGAATCTTTCAGCACCGTCGAGCGTGCGGCACCGGCGCATAGCGGATGCGTGTCGGGCAGCAGACCCTTGGCCATGCTCATCGGCAGGAACGGCACGCCGCTTTTTTCGACGAGATTGCGGATCGCATCGTCGGCCTGCGCATAAGCCGCGCCCTTGCCGAGAATGATCAGCGGGCGCTTTGCGCTCTTGAGCACATCGAGCGCGCGCTTGATCGCGGACGGTGCCGGAATCTGCGCCGGCGCCGGGTCGATGACCTTGATCAGCGACTTCTTGCCGGCCTCCGCGTTCATGACCTGCCCGAAAAGCTTGGCCGGCAGGTCGAGATAGATGCCGCCCGGACGCCCCGAGACGGCGGCGCGGATCGCGCGGGCAAGGCCGGTGCCGATGTCGGCGGCATGCAGCACGCGGAACGCCGCCTTGCAGAGCGGCTTGGCGACGGCGAGTTGGTCCATCTCTTCATAGTCGCCCTGCTGCAGATCGACGATCTCGCGCTCAGAGGAACCCGAGATCTGGATCATCGGGAAACAATTGGTCGTCGCGTGGGCCAGCGCCGTGAGTCCGTTCAAGAAACCGGGCGCCGACACGGTGAGGCAGATGCCGGGCTTCTTGGTCAGAAAGCCGGATATCGCGGCCGCGTATCCGGCGTTCTGCTCGTGGCGGAACGAGAGCACGCGGATGCCCGCGGCCTGCGCCATGCGGCCGAAATCCGTTATCGGGATGCCCGGCACGCCGTAGATCGTGTTGAGGCCATTGAGCTTGAGCGCGTCGATAATGAGATGGAAGCCGTCCGTCAGCTCCTGCGTCTCGTCCGCTTTCGTGATTCCTTCGGCCACGGGCTCTCTCCTGCTGTCGTTGGGTGCCGCGTCGTCCTGGTTCAATCCAGGTAGTCGACGTGCTTCTCCACGTGAGTTGCGAGGTCGAGCGTGTGCTTCAAGGTCAGCGCGCCCGCGCGCTCGGTGTCGCGCTGTTCCAGCGCCTCGATGATGTTCATGTGATCGACGATCGAGCGCCGCGCGCGGTCGCCCTGGCCGATGGTGGCCTGGCGGATGGCGCGCATGTGGATGAAAAGATTCTCGGTCATCTCGGCCAAGACGCGGCTGCCCGAGAGCCGGATGATGGCCTGGTGGAAGTGGATATTGGCGGCGGAATATTCGTCGAGATGGCCCTCGGGCGAGGAATCCTGGAACTCGTCGAACAAGCGGCGCAAGCTTGCGATCTCGGCATCCGAGGCGTTGAGCGTGACCAGCCTGGCGGCCAGGCTTTCGAGCGCCGCCCAGACCTGGATCATCTCGACGATCTCGCGCTTGGTCTTGCGCAGCACGATGACGCCGCGGCGCGGCAGGGTCTTGACGAAGCCCTCGCGCTCGAGAAGCGACATCGCCTCGCGGATGGGCGTGCGCGACACGCCGAGATCGCGCGACAACCGGCGTTCGTCGAGCCGGATCTCCTCGTCATGGGCATAGATGTTGAAGGCGATGATCGCCTCCTTGAGCGCGTGATAGGCCTGACTCTTGAAACTCGTCGGCAAGCCGATCGGTTTCACCGCCAGGCGCGACAACGCCATCTCCGAATCCTCCCTCATGCTCCAGCCGCCTTTTGGCGCTTTTCGTGGCGCCGCCCGCTTCCAGGGCCGATTTTGGCGCATGGTATCTGGTATGCCAGAAACAGGTCAAAGCGATTCGTGAGGCGATGCCGCCCCCGCGCCCCGGGCGGCATCGAAGAGAGCGCCGGATGCCGTCTCGATGGTTAACAGTATCGGCCAAGACGCGGATTAATCCTAGTTTCCGTCTCTTTTAAGGTTAACTTCGGATAATTCTGAGAATTATTTGAGAATTAATTATAATACTTGTTTGTATTTACCGAAACTTGTCGATACATATCGAGTTAATAATGCCCCGAGAAGCGATTCCCAACAAATCGCCAATCCCAGGGTCCGTCAGGGTCGACAGGAGAAGTCACGATGAAGGTATTGATGCGATCGCTGATCGCCGCCGGCGCGTTTGCCGTCGGCCTGGCGCTGTCCGCGCATGACGCGGCGGCGACGACCATTTTTTCCGACAATTTCGACAGCAGCGGGGATGTGGCGCTGACGTCTTCGCCCCCCTATGAATCGATCGGGAATACCACCTACTGGAATGCCGCAGGCACTGCCGGGCTGTTGAACTACACGCAATATAACTTCTATACCTCGACGGGTCAGCTTTCCCCGCCGAACGTCGCCTTCGCCGAGCCAGGCAGCAGCCTCACCACCAATACCCTCGCCAACGGCTTGCTGGGCAACTTAGCAGCGAACACGACCTATACTTTCTACGCCACTATCGGCAACTTGAATAATAATCCGGGTGGGACGAATCCGGCGAACTTCCAAGCGGAATTGTTCGCCAACGCCACCCTCGTCGCCGATTTGAGCGGCGGCGGCCTGGCCTCGGGCGCGACCGGAAACTTTCAGGAGACTTTCGATAGCGCGAATCTGAGTTCTTTAGTCGGTGACGCGCTTTCGATCGAACTGGTCGATACCGATTCATTTGGTGCGGCGTCTTACGATAACATCACGCTGAACGCGACGTGCGATAATTGCTCCTCGGCGATTCCGGAACCTCCCACGGGCCTGCCTCTGCTCGGCATCGCGCTGTTGGGCTTCGTGGCTTACCACTACCGGCAAAAGACCAGGATGCTGGCGCTCTAAGCCAGACAATCAAGTCCAGACGATTCGAGCCGGCGCTCTTCGCCGGCTCGTTTTTTTGACGTAGTTTCTGCGCGCAAATTTTATCCACAATATTCGCACGGGCTGCGCGAAGAAAACCGCGCTTCGCCGATTAAATTTCGCGCGCTTCTTCCGAGTCGCCGCGAGTCGAATCGGCTTTTTCGCCCTAAGAATTTTGAACTTGTCAACAATCACAGCGCGCGGGAGCGCCGATATGCTTGACAATACACGACATTATACGGCTTTTTAATATTCGCATGGCACCAAACGGCAAAAAGCATATCGTTTTTCCGGGCCGCATGGTGATTGTCGGCTTCGGCAGCATCGGCCAAGGCGTGTTGCCTTTGCTGCTGCGGCACATCGGCATGAAGCCGAGCCAGATCACCATCGTCACCGCGCACGACATGGGCCGCGCCGAAGCGAAGGAGATGGGCGTCAAATTCGTCAAGACGCCGCTGACGCGCGCGAATTATCTCACCGTGCTCGAGCCGTTGCTTGGCGCCGGCGATTTCCTGATGAACGTCTCGGTCAACGTCTCGAGCATCGACCTGATCGAGTTGTGCCGCCGCAAGGGCGCGCTCTATCTCGACACCTGCATCGAGCCCTGGCCCGGCCATTACACCGATCCGAAACTGTCGCCCTCGGCGCGCTCCAACTACAAGCTGCGCGAGGACGCGCTGGCGTTGCGCAACAAGTACAAGGGCGGGCCGACCGCGGTTTTGACCCATGGCGCCAATCCGGGATTGGTGTCCCATTTCGTCAAGGACGCGTTGCTCAAGATCGCCGACGAGGTCAAGCACAACACGGCCAAGCCCAAGAGCCGCGCCGAATGGGCCGAGCTCGCGCGCAACCTGGGCGTCAAGGTCATCCACATCGCCGAGCGCGACACCCAGGTTTCGCGCTATCCCAAGGCGCCGGGCGAGTTCGTCAACACCTGGTCGATCGAAGGCTTCGTGGCCGAGGGCATGCAACCGGCCGAGCTCGGCTGGGGCAGCCATGAGCGGCATTTCCCGCCCGATGGCGGGCGGCACGATTTCGGCAGCGGCGCGGCCATTTATCTGGCGCGGCCGGGTGCGGCGACGCGCATGCGCTCCTGGACGCCGCTCGAGGGGCCTTATCACGGTTTCCTCGTCACCCACAGCGAATCGATCTCGATCGCCGACTACTTCACCGTCGCCGCCAACGGCAAGCCGGCCTACCGCCCGACGGTGCATTATGTCTATCACCCCTGCGACGCCGCGGTGCTGTCGGTGGCCGAGCTGTGGGGCAAGAACTGGCACCCGCAGAACAAGGTGCGGCTAATCATGGACGACATCGACAGCGGCACCGACGAGCTGGGCGTGCTGCTGATGGGCCACAAGAAGGGCGCCTATTGGTACGGCTCGCGGCTTTCGATCGACGAGGTGCGCCGCGTCGTGCCCTACAACAACGCGACCTCCCTGCAGGTGACGGCGTCGTGCTTGGCCGGAGCGATCTGGGCGATGGAAAATCCCAACGCCTTCATCGTCGAGCCGGATGAGATGGATTACGAGCGCATCCTCGAGATCTGCGAGCCTTATCTCGGCAGCATGGTGGGCGCATTCAGCGACTGGACTCCGCTCGTCGACCGCAACCGCCTCTTCCCAGAAGAAATCGACGCCAAGGATCCTTGGCAATTCATGAATTTCCGCGTCCTCTAGCCTCCTGGTTTTCCCCCTCCGCGAGCCAGATCGTTCCCTCATCGACATGGATGGAGGCGGGCGCGAGGCTTTTCCCGGCGCAGGGCCCGGCGATGCAGAATCCGTCTTCGGGGCGGAACAGCGCGCCATGGGTGCGGCAGATCAGATACCGCCCCAGCGCATCGAAGAACCGGTCGGGAAAAATCTCCAGCGGCGTGCCCTGATGCGGGCAGGCGTTGATATAGGCATGGATATCGGCGCCATGACGCAGAACGAAAACCGCGATCCTTGCCGGGCCATCGCCGAAAACGAAACCCCGCGCCTCGCCTTCGGCCAGTTCATCCGCGCGGCACAGACGCCGGGCCATGTCAGGGCTTCAATCCCGCCATCTCGGCCAGGATCGCCCATTGCGCGGATTCGACCGGCGAAACCGACAGGCGCGATTGACGCAGCAGCGCGAGAGATTTGAGCCTGGGTTGGGATTTGATCGCGGCCAGAGTCACGGGATGCTTGACCGGCATCAGCGGCCGCACATCCACCATGACGAAACGCCCGGTTTTGTCCGACGGATCGGGGTATGCCGCGCGCGCGATCTCCATCACGCCCATGATCGCCTTGCCCTCGTTCGAGTGATAGAAGAAGGCGCGGTCGCCGGTTTTCATCGCCTTGAGATTGTTGGCGGCTTGGAAATTACGGACGCCGTTCCATGACGTCCGCTTATCCCTGACCAGATCGTCCCAGGAATACGCGGACGGCTCTGATTTCATCAGCCAATGGCGCATGGCGTCTCCCCGTTTCCCCGGGGTCCAAGCTAATCCGGGCGGCCATCCCTGCCAAGAAAACCTGGTTTTTGTGACGTTTGTCTCCGCGGGCAGGTTCGCGTATGGTGCGCGCCGGGAATGGGTTTCAGGGGCTCCGGGGCATCACGATGATCCTGCAATTGCAAAGCGGTTTATTGCGCTGGGCGGCGGTGGTCTTGGCCGCGCTCGGGCTGATTCTGGTGGTGGTGAACGCCGTCTATAACGGTTTCAACCAGAGATTCCAGGAAGAGGTCGCCCAGCGCCAGCAGATGATCGCCAACCGGGTCGAATTGCAGCGCGTCGGCGAGGTCCTGGTGCATAGCCTTTCCGTCAACGCGGCCGGCACCCGGGATGCCCAGCTCATCGCCGTCATGACCAAGCACGGCTTGCCCGCGCCGGGAACGGCGCCCGCGCCGGGAACCGCGCCCGTGCCGGCGCCGTCGCCGGCAAGGAGAAGCAAATGAGCGAGAATTGGGGACGGCCCGACAGCGGCGGTCCACGCATCGAGCTGGCGGTTGCGGTGCTGGCGCTGGCCTTCTTCTTGGCCGTGCTGTTCCAGTCCGTGCAGCTGTGGCGCGAGCGCGAGAGCATGAATCTGATCTACCAAAACCAGGACCAGGTGCTGCCGGACGTGCTCAAGCTGCGCGACCAGGTGAATTCGCTCGCCGGCGACGTCGCCCAACTGGCGCAAACCGGCGATGCCGCGGCCAAGCAAGTGATCGACGACATGGCGCGCCAGGGTATCGCGCTGCGCCCGCCGCCTGCTCCCGCCCCGGCCGCCGCTCCGGCCCAGTAACTTCCCCCAGACTCTGGAAAATCCGCGTCTTCAAAAGATCGCACCACATTGTACATTATGACAATGTTGTTTTAAATAATTGACTGCTATTGCGACGTGAAATGAACTATATATACACAGCGTAAGGTGATGGGGTAATCCCGATGCTTCCTTTGGTTCTCGATCTGGCGCGTTTGCGCCTGGCCCTCATCGGCGAGGGCGAATCCGGCTTGCGCCGCCTCAGGCTTTTGGACGAGGCCGGCGCGCGCGATCTCGCGGTCTATTCCGCCTCGCCCGGCCACGATCTCGAAGCCCTGGCCGGAGCGCGCCTGGTGCGGCGCCTGCCTTCGGAAGCCGAACTGGCGCAAACGCAGCTCGTCTTCATCGCCGGCCTCGATCCCGAACGGCGCGACGATCTGGCGGGCCGCGCGCAAGCTGCCGGCAAGATCGTCCATGCCGAGGATGCGAAGCTGGTCACCGACATCCATGTTCCGGCGGTCCTGCGCCGCGGCGATCTTGCCATCGCGGTTTCCACCTCGGGGAAGGCGCCCGGCCTGGCGGTCGAATTGCGCAATTTCCTCGGCCGCCTGATCGGCCCGGAATGGGGCGAGCGGCTGGAGGAGATATCCGGCTTGCGGCGCGGCTGGATGAAAGCGGGCGCCGCGCCCGATTTGGTCGCTCGCCGCACCGGCGAATGGATGGGCGGCTGGAACTGGCTCCCTGAAGCCGAAACCGGATTCGCGCCGCCGGGCGTTCCGCCCGCAAATCAAGCCTGACCACCCCCGACAAACCCGAAGAGGCCCCCATGTCACTCCGCATCAACGACACCGCGCCCGATTTCGAAGCCGAAACCAGCCAAGGCAAGATCAAGTTCCACGACTGGCTCGGCAATTCCTGGGGCGTGCTGTTCTCGCACCCCAAGGATTTCACGCCGGTCTGCACCACCGAGCTCGGCTACATGGCGAAGCTCAAGCCCGAATTCGACAAGCGCAACGTCAAGATCATCGGCCTGTCGGTCGACCCGGCGACGGACCATGCGCGCTGGGCCGCCGACATCAAGGAGACGCAAGGCCAGGCGCCCAATTACCCGATCATCGGCGACGCCGATTTCAAGGTCTCGAAGCTCTACGGCATGCTGCCCGCCGAGGTTTCGGGCGACCCGGGCAAGCGCACACCGGCCGACAACCAGACGGTGCGCAACGTCTTCGTCGTCGGCCCGGACAAGAAGATCAAGCTCATCCTGGTCTATCCGATGACGACGGGACGGAATTTCGACGAAGTCCTGCGCGTGATCGATTCCCTGCAGTTGACCGCCAAGCACCGCGTGGCGACGCCGGTCAACTGGAAACCGGGCCAGGACGTGATCATCACCGGCGCGGTCTCCGACGAAGAGGCGACCAAGCTCTTCCCCGGCTTCAAGAAGCTGAAACCCTATCTGCGCACCACGGCGCAACCCAAATAGCCGCGCCGGGAACCCATGGCCGAAAGCGCGCAAAAACTGGCGACCGGCAACCGTCTGCGGGACGGCGTGCCGGTCTATTTCGCCGGAGCCGGGACCTGGTCGCCCAAGGTGAATGACGCGGTTCTGGTCGAAGCGGGCGCGGCCGAGGATCTGCTGGAAGAGGCCCAAAGGGGCGAAAAACCCCTGCCCGCGGTGGGCGTGGAGCTGATCGAGGCGGTGCGCGAGGGGACGCGCGTCGTTCCCGTCACTTTGCGGGAAAAGATCCGCGCCTTCGGACCCACGACGCCGTTAGGGAGCCGATGATTTGTACCGATACGACGAATTCGACCGGCGGTTTCTCGATGAGCGCGTGGCGCAATATCGCGGCCAGGTGGCGCGGCGTCTTTCCGGCCAACTGACCGAGGACGAGTTCCGCCCGCTCCGGCTGATGAACGGGCTCTATCTCCAGCTCCACGCTTATATGCTGCGGGTCTCCATTCCCTACGGCACCTTGAGCGCCGATCAGCTCCGCATGCTCGCGCATGTGGCGCGGACTTACGACAAGGGCTACGGCCATTTCACCACCAGGCAGAACATCCAATTCAACTGGATCAAGCTCGAGGAGTCGCCCGACATCCTGGCCGAACTGGCCACGGTCGAGATGCACGGCATCCAGACCAGCGGCAATTCCTTCCGCAACATCACCACCGACCCCTTCGCCGGCGTGACGGCTGACGAGATCGAGGACCCGCGCCCGTGGTGCGAGATCATCCGGCAATGGTCGGCGCTGCACCCGGAATTCTCCTTCCTGCCGCGCAAGTTCAAGATCGCGGTCTCGGCCGCGGAAGCACACGACCGCGCCGCCGTGAAGATGCACGATCTCGGCCTCTATCTGCGCCGCAACGAAGCGGGCGAGGTCGGGTTCCGGGTGCTGATCGGCGGCGGGCTCGGCCGCACGCCCTATCTCGGATTGGTGTTGCGCGAATTCCTGCCGCAGCGGGATTTGCTGGCCTATCTCGAGGCGGCGCTGCGCGTCTACAACCAGTACGGAAGGCGCGACAACATCTTCAAGGCGCGCGTCAAGATCCTGGTGCATGCGCTCGGCATCGAGAAGCTGCGCCAGGAGGTCGAGGCCGAATTCGCGGCGATGACCGCGGACAAGCTCGAACTGCCCGAGGCGGCGGTCGACGCCATCGCCAAGCAGTTCGCCCCGCCGCCTTACGCGGACGCCGTGGGCGACGACGCCATTTTGGAGCGCATCCTGGCCGCCGAGCCATTGTTCGTGCGCTGGGTCAGGAACAATACCCACGCGCATAAAGTACTGGGCCACGCCATCGTCTCGATCTCCTTGAAGCCGCCGGGCCGCCCGCCGGGCGATTGCAGCGCCGGCCAGATGGAAGCGATCGCGCGCTTGGCCGATGAATCGAGCCAGGGCGAAATCCGCGTCACCCACGAGCAGAATCTGGTGTTGCCGCATGTGCGCAAGAGGGCGCTGCACGGGCTTTGGCTCAGATTGCTCGAGGCCGGATTGGGCAGCGCCAATATCGGCCTCGCCAGCGACATCATCGCCTGCCCCGGCCTCGATTATTGCGGTCTCGCCACGGCGCGCTCCATCCCGATCGCCCAGGCGTTGGGCGAGCGCCTGGCCGCGCGCGAAGAAGCCATAGGCAAAATGGCGATCAAGATTTCGGGCTGCATCAACGCCTGCGGCCACCACCATGTCGGCCATATCGGCATTCTGGGCTTGGATAAGAACGGCGAGGAGTTCTACCAGATCACCATCGGCGGCAGCGACGACGAGCACGCCGCCATCGGCGCCATTGCCGGCCCGGCGGTGGCGGCCAAGGACGTGCCCCGGGCGGTCGACCGGCTGATCGACGCCTATCTGCATCTGCGCCGCGGCGACGAGCGCTTCCCCGAAACTTACCGCCGGCTGGGCATGAGCCCGTTCAAGGAGGCACTCTATGCTGTTGGATAAGAGCGGAAATGCCGCGGCGGATGAATGGCGGCATCTGGCCGATGACGAGGCCGCGCCCGAGGGCGAGGCGGTTTCCGTCTCGCTCAAGCGCTGGGAGAAGGAGCACAACGCGCTCAAGGGCCGCGACGCCAAGCTGGGCTTGCGCCTGCCCAACACCGCGAACCCGGTTGCGCTCAACGGCGAGGTGCACCGCTTCGCCCTGATCGCGCTGGAATTCCCGCGCTTCAACGACGGACGGGCCTATTCCCAGGCGCGGCTGCTGCGTTCGCGCCTTCGCTACCAGGGCGAGCTGCGCGCCACCGGCAACGTGCTGCGCGACCAGTTGTTGTTCATGCGCCGCGCTGGCTTCGACCGCTTCGCGGTCGACGGCGCCCGGGCATTGGCCGAGGATTGGGCCAGGGCCTTCGGCGAATTCGACGTCTTCTACCAGCCATCCTCGGACAACCGCCCCTGGGTGATGTGCCAGAGGTTCCCCGCTGCGTAGCACAGGCCGCGCAGGAGCGCGGCCGTCGTGCGAAGCCAAGCCCAGGGCATTTCGTCAAATCGTCTAAAATTGTCGGCGATTATTTCGGGAAAATCGTTTGGTTTCACGGTTGATTAAGCCCGCCCGCCTAGGCTGAACGCGTTGAAAAGCGTCTTTCGAGGGGCGCCGGTTGGGTTTAGGGGAACTCGGTTCCGGCGGCGCTTTGCTCCTGTATTTTTATCGTCTCTCGCGCGCGAAGATCGCGGCCGGCGGCAATCCCCCCCTCAGTTGCCCCGGCCGCGATCACTTTTCTGGCATCCTGCGCCGGTTTTTTATTTGCTTCGCTCTATACGAGCTACGCGGTTGCCCCGGACGCGATCACTTTTCCAGCTCATACTCCGCCTGGTCCTCGTAGATCGGGCCGGCCTTGGTGAGATAGCTCGCCACCAGCGCGAAGCGATCAACGGCGAAAGACTCGGCGCGGAAGAGGGCGTGCGCGGCCAGATACGCCGTCAGCTTCGGGTTGGGCGCGGCGTTGAGCCGCGCCAGATTCACATGCGGCGCGTAGCGCCGACCCTCGGGCTCGAGCCCGGCGCGGATCAGCGCGGTCTCGACCTTGGCCTGAAGCCGCATGAGATCGTCGTTCTTTTCGATCCCGGCCCACAGCACGCGCGTGCCGAAATGCCCGACGCCGGCCAGCGTCAGCGAGAATTGCTTGGCGCGGATGCCGGCGAGCGCGGCGTCGACGTCGCTCGCCACGCTTTCGCCCACCTCGCCGATGAAGCGCAGCGTCAGGTGGTAATTCCCGGGATCGACCCATTTCGCCCCCGGCAGCCCGGAGGCTATCAGCGAAAGCCCGAGCTTCTGTTCCGGCGGCAGGGGTATCCCAACGAACAGGCGCAGCATGGATTTCCCCTCCGAGTTGGCCTCACGGCCTGGCGGGCTTGGTCCGGAGCAGTTTTTCAACCGCTGGCGCGATGCGCTGGACGATGACATCGACGCCGCCGGCATTGGGGTGGAGCCCGTCGGGCTGGTTCAGGGCCGGGTCGAACGCCACGCCATCGAGAAAAAAGGGATAAAGCGGCACGCCATACTGCTTGGCGAGAACGGGATAGATGGCATCGAAGGCCTGGGCGTAATCCGGCCCCCAATTGGCGGGCGCGCGCATGCCGATCAGCAGCACGCGCACGCCGTCGCCCTTCATCCGGTCGAGGATCTTGGCCAGATTGGCCCGAGCCAGTTGCGGATCGAGGCCGCGCAGCGCGTCATTGGCGCCGAACTCGATCAGCGCGTATTGCGGGTGGTCCGCCAGCACCCATTTGACCCGCGCGAGGCCGCCCGCGGTGGTGTCGCCGGAAAAGCCGCCATTCGCGACGGTGACCGCGAAACCGTCGGCCCGGAGCCGCGCCTGAAGCTTGACCGGGAAGATATCCTCGGGCGCCAAGCCGTAGCCCGCGGTCAGGCTGTCGCCGAAGGCCAGCAGGCGGCGGGGCGCCGGAGCGGTAGCGGGCGCGGATGGCGCTTGCGCCCAGGCGATATCCGGCGTCCATAGCGACAACGCCAGCAACGCCCCCAGGGCGTTGACAAGCATCCTCCTCCCAACACCAAATGCCCGGCCGCCCATGAAGTCGAAATCCCCTGCAGACCCGGAATCCGCGATGATCCTGCTCGACGACGTGCGCCTGACTTTGGCGAGTGAAGCGGGCGCGGTCAATGTGCTGCGCGGGGTTTCATTAAAAATCGGCAAGGGCGAGACGGTGGCGCTGACCGGGCCTTCGGGCTCGGGCAAGTCGACGCTGATGATGGTGATCGGCGGACTGGAACGGGCGAGCGCCGGGTCGGTCAAGGTCGTCGGTTTCGATTTCGCGGGGTTGGGCGAGGACGAGCTGGCATCGCTGCGGCGCGAGCAAATCGGCATCGTCTTCCAATCCTTTCATCTCATGCCGGCCATGACCGCGCTCGAAAACGTGGCTTTGCCGCTGGAGCTGGCGGGACGGGAAGACGCCGCTTCCGCCGCGCGCAAGACGCTGGCATCCGTGGGGCTCTCGTCCCGCGCGCGCCATTACCCGGCGCAGCTTTCGGGCGGCGAGCAGCAGCGCGTCGCCATCGCCCGGGCCTTCGTCTCCAATCCCGGCCTCATTCTGGCCGACGAGCCGACCGGCAATCTCGACGGCGAGACCGGGCGCAAGGTGATGGATTTGCTGTTCGCGCTGGCTTCGAGTTCGGGCACCACGCTGCTTTTGATCACCCATGACCGCGACCTGACGCGGCGCTGCCGCCGCATCCTGTCGCTCGCGGACGGGCGCATCATCGCCGATACGGCCGGGGCGCGACGCAGGGGGAAACGCCTATGATTCTCGCCCTGCGCCTGGCGCGGCGCGAGTTGCGCGGCGGGCTCGCCGGATTCCGGATCTTCATCGCCTGCCTGGCGCTGGGCGTGGCGGTGATCGCCGGCGTGGGTTCGCTTTCGGCGGCGCTCGACGCGTCCTTGCGCAACGACGCCCGGGCTCTCCTCGGCGGCGACGTCGATTTCCACCTCTTCCATCGCCCGGCGAGCGGGCCTGAGAAATCCTATCTCGCCCGCGCCGGGAAAGTTTCCGAAGCCGACGACATGCGCGCCATGGCGCGGACCGAGGATGGCGGCCAGCGGAGTCTGATCCAATTAAAGGCGGTGGATTCCGCATATCCGCTTTACGGCAGCGTGACGCTCGACCCGCCGCAAAGCCTGGGCGATGCGCTCGCTTTCCGCGGCGGGCATTGGGGCGCGGTGGCGGAAGCGGGGCTGTTCCAGAGACTCGGCCTCAAGCCCGGCGATCTTTTCCGCATCGGCGAGGGCGAATTCCAGCTGCGCGCAATCCTGATCCACGAGCCCGACGCGTTGAGCGGCACCTTCGATCTGGGCCCCAAGGTGACGCTGGCCTTGCCCGCGCTGCCGGCGACTGGCCTGATCCAACCCGGCGCGCTGGTGGGCTACGGCTATCGCGTGAAGCTGCCTTCGGGCGGCGACGCGGCCGGCTTCGCCGCCCGCGCCAAGGCCGATCTGCCCGACGCCGCCTGGCGCATCCGCGGCTTCGCCGACGCCGCGCCCAGCCTGCAACGCCTGCTCGACCGGCTGACCGTGTTCCTCACCTTGGTCGGGCTGACCGCGCTCTTGGTCGGCGGCGTCGGCATCGGCAACGCGGTCAGGGCCTATTTGAACGAGAAACTTTCCTCGATCGCCGCGCTCAAATGCCTGGGCGCGCCGCGCCGTTTGGTTTTCTCCTGCTATCTTCTGCAAATCCTGGCGCTGGCGGCGGCGGGCATAGCGCTGGGCCTGGTGCTGGGCGCGGCCGCACCCTTCATCGTTGCGCCTTTCCTGCCCGCTTCCTTGCCGGTCGGCCCGCTGCTCGGGGTTTACTGGCAGCCCTTGGCGCTGGCGGCGCTCGACGGCTTGCTCGCGACCTTGGCCTTCGCGCTGTGGCCCTTGGGCATTGCTTGCGAGGTTCGGGCGGCAAGTCTGTTCCGCCTGCTGGTCGAGCCGCCCAACCGGGCGCCGCCCGCCTGGATCGTGGCCGCGATCGCGCTCTCCGGCTTGGGCCTCGCCGCGCTGGCAGTGCTGACCGCGCCCGAACGCGTCACATCCTTGTGGTTCGTCGCGGGCGCCGCAGGCGCGCTCTTGGCCTTCCGGCTGCTGGCGCGCTTGCTGATGGATCTGGCGCGGCGAGTGCACCCGCGCCGGGCCAGCCTGCGCCTGGCGCTCGCCAATCTGCACCGCCCGGGCGCGCCCACCTCCGGGGTGGTGGCCTCGCTGGGATTGGGCCTCGCCGTGCTGGTGGCGATCGTGCTGGTGCGCGGCAATGTGGCGGAAGAGATCGGCGAAAGCCTGCCGCAACGCGCGCCCTCGTTTTTCTTCATCGACATCCAGCCCGACCAGGTGGCGGATTTCGACAAGCTTCTGGCCTCGATGCCGGGGGTGGAGGAGATCGCGCGGGTGCCGAGCCTGCGCGGCCGGATCGACAAGCTCAACGGCGTGCCGGTGGAACAGGCCCGGATCGCGCCCGAGGCGGAATGGGCGGTCCGGAGCGAACGCGGCCTGACCTATGCCGCCTTGCCGCCCGCGGGTTCGCGCGTGATCGAAGGACAATGGTGGCCCGAGGATTACCGCGGCCCGCCGCTTCTGTCGCTCGACGCCAGTCTCGCGCGCGGCATGAACCTGAAGCCGGGCGACACCATGACGCTCAACGTGCTCGGCCGCGAACTCACCGCCACGATATCCAATCTGCGCGAGATCGATTGGACCTCGCTCGGCCTGAACTTCGCCATCGTGCTCTCGCCCGGCGCGCTCGACGGCGCGCCGCAGACGCATATTGCAACCGCCCGCACATCGCCCGAGCGGGAGACTGCGCTCGAAGCCGCGGTCACCGACCGCTTCCCCAATGTCTCGGCGATCGACGTGCGGGACGTGCTGGCCAGTTTGAGCGCCATCGTCGATGCCATCGCGCGGGCGATGAGCGCGGCGGCCGCGATTGCGATCGCGGCCGGCGTGCTGGTGCTGGCGGGCGCGATCGCCTCCGGGCGCAAGCGGCGGATCTATGAAGCGGTGCTGCTCAAGGTGCTGGGGGCGGAGCGCAGGAGCGTGCTCAAGGGCTTCGCCTGGGAATACGGGCTCTTGGGCCTGGCGGCGGCGGCGCTGGCGGGCGCCATCGGCACGCTGATGGCCTATGTCACGCTCACCCGCATCATGCACACCTCCTGGCAATTCCTGTTTTGGCCGGTGGTGGCGACCCTGGCGCTGGCGGAACTCGCGATCCTCGGTTTGGGTTGGCTCGGCACGGCGCGGGCGCTCGGTGCCAAGGCCGCCTTTTATCTGCGGAATGAATAGAAGGTTCAAGGGCTTACGCCGCCGTTGAATTGCCACAGCGCTGTGCCAATATCTCAACCCAAGCCAATTGGCTGCAGAGAGGATTCTAAACATGGCGTTCGATTCGGGAAACCGCGCAACCACGCGCAGCGCACTGCCGCAGGTCGGCATCGACGTAGGCCTGCGCAGCTACATGCTGCGCGTCTACAACTACATGACGGGCGCGCTGGCGCTCACCGGCGCCGTCGCCTATTTCACCTACAGCAGCGGCCTGATCGAGCAGATCTTCGGCACGCCGCTCTACTGGGTGGCGGTGTTGGCGCCGCTCGCTTTCGTGCTGGTGCTGAGCTTCGGCATCCAGAAGATGAGCCTGGGCGCGGCGCAAGCCACGTTCTGGGGCTATGCCGCGGTCATGGGCATATCGATGTCGAGCATCTTCCTGGTCTATACCGGCGCCAGCATCGCCGAGGTGTTCTTCATCACCTCCGCGACCTTCCTGGCGATGAGCCTGTGGGGCTACACCACCAAGAAGGATCTTTCCGGCATGGGCCATTTCCTGATGATGGGGCTGATCGGCATCATCATCGCCATGGTGGTCAACATCTTCCTCAAATCGCCGACGGTTTATTTCGCCATCTCGATCATCGGCGTGCTGGTGTTCACCGGCCTCACCGCCTGGGACACGCAGCGCATCAAGGAGATGTATTGGGACGGCGACAGCGAAGTGATCGCCGGCAAGAAGTCGATCATGGGCGCGCTGGCGCTTTATCTCGACTTCATCAACCTGTTCTTGATGCTGATGCAGCTGATGGGCAATCGCCGCAGCTAAAGGCGCGCGAACCGCGAATCAAAAAGGGGCCGGGAGACCGGCCCCTTTTCTTTTGGTGTCCTGACCTGGATTGCTTCGCTGCGCTCGCAATGACGAGTCCTTGTCATTGCGAGGCCGCGCAGCGGCCGAAGCAATCCAGCGGCGGGACAATCAATCCTTCGGCAACAACCGCCAGGCCTTCATTTCCGCGATTTCGCCCATCGGCTCGACGCGGTAGTGGTCTTGGAAGAATCCCGTGAGCTTGGCCTTGTTCATGCCGGCGCGGGTGAGAATCATCCAGGGCGCGTTCCAGTTTTCGGGATCGAGCGCCTGGAACACCACCACGCGGCCGCCGCGCGCGAAGGCGGCATCGGTCTGCGCCTCGATCGCGGCATAGAAGGCGGCTTCATCGGGTTTCCGCTCGTAGAGATCGTCGATGGCGAGGCTGGGCGTCGCCAGCTTGAAGAAGCTCAGATTGGGGCCGCCGCCATAGGTCGTGAAATAGAGCAGCAGATCCTGGCCGGTGAATTCCTGGCGCAGCTCGGATTGGTATTGCTTCAAGGGATAACGCGCCTCGGGCAAGGCCCACAGCGCCAGATTGAGCAAGAGGGTGGCCGCGGCCCAAAGCGGCAGCACCGCGGCCCCGAAGCGCCCGGGGAAGACGAACAGGAACAGCGCCACAGTGGGCACGGTCAGATGGAACCAGTGCTCGGGCTCGTTGATGTTGAAGAAGCCGTTCCAGGCGAGCGCGCCCAGGACGAAGGCCAAGGGCATGAGCAGGGGCTTGCCGCGCAAGCCCAGATAAAGCCCGCGCAGGTATATGGCCGCCAGCAGCGCC
>CAWEME010000033.1:0-3875 GCA_963810055.1 uncultured Alphaproteobacteria bacterium | reverse complement strand
GAGCCTGGGACGTGGACCTATAAACAAGCCATGTCCGCTATCGGGGATAAAGCAGACCTAACGCGGACATGCCGTCACGTCCGCTTCTGACCCATAGCGGACATCAAAGGCGAGGTGACCGAGCAATGCTCAGGCTTGCCCAATCAATCTCGGGATGGAGATTGGCCCTTATTGGCCCGTCGGTTTTTTACGCCGGTTTCTTCACGTAGAACCTGCACCAGCCGGTCGGTTTTATGGCGCCCGACACGACCTTGCAGGAAGAGGGCGGCAGCCATTGCATACAGTTATCGCATTGCTGTGCACCCTTTGGCGTGTCTTGGTAGCCAACCGCCGACTGCGCCACCTTGGTCTGAGCCTCGGCATCACGAATCGCGCCTACGGTCGTGCCAAGCACGGCAGCTCCGCCGGCGGCGAACGCAACGTTTCGCAGTAGCGAACGGCGAGAAAGCTCTGCGGAATGGACCTTCGGTGCTTCTTTCATGGTTTCTCCGTGGATGAGTGCGGTAGCGGTTGCAAAAAAGAGGCATAGCACGACTTGCGCTGCCTCTGGCGAACTCGGTTCATTATATCGACCTAGCGTTCATTGGCACATATTGATATAGATCAAAGTGCGGCTAGAAAATTCCCTTAAATCATATTCATGAACCGCATCTGTTGGGCAATCCGCTTGTCGCGGTAGCGGTAAAAAAATTGTCCTTGGGGGGAGCCAGGTGATGGGGTGGGTGAGGATCGGGGCTCGGCTGCGGCATATTATCGCTGTAACTGGGGCGGTTGCGGCGCTGTTCATCGGCATCCAATCGGCGAGCGCGTTGCCGCTCTACGCGCGCCAGACCGGCCAGCAATGCGCGGCCTGCCACAACGGCTTTCCCGAACTGACGCCCTATGGCCGGCTGTTCAAGCTCAATGGCTACACCTTCGGCGGCGGCCAGTCGGATTTGCCGCCCCTCTCCATCATGCTGATCCCCTCCTACACCCACACTGAAGCCGGCCAAACGGGCGGCGCAGCGACGCATTATGGGCCGAACAATAATTTTGCGACCCCGCAATCTGGCAGCCTGTTTTACGGCGGCGTGATTTCGTCCGATCTCGGCATCGGCGCCTTCGGGCAGGCCACATATAATCACGTCGCCCGTAGCTTCGCCTGGGACAACACTGACATCCGCTGGGCCAAGTCCACCACGCTCGGCGGCGAGACCGTGTTCGGCCTGAGCCTGAACAATAACCCGGGGGTGACCGATCTGTGGAATTCGACGCCGGCATGGCGCTATCCCTTCGTGACCTCGGGTCTCGCCCCGGCTCCGCCTGCGCCGACGATGATCGAGAGCGGCTTCACCCAGCAGGTCGCCGGGCTGAACGCCTATACGATGTGGAACCGGCTGGTCTATGGCGAGATCGGGGCCTACAGCACGCTCACCAAGGGAACCGACAGCGCGCTCGGCATGAACCCGACCGGCACCGATTCGATCAAGGGCCTGGCGCCGTATTGGCGACTGGCGCTCCAGCCGCAATGGGGCCGCAGCTCGTTCGAAATCGGCACCTTCGGCATGGCGGCATCGATCAACCCGGGCCGCGTGACCGGATTCGGCACCGATCACAAGACGGATATAGGCTTCGACACCCAGTATCAGTTCCTTACCGATCAACACAGCATCTCGGCGCAGGCGAGCTGGATCACCGAGAATCAGAGTCTGGACGCGAGCCAGGTCATTGGCAATTCGGCCAATTCAAATAACCATCTACGCAGCCTGAACATCAAAACGAGCTATTATTACGATCAGACCTATGGGGCGACGGTGGGTTACTTCCGCATCGACGGCTCCGGCGATGCCACGGTGTACGCCGCCAACAGAACCCTCAGTCCGAACACGACCGGCTGGATCACGGAACTCGATTACATTCCGTTCAACCACGGCGGTCCTGATATCTGGCCGTGGCTCAACATGAAAATCGGTCTGCAATACATCGCCTTTACCAAATTCAACGGCGCATATAGCAACTACGACGGCAGCGGCCGCAAGGCGAGCGACAACAACACGCTGTTTCTGTTCGATTGGATCGCGTTCTGACGCCAACCGGGAGAGATGAATGGCGCTTAAGTCTGATCGGAGGAACGCTGTGAGGCGAAACCGCACGCCAATCGGTTGGGTCGTCGCGCTGCCCATCGTACTTGCGCTGGCGGCGTGTAGTGGCGGCGGCGAACAGCAAAGCTCCGACGAGGCCGTTGTCCAAGGGACCGTGCATGTCTGCTCGTCGTGCCACGGATTAAGCGGCCGCAGCATATCGCCGACCTTCCCGAATCTCGCCGGGCAGCAATTCGAATACATCGTCGAGCAGCTCCAGGCCTTCCGCGACCATACGCGCGCCGATCCGCATGCGCACACTTATATGTGGGGCATGGCGGCGCGGCTCAGCGACAGAACCATCGACGGACTGGCCAACTATTTTTCGTCGCAGGAGCCCGCCTCCGCCACGCCGGGCGATCCTGTCTTGATAGCGGCGGGAAAGAAGATTTTCCAGGAAGGCATCTCCGATTCCAAACGCACGGTTCCAGCCTGCATGTCCTGCCACGGTGATAAGGGCCAGGGTGCCGGCAGCATTCCGCGCCTTGCCGACCAACACCCGGGCTATATCGAGGAGCAACTCGGCAACTTCTCCACGAAGGCGCGCGCCAACGAGATCATGCACTTCAATTCCGAGAACATGACGCCGGAGGAGATGCGTGAGGTTGCCGCCTATGTCGGTTCGCTCTAGCCGCATATGCTTTAGGACGACAATTCGCTATTGAAACGACATCCATCATCGAACGCTTTTTTTCAGAAGAAAGTCTTCCGGAGTAACAGCACATTCGTTTTGGTCGTCAATTTCAGACAAGCACGGCTCCGATAGGATCAAGAGACCGTGGGACATACAGAATTAGCACCTGATCGCTGCCAGAACTTGTGACGTGGGAAACGAGATTAGTGCATGGAAAAGCGCGAACGGGTTAAGGCACACAACCGGCGGCATACGGCTGATCGAGAGCGTCGCCTTTCCTACATGCGGGCCTACCGCGCGGCCAATCGAAAGCGCCTGCGGGAAAAGGCGCGGGCCTATTACGCGGCAAATCGCAAGCGCCGTCTTGCATACATGAAGCGCTATAACCGGCGGTGGCACGCGGCCAACCACAAACGCCGCCTTGCTTACATGCAGCGTTACCGTGCAGCCAATCGAGAGCATATCAATGCACTCGCGCGGGCCCACCACGCGGCCAATCGAAAGCGTCGCCTTGCATACATGCGGGCCTATTACACCGCCCACCGCGAACGCGATAAACTGAATAAAATATTCAAGAAGAGCAAAGTTATACACTCAGTTGGACCCGATACCTCAGTAGCCGAGTGCGTGCGTTTGATGACCGCCAGCAAGATCGGTGCCCTGATCGTCATGGATGGTGAACGGCTGATAGGCATTTTCACGGAGCGGGATGCGCTGAACAAAGTTCTAGCGGGTGGCCTTGACCCAGACAACACGCAAGTGTCCAAGGTGATGACGAAGCGTCCATACAGTGTCCATCCCACGACAACGGTTGGCGACGCGATGAAAGTCATCAACAAGCGGCGATTCCGGCACTTGCCGATCGTTGACCACGGCAAGGTGCTCGCTGTCGTATCGAGCGGCGACCTAATTCACTGGGTAGTGTAGAACCAAATGGGAGTGGTTCGAGAGCCTGTCGATCCAGTCGGCCGGTTCTGACAATCTCTATTGTGCCTCGCGATGACCGATGAGCCGTCATGTCCGCTTCTGGCACAAAGCGGACATTACGCAACGGCTGTCTAATGTCCGCTATAGGAGGGAAAGCAGACATCGATCAACCGCTGCTCTTCGTGAGCACAAAT
>CAWEME010000032.1:0-4869 GCA_963810055.1 uncultured Alphaproteobacteria bacterium | reverse complement strand
TTCAGGCAGGACAAAATGACGCGCTTTTAACCGCTGGAATCGGCGAATTTTTGCTAATCTAAGCGCAGCGGCGACTCGGACCGAATTGGAGTTCCTTGGGTATGGGCTTTTTTACCGGCGGCCTCGGCTACATCGTGCCTTTCCTGATCGTGCTGACGGTGCTCGTCTTCGTTCACGAGCTCGGTCATTACTTGGTGGCGCGGTGGAACGGCGTGCGCATCGAAGTCTTCTCGATCGGCTTTGGCCCTGAGATTTTCGGCTGGACCGACCGCGTCGGCACGCGCTGGAAATTCAGCGCCGTGCCGCTGGGCGGCTACGTCAAGATGTTCGGCGACGCCGATCCCGCTTCCCAGCCCTCGGCCGAAAACCTCGAGCGGATGAGCGACGCCGAAAAGGCGGTTTCCTTCCATCACAAGCGGCTGATGCAGCGCGTCGCCGTGGTGGTCGCCGGGCCGGCGGCCAATTTTCTCTTCGCCGTGGTCGCGCTGAGCCTGCTGTTCGCGACAGTCGGCGAGCCGTTCACGCCGCCCGAGATCGGCCAGATCCAGCCCGGCAGCGCCGCCGAGGCGGGCGGGCTCAAAGCCGGCGACACCATCGTCGCCATCGACGGCCATGCCATCGACCGCTTCGAGGAAGTGCAGCGTGACGTGCGCCTCAACACCGGCACGCCCATGACCATCGAGGTCAAGCGCGGCGACAACACGCTGACGCTGTCCATCACGCCGCGCATCACCACCGTCACCGACCGCTTCGGCAATCAGCACGCCTTCGGCCTTCTGGGCATCGAGCGCAACGGGGTCAACTATCTCCGCCGCAACCCGGCCGAGGCGCTGTGGCAGGCGACGGCCGAGACCGCGAACCTCACCACCGGCACGCTCACAGCGGTATGGCAAATGGTCATCGGCGCGCGCCCGGCCGACGAAATCGGCGGGCCGCTCAGGATCGCGCAGATGTCGGGCGAGGTGGCCCAGGGCGGCGTGGTCGCGATGATTTGGTTCATGGCGGTGTTGTCGGTCAATCTCGGCCTCATCAACCTGTTTCCGGTTCCCATTCTCGATGGCGGCCATCTGCTGTTCTATGTCGCGGAAGCCGTTCGCGGCCGGCCGCTGGGCCAGCGCGCGCAGGAATACGGATTCCGTCTCGGCCTGGCGCTGGTGTTGACCCTGATGGTCTTCGCCACCTGGAACGATCTCGTGCATTTGAGGGTGATCGATTTCCTGAAGGGCCTGGTTTCCTAGTTCGAGTGGAGGGGTAGAGATTCTGGGACGGGGGGGGATATTGCGAAATCCGGCCGGCGCCGCGTGTGCGCTCGCCATCGCGGCATTCCTGCTCGCGGCGGTGTTGGTGCCTGCCTCGGCGCAAGCGCCGGCGCCCGCACCGGCGGCGCCCGCGCTCGCACCGGCGCAGACCGGCGGCACCATCGAGGAGATCCGCATCGAGGGTGCCGAACGCGTCGAGCCCGAGACCGTGCGCTCCTATCTCCAGGTGGCGCCGGGCGATGCGTTCGACTCCGATAGCCTCGACAAGTCGCTGAAGAGCCTGTTCGCCACCGGCCTGTTCACCGACGTGACGCTCCGGCGCGAAGGCAACGCGCTCATCGTCCACGTGGTCGAGAACCCGGTCATCAATCGCATCGCCTTCGAGGGCAACAAGAAACTCAAGGACGAAACGCTGCTGTCGGAAATCCAGCTCAAGCCGCGCACGGTCTATACCCGCCAGAAAGTGCAGAGCGACGTGGCGCGGCTCTTGGACCTCTATCGCCGCAACGGCCGCTTCGCCGCCACGGTCGAGCCCAAGATCGTCCAGCTTCCGCAGAACCGGGTCGATCTGGTGTTCGAGATCACCGAGGGCGATTTCACCGGCGTGAAGAGCATCAGCTTCGTCGGCAATCACCGCTTCGATTCCGACGCCTTGCGCGACGTGATCGAAACCAAGGAATCGCGTTGGTGGCGGTTTCTCACCTCGGCAGACACCTACGATCCCGACCGCATCAGCTATGACCGCGAACTGCTGCGCAAGTTCTATCTCTCCGAGGGTTACGCCGATTTCCGCGTGCTGTCGGCGGTGGCGGAGCTGACGCCGTCGCGCGACGGCTTCATGGTCACCTTCAACGTCGAGGAAGGCGAGCGCTATCGTTTCGGCAAGATCGATCTCACCAATCAGTTGCCCGAAGTCGATCCCGCCGGCCTCAAGGCGCTGCTCATCACCCACCAGGGCGATTGGTACAATGCCGACCAGATCGAAAAGTCGATCTCAACTCTGAACGATGCGCTCGGCAACCGCGGCTTCGCCTTCGTCGACATCCAGCCGCAGGCGCATCGCAACGCCGCCGACCGCACCATCGACGTGACCTACGTGATCAAGGAAGGCCCGCGCGTCTATGTCGAGCGCATCGACATCAACGGCAATTTGCGCACGCTCGACACCGTGATCCGGCGCGAGATGCGCATCGCCGAGGGCGACGCCTTCAATACCACCCAGATGCAGCGCTCGGAGCAGCGCATCAAGAACCTCGACTTCTTCAAGAAGGTGAGCGTCACCAACGTCAAGGGCAGCGCGCCGGACAAGACCGTGGTCAACGTGGATGTCGAGGAGAAATCGACCGGCGACTTTACCTTCGGGGTGGGCTTCTCGACTACCGACGGCCCGTTGGTCGACGCCGGCGTCCACGAGCGCAATCTGCTCGGCAAGGGTTATGACATGCGCGTCGACTTGATGGCTTCGTTCCGCTCGCAGCAGGGCAACATCAGCTTCACCGATCCCTATTTTGAGGATCGCAACTTGGCGGTCGGTTTCGACCTGTTCGTGATCCAACGCAACGACCAGGACTTCGCCGGCTTCAGCCAGTTCACGGTGGGCGGCGACGTCCGGGCGGGATATCAGATCACCGATGCGTTGCGCCAGACCGTGAAATACACGCTGCGCGAGGACCGCATCTACGACATCTGTACCGCCGCCAACACCACCTCAACCAATACCTTCTTCGGCTCTTATGGCTGTACCCAGGCCGCTTCACTCTACGTCCAGGAGGAGGCGGGCACGCGCCTGACCTCGGCGGTGGGCCAGAGCCTGCTTTACGACCGGCGCGACAACGCCACCGACCCGACCGCCGGCTGGTATGCGCAATTGGGCAACGATTTGGCCGGGCTCGGCGGCGACGCGCGCTATATCCGCACCTCGATGACGGGCGGCGTGTACCATTCCTGGGCGCCCGATTGGATCGCGAGCCTCACCGGGCAGGCGGGCGACATCCTGGGCATCGGCCAGCCGGTGGAGATCGAGGACCGCTTCTTCGTCGGCGGCGACAATCTGCGCGGCTTCGCGACGGGCGGCATCGGCCCGCGCGACGAGAACACGGACTCCGCGTTGGGCGGCAACGTCTATTACGTGGGCTCGCTCACCCAAGGCTTCCCGCTGGGATTCCCGCATGAATTCGGGCTGACCGGCCGCGTCTGGTCCGATTTCGGCAGCCTGTTCGACGTCAACGCGCCCGGCGCCACCGTGGCCAATCCGATCGAAAAATCCATGATGCCGCGCGTATCCGCGGGCATCGGCGTGTCGTGGAAATCGCCCTTTGGCCCGATCCGCCTCGATGTCGGTGAGCCGATCATCCGGCAAACCTGGGACAAGAAGAGCCTGTTCAGGGTCGGCTTCGGGTCGACATTCTAATGTGGCCTAAAATCAAGCGCCGCGCCTGGTTCGGGCTACTGCTTGCTTTCGCCGCCGCTTTTTGCGCAGGCACGGCAGTGGCGCAACAGCCGGCATCGCCGGTCATCATCATCGCCGATATCAACCAGATCCTGCGCGACGCCAAGGCGGCCAAGGACGTGCAGGCCCAGCTCGATAAGGCGATGATGGGCTATTCCAAGGCGGTCACGGCCCAGGAGAACGAATTGCAGAAGACGCGCGACGACCTCGAGCGCCAGCGCGCAACGCTCGCCCCCGACGCCTTCAGCGCCCGGGCGCGCGCCTATCAACAGCGTTTCGACTCGCTCGACCACAGCGTCCAGGCCAATCGCCAGGCGATGCAGCAGAGCTATAATGACGCGATGACCAAGGTGGAGAACACCGCGTTGCAGATCATCGCCGCGATCGCTGCCGAGCGCAAAGCGAACCTGGTGCTCACCCGCGCCGCTGTGCTGTTCGAGGCCGACGGGCTCGACATCACCGCGGAAGTGACCAAGCGCCTCGACGCGAAATTGCCGTCGCTGACGGTCAACCTGCCCAAGCTCGACAATCCGGCTGGTCCGCCGCCGGCCGCCAAGCCCTAAGCGCGATGGCCGATCCGCGCTTCTTCACCGTTGCCGGCCCCTTCACCACGGCCGAATTGGCGCGGCGCACCGGCGCTACGCTCGCGGGCGACGGCGCGATCGTCTTGAAGGACGTGGCGCCGCTCGATGCCGCCGGGCCCGATCACTTGAGCTTCCTCGACAACCGCAAATACCTGGATGCCTTGCGCAAGACGCGCGCCGGCGCCTGTTTCGTCCATCCCGATCTGGCCAAGGAAGCGCCCAAGACCGTCGCGCTGCTGGTGACGCCCGCGCCTTACCGCGCTTATGCGCTGGCGGCGCAGGCCTTCTATCCCGAAGCCCGTCCCGAGCCGGGCATCGATCCGAAGGCCTCGATCGACAAGAGCGCCAAGCTGGGATCCGGCTGCCGCGTCGAGGCCGGCGCGGTGATCGGCCGGCGCGCCGAGTTGGGCGCGCGTTGCCACATCGGCCCCAACGCCGTCATCGGCGCGGCTTGCGTGCTGGGCGACGATGTCCGCGTGGGCGCCAATGCGAGCCTGAGCCATTGCCTCGTCGGCCATCGCGTCAGGCTTTATCCCGGCGTCCGCATCGGCCAGGACGGTTTCGGCTTCGCCCCCGA
>CAWEME010000031.1:0-3770 GCA_963810055.1 uncultured Alphaproteobacteria bacterium | reverse complement strand
GAAGAGGTGCGGCGCGAGGGCCCGGCGCGTTCGACGCGCATGGCCGGCCGGTCACGGTGAGCCGCTCGAGAAAATGTCCAAATCCAAGAAGAACGTGGTCGGGCTCGAATCGATCGTCGAGGCCTTCGGCGCCGACACGGCGCGGCTCTATCTCCTCAGCGACAGCCCGCCCGAACGCGACCTGGAATGGACCGATGCCGGCATCGAGGGCGCCTGGCGCTACGCCAACCGGCTGTGGCGGCTGGTCTCAGAAAGACCCTCGCCCTTGCCGCCGCCCGGTGCCAAAATGCCCGACAGCTTGTCCGGGGACGACCAGAGGTTGCGCCGCGTGACCCACCAGACCATAGCCTTCGTCACCGAGGATCTCGACCGCTTCCATTTCAACAAGGCGGTGGCGCGGCTGCGCGAGCTCACCAACGCCATCGAGGAGGCCGCCCAAGCCTCGGGCGCGGTGTTGCGCGAGGCGATCGAGACGGTGGTGCGGCTGTTGGCGCCGATGATGCCGCATCTCGCCGAGGAGTTGTGGCAGGCGCTGGGGCATGGAAAAATGCTGGTCGGGGAATCCTGGCCCAAGGCGGACCCGGCCTTGACCCGGGCCGAGACGGTGACGCTGGCGGTGCAGGTGAACGGCAAGCTCCGGGGCACGGTCGAGCTGCCGCGCGACGCCGGCGAGGACGACGCCCAGGCCGCGGCGCTGGCGCTGCCCAACGTCATCAGCGCGCTCGGCGGCAAGACGCCGCGCAAGACCATCGTCGTGCCGAACCGGATCGTCAATGTCGTGGTCTAGGCGCAGCTTGCTGATCGCCTTGGCGGCGGCGCTCGGCGGCTGCGGCTTCCACCCGCTTTACGGCGGGCGCACCGCCGGCGCCTACGATCCCGATTTGGCGGCGATCAAGGTCGCGTCGATCCCCGACCGCGACGGCCAGATTCTGGCGCTCGCCTTGCGCGAAAAGCTCAATCCGCGCGGCGCCGACCTGCCGGTGCGCTACACGCTGAGGACGAATATCGCCGTGACGCGCGGCGATCTCGGCATCGAGCGCAACGCCACCTCGGTGCGCGGCCAGATCGAAATTGTCGCCCATTACGACCTGATCGGGCCGGGCGGCGCCATATTGCTCCACGGCCGCAGCCACACCATCAGCGCCTTCAACATCGTGCAGGACGGCTACGCCACGCAGGTGGCCGAGGACGACGCGCGCGAGCGGGCGCTCAACGACATCAGCGAGGACATGGTGACGAACCTCTCGCTCTACGTGCGCAACCGCCGCGCCGCCTCGAACTGAAGGCGGGGGATTTGAAGCTCGAACGGCAGCGGATAGCGGCTTTCCTCCATTCGCCGGACAAATCCTCGCGCGCCTGCCTGATCTACGGTCCCGACCGCGGCCTGGTGGCCGAGCGCGCCGAACAGCTCGCCCGCGCCATCGTGCCCGACACCCGGGACGCCTTCCGGGTGGTCTACCTTGCGGCCGAGGAGTTGGGCGCCAAGCCCGCGCGGATCCGCGACGAGGCGGCGCAGCTCTCGCTGGCGGGCGGGCGGCGGCTGATTTGGATCAAGGAAGCCGGCGACGCGGCGGCCGCGCCCTTGGCCGCGTTCCTCAAGGACGCGCCCCCGGGCGACGGCTTCGTGCTGGTCGAGGCGGGGGATTTGAAGCCGCGCTCGGGCTTGCGCCGCGCCTTCGAGAATGCCGCCAACGCCGCCTGCATCGCCTGTTATCTCGACGGGCCGCGCGAAATCGAGGCGCTGGTGCGCGAGGTGCTGGGCGCGCACCGGGTTTCGGCCGACGCCGCTGCGGTGCAATACCTGGCCGCCTCCCTGGGCGGCGACCGGATGATGAGCCGGCAGGAACTGGAGAAGCTCGCGCTTTACGCCGGCGACGGCGGCAAGATCGGCTTCGACGATGCGGCCAGCGTGGTCGGCGACAGCGCCGAGCTTTCGCTCGACGACGTGGTGCTGGGCGCGGCCGAAGGCGACACCGCGGGGTTCGAGCGCGCGCTCCACCGCGCGCTGTCCGAGGGCGAATTGCCGGTGCGGATCTTGCGCGCGGCGATGCGGCATTTCGAGCGGCTGCACCGCGCCGGGGCGAGGCTGGCCCAAGGCGGTTCCGCGGAGGACGCGATCGCCGCCTTGCGCCCGCCGCTGTTCTTCAAGCTGAAGGAGCGCTTCAAGCGCCAGCTCCTTCTGTGGCCGCCCAAGCGCGCGGCCGCCGTGCTGACAGCGCTCACCGAAACCGAGATCCGGGTCAAAAGCAGCGGCATGCCGGCCGAGACCCTCACCCGCGCCGCGCTGTTGCGCATCGCCCGCGGCGCCCTCGGCGCGGCCCGGGCCAAAGCTTAATGGGCGCGCCGCGGCATCCGGATTGATTTCCCTGCGATTTTTTCCTCCCCCGCTTCGGGTTCGCGGCGCGCTTCCCGCTCATAGATGGCGTGATGATAGAACGGAAACAGCTTGAGGGGCTGATCGGCCAGCAAACGCCAAGATTTGGCCGGCCGATAGAGCGACAGGTATTTCTGGCGCGCCCCCGCCAATGCGGCATCGTCGAATATGTCGATGACGTCCCGGCAATAGCCCAGAGAAAATACGTCGTGAAACTTGTTGGGATCTTGTGCCGCGATGCCGATGCTTTTCGGGTCGTACTTGGCGATCGGATTCTTGAGATAGAAGTACCGGCATCCCGCATCGATGCCGGCCATATAGCGATCGATCGCCGTTGGCGGCATCTCCTGGAAACTGTCGATATTCATGGCCAAATCCGCGCCAATCCCCTCCGCCGGTTCGCCGCCGGCTTCGACGAAGCGCAGCTTGTGAAAGTGCTCCGGCACCGCGACGCTGAGGAAGCGCTTGCTCAGGTTCAGCATGTTCCCGAGATCGACAATGGTATAGCGCTCGAGGCCGGGCAGCATGGCCAGCAGCGTATGGCACGTCCTGCCGAAGCCGGCGCCGATCTCCACCACCGAGCGCAAGGTCGAAAGATCGACGGCTTTTTCCAGAAACAGAAATTCGTCCACCGCGAGAAGATAGTCGACATTGACGGCGCAGGACCGCACGGACACGGAAACGGGGTTGCCGAGATCGACGTGACCGAGCGCGCGGTAGACCGCGAAGAACCGATCCGGCTGCTGGAGCGCCGTATTGAACAGGAGCAGCTTGAAGAACCGCATCGTCTTGTCGAACGGGTCCCACGCGGCGAGACGGTTGTTCGCGCCCCCGGGCGCGCGGAAGGTAGCGATGAACTGGTCGTCGATGTTCGAGAACAGCGATTGCGACAGCGCCGCCCAGAGGCCGGATACATCATCGCTCACGCGTCAGTTCTCCCGCCGATGGCAATGCAGCGACCATGACGCCGCCCTTTCGGCTCTGCAATAGTTCCGTGAAACGCCGCGTCGGCCGGCGCGCCCCTGCTCCGAACGCGATCGGGCGGGCCAGGCCGCGGCGCGGCCGGGACGGGGCGCACGTCCCGCCCTCAGCGTTTCGCCCGCAGCTTCTTCAAAACCCCGTCTAATTGATCGAGCGATAAATAGCGGATGGTGAGGGCGCCGCCCTTGGCGCCGTGGGCGATCGACACCTTGAGGCCGAGGCTGCGCGACAGCTCGCGCTCGAGCGCGACAATATCGGCGTTGCGGTGCGCGGGTTTTTTCGCGCCGGCATGCTTGTGATCGGTTTTGACCAGGCCTTCGGCCTCGCGCACGCTCATTTCCGAGGCGATGATCTTGCGGGCTAGCGCCTCCGGGTCGCGTGCGGTCACGAGCGCGCGCGCATGGCCGGCGGACAG
>CAWEME010000030.1:0-8048 GCA_963810055.1 uncultured Alphaproteobacteria bacterium | reverse complement strand
GCGCAAATCCTCGACGCTCGCATGCGCCTCGGCCAGCCAGGGCTCGGGCAGATAGACGCGGTCGAGATTCTTGTAGTCGGCGGCGCAATCCTGGAGATGGTTCAGCACCTGCAGCGCGCTGCACAGCGCGTCCGAAGGCGGCCAGGTGTCGCGGCTTTCGCCGTGCAGATCGAGCAATTGCCGCCCCACCGGCGAGGCCGAATAGCGGCAATACTCCATCAGATCGTCCCAGTCGCGGTAACGCAGCTTGGTGGCGTCCAGCTTGAAGGCGCGCAGCACGTCGTGGCAATGCTGCGCGGTCGTGCCGGTCTCCTGGAGGCTGGCGCGCATCGCCTTGGCCGAAGGCGAATCGTCGCCCGGAGAGCCGTCGAGCACCGCGCCCATGCGGTCGAGCCGCCGCAGCTTTTCGGATGCGTCGAGCGCCGGGTTGTCGGCGATGTCGTCGGCCTCGCGCGCGAAGCGGTAGAAGGCGTGCACATGCGGGCGCAGATCGCGGCGGATGAGCCAGGAGCCGACCGGGAAATTCTCGTCGCCCCGCCCCTTGCCCGAGGGCGTCTCGATCGCGCCTGTCAGCGCTGGCTCTGCCATGACACCCGTCCCTTCCATAACCCGCCCTGGCCCTTCATGTGCCGCCAAGCGGAATCGAGCGTGGCGCCCAGGAAGAGCAGCGCCACCGCCGGCAAGAGCGGCGCCCGCCACAGCCCGGCCCGGTAAAAACTTAGCATCGGCGCATAAGCCAGGGCCATCATCGCCCACGCCGCCAGCGCCAGCCAGGCGGCAGCGCCCCCCGCCGTCACCAGCAAGGGGGGCGCCAGGAAGACCAGGCTCATCCCCAGCGCCGTGCCGAGCAGCTTCCAGGGCGAATAATCGAGATGGTCATAGGCGTTGCGCGCCACCATGTCCCACACCTCCTTGAGGCGTGGATAGGCGCGCAGGCTGACGGTCTTGCCGGTGAGGCCGAGCCAGATTTTGCCGCCGCGCTTCACCTCGCGCGCCAGCGCGCAATCGTCGATCAGCTCGTCATGGATCGCCGCGTAGCCGCCGATGCGTTCATAGGCGCTGCGCCTGACCAAAATGCAGCCGCCGGCGGCGGCGGATATCCGATGCGCCGGATCGTTGACCCGGGCAAACGGGCGCAGCAGGGCGAAGAACCAGACGAAGGCCGGGATCATGAATTTCTCGGCCTGGCTCTGGCAATTGAGCTTGACCATGAGCGAGGCGAGATCGAGCCCGTCCTCTTCCAGCCGCGCCACCAGCTCGGACAGGTTCTGCTTGTGGTGGCCGATATCGGCGTCGGTGAAGAGATAAAGCTCGGGCGGGCCGCCCGCCTCGGCCGCTTCTCGCACGCCTTCCGACAAGGCCCAGAGTTTCCCCGACCAGCCCGGCGGCAAGGCCCGCGCCGATACCACGCGCAGATTTTCGCTCTGTCCCGAAGCCGTCGCGGCAGCGCGCGCGATCCCGGCGGTGCCGTCCTGGCTGTGGTCGTCCACCAGCACGATTGAGAATTCGCCGGGATAATCCTGGGCCAGCAACGACGCCACCGCCCGCCCCACCGTCTCCGCCTCGTCGCGCGCCGGGACGATGGCGGCGACGCGCGGCCAGCGCCGCTTATGCTCCGGCACGGGCTCCTCTTCGGCCTGCCAGAAAAATCCCCGCCCCAGCAGCAAATAGACCCAAATCACCAGGGTCAGCACGGACAGGGCGAGCGCCGCGTTCATGGGCACATCCCCGCCTGGCGGAACCAGGCGATCGCATCGGCCAGTCCTTCGCGCGCCGGGCGCGGGCGGTAGCCCAATTCGCGTTTGGCCTTGGCCGAGGAGAAGAACATGCGGTGGCGCGCCATGCGCAAGCCGTCGCGCGTGGTGAAGGGCTCGGCGCCGGTCAGAGTGGCCCAGCCCTCGGCGAGCCACGCCACCGGCCAGAGCACGGCCAGCGGAATTTGGACTCTGGGCGGACGCCGTCCGGCGATTTCCGAGATCATGCGCAGGATTTCGCCCAGCGTCAGATCGTCGCCGCCGAGGATGTAGCGCTCGCCCACCCGGCCCTTGCTCTCGGCCAGGAGATGGCCCGCCGCCACGTCGTCGACATGCACCAGGTTCAAGCCGGTATCGACATAGGCCGGCATGCGGCCCGCCGCCGCCTCGATGACCATGCGGCCGGTGGGCGTGGGCCGGATGTCGCGCGGGCCGACCGGCGTCGACGGATTGACGATCACCGCCGGCAGCTTGCGCTCCCGCACGAGAGTCTTCACCACCTCCTCGGCCATGAATTTGGAGCGCTTGTAATGCCCGATCATGTCCGAAAGCTTGCTCGGCGTCGATTCATCGGCGGGTTTCCCGTCGGCGTTCCAGCCCAGCGTGGCGACGCTGCTGGTATAGACGATGCGCGATACCCGGGCCTGGAGCGCCGCTTCCATCACGCGCCGCGTGCCCTCGACATTGGTGGCGTAGAGCGGCGCCGGATCGCGCACCCAGAGGCGGTAATCCGCCGCCACGTGATAGACCGCGAAGCAGCCGGAGGCGGCATCCGCCAGCGCCTTGGCATCGTCGATCCCGCCCACGAAGGGCTCGACGTCGAGGCCGGCGAGGTTGCGCCGGTCGCTCGCCGGGCGCAGCAGCACGCGCACCTTGCGGCCCTGGGCCAGCAGCGCCCGCGCCACCGCCGAACCGACGAAGCCCGATGCACCGGTGACGAGCACGGGCTGGTCGGAAGCGGCCATGGCAAAACGTGTTCGGGTTTCAGCCGAAAGCGGCTTGGGAGGCGCCGGCCGGAGCGCGGTTGCCGATCAGGCGGTGCGCCGTCTCGCGCGCCTCGGCGTCGAGCGCGATGATGTCCTCGAGCGCGTCGATGCGCCGGTCCGGCAGCGCCTCGAGCGTGCGCTCGACGATCGCCGCGATGTCGAGGAATCCGATGCGCTTGTCGAGGAAGGCGGCCACCGCCACCTCGTTGGCGGCGTTCAACACGGTCGGCGCGCCGCCCCCGGCCAGCAGCGCTTCGCGCGCGATCCGAAGCGCCGGGAAACGCGCGGGATCGGGCGCCTCGAAAGTGAGCCGCGCCAGCTTGGCCAGGTCGAGCTTGGGGCTGGGCGCGGGAATGCGCTCGGGCCAGCCGAGCGTGTTGGCGATGGGCGTGCGCATGTCGGGCGAACCCAGCTGCGCCAGCACCGAGCCGTCGCTGTAATAGACCATGCCGTGCACCACCGATTGCGGATGCACCACCACCTCGATGCGTTCGCTCGGCAGGCCGAAGAGATGATGCGCCTCGATCACTTCGAGGCCCTTGTTCATCATGGTCGCGGAATCGACCGAGATCTTGGCGCCCATGCTCCAATTCGGGTGCTTCACCGCCTGCTCGGGGGTGACGTCCTTCATGTCCTTCAACGCGCGCTCGCGGAACGGTCCGCCGCTGGCGGTCAGCACGATGCGGTCGATGGCGTGCGCGTGGTCGGAATGGAACACCTGGAAGATGGCGTTGTGCTCGCTGTCCACCGGCAGGAGCCGCGCGCCGAAACGCTTCGCCTCCGCCGTCACCAGCGCGCCGGCGCAGACCATGACTTCCTTGTTGGCGAGCGCGACCAGCGCGCCGCGCCGCACCGCTTCGAGCGTGGGCGCGAGGCCCGCCGAGCCGACGATCGCCGCCATCACCCAATCGGCCGGATAGGAGGCCGCCTCGACCACGGCCCGGGCGCCCGACGCGGTCTCGATGCCGCTGCCCGAAAGCGCCGCCTTCAAGACGCGGTACTGGCTTTCGTCGGCGATGACGGCGAATTTGGCCTTGAGGCGGCGCGCCTGCTGCGCCAGCAATTCGGCGTTGCGGTGCGCCACCAGCGCCTCGACCGCATAGGAATCGGGCTCGGCTTCGATCAGCTCGACGGTGTTGCAGCCGACCGAACCGGTCGAGCCCAGGATCGTCACCCGCCGCCTGCCGCGCGGCGTGGACTTCGCCGGGGCCTTATCCGCCTTCATGCCAAATCGCTCCCGAAACGGGGCTTAGCCCCTTCATTCTCAATGCCATTTTATCGATAATGCGGGCGGCATGCCCGCGTAAAGCTTATTCCAGATTTTTCTTCGATCCCTCAAGGGCTTGGGCGACGAGGTCGCGCAGCCGGAACAGCCGGGGGTCGCGGATGCCGAGCATTTCCAGATGCGCGGCGGTGTCGAACAGATAGGCGGCGCAGGGACCGAGCGGCCCCTTGGCCCGGGCGATGGATTCGACGATGCGCTCCTCCGGCAACAGCCCGGCATAGCGCGCATGGCTGTGGTTGATGACGAAGGCGACGGCCCAGCCGCGTCCGCCTTCATGGCTGACCGTGCGCACCCAACGCGGCGCATAGGAGCCGGTGACCATCTCGCGCCGCCACAGCAGCTCCAATTCCTCCCGCGCCTTGGATTCCTCGACGCGATAGGCCACGCCGCGGCAGGCGCCGCCGTAATCGAGGCCCAGAATCAATCCGGGCGCGGCGGCGGTACCGCGCCCGAGATGGGTCCACAGGCAGAAGCGGCGGTGGAAGCCGTGCACGGTGGCCACCCGCTTGTCGGTGAAATGGATCATCGGATTCCAGATCAGCGAGCCGTAGGCGAACACCCAGACGTCGCCCCGGTCGGGCCGCTTCGCCAGCATCGCCGCCACGCCGGCGCGATGCTCCTCGTCGCTCAGCACCTTGGCGGCGGGGTCGTTGGCCTGGACGAGCCGGCGAATCTCGCCGCTCATCACCGCCTCGCGCGTCATGCGATAGCTTTTGGGCGGATCCTTGCTCATGACCGAAAACGATAGCAAAGCCGGCCAGGGCGCGGAACCGGCGTTGCGCGCAGGGCAGACCGGCGGCGGGGGATGGCTTGACAGCGCACATCCCCCGTCTTACAGGCTGCCGCCATGCTGGTTGAAACCGAGCGCAGCGGCGGCGTCGCCGTCCTTATCCTTAACAACCCGCCGGTTAACGCCTTGAGCCGGGCGGTGCGCGCGGCGTTGCAAGAGAGTCTCAACGCGGCTTTGGCCGACCCCGCCGTCAAGGCGATCGTGCTCGCCTGCGCCGGGCGCACCTTCGTCGCCGGCGCCGACATATCCGAACTGGACAAGCCGCGCATCGAGCCGGTGACCGGGACGCTCGCCGCCGCGCTCGAGCGCAGCGCCAAGCCCACCATCGCCGCCATCCACGGCACCGCGCTGGGCGGCGGGCTGGAGCTCGCCTTGGGCTGCCATTGGCGCGTCGCAACCAAGGAGGCGCGGCTGGGCTTGCCCGAGGTCAAGCTCGGCCTCATCCCCGGCGGCGGCGGGACCCAGCGCCTGCCGCGACTCGTCGGCGCGAAACTCGCCCTCGACATGATTTCGAGCGGCGACATGATCAACGCCGAGGCCGCGCTGGCCGCCGGGCTGGTCGACGAGCTGGCGACGGGCGATCTCCGCCAGGCCGCCACCGCTTTCGCCCAACGCGTGCTGGACGAGAACCGGGCGCCCCGGCGCAGCGGCGACCGCGCGGTGACGGGAGCCAGCGCGGCGCTGTTCGAGGAAAAACGCAACGAGCTGAAAAAGTCGAAACGCGGCTACGAGGCGCCCCTGGACACGGTTGCGGCGGTCGCGGCCTCGACCCTGCCCTTCGACCAGGGCCTGGCGCGCGAGCGCGAGATTTTCGAGGCGCGGCGGCACAGCAGCCAGTTCCGCGCCTTGCGCCACGTCTTCCACGCCGAGCGCGACGCCGCCAAGCCGCCGGGACTGGCCGAGGGTTTGCCGGTCAAGGAGATACGCTCCGCCGCGGTCATCGGCGCCGGCACCATGGGCGGCGGCATCGCCATCTGCTTCGCCAATGCCGGGATTCCGGTGACGCTGATCGAAGCCGCGCCCGACGCTTTGCAACGCGGCCTCGACGGCATCCGCCGCAGCTACGAAGCGAGCGCCAAGCGGCAGAATCTCGCCCCGGCGGAGATCGACAGGCGCGTGGCGCCTGATCCGGGGCTCGCTCAAGCTCGCGGACGCCGGCCAGGCCGATCTGGTGATCGAGGCGGTGTTCGAGGACATGGATCTGAAACGCCGCATCTTCGGCGAGCTCGACCGCATCGCCAAGCCGGGCGCGCTCCTCGCCAGCAACACCTCGTACCAGGACGTCGACGCCATCGCGCAAGCCACCTCGCGCCCGCAGGACGTGCTGGGATTGCATTTCTTCAGCCCGGCGCCGGTGATGCGGCTGGTCGAGGTGGTGCGCGCCAAGAAAACCTCCGACGCGGCGCTGGCATCCGGGCTGGCCGTCGCGCGCAAAATCCGGAAGCTGCCCGTCCTGGTCAACGCCTCGCCCGGCTTCGTCGGCAACCGCATGCTCGCCGAGCGCTCGCGCGAGGCCGACCGGCTGCTGCGCGACGGCGCGCTGCCGCAGGATGTCGACGCGGCCATGGTCGCCTTCGGTTTCCCGATGGGCCCGTTCGCCGCCTCGGATCTGGCCGGGCTCGACATCTCCTGGCGCGCACGCAAGGCGGTGGGAACGCGCCTGCCGGTGGCCGATGCGCTGGCCGAGGCCGGGCGCTACGGCCAGAAGACCAGCGCGGGATATTTCCGTTACGCCCCCGGCAGCCGGACGCCCGAGCCCGATCCCGAGGTCGAAAAGATCATCGCCGCTGTCGCGGGCGGCGCGCGGCGTGCGATCCCCGCCGCCGAGATCGTCGAGCGGCTGATCTATCCGCTGGTGAACGAGGGCGCGCGGCTCCTCGAGGAAGGCGTGGCGCAACGCCCCGGCGACATCGACATGGTGTGGCTCAACGGCTACGGCTTCCCGGCCTGGCGCGGCGGGCCGATGTTCTATGCCGACGAGGTGGGTCTTCCCGTCATCCGCGACCGGCTCGCCGCCATGGCGCGGAGCTTCGGCGAGGCGAAACTCTCCCCGGCGCCGCTCTTGGAACGGCGCATCAAGGAAGGAAGCGGCTTCTTCGGCTAGCCTTCCGCAATTTCGTCATTCCCGCGAAAGCGGGAATCCAGGGCAACAGCATCTCCTAAGCCGCCGTCATTGCGAGGCCGCCCAGTTTTCAAATACGGGGCGGCCGAAGCAATCCAGAAATCGCGCGGCATTCTGGATCGCTTCGCCTACGGCTCGCGATGACGATTGAAATGCGGGGACGACGGCAAAACTTTAGATCTTGAAGGCTTCGAGCGTTTCGGGCGCGAACAGCTCCTCGGGCTTGAGGCGGCGTTTCGACAGCCCTTGCTCGTGGTGATAGCGCAGGAAGGTGTCGAGCGTATGGCGGTTGGGTTCGAGCCCGTAAGGCCACCATTCCTTGCCCATGAGGCGCTTGGTCTCTTCCAGATGCGCGCTCTGCCAGGGCAGCATGGTCTTCTGCGAGGCGATCATGTCGAGATCGGCATAGGTCTTCTTCTGCGCCGCGAGGAAGGCCTTGGTCAGCGACAGCGCGATCCAGCGGTTTTTTTCGTAAAGCTCCCGGCGCAAAACCACCGTGTGCATGATCGGAAAGATTTTGGTCTTGCGGAAATAGGCCTGCTCGACCTCGACGTAATTCGGGAACAGCCGCTTCACCTTGTCGGGCTCGGAATAGAAGGTCATCGGCAGGCGCGGCGCGTAGATCGCGTCGAGCTCGCCGTCGGCGATCATGCGCGACAGGGTCTGGGTGGGGCCGATGGGCCGCACCTTGAACTTGGCCGGCAGGTCGATCTTCTGCTTCTCGACCCGGCCCGGCTCCTCCTCGCCGCCGGTGAAGTATTGCGCGTCGGATATGTCGACGCCGTATTCGTCCTGGAGGATGCCCTTCATCCAGACGATGGCGGTGAGCTGCCATTCCGGATTGCCGATGCGCTTGCCCGCCAGATCCTTGGGTTCTTTGATTCCGCTTTTGGCCGAAACCACGAAACAGGAATGGCGGAACATGCGCGAGGGGAAAACCGGGATGGCGATGAAGTCGGGATGGTCCTTCATCAGCGAGGCCGAATAAGACGAGAGCGACATCTCGGCGGCGTCGAACTCCTGGTGGCGCAGCATGCGCCAGAAGGTCTCTTCCACCACCAAAGGCAGGCAATTGAGCTCCATGCCTTCGGCCTGGACGCTGCCGTCGGCC
>CAWEME010000029.1:0-4317 GCA_963810055.1 uncultured Alphaproteobacteria bacterium | reverse complement strand
AAAAGCCGCGCGGTTTCGTAGAGCACGAAGCCGAAGGCGCGGTCCCATTCCGGTTTTGTCATAAGCGCCAATATAATAAGCACGCTTATGAATATCAACCGGCGTAGCAAAGCCATCGCCCGAACCAAGGGCGATGGCGTCTTGCGAAGCCAAGAGGAATCAGCGCCCCGGCGTCGTGCGAAGCGAAGGAAGGCTAGGCCCGCGGCGTCGCGCCGGTGGCGGCCGGACCGCGTTAAGCCTTCACCACAGCCAACTGGTCACGTTGTCGTAGGGTTCGCCGCGGGAGATGAACTTCATGCCCTTGACGCAGCGCACGATCACCCAGACCACCGTGAACATCAGGATGAACCAGCCGACCACGATGAAGAGCGTGACGGCGCCGACGACGCCGTAGAGAATCCCGATCCAGAAGGTGCGGATCTGGAGACGGTAATGCGTCTTGACCCAGTCGGGCCCTTCGCCCTGATAGACGTAGGCCATGACGACGCCGATCAGGCTGGTGATGCCGACCACCAATCCGACGAGATAGAGAATGTAGATGATGTTGGCGGTTTTGCCTTCGCCCTCGCCCATGTTTCCCCCCTTTGCGCGATGTCGCGCCCGCGCGCCGACATAGTAGCAGCGAAAGACGGCCACGGGTAGCGCGGCCGGTTTGCACAACCGCGGCCGAAATCGTCCCGCGTCGCGTCTGACGGGCGAAGCCAAATGGAATCAGCGCATCGGCGTCTTGCGAAGCCAAGAGAAAACCCGCGTAGCAAAGGCTGCGCAGGAGCGCGGCCGTCTTGCGAAGCAAAACCCTTCGCGTAGCACAGCCCGGGCCGAATACGTAGCAAAGCCATCGCCCAAACCAAGGGCGATGGCGTCTTGCGAAGTGAAGGAAAAGCCAGGCCCGGGGCGTCGTGCGAAGCAAAACCCTTTTAAGGCATCAAACCGCCGCCATTGACGTGCAGCACCTGGCCGCTGACGAAGCCCGATCCCGGCCCGAGCAGGAACAGGATCGGCCCAATGATGTCCTCGGCCACCGCCATGCGGCCGAGCGGCACCTGCTTGGCATAGGCCTCGCGGTCCATGCGCGGGGCGGCGTTCGGCATATCCGGCAGCAGGCCGGTGCCGCCTTCGTGGAAGCGCGTGTCGACGGCGCCGGGCGCGATGGTGTTGGCGCGGATCAACGGCGCGAGTTCAAGCGCCAGGGTCTTGGTGAAATTCGCCACCGCCGCCTTGGACGCGGCATAAGCGGAAAGCCCGGATCGCGTCCGCACCGCCAGGCCCGAGGCGGTGTTGACGATGGCGGGATGCCCGCCCGAAGCGGCCCGCGCCTTGAGCAAAGGCAACGCCTGCCGGCAGCAGAGATACGTCGAGCGCAGGCTGCCGTTCACCGTCTCGTCCCATTCGGCCAGCGACAGCTCGCTGAACGGAACGTGGCGGTTCGGGAATCCCGCCAGATTGACCAGCCCGTCGAGCCTGCCGCCGAATTCCCGGCCGATGCCGGCGAAGGCGGCCTTGACCTGCGCTTCATCGGTCGCGTCGAGGGCCACGGAGAGCGCCACGCCTTTGGGCGGCGGCGATTCCGCGATCGAGCGCGGCAGGTCGAGCACCGCCACCTTCAATCCGATCTGGATCGCGGCCCGCACCAGCGCCTGGCCGATGCCGCCGCAGCCGCCGACCACGGCTAGGAGCGAACCCTTGGCCGGCGCCAGCCGCGCGTAATCGAAATCAGGCATGATAAGACTCCCCGCGTAGCACAGCCGCGGACCGAATCTTCAGGTCCGCGGCGTTGTGCGAAGCAACAGTAAGAAGCAAAACCTAAAAGTTACTCGGCTGCTTCCAACACCTCGCGCTGGCCCAGACCCAGGCCCTTGAAGTGCCTTATGTAGAACACGACCAGGGTCAGGCAGGCGAGGAAGCCGATGCAGCTCGGGATCGACCAGATCAGGAAAAGCTGCTGCAACGACAGATGCTGGGCGATCAGGTAGCCGCCCAGGATCGGCCCGCAGATCGAGCCGAAGCGCCCGATGCCGAAGGCCCAGCCCGAACCGTTGGAACGCACCGGGGTCGGATAGATCATGCCCGAGGCCGCGTTCAGCCCGAATTGCAGCCCCAGGACGCAGAAGCCGGCGGCGAAGGCCGCCACCAGCACCAGGGCTTGAGATTGATTGGCGAAATAGCCGATGCAGGCAATCGCGGGCACCGCCAGGCCGAACAGAACGGCGATCGGGGCGAAGCCCTTGCGGTCCATCGGCCGGGCCAGGATCAATCCTCCGGCGGTGCCGCCGATCTGTATGAGCGAGGTGGCGAGCGCGGCCGCTTCCGGGCTCAGCACGTTGGTGGCCTTGAGGATGGTCGGCATCCAGCTCACCATGAAAAAGTAGCCCATCAGATTCATGCTGAAGCACAGCCAGAGCAGCGGCGTGATGAAGGCGAGCCCGCCCTTGAACAGCTGCGCCGGCGAAATGCTGCTCACCTTGCGCTCGTCGGCGATGACGAATTGGGCGTCCGAGCCGACGGTCAGATTCGGCGCCAAGCGCTTCACCAGCTTTTCCGCCCTGGCGCGCTTGTTGCGGACGACCAGGTATTTGAGCGATTCCGGCAGCCAGAGCGCCGCTGCCCCCGCCATCAGGATCGGGAATATCCCGCCGATGGCGAAGATCGCCTGCCAGCCGAAGATCGGCGTCAGATAGATCGAGACCCAGCCGGGTATCGCGCCGCCGAGCGTGACGCCGCAGAACATGACGATGATCAGCGTCGCGCGGATCCGGCGCGGCGCGAATTCGGCGTTGAGCGAAATCAAATTCGGCAACATGCCGCCGATGCCGAGGCCGGCGAGGAAGCGCAGGTTGCGCAGATCATCGAGCGAGGAGGCCCAGCAGCAGGCGAGCGTGAAGCAGCCGAAGATCAGGCTCGACAGGATGGTCGCGGTCTTGCGGCCGAAACGGTCGCCGACATAGCCCAGCACCGGCGCGCCGAACAGCATGCCGAACAGGCTGGCGCTGAAGACCACGCCCATGAACGGCCCGGGCGCGGCGATGCCCCAGGCCTTGATCACCAGCGGCCCGGCGAAGGCGATCGCCGTGATGTCGTAGCCGTCGAAGGTGATGATGCAGAACGCCAGGATCAACAGGGACCACATGAACCCGTCCATCCTGCGCTCGTCGATGATGCGTGCGACGTCGACTGTCTGCGCGGCAACCATGATGCGTTTCCCCTCTATCGTGCGCCCGCGTGATGCGGGCAAGCCACGGTTTTCTGTTTTGCCTATTATCCCCTCGATCCCGGACTTTGGTCAAACCGGAAGCGCGCCCCCGCCGGCGCCCGCGGCAAGCGCTGTCGCCCCGGGCCGCTTGGCGCTGTATAGTGGGACCATGGAATATGTGCTGCCCATTCTCGTCGTCCTCGCCATCCTGGCCGTGCTCGCCTCCCTGTTCGGGGGCCTGATCAACATGGCCATGGGCGGCGACCCCAAGCGCTCGAACATGTTCATGCGCTACCGCATCTGGTTCCAGGGCGCGGCGCTGCTGCTGTTCCTGGTTTTCATGATGCTGTACCGGCGCTGATGGTCCGGCTGACGCGCATCTATACCCGCGGCGGCGATGCCGGCGAGACCTCGCTGGTCGGCGGCAGGCGCGTGGCCAAGCACGATCTCCGCGTCGAAGCCTATGGCACGGTGGACGAGGCCAACGCCTTCATCGGCCTGGCCCGGCTTCACGCCAAGGGCGCGCTTGCCGCCATGCTGGCGCGCATCCAGAACGATCTGTTCGATCTCGGCGCCGATCTCGCCACCCCGTCGGGCGGCCGCAAGCACAAGGGCGCGTTGCGCATCGTCGCCTCGCAGGTCAAGCGGCTCGAGCGCGAGATCGACTTCTGCAACGCCGGGCTGAAACCGCTCGACTCCTTCGTGCTGCCGGGCGGCTCGGAACTGGCGGCGGCGCTGCATCTCGCCCGCACCGTGGTGCGCCGGGCGGAACGGCGTTTGGTGGCGCTGGCCAAGCGCGAAGCGGTCAATCCCGAGGCGATCAAATATTTGAACCGCCTGTCCGACCATTTGTTCGTGCTCGCCCGCTTCGCCAACGCCAAGGGCAAGAAGGATTTGCTCTGGAAGCCCGGCGCGAACCGTTAAGGCCCGCTACGTAGCATAGGCCGCGCAGGGGCGCGGCCATCATGCGAAGCCAAGAAGAATCAGCACAGCCGAGGGCCGATCCTTCAGGCCCGAGGCGTCGTGCGAAGCGAAACCCTTTTAAGATCCCTCTCTAAATCCGTTCCAAATCCACCAAATACAAAGGCTTGCCTTGGCGTTGTGCGCATGCACAATCCCCCCGCCAA
>CAWEME010000028.1:0-67152 GCA_963810055.1 uncultured Alphaproteobacteria bacterium | reverse complement strand
CCGCCCGGAACCACTTCGAGGCGATCCGCTGGCCGGATGGGCCTGAGTGTCCGTTCTGCGGCGTGGTGGACGATGCAACCGAGTTAAACGGCAAAAGCACTCGTCCTGGCCTCTACAAGTGCCACGGCTGCCAAAAGCCCTTTACTGCCACGGTGGGCACGCTCTACGAGCGCAGCCATCTGCCGCTGCTAAGTGGTGCTTGCAACGCACCTGTTTACCGCCAGCAAGAAGGGGATGAGCGCGCATCAACTCTGGCGGATGCTCGGCTTTGGCTCGTACCGCACGGCTTGGTTCATGGCTCACCGCATCCGTGAAGGGATGCGCTCGGCCAAACTGGACACGCCGCTTGGCGGCTCCGGTAAGACAGTCGAGGCCGACGAGACATTCGTTGGCGGCTTGGAAAAGAACAAGCATCGCAGCAAGCGCAAGCATGTCGGCACGGGTGGGATGGGCAACGGAGCATGTTATCGCTCGTAGAGCGCGGCGGTTCTGTTCGCTCGCACCATGTCCCGGCGGTGAATGCAAGACACTGTGGCCGATCCTTGTCTCGCAAGTGCATCGCGGCAGTTTCCTTATGACTGATAAATCCGCGCCGTCAAAGATGATGGGCAAAGAGTTCGGAAACCATCAATCGGTCAACCACCACATCGGCGAATATGTACGCGGCGAAGCCCATACGAACACGATTGAAGGCTATTTCTCGATCCTCAACGTGGGATTGTCGGCACCTATCACCATGTCAGCCAAGAACACCTAAAGCGGTATTTGGCGGAATTTGACTTCCGCTACAACGAGCGCTCGGCCATTGGGATCGAGGATGCGGAGCGCGCCACAAAAGCGGTGAAGGGTATCAGAGGCAAGCGGTTGATGTACCGACAGCCTGATAGCGGGGAAGACCGCCACGCCCCGGTTCAGCCGTAAGGAATGGCGCGATATGCTTAGGCTGATTGCCTGGGAGGCGACACGCGGCGACGAGTAGACCGTTTGGCCTGTTTGCTGAGCGGCTTATGTGGGGTAGGCGGTGTTTTTATCATCGCCTTCACCACAGCATCGCGCCGCCGTGCGGCTTCTTGGGGGCTGTATTGGTCGTCAGATTGTTTGGTGTCATGGGGGTAAGAATAGCATGGCGAACCTGCCAGATAAACCAATTGACCCAAATGCGCCAATCATCCAGTCGTGGCGACATATGCCCTCGTGGGTACAATTGCCACTGCATGGTCAACCCTTGAGCGGGGGATAGATACTGCCCTTTGGATGATGAGCGGCGTTCCCGATGGCAACCTAGGGGCCTGCCTCACCGCACAAATTCAGTCTGTCAGAGCGAAGCTTATCGCCCTCGAAGCCCTCGCATACCTGCACGGCGCGACCGAAGAAGCGGCGAAGGCAATCCGAAATTTCAGAAACGAAACCGAGGGGCCGTCACGCCGGCGAAATAATATCATCCACAACCCGATATACGGTAGTGGAGAAGATGCCGAACTGAAGCTGGGCCTTCTCACCCTGGATAAGAAACTCGTGAAAACAGACGAGAAATTAGATCCGAACCAACTGGCGGCGTTTCTGAACGAAATCGGAGTGTTAATCGGTAAGTTTAGCGTGCTTATGAACACCCACGTCTTACCGCTGCGGCCAGCATCCGCCGGAAAGCCTCAAATGCCGCCAATTCAAACTCCGCCTTCCCCCTCCGGGAGGTCAAAATCCATAAGCGCGGCAGCTCCCGCCTCGATCATCTCGGGTGTGATCTCAATTTTCTCTAGCACCGGCCTGTCAGTGGCCTTTGTGGCGTCCGAATTAGGGTATGTCAAGTGCATAACTCCCCTAATTTCAAAATCGAGTGTCCCCGAACCGGGCAGCGCCGCTTATTTCGGAACGTCGTCGCCGCCCGAACGCGCGCGCCACCAGCGCAGGCGCCGGATCGGCCGGACCACGTTGCGGCGGTAGAGCAGCGGGAAGGGATTGCGCCGGCGGACCGGCGCGAAGGGATTGACCGTATCCATCACCGCTTCGCCCATGGTCTCGAGCGCGATGATGCCGGCGATGTCCTCGACCCGCGGCACCCGCGAGCGCGGGCGCACGATGATGGCAAGCCGCGCGCCACGGCGCGCCACCCGGCCGATCACCTCCGCCATGGTGTCGTCCGGCCGCGCCAGCGTGTAATCGGTGCGGGCGACGTCGCCCAGCTTGGCGGTGGGGTCGTGCGCCTGCCACAGCTTGAAGCCCGGATCGAGGCGCAGATAGCCCGCCAGCCTTTTGCCGTCGGCGACCATGACGTAAAGCGGCCGTCCGGTTTCCTCCAGCCCGGTTATGGTCTCGTCGAGCGTGGCCGAGGCGGGACAGATCCTGAATTCCGCCGACATCGCGCGCTCGGCCTTGCGGATGCGATAGACGTTGGCCTGGAGCGAATCCGGCACCTCGTGCCCTTTCTGCAACAGCTTCCAGGTGTAGATCGACTGACTGAGCAGCGCCCGGCGCACGGCGATCGCGATGGTGACGACCAGAATCATCGGCACGATGACGTTGTAGTCGCGGGTCAGCTCGAACACCATGACGATGGCGGTCATCGCCGCGCCGATGGTGCCGCCGAGCATGCCCGCCATCCCGACGATGGCGAAATCGGTGACCGAGGTGTTGAGGCCGGGCCAGACGATGCCGGTGACGACGCCCATCGCGCCGCCGAGCGCGCCGCCCATCACCAAGGAGGCGGAGAACGTGCCGCCCGAACCGCCCGTGCCGATGGTGATGACGCTGGCGACGAGCTTGGCCGCGAACAGCAGCAGGAAAAGCCAGAGCGCGGTCATCTCGCCGCGCAGGATGTCCTGCAACAGCGCATAGCTCGGCCCCTGCACGTAGTAATGGCCGGTCGTCATCATCAGGCTATAGAAGATCAAGCCCACCAGCAGCATGCCGATGATGTGGCGCAGGATCGGGGTCGGCGCGATCCGGGAGGAGGTGCGCTCGACCCAGCCGACCAGCCAGATCATGAGAAACGAGGCGAATCCCAGGATGATCCCGAAAACGGCGAAAGCGAGCAGGCTCAACACGCCCGAGATGCGGAAATGGGTGGCGGTCACGGTCTCGACCAGGAATGTCGGTTGCAGGCCGTTGTAGAAGCGCGAGACGAAGGTGCCCGCGCCGGCGGCGATGGTCACCGGCAACAGGGTCCGGGCGCTGATCTCGGGCATCATCAGCTCGATGGCGAAGACGGTGGAGCCGAGCGGCGCGTTGAAGGCGGCGGCGAGGCCGGCCGCCGCGCCCGCCGCCACCAGGGTCATGCGCTGCCACTGCACCAGCCGCAGCAGGCGGCCGGAGCGCGAGGACAGCGCCGCGCCGATCTGCACGCTGGCGGCTTCGAGCCCGACCGAGCCGCCGGTGCCGCTCTGGATGCCGGCGGCGAGCGACTTGGCGATCGCCGACAGCGAGCGCACCAGCCCCTCGCGGTTGTAGATCGCGTCGATGATGTCGGAGACACCCTGGCCCTGCCGGTCCTTGGGCTGGAGCCGCATCAGGCCGATCACCGCGAGCCCGCCCACGGCGGGGGAGAGCACGACCAGCGGCCCGAGCCAGCCATAAGGCGTGTGCAGGTTCGGGTTGTAGTAGAACGAGATCTCGCCGAGGAAGAACAGGTTATGGATGCCCGCCACCAGCGCGCGGAACAGCACGGTGAGGATGCCGGTCACCGTGCCGATGACCAGGGCCAAGGCCGCCAGCTCGACCAGGGTGGCCAAGCGCTCGCGTTGCAGGGGACGTGAAATCTCGCTCAATCAATGCTCCGCTTCCACGCGCCCGAAAACGGCGGTGGCGATGCCCCCCTCTTGCGCCAATCTATCGCGGGTCTGCTGCCCACGCCATATTATCCTCAGAATTATGGTTGTTTTCCGGGGCCGGAGCGGCGAAGTTCGCGGCCGATGAGCAAACCGCAAGACCGGCTCGACGCCGGCGCGATGGGGCTGATGGTCCTGTTCTGCGCCGTCTGGGGCCTCAATCAGGTGTCGATCAAGTTCGCCGATGGCGGCATCGCCCCGGTCCTCCAGGCGGGCTTGCGCTCGGGCGGGGCGGCGGCGCTGCTTTGGCTGTGGGCCCGGACTTCGCGGCATTCCGCTCTTCGTGCAGGACGGCATGCTGGGGCTGGGTTGCATGGTCGCGGTGCTGTTCGCCGCCGAGTTCGTGTTCCTTTACGGCGGCATGGTTTTCACCAATGCCTCGCACGGCGTGCTGTTCCTCTACATGGCGCCCTTCATCGTGGCGCTGGGCGCGCATTTCTTCACCGGCGAGGAATTGCGGCCCGTGCATCTGCTGGGATTGGGCTGCGCCTTCGCCGGCGCTGATCCTGGCTTTCGCCGATTCCTTGCGCCTGCCCACCTATCGCGAGCTCTGGGGCGACGGGCTGGAGCTGGTGGCGGCGGGGCTGTGGGGCTCGACCACGGTTTTCATCAAGGCGACCAGGCTCGCGCGCATCAGCGCGCATCGCGTGCTGTTCTACCAGCTCCTGGGCTCGACGCCGGTGTTGCTGCTGCTGTCGGCGGCGCTGGGCGAGCGCGGCGCCTTCGCCGCAACGCCCGCGATCTGGGGCGCGCTCGCCTTCCAGATCGTGATCGTCGCCTTCATCAGCTATCTCGGCTGGTTCAAGCTGATTTCGCTTTATCCGGTGTTCCGGCTTTCGGCCTTCTCGTTCCTGACGCCGCTCTTCGGCATGCTCGCCGGCGGGCTGATCCTGGGCGAACCGATCACCGTCACCCTGGTGGCGGCGATGGTGCTGGTGGGATGCGGCATCTATCTCGTCAACCGCAACCCCGCGCGCAAGCCGGTCGCGGTCCAGGTCTGAGCCGCCATGAGCGAGACCGTGCCCTTCCAGATGCCGCCGCGCGTGCCGCCGGTCGAGCCCGATCTGCTGTCCTCGGCGGTGTATCTGTTCGGCGAATATCTCGAGAGTTTGAGCCGCGACGTGGTGGTGGACGAGGACGGCGAAAGCGAGCCGGTGGAGATCGACACCCGCGCCGTGCTCGATCTCATCGCCCAGGAGCTCGGCACCGGCGTGACCGAGACGCTGGCGCTGTTCTTGCGCGTGACCGCCTTGTTCCGCCTGCTGGCGACGGTGCCGTCGCTGGCCCGGCTCGCCATCGAGGATCAGGCCGAGGGCGGCATGCTGACCGAGACCGCGCTCTTGGCGGCGGCGCGGCTCGATCTCTCCGTCCGGCGCGAAGGGCAGCGAAGGCAGCGCCGATTACGATCCCAAGGCATTTCGTGACGCGCTGGAAGACGCGAGCTAAAGCCGAGGTTCGACCCGCGTAGCACAGCCGAGGGCCGATCCTTCAGGCCCGAGGCGTCGTGCGAAGCCAAGAAGAATCAGCGCGGCGGTCGTTGCCAAGAAAATCTACTCGATGGTCGGCGCCGGACCAGATGTCGGTTTGACTCCTCGCAGCAACAGCAGCAGCGGCATCGAGGCGAGCGCGATCGCCATGATCAGCAGGTAATCGTTGAGATAGGCCTGCACCGCCGCCTGGCGGTTGATTTCGGCGTCGAGCGCCGAAAGCCCGGCCGTGCTGTGAATGTCCCAGAAGGCCTGCACGCCGGGCCGGAGCAACGGCGCGTTGTAGGGCGAGGCGTTCTCGGCGATCGCCGCGTGGTTCGATTGGATGCCGCGCGCCAGCACGCTCTCGACGGCGGAGATGCCGATCGAGGCGCCGACATTGCGGACCAGGCTGAAGATGCCCGCGCCCTCCGTCCTCAGTCTCACGTCGAGAGTCGTGAAGGCGACGGTGGTGAGCGGCACGAACAAAAAGCCCATGCCGAAGCCCTGGACCACGCCGGTGATCAGCACCGGCGCCATGCCCATGTCGGGCGAGAACTGGCCCATCTGCCACAGCGAATAGGATGTGACGATGAATCCGAACAGCAGCATCAGGCGGAGGTCGACCTTGTTCGCCAGCCGCCCGATGACGAGCATGCCGGCCATGGTGGCGATGCCGCGCGGCGCCATGACCAGGCCGCTGGTCACCGTCGGATAGCCGTAGAGATCCTGGAGAAAGGGCGGCAGCAGCGCGAGCGTGCCGTACAGCACCACGCCGACCACGGCGATGAAGATGCAGCCGATGACGAAGTTCCAATCCTTGAGCAGCGCCCGGTTGACGAAGGGGTGTTCGACGGTGGCGTTGTGGACCACGAACACCCAGAAACAGGCCACGACCAGGGCGAAATAGACCCGGATTTCGGTCGAATTCGAACCAGTCCTTGAGTTCGCCGCGGTCGAGCAGCATCTGCGCCGCGCCCACCGCGACGCTCAGCATGAAAAAGCCGAAGAAATCGAACGAGCGGGAACGGTCGATCCGCGTCTCGGTCAGGAACGCCGCCATGCCGAGGAAGCAGACGATGCCGATCGGCACGTTGATGTAGAACACCCAGCGCCAGTTGTATTCATCGGTGAGATAGCCGCCGAGCGTCGGGCCCAGGATCGGACCCAGCATGATGCCGGCGCCCCAGACCGCCATCGCCTGGGCGTGCTTCTCGCGCGGATTGATGTCGAGCAGCACGGCCTGGGACAAGGGTATCAGCGCCGCGCCGAACACTCCCTGCAACAGGCGGTAGAGCACCATCTGCGTGATGTTGTCGGCGAGGCCGCACAACGCCGAGGCAAGGGTGAAGCCCACGATCGAAACCAGGAACAGCCGCTTGCGGCCGTAATGCAAGGCGAGCCAGCCGCACAGCGGCGTCGCCACCGCGGCGGCGACGATGTAGGAGGTCAGCACCCAGGCGATCTGGTCCTGCGCCACCGCCAGGCTGCCTTGCATGTTGGGCAGCGCGACATTGGCGATGGTGGTGTCCAGCGCCTGCATGATGGTCGCCAGCATGATCGAGACCGTGATGAAGCCGCGATGCGGAATGGCTTCTTCCGGCTGTATCTCCGCCGCGGCGGGCGGCATCAGTGTCTATCCCGGAGGATCATGGCTTGCCGGGCGTGGCGGCCGGAGTCGCGTCCGAGGGTGGTGGATTTAGGTTTTGCTGCTCCGCAGCGGGAGCAACTGGGGCGGGTGCGGGCTTGCGCCAGAAGCCGAGCCGGGAATAGCCGGTATCGACCTCGACATCGACGCTCATGCCGACGCGCAACGGCCGGGCCGGATCGGGCTCGTCGATGGTGAGACGCACCGGGATGCGCTGCACCACCTTGACCCAGTTGCCGGTGGCGTTCTGCGGCGGCAGCACCGAGAATTCCGCGCCGGTGCCGGCGCCGATCGATTGGACGCGGGCGGTGAAAACCTTGCCCGGATAGGTGTCGACCTCCACCGTGGCGGGGTTGCCCGGCAGCATGTGGGTCAGGTCGGTTTCCTTGAAATTGGCCTCGATCCAGACGTTCTCGGTCGAGACCAGCGCGAAGGCCGGCACCGAGGCGTTCAAATATTCGCCCACCGGCAAATTCGCCACCTTGGTGACGATGCCGTCCGCCGGCGCCGAAACCACGGTGTGCGACAGATCGAGCGCCGCTTGGTCGACCTGCGCCTGCGCCTGCTGCACCAGCGGGTGCTGGTCAGTCGGGATATCGGGATTGCCGGCGAGGCTCGCCAGCACGTTGTCGAGCTGCTGCTGGTCGGATGCCAGCGTCTGGCGCGCGACGTCGAGATTGTTCTTGGCCTCGTCGAACTTGGCCTGCGAGGTGACGTGGCCGGCCAGCATCTGCTGCTGGCGGTCGAATTCCTTCTGGCGGTAGGAGAGCGTGTCCTGCGCCGCCTTGATGTCGGCCTGCTTCTGGCGGTAGGTGGCCTTGAGGCCGTCGATCTGGAGCCTGACCGCGGCGAGATTGGCCTGGGCGTGTTCGAGCGCGATGCGGAAGGAGCTGTCGTCGAGCTTGAACAGCACGTCGCCTTGATGGACCGGCTGGTTGTCGGCGACATCGACCTCGACGACGCGGGCGCCGACATCGGCGCTGATCGAGATCTTGTCGGCTTTCACATAGGCGTCGTCGGTCGAGGCGTAGCGGCCGCCGCTGAAATAGAGATAGGCCGCGACCGCCAGCACCGCGAGCGGCCCGAGGATGATGAGCAGCAGCCGCTGGCGGCCGGTCGCCATGCGCCGGAGCCGCGAATTCTCCTGGCCGGGTTCGTTGGCGTCGATCATCGCCCGTGGCCTCCGCCGTCGGCGGTCTTTTCCGAAAGATTGCCGCGCACCCGCAGCAGCAGCTCGAGCAGTTTCTCGCGCTCCGCACCCGCCAGCCCGGCCAGCGCCTCGGCGCGGGTGGCAAGCCCGACCTCGATCATGCGCTCGATCACCGGCTTGGACTTGGATGTCAGAAAGAGGAGCCGCGCGCGCCGGTCGGCGGGATCGGCGCGGCGCTCGACCCAGCCCGCCTCTTCCATGCGGTCGATCAATCGCGCCAGCGAGATCGGCTCGATCTCCAGAAGCTCGGCGACGCGCGCCTGGTTCAGGCCTTCATGCACCACCAGGCGGTACAGCACCTGGCATTGCGCGCGGGTCAATCCCAGCGCCTTCGCCTTCTGGTCGTAGCGTTTGCCCAAAAGCCGCGCGGTTTCGTAGAGCACGAAGCCGAAGGCGCGGTCCCATTCCGGTTTTGTCATAAGCGCCAATATAATAAGCACGCTTATGAATATCAACCGGCGTAGCACAGGCTGCGCCGAGGCGTGGCGCGAAGCTAACCCGAATTCTCTACTCCGCCGCTTCCAACACCTCGCGCTGGCCCAGACCCAGGCCCTTGAAGTGCCTTATGTAGAACACGACCAGGGTCAGGCAGGCGAGGAAGCCGATGCAGCTCGGGATCGACCAGATCAGGAACAGCTGCTGCAACGACAGATGCTGGGCGACCAGGTAGCCGCCCAGGATCGGCCCGCAGATCGAGCCGAAGCGCCCGATGCCGAAGGCCCAGCCCGAACCGTTGGAACGCACCGCGGTCGGATAGATCATGCCCGAGGCCGCGTTCAAGCCCGAATTGCAGCCCCAGGACGCAGAAGCCGGCGGCGAAGGCCGCCACCAGCACCAGGGCTTGCGATTGATCGGCGAAATAGCCGATGCAGGCTATCGCGGGCACCGCCAGGGCGAACAGAACGGCGATCGGGGCGAAGCCCTTGCTGTCCATCGGCCGGGCCAGGATCAAGCCGCCGGCGGTGCCGCCGACCTGTATGAGCGAGGTGGCGAACGCGGCCGCTTCCGGGCTCAGCACGTTGGTGGCCTTGAGGATGGTCGGCATCCAGCTCACCATGAAAAAGTAGCCCATCAGATTCATGCTGAAGCACAGCCAGAGCAGCGGCGTGATGAAGGCGAGCCCGCCCTTGAACAGCTGCACGCGGCGAAATGCTGCTCACCTTGCGCTCGTCGGCGATGACGAATTGGGCGTCCGAGCCGACGGTCAGATTCGGCGCCAAACGCTTCACCAGCTTTTCCGCCCTGGCGCGCTTGTTGCGGACGACCAGGTATTTGAGCGATTCCGGCAGCCAGAGCGCCGCGCACCCGCCATCAGGATCGGGAATATCCCGCCGATGGCGAAGATCGCCTGCCAGCCGAAGATCGGCGTCAGATAGACGGAGACCCAGCCGGGTATCGCGCCGCCGAGCGTGACGCCGCAGAACATGACGATGATCAGCGTCGCGCGTATCCGGCGCGGCGCGAATTCGGCGTTGAGCGAAATCAAATTCGGCAACATGCCGCCGATGCCGAGGCCGGCGAGGAAGCGCAGGTTGCGCAGATCATCGAGCGAGGAGGCCCAGCAGCAGGCGAGCGTGAAGCAGCCGAAGATCAGGCTCGACAGGATGGTCGCGGTCTTGCGGCCGAAACGGTCGCCGATATAGCCCAGCACCGGCGCGCCGAACAGCATGCCGAACAGGCTGGCGCTGAAGACCACGCCCATGAACGGCCCGGGCGCGGCGATGCCCCAGGCCTTGATCACCAGCGGCCCGGCGAAGGCGATCGCCGTGATGTCGTAGCCGTCGAAGGTGATGATGCAGAACGCCAGGATCAACAGGGACCACATGAACCCGTCCATCCTGCGCTCGTCGATGATGCGTGCGACGTCGACTGTCTGCGCGGCAACCATGATGCGTTTCCCCTCTATCGTGCGCCCGCGTTATGCGGGCAAGCCACGGTTTTCTGTTTTGCCTATTATCCCCTCGATCCCGGACTTTGGTCAAACCGGAAGCGCGCCCCCGCCCGCGCCCGCGGCAAGCGCTGTCGCCCCGGGCCGCGGCGCTCTATAGTGCGGACCATGGAATATGTGCTGCCCATTCTCGTCGTCCTCGCCATCCTGGCCGTGCTCGCCTCCCTGTTCGGGGGCCTGATCAACATGGCCATGGGCGGCGACCCCAAGCGCTCGAACATGTTCATGCGCTACCGCATCTGGTTCCAGGGCGCGGCGCTGCTGCTGTTCCTGGTTTTCATGATGCTGTACCGGCGCTGATGGTCCGGCTGACGCGCATCTATACCCGCGGCGGCGATGCCGGCGAGACCTCGCTGGTCGGCGGCAGGCGCGTGGCCAAGCACGATCTCCGCGTCGAAGCCTATGGCACGGTGGACGAGGCCAACGCCTTCATCGGCCTGGCCCGGCTTCACGCCAAGGGCGCGCTTGCCGCCATGCTGGCGCGCATCCAGAACGATCTGTTCGATCTCGGCGCCGATCTCGCCACCCCGTCGGGCGGCCGCAAGCACAAGGGCGCGTTGCGCATCGTCGCCTCGCAGGTCAAGCGGCTCGAGCGCGAGATCGACTTCTGCAACGCCGGGCTGAAACCGCTCGACTCCTTCGTGCTGCCGGGCGGCTCGGAACTGGCGGCGGCGCTGCATCTCGCCCGCACCGTGGTGCGCCGGGCGGAACGGCGTTTGGTGGCGCTGGCCAAGCGCGAAGCGGTCAATCCCGAGGCGATCAAATATTTGAACCGCCTGTCCGACCATTTGTTCGTGCTCGCCCGCTTCGCCAACGCCAAGGGCAAGAAGGATTTGCTCTGGAAGCCCGGCGCGAACCGTTAAGGCCCGCTACGTAGCATAGGCCGCGCAGGGGCGCGGCCATCATGCGAAGCCAAGAAGAATCAGCACAGCCGAGGGCCGATCCTTCAGGCCCGAGGCGTCGTGCGAAGCGAAACCCTTTTAAGATCCCTCTCTAAATCCGTTCCAAATCCACCAAATACAAAGGCTTGCCTTGGCGTTGTGCGCATGCACAATCCCCCCGCCAAGCAACTGGGAAGGCTTCTAGACCGCCATGAAAGTGCTGGTCGCCGTCAAGCGGGTGATCGATTTCAACGTCAAGATCCGGGTCAAGCCGGACGGGACCGGGGTCGAAACCGCCAACGTCAAGATGTCGATGAACCCGTTCGACGAGATCGCGGTCGAGGCGGCGGTGCGGCTGAAAGAGGCGGGCAAGGCTTCGGAGATCATCGCGGTTTCGATGGGGCCGCAATCCTGCCAGGAAACCATCCGCACGGCGCTGGCGATGGGCGCCGATCGCGGAATCCACGTGCTGAGCGACGCCGAACTCCAGCCGCTGGCGGTGGCGAAGCTGTTGAAGGCGATCGCCGTCAAGGAACAGCCCCAACTCGTCATCCTGGGCAAGCAGGCGATCGACGACGATTGCAACCAGACCGGCCAGATGCTGGCGGCGCTGTTGGGCTGGGCCCAGGGCACCTTCGCCTCCAAGCTCGTCCTCGGCGATGGCACGGCCGAAGTGACGCGCGAAATCGACGGCGGCCTCGAAACCGTGGCGCTCGCCCTGCCGGCGGTAATCACGACCGATCTGCGCCTGAACGAGCCGCGCTACGCCTCGCTGCCGAACATCATGAAGGCCAAGAAGAAGCCGATCGAGCAGACGACTCCCGAAACCCTCGGCGTCGACGCCGCCCCGCGGCTCAAGACCCTCAAGATCGAGGAGCCGCAGAAACGCCAGGGCGGCCGCAAGCTCGCCTCGGTCGAGGAGCTGGTCGACAAGCTCAGGAACGAGGCGCGGGTGATCTGATGAGCGTTCTCGTCCTCGCCGAACACGACAACAGCGGCTTGAAGCCCGCCACGCTGCACACCGTCACGGCGGCGCAGGCCATCGGCGGCGAGATCGACATCCTGGTCGCGGGAAAGGGCTGCGGCGATGTGGCGCAAGCGGCCGCCAAGATATCGTCCGTGAACAAGGTGCTGCTGGCCGAGGATGAAGCTTACGCCCATCCCCTGGCCGAGGATCTGGCCAAGCTGATCCTGCCGCTCGCCAAGAGCCATTCGCACCTGCTCGCCCCCGCCACCACCTTCGGCAAGAACGTCATGCCGCGCGTGGCGGCGCTTTTGGACGTGGCGCAGATTTCCGACATCTCGGCCGTGGTCTCGCCCGACACCTTCCGCCGCCTGATCTATGCCGGCAACGCGATAGCCACCGTCCAGTCGCTCGACCCGGTCAAGGTCGTCACCGTGCGCGCGACATCCTTTCCGCTGGCGAAGGCTTCGGGCGGCAACGCCGCCATCGAAAAGCTGCCGCCGCCGGGCGGCGCGGGATTGGCGCGTTATGTGGGATCGGAGCTCGCCAAGAGCGAGCGGCCCGAACTCACCGCCGCGCGGGTGGTGGTCTCGGGCGGGCGCGGCATGCAATCGGGCGAGAACTTCAAGCTGCTGGAGAGCCTGGCCGACAAGCTCGGCGCCGCAGTCGGCGCCTCGCGCGCCGCGGTCGACGCCGGCTTCGTACCCAACGACTTCCAGGTCGGGCAGACCGGCAAGATCGTCGCCCCCGAGCTTTACATCGCCGTCGGCATCTCAGGCGCGATCCAGCATTTGGCCGGGATGAAGGATTCCAAGGTGATCGTCGCCATCAACAAGGACGAAGAGGCGCCGATCTTCCAGGTCGCGGATTACGGGCTGGTGGGCGATCTGTTCCAGATCGTGCCCGCGCTCGACAAGGCGCTGGCCAAGCCCGGCGGAAACTGACAGGAGCGTTCCATGGCTGCCAATCAACCGATCTCGATCAAGACCATCGGCGTCATCGGCGCCGGACAGATGGGCAGCGGCATCGCCCATGTCGCCGCGCTCGCGGGCTACGAGGTGCGTCTCAACGACATCTCGGCGGCGGCGCTGGAAAAGGCGCTCGCCGGCATCGACAAGAACATCGCGCGCCAGATCGCGCGCGGCAAGGCGACCGAGGCCGACAAGGCCGCCGCCCTGAAGCGCATCAAGACCGCGACCTCCTTCGAGTTCTTCAGGGACTGCGACGTGGTGATCGAGGCCGCGACCGAGAAGGAAGAAGTGAAACGCGAGATCTTCAAGAAGCTGGTGCCCTTTCTCAACCCAACCGCCATCATCGCCTCCAACACCTCCTCGATCTCGATCACGCGCCTGGCATCCACGACCGACCGGCCCGGCCGTTTCATCGGCATGCATTTCATGAACCCGGTGCCGGTGATGGCTTTGGTCGAGATCATCAAGGGCATCGCCACCGAGGAGCCGACTTTCGCCGCCATCCGCGATCTCGCCGTCAAGCTCGGCAAGACGCCGGTGGCCGCCGAGGATTATCCGGCCTTCATCGTCAACCGCATCCTGTTGCCGATGATCAACGAGGCGGTCTACGTGCTTTATGAAGGGGTGGGCTCGGTCGCTTCCATCGACACCGCCATGAAGCTCGGCGCCAACCACCCGATGGGGCCGCTGGAGCTGGCGGATTTCATCGGCTTGGACACCTGCCTGTCGGTGATGGAGGTGCTCTATAAGGGTCTCGCCGATTCGAAGTACCGGCCCTGTCCGCTGCTGGTCAAATACGTCGAGGCCGGCTGGCTCGGACGCAAGACCGGCCGCGGTTTTTATGATTATAGCGGCGAGAAGCCGGTCCCCACGCGCTAGGCCGCAACGCCAAGCGTTGCGCCCCGCCCCTGCGGCGCAGCCGCAATCCATTCGCAACGCCAAGCGTTGCAGCCGTCATAAAATTATGGCTTTATGCCCCTATAAAGGCGGCTGAAACCGCCAATAACAGGCGGAGGTTGGTTGTCAGTCGCGCTCGATAGCTGTCCGGCCCTGGTGCTCAACGCGGATTTCCGCCCGCTTGAGCTATTTTCCGCTGTCGCTGTGGTCGTGGCAGGAAACCGTCAAGGCGGTGTGTCTCGGCCGCGTCAACATCGTCTCGCAATACGACCGCGTCGTGCGCAGCCCCTCGTTCGAGATGGCGCTGCCGAGCGTGATCTCGCTCAAGGCCTACATCGCCATGGCGCGCCGCCCGGCCTTCACCCGGTTCAACGTGTTCCTGCGCGACAAATTCGCCTGCCAGTATTGCGGCGACGCCTACCCTTCGCACGATTTGACCTTCGACCACGTCGTGCCGCGCTCGCGCGGCGGCCGCACCACCTGGGAGAACGTGGTCACCGCCTGCTCGGGCTGCAATCTCATCAAGGGCAACCGCATTCCGTCGGAAAGCGGGCTTTATCCGCGCCACCAGCCCTTCCAGCCGACCACCAATTTCCTGCGCGACAACGGCCGCGCCTTTCCGCCCAACTTCCTGCACCACTCCTGGCGCGATTTCCTCTACTGGGACACCGTCCTCGAGGCGAATTAACTCCTCTAGCCTCGGTCGCGCGAGCAGGGTTGGCCCATTGCGCTTGGTGCCTTGGCGACAAGCGCCAAGTCGCGGTACGGCTGCGAGCGCGACCGAAAATGGTCGGCCGTCGTGCGAAGCTAAGAAAAATCCATCGCGTAGCACAGCCGAGGGCCGGACCTTCAGGCCCGAGGCGTCGTGCGAAGCCAAGAAATATCAGTGCGAAGCGAACTTAATAGATATAACCCAGCGGCAAAGTCACGGACGGCAGGACCGAAACCTGGGCCGGGTTCAGATTCTCCGGGGTCGGGCCCTGGTCATGCGCGGCGGCGATGTCGGCGTCGATCGAGCGCTGGCTGTAATTGCTGACGTCGGGCGCATCGCCGCAGCCCGCCAGCGCCGCCGCCGCGATCGCCAGGATGAGCAAGCTTGACTTGGTCATGGCTCCAACTCCCTCTTGAGGTGGCAGACCGATGAGGAAGATGTAATCTCCCAATGTGGCCAAGCCAGGATTTAATGCGTCACAATGCGGCGGTTTCGCCACGGCCTCGCCGCAATCCGAATTCGTGGAAACCGGTGAAACATGAGCCTGCTGCGCCATATCCGGGCGTGTAATGCCTGGGAGCCCGCGCGCTTCCTGCCCTTCCGGCACGGGCCGGCCTTGCTGGGGCTGATCCGCCGCGACAACGCCGAGCTTCTGCGCCGCTTCCCCAAGCTGTTCGATCTGCGCAAGGAGTCGGTGAACCTGGTGGCGCCGGGCAACGCCAAGGCCGTGACATCCGCCGTCGACCGCGCGGTCGAGGAGCTGGTAGCCCTCGGCGTCATCGCCAAGTGGCGCAACGAGTTCTTCGCCGTGGCCGAGGGCTGGGGGACCAAGGCCCATTTCAATCTCGATCGCGGCGCGGTGCCGTTCTTCGGCGTCAGGGCCTATGGCGTGCATCTGAACGGCTACCGCCGCGCCGGGACCAAGCTCAAGCTCTGGATCGGCAAGCGCGCCGCCGACAAGATCGTGGCGCCCAGCAAGCTCGACAACATGGTGGCGGGCGGCATCGGCGTGGCGCATGGGCTGGAAGAGACGCTGCGCGAAAGAGGCGGCGGAAGAAGCCGCTTTGCCCGGAAAGCTCGTATCCCGCGCCGTCGCGGTGGGCGCGGTCTCCTACCGCATGGAGACCAAGACCGGCTTGCGCAACGACGTGCTGTTCCTCTACGACGTCGAGACGCCTTCCGGTTTCACGCCGCGCAACACCGACGGCGAACTCGTCTCCTTCGCACTGATGGATGCCGGCGCGGTGGTGAAGCGCATGCGCGACACCGACGATTTCAAGTTCAACGTCAACCTGGTCAACATCGATTTCGCGCTGCGCCACGGCGTGATCGGGCCGGACGATCCGGAATATCTCGATCTGGTGACCGGGCTGCACCGGCCGATCGATTAGAGAGGGGGACCATGCTGGTTTCGTGCAGGGAATGCGGCGGCAAGGTCAGCACCAATGCGTCGGCCTGTCCGCATTGCGGCGCGCGTTTCTTCAAATATCCGCGCTGGCAGCGCTGGCTGGTCTACGCCATCCTGATCGCGGCGCTGGCCTATTGGTTCGACCCGATCGTCCGTTACGGCTATTGGGGCGCCAAGCAGGCCATCGCCTATGTGGTGGATATCTGGGCCAGCGGCCCCGGCCCCTGACGGAATCCCGCCATCGCCCGAACCTCTGCCGGGCTTTTGCCGGCATCGCGCAAGGCCCGCAAAGTGAGGGCCTGGTCGCGCTTGGCGAAACGCCTTCCGCTGGCGTCGGTCAGCAGCCGGTGGTGGCGGTAACGCGGCGCGGGATAGCCCAGCAACGCCTGCAACAGCCGGTGGATATGGGTCGAGGCGAACAGATCTTCGCCGCGCGTCACCAGGGTCACGCCCTGGATCGCGTCGTCCACCGTCACCGCCAGATGATAGGAGGTGGGCGTGTCCTTGCGCGCCAGCACCACGTCGCCCTGGCTTGCGGCATCGACCCTGATCCGCCCGCGCCCTTCCTCGTCCCAGAACAACGCCCCCGCCGCTTCCGCCGCCTTGGCGGCATCGAGGCGCAGCGCAAAGGCTTGCCCCGCCGCCCGGCGCGCGTTCCGTTCGTCGGCTGAAAGCTTCCGGCACGTGCCGGGATAAAGCGGGCCGTCCGCGCCGTGCGGCGCGGCAATGGCGGCTTCGATCTCGGCCTTGATCGCGCTCCGGGTGCAGAAACAGGGATAGATCATGCCCATGGCTTGGAGCCGGTCGAGCGGCGCGCGGTAATCCTCGAAGTGCCGTGATTGGCGGCGGACATCGCCGTCCCAATCGAGGCCGAGCCAGGCCAGGTCTTCCAGGATAGCATCCACGAATTCCTCGCGGCAGCGCGCGGTGTCGATATCCTCGATGCGCAGCAGGAATTTCCGCCGGCTTCGCGCGCGGCCTGCCATCCCACCAAGGCCGAATAGGCATGGCCCAGATGCAACAGGCCGGTGGGGCTGGGCGCGAAGCGGGTGACGATCATGGCTGCAATTCTACTGTCAATCCCGCGCAAGCGGGGACGACGAAAAGTTTCGGGGCGTGACAGCGGCCGCCGCTTCGTTTATCGCTTGGACATGTCCGATCTGCTGAACGGCCCCGCCTTCAAGCCCGCTAACGGGAAAAATCCATCGAGCCTGGTGGTGCTGCTGCACGGCGTCGGCGCCGACGGCAACGATCTGATCGGGCTCGCGCCCTTCTGGGCGCCGTTGCTGCCCGAAACCGAATTTTTGGCGCCCGATGGGCCGGAGCCTTGCGACATGGCGCCGTTCGGCCGGCAATGGTTCTCGCTCCAGGACCGCTCGCCCGAGGCGATCCTGGAGGGGTGTTCGGCTACGGCGCCCGATCCTCGACGCGTTTCTCGACGAGGTGCTCAAGGCGCGCGGCCTCGGCGACGACAAGCTCGCCCTGGTCGGATTCTCGCAAGGCACCATGATGTCGCTTTACGTGGGCCCGCGACGGCCCCGCCCCTGCGCCGCGCATCCTGGGTTATTCCGGCGCGCTGGTCGGGCCGCAGCTGCTGGCGGCGGAAATCCGCTCGCGGCCCAAGACGCTGCTGGTGCATGGCGACGCCGATCCGCTGATGCCCTTCGCCTCCATGGGCTACGCGCAGAAAACGCTCGCGGCGTCGGGGGTTCCGGTCGAGACCTTCGCCTGTCCCGGCCTCGGCCACGCCATCGACCAGGCGGGCTTGCAACGCGGCGGCGAATTCCTGCGCGCGGCGCTAGCGCGTTAGCGAGGTCTTTTCGAGCGCCGGTCCCGGGGCGGCTTCGAGATAAGGCTTGAGCCGCGCGATCATCGCCGGGCTGTCCCAATCGGCCGAGCCTTCGAGCATCGCCCGCACCCGCCCGTCGCGGGTGATGAGGAAACTGGTCGGCAGGCCTTGCACGCCGAAGGCCTTGATCGCGCCGTTCTTGGGATCGAGATAGACCGCGAGATGGCCGAGCTTGAGCTTCGCCAGGAAAGGCGCGACCGCGCTTTCCCCCGGGCGGTCCTCGGAGATCGCCAGCACCGTGAGGGCGGGTCCGAGCTTCGCCTGCAGCCGGTCGAGCGAGGGCATTTCCTCGACGCAAGGCCCGCACCAGGTGGCCCAGAGATTGACCAGCACCACCCGGCCGCGAAAATCGGCAAGCCGCCGGGGCGTGCCGTCCCGCGTGGTGAAGCCGAGTTCGGGCGCTGGCCGCGGCGGGTCGAGCAAGCTAAACTCCCCTTCAGCCGCCGCCTCCGGCTGCCGACTCGCGGCAGCGGGCGCGGCCGGGGCGGAAAACGGCGCGGAACGGTGGGCCACCAGCGCGCCCAACCCCGCCAGGCAAAGGACCAGGGTGATGGTGCGTATCGGGTGTTTCATAGGCCGTGTCCGGGTGACGCCATGACGCAGAAACGGCAAGCCGCCCGGGCGGCCGCCTTGCGCCAGGCCGCACGCGCGGTCGCGCGCCCATCCGCCAACGCCGCGCGGGGCGGCAGGCTTACGGGCGGTCCGGCGGAAATCATGCAGCGCATCAATGCCTCGATCGACCTCGACAAGCGGCTCTATGCCCAGGACATCGCCGGCTCGCTCGCGCATTGCGCGATGCTGGTGGCCCGGCGGATCATCGCGCCGCAGGATGGCGAGGCGATCGCGCGCGGTCTAGAGAAAATTCACGCCGAGATCGAGAAAGGCACCTTTCCCTTCCGCGCCGAGCACGAGGACATCCACCTCAATATCGAGGCGCGGCTCAAGGAACTGATCGGGCCGGTGGCCGGGCGCCTCCACACCGCGCGCTCGCGCAACGACCAGGTGGCGACCGATTTCCGGCTCTGGGTGCGAGAAGCCATCGACCGGCTCGACCGCGAGATCATGGCGCTGCAGGAGGCGCTGATCGAACAGGCCGAAATCCACGCCGCCACCATCATGCCCGGCTTCACCCATCTGCAGAACGCCCAGCCGGTGACCTTCGGCCACCATCTCTTGGCCTATGTCGAGATGCTGGGGCGCGACCGGGGGCGGCTCATGGACGCGCGCGCGCGGCTCAATGAATCCCCGCTGGGTTCGGGCGCCTTGGCGGGAACGTCCTTCCCGATCGACCGCGACAAGACCGCCAAGGATCTGGGCTTCGACCGGCCGTCGGCCAATTCGCTCGACGCCGTCTCCGACCGCGATTTCGCGCTCGAATTCCTGGCCGCTTGCGCCGTCTGCGGCACGCATCTCTCGCGCTTCGCCGAGGAGATCGTGCTGTGGCTTTCCGAGCCCTTCCGCTTCATCCGTCTCTCGGACGCCTTCACCACCGGCAGCTCGATGATGCCGCAGAAGCGCAACCCCGACGCCGCCGAGCTGGTGCGCGCCAAAACCGGGCGCCTGACGGGATCGCTGGTGTCGCTGCTCACGGTGATGAAGGGCCTGCCCTTGGCCTATTCCAAGGACATGCAGGAGGACAAGGCCCCGGTGTTCGAAGCCTTCGACACGCTGGAACTGTGCCTGGGCGCGACCACGGGCATGGTGCGCGACCTCGCCGCCGACAAGGAAGCGATGAAACGCGCGGCGGAAACCGGCTACGCCACCGCCACCGATCTCGCCGATTGGCTGACGCTCAGGCTCGGCCTGCCCTTCCGCGAGGCGCATCGCATCACCGGAGCGCTGGTCAAGCGCGCCGAGGAGCTGGGTGTGCCGCTCGCCGCTCTGCCGCTCCCGGAAATGCGGAAGCTGGAGCCGCGGCTGACCGAGGAAGCGCGCGCGGCGCTGACGGTGGAGAAATCGGCCGCCAGCCGCACCAGCTTCGGCGGCACGGCGCCGGCCAATGTCGCCAAGGCCGCCAAGGCGGCGCGTCTCCGCTTCCTGGCCCCTCTCCCGGGAGGAAAGAAACGGTGAAAACGATCCGCTTGGCCTTGGCCTTGATGATCCTGGCGTTGCCGCTCGCGTCCTGCGGCAAGAAGGCCCTGCCGCAAGCGCCGGGCACCGAGCCGCCAACCTATCCGCGCGCCTATCCCTACGATCCGGCGCAGCCGCAACCGCAACCGCCCGCGGAATCCAACCCGTGACCGAGGCACGATTGCAAGAGCCCGCGGTGATGCCCGACGTGCCCGAATTCGCTTATCGCGGCGGCGAGCTGTTCGCCGAGGACGTCGCCTTGTCGAAACTCGCGGCCGAAGCCGGCACGCCGTTCTATTGCTATTCCAGCGCCGCGATCGAGCGGCAATACCGGCGCTTCGCCGCTTCCTTCGGCGGGCTCGACGCGCTGGTGTGCTACTCGCTCAAGGCCAATTCCAATCTGTCGGTGGTCGCGACCCTGGCCAAGCTTGGCGCCGGCGCCGACGTCGTCTCCGAGGGCGAATTCCGCCGCGCCTTGGCCGCCGGCATACCGGGCAGCCGCATCATCTTCTCCGGCATCGGCAAGACCGAGGCCGAGCTGGCCTTCGCGCTTTCGAACGGCGTCCACCAGATCAACGTCGAATCCCTGCCCGAGCTCGAGGCGTTGAGCCGGGTCGCGCGCAAGATGAACCGGACCGCGCCGGTTTCCATCCGCGTCAATCCGGACGTCGACGCGCGCACCCACGTCAAGATTTCCACCGGCAAGAAGGAAAACAAGTTCGGCATCGACCTGGCGCATGCCGCCGAGGCCTACCGGCAGGCGGCGCAGATGCACGGCATCGCGCCGGTGGGCATGGCGGTGCATATCGGCTCGCAACTGACCGCGCTCGGCCCGTTCGAGATCGCCTTCTCGCGCGTGATCGAGCTGTTCCGCGCCCTTCGCGCCGAGGGCATCGAGCTGAAGCGGTTCGATTTCGGCGGCGGCCTCGGCATCCGCTACCACGATGAAATCCCGCCTTCGGTCGAGGATTACGCCTCGGTGGTGAAACACATGACCGAGGGGCTGTCCTTGAGCCTCGCCTTCGAGCCCGGCCGCGCCATCGTCGGCAACGCCGGGGTTCTGGTCTCGCGCGTGCTCTACGTCAAGGAAGGCGTGAGCCACCGCTTCGTCATCGTCGACGCGGCGATGAACGATCTGCTGCGCCCCGCGCTCTACGGCGACAAATGGGGCTGGCACGACATCGTGCCGGTGAAGGCGCCCGATCCGCGCGCCGCGCCCGTGGTGCAGAGCATCGTCGGGCCGGTGTGCGAGACCGGCGACGCTTTCGCCCTCGACCGGCCCTTGCCCCCGCTGGGCGACGGCGATCTTATCGCCATCCTCTCCGCCGGCGCCTATGGCGCGGTGATGTCGTCGAGCTACAACAGCCGCCTGACGGCGCCCGAGCTGCTGGTCAAGGGGGCCAACGCCGCCATCATCCGCAAGCGGCCGAGCTACGAGACCCTGCTGGCGCAAGACCAGATCGCGCCCTGGCTCGCCGGACGGTGAAATGAGTCGGCCGGGCATGTCCGATCGCATCCCGAACCCGGATTCCGGCCCGGCCCCGCCGCCGGGATTGCAGCGGCGCCTGACCCGGCGGCTCAAGCTGGCCCGGCTGGCGCTGCTCTGGGAATTCCTGTGGCCGGCGCTGTGGCCGTCCTGGATCGCCTTCGGCATATTCCTGGCGCTGGCGCTGTTCGACGTGCCGGCGATGCTGCCGGGCTGGCTTCAGGCGCTGGAACTTGCCGCGCTCGCGGCGACGGTGGCGTTCAATCTCGCCGCCGTGCTGCGGCGTTTCCGCCCGCCGTCGCACGAGGAAGCGCGCCGCCGCATCGAAACCGCGAGCCTGCTGGCGCACCGTCCGCTCGCCGCGCTCGAGGACCGGCTGGCCGGTGGCGGCGGCGGCGAAGCGGCGAGCCTGTGGCAGGCCCACCGCGCACGCATGGCGGCGGCGATCAAGCGCCTGAGAATCGGCCGCCCGCGCAGCTTGTTGGCGCTCCGCGATCCGCATGGGCTGCGCGTGGTGCTGGCGCTGGCGCTGGTGGCGGGCGTGTTCGTCGCCGGCGGCGATTGGCGCGCCCGCATCGACCGTGCCTTCCATCCCGATTTTTCCCTGTTCGGCCCGCCCGCGGCGGTGAGCCTCGATGTCTGGATTTCGCCGCCGCAATACACCGGCCTGCCGCCGCAATTCCTGTCCCTGCCGCCCGGACCGGCGCCGGTCGAGGTTCCGGCCGGCAGCGCCGTGCTGGCCCAGCTGCATGGCGGCGGCGCCGTGCCCGAGCTGCGCATCGACCGCAACGCCACCGCGATGAGCCGCGTCGATCAAAGCAACTTCAAGGGCGAGGCCGTCATCGCCGCGGGTTCGACCCTCGCCATCGAACAGGGTTTCCGCACGCTCGGGTCCTGGCCGATCCATGTCGTGCCCGACCTTCCGCCGACGATAGCCTTCGCCAAGCCGCCGGAGGCCAGCGCGCGGGGCGCCTTGCGTCTCGAATACCGCGCCGAGGACGATTACGGCGTCGAGGGCGTCAAGCTCCTGGTCCGCCGGCCGGACGATCCCGCTAGCGGGACGCTGGCGCTCGACCTGGATCTCCCCGACCAGCACGCGAAAACCGCGCAAGGCGCGAGCTACGTCGACCTGACGGCGCATCCCTGGGCCGGTAGCAAGGTCCGGTTGCAGCTGGTGGCGTCGGACGCGCTCGGCCAGACCGGTTCGAGCGACATCATCGAGACCACGCTGCCCGAGCGCGTCTTCCAGAATCCGCTCGCCCGCGCCATCATCGAGCAGCGCAAGGCGCTGTTGCGCGATCCCGATGCGCGCGTCAACGTGGCCGACACCTTGGGCGGCCTGTCGGTCAACCCCGCGCTCTACAACGGCGACATCGTGGTTTTCCTGGCGCTCAGGACGGCTTCCGACCGGCTGGCGCTCAACCGCGACGACGACACCGTGCCGGTGGTGGCGGCCTTGCTGTGGGACACGGCGGTGCGCGTCGAGGACGGCAACGCGCTCGACCAGAACGATCTGCGCCAGTCGATGCAGGCCTTGCAGGACGCGCTCGCCCAGAACGCGCCGCAGGAGAAAATCGAACAGCTGATGCAGGATTTGCAGCAGCAGATCGACCGCTATCTCCAGGCGCTGTCCGGGCAGGAGCAGCGTCCCGGCCAGAACCCGCCGCCTTCCGGTCCGTCCCAGACCCTGTCCAGCCGGGATTTCCAGCGCGTGCTCGACCGCGCGCGCGAATTGGCGCGCGCCGGCGCGCGCGACCAGGCGCGCAATCTGCTGGCGCGGCTCCAGGATCTGCTCGAAAACCTGCGCGCCTCGAACCCGATGGACATGCACTGGCCCCAGGGCCAATCGCTCGGCGCGATGCAGGACCTGATGCGCCGCCAGCAGCAGCTGCTCGACCGCAGCTTCCGCGCAGTCGCGCCAGGAAGGCGAAAGCGACGAGTCCCGGCGACGCCGCGCAGCAGGAGGAGCTGCGCCGCGCGCTCGGCCGGGCGGCGCAACGCCTGGGCGAACAGGGCGGCGAGATTCCGCAATCGATGAGCCGCGCCGACCGCGCCATGCGCAACGCCGTCGAGGCGTTGAATCAGGGCAAGCCGGGCGAAGCGGTCGGCGCCCAGACCGAGGCGCTCGACGCGTTGCAACAGGCGGCGCGCGCGCTGGCGCAACGGATGGCCGGGGCACGACCTCGGCCTTCGGACAGCGCGGCGGCGAACCGGGCGTTTCCGGCGTGCCGCGCGATCCCTTCGGCCGGTTCGATACCGAAAACGGCGAAGGCGGCATCGACGGCGGCGCTTTGCGTTTGGGCAAATCCGCCGACGACTACGCCATCGAGAAGGCGCGCGAGATTCTCGACGAGCTGCGCCGCCGCGCCGGCGAGCAGCAGCGCCCCGCGCTCGAACGCGATTACATCGACCGGCTGTTGAAGGAGTTTTAGCGTAGCACAGCCGAGGGCCGATCCTTCAGGCCCGAGGCGTCGTGCGAAGCCAAAATGCGTAGCACAGCCCAGGGCCGATCCTTCAGGCCCGAGGCGTCGTGCGAAGCCAAGAGGAATCCCTCACCCGCCGCCCGCCTGCTGAAGGAATTTTAGGGCGGCTCTTTTTCCATCGTCATGCCCGGACTTGTTCCGGGCATCCATGCCTTATACCCCTAAGAAATCCGTGGATGGCCGGGCCAAGCCCGGCCATGACAGGAGCCGTTAGCGTGATGGGGCTTTATTGGTTCTCGAAGGTCACGACCACGCCCGAGGCGAGATCGCTCGGCTGCGCCATCGAGGTCTCGAAACTCTCGCTGCCGCCGGGCGGCAGGCTCGCCTGGTCGGGCGCGAAGGTCCAGGAGGCGACGGTGTTGTCCTTGGCGTCGTGCAAGGTCACCCGGAGCCGCGGCACCACCTGCAACACGGATGAGGAATTGACGATCTGGCCGCTGATCACCAGCACCGGAATGTTGTTTTCCGTCGCGCGCTTGGGCGCCAGTCCCTGGATGACCAGCCCGCCCCCGGCCGGAGCCGGAGCCGGCGTCTGAGTCTGGCTCGGCGCCGGGCTCGGGGCCGGGCTCGGGGCCGGGCCTCGAGTCTGGTCCGGCCGCTCCTGTTGCAACGGGGCGAGATTCGGCTGACGCTGGAAAAACTGCAGCGGCGAGGTCAGCAGCGATTCGAGACGGGCATAGTAGGGCCGCGTCGCCGGCACATGCGCCATGATGCGCGCGCGCTCCAGGATCGCGAAACCCACGGCGCCCCCGACCAGCACCACCAGCGCCAGGAACAGGATCGCCAAGGCCTTGCCCCAGCCGCCGCCGGCGCGGCGTTGCTTGGTCACCACCGGCAGGCCGCGGCGTTCGCCGGGCAAGGGCGGCGGCGCCTCCGGCTCGGACAGGTCGACGCGCAACGGCTCTCCCGCCGGGGGCGCTTCGTACCAGCTGTGGCCGCATTGGCTGCAACGCACCATCCGGCCGGTCGCGCCGAGATTCTGCTCGTCGACGAGATAGCGGGTGGAACAGGCGGGACAGGTGACGATCATGGCGTTTCCATGGCAGGCCCGTTTATAGGGCGTTGCGACCTTTACGGGCAAGCGCGCGACATGTCATCCTTTGCCGCGATGGTGCGGTTCGAGAATGTCGGCATGCGATACGGCCGGGGGCCGGAGGTGCTGCGCGACATCTCCCTGAGCCTCGAGCCGGGCTCGTTCCATTTCCTCACCGGCCCCTCGGGCGCCGGCAAGACCACCCTATTGCGCCTGATCTACCTCGCCGAACGCCCGTCGCGCGGCCTGATTTCGCTGTTCGGCAAGGATCTGTCCGGGCTGGCGCGGCGCGAGTTGACGCCCTTGCGGCGCAAGATCGGCATCGTGTTCCAGGATTTCCGCCTGATTCCGCATCTGTCGGCCTTCGACAACGTGGCGCTGCCCTTGCGAGTCGCCGGAACCCCCGAGTCGAAGCTGCGCAACAATGTGCGCGAGCTGCTGGAATGGGTCGGGCTGGCCGACAAGCTGGAAGCGCGGCCGCCCACGCTCTCGGGCGGCGAGCAGCAGCGCATCGCCATCGCGCGCGCGGTCATTGCCAGCCCTAGTCTCTTGATCGCCGACGAGCCGACCGGCAATGTCGACGACGCCATGGCCTTGCGGCTGCTGCACCTGTTCGAGCAGATGAACAAGCTCGGCACCACGCTGGTGATCGCCACCCACAATGCGGGGCTGGCGGCGCGCGCCGGCCGTCCGGTGCTGCATCTCGAAAACGGCGAATTGATGCGCCAGCCCGTCCCAACCGAACGCGCTGCGGTGATGTCGTGAAAAGCCCGAGCCCCGCCATTCCCTTCGACCGCGGCGGCGCCGCGCGTTTCATGCCCTGGCTGGTGGCGCTGATGGTGTTTCTGGCGGCGTTGTCGCTGGCCGCGGTGATGACGCTGCAACACGCGCTCGAAGGCTGGGATGCGAGTCTCGCGGGAACCTTGACCGTCGAGCTGCCGCCCCTTCCCGCCCCCGTACCGGCTCCGGTATCGAGCGCGAAGGTAAAGACCAACCCGAATAAAAACCCGGCGCGGAATAATGATGCCCCGCCAGCGAAGGCTGGCCAAACTAACGACCTTGCGGCGGCGCTGGCGCTGTTGCGGGCGACGCCCGGCATCGGCGCCGCCGAGCCGCTCGGTCGCGACGATGTCGCCAGGCTGATCGCGCCTTTCCTCGGCGACGCGCTGACGCCCGAGGATCTCGACCTGCCCCGGCTGATCGATGTCCGGCTCTCGGCCGGAGCCCCGCCCGATCTGGCCGCGCTCCAGGCGAAGCTCGCCGCCGTGGCGCCCGGCGCGGTGATCGACGACCACCGGCTGTGGCTGGGCCGGCTGTTCCTGTTCGCGCGCTCGGTCCAGCTCACCGCGCTGGTCATCCTGGCGCTGATCGGGACGGTGGCGGTGCTGACGGTGATGTTCGTCACCCGCACCGGCCTTTTGGTCCACCGCGAGGCGATCGAGCTGTTGCACCTGATGGGCGCGCGCGACGGTTATATCGCGCATCAGTTCGAGCGCGAGGCGCTGCGTCTGGGCTTGGTCGGCGGCGCCGCCGGATTGCTGCTGTCGGGATTGGCGCTGTTGGCGCTGGGCCATGCCGCGTCGGCCTCCACCTTCCTCGGCGACGCGGTCAATCTCATTCCCGCGCTGCATTTGAAGGGCTGGAACTGGCTGGCGCTGGCGGCATTGCCGCTGGCGGCCGGGCTGGTCGCCGGGCTGACGGCGCGGCTCACCGTGCTGGCCACGCTGTTGCGTTTGCCGTGAGGAAATCATGAAACGCCTGTTCCAGCTTTTTCTCGTGCTCGCGGCGCTCTGGCTCGGCGGCTTGGTCTATTTCGCGGGCTTGATCCCCGACAGCGTCGCCGATCCCGACAGCCAGACCGACGCCATCGTCGTGCTGACTGGCGGCAGCCAGCGGATCGAAACCGGGCTCCAATTGCTGGCGGCGGGCAAGGCCAAGATGCTGTTCATCTCCGGCGTCCATAGCGGCCTCGAGGTGCCGGAATTGCTGAAGACGGCGGGCGCGGACGGGACCCTGGCGGACAAGATCGTGCTCGGCCACGAGGCCGCCGACACCCGCGGCAACGCGCTCGAAACCGCCCTTTGGATGCGCGCGCAGGGATTTCATTCGCTGCGGTTGGTGACCTCGGCCTATCACATGCCGCGCAGCCTGCGGGAATTCTCCGCCGCCATGCCGGAGATATCCATCATCCCCAACCCGGTCTTCGCCGAAAACGTCAAGCAGGGCGAATGGTGGGAATGGCCCGGCACGGCCAGCCTGGTCGCCGAGGAATACGTGAAATATTTGGTGGTGCTGTTGCGGCAAAGCCTGCCCGCCCCGGCGCAGTAAGGGGCGCGGCTTTGCTCTTCCTGCGTTCGCTCGTTTATCAGATCGCCTTCCTGATTTGGACGGCTTTGCTCGGGATCGCCGGGCTGCCGCTGCTGCTGGCGTCGCGCCGTACCGTGATGCGCTTCGGCACCTTCTGGTCGCGCGGCGTGCTGGTGCTGCTGCGGATCATCTGCGGGCTCGATTACGAGCTGCGCGGGCGCGAGCATCTGCCGGAAGGACCCGCGATCGTCGCGATGAAGCATCAATCGGCCTGGGACGCCATCGCCATGACGGTGCTGTTCGGCGACGTGGCGTCGATCGTCAAGCGCGAGCTCGCCTGGATTCCGTTCTACGGCTGGTACTCGATGAAGGCGGGCTCGATCGCCATCGACCGCGGCGCCGGTGCGCGCGCCCTGAAGCGCATGCTGGCGGATGCCGCCCGGGTCAAGGCCCAGGGCCGCAAGATCACGATCTTTCCCGAAGGCACGCGCAGCGCCGTGGACGAGACGCGGCCTTATCTGCCGGGCGTGGCCGCGCTTTACCAGTATCTCGATCTGCCCCTGGTGCCGGTGGCGCTCAATTCCGGCCTGTTCTGGAAGCGGCGGGGATTCCTGCGCCGGCCCGGCACCGTGCTGGTCGAAATCCTGCCCGCGATATCGCCCGGTCTCGAGCGCCACGCCATGATGGAAAAGCTGCGGACCGAGATCGAATATGCCACTTCGCGGCTGGTGGCCGAGGCGCGCGCCAAGGGGGCCTGAGACCTGTGACTTTGCACAGCAAGCCCTGAAAACTAGACTTCTTGTGCAATAGCCGGAGATGCTAAAATCCGGCATGTCATCAACAAACCCAATCGCTCGCGTCTCTTGGCAGTCCCTGGTGGACCTATTGCCGACGTATCCGGCCGAGATTTTATCCCGGCAACCGGCGATTAATTTCGTGACAGCAATGCGGCTGGTGAACCATTTCATGGGCGGCGAGTGGGTCAATAGGCATGCGAGCCCGTTCAAGACACGCCCTGGGCCGCTCCGGCTCCAGATCGAGGGAGACGAAGGTCTGGCGGCGGTTAGCGGTCAAAAGCTCGTGGACCTAGGCGAAATGCTTTTAAACCTCCAGCATATCGAGGGGTTTGATTCGTGCATCCGTCGTCTGCGGGACGGTGACGTGGAGCCGACACTGGCCGAGCTTGCCATCGCGGGCATGCTCTACATCAACGACTGGCCGTTCCGTTTCGTTGAACCCACGGGGGTAAAGCGAAGCGATTACGATTACGAGATCACGTTCCCAGACGGTTTGAAGGTGTGCGCGGACGCCAAGTGCAAGATCGAATCCACGCCGCTCAGCGAGAACACGATTTCGAACGCGCTGAAAAAGGCTCACGGGCAGTTGCCCGAGGAGTGGCCCGGAATTGTGTTGGTTAAGTTCCCCCCGAGTTGGTTGGAAGTTTCTGGCCACCTGGATACCTTCCTGCGCCCGACGAATGAATTCTTCCTCTCCCATACTCGCGTCGTATCCGTGGTGTTCTATACGACGCCGCTCAATTTCGACGGCACTACCATGATGCAAGCCCACCGCTTCATGGAACTTGGGAACGCGCGAAATAAGTTCGACGCGCGCCGCGATTGGCGCTTGTTCAACAATTGGCATCCGCCCAAAGGGGCGGCGAATGGTTTACCGCCGAAGTGGTTGAGGCTGATTAACTTCCCCCATGGGTTCAGCTGAAACCGGTCCTGTGCATAACCCTGTGGATTGTAACATTTGACCGAAGCCCCGGCCCCAGGTGGATAGCGGGGAAAAGGCTTTTCCGGCTACGGTGGAAAACGGATAGGGAACGGACTATATTAGGTTCTTAAGCCGCGCCGCCGTCATGCGCGGCGCTTTTATCGCCTTGGAATCCGGAAAGTTTTCAGCCATGCCCGCCATCGCCTCGATCTCGCAGCAGATCTGGGACATGAAATACCGCCTCAAAGGCCCCGATGGCGCCGCTGTGGATAAGACCATCGAGGATAGCTGGCGGCGCGTCGCCGAGGCATTGGCCGAACCCGAAACCGATCCCTCCCTCTGGGCCGGGCGCTTCTACCAGGCGCTGTCCGATTTCAAGTTCCTGCCGGCCGGCCGCGTCTTGGCCGGCGCGGGCACCGGGCGCAACGTCACCCTCTTCAACTGCTTCGTCATGGGCACGATCCCGGACGACATGTCCGGCATCTTCGAGCATCTGCGCGAGGCCGCGCTCACCATGCAGCAGGGCGGCGGCATCGGCTACGATTTCTCGACGTTGCGGCCCAAGGGCGCGCCGGTGAAAGGCGTCGGCGCCGACGCCTCGGGCCCGCTTTCCTTCATGGACGTGTGGGACGCGATGTGCCGCACCATCATGAGCGCGGGTTACCGCCGCGGCGCGATGATGGCGACGTTGCGCTGCGACCATCCCGACATCGAGGCCTTCATCGAAGCCAAGCGCGAGGCCGGCCGCTTGCGCATGTTCAACCTGTCCGTGCTGGTCACCGACGCCTTCATGCAGGCGGTGATAGAGGACGCGCCCTGGGAGCTGTCCTTCGCCGGCGAAACCTTCAAGGTGGTGAAGGCGCGCGAGCTGTGGGAGCGGATCATGCGCGCGACCTACACCTATGCCGAGCCGGGCGTGATCTTCATCGACCGCATCAACCGGCTCAACAACCTTTATTACTGCGAGACCATCAGCGCCACCAACCCCTGCGGCGAGCAGCCGCTGCCGCCTTACGGCGCCTGCCTGTTGGGCTCGATCAATCTGGCGGCGCTGGTGCTGGAGCCCTTCACCGACAAGGCGCGGCTCGACATGGCGGAGCTGGAAAAGCTGGTGCCGCTGGCCGTGCGCATGATGGACAACGTGGTCGACGTCTCGCGCTTTCCCTTGCCGGAACAGGCGCATGAGGCCAAGGCCAAGCGGCGCATCGGCCTGGGCGTCACCGGCCTGGCCGACGCCTTGATCGCCTGCGGCCAGCGTTACGGCGCGGCCAAGGCGGTCCAGCTCACCGAAACCTGGCTCAAGGCGGTCGAGCGCGCGGCTTACCTCGCCTCGGCCGAGCTCGCGGCCGAAAAAGGCGCCTTCCCGCTTTACGACAAGGACAAATATCCCGCCGGCGAAAAGATCAAACGCCTCGACAAGGACGTGCGCGAGGCGATAGCCAGGCACGGCATCCGCAACGCGCTGCTCACTTCGATCGCGCCCACCGGAACCATCTCGATTTTCGCCGACAACGTCTCCTCGGGGATCGAGCCGGTGTTCAGCTTCAAATACAGCCGCAACGTGCTGATGCCGGACGGCTCCCGGCGCGAGGAGGAGGTGAGCGACCACGCCTACCGCCTCTATCGCCGCTTGAAGGGCGAAACCGCGCCCTTGCCCGATTGTTTCGTCGACGCGCAATCCTTGGCGCCTTCCGACCACGTGGTGATGCAGGCGGCGGCGCAGAAATACGTCGACAGCTCGATCTCCAAGACCATCAACGTGCCGGTGGATTTCCCGTTCGAGCGCTTCAAGGACGTCTATCTCCAGGCCTACGAGCTGGGCTGCAAGGGCTGCACCACCTATCGCCCGAACGAAGTCACCGGCGCGGTGCTGGAGGTGAAGAAGGAACCGAAGCCGGTGCCCCAGGCCGAATTGCCCCTGCCCGCGCCGAAGCCGGCGCCCAAGCCCGCCGATGCCGGGGCCGGCATCGTCTACATGACCCAGCCCTTGAACCGGCCCGAGGAGCTGCAAGGCAAGACCTACAAGATCAACTGGCCGCAGACCGAGCACGCGCTTTACATCACCATCAACGACATCGTCCAGGACGGCCGCGTGCGGCCCTTCGAGATCTTCATCAATTCCAAGAACATGGAGCATTACGCCTGGACCGTGGCGCTGACGCGCATGATCAGCGCGGTGTTCCGCCGCGGCGGCGACGTTTCCTTCGTGGTCGAGGAATTGAAGGCGGTGTTCGATCCGCGCGGCGGCGCCTGGATGGAGGGGCGCTACGTGCCCTCCTTGCTGGCGGCGCTCGGCAACGTGGTCGAGCAGCACATGATCGAGATCGGGTTCATCCAGCCGCGAACCGCCCCCGCCGCGGTCGAGGCGCTGCGCCAGGTGGCCAATCTGCCCGGGGGCGGGACGGCGCGTTTGGGCCAATGCCCCAAATGCGGCCAGGCGGCGCTGATCCGCATCGAGGATTGCGACCAGTGCACCGCCTGCGACTATTCCAAATGCGTGTAATTAAAGATCGCTAACCTAGATCAATTATTTGACCGATGACGCAAACAATCTTCTACTCATGGCAAAGCGACACGCCATCAGAAATCAACCATAGTTTCATCGAAGAAACCCTCGAAAAGGCAATTCGCCTAGCATTTGCTGACCTAAACGTGGAAGAGGCACAGCGCGATTCACAGTTTACGGTAGACAGGGATACCAAGGACGTTCCAGGCACTCCTGAAATCGTCAATACGATACTTGATAAGATCGAGAGATGCGCAATATTCGTTCCCGATCTTACATTCATCGGAAAATCTGAGAACGGTCGCTTAGTTCCCAACCCGAACGTATTGATCGAATATGGATGGGCGCTTTCAAAAGTTGGGCGCCCACGGATTATTCCCGTCATGAATAACTCCTTTGGTGAAATGCATGGCGAGGCGTTACCTTTCGACATGCGCCACTTGCGAAGGCCCATTAGTTACTCACTTGCTTCAGATGCTACGTTAGAACAAAAAGCAAAAGCTCAGTCGCAGTTGGCGGAAACCCTGGCAATTGAAATTCGAAATGTTGTTGCAAGCGGGGTTTTGAGAGGGATTCCTAAAGGTCCTTCGTTTGAACCGATGCGACCGAAGAGCCGTATATCAAGCTTTCTTAACGAAGGGGACATCCTTTGCCGACAGCTTGATCGGCGATGGGGTGAACTGCCTCCTAAACCAATTATATGGCATGATGGTCCGCAACTGTTTCTCAGACTCATTCCCAGCGAACCGTTTCCCTCCAAAACCTCAGCGCAATTGTTAAAGATTATGGACGCCGCCCGTTTGGAACCTTTTGGCAGGGTCATGGGATCGTGGAACGCGGGCAATAAATACGGCGCGGTTACATTTGAAGCACGGGGAGGAGATCAAGATACCGCGAACATCATCACTCAAATTTCTGAACGAGGAGAAATTTGGGCTATCGATGGGAACAGTATGACGCAGCGAAAAGTGATTCCGTATTTTGAGCCGCAATATGCTCATGCATTACATCGTTATATCGGTTTTATGCGAGATAATCTCGGTCTGAAACCGCCGATACAAATGATTGCAGGCATGTCAGGAGTTGATGGGTTTCCAATTCAGCGTCCGGCACCACCCGAAGGAAAAATGTGGATGGACAATGGTCCCCTTGGATCAGCGGTAAAGGACGACATTACGTGGGAAGGTATCCTTGAAGATTTTCAGACTTCGACTTGGAAAGTTCTGCTCCCATTCTTTGAAACGGTATGGGGCACTTGCCAAATAGAGCGGTTTGACCACTTACGGCGCGAATGAAGTCGATCGCAAAGCCTGTCGACCGGGCGGGACCGGCCGACCTATAGTCCGCTCATGCGCCGCCTTATCCGCTGGCTCGCCGCCCTCGCCGTCCTCCTTGCCGTGGCTTATTGCGGCTACTGGTATTACATGGCGGGGCGGATCCGCGCCGGCATCGACCCCTGGGCCGAGGCGCGCCGGGCCGAGGGTTACGATCTGCACTGGGACGGCGTTGCGGTCGAAGGTTTTCCCTGGGGCTTCCGAATCCGCTTCGACAATTACTTCATCGCATCGCTCAAGCCGCTGCCCTACCAGGCGAGCGCCGGCGTCATGGTGTTCGAGGCGGGCCCGTGGAATTTGCAACGCTGGCGCTTCGCCGCGCCCGGCGGCGCCAAGCTCGAATTGCTGCTGCAATCCGTGGCCTTCGACGCCGCCAGCTTTTCGGGCGATTTGACCCTGCCGCTCGATCCCGAAGGCGCGCTCGACATCGACGCGCTCAACCTGTCCGGGAGCGGCGCCGCCGAGGGCTGGAAAATCGGCGAGCTGCGCCTGGGCCTGTCCCAGCCGGCCACACCGCCCCAAAGCGACCGCGATCCCTTCCTCGATCTCTCCGTCACCCTGTCGCATGTCGTGTTGCCGCGGGACGTGCCGCCCTTGAGCGACACCATCCAGGAGATTTCGGCCGCCGCCGCGATCGACGGCGCGTTTTTTCCAGGGCCGCTGGCGCCGGCGCTGACCGCCTGGCGCGACCGCGGCGGCATCGTCGAATTGCAGTCCTTCCATCTGCGCTGGGACGCGCTCGACCTTTCGGCCAACGGCACCGGCGCGCTCGACGCCAGGCTCCAGCCCATCGCCGCGCTGTCCGCGACGGTCGAAGGCCAGGACGCGATCGTCGACGCCGCCGTGGGCAACGGCGAGATGAGCGGGCAAAACGGCGGCCTCGCCAAGATGGTGCTGGGATTGCTCGCCAAGCCCGGCCCGGACGGGCAGAAGCAGATCACCGCGCCCTTGACGGTGCAGGACAACCGGCTCTATCTCGGCCCCGCCGCCGTGGCCCGCGTGCCGGTGATTAATTGGGAGTGAGTAGCTCCCCCCACCCTAACCCTCCCCCGCATGCGGGGGAGGGAATGGGAGTGGGCGCGGCATAACAAAGCCAAGGCCTTACCCCTTCGGCGCCTGGTCCCGCGCGAACATGCCGTATTGCCGCTCGATTTCGGCGACGCTGATGCGGTAATCGGCGAACACCTCGTTGCGGCCTTTGGCTTGCGCCAACCGGTGCCTGGCGTGCTCGCGCCAGCGTTTCACTGAATCGGCGTCGCGCCAGAAGGACAGCGACAGCAGCTTGCCCGGCTTGACGATGCTCCTGAATCGCTCCACGGAAATAAAGCCGTCGATCTTCTCCAGATCGGCTTTGAGCGCGGCGGCGAGGTCGAGGTAATCCGCCTCGCGCCCATCTTTCGGCTCGACTTCAAAGATGACGGCGTGCATGGTTTTCTCCTTGGCTTCGCATAACGCCCCGCGCCTAAAAGACCCGGCGCTCGGCTGTGCTACGCGCTCCCTACACTTCGCACGACGCCGATGCGCTGGGTTCGCGCATCGGCTGTGCTACGCTTGTTTCGCATCCACAATCGACTTGCGGATGGCGCGGGTGCGGGTGAAGACCTCTTCGAGCTTCTTGCCCTCGCCGTGGCGGATGGCGCGCTGCAACGCGGTCAGATCCTCGCTGAAGCGCTGCAGCATCTCCAGCACCGCTTCCCGATTATTCAGGAACACGTCGCGCCACATGATCGGGTCCGAGGCGGCAATGCGCGTGAAGTCGCGGAAGCCGCCGGCCGAGAATTTGATGACCTCGGATTTGAGCGAGTCCTCGAGCCCGCTCGCCGTGCCGACGATGGTGTAGGCGATGAGATGCGGCAGATGCGAGGTGATCGCCAGCACCTTGTCGTGGTGCGAGGCGTCCATCGCCACCACCTTCATCCCAGCATGTTCCCACAGCCGCTTTACTTTTTCGACGGCGGCCGCGTCGCCGCCCGGAACCGGCGTCAAGACGCACCAGCGGTCCTTGAACAGATCGGCGAAACCCGCCTCCGGGCCGGAGAATTCGGTGCCGGCCACCGGATGCCCGGGCACCAGGAACACGCCCTTGGGCAGCACCGGCTGCAGATCCCGGATCACCGCCTGCTTGACCGAGCCGACATCGGTGACGATGGCGCCCGGCTTCAGCGCGGGGGCGATGCGTTTCCCGATCTCGGCATTGGCCGAAAGCGGCACCGCCAGCACGACAAGGTCCGCATCCTTCACGGCAACGGCCGGGTCGTCGGTGACGCTGTCCGCGAGCTTCAGCCGCTTCACCGCGTCGAGGGTTTTCTGGCTGCGCGCGCAGGCGGTGATTTTCCCGGCGAGCTGGTCGCGGATCATCACCCGGGCGAGCGAGGAGCCGATCAGCCCGATGCCGATGAAGGCCACCTTTTGGAACATCGGCCCGCTCACGACGCGCGTCTCTGGCTTTGCGCCCATTCCTTGGCGGCTTCGGCCACTTCCTTCATCTCGCTTTCGGTGCCGGTGGTGATGCGCACCCATTCCGGCAATTTATAGGCGGCCATGCGGCGGGCGATGATGCCGCGCGCCTGGAGGAAGGACAGCGCCGCGTCGGCGGCCTTGGCATCGGTCCCGAAACGCGCCAGCACGAAATTGGCGACGCCGGGCTGAATCCCGATCCCGAGCGCCTTGAGCTCCTGCTCGAGCCAGGGACGCCAGATGTTGTTGTGCTCGAAGGCGCGCGCCAACGCGGCCTTGTCTTCGAGCGCGGCCAGCCCGGCGGCCTGGGCCGCGGCGTTGACATTGAAAGGATTGCGCACGCGGTTGAGCACGTCGGCGATCTCCGCGCTGCAATAGGCCCAGCCCAGGCGCAGCGCCGCGAGCGCGTAGATCTTGGAGAACGTCCGCGTCATCGCCACGTTCGTGGCTTGGTTCACCAGCTCGATCCCCGGCTCGTAATCGTTGCGGCTGACGAATTCGGCATAGGCCGCGTCGATCACCAGCAGCACATGCGGCGGCAGCCCGGCATGGAGGCGATTCATCTCGGCCCACGAGATATAGGTCCCGGTCGGGTTGTTGGGATTGGCGATGAACACGATCTTGGTCTTGGACCCGACGCGTTTCAGCGTCGCGTCGACGTCGAAGGTCAAATCCTTCTCCGGCACCGCGACCGGCGTCGCCCCGGCCGACAAAGTCGCGATCGGGTACATCAGGAAACCGTGGCGGCTGTACAGCACCTCGTCGCCCGGCCCGGCATAGGCGCGCGCCAGCAAGCCGATCAGCTCGTCCGAGCCCGCGCCGCAGACGATGCGCGAACTGATCTATTCCATGCATCCGTCCCAGCGCCGCGCGCAATTCGGCGCAACCGCCATCGGGATAGCGGTGGATTTCGCCCGCCAGCGCCTTGTAGGCGGCGACCGCCTTGGGGCTCGGCCCCAGCGCGCTCTCGTTCGAGGAGAGCTTGATCGGGTTCCGGTTGCCGGGGATTTTCGCTTCGCCGCCGATGTAAGGCGCGATGTCGAGAATGCCCGGGCGCGGCACCGGGCCCTCCTGCTTGCCGGTTTTGGCGGTCATGGCGACGCCGATGGCCGGGCCGGCTCTTTCGGCCCCAGCTCCTGCGCCGAGAGCGGCCGGGCGTAGAACCCGAGCGCCGAGGCCCGGGCGCGCGTCTCGCCGCCGGGCGGGGTCAGGTTCTGCAGCCGCGCATCCTCGGGCGCCACGCCCTCGTCGAGCTCGACCAGCCCGGCGGTGGCGCCGCCGCCCACCCGCGCCATCGCCAGCAGCGTCGCCGGCAGCTTCGCGTTCGCCAGCATGGTGGAAAGGCCGCCGCGGCTCACCTCGCCCGCCACTTCGATGGCGTAAAGGCTGCGTTCGGAATTGTCCGGCCCGGTCGGGGCATTGCTCAGCACGAAGGCGTCGCGCGAGCCGCGCGCGTTGCCGCGTCCGCCGAACGGCAGGCGCGCGGTGACGCGCGGGCCCAGGCCGGCGGAGGCGAGCGTGCGCCACCAGGCGTCCTCGACGCCGTCGCCCGGCACCGGCACCACGCCGGCGCTGGCGCGGTTCTCGGCGAGCGCGCGCATCACCTCGGTCGAGCTGCGATAGGCGGTCATCGGCACCGCCGTGCCGTAATGATCGCGCGCCAGGTCCCAGACGCCGGGATCGGACTCGTCCGCCGCCACCGCCACCGAGAACTCGGTCTGCATGGTGATGGCCGCGCCCATGATCTCGCGCCAAAGCCGCACCAAGGAGGCGGCCGGAAAGCGCCCGGCATGGCGCTTGACCAGGCCGCGCAGGATCTCGGCCTCGCGCGCCGGCACCTCGGCCGCCAACCCGTCCGAGCGCTTGGCCGCGGCCACTTCGCCCACCAAAGCCGCCCGCTGCATGACCAGGTCGTGCAGCTGCGCGTCGACGCGGTCGATCTCCTGGCGCAAGTCTTTGAGCGAACGGGGGCGATCAGCCATGGCTTTCCAAGGGGTTGGCCGGGAAACGGGAGGCGATAGAGATAGTTCCGCAAGCGCCCGAAAGCAAAGAAAACATTGACAGCGGGTTCATGCGCTATCTACCTAGCGCCACAGCATTTTTCGGCATAACCAGCATCCAGGGCATGAACCTTTCGCCGCCATCGACAACCCGGCCCGGAGCGGCCGCCCAACGTCCAGGATTGCGCCTGGACGTGCCGGAAAAGCTGCGCCTCGATTCCGGCGTCGATCTCGGCCCTTTCACCATCGCCTACAGCACCTACGGCAAGCTTAACGCGGAGCGGTCGAACGCCATCCTCATCTGCCACGCCCTCACCGGCGACCAATACGTGGCCGAGCCGCATCCCATCACCGGCAAGCCGGGCTGGTGGGACATCCTGGTCGGGCCGGGCAAGGTGCTCGACACCGACCGCTATTTCCTGATCTGCCCCAACGTGCTGGGCGGCTGCATGGGCTCGACCGGGCCGGCCGAAATCGACCCGGCCACCGGCAAACCCTGGGGCCTGACCTTCCCGGTCTACACCATCGCCGACATGGTGCGCGCGCAGGTGAAGCTGCTCGACCATCTCGGCATCGAGCAATTGTTCTGCGTCACCGGCGGCTCGATGGGCGGGATGCAGGTGCTGGAATGGGCCTCGGCCTATCCCGAACGCGTCTTTTCCGCGGTGCCCATCGCCAGCGCGGCGCGGCATTCGGCGCAGAACATCGCCTTCCACGAGGTCGGGCGCCAGGCGATCATGGCCGATCCCGAGTGGTGCGGCGGCAATTACCAGCAGCAGGGGCGCAATCCGTCGCGCGGCCTGGCGGTGGCGCGCATGGCCGCGCACATCACCTATCTCTCGGAACAGGCGCTGCACCGCAAATTCGGCCGCAACCTCCAGGACCGCAACGCGCTGGGCTTCAGCTTCGACGCCGATTTCCAGGTGGAGAATTATCTGCGCCACCAGGGGATCAGCTTCGTCGAGCGTTTCGACGCCAATTCCTATCTCTACATGACCCGCGCCTGCGATTATTTCGATCTCGCGGCCGAGCATGACGGCGTCCTCGCCAACGCCTTCAAGGGGACGCGGACGCGCTTCTGCGTCATCTCCTTCACCAGCGATTGGCTTTATCCCACGGCCGAGAGCCGCGAGATCGTGCACGCGCTGAACGCGGCCGCCGCCAATGTCAGCTTCGTCGAAGTGGCGACCGACAAGGGCCACGACGCCTTCCTCCTGGACGAGCCGGAATTCCACGCCACGCTGCGCGGTTTCCTCGACGGCTGCGCCCAGCATCGCGGATTGAAGGCGGGATGAGCATGGACGCCAGAAACTTCGCGGCGCCGCCCGAGTTGCGCGGCGATCTGCGCCTGGCCGCCGAAATGATCGAGCCGGGCTCGCGCGTGCTCGACATCGGCTGCGGCGACGGCGAATTGCTGTCCTATCTCTCCCGCGAGAAGAACGTGGACGGGCGCGGCATGGAGCTGTCGCAATCGGGCGTGAACGCCTGCGTGCGCCACGGCCTCAGCGTGATCCAGGGCGACGCCGACAACGATCTGGCGGATTATCCCTCCGACGCCTTCGATTACGTGGTGTTGAGCCAGACGCTGCAGGCGACGCGCAACCCGCGCCAGGTGCTGCTGCATCTGGCGCGCATCGGCAAGCGCGCCATCGTCTCGATCCCGAATTTCGGCCATTGGCGCATCAGGGCGAGCCTGCTGACGCGGGGCCGGCTGCCGAAGACGGCGCTCCTGCCCTTTCCCTGGTACGAGACGCCCAACATCCATCTCTGCACCATCCAGGATTTCGCCACGCTCTGCGCCCAGGAAGGCATCCGCATCGAGCGCAGCATCTCGCTCGACCGTTGGGGCCGGCCCTACCGCCTCAACCCGGTCGGCGCCCTCGCCAATCTCCTGGCCGAGCAGGGGCTGTTTCTGCTGGCGAGGAAGTAAGCCTCTGGCCGCGGCAACCGAGGGTTGCCGAACCGCATAGAAACCATGGCGCATTGATCTAAATCAATAAGGCCGAGGCGAGACAGCGTAAGATTAAAAACATTCCGGATTACGTCCTTCTATAAAACGGTATTTTAGTCTCGGAAGTTTATCGGCTGCGCCATCCCGGTATGGGAGCCAATCGATGATTCGTAGCAGTTCTTACATGAACAGCGTCGACATGGGAGACGGGACTTCCCTTCTTTTCAGCGGGATTTCCTTATGCATGGATCTCGTGCCGCTGGACTATGCCGAGAGAATGACGGGCAACGATTTTTCGATCCTGTCGGACAAGGAAAAGGATCGTCTGCTCGAGCGCGGGCATCTCACGACGCTGTCCCGGAAACAGGAATACGACGCCTTCAAGAAGCAGGCTCGTTTCATTCTGAAACAAAACACCGAATTGATGGCAAAGCGCGAGTTATGCCTCAGTTTCATTTTGACCTATAACTGCAACCTTGCCTGCAAGTACTGTTTCCAAAAAGACCTGCCAAGACAATCGAGGGCGGCGCGCATGCGCGCGGAAATGACCGATGAGATTTTGACGCGTTATCTTCCGAAGCTGTTCCCCGCGGCGTATCGGACGAACAAGATATTTTTCACTATTTTTGGCGGCGAACCGTTTCTTCCCGCCAACCGGGAAGCGATCTTGCGGATTTTGCGGTACGCGAAGCAGCACTCCGTGGGAATTTCCACCACGACAAACGGCCTGTTCGTGCCGCGGATGATCGATCTGTTCGGACGGGAATACGGCAAGATTCAAACCGTCCAAGTCACCCTTGACGGAAACCGTTCTTACCACGACAGCCAACGCGTCCCATCGTCCGGAAAACCCACATTCAACGATATCATCGCGGCGCTTCGGATGCTGAAGAAGACCAGCGCAAATGTTCTGCTGCGCGTTCATACGCACCCGCAACAAATGGATTCCGCCAGGGAACTGGTCGAATATCTGGATCGGGAAAAGATCACGGGCGGCAACGTGCAGTTGTATTTCGCGGCGCTCAATGATTTCACCGATTGCTCGAAAGAAGACGTGGGTGAATTCCGAAATCTCTTCGAGCGCGTTGCCAAAAAAACCGTCAATCCGCCCTCTGCGGGCCTGGAATTTCTCAGATATCTCGTGGATATGCAGGAAGAAAAATTCCTTCCCAGAACGCATTTCTGCGGCGCGGGAAGCGATACCGTCAGGGTCGTCGACCCGCTGGGAGACATTTACGATTGTTACGAAGACGCGGGAAATCGGGAGCGGCGGATCGGATCCATTTCCAACGGAAAGCTCGGATTCCTTCCCGCGCAACAAACCTATTCCGACCGGCACATCCTCAACATCCCGGAATGCCTCGAGTGTTCGTTGGCGCTTTTCTGCGGCGGCGGATGCCCGGCCAAGGCAAGAGCTCAAACGGGTTCGATATTCAAGCCTTACTGCCACCAGAACAAGGAGGCCATTGCCGAAACCTTGAAGGCGTATGTCATCGCTCGCAAAACTGAACCCAGAGGAGAAACCCATGAAGCGCAGATCTAAGTCGACGGCGGCCATTAAACCACCGAAGGTCACACACTCGGTCGTCAATGCAGCAAAAGCGCGCGGCGGCATCCATCTCAGGCCCAAAAAAACTTCGAAGGTCAGTGTCACCCTGACCAATGCCGCCGCGGTGGGCGGCGTCATTCCCGTCAATCTCAAACTCGGCCGCGACTTCCGCAAATCGGACAAGGTCATGCTTGCGGCGGAGTGTTGCGGGCCCTATCACCAATGTCACATACCTCAACAGGAGTGTTGCGGGCCCTACCGGCAACACTGCCCCGGCGTCGTCGGACCTGCCTAGGATCGGTGCCGCGTGGTCTGAGCCCTAACGGACCCGCGGTCGTCAGTAGAGAGGGTTGAAGTCGTGCCCCGGCTGGGGGGTAGGCGCCCCTTACGGCCCCGCGGGGCTGGGCGTGCCCGGCATCGGCAGCAGCACGGCGCGGCGCTTTTTCTTGGCGCGCTCGGCCTGGGGCTTGGCGTAGATCTGCTTGGTCGCCTCGACCATCACCACGCCGCCGAAGGCGCCGAACCAGCGCGTGCCGAGGCTTTCCAGCAGCGCCGCCAAACGCAGGATGAAGCGCGAATTCGTGGGCGGCACGAACAGCGCCGCGGCGTTGCGCTCGGGCGTGAAGCCTTCCTCGCGCAACAGGTGCGACAACTGGCCGGTGGTGTAGGGCGAGCCCTGGCCGAAGGGCGTGTTGTCGAAACGCGTCCAGATGCCGCGCCGGTTGGGCACGGCCACGATCAGCCGCCCGCCCCCCGCCAGCACCCGCCAGATCTCCTTGAGCAAGGGCCGCACCTGCTCGCTGAATTCGAGGCCGTGGACCAGCAGCACGCGGTCGATCGAGAAATCGGGCAGCGGCAGCTCGCTCTCCTCGGCCAGCGCCGCGCGGTTGGGGCCTTCGGCCGGCCAGGGCAGCACGCCCTGCTGCGCCGGCATCACCGCCGCCACCCGCTCGGCCTCGGACAGATAGGGGCGCAGGTAGGGCGTGGCATAGCCCAGGCCCAACAGCCGCATGGCGCGCAAATCCGGCCACAGCGCGCGCACGCGCCGGGCGATCATGTGCCGCGCCACCTGGCCCAGGCGGCCGTGATAGAAATCGCGCAAATCGACCACGTCGATGGACATCCCGGGAGTTTAGCACAAGGTACTTGCGCGCAGGCCACAAGCGCCGAATGAGCACTGGATAAGCGCTGTGCGCCCCCTCATCCCGAGCTTGTCGAGGGACGACTACGCTCAGGGTGAGGCGGTTTTCTTGATGCCATCATCAACTTTTCCTCATCCTGAGCGTAGTCGAAGGATGTAAGGCGCAGGGTGCTTATGCAGCGTCATAATGAAACGCTGCCACTATTAAAGCGTCCAAGATTCGGGTTAGTCTTTGGCCGCCATGACCGAGCTGGAAATCCGTCAAGTCCCGGTGCTGCGGGACAATTACGTCTATCTGCTGCGCGAGCCCGAAAGCGGGGCGGTGGCGGCGGTCGATCCCTCGGTGGCGGGGCCGGTGGCGGAAGCGCTCGACAAGCTCGGCTGGAAGCTTTCCCACATCCTCAATACCCATCACCACCACGACCACACCGGCGGCAATCTGGAATTGAAGGCGCGTTACGGCGCCATCATCGTTGGGCCCTTGGCCGACCGCGCCCGCATTCCCGGCATCGACGTGGCCCTGGCCGAAGGCGACAAATTCAAATTCGGCAAGGAAGAAGCCCAGGTCTTCGACGTGCCGGGCCACACGCGCGGCCATTGCGCCTTTTGGTTTCCCAAATCGCGCGCGCTTTTCTGCGGCGACACGCTGTTCCTGATGGGCTGCGGCAGGCTGTTCGAAGGCACGCCCGCGCAGATGTGGAACTCGCTGTCGAAGCTCAAGAAGCTCCCGGGCGACACGCGCATCTATTGCGGCCACGAATACACCCAGGCCAATGCGCGTTTCGCGCTGACCGTCGAGCCGGGCAACAGGGATCTCATCGCCCGCGCCAAGCGCGTCGACGAGCTGCGCGCCCAAGGCAAATCCACCGTGCCCGGCACCATGGCGGAGGAGCTGGCCACCAACCCGTTCCTGCGCGCCGGCAACCCGGCCTTGCAGAAATCGCAGAACGCGCCGGGCGACGATGTGGCTACCTTTGCCGCGATACGTCATGCCAAGGATAACTTCTAGGGGAACCGCGTAGCACAGGCCGCGCAGAGGCGAGGCCGTCGTGCGAAGCCAAGAGGAGACCACCGCGTAGCAAAGGCCGAGCGCGAATCAAGCGCGAGGCCGTCTTGCGAAGCCAAGAGGAGACCAACATGAAACTTCGTTATTCGCCGACCTCGCCCTATGTGCGGAAAGTGATGGTGCTCGCCTACGAGACCGGGCTCGAACCCAGGATCGAGCGCCTGCCCACCACGGTCGTGCCCGACAAGCCCAATCTCGAGGTGCAGCGCGAGAACCCGCTGATCAAGGTGCCGACGCTGGTCACCGACGAGGGCGAGGTGCTGTTCGATTCGCGCGTGATCTGCGAATACCTCGACACGCTGCACCAGTGCCCGAAGATTTTCCCGCCCGCGGGCAAGGCGCGCTGGGTGGCGCTGCGCCAGCAGGCGCTGGGCGACGGCATTTTGGACGCGGCGATCCTCACCCGCTACGAGACCTTCCTGCGGCCCAAGCAGTTCCTGTGGAACGACTGGGTCGAGTCGCAGATGCGCCGGGTGCGCGGCGGCCTCGCCGCGCTCGACGGCAAGGTCAAGGAAGGCGCGCTTTCGGGCCCGCTCACCATCGGCCAGATCACCGTCGGCTGCGCGCTGGGCTATCTCGATTTCCGCTACCCCACCGAGGGCTGGCGCGACCGCCATTCCGGCCTGGCGAAATGGTACGCCGACTTCGCCAAGCGCCCGTCGATGGTCGCCACGGTGCCGCCTCCAGGGTAAGTGGCCCCGCGTAGCACAGCCGATGCGCGAACCCGAGCCGCATCGGCGTCGTGCGAAGCTTAGTACATGTGCTGTCCACCATTTATGGACAGCGTCGAGCCGGTGATGAAGCCGGCCTCGTCGGCGACCAGGAACAGCACGCCGCGCGCGATCTCCTCGGCGTGGCCGAGCCGGCCGACCGGAATCCGCGCCACGATCTTCTTCAGCACGTCCTCGGGCACGGCGCGCACCATGTCGGTGTCGATGTAGCCGGGCGCGATGGCGTTGACGGTCACGCCCTTGCCCGCGCCTTCCTGCGCCAGCGCCTTGGTGAAGCCGTGGATGCCCGATTTGGCGGCGGCGTAGTTGACCTGGCCGTATTGCCCGGCCTGGCCGTTGATCGAGCCGATGTTCACGATGCGCCCGAAACCCCGGTTGCGCATGCCGTCGATGACGAGCCGGCACATGTTGAAGCACGAGGTCAGGTTGGTGGCGATGACCTCGCTCCATTGCTCGGGCGTCATGCGATGCAGCACCGCGTCGCGGGTGATGCCGGCGTTGTTGACCAGGATCTCAGCCGGGCCGCCGAGCTTGGCTTCAATCTGCTTCACCCCCGCCTCGCAGGATTTGAAATCAGCGACGTTGAAGCGGAAGGACGCGATGCCGGTCTCAGTGGTGAATTTCGCGGCGGCATTCGCGTCACTGGCGTAAGTCGCCGCCACCTTGTGGCCCGCCTGGTGGAGCGCCACCGCGATCGCCCGGCCGATGCCGCGCGTGCCTCCGGTTACGATGGCGATGCGTGCCATGACTCTACCCTCCCTTTTTTTCTTCTTCGCTTCGCAAGACGGCCCGTATTCTTTTTGCTTCGCACGTTCTTCTCTTCGCAAGACGCCTCGGGCCTTAAGAAGATTCGGCCCTCGGCTTTGCTACGCTGCTACGCCCGCTCCACGCACATCGCAATTCCCATGCCGCCGCCGATGCACAAGGTGGCCAGGCCCTTCTTGGCGTTGCGCTTGTCCATCTCGAAGAGCAGCGTGACCAGAATCCGCGTGCCCGAGGCGCCGATCGGATGGCCAAGCGCGATCGCGCCCCCGTTGACGTTGACCTTGGCGGGATCGAAGCCCAGTTCCTTGATGACGGCGCAGGCCTGGGCGGCGAAGGCCTCGTTGGCCTCGATCAGGTCGAGATCGCCGACCTTCCAGCCCGCGCGGGCGAGGGCGAGCTTGGTCGCCGGGATCGGCCCGGAGCCCATCACCGCCGGATCGACGCCGGCCGTGGCCCAGGAGACGATGCGCGCGAGCGGCTTGATGCCGCGCTTTGCCGCTTCGGCGGCGCCCATCACCACCACCGCGGCGGCGCCGTCATTGATGCCCGAGGCGTTGCCCGCGGTCACGGTGCCGTCCTTGGCGAAGGCCGGTTTCAGCTTGGACAGGGTTTCGGCGGTGGTGCCGGCGCGCGGATACTCGTCCGCGTCCACCAGCACGTCGCCCTTGCGGGTGGAAATCTTCACCGCGACGATCTCGTCCTTGAACTTGCCCGCCTTCTGCGCGGCCTCGGCGCGCTGTTGCGAGGTCGCCGCGAGATTGTCCTGCTGGCCGCGGGTGATCTGCCATTGCCGCGCCACGTTCTCGGCGGTGACGCCCATGTGATAGCCGTTGAAGATGTCCCACAACCCGTCCTTGATCATGAGATCGACCAACTCGGCGTTGCCCATGCGCACGCCGTTCCTGAGATGCGCGGCGTGGGGCGACTGGCTCATGCTTTCCTGGCCGCCGGCGACGACGATGGATGAATTGCCGGCGCGGATCGCCTGATAGCCCATGGCGACGGCGCGCAGCCCCGAGCCGCAAACCTGGTTGATGCCGTAGGCGGTGATTTCCTTGGGGATGCCCGCGCCCATCGCCGCCTGGCGGGCCGGGTTCATGCCCTCGCCCGCCGGCAGCACCTGGCCCATCACCACCTCGGACACGTCGGCCGGGGCGAGCTTGGCGCGTTTCAGCGCCTCGATGATGGCCACCTGGCCGAGGTAATGGGCGGGAACCGAGCTCAAGGCGCCGTTGAAGGCGCCGATGGCGGTGCGCGCGGCCGAAGCGATGACGATGTCGGTTTGGTTGCTCATGGGCAGGGCCTTCCCGGGGTTTTGATATTAGATAGACTTTATCGCGGGTTTTGGGAACCCACACAAAATTACCAGGTGGCAAGGCTGCCCTGCGCCCTTCGACTACGCTCAGGGTGAGGAAATGCAGAGGATGGCATAAAGAAAAAAGCCTCATGCTGAGCGTAGTCGAAGCATGAAGCACGCATGGTATCGATCCAGGTGGAAGGTTCTTTAATCCTTTTTTCCCGCCCCTTCCCGTTCGCGCTCAATCTCTTGGGCATAGGCCTCGATCTGCGCGCGCAGCTTGGCGCGGGCGCTGCCGGCCAGATCCGCCCGATCCCCGGCCTCGGCCACCAGCCCGGCGTTGCGGCCGTAAAGCGCGAAATGGCGCGCCAGGCTGTCGAGCGCGCGCTGCTTGTTCTGGAGGCGGATATGGACACGTCCCGCTCCCTCCTTGCCGGTGCGCGCCGAAACCTCGGCGATGGCGGCGCGGTCGGCTTCGGCGATCGCGTTGCTGGGCTTGAGCGTGACGCCGTCCGGCCCCCAATCGGCGATGTGGCCCAGATCGGAAAACGCCACCCGCGCCAGCTCGAGCACGATGCGGTCGGCGTCGATGCGGGTGCGTTGGGATCGTGCCTCCATGGCCTCGCGGATGGCCCGGGCGATATGCGGCTGCTTCATCAGCTGGCAGCCCATGACATGGGCGGAGTTGCGGGAATATCCCGCGCGCAGCGCCGCCTCGGTGGCGTTGAGCGCGACCAGGTATTCGTCGACGAAGACTTGATGTTTCGGAATCATGGCAAAAGCTCGTTGTTAGAGGGAAACACGCGTAGCAAAGGCCGCGCAGCGGCGCGGCCGTCTTGCGAAGCCAAGAGGAATCAAAACGCCGGTCGATACAAATTGGGGAAAATGCCGAACGTAAGAACTTGTCCGCGCATCGGCCGCGGCTTAATTTGCAAAAACGGATATTGGGAGGTTCTCATGCACCGTCTTGGCCGATATGCGCGCAGCTTCGCCGCCGACGACAGCGGAGCGACCGCCATCGAATACGGATTGATCGCCGCGCTCATCGCGGTGGTGATTGCCGCCGGCGTCACGCTGATCGGCACCAGCCTGTCCAACACGTTCAATACCGTGTCGACCCTGCTTTAAATATAAAGAGCCCGCGTAGCACGGCCGAGGGCCGGGAGGCGTAGCACAGGCCCCGCAGGGGCGCGGCCGTCGTGCGAAGCCAAGAAAGCCCTTAAGGCCCGAGGCGTCGTGCGAAGCAAAGAGAGGTTACAGCGGGCTGGCGGTCCAATGGAAATCGACGATGACGTCGTGGTCGAACCGGCATTGGGCGGCCACGTCGCGCGGCTTTTTCCAGCCGGCGGGCACGTCGCTCCGCGTGGCCTGGACGTCGACCAGGGCCGCGTTCGAGCCGATGCCGAGGCGTTTGCCGGTGATCTCGAAGCGGGCGTCGGGATAGGACTTCGCGCATGAAATCGATGCAGCGGTCGACGTAGCTCGCCGTCCCCGCGGCCATTTGGGCGCCGAAGATGGTATTGCCGGCGGTGTCGCCCGCGGAATCCCACAGGCCGCAGCCGGCGAGGAGCAAGAGCGAGCAAACAGCCGCCACGGTACCGCGCATGATTATTCCCCCTCCCCCATTCAATAAAAAAACCCGGCGCCAGCGTAGCACAGAAGAGGGCCGATCTCCCTTGGCTTCGCACGTCAGGTGCTACGCGGGGCCCTTGGCGTCGTGCGAAGCTAACCCTAAAAAAGCAAAACCCGGCACGGAGGCCGGGCGGACTTTCGATGATGACGTTTTATAGCAGATTGATCCGGATTAGTCAAGGAGCTTCAGGCCCGAGGCGTCGTGCGAAGCGAAGAAGAATCACTTCGGCGGGATGTAATAGAGGCCGTGCATTTCCTCCATCGCCAAGGCCGGATCTTCGAGCACGACGGTGAAGGTGGCGCCGTGCGACCCTATCCCCGAACCGTCCGACCAGCTCAGCAGCGATTCGATGTGCGCGTACCAGATCTGGCCGGAAGCGACCTGGACGGTCTTGAACTGGTTGGGAAAGGCGCCCGGGCTCGCCACGCTGACGAAATAGCTGCCCGGATTCACGTCGCGGTAGAACACGGTGCCGATGCGCGAAAAGCCCACCGCCTGGCCGTTGAGATAGGCGGTGGTGCCGCTGCGGATGTCGTAATAGGACAGCAAGCGGTAGAAATAGATCCGCGCCATTCCGGGCGCGGGCGGCGGAAGATTGGGCGCGACCTCGTCATAAGGCTGAAGATCGGGATAGGGCCCGGTCCCGGAACAGGACGAGAGCAGCCCCGCCGCCAGCGCCAAAACCAAGCCGATTAAAATCCTCCGCATCGTCCACCTCCCATATCGAGTGAGGTTGCGCGGCGTAGCAAAAAAAACAATAGCGTCGTGCGAAGCTAATCAACGATCAATTTTTCTCGATCTCCCATGCGTAGCACAGCCTCGGGCCGAGCCTTCAGGCCCGAAGCGTCTTGCGAAGCCAAACAGCGTAGCACAGCGGTCGCAGCGGCGACCGCGTCGTGCGAAGCTAATAAATGATCAACTTTTTCCAATTCCCGACCAACCGGGTAAATGCGCGGCTTCGAGCGAACGCGCGAGGCGCTGGGCGCGTTTGAACGCCTTCTTGGGCTCCCGGTTCAGCAGGTCCAGCGCAATCCGCCGCCGGAAGAAATCGGCCCAGAGGAACTCGGCGAAGGGCGTCGCGTCCTTGGGATAGTCGCCCTGCCGCCGCACTTCCGCCGCCAGGCTGCGATAAGGATCGTCGGGCAGGCGCTTCAGGCTTTTCGGGATGGCGGAGAAATCGCGGCGCCTGCCCTGGGCGTCGTAGGGATGCGCCCATTGCTGGTAATCCATCAAAATCCAGAATTCGTCGCGGTCGAGCGACGACAGATCGGCCAGCACCGCGACCATCACCGACGTGATTTTTTCCTCCTGCAACGCGCGGCCGAGGTGATGGTGGTCGGTGATGTAGAGCCGGCCCTTGGGGCCGCGGATGGCGGGGAAGCGGTGATCGCGCAAAAAGCGTTTGGCGTCCTTGGGATCGCGCTTGCGCCATTCCTTGCGCTTCTTCGCCACCTCTTCATAGCCCAGCGTCATCTGCGTCGGCCGCAACTTCGCGAGCTTGGCCTTGAGGGAGGTTGGCATATTCGGGGGTTTCGGTCTCATGGCTCTAGCGTAGCACCTGTCGTGCGAAGCAAAGAAGAGTCCGTAGCACGGCGGTCGTGGCGGCGACTGCATCGTGCGAAGCTGGAAAGAAACAGCCTTGCCGTCATTGCGAGGCCGCGCTCACGCGGCCGAAGCAATCCAGCCTTGCTCTGGATCGCTTCACCGCTTCGCGGCTCGCGATGACAGAGAGGGTTCACTTGGCATCCGTCTTGCGAAGCAAATCAATGCTCCTTCAGCCACGCCGCGAGCCTCGGCCAGGTTTCCTTGGGCGCCTCGCGCGCCACCACCATGCCGATATGGCCCAAGGGCGGCGTGAAGCGTTCGGCGTTGGGCAATTCGTCGGCCAGCGCCGCCGCGCTCAAGGGCGGCACGATGCGGTCCTGCGCCGGCACCATCACCAGGCTCGGCTGATTGACGTTGCGCGGCAACACCGCGCGCCCATCCACGCGCCACTCTCCCCGCCCCGGCGTGTCGCGCCCGTACCAGTCGCCCAGGCACTCCAGCGCCGCCGGCAGCGCGAGCGCCACGCCGTCATTGAGCCAGTCCTCGAGCGCGACGAAGCCGCGCGCGGACTCGCTCTCCTTGTCCATGGTTGCGAAACGCGAAAATTTCTTCACCGCCAGCAGCGGATCGAGCGCGGCGAAGAGCGCCTGCAACACGTCCACCGGCACCTCGCCCAGGCTGGCGAAAGACGTTGCGAAGGACCCCGCCAGCGCGCCCAGCAGCCGCGCCTGTTCCGGCCGCTCGGCATGGAATTTCCACGGCGTCGCCAGCAGCGCCAAGGAACTGACCAGATCGGGCCGCCTATCCGCCAGCGCCAGCGCCAGCGTGCCGCCCATGCAATAGCCTAGCACCGCGATTTTCCCGTCACTCTTTTGCTCCGCACGACGGTCGCGCCCCTGCGCGACCTGTGCTGCACTCGCCGCCGCCTCGGCCGCCTTCTCCAGCCGCCCGGCGATGTATTCGGTCAAGCCGAAGCGCCGCTCCGCCTCGCCCGGCGCGCCCCAATCGACCAGGAAAGGCCGCAAGCCCTGCGAGGCGAGATAGCGCAGCAGGCTGTTGCCCGGCGCCAGGTCGAGGATGTAGCCGCGATTGATGAGCGAGGGCACCGCCAGCACCGGCATTCCTCCCGCCGGCGCGTAATCCAAAAGCCGGGTCGTGCCCTCCTGCCACAGCACGGGCATGTCTTCCATGTCGCGGCGGTAGGGGTGGTGGCGGTAATCCTGGATGCCCTGCAGGAACAGGCCGGCGCGGCGGCGCAGCTCGCGTTCGAGCGCCAGCCCGAATTCCGCGGAATTAACGCCGGCGAGGCTTTGCAGCAGCTCGCTTCCCTCCGCCGCCAGTTCCGGTTTCCAGGGCAGCGAGCCGCTTTTCAAGAGCGGCAAGGCGGCTTGCGAGGTGAACCAGGTCAGGCTGGCGTTGGCCAGATGGAGCGCCAGCGGGCGCGGCCCTAGGCGCAGGCCCGGTTTCAGCCACGCCGGGTTCGGGGACGCCAAATCCATGGCCGAAGCCTCCCTGCTGCGGCGTTAGCCCTTTGAACAGCCCCGCCATGCCCTGGGCGAAGGCCGGGTCGGCCGCCATGGCGATCAACTGCTCCTGCCACAACGCCACATAGCGCCGGGCAAGCTCTGCGAGATCGGGCGGTTCCGCCATGGGGCGCAGTATAAGCCGCCTCAATATGCCCTTCTAGCTTGGGTAGGGCTTTTCTTTGCTTCGCAACGAGGGGCCGCGCCCCCTCCCATTCCCTCCCCCGCATGCGGGGGAGGGTTAGGGTGGGGGTACCGCGTAGCAATGGCCGAGCGCCCCGCGTAGCACCTGACGTGCGAAGCTAAGAGGAGCCAAGCGCGAGGCCGTCTTGCGAAGCCAAAGCCCGTAGCACAGGCCGCGCAGGGGCGCGGTCGTCGTGCGAAGCAAAGGGTGAAATATTGCGATGCACAAGCCTGGGTCATTCCTGGTATGCTCATCCCATGGCAAGCGATACGTCTAAGACGGGATCGAAGGCGGCGGAGACGCCGGAGGGCGCTGCGGCCCCGGCCACGGTCATCAAGAAATACGCCAACCGGCGGCTCTACAACACCGCCACCAGTTCCTATGTGACGCTCGACGACCTGGCCAGCATGGTGAAGGGGGGCGGCGAGTTCGTGGTCTACGACGCCAAGACCGGCGAGGACATCACCCGCTCGGTTTTGACCCAGATCATCGTCGAGGAGGAGCAGAAGGGCGAGCACCTGCTGCCGACCAATTTCCTGCGCCAGCTCATCGGGCTATACGGCGGCAACATGCAATGGCTGGTGCCGAGCTATCTCGAGCACGCCATGGCCTCCTTCGCGCACAACCAGGACCAGATGCGCAAATCGCTCCAGGACGCCTTCGGCGGCATGTTCCCGTTCGGCCCGCTGGAGCAGATGGGCAAGCAGAACCTGGCGCTCTTGGAAAAGACCATGCAGATGTTCTCGCCCTTCGCCACGCCCGGCGCGGGCGGCGAGACCAAGCCCAAGGACGCGGCCGCCTCGCTCAACGAGCTCAAGGAGCGCATCAACGCGCTCCAGCAGCAAATCGAACAACTCGGCAAGAAGCCGGAGAAATAACGTAGCAAAGAGGGTATGCGCGTAAATTCCTAATCTGAATTTTTCAGCCAGCCTTTACGAATTCCATCAGTCCAAAGATCAGCCGCATATTGTTCAGGTGAATTATTTCCCGCGTTTCGACTGCGAATAACTTCCCCCCGTTTTTCCGTTTCCGCATACGCTCGGCAGACTTTTTCTTTATCCGGTCCAAGTTGCTGGTACAGCCGACGCATCATTTCGCGCTGTTTGATGGGCTGCGGTTCATCCATTATTTCCTCCGGTATTCCTCATATATTCTCCCGAAGGCATTGATTGAACAACACAGATCAATGCCAAGTCATTGAAAATCTAGCGAAGAAAGCGCTGAAGATAGGAATCTAATCGCCTTTCATTCGCCGTCTCACATTCCCAAATCACGAGAGTACGCCAGCCACCAGCTTTCAAAGCTGCGATATTCTCAGCATCTCGGGCTACATTCCGGGCCAATTTAGGGCGCCAGTAATTAAGATTGGAATGCGGCATTCGTCCATCGATACACCCCCGGTGCTGATGCCAGAAGCATCCATGCACGAAGATTACTTTGCGGCGTGAGGCAAATACGAGATCGGGTTTGCCGGGTAGCTCCTTACGATGCAGCCGGAAGCGGTAACCCAGTGCATGAGCGGCCCGGCGCACAATCATTTCTGGTTTCATGCCGGTGCTGCGGATACGCCGCATGTTAGCGCTGCGGCGCTCCGGTGACAGCTTGTCAGTCATGCACCGAATTTCTTGCGGAGCCAGTCGAAAACGGCCCGCTGTTCATCCTGTCCCGCCCGTCTGATTTGAGACAGCAACCAAAGTCCGGTAGGTTTTTCACCCGTAACGTTTTTTGCGCCTTGATTACAAGTCGAACACAGGGCACGAAGATTGGACAGCTCATCTTTACCGCCGAGGCTTTTGTCTTTGATGTGGCCAATATGAAGACGGACTTTGCGCCCGGTAGATGGATCAATGTCACCCGGAGTAAGACCGCACATTTGGCAGGTGAACCCATTGCGATCTAAGACTTCAGCGCGGAGCTTAGTCGATATACCACCTGCGAATGTTACAGCGGATTTCTTTGGCGGCTTCTCCCGTAAAAGGTACTGGCCTGGCTTTAATTCCGTGGTGTCATTATGTGTAAGGATCGGCCATCCCTCTTGCTCGCGTAACTCACGAAGGCGGCGGCTGTATTGAACTGCACCATCGGCCGCCGCTTGCAATTCGTGAGATTCGATCACGCGGCCAATGTTGGCTAGTAGAAACTTCCTGATTTTCTCTTTCGAACTTGAGTCAGACATCCCTGTACTTCTTTGGCGGCGCTGTGTGAGGCCAAAGGAGGCTGTCACGAGACTCGCGGGGCGTTCCAGGGTGTAGCGCACAAGCGGACTTGACATTGTTCTTGTTTTGTACCAAAACGATCTGGGTTAGCCAAATGGCCCAATTAGCGAGTCGCGATGGCGCCAAGGCTGCATTTGCGTCTATTAAGTTTCCCTACTGGGCTTGGGTCACGCCGCCAGCGGGGGATGCGGGCGATATGCTGAATTCCGAAATCGGCAACTCGTCGCCATAGCTATCGCGGACAGGGGAGAAGAAACATGCTCACAGCTTTGGAATTATGCGCCGGCGGCGGCGGTGCCGCGCTCGGGCTTGAGCAAGCGGGATTTTCACATGCTGCTTTGCTCGATAATGACCCCCATGCTTGTGCGACCCTGCGGCGCAACCGGCCATACTGGAACGTGATCGAGGCCGATATCCGGCGGTTTGATTCTGCCTATTGGCGCGATGTTGATTTGCTGTCCGGTGGTCTTCCCTGCCCGCCATTTTCGATCGCTGGCAAGCAATTGGGCGCTGATGACGACCGCGACATGTTCCCCTCCATGTTGAAGATTGTAAAAGATGTGCGCCCGCGCGCGGTTTTGATCGAAAATGTGCGCGGGATTCTTACTGAGCGCTTCACCCCGTTCCGCGCAAAAATCGACAAAATTTTAGACGGGATGGGCTTTGATGCTCATTGGACCGCGTTCAATGCGGCAAATTTCGGCGTGCCGCAAACTCGCTTCCGGGTTTTCCTCGTCGCCCTCCGGCGCGGTGCAACAGCGCCGCTGCGATGGCCGATTGCAACGGAAGGACCAGCTCCGGCCGTAGGAATGGCGATTGGCGACCTCATGAGTGAACGGGGCTGGCGCGGCGCGGCAGCATGGATCAAGGGCGCCATGTCTCCAGCGCCTACCATTGTTGGCGGCTCACATAAGCATGGCGGCCCCGATCTCGGCCCGACCCGCGCCCGCCGTGAGTGGGCCGCACTCGGCGTTGACGGACTTGGCTTGGCCAATGAATCGCCTGCACCTGAATTTACCGGAATGCCGCGCCTGACAATAGCGATGGTGGCGCGCCTCCAAACTTTCCCCGATGATTGGAAATTTGCTGGGGCCAAGACACACGCTTACCGCCAAGTTGGAAATGCGCTTCCGGTCCGGCTCGCATATAACGTGGCGAAAGCGGTTAAGGCGTGTCTCACATAGGATTTGGAGATACTAGGCAGCCAGATGAAAGGAAAGGCTCTCTTCACTGAGGCACGGGCTGAATCCCATTATTCTGATGATCATAAATCTGAAACGGTCATAATCGAAGCTATGAGTTTTCTTGATAATTTCTTGTTTTACGTATTTCCGATTTTCTTCCTCTTTGACGCAGCGATTAGATAATCGTAAGACGATATCATCCATGGATTCTTCGATCCAGCCGCAAAGTTCAAGCAGCGCTATCTTTGAAACGAATAAGGCTTCTTTTTGGTTTTTTGCCTTTTGATAGCGCGCTTCAAGAGAAACAAGATTCGCCCAGATATATGATCTGGCAATCATTTATTTTCCCGAGAAAATCCGAATCGCTGTTGAGAGTCGCTCTTCGACCTTTGGCTTTTTTGATAAACCTTCTGACAAGGAATCTTCTGAAAATTGTGGATCAACTAGTAATTTTTTAAAGAGTGATCCAGCAGTTTTCTTGTCAATTCTTGATATGTAATCGAGATTTTTTGCAACACCGATTAGAACGGCCTCCAATACAGTGTTTGGAAGTTTACTGGGAGTTTTGTGAGCAAATACTTTATCCCAGATCAAATCAGCAGTGCGTTTTAATAAGTCGGCCTTCGCATTTAGAAACTCTGCACCTGGGTCTCGTTGATCATGCATGTATTCATTTAAGAACTTTGAGATATGTCCTGAATACCTGGCTTGACGGTCGTACAATGCAAAAAAACGTAACAGTAGCTCTTGCTTTGTGAAGCGATAATTTCTTTCCCCCTGCATTTTGTTAATTTTACGCCACGCACCGTACTGATCTAATTTCTTAAGCAGATCATTAAATGGTCCGTTGTAGATGCAGTTACGAATTTCTTGATTGTTTAACTTCAACCCTCCAGCATTGAGGCGGTGAAAGATCGTAAATAGATACTCCATGTGATCCTTTTTAGAAAAATCACAGCGGAGCACATTGATCGGGACGGAAAGATTTTCAACTCGTGTGTAGTATTTTTTAAGATCGCCTTTATCCGTCTTTATTGCGGCGGCGGATTTACCTGCAATCCCCGGATCAATGTCGTCCAATGCGGACAGCTTCCAATCCGCGCCTTTTAAGAATCTGACGATAGTGGCAATGCGCTGAAGTCCATCGATAACCATCCACCGTTGTGCTTTATAGTCGAAAGCGAAACACATACTTGGTATTGGCAGCTGCTTTATGAGCGAATCGATGAACCGGGTCTGATCTGTTCCTGACCAAACCACATCTCTTTGGAAATCCGGTTGGATCTCCAATATTTTTGTTTCACTCATCCGGAAGAGGTCAGCGCATGACCTTAATTCATTGTAAGAGACGATGTCATTTGGGGGCACATCATTAGAGTCGTTTTCATACAACAATTTTTTTTCGATCTCTTCTATGCCAGTGGTCACCATTGACTCCTCCTGCCGCGTTTAAATATTTTAAATCGGCTTTAGGGCGGGAAACGCCGAATCAGTCTTATTAATGGAATTTTTAGCCGCGTTCGATCTGCGGCGCAATCGAAACCCGACTTGGACTTTAAGACGCCGCTTCCGACAACAGCTTGCGCGGCGAGGCCGGCGCCTTGAGCCAGGGCTTTTCGAGCGAGGGCGCGCCGAAGAGATAGCCTTGCAGGAACTGGACGCCCTCGCGCCTCAAGAGCGCCGCCTCCTCGGGGGTCTCGACCCATTCGGCCACGGTGGAAAGGTTGAGGCCCTTGGCCAGGCCCACCAGGTGGCGCAGGAAAACCTGGTTCTCGGGATTGCTCGCCAGGTTGCGCACGAACGAGCCGTCGATCTTGACGGTGTCGACCGATAGGGCCTGCAAGTGCCGCAGCGAGGTGAAGCCCGCGCCGAAATCGTCGAGCGCCACGCGGCAGCCGAGGTCGCGCAGCGTGCGCACGAAAGCGGCCGATTCCACGATGTCGTGCAGCGCCGCGGTTTCGGTGATCTCGACCACCAGCCGGCTCGCCACCTCGGGCTTGCCCTTCAAGAGCGAGGAGATGGCGCGCAGCCAGGGGCGGTCGGTCGCGGTCAGGCCCGAGATGTTGAAGGCGAGCCGCGCCTCAGGCCGGTCCGACACGTCCGCGATCGCCTTCTCCAGCACGTAACGGTCGATCAGGCGGATGAATCCCAGCTGCTCGATCGCGGCGACGAAATCCCCGGCCAGCATCATCTGGCCGTCCTCGCCGATCATGCGCAGCAAACATTCGTAATGGTCGATGGCGCCGGTGTCGCCCGCCACCACCGGTTGATAGGCGAAAACCAGGCGGTTGTCCTTGAGCGCGCGCTGCACGCGCTCGCCCAGCGCCATGCCGAAACGGTGGCGGCTTCGCTGTTCCTCGGTGATGCGGTAGGTGACGAAACAATCGCGGCCGGCGCGCTTGGCCTCGGCTAGCGCGGTCTCGGCGCGGGTCATGACGTCGTAGGAGGTCTTGGCCTGCTCGGGGAACGTCGCGCAGCCGATCGAAACGGTGGCGTAGACCGGGCCGGCGACGGTGTCGATCGGCATCTGGCCGACCGCGGCCAGGATCTTCTCGGCGGCGATGGCGGTGTTCTGCTCGGCGCAATCCGCTAGCACGATGCCGAAGCGGTCGCCGCCGACGCGGCCGATGACGTCGCTCACCCTGAGGCAGCGGTCGAGCCGCTGGCCGATCTCGATGATGACCGAATCCGCCGCCTTGTAGCCGAAGGCGTCGTTGATGTTGCTGAGCTTGTCGACGCCGACGGCGAGATAGGCGCCGCTGTCGCCGGTGCGCGAGCTCGACGCGATCACGTGGTCGAGCGCCTCGCGCAGCCGCTGCTTGTTGTAGTGGCCGGTGAGCTCGTCGTAATTGGCCAGGTGTTCGAGCCGCTGCTCGGCCGCCTTGCGCCCGCTGATGAGGCGCAGCACGCCCAGCACGCGCTGGGGCTTGGCGGACTTGGACGAGGGGCCGGGCTCGGCCGCGCCGCGGTCGTGGAACCAGGCGAAGTGGCCGTTATCGAGGCGCAGGCGATATTCGCAGTCGAAGGTGGCGTTCTGGTTGAGATGCGCGGCGAGGCGTTGCGCGCGCAACGGGCGGTCGTCGCCGTGGATGCGCGCGGCGAAATCGCCGCCGGCGGAAATCGAGGCGAAATCGAATTCGAGCGAGTTCGAGCGCGCCGTGCCAGCGCAGGCTGTCGCTCGCCACGTCCCAGACATAAGCCACGTCGCCGGCGGCCGAAAGCGCTGCCAGAACCTGGCCGGTTTCGTCCGCGATATCCGTCTTGTCCGCCATGAAACCCGAGGTCAACCGAGGCACGCCCTCATCTTCCCCGGCAAAACTTTAGGAACCCTTAAACGCCATGCACTTGTCGCGAATTTTAGCGACCGGACCCGGCCGCCGGCGTGTTGGCGGTTAAGAAAGGGATAACCGCCTGGTTGAACTCGCGCGGCAGGACGATGTTGAAGAAATGGCCGCCCTGGGCCAGGAACTTGGCCTCCGCTCCGGGGATCGAGCGGGCCAGTTCCTCCGAGAAATAGGCCGGTGTGATGAGGTCGTCCTGGGCGGCCATCACTAGGGTTGGCGTGCGGATGCGGCTGAGATCGGCCGTGCGGTCGAAGGCCAGGATGGCGTCGATCCGGCTGAGCGTGATCTCCGGCGCCGAGAAGCTCGCCAGCATCTGCGCCTCGATCTGGCGCAGTTTCTCGTTGTTGCGGGCGATGTAGAAGCTTGGATAGAGGAACAGCGAACTTGCCTGCACGTAACTTGCGGGCCCCAGCCGTGCCAAGGTTTCACGCCGGAGCGCGAACAAGCGGCGGAAATAGGCATCAGCCTTGGTCCAACTTGAGGCGATGACGATGCTGGCGAGGCGCCGGGGATGGTCCAACGCCAGAATCTGGGCGATGGCGCCGCCGGTCGAATGGCCGATTACATGCGCCTTTTCGATGCCGAGCGCGTCCAATAGCGCAATCGCGTCGGCCGCCATCTTGTCGACGGAGTAGGCGATCTTGTCATGATCGCTTTGGCCGATGCCGCGATGATCGAAGGTGATGGTATCGAAGGATCTGGCGAAGACCGGCACTTGCTCGCGCCAATGACTGGCATTGCCCCCCAGGCCGGTGACAAACAGCACGGGGAAGCCGGCGCCTTGGCGCTCGTAATAGAGCCGACAATCGCCGATCGAGATGCGCGACATCAGTCGAAAACCTCCACACGCGATTCGTCTTTGGCCGCTGGTATCATCTTGCGGTAAGGCTGTCAAACGCGCGGCGCGAATGGCGATCTTGCCGCGCCCGCATGGCCGTCCAGAAGATCACGAGACAGGTTCAGAGATCGGCGAGACGCGACCAGACGGCGACGGCGGCGGCAAGAATCAGGCCTTCGACCGCGACCGCGGCATCGAGAGCGGGCGCGAGCAACAACCACAAAACGAACGCGCCTACCGATATGGCGGCGACGCCCGGAAAATCGCGCCACAAGTTGCGTGTCGACATCGGCATGATCGAACTGTACATGAAATTATCCACCAAATTCTTCCTCCGTCAACCATGCTCCCTTGCCAAACCGTGCCGACGTGATATGAAGGAGTGCCACCTCGGACGGAAGGCATATTGGTTTCACCCCGCACGTCCATCGCTGGACCCGCTCGTGTCGCGGCCCCAGCGAACGCCAAAGCGCAAACGGTTCATAAGAGGATGATGATGTCATCGACGGCGCGTACCGCCCGCATGATTGCCAAGCTTCTCGCCAATCGCGCCACCACGCGCGACGAAATCCCCGATCTGATCGACCAAGTCCACCGTACCTTGTCGAACATCGATCGTCCGCGCGGCCGGCCCGAATCCTCCAAGGATAAGCTGGCGATCAAAATTGCGCCTGTGGTGTCTCCGAAACGGCGCGGCCGCAAGCCACGCGAAACGGTGTCACCGGTCGCGGCGCCGGTCGTCGAGACCGTGCCGGTCGTTTCTCCCGCGCCCACGCTGTTGCGCCGCGCAGAAATCAAGGAAACGGTCGAAGCCGCGCCCGCCCCTACCCCTTCGCTCGACGGCGTCGTGCGCGGCGTGGTGCGCTGGTTCGATCCGCAGACGCGGCGTGGCGGACTCCGGCTCCAGGGCGTTGGCGGCGATGTCGCGGTCGAGCCGCAACTCCTGGCGCAATCCAATATCACCCGCCTGTTCAAGGGACAGGAGGTCGAGGCCCGGCTTGCCGGCAAGCCCGAGGCCCCCCAATTGCTGGAGCTGAAACTGCGTGCCGCAGGCGTGGACGCCCATGTCAGTTCCGGCGTGGTGCGCGCGCGGCAGCAGAAACCGGTCGTGGTCGAGCTGAAACGCGAGGCGTTGAAACGCCATGCGGCGCGCGACGCGGCCGAGCAGCTTCTGCCCAATCGCTCGCGCTAGACGGATTTGGCCGAGGCCGCGCTTATTGTCGGTGCCGGCAGCGGGTTGAGCGCCGCGCTGGCGCGGCTCTTCGCCAAGGAAGGCATGCGCGTGGCGCTGGCGGCCCGCGATGCCAAGAAACTCGATCCGCTCCTGAAGGAAACCGGCGCAAGCGGCTATGCATGCGACGCGACCAAGCGGGAAGACGTCGACAGGCTGTTCGCTTCCTTCGCCCGGGAGATCGGCCCTCCCGACATCGTCGTCTACAACGCCGGCTACCGCACGCGCGGCGCGATCACCGAGATCGACCCCGAAGAGGTGTTTAAGACTCTAATGGCCTCGGCCTATGGCGGCTTCCTGGTGGCGCAGCTGGCGGCGAAGGCCATGCTGGCGCGCGGCCACGGCACCATCCTGTTCACCGGCGCTTCGGCCAGCGTCAAGGGCTATGCCCGCTCCTCGCCTTTTGCCATGGGAAAATTCGCGCTACGCGGCCTGGCACAAAGCCTGGCGCGCGAGCTGCAGCCGCAGAACATCCACGTCGCCCATGTGGTGATCGACGGCGGCATCCGGCGGGAGAAGGATCCGCGCGCCACCGAACGCGGCGAGGACGGCATGCTCGAGCCCGACGCCATCGCGCGGACATATCTCGAACTCCACCGCCAGCATCGCAGCGCCTGGGCCTGGGAGATCGAACTCAGGCCCTGGCGCGAGAATTTTTGAGCAAGCGGCCAATACCCCCTGCCTGCTTGATCGTCTTGATGACGATGAGCAGCACAACCGCGCCGATGGTGGCGCTGCGGCGGCGCGTTAGGCCGCCTCCCGCTCAATTCGCCAGCAGCTCGCGTCCGCGCGTCTCCGGCAGCATCATCGCCGCGACGATGACGATGGCATAAGCCACCGCCGCGAAGATGCCGATGGCGGTTCCCAGCGGCACGCTGGCCGACAGCATGCCCACCAGCGTGGGGAAGAACGCGCCGATGCCGCGGCCGAAATTGTAGCAGAAACCCTGTCCCGCGCCGCGCACGGTGGTCGGGAACAGCTCGGTCAGCACCGGCCCCATGCCGCTGAAAATGCCCGAGGCGAAGAAGCCCAACGGGAAGCCCAGCGCCAGCATCATCGAATCCGAGATGTCGGCCTGGGTATATGCCACCACGATCAACAGCGAGCCGATGGCGAAAATGAAGAAGTTCTTCCGCCGCCCGATCGCGTCGTTGAGATACGCGCTGACGATGTAACCGAGCCATGAGCCGATGATGATGACGGCGAGATAGCCGCCGGTTCCCATCACCGTGAGGTGGCGTTGGGTGCGCAGGAAGGTCGGCAGGAAGGTGGTGATGGCGTAGTAGCCGCCTTGCGCGCCGGTGGTCAGTATCGCGCCGAGGACCGTGGTCCACAGCAGGTCCGCGCCGAAAATCTCCAACGTGCCGCGACGCGCGGCGGCCGGCGCCGCCGTCGCCTGCTTGAAGATCGCGGGCTCGGGCACGCGCGAACGGATGTAGAAGATGAGCAGTGCGGGCAGTATCCCGGCGAAGAACATCGCGCGCCACGCGATCTCCTGCGGCAAGACCTGGAAGATGATGGTGGCAAGGATCGCCGCCGCGGCCCAGCCCCAGGCCCAGGCGCTCTGCACCGTGCCGACCGCCTTGCCGCGATGCTTGGCGCGGATCACCTCGCCCATCAGCACGGAGCCCGCCGCCCATTCGCCGCCGAAGCCGAAGCCCTGGAAGCCGCGCACAACCAACAGCTGTTCGAAGCTGTTGGTGAAGCCGGAGAGGAAGGTGAAGAATGCGAACCAGCCGACCATGATCATCAGCAGCTTGGCGCGGCCGATGCGATCGGCGAGCATGCCGGCGACCCAACCGCCGAACGCCGAGATGACCAGCGCGCTGGTCGCCAGCAGCCCGGCCTGTGCGTTGGTAATGCCCCACAGCGCGATCAGCGCCGGCACGACGAAGCTGTAGATCTGGACGTCGAACGCGTCGAGCGCCCAGCCGCCGAAACAGGCCCAGAAAGTGCGCCGCTCCGACGTGCCCAATTCGCTATACCAATCGATCATCTTGGCCCCCCCTCCTTGATGACGAAATCCGGCTTATGCGCGGTTTCCAAAATCATAGGCCAAGCCTCGACCCGGCGCCAGGAGCAAAAAACCGGCGTTCCCGCGCGGTTTTTGAACCAAAACACGAAGGAGTGCTGTAACGACCCGTCTCATTGACACGCACGACGCGAACGCGGCCGGCTGTCGGCTCAACCTCGTCGAGCGTGCTTTGATTGAATTGAGTTTTGATTGGTTGCGGGGGCTCGCTGCCGTGTTTGTTATAACTCGGGATGCTATTGGTGATATTTCGACTTTGTCAGCGACAATATTGAGGATTGCCAGCAATTCGCCGCGTAGGATGGCTTTGATCTCGCCACGCTTGGCACCAGGCGTCATTACGACCTCGCCAATGAGGGAGCGGATCATGGCTGCTGCCTTCCTACCGGAATCGGGGTCCTTAAGCGCTGTAGCGAGGCCTATAACATTGCGCCGGTATACCTCGGCAACATTCGGGTTCACATCGGGTATATCCGCCGGGGCTTCACGCAGGCGGGCTTCGAGGTCGGCCTTCTGCTGTTCGAGCTCGGACATGCGGGCCTTCATAGATGGCCGGTACAGGCCATCCTCGATGGCCGCCATGATGCCCTTGATGGCGCGTTCGATCTTGCCGAGCGCCTGTCGTTCTGCTCCTGCCTGGGCACGGCGTTCGTGATTGAGCCGGTTCTTTTGCTCATGATAGGCGCGTACCGCCTCTGACACGGCCTCAGGCGAAACCAATTTATCCGTCAGGCCGGTAAGTGCCCGGGCCTCGATCGCATCGCGGCGAATGGTGCGGCCGTTATCGCAACTGCCACGCCGAAAGTGGTTGATGCAGCCGTAGCGGTCATTGACCACGATTCCGAATTTCCCGCGACAGCAACCGCAGGTGAGAAGGCCCGAAAGCAGGAATGCCGGCCGGCGCGCTTGATTGATCCTGGCCGCCCTGGCTGCCCGGACACCTTTGAGCGTCGGCTCAAACAGTATTGCCAATTCGGCCTGTCGGTCCTTGGCCGATTGCCATAGGGCATCATCGATGATGCGAAGCCCCGGAACATCGGTCCTGATCCACTCCGCTGCCGGATTCGGCCGGGAGACACGCTTGCCGGTATTGGGGTCCTTGAGGAATCGCTGCCGGTTCCAGACCAGACGGCCGATATAGAGCTCATTATTGATGACACCATTGCCACGGCAGGCATGGCCCCGGATCGTGCCTTGCGACCATGACCGCCCGCCAGGTCCGGGGATACCCTCGCGGTTCAAATCGATCGCAATTGCCCGCGGGCTCTTGCCGGCCGCGAATTCCTGGAATATCCGCTGTACGGCCGCAGCTTCCGTTGGCTCAATTGCCCGCTCGCCATGGACCGGCTCGCCCCTGGAATCGACCTTTGTTAAGACCCGATAGCCATAACAAAGGCCTCCGCCGGCCTTCCCCTGCTCCACCCTGCCCCGAAGGCCCCGTCGGGTCTTGTCCGCTAAATCCTTGAGGAAAAGGGCATTCATGGTACCCTTGAGGCCGACATGAAGGTGCGTAATCTCGCCTTCGGATAGCGTGACGATCTTGATGCCAGCGAAGGTCAGGCGCTTGTAGAGCCCGGCTACGTCTTCCTGGTCGCGACTGATACGGTCAAGCGCTTCGGCCAGCACCATGTCGAAATTGCCGTGCAGAGCATCGGCATGAAGGGCTTGAATACCCGGCCGTATTAGACTCGCCCCGGAAACCGCGCGGTCGCTGTAGCTCTTGAAGATGTGCCAGCCCTGCTTCTCGGCATAGAGGCGGCAGAGGCGCAGCTGATCCTCGATTGAGGCGTCCCGCTGGTTGTCAGAGGAATAGCGGGCATAAAGAGCGACGCGGATCATCGATCAGGCCTCCTAGCAGAGAAACGTTAGCTCCCGGCCCATCGATTCACAATGGGCTAAGGCTTCAGCATATGCCTATTTTCGTACTCCAGCGTAAGTGCCTTGAACTGCTCGCGCGCAATCATCCGACCGATCTCGCGCGCGATCTCCAAGATGCGGGGATCAAGCGGCTTGGCAGCGCCTTTGCCCCCGTCACCTGCTGCATCCGGCAATTGCCGGGCAATCGAAATCGGCCCGTCGTCCGCCACCGTAAATCCTCGTGCGAGCTCTCAGCTCTGCCACCAGGATGCCTTTGCGGATTAATCGGGCTCTAGCCGTTCCACACAAAACAAACCCGTTTTGGTTTTGGGAAATTACCTAATTCTTCGGGCGGGGAATCAAATTCGCCAAAACCTTCCGAATTGATTCAGCGCCGAGCCCGCGATTATGTGGAAATTCGCCGGGATATAATTCCTGCACACGGTTTTGGACTAACGGAATGTTCTCTTTTTGCATTTTGCTATTCGGTAGCTGCCTTTCATCCATAAGCGACCGGATGGCCTTTTCGATGGCTTGCTGCGATGACGGAGGCCCGCGTTTTGGAGTAATCCCCTGAATTGGTGCTTTCTTCACCAATTGGGCATCGATTTCCTGGGCCAAAGCGGATTCAAATACCAAAATGGATGCGAATTCGAGACCCGCGCCCCGGATGGTCGAATTCTCCCAATTCACGAATTTGGGCTCGAATAGATCCCTGGGAATCTTGACCCTGGGATCGGCCGGATTTCGGGGAATTGTGTATCCATAGGCCACGAATTTCCCCATCCCCAGGGATGGCAAGAGACGATTTCGCATTTCCATGCGCAATTTGGTCGGTATGGCCAGAATTTCGATCACCTGCTGAACACCCTTCGCAATTGCTATGACAGGATCATCAGCACTGCCGGACATGATTTCAGTTGGCGCCTCCGGGCGATCTATGCCAGACGGCTTGGGTGGCGGATTGTAATATTCGTCGTATTCCACCCGCAGGTCTTCAGGCGCAAATACATAGTCGGCCTCGGCAAGAGGGACGCCATTTGCCCAAATATCGCGCTGCGGTGTTATCAGACCATCGGGACACATGGTCCAAATGTCTCGGAATTATCGTGTCTGCGTCAAGTGTCGGGACTCATTACAACTCCGGTCAGGGGAAATCAGGGCGATGGCACATACCGAAGGGCAAACAGGATCAGGCCGACGCCAAAGATCGACATAGCGCCATGGAATCCGGCCACGACGAAAAGCCCCAACATAGCGAACGGGAAGAATCCGATGCGCCAGATACGATAAAGGATGGAATCAAGGGTTCTCATTTCGATGCTCCGATTTTGCTACGCTGAAAACGCCATAACCGATTTTACCACCAAGACTTTCGTCATTCGTTTCTTGTAGTTTCGGATTTGTGCCTCATTTTTTGCATCATAGCATTCTGGCTATTCGCTTGCGCTCTCGCTTTATCGGCTTCTCGGTTTTTAGCTCCTCTTTCCTGGTCATTAGGATTGACCCGTCCGCCGGATTCACCGGGCTACCCAATATGAATTTGGGCTTTCGGGAGGAATTCACGTCCTTTTCGTATTTCGCGAGGGATTGCTTGGTGATCCCGTAAGCGATTTTGAAATGTTCCGGGAATTCAGTCCTATCGGAATGGATCGCCCCTACATTCTTGGGATTTCGCCGCCCGGGCGGCAATTGGAGGCAGCGGAATACCAGGTTGCTATAGATTTCGACGAGCTCGTCTTTCCGCTTGGTTTTGAACGGTATTCCATGCCGCCAGGCCTCGTCCGTCACTGACGCCAGGACCATTTGAAAGACATTACGGATGGTTTCCTGGGGATTTCGAATTTCGAGCTTGGGGGCCAGTAATTCGACGGCCCGGTCCATGATTGCGGCCCGGAATTCGAGATAGGGCTTCGCCCCTTTGGGCTTGCTCATGCCGATTCGCACGGCCAATTGGGTTACGCCTATGGTGGGGACATTCATGGTACTGGCGATTACCTCGTCCACCAGCCGGTATATGATCGCCCGTGCAGGGGCTTTTTTCCAGGCTTCGGGGGCCATCGCTCGGTTGAAATTCCGGGTCATTTCCTGGAAGGTCACGCGCACCAGGGCGTATTCGAAGGCCCGCTTGCTCGGGAACCTGCAATAGAAGCTGTCGGTCGTGCCGTGCGCGTTCCGGCAGATCATCGCGACCGAGACTTTCTCGAAATCCTCCCAGGCGAGCCGCTGGGTTGCCGCATTGAAGTAATTCATTGTTCTGCCGTGCCGGCCGCCACGACCAGTAACTCGCAATTGCCGGTGTCTATTTCGACGCCAAGCGCGTACGCCGGGGTTCCGCTTCTCTTCCTCGAAACGAGGATCGGTCTTTTTCCTCTTCAATCGACCCTCCGCTAGGATGATCCCCCGTAAAAACCACCCTTTTTACCCCCTAAAATCCAGAATCTCAATTATGGTTTTGGACGACCGAAAACGGGGGTTTCCAGACCAAATTTCGGTAAGGATTTCAGAATCTATATCTGATTTGAAAAATGAAGGCAAAGTTCAGTCTACGTTTCGTGCTGGGATTTACCTACAACAGCTTTGACTAAATCGATCCACATTTCCCATAGTGAAATAAAAATCTGGGCAGCGAGCGCCAAACCCATGCCCGCTCCCCCGATGACGACGACGTAGGCGAAGAATGCCGGATCGAGATATTTGGTGAACCACCAAGAGCCGATATCCATTAATACCAGGTCCCGCGGATCGTGACTCTCGTGGGGGATTCCCAAGCGGCCGAAACTATGATTCACCAGTGCAAACCACTGGGGGATTGCCATGGCGGCTGCAGTTCGGGTTCGGGGTGATTACGACGCTAGGCGTTTGCGTGAGCTGGCGAAGCGGTCGGGTGATGCCGCCCAGACCCGGCGTTTGCTGGCGTTGGCGGCGATTTATGACGGCGACTCGCGCACCGAGGCGGCGCGGATCGGCGGGGTTAGGCTACAGACGGTGCGGGACTGGGTTCTGGCACTCAACGCGGAAGGTCCGGCGGGGCTGATCAACGGCAAGGCGACGGGCAATCGGCCGCTGCTGAACAACGAGCAGCGGCGGGTTTTGATGCGGCTTGTCGAGGAGGGCCCGATACCGGCGGCTCACGGCGTGGTGCGCTGGCGCCTCATTGATCTAGCGCAATGGGTATTCGAGGAGTTCCGGATATCGATCAGCAAGCAGACGCTGAGCCGTGAATTGCGGGCCATGGGCTTCCGGAAGCTGTCGGCCCGTCCTCGTCATTATGCCCAGGATCCCAAGGCGCTTGAGACGTTTAAAAAAACTTCGCCACGAGCCTGGACGAGATCGCAAAACGAGAGGCGGCTGGCAAGTCGATAGAGATATGGTTCCAAGACGAAGCCCGAATCGGGCAGAAGAACAAGATCGCCCGCCGATGGGCGCGGCGCGGCACAAGGCCATCGGCGCCGCACGATCAGCGGACGTGCTCGACCTACATCTTCGGCGCGATCTGTCCGGCCCGGGGCACCGCAGCCGGCCTCATCCTGCCGTTCTGCAACACCGCTGCCATGGCGCTGCATCTCGCGGAAATCTCCCGGACGGTCGAGCCGGGCGCTCACGCCGTTTTGCTGCTCGATCAAGCCGGCTGGCATCTCTCCGCCAAGCTCGATATCCCGCCGAACATCACATTGATGCCGTTGCCGCCGAAAGCGCCCGAACTCAATCCGGTCGAGAACATCTGGCAGTTCATGCGCAACAACTGGCTCTCAAACCGCGTCTTCCAATCCTATGACGACATCGTCGAGCATTGTTGCCACGCCTGGAACAAGCTCGTCGATCAGCCCTGGACGATCATGTCCATCGGACTGCGGGACTGGGCTCATGGGTGCTGATTACAAAGACTTGGTAT
>CAWEME010000027.1:0-3830 GCA_963810055.1 uncultured Alphaproteobacteria bacterium | reverse complement strand
TACCGCTACCGCGACAAGCGGATTGCCCAACAGATGCGGTTCATGAATATGATTTAAGGGAATTTTCTAGCCGCACTTTGATCTATATCAATATGTGCCAATGAACGCTAGGTCGATATAATGAACCGAGTTCGCCAGAGGCAGCGCAAGTCGTGCTATGCCTCTTTTTTGCAACCGCTACCGCACTCATCCACGGAGAAACCATGAAAGAAGCACCGAAGGTCCATTCCGCAGAGCTTTCTCGCCGTTCGCTACTGCGAAACGTTGCGTTCGCCGCCGGCGGAGCTGCCGTGCTTGGCACGACCGTAGGCGCGATTCGTGATGCCGAGGCTCAGACCAAGGTGGCGCAGTCGGCGGTTGGCTACCAAGACACGCCAAAGGGTGCACAGCAATGCGATAACTGTATGCAATGGCTGCCGCCCTCTTCCTGCAAGGTCGTGTCGGGCGCCATAAAACCGACCGGCTGGTGCAGGTTCTACGTGAAGAAACCGGCGTAAAAAACCGACGGGCCAATAAGGGCCAATCTCCATCCCGAGATTGATTGGGCAAGCCTGAGCATTGCTCGGTCACCTCGCCTTTGATGTCCGCTATGGGTCAGAAGCGGACGTGACGGCATGTCCGCGTTAGGTCTGCTTTATCCCCGATAGCGGACATGGCTTGTTTATAGGTCCACGTCCCAGGCTCACAAAGCCTGGAGCCGGTTGCCCTCGCGCCGCGCGGCCATCGCCTCGGTGACGATGAAATCCATCGGCACGTCGTGGGGCAGGAGATGGATGCTGTCGATGCGCCCCAACGCGAAACCTATGCCGATGCAAAGCGGCTTTTTCGGCAAGGCCGCCAGGGTGCGGTCGTAATAGCCGCCGCCATTGCCCAGGCGATAGCCCGCCCGGTCGAAGCCGACCAACGGCACCAGCAGCGTGTCGGGTGCGACCGCCGCACCTTCGGCGGGGTGCGGGATGTCGTAGACGCCGAGTTCCATCTTGCTGCCCGCATGCCAGGCGCGGAATTCGAGCGGCCGGTTCTTTTCCACCACCACCGGCAGGGCGGCCTCGCGCCCCTCGGCGATCAGCCTGCGCATCAGCGGCAGCGGGTCGAATTCGCGCCGGAACGGCCAGTAGAAGCCGATGTGCCGCGCCGGCAGCGTCGCGAACAAGGCCTCCAGCCGGATTTCGATCTTCAGGCTGGCGGCGCGATGCTCGGCGACCGGCATGGCAATGCGGGCGGCAATCAGCCGCACGCGCTCTTCCCGCCGCCAGGCCGCGATCTCGCGCCGGTCGTCCTTGTCGTCGCTCATCGCCGTCAGGATAGACCGGAAATCTGGCCTTCCGCACTCACGCTGATGCCGACCGCCGACGGCACGCGCGGCAATCCCGGCATGGTCATGACGTCGCCGCAGAGCGCCACCACGAATTCGGCGCCGGCCGAAAGCCGCACTTCGCGGATCGGCAGGGTGAACCCGCTGGGCGCGCCGCGCCGATCGGGATCGGCGGTGAAGCTGTATTGCGTCTTGGCCATGCAGATCGGCAAATGGCCGAAGCCCATCTGTTCGATCTCCTTGAGGCGGTCGGTTACCGCCTTGGATGCCTCGATCCCGGCCGCGCCGTAGATTTGCTCGGCGATGGTCATGATCTTGTCGAAGAGCGGCATGGTGTCGGGATAGAGCGGCTTGAAATCCGCCTTCTTCTCGTCGATGCCCGCCACCACCGCGCGCGCCAGCTCGGCCGCACCCTTGCCGCCCTTGGCCCAATGCTCGCACACGAACGCCTTCACCCCGGCCGTCTTGCAGCCGTCGATCACGGCCGCGATCTCGGCGTCGGTATCGGTGCCGAAGCGGTTGAGGCATACCATGGCGGGGACGCCAAAAAGCGCGATGTTCTTCAAATGGCGTTGCAGATTGGCGAGGCCCTTGGTCACGGCAGCCGGGTTGTTCGAGCCCAACTCGGCCTTGGCCACGCCGCCATGCACCTTGAGCGCGCGGATGCTCGCCACCACCACCGCCATGTCGGGCTTCAAGCCCGCCTTGCGGCACTTGATGTCGAAGAATTTCTCGGCGCCAAGATCGGCGCCGAAACCCGCTTCGGTGACGACGTAATCGGCGAGCTTCAAGGCGAGGGTGGTCGCAATCACGGAATTACAGCCATGGGCGATGTTGGCGAAGGGGCCGCCATGGATGAAGGCGGGGTTGTTTTCCAGCGTCTGCACCAGATTGGGCTTGAGCGCGTCCCTCAACAGCGCCACCAGGGCGCCTTCGGCCTTGAGCGCGCTGGCGCGCACCGGCTTGCGGTCGCGGGTCGAGGCGACGATGATGTTGGCGAGCCGCCGTTGCAGATCCTCGAGCGAGGTGGCAAGGCACAGGATCGCCATGATCTCGCTCGCCACCGTGATGTCGAAGCCGTCCTCGCGCGGAAAGCCGTTGGCGACGCCGCCGAGCGAGGAGACGATGGAGCGCAACGCGCGGTCGTTCATGTCGAGGCAGCGGCGCCAGGAGATGCGGCGCGGATCGATGCCGAGCTCGTTGCCCCAATAGATGTGATTGTCGATCATCGCCGCCAGCAGGTTGTTGGCGGCGCCGATGGCGTGGAAATCGCCGGTGAAGTGCAGGTTGATGTCGTCCATCGGCACCACCTGGGCATAGCCGCCGCCGGCGGCGCCGCCCTTGACGCCGAAGCAGGGCCCCAGGCTCGGCTCGCGCAGGCAGATTACCGCCTTCTTGCCGATGAGGTTGAGCGCGTCGCCCAAACCCACCGTGGTCGTGGTCTTGCCTTCGCCGGCCGGGGTCGGGTTGATCGCGGTCACCAGGATCAGCTTGCCGTTGGGACGCGTCGCCAGCGCCTGGCGGATGAAGCCCATGCCGATCTTGGCCTTGGACAAGCCGTAGGGCTCGACGCTGTCCAGGGGAATGCCCAGCCGGCCGGTTGCGATCTCGGCGATCGGCTTGAGCTTGGCCGCCGAGGCTATTTCCCAATCGGTCTTTGCGGCTGTCATCATTTGACCTTGAAGCCCGTTTCCCCGGCGGCGAGGGCGAAATTACCCCGGGTGATGGCGCGCATCCATGTTCCGGTGCGGGCGATGCCGCCGAAATTGAAGAAATGCAGCCCGGTTATGCCGAGTGCCACGATATCGGCCCGGGTGAGATCGCCGATCACCGCCTCGGGTCCGGATTCGGTGAGCAGCCGGGCGACCGCGGCCTGGCGGCCTATCAGCATGCGCAGGGAATTGCCGATGCCGCAACGTAGCGCGTATTTGGTCAGGGTGCCGATGTTGGCCGGTCCGGCCAATCCCACGCGCAGCGGCGCCGCGACGCCGTCGCCGCGAATACGCCGGAGCCAGTCGAGGATCGGCTGCGCGTCGAAGGCGAATTGAGTGATGATGGTGGGGACAAGCCCGGCCAGATTCGCGCGGGCGATCTTGAGCCTGAGCGCGTTGTCGAGCGCGCGCAGGGATATTTTCGGATGCCCCTCGGGATATCCCGCGATGCCGATGCGCGTGATGCCGTGTTTCTCGAAGGCGCCGCTTTCGATCAATTCCAGGCTGGACGTGAACGGCCCCGCCGGCTTGTCGCGGTCGCCGGCGACCAGCAGCGCCTCGCCGACCCCAGCCTCGCCGTTGAGCCGCGCCAGGAAATCGCCGAGCTGCACCTTCCCGGTCAGATAGCGCGCGGCGATATGCGGCACCGGATGGAAGCCCGCGCGTTTCAATTGCCGGGCGGCGTCGATCGTTCCGGCGGGAGAGTCGTGCGGGCCGAAGTTGATGTAGAGCGGCTTGCCCGGCGCGATCAAGTCGCGGTAGGCATCCTCATGGGCGCGATCACGTCCCGGCAGCTCCAGGGT